>NZ_JBFTIC010000001.1:0-1408332 GCF_056394545.1 Allobosea sp. 10N428 | reverse complement strand
AGATAGTTCACTGGCAGGCCGAGCAGGGCAGGGATGCCGAAATTGCCGACGCCCGCGACGAAGGCGATGAGCCCGGCGGCGATGATCTGCGGCCGCAGCACCGGGACGACGATCCGCGCCGTGATGGTGGCGTTCGAGGCACCCTCCATCTGCGCTGCCTCGATCAGGGATTGCGGGATGCTGCGCAACCCCGTCCAGAGCGTGATCGCGACCAGCGGCGCATGGTGCAGGGCCATCACCAGGATGATGCCACCACGGCCAAGCAACGGATTCGGCGTGCCGGGCGCAGGCGCGAGGCCGATCAGCGACAGGATCGGCGAATTCGGCGCGAACAGGCTGAGGAATGCGAGCGCGGCCACTTGCGGCGCGATCATCATCGAGAAGACGAAGAAGAAGGCGAGGGGGCGCTTGCCGCGCACATCGGTCACGCCGAGCGCCAGCGCGACGATGCCCCCGACCAAAAGAGCGCCGAGAGCGGAGAGGCAGGCGGTTTCCAGCGTATGCCAGGTCGCTGCGACGGCGGAACGGCTCGCCATCTCGGCGAAGGCGGCGTCCGGCGAGAATTGCCAGCCGGGAGCGAAGGCCGCCACGACGAGCCGGAAAAAGGGCAGCCCGCCGAGCAGCAGCGCGACCGCGACGACGAGTGCCGGCAGGCCGAGGCCGTCCGGCAGCTGCAGCAGAGGCGGGGCCGCAAGCGCGGGCTCCCGCTTCGTGTTTCGGTCGATGGCCAGCGTCATGGCGCCGGCGCCTTTAGCATGGAAGCGACCTTACTCGAAGATCGAGCTGAAGCGCTTGCGCGCCGCGGCTTCGTCGGCGAGCGCCTTGGCGGCGTCGAAGGACATCAGCTTGATCGCGCTGCGGGCGGGATAGCCGGCCGGGAGGGCGACATCGGGATGGGCCGCGACATAGCCCTGCTTCAGCGCGAGCTCCTGGCCGTCCTTCGACAGCAGGAAGTCGATGAAGGCCTTGGCGGCTTCCGGATTCTTCGTGCTCTTCAGGATCGCGACCGGCTCGCTGACGGCGGAGACGCCCTCGCTCGGGAACACGAACTCGACCGGCGCGCCCTTGGCCTTCTCGCGGATCGGCATGAAGTCGACGATCATGCCGTAGAGCTTCTCGCCGGTGGCGACCTGGCGCAGGATATCGCCATTGGCGCCGGCGGCCAGCGTGCCGTTCTCCTTCAGCTTCTCATAGAAGCTCCAGCCGTCCTTCAGGTTGCTCGTCAGCGTGATCGTGTGGATCAGCGCGGCGCCGGAGTTCAGCGGGCTCGGCATCGCCAGCTGGTTCTTGGCTTCCGGCTTGGCGAGATCCGCCCAGCTCGTCGGCTTCATCGCCGCCTTGGTGTTGTAGACGATGCCGGTGGTGATCAGCTTCGTCGCGAACCACATCTTCTTGGGATCATGGACGCCGGCCGGATAGGCGGAGACATCTGCCTTGTCGTGGGCGAGCAGCCGGTCGTCCTTCTTGAGGCCTTCCATCGTCACCGAATCGGCGATGAGGAGGACGTCGGCCTGCGGGGCGCCGGCCTCGAACTCGGCCTTGAGCTTCGCCATGATGCGCGGCGTTCCGTCGCGGACGAAGGTGACGTCGACCTTCGGGTATTTCGCCTTGAAGGCGTCGATCGTCTGCTGGGCGTCGGTGTTCGGCTGGCTGGTGTAGAGCACGAGCTTGCCTTCGGCCGCGAGCGCGCCGGATGCGGCGGCAAGGCCGGCCGCAATGATGAAGGCGTTCAAGGCCTTGCGCTGCATGGAACTCTCCGTCTCTGAATCGCGATTGCGAGATGGCGTTGCGCGTAGACTGTACAGATGACGGTTCGGTGAAAGCGGACCGCAAGTGGGCGCGCGGACCCGCCTGGATCGGAATTAAAAATACTATTTGGAGACCGGCGGGCCGGCTTGTTTCCTCCGGGGTTTTTCGACTAGGGTCGCCGCAAGGCGATTAAAACGTCGGATTAAAACGGTTTAAACGGGAGGTTATCTGATGAAATTGGCTCGTCATCTCGCCCTGGGAACGGCTGTGGCCGCGGTTCTCGCAGGCTGGTCCGGCACGGCTTCGGGGCAGGAAGTCCTGACCGCCTGGTTCACCAAGGGCTTCTACAAGGGCGAGGACGACGCGCTGCTGGCGGTCGTCGACAAGTTCCAGAAAGCCACGGGCGTCAAGGTCGAGCTCTCGCTCTATGCGACCGAGGACTGCGTCACCAAGTCGGTTGGCGCCGTCGATGCCGGCACGCCACCGGATGTCGGCTTCTGCACCACCTATGATTTCCGCACGACCGGCAAATGGGCCTATGACGGCAAGCTCGAGGACGTCTCGGACGTGCTCGAGCCGCTGAAGGCCGAGATCCAGCCGATGGCGCTCTCGACCACCTTCCTGATGAACGGCAAGGTCGGCAAGAAGTCATACTATGCCTTCCCGGTCGAGCAGCAGATGATGCACATCACCTACTGGAAGGACATGCTAGAGGAGGCCGGCTTCAAGGAGGCCGACATCCCGAAGACCTGGAACGGCTACTGGGATTTCTGGTGCGACAAGGTGCAGGGTTCGCTGCGCGCCAAGGGCAAGCGCATCTACGGCATTGGCCATCCGATGGGCATCGCCGCCTCCGACACCTTCTACTCCTTCCTGACCTTCGCCAACGCCTATAACGCCAAGGTCGTCGACGAGAACGGCAAGATCGTGCTCGACCAGCCCGAGAACAAGAAGGCGATGGTCGAGGCGGTGAAGTCCTACGCCAACATCTTCCAGCGTGGCTGCACGCCGCCGTCCTCGGTCAACTGGCTCGACCCGGACAACAACGTCGCCTTCCACAACCGCACCACCGTCGCCACGCACAACGCCACGATCTCGATCGCCGGCAAGCACATGGACGACATGAACAACCCCTCGCTCACAGCCGAGCAGCGGGCGCAGGCCAAAAAGAACTACGAGGACAACATCCGCACGGCCGAGTTCCCGCTCAAGGCCGACGGCAGCAAGATGACCAACCTCGCCGCGGTCAAGACGGCGGTCATCTTCGCCGATGCCAAGAACAAGAAGCGCGCCAAGGAATTCATGGCCTTCTTCATGAAGGACGAGAACCTGCGGCCCTTCGTCGAGGGCTCTGCCGGCCGCTGGGTCCCGACGACGCTGAAGGGCATCGAGGCGCCATTCTGGTCTGACGGCAAGGACCCGCACCGCGCGGTCGTCTACAAGCAGTACAAGGACGGCACCGTGCCGTTCCAGTTCGTCTACAACTACAACTTCACGACCGTGAACGCCGAGAACGTCTGGGCCAAGGCCGTGAATCGCGTGGTTCAGGACAAGATCCCGGCTGAGCAGGCCGTGGACGAGATGATTGCCCGCATCAAGCAGATCGCCGGCTGACACCCGCGTTCGCTTCGCTTGCCTCCTCGATCCGCCGCGGCAAGGATTGCCGCGGCGGATCTTTCACCGGGTGACAATTCCAGGGAGAGTCCATGAGCACTGCCACCATGACAGCGCCGATTTCGGCACCGCGCGAGGATAAATCGGGCTTCACGCGCGACCGCGCGATCTGGGGTGTGATCATGCTGGCGCCCTATGTGCTCGTCTTCGCTGTGATGGTGGTCTACCCGGTTGGCTATGGGCTCTGGCTCGGCCTCAACTGGAACTCCTACAAGGCGCTCTTCGCCGATCCGATCTTCCTGCGCACGGTCGTCAACACGGTCATCTTCCTGTTCGTGGCGGTGAACCTGAAGTTCCTGATCGCGCTCGGGCTGTCCGGCTTCTTCGTGCAGCAGCGGGCCTGGATTCGCTTCGTGCTGGTGTTGTTCATCCTGCCCTGGGCGGTGCCCTCGATCCCGACCATCCTGTCCTTCCGGGTGATGCTGAACTCGGAGAACGGCATGGTGAACCAGCAGCTCTTCCAATGGTTCGGCGTCATGGAGGGGCCGGGCTGGCTGACCGACCCGACGCTCGCCTTCGCCATGTCGATCGTCGTCCACATCTGGAAGTCGCTGCCGTTCTGGACGCTGATCCTGATCACCGGCCGGCTCGCCATCGCGCAGGACCTCTACGAAGCCGCCAGCGTCGACGGCGCCAATCGCTGGCAGCAATTCCGCTTCATCACCTGGCCCTCGCTGGCGACGCTCTACATCACCTCGACCATGCTCTCGATGATCTGGACGCTGGGCGACTTCAACAGCGTCTACCTGCTCAACAGCGGCGGCCCCGGTGATCTCAACCACGTCCTCTCGACGCTCGGCATCCGCTATATGCGCAACAACAATCTCGATCTCGGCATCGCCTCGATCATCGTCGCCATGCCGCTGATCCTGCCGATGGTCTTCGTGATGGTGAAGCGCCTGTCGAAGGGAGCAGACGCATGAGGAAGTTCCTCGACGAAGGCAAGCTGATCCTGATCGCGATTCCCGTGCTGATCTGGACGCTGCTGCCGATCTACCACCTCTTCGTTCTGTCGATCTCGAACCAGGAATCGATGCTGGCCGGAAAGCTCTGGCCGGACAATCCGACGCTGCAGAACTTCCAGATCGTCTTCAATCAGCAGCACTACTACCTGCATAATTTCTGGCGGCAGCTGTTCAACAGCTTCTTCATCGCGATCGCGACGGGGACGATCACGCTGTTCGTCGCGACGCTGGCCGCTTTCGCCATCGCCCGGCTTAAAGTGAAGGGCGGGCGCACGATGATGAATCTCGCGCTCGCGACCTATCTCATCCCAGCCGCCTTCCTCGCCATACCCATGTACAAGGCGATGGGCTCATACGGGCTGCTCAACACGCAGGCCTCGCTGATCCTTGCCATGGTGGCGCTTGCCTCGCCCTATGCGATCTGGGTTCTGAAGCAGGCCTCCGACAAGTTGCCCAAGGAACTCGACGAGGCCGCGGTGATGGACGGCGCCACCTCGCTCCAGATCTTCCGGCTGGTCTATCTGCCGCTGATGAAGCCCTCGATGGTGGTGATCGGCATCTACGCGCTGCTGCTGGCCTGGAACGAGTATCTCTACGCCTTCCTGCTGCTTTCCTCGGAGAAGGCGGTGCCTCTGGCGGTGGGCCTCGGTCTCTTCCTCTCGGCTGACGATGCGCCCTGGAACCTGCTGATGGCGGCGGGCCTGCTCTACGCCATCCCGCCGGCGGTGATCTATTACGGCTTCCGCAAGAACATGGTTGCCGGCCTGACATCGGGCGCGGTGAAGAGCTGAGGGCCCGGTTGCCGCCGCCCGTCATTCCCGGGCGCGGCGAAGCGGAGACCCGAGAATCTCCTGAAAGAGATGCTCGGGTCGAGCCCGAGCATGATGGGAGCCGGCCATGCATGGCCGACTTGCTTCGCCCCTCTCGCAATCATGCCGAACAGGCGTCACATTGCAGGCGTTAGCCTGACGAAGACGATTTCCAGGAAAAGACGATGACCGCTTCCAAGCTCGACCAGCTCCGCGAAATGACCACCGTCGTCGCCGACACCGGCGACATCGAGGCCGTGCGCCGCTTGAAGCCGGTCGACTGCACCACGAATCCGACACTGATCCTCAAGGCCGTCGAGACCCCGGCCTATGCCCATCTCGTCGACGAGGCGATCGGCTGGGGCAAGAAGCAGGGCAGTGGCGAGAAGGCGATCCATGCCGTCTGCGATCGCCTCGCCGTGACCTTCGGCACCGAACTGTCCAAGATCGTGCCCGGTCGCGTCTCGACCGAGGTCGATGCCGATCTCTCCTTCGACACGCAGGCGAGCATCGAGAAAGCCCGTGCCATCATCGCCGCCTACAAGGAGCGCGGCGTCGACAAGGACCGCGTCCTGATCAAGGTCGCCTCGACCTGGGAGGGTCTGCAGGCGGCCAAGGTGCTGCAGGGCGAGGGGATCGACTGCAATCTGACCCTGCTCTTCGCGCTGCCGCAGGCGGTTGCGGCGGCCGATGCGAAGGCCTTCCTGATCTCGCCCTTCGTTGGGCGCATCCTCGACTGGCACGTCAAGGCCGGCAGCGGTCCCTACACGGCCGAGACCGATCCCGGCGTCGTCTCGGTCCGGTCGATCTATGCCTATTACAAGACCTACGGCATCGACACGGTGGTGATGGGGGCCTCGTTCCGCAACACCGGCGAGATCGAGGCGCTGGCCGGCTGCGACCGGCTGACGATCGGCCCGGGCCTGCTCGATGAACTTGCCGGCGCGACCGGCAAGTTGCCGCGTAAGCTGAAGCCGGACGCGCCCGGCAAGGCCCCGGAAAAGCTCGTGCTCGACGAGAAGGCCTTCCGCTTCGCGATGAATGAGGACGCGATGGCGACCGAAAAGCTCGCCGAGGGCATCCGCGGCTTCGTCAAGGACCTGCGCGGCCTGCGCAAGCTCGTCGCCGAAAAGCTGGGCTAAAGCCGTCATGGCGGAGCGGCGGAGCGGCGGATCGCCGCCGCGCCCGCGAACCGGCTGGAACAGGACGGCCTGACACCGTCATCTGCGACACCGCGTCTCCGTGGATCGCGGCCATGGTGGCCAAAAGCCCGCCGAAGCGGCTCGGGGCCGTCTCGGAGCGGGCCGGGGCCGGCCGCCCGGCTTGCGAGCGAGCGCTGCAGCTTCGCGACCGGTGCGGTGTTCGGTCTTTCGGGCGGGCGCGCCACCTACTGACGCCGGGCTTGCGTCAGATCATTGACGCAACCGCTGCGTGGGTTTCTCATACGCGCCGTCGAACGAGGTAGCCCGGCTGTCGCGGCTGCCCGGAATGGAGTCGGTCGCCATGAGCACACCGTCTGGAGTCTCCAACCCTCCCTCTCTCGGTACGCATCTCATTCCGCTCCGGCGTAGCTGGGGCTGGTTGATGGCGGAGGGGATCATCCTCATCATCCTCGGCGTTCTCGGCCTCGGCGCCGTGGCGCTGCTCAGCCTCGCCAGTGCCATCTGGTTCGGCGCCATGATCTTTGTCGGCGGCATCGTCGTGCTGATCGACGCCTTCCGCCATCAAGCCTGGAAAAGCCGCCTCTGGCACATCCTGATCGGCGTGCTCTACGTTGCGGTCGGTGTGATGACCTTCGTCAATCCGCTGGTCGCCACGGCGTCGCTGACCCTTCTGGCCGGTGCGGCCCTGGTCGCGACGGGCGTGCTCCGTCTGATCATGGCCTTCCAGAACCGGGAACTGCCCTATTGGGGCTGGGTCGCCTTCTCGGGCGCGCTCTCGCTGCTGCTCGGCGGCATGATCCTGGCGCAATGGCCCGGCTCTAGCCTCTGGGTGCTCGGCACCTTCCTGGCGATCGAGCTGATCTTCCAGGGCTGGGCGGCGATCGCACTGGCGCGCGCCATTCGCTCGACCTTCGACGGTGTCCGCTCGAAGGCCTGATGCAGCAAGGTCAGGGCAGGGCGGGTTCGCGTTGCGCCGCCGGCTGAGCCAGCGAGATGTCGGCGGGGCTGGGCGGCGCGTCGCGGAAATCGCGGAAGAAGCTGCGGCCGCCGGCCGCGGCTGCCTGAAGTTGGCCCTTCCAGCTCTTCTCGCCGGGCTTGCCGCCTAGCGCGGTAAAGTCCCCGTCGATCATGTGATCGCTGTCGCGGCCCTGATAGACCAGCACGCCGCGCGCCGTGACGACCACATCGCCGCGGCGCAATGTCGGGTCCTTCAGATACCAATCGGGGTCGCGCTGGGGGTCGAGCTTGACCACAGGCGGCTTGGGCTTGGAGGCGACCTCGGCCGAAGCGCGTTTCCGGTGAGGCTTCACGGTGACGCTCAGCGGATCATAGGGCTCGTATTCGATCACCGGGCGGGGTCTCGGCCGCCCGAACAGGGCGTTGGCCAGATCGTCGAGCAGGCCGGCGGCGCCCGCCGGCATAGTGGCGGCGATAGTCGCCACGGCTGCGACACACACGACTTTACGCAACCGTCTTGCCATCTCGCCGGCCTCCCTGCCGGAACAACAACTGACGACTCTCCGCAAAGTTTCAACGACACGACACGGGCGCGCTTAACGACTGGTCAAGCGCCCGCGCCCGCGCGAAGGCGCCGTCAACCTTGATAGATCGATCTTGAATCACCTTTCCGTGTTCCGGCTCACGCGGCCATGGCATTTCCTTCAAGTTGGCGGATGGTCACTTCTTCTCCGGCAGCTTCCGGGTGCCATGATGATCAGGATTCGTGCCTTCGCTTTCGCCGCCCTGCTGGCCGCATCGCAGGCTCAGGCCCAATCCACTTGGACCTTCGATCGCGGTGCGACCGAAGTTGGCTTCATCGGGCACCGTTTCGGGGCCGTGGTCACGAATGGGCGCTTCGAGCGCTATGACGGCAACTTCGCCATCGATTTCGACCATCCCGAGCGAAGCCGCGTCCGGGTGACGCTGGAGACCGCGTCGATCAAGGCGGGCTCGCCATTGGTCGACGGCTTCATCGCCGGGGAGAGCATGCTCGATGTGGCTCACTATCCCGTGGCGAGCTTCGTTTCCGAACACGTTTCGCGCACAGGCGAGAACAGCCTCGACATCCGCGGCAGGTTGACGATCAAGGGCGTGACGCAGCCTTTCGACGTGAGGGCCACCGTGGATGGTGATATCGAGCGGGCGAGGCGCGGCGAAATGCTGCCTTTCCAGGCCAGCGGCAGTTTCCTGCGGCCGGTCTACGGTATCGGCCGCGACGTGAACGTCGTCGACGATCGCATGGAGATCGTCATCAGAGGGCGCCTGAAGCGATGAGCGAGCCGGCCCGCTGGCATCCGGCCAGTGTCGTGCTGCACTGGCTGACGCTGCTGCTCGTGCTGTTCCAGTTCTGGATATCCGGCCCGATGCGGGACGAGAGCCGCGACCTCATCGCCCGCTTCGAACTCTATCAGCGGCACAAATCCGTCGGGCTGACGATCGCGCTCTTCGTGGTGCTGCGTCTCGCGCTGCGTCTGGCTGTTCCGCAGCCCGAGTCGTTCGAGAAAAACCGGTGGTTGCGCGCCGCGGCCGGCACTGTCCACGCCGGGCTCTATCTTTGCCTGCTGGCACTCCCGGTCACCGGGCTGCTCATGGCGGCAGCCGCTCCGATCCAGATCCCGACACTCTATTTCGGGCTGTTTCCGGTGCCGCACCCGATCGGTCCGAACCCCGCCATTTACAAGCAGATGCTTTGGCTTCACGATCAGCTCGGCAACATCCTGATCGCTCTCGGTACTGCACATGTGGCGGCTGTCGCCGTCCATATGCTGGTCTGGCGCGATGGCCTGCTTGGCCGGATGTGGTTTGGCCGCGTTGATGGCCGAAATGTCTAGCGGGCCGTCGCCTGGTTGTTTTCGCCGGCTTCGGTCGTCGCGGCTCCCGCCCTGACCGGGTCGATATGGAACATGTTGCGGCCGCCGGCGGCTGCGGTCTGCAACGTCTGCTTCCAGCCCTTGGGGTCGCTGCCGCCCAGGGCAACGAAATCGCCGGGATGCGTCGCATCGCTGTCGCGGCCTTGATAAACCAGCACTCCGCTCGCGGTGACGACAATATCGCCCCGCCGCAGCGTCGGGTCCTTCAGGTGCCAGTTCCGGTCGGTCTGCGGGTCGAGCTTGACGACGGGCGGCTTCGGCTTTGACGCTGGCTCGGGCGCACGCGGACGCGGCCTGGCCCGCGGCGCTTCGTCGAATTCATAGATCGGCGAGGCCCGCAGGCGCGGCGGGCCGAAGATCGCCCGCGCCAGATTGTCGAAGAAGCCTGCGGCCTCCGCACCAGGCGCCGCCGCGACGGCGAGCAAAGCCGCCATCCCGAATCGGATCGCAAATCCGTGCTTCATCGCCGAGCCCTCCGCATCGTCGTTTCCTCAACGACGGTTGGTCGCGAAAGGTTCGGCTCCGGTTCAGGCGCAGTGGCGAATTTCTCGCTTGGGCGCGATCAGCGCTTGCCCTGCGCGGCGAAGGCCTCGGCCCGGATCGTCGAGAGCGACTTCGCCGGGGTGATCGCTTCCGGGTCGAGCAGGCAGTGGATGATCGCGGGCTTGCCGCTCTTTACCGCCCGTTCGAAGGCCGGCGCGAACTCCGCTGTCGTTTCGACGCGCTCGCCATGGCCCCCGAAGGCCCTGGCATAATCAGCGAAATCGGGATTCTTCAGCGTCGTTGCCGAGATGCGGCCCGGATAGTGCTTCTCCTGATGCATGCGGATCGTGCCGTACATGCCGTTGTCGACCACGACGACGATCACGGGCAGGTCGTATTGCACGGCCGTCGCGAAATCCTGGCCGTTCATCAGGAAGCAGCCATCGCCGGCGAAGGCGATGACGGTCCGCTCCGGGAAGATCCGCTTGGCGCCGATCGCCGCCGGCACACCGTAACCCATCGAGCCCGAGGTCGGCGCAAGCTGCGTCGCGAACTTGTTGAAGCGGTGGAAGCGGTGCACCCAGGTGGCGTAGTTGCCGGCGCCGTTGCACATGATCGCGTCGTCGGGCAACTGGCTCCTCAGCCAGCGCACCATCTCGCCGGGGTGGAATTCTCCCGGCACCGGCGCCGGCTGCTCGCTCCAGGCGATATAGGCCTCATGCGCGGCCGCGCTCGCGCCAGCCCAGGCCGGAGCCTTCGGCGGTTCGATCGTCGCCAGCGCGGCACAGAAACCAGCGGGCGAGGCGTTGATCGCCAGTGTCGGGCGATAGACCCGGCCGAGCTCTTCCGGGTCGGGATGAACATGCACCAGCGGCCGGCCCGGATTGGGAATGCCGAACAGGCTGTAGGACTGGCTCGGCATCTCCGAAAGGCGGCCGCCGACGAGCAGGACGAGGTCGCTTTCCTGGATACGGGCGAGCAGCTTCGGGTTCGGGCCGATGCCGAGATCGCCGGCGAAGTTCGGATGATCAGCCGGGAACAGCATCTGCCGCCGGAAGGATACCGCAACCGGCAGGTCGAAACGCTCGGCGAAATCCTGGAAATCGGCGATCGTCTCTGGGCTCCAGCGCGAGCCTCCGAGGATCGCGATCGGCGACTTGGCCGCGGCGAAGCGCTTGGCGAGATCGTCCATCTGCACCGGCGAAGGGTGCTGCTCGGTTATGCTGTAGGGCTCGGCGTCGGCGACATCCGCGAGATCGGTCAGAACGTCCTCGGGCAGCGCGATCACCACGGGACCGGGGCGGCCCGAGGTCGCGACATGGAAGGCGCGGCTGATGATCTCCGGGATGCGCGCGGCATCGTCGATCTCGGTCGCCCATTTCGTCATGGTGCCGAAGACGGCGCGGTAGTCGAGCTCTTGGAAGGCCTCGCGCTCGCGCATGCCGCGCTCGATCTGGCCGACGAAGAGGATGAGCGGGGTCGAGTCCTGATCGGCAATATGGATGCCGGGCGAGGCGTTGGTGGCGCCGGGGCCGCGCGTCACGAAGCAGATTCCGGGCTTGCCGGTGAGCTTGCCGGCGGCCTCGGCCATCATGCAGGCGCCGCCTTCGGCGCGGCAGATCGTGACCTTCATCGAGGCATCGTGCAGCGCGTCGAGCACGGCGAGATAGCTCTCGCCCGGCACGCAGAAGGCGTCGGTGGCGCCATGGATCAGAAGCTGGTCGACGAGGATCTGCCCGCCGGTACGATTAGCCATGTTCGCTGCCCTTTTTCGAGCCCTCATCCTTCGAGACGCCGCATCGCGGCCCCTCAGGATGACGGCTGAGTGTCATGGTGCCGTGGAGACTCCGCCCCAGGCCGGATCGTTCAAGATGTCGTCTGCATGTTCGCCGAGCCGCGGACTCGGCCGACTCGCCACCTGCCGCACACCGTTCATGACGATGGGCGAGGCGACGGTCGGAATGCTGCCCGTCTTGGCGGCTGCGCTCGGCAGCGCGACCTTGACGCCGCGTGCGATCACCTGCGGATCGTCGAAGACCTCGCCGATGTCGTTGATCGGCCCGGCGGGAACGCCGACCTTCTCCAGAGCCGCCAGCAGATCGGCCTTGCCGTAGCGCTGGCAGAGCGTGTGCAGCCGTGCGGTCAGCGCGACGCGGTTCTTCACCCGCGACTTGTTGTCGACATAGTCGGGGTCGTCGGCCAGCGCCGCATCGCCCAAAACGTCGCAGAGCTTGCGCCACTGGCCGTCATTGCCGGTGGCGATGATGATATGGCCGTCTGCGACCGGGAACACGTCGTAGGGCACGATGTTGGGGTGGGCGTTGCCGAGCCGCGGCGGCGGGCTGCCCGAGACCAGATAGTTCATCGCCTGGTTGCCGAGTACCGCGACCTGCGAGTCGAGCAAGGCGAGATCGAGCGTCGCGCCTTCGCCCGTCGTATCGCGCTGGCGCAGCGCGGAGAGGATGCCGACAGAGGCATAGAGCCCGGTATAGATGTCCGCGACCGCATAGCCCGCCTTCATCGGCGCGCCCGCAGGCTCGCCGGTGATCGACATCGCCCCGCCCATGCCCTGGACGAGGAAGTCGTAGCCGGCGCGCGGCGCATAAGGGCCGTCCTGCCCGAAGCCGGTGACCGAGCAATAGACGAGGCGCGGGAATTCCTTGCGCAGCGAGGCTGCGTCGAGCCCGTATTTCGAGAGGCCGCCGACCTTGAAGTTCTCGATCACCACATCGGCATGCGCGGCGAGCCGCCTGACCAGTGCCTGACCCTCCGGGGTGCGGAAATCGGCCGTGATCGAGCGCTTGCCGCGATTGGCCGCGTGGAAATAGGCGGCTGAGAGATGCTCTTCACCGGCGCCCTCGACGAAGGGCGGGCCCCATTTGCGGGTGTCGTCGCCCTCGGGCGCCTCGACCTTGACGACGTCGGCGCCGAGATCGGCCAGGAGCTGGCCGATCCAGGGGCCTGCGAGGATGCGCGCCAGTTCGAGGACGCGCAGGCCGGCGAGGGGAGGGGTCGTCATGGCGGGTTCGACTCGGGCGTCATGGTCGGGCTTGACCCGACCATCTCCGGGGAGGTTCGCGTGGGACGAGATGCCCGGGTCAAGCCCGGGCATGACGTCTGACGGCGCTCAGAAGAACGCCTGCAGGCCGGTGATGGCCCGGCCGAGGATCAGCGCATGGACGTCATGCGTGCCCTCATAGGTGTTCACCGTCTCGAGGTTCGCCGCGTGGCGCATCACCTGATACTCGATCTGGATGCCGTTGCCGCCATGCATGTCGCGGGCCTGGCGGGCGATATCGAGCGCCTTGCCGCAATTGTTGCGCTTGACGAGGCTGATCATCTCGGGGGCCATCTTGCCCTCGTCCATCAGCCGGCCGACGCGCAAGCTGCCCTGCAGGCCGAGCGTGATCTCGGTCAGCATGTCCGCGAGCTTCTTCTGATAGAGCTGCGTCTGGGCGAGCGGCTTGTTGAACTGCTTGCGGTCGAGCCCATACTGGCGGGCGCGGTGGAAGCAGTCCTCGGCGGCGCCGAGCACGCCCCAGGAGATGCCGTAGCGGGCGCGGTTGAGGCAGCCGAACGGGCCCTTCAGGCCCGAGACGTTCGGTAGCAGGTTCTCCTCCGGCACGATGACGCCGTCCATGACGACCTCGCCGGTGATCGAGGCGCGCAGCGAGAGCTTGCCGCCGATCTTCGGCGCAGAAAGGCCCTTCATGCCCTTTTCGAGGATGAAGCCGCGGATCTGGTTGTCATGCGCTGATGACTTCGCCCAGACGACGAAGACGTCGGCGATCGGCGAGTTCGAGATCCACATCTTCGAGCCGCTCAGCCTGTAGCCGTCGGCGACCTTCTCGGCGCGGGTCTTCATGCCGCCGGGGTCGGAGCCGGCATCCGGTTCGGTCAGGCCGAAGCAGCCGACCCACTCGCCGCTGGCGAGCTTCGGCAGGTATTTCTTGCGCTGCTCCTCGCTGCCATAGGCATAGATCGGGAACATCACCAGCGAGGACTGCACCGACATCATCGAGCGGTAGCCCGAGTCGATGCGCTCGACCTCGCGGGCGACGAGCCCGTAGGAGACGTAATTGGCGCCGGCGCAGCCATATTCCTCGGGGACGGTGACGCCGAGCAGGCCGAGCTCGCCCATCTCGTTGAAGATGGAACGGTCGGTCTTCTCGTCGAGATAGGCGTCGTGGATGCGCGGGGCGAGCTTCTCCTGCGCGTAAGCGCGGGCCGTGTCGCGGATCAGCCGCTCGTCCTCGGTGAGCTGCTCGTCGAGCAGGTAGGCATCGTCCCAGGTGAACTCAGCGAGTTTGTGGCTGCCGGCCATGGTCTTCGTCTCCCTCATCGTCTGGCCGTCATGGTCGGGCTTGACCCGACCATCTCGAAAACCAGCATCTTCTCGTCATGAGATTCTCGGGTCACCGCTATCAGGCACCCGAGAAGGACGGCTTATGCCTCACGCATCCACGTCGAAGCTGACGCCCTGCGCCAGCGGCAGCGTGGTGCCGTAGTTCACGGTGTTGGTGGCGCGGCGCATATAGGCCTTCCAGGCGTCGGAGCCCGCCTCGCGGCCGCCGCCAGTCTCCTTCTCGCCGCCGAACGCGCCGCCGATCTCGGCGCCGGACGGGCCGATATTGACGTTGGCGATGCCGCAGTCGGAACCCTCGTCCGAGACGAACAGCTCGGCCTCGCGCATGTTCAGCGTGAAGATCGAGGAGGACAGGCCGGCGCCGACGGCGTTCTGGATCGCGATGGCTTCGTCGATGGACTTGTACTTCATCACATACAGGATCGGCGCGAAGGTCTCGCGCTCGACCGGGCCGCACTGGCTGGGCATCTCGACCAGCGCCGGACGGACATAGAAGCCGCCTGCGCCGACATCGACCTTCTCGCCGCCATGGACCTTGCCGCCCTCTGCCTTAGCTTCGGAGAGCGCCTTCTGCATGCCCTGATAGGCGGCCTCGTCGACCAGCGGACCGACCAGCACGCCGGCCTCGCGCGGATCGCCGATCTTCACCGAGCCATAGACCTTGGCGAGCTTCGGCACGAGCGCGTCATAGACGCTTTCATGTACGATCAGGCGGCGCAGCGTGGTGCAGCGCTGGCCGGCGGTGCCCATCGCCGCGAAGGCAATGCCGCGCAGCGCGATGTCGAGATCGGCCGAGGGAGCGACGATCGCGGCGTTGTTGCCGCCGAGCTCCAGGATGGCGCGGGCGAAGCGAGCCGCCAGCTTCTGGCCGACTTCCTTGCCCATGCGGGTCGAGCCGGTGGCCGAGACGACCGGGACGCGATGGTCCTGGACCAGGATGTCGCCGAGTTCGCGGCCGCCGATCAGGATCTCCGAGAGGCCGACGGGGGCCTCGGGGCCGAAGCGCTTCATCGTCTTCTCGACGATGGCCTGCACGGCAAGCGCGGTCAGCGGGGTCTTCTCGGAAGGCTTCCAGACGACGCTGTCGCCGCAGACGAAGGCGAGTGCTGCGTTCCACGACCAGACCGCGACCGGGAAGTTGAAGGCCGAGATCACGCCGCAGACGCCGATCGGATGCCAGGTCTCCATCATCCGATGGTTCGGACGCTCGGTCGCGATGGTCAGGCCGTAGAGCTGGCGCGACAGGCCGACCGCGAAGTCGCAGATATCGATCATCTCCTGGACTTCGCCGAGGCCTTCGGAGGTGACCTTGCCGGCTTCCAGCGTCACCAGCAGGCCGAGATCGGCCTTGGCGGCGCGCAGTTCCTCGCCGAGCAGGCGGACGAACTCGCCGCGCCGCGGCGCCGGCACCTTGCGCCAGGCGAGATAAGCGGACTGCGCCCGGCCGATCGCGGCCTCTGCCTCGGCCGGCGAGGTCTCGCGCAGCGTCGCGACCTTCTCGCCGGTGATCGGTGAGCCGGCCGAGAGCCCGGTCTCGGCGAAGGCGCCATCGGTGACACCGAGGCGCTTGAGCAGGGCGAGGGTGTCGTTGGGGAGAGAGGTCATGTGTCTGCCTGTTCGCCGATGCCAGTGAACCACAGCCCTCATCCTGAGGAGCGCCGAAGGCGCGTCTCGAAGGATGGTCCAGTGAGCGGCGTCTTCTGGAGCATCCTTCGAGGCGCAGGCTCGCGCCCGCTCCTCGGGATGAGGGCTCGGGAGACCGTAGTCGCCCTTTGGTCGCGGAGAATGCCCTCTTTCCCATCGCCGGGGCAACCGATATGTTCTCACCACTTGGTGAGTTATTATCATGGATGATGGTCTGATCCCCGGCCGCCTTACGGTGCCTTCTCTGTCCGCGCTCGCAGCCTTCGAGGCGGCGGCCCGGCATGGCAGCTTCACCCGCGCGGCCGAGGAGCTGAATCTGACGCAGGGAGCCGTCAGCCGGCAGGTCGCCCATCTCGAAGGGGCGCTTGGCGTCAGCCTGTTCGAGCGCGTCAAGAAGCGCGTCAGCCTCACCGCCGCCGGCGCGGCCTATGCCGCGGAGGTGCGCGAGGGGCTGTCGCGGCTCGCCGCCGCCACCGTCTCGACCATGGCTTTTCGGGGCGCGGCCGGCGTGCTCAATCTCGCCATCCTCCCGACTTTCGGCACGCGCTGGCTGATTCCGCGCCTGCCGCGCTTTATCGAAGCCCATCCCGGCATCACCATCAATTTCGCCACCAAGCTCGTGCCCTTCGACTTCACGCGCGAGCCGCTCGATGCCGCCATCCATTTCGGCGACCCGGTCTGGCCCGGCGCCCGGCTTCACCGGCTGATGGGCGAGGAAATCGTGCCGGTGGCCTCGCCCGCCCTCGTCACCCGCTTCGGGCTGGCCACCGCCGCTGACATGCTCAAGGCGCCACTGCTGCAGCAATCGACGCGGCCGCGTGCCTGGGCCAACTGGCTTGAACAGCAGGGCCTGCCGCCGCAGCGCGCGCTGATGGGGCCGCGCTTCGAACAGTTCGCTATGGTCTCGCAAGCGGCCGTGGCGGGCCTGGGCCTCGCCATCGTGCCGCGTTTCCTGGTCGAAGAGGAGTTGCGCTCTGGCGCGCTCGTCATCCCGGTCGACCGCTCCCTGGTCGGGCAGGAAGGCTATTATCTCGTCTATCCCGAGGAGAAGGCGGGGCTGCCAGCGGTCGCCGCCTTCCGCGATTGGCTGCTGGCGGAGTGCGTGCCCGCGCCCTGACCCTCTCGACAAGCGGCTCCGGTCGCGTCATTCATGCGCGGAATTCACCAACCCGGCTCTTGAGCCGAACCGTCGCGCGAGGGCCGCCATGTCGTCCGTCTCCGAAACCGCCGATGTCGTGATTTGCGGAGGCGCCGCGATCGGCTCCTCCGTCGCCTATCATCTCGCCGCCGATCCCGGCTTCTCCGGCAAGGTCGTGGTGATCGAGAAGGATCCGACCTATCGCTTCTCCGCTTCGGCGCTCTCGGCCGCCTCGATCCGCCAGCAATTCTCCAGCGCGGTGAATATCCGCATCTCGCTCTTCGGCGTCGATTTCCTGCGCAATATCGGCGCACATCTCGCGGTTGATGGCGAAGTGCCGGCGATCGACCTGCATGAAGGCGGCTATCTCTATCTCGCGAGCGCGGCCGGCGCGCCGGTCCTTGCCGCCAACCAGAAGCTGCAGGCGGCTGAAGGCGCCGATATCGCCCTCTATGACCCGGCCGTGCTGAAGCAGCGCTTCCCCTGGCTCAACACCGAGGATCTCTCTTGCGGCACCTTCGGCGTCAGCGGCGAAGGCTGGTTCGACGGCTGGGCGCTGCTCCAGGCCTTCCGTAAGAAGGCGCGCAGCCTCGGCGTCGAGTACCGGCAGGGCGAGGTCGCGGGCTACGTTGCGGAGGGTGGCCGGGTGACCGCTGTCGAACTCGCCGATGGCAGCCGCATCGCCTGCGGCGCCGTAGTCAATGCCAGCGGCACCCATGGCGCGAAGCTCGCCGCCACCGCCGGCATTTCCATCCCGGTGAAGTCGATGAAGCGCTACGTCTTCACCTTCACCTGCAAGGGCGATGTCGATGGCTGCCCGCTGCTGATCGACACCACCGGCGCCTGGTGCCGGCAGGAGGGCAAGCGCACGGCGGAGGGCCAGCTCTTCATCGGCAGCTGTTCGCCGCTGACGCCCGAGCAGGATGTCGAATGGATCGAGACTGATCCTTCCGCCGAGGACGTCGATTGGGGCTTCTTCGAGGAGGTCGTCTGGCCCGCGCTCGCCCACCGCATCCCGGCCTTCGAGCAGATCAAGCCCGGCCGCGCCTGGGCCGGTCCTTACGACATGTGCGGGCTCGACCATAACGCCATCGTCGGCCCGGCGGTCGGGGTGCCCAATCTGTATCTCGCCAATGGCTTCTCGGGCCACGGCCTGCAGCAGTCGCCGGCGGTTGGCCGTGGGCTCGCCGAGCATGTCGCGCATGGCCGCTATCGCTCGCTCGACCTTGCCGATCTCGGCCACGAGCGCATCGTTGCGGGAAGGCCGCTCAAGGAGGCCAACGTCATCTGACGAGGAGGCCCCACCATGGTCGATCCCGCCTATGTCCAGACCATGGCCCGCTACAACGCCTGGCAGAACCGCAGCCTGATGGAGGCGGCGGACGGGCTGACAGACGAGGCGCGCAAGCTCGATCGCGGCGCCTTCTTCAAGTCGATCCACGGCACCTTCAACCATATTCTCTGGGGTGACGAGATCTGGCTCAGCCGTCTCACGGGCAGCGAGAAGCCGTCAGTCGGCGGCCGCGATTCGGCTGTTTATTTCGAGGACTGGGCGCAGTTCTGCGCGCGCCGCCGCTTGCGCGACCAAGCCATTCTCGACTGGGCGGAGAGCGTCGAGGCGGATTGGCTGCGCGGCACGCTGATCTGGTATTCCGGCGCAGCCGGCCGCGAGATGGGCAAGCCTCGCGCCTTCCTGATCGCCAATCTCTTCAACCATCAGACTCACCATCGCGGCCAAATCCACGCCATGCTCACGGCGGCCGGTGCGAGGCCCGACGATACCGATCTCTTCCTGGTTGATGAGCCGCGGTGAGGGCAACCGCCGTCATGCTCGGGCTCGCCCCGAGCATCTCCTGCCGAAAGAAGCTCCAGTGCTCTTCCTGTCGGAGATTCTCGGGTCACCGCTTCGCGGCGCCCGAGAATGACGCGAGGCGACCGCTTATCCTTCGCCTGCGACGGAGGAGGGTGTGCCCGCATGTCCCTTTGGTCCCCTGCCTTTCGCGCCTTCCTCATCCTCTTCATGCTCCGGCGGAACCGACGCCGTCGCGTTCTGGCTGAGCTTCTGGAAGAGGCCGAGACCCACCAGCGCCAGCACTGCCAGCAACATCAGGAGGCCGGGATAGACGAGGTCTCGCATCGTCTCGCGCGAGGTCTTGGCGATCAGCACCAAAGACTCCAGCGAGAGCGCCACGATCATGATCGACATGAACTTGGTCAGCGATCCCCGTGCCTCGGCGGGCCGGCGCATCTCCCGATCGGCCACCACCTCTTCCTCGAACAGGAACTTGCCGACATCGGCGACAGCCACCGCGATGATCACCAGGCCGATCGCGTCGAGCATCGTGTCGAGCGCGCCGTCGCCGGTCCAGAAGCCGTGCGACGTCCGCCAGACCGCGACGCCGATCAGGATGATCGAGGCGCCGAGCAGCGCGAAGGCGATGATGGTGTAGAGCAGCCGGCTGAACAGCGTCATGTCTCCCCCCAATCCGCTTGCTGGCGACAACCACCGTCGAGGCGGCCGGTTCCGTTCCTGTGCCTCCGGGGCCGCCGCGGGCGCATCGAAGGCTTGCATGGCGGCTCCCGCGGCAATGCGATTGCCGGCTACCCAGTTCCATGGTCCAAGCGCTGAGTTCCGCGGAGCGCTGAGCCATGCCCGAGACGACCACCCTCGTGACCTTCGCCCTGATCGCGCTGGGCATGGTGCTGACGCCCGGACCCAACATGATCTACCTGATCTCGCGCTCGATCGCGCAGGGCCGGGGGGCGGGGCTGATCTCGCTCGGCGGCGTCATCCTCGGCTTCTTCGTCTACATGTTCTGCGCCGCCTTCGGCATCACGGCGCTGCTCTTCGCCGTGCCCTATGCCTATGACGCGCTCAGGCTCGGCGGTGCTGCCTATCTGCTCTGGCTGGCCTGGCAGGCGGTGCGGCCGGGCGGGCGCTCGCCCTTTCACATCCGCGACCTGCCCCATGACGGGCCGCGCAAGCTTTTCGCCATGGGCTTCCTGACCAGCCTCCTCAATCCCAAGATCGCGATGTTCTATCTCGCGCTGCTGCCGCAGTTCATCGACCCGGCCGCCGGCGATGTGCTGGCCCAGTCGGTCGTGCTCGGCTTTGTCCAGATCGCGATCAGCGGCAGCGTCAACGCCCTGATCGCGACGGCGGCGGGCAGCATCGCGCTCTTCCTGCGCACGCGTCCGTTCTGGTCGCTGGTCCAGCGCTGGCTGATGGGCACCGTGCTCGCCGGCTTCGCCTTGCGCATGGCGATGGAAGCGCGGCGCTAGCAATCGTCAATGTCAGCCCTCGAAACCGCGACGGACGCGCCTCCGCCTTCCCTGCCGGCCCTGTTCACCGGCTTTCTCAAGATCGGGATGATGGGTTTCGGCGGCGTCGGCCCCGTGGCGCGCCATATCATCGTCGCCGAGCGCAACTGGCTCGACGATCGCGGCTATGCCGAGCTGATGGGCATCTGCCAGGCGCTGCCGGGCGCAAATACCGTCAACGCCGCCGTCATGCTCGGAGACCGCTTTCGTGGCGCGGCCGGTGCTTTGACCTGCGTCTTCGCCCTGATGGCGATGCCGCTGCTCGCGCTCGTTGCGATCGCGAACATCTATAACGCGGTTTCCGACCATCCGCTGGCGCAGGTCGCGCTGACGGGGGCTGCTGCCAGCGCAGCCGGGCTGATCCTCGGCACGGCCGCACGGCTGCTCGCAAAGGCCGGGCTTGCTCGCTGGGCCTGGATCATGGCCATGGCCGCTTTCGCGGCGGTTGGCGTGCTGCGGCTGCCCATGCTGCCGACCCTGCTGGTGCTCGTGCCGCTCGGCCTGGCCGCCGCCTCTCTGGGAGCGCGGCGGGTCTGATGGAGCGCGGCATCTTCGGCCAGTTGATCGTCACCTTCGGCACGATCTCGCTGATGGCGATTGGCGGCGCCAACGCCGTGGTGCCGGAGGTCCACCGCCAGATCGTCGACATTCTCGGCTGGATGGACGCGCCGACCTTCGCCCGCCTCTTCGCCATCGCCCAGACCGCGCCGGGGCCGAACGTGATGCTCGCCAGCATTGTCGGCTGGCATGTCGCCGGGACGGGTGGCCTGCTCGTCGCCACCGCGGCGATGCTGCTGCCGTCCTCCGTGCTGGCGCTCGCCTGCAGCCGTGGCCTGCAACGCTTCAGCGACAACAGCATCGTTCGGATCGTGACGCTCGCGCTGGTGCCGATC
This sequence comes from Allobosea sp. 10N428, assembly GCF_056394545.1. Classification (NCBI taxonomy): domain Bacteria; kingdom Pseudomonadati; phylum Pseudomonadota; class Alphaproteobacteria; order Hyphomicrobiales; family Alloboseaceae; genus Allobosea; species Allobosea sp. 10N428. The sequence goes on along the minus strand of NZ_JBFTIC010000001.1, from coordinate 1,387,257 downwards.
GCGCTCGGCCTGATGCTCGCGAGCGGTGCCGTCGCGACGCTGGCAGCCGACGCCGGGTTTTTCGGCTTCGTGATCACGGCTGCAACGGCCGCGGTGACCTATCGCTCGAAGCTCAATCCGCTCGTGCCGATGGCGGCGGGCACCGTCGTCTATGTCCTAGCCTGGTACGCCGGCCTCGTCTGACGTTCCGGCTGGGCGGCCGCGAGGTTGATCGCTCCCGGCTCGGCCGCAGGGAGGCGATTTGCCGTCAGGGCTTCGCCGATTTCCGTGAGAACAGCACCAAGTGCCTCGAAATCAGCCTTGCGGGGTGAGGTTCGGCGCCAGGCGAGGCCGATCGAGCGGCTCGGCGCCGGTGCGGCGAAGCGGAAGAGCCGCACCGGCATGTCCGGTCTGAATTCGATCGGCAGCGCCATCGCAGGCATCAGCGTGGTGCCGAAGCCGTTGGCGACCATCTGCATGATCGTGGAGAGACTGGAGGCGCCATATTGCCGACGCGAGCCGCCCGCGGTGGTGCGGCAGAAGCTGAGCGCCTGGTCACGCAGGCAATGGCCTTCCTCGAGCAGCAGCAGATTCTCGCCCGCGAACGGAGCGTCGGGCCGGAAGGGCGGGGCATTGTGTTGCGTTTCGGCGGGGACGGCGAGCAGGAAAGGGTCGTCGAACAGCGGCAGGGTCTCGATTCCCGCGCGTTCGATCGGCAATGACAGCAGGGCGACGTCGAGTTGCCCTTCGATCAGTTCCTCCAGCAGCGTCGCGGTCTGCGTCTCTCGCAGCCTCAAATCCAGCGCCGGGAAGCGCCGCTGCAGCAGCGGCAGGGTCGTCGGCAGCAGATAGGGCGCGATCGAGGGAATGACGCCCAGGTCCAGCTCGCCGCCAAGGAGGCCGCGACGGTGGCGGGCGTGGTCGACGAGATCGCTGGTCTCCAGGAGGATGCGGCGGCCGCGCTCGGCGATCTCGGCGCCCATCTCGGTCAAGGCGACTGCGCCGCGCCGTCGCTCGACCAGCTGGCAGCCCAGAAAGGCCTCGAACTCCTGGATCTGCAGTGACAAGGCGGGCTGGCTGACATGGCATTCTTGCGCGGCGCGGCCGAAATGACGGTGCCGGGCGAGGGCGACGAAATAGCGGAGCTGCTTCAGCGTGACCATGTCGATTTGATAAACTTATCGTGCCCTGCCGTAAACGGTATTGGACATTGTCGTCACATGGCGCTGTTACTTCCTCCAATTCCAAACCGGCCGTGCCCGTCACGCGGGCGGTCGACCGTTCAGGAGGGAATGAGCCATGTCAGCCAACGATCCGAAGAACCCGCAGACCGGCGTCGCGATGACGACCACGGCCGGAGCGCCGATCCCGGACAACCAAAATTCGATCACTGCCGGCGAGCGCGGCCCGGTCCTCCTGCAGGATTATCAGCTGATCGAGAAGCTGGCTCACCAGAACCGCGAGCGCATTCCCGAGCGCGTCGTCCACGCCAAGGGCTGGGGCGCGCATGGCACGCTGAGAATCACCGGCGACATTTCGAAATACACCAAGGCCAAGGCGCTCCAGCCCGGCACCGAGACCCCGCTGATCCTGCGCTTCTCGACGGTGGCGGGTGAAATGGGCGCCGCCGACGCCGAGCGCGACGTGCGCGGTTTCGCCATCAAGTTCTACACCCCGGAAGGCAACTGGGATCTCGTAGGCAACAATACACCGGTCTTCTTCGTGCGTGATCCGGTGAAGTTCCCCGACTTCATCCACACCCAGAAGCGCCATCCCAAAACCAATATGCGCTCGCCCACCGCTATGTGGGATTTCTGGTCGCTCTCGCCGGAAAGCCTGCATCAGGTCACCATCCTGATGTCGGATCGCGGCCTGCCGACCGATGTTCGCCACATCAATGGCTACGGCTCGCACACCTATTCCTTCTGGAACGACAATGGTGAGCGCTACTGGGTGAAGTTCCACTTCAAGACCATGCAGGGCCACAAGCACTGGACCAATGAGGAAGCGGAGAAGGTCATCGGCAGGACGCGTGAGTCCACGCAGGAAGACCTGTTCAATGCGCTGGAGCGCGGGGAGTTCCCGAAGTGGAAGGTCCAGGTCCAGATCATGCCCGAGCTGGACGCCGAGAAGACCCCCTACAACCCCTTCGACCTCACCAAGGTCTGGCCGCATGCGGATTATCCGCCGATCGACATCGGCGTGATGGAGCTCAACCGCAACGCGGAGAACTATTTCGCCGAGATCGAGAACGCCGCCTTCTCGCCGTCGAACATCGTGCCTGGCATCAGCTATTCGCCTGACAAGATGCTGCAGGCCCGCATCTTCTCCTATGCCGACGCCCATCGCCACCGGCTCGGCACGCATTACGAGAACATCCCGGTCAACCAGCCGAAATGCCCGGTGCACCACTATCACCGCGACGGCCAGATGAACACCTATGGCGGCATCCGCACCGGTCATCCGAACGCCTATTACGAGCCCAATTCCTTCAACGGCCCCGTCGAGCAGCCCTCGGCCAAGGAGCCGCCGCTGAAGATCTCGGGCGATGCCGATCGCTACAACCACCGCATCGGCAATGACGACTACGGCCAGCCGCGCGCGCTGTTCAATCTGTTCGATGCCGGCCAGAGGGAGCGCCTCTTCTCCAACATCGCCGCGGCGATGGGGGGCATCCCGCAGGAGATCGAGGAGCGCCAACTGGCGCATTTCGACAAGGTCCACCCGGATTACGGCAACGGTGTGCGCCGCGCTCTCGCCAAATCCGACGGCCGGGCCCGGCCGGCGATCTCGGTGACCGAGAACACGCCGCAGGAAGCGGCCGAGTGATCGGCTGATCCTCTGCGAGATAGGAAAAGGCCCGCCTGCCTCGCAGGCGGGCCTTTTTTATTAGGCGGCACGGCCTCACGTCCAATGTGGGGGAATGGCATTTCGGCCGCCCGGCCTGTAGCGTCCGGGGAGGGCGGCGGAGCGAAGGGCCAACTCCGTGAACACAGAGCAAAACGTTCTGCGCGTCTCGATCGCCGTCACCTTCCTCCTCGCAGCGGCGGGCATTGCCTTCGGCCTCCTCTCCGGCTCCTTCGCGATCGTCTTCGACGGCGTCTACGCTCTGACGGACGCGACCATGACGATCGTCGCGCTGCTGGTCGCCAATCTGATCACGTCCTCGACGGCTGACGGCGCTGTCGGCGGCAGGCTGGTCAAGCACTTCACCATGGGCTTCTGGCACCTGGAGCCAATGGTCCTCGGCCTCAACGGCATCCTCCTGACGGGAGCAGGGATCTATGCGCTGATCAACGCGATCGGCAGCATCATGGCCGGTGGGCGGCATCTCGCCTTCGATTACGCCATCGTCTATGCGGTGCTGACGATGTTGATCGCCTTCGCCATGGCGGTTTACGGCAAGCGGGCCAACCGGGACCTCCATTCGAACTTCGTCGCGCTGGATGCCAAGGCATGGGCGATGTCGGGCGGCCTCAGTGGCGCGCTGCTCGTCGCCTTCGTCTTCGGTTACGCGATCCAGGGGACGCGGTTCGCCTGGATGCTGCCCTATGTCGATCCGGTCGCGCTCGCGCTGGTCTGCATCGTCGTGATCCCCATGCCGATCGGAACGATCAAGCAGGCCCTCGCCGACATTCTGCTGGTAACGCCGGCCGATCTGAAGCGCCATGCCGACAGCGTCGCGGAGGACATCGTCCGTCGCTACGGCTTTGCCACCTACCGCTCCTATGTCGCGCGGGTCGGCCGCGGACGGCAGATCGAGCTCTATTTCATCGTGCCCAAGGACGGGCCGGCGAAGAAGCTGGAGGAATGGGACCGGATCCGCGATGAGATCGGCGAGGCGATCGGGGACGATACGCCTGACCGCTGGCTCACCATCGTTTTCACCACAGATCCCGAATGGGCCGATTGAGCCCGTCTCGGCGGCGCCCGGCTGGCATGCGCGCGGTGAATGGGATCTCCGCTGCGGTTTGCCGTTGCCGCGAAAGGCCCAGCCTATAAGCTGACCGGCATTGTCCCATCCGGAACGAATGCGAGTGAGCCGATGAGCGCTTTGACCCCCGAGGAGCAGAAGGTCACGGAGTGGCTGGCGAGCCGCAAGGAAGGCATGGTCGCGCTGTTGCGCGAACTGGTCGATACCGACTCGGGCTCCTACGACAAGGCCGGCGTCGACCGGGCAGGAGAGGTCGTCGCGCGCTTCCACAAGGCGAACGGGCTCGACGTCGAGGCTTTGCCGGACGCCCGCTTCGGCGATGCCGTCAAGGCGCGCCTGCGCAATCCGACAGCCAATGACCAGCGACCCGTGCTGCTGCTCGGCCATCGCGATACCGTCTTCCCGCAGGGCGAACCGACGCGCAGGCCGTTCACGATCAAGGGCGCGCGCGCCTATGGGCCGGGCGTCGCCGACATGAAGGGCGGCATCGTGATCTCGGCCTTCGTCGCCGCGGCGTTTTCAGAATGCGGCGGCCTGGCCTCGCCGCTCATGATGCTGACGACCAGCGACGAGGAGATCGGCTCGCCGTCCTCCCGGCCGGTGATCGAGGAAGCGGCGCGCGAGTCGCGCTGCGTCTTCAATGCCGAGCCCAGCCGGCTGCCTGCCGGAACCGATTTCGCCAGGGACCACAAGCAGTCGGTCACCAGCGGCCGCAAGGGCGGCGTCTTCATGCGCGCCGAATTCACCGGCAAACCCGCCCATTCCGGCGCGAATTACGAGAAGGGCGCCTCGGCCATCGTCGATCTCGGCCACAAGATCCCGCAACTCCAGGGCCTCACCGATCTGGAGAAGGGCGTCACCGTCAATGTCGGGCTGATCGGCGGTGGCCAGACCGTCAACACCATCGCCCCGCACGCCTGGTGCGAGATCGATCTGCGCTATGTCACCGCTGCCCAGCGCGACGAGATGGTCGGCAAGATCAAGGCGATCGTCGAGGCGCCGCAGGTGCCGGGCACCAGCGCCGTGCTCTCGATCAAGGGCGAGTTCCTGCCGCTGGAGCGTTCATCGGAATCGGCCGCGCTTTACGACGTCTATCGCGAGGCCGCGGGCGCTTTCGGCATCGGGGTGACCGCGGAATTCACCGGCGGTTGCGCCGATTCAGGCTTCACCGCCGCGCAGGGCACTCCGACCTTGTGCAGCGTCGGGCCGATCGGCGGCATGGCCCATACGCCGGACGAGTTCCTGGAGGTCGAGAGCCTGGTCCCGGCGGCGCAGGTGCTGGCGCTTGCCGTGATGCGCGCTGCCGCGAAGGTCGGCTGAGAGCGGTTCAGCGGCAGAGCAGATCGATCTTGCGGCTGAGCGAAGGCTCGTCCTCGCTCAGCCGGTCGGTCAGCACATGCAGCCAGTTGAAGCCGACCCAGAGCTCGAGCCGGTCGTCGATCTCCTCAGGCGCGAACTCGCCGCGCTCGGCGGCGCGCACGAACATCTGCCGTGGCGCCGCCAGCCTCTCCGGCATGAACTTGAAGCGCAGCGCGGCGAGCGCGCTTTCGCTGCTCTGAGCCTCGGCGATCAAACCCCGGAAGACGCGCCCCGCCGTATCCTCGCGCCAGAACCGCCAGAGATCCCTGGTGTAGCGCAGAAGGTCGGCGCGCAATGAGCCCTCGTCGGGCACGGGGATCGCGGCGTCCTTTTCCGCGCCGTAGACGTCAATGAACAGATCGGCCTTGTTCGGCCACCAGCGGTAGATCGTCGGCTTGCCGGCGCCGGCACGGCGGGCGACCTCCTCGATCGAGAAGCCGGCATAGCCCTTCTCCGCCAGCAGATCCCGCGCTGCCGCCTTCACGGCCGCCTCCGTCTCGGGGCTGCGCCGCGCGCCGATCGAGGCACGCCGCTTCACGTGCGGTTCCATTGCAATCCCGTCCTTGTCGCTTCGCGGTCTCTCCTTGACATAACGAAACGGACCGTTTAGATCAACCAATCGAAACGGTCCGTTTCGTTATGAATAAGGCCATCACATGGGCACGCCTTCTTCCTTCTCGCGCCTTGCGGCACGCCTGCGCTTCCTGGCGGTTGCGACTGCCGGCGCCTATGGCGCCATCAATCTCCTGCTGGCTTTGCTCGCGCCGCTGACGCAGGGGTGGCCGACGCTTGGCGTCACGGCCCTGGCCGTGCCGCCGATGGTGCTGGCGATGGTCTACGGTGTGATCCCGATCGCGTTCCGTTTCGGTTCGCCCCGCTGAAGCATGGCTCAGAACGCCTCTTCCCAGTCTCGGCTGAGGCGCATCGCGCAGTTGATCAGCCCGACCATCGAATAGGTCTGCGGGAAATTGCCCCAGAGCTCGCCGGTTTCGAGGTCGGCATCCTCCGAAAGCAGGCCGAAGCTGTTGCGCCGCTTCAGGATGCGCTCGAACAGCTCCTTGGCCTCCTCGCTGCGCCCGATCGCATTCAGCGCATCGACATACCAGAAAGCGCAGATCAGGAAGCCGGTGTGCATGTAGCCGAAATCGTCCTGTACCGCGTAGCGCAGCAGCAGGTCGCCGCGCTTCAGGTCGCGGCCAATCGCCTCGACGGTGGCAATGAAGCGGGCGTCATCCGGCTTGACGAAGCCGATCTCGGCGAGGAGCAGCAGCGTCGCGTCGAGTTCCTGACCGTCGAAGGTCGAGACGAAATGACCTTTCTCGCCGTTCCAGATCTGCTCGGCGATGATGGTTTTGAGCCGCTTCGCCTCGCCCTTCCAGTATTCCTTGCGATCGGCGCGCCCGAGCGTGCCGGCGATGCGGGCGAGCCTGTCGCAGGCCGCCCAGCACATCACGCTGGAGAAGGAGTGCACGGCTTCCTTCTCGCGCAGCTCCCAGGGGCCGGCATCGGGCTTGTCGAACACGGAGATCGCCAGCTCGCCCATCCGTTCGAGCTGGCTGAACAGCGTATCCTTGCCGGGCTGGATCAGGCGACGGTCGAAGAAGGAATGCGTCGCCGCCAGCACAACCGCGCCGTAGCCGTCGTTCTGGATCTGCACCGCCGCGCCGTTGCCGAAGCGCACCGGCTGGTGCCCGCGATAGCCTGAAAGGTTCGTGGCCTCGAACTCGATCAGCGTGCCGCCGCGCGTGATCGGGTAGAGCGGCGGCAGGTGCTCGGCGCCGCTCTCCGAGAAGGTGTCGACGATATTGGTGATGAAGCCGAGATAATCCTCCATCGTCCGCGTCGTGCCGAGCCGGTTCAGCGCATGGACGACGAAATAGGCGTCGCGCAGCCAGCAATAGCGATAGTCCCAGTTACGTTGCGTGCCAGGCGCCTCCGGAATCGAGGTGGTCAGTGCCGCGACGATGGCCCCGGTCTCCTCGAAGGAGCAGAGCTTGAGCGTGATCGCCGCGCGGATCACCTCTTTCTGGTACTCGAACGGGATCGAGAGCGAGCGCACCCAGTCGCGCCAGTAATCGGTCGTCTTGTCGAGGAATTCGCGTGATGCTGTTTCGATTTCCGCGCGCAGCGCCTCGTCCGAGCCAATGACGAAGGAATAGGTCTGATCCACGGCGAAGGGCGTGCTCTCCATCACATAGGAGATCGGCGCATTCGTCGTCAGCCGGATCGTCTGGTCGGCGCCAACGAAGCGCATATGGTTGGAGCCGCGGGTGATCTCGTCGGGCTCTTCTCCGATGCCGAGGCAGGGCTTGAGCAGTACGCGGATGCGCGGACGGCCCGAGATGCGGCGCACGCGGCGCACGAGCTGCGGCGGACGGAAAAAGCGCTCGTAGCGCACGAAGCGCGGCGCAAAATCGAGGATCTCGATGGCGTTGCCCTGATCGTCCGACAGCACGGAGGAGAGGATCGCGGTGTTGTCGAGATAGCCCTGCTCGCAGCGCGTCATGCCGACGAGCTCGATGGCGAAGAAGCCCTTGTCGAGCTCATCATTGCCGTCATCGGCCTTGTTGTTGATCAGCGAGCAGAACACCGGATCGCGGTCGAAACGCGGGAAGCAGCCCCAGACGATGCGGGCGCGTCGGTCGATGAGCGCGGCGATCGAGCAATTGCCGATCACGCCGAGGTCGAGCGAGGCGGAGTGCTGCCCCGCAGCCGTGGTCGTTGCGCTCATGGCTAGGCCCTTAGTTCTGGGAAAAACTGGAGGCGGTCAGGCCGCCATTCTCGGCGGCTTCGAGCAGGATATGCCGCAAGGCGGTCGGCGAGGCGAGGCGGATCGTCGCCAGGCTCTCTCGATCCGCGCCGATCCGGATCGAAAGCCCACCCATGGCGTTGACGGTCTCGAAGCCATCCTCGTCGGTGATGTCGTCGCCGATGAAGACGGGGCGGTGGCCGGCATAGGCCGGCGTGGCCATCAGCCAGGCGATGGCGCTGCCCTTGCTCGCGCCTGCCGGAACCAGCTCAGCGACGGACTTGCCCTCCTGGAGGCGCACGCCGGGCCCAAGCTTCGCAGCGGCCTTTCGCATCAGATCCAGCGCCTCGTCCTTGAGCTCGGGCGCAAGCCGCCAGTGCAGCGCTGCCGAAATCCGCTTGTCCTCGACGATGATGCCGACATGGCTATTGGCGAAACGCACGAGGTCACGCACCGCCTCCCGCATGTGTTCGGGGGGGGCGGATTGGGAGCGGAGCTCGCCCCCCATCCGAATCTGGGCGCCGTGCAACCCGGCGATGTCGAAGCGGTAAGGTGCCAGCATCTCGTCGAGAAAGGCGATCGGGCGCCCCGAGACCAGGGCCAGCGCGCCGCCAAGCTGGCTGCGCAGGCTTTCCAGCGCCGGGGCGACGCGCCGGTCGAGCTGGACATCCTCGGGGGAGGGCGCGATCTCGACCAGTGTTCCGTCGAAATCCAGGAACAGCGCGATCTGCTCCGCCTTCGTAGCGATATCACGGGTGCTGTGGACAGTTTCCGGTTCGATCAATGTCGTCATCGCTTTCTATTTGGGCAGGGAAGACGGCAGAAGAACGGCTGTCCTCGCTGGCAATCCTTTCTCATGGCCGGCGGGCGGCTACCAGCGCGGAAAAATCGTCATCGGGGTTGTCTCATTTTACTGTTCGCCCGATAGTGGCGATCACGATTTCATCGCAGCACCGCCACCGCTTCGCCATGCGGCCAGCCCTGCACCCCGGAAACATTACGCTTGCCTGAGCGTTCTGTTCCTGCCGCCGATGGCAAAAATCGGGCGGCCCTCCTGGAGAAATTCGTCGCTATGCGTCTCATTGTCGTTTCGAACCGCGTCACCATCCCCGATCGTCAGGAAAAGGCGACGGCGGGCGGGCTGGCGGTGGCGCTGCGCGAGGCGCTCGAGCAGCATGGTGGCCTCTGGTTCGGCTGGAGCGGCGGCGTCAGCGACGCGGCGGTCCATGACGTCCGGCAGATCCAGCGCGGCAACGTGACCTATGCCGTGACCGACCTCAGCGAGGCCGAGCGGCAGAGCTACTATCTCGGCTTTTCGAACCGGGCTCTCTGGCCTCTGATGCATTACCGGCTCGGGCTGACCGATTTCCAGCGCAGCGATTATATGGGCTATCTCGGCGTCAATCGCCGCTTCGCCCGGGCGCTGGCGAGTCTCATCCAGCCCGACGACGTCATCTGGATCCACGATTATCATCTGATCCCGCTGGCGGCGGAACTGCGCCGGCGCGGTGTGACCAACCGCATCGGCTATTTCCACCATATCCCGTGGCCCTCGGCCGATGTGATCGGGGCCTTGCCGTTCAGCGGGACACTGATCCGCACCATCGCCGCCTATGATCTGGTCGGGATGCAGACGGAGCTCGATGTCCGCAACCTGATCGGCGGGCTGGAGGCGCTGTGCGGCGGGCGCCGCGACGGGCAGCGCGTGCGCGTCGGTACGCGCGAGACTGAGGTGCAAGCCTTCCCGATCGGCATCGACGTCGAGGGGTTCCGCCGCCTCGCCACGGCCTCGACGCGTCAGGCGCCGACACCGCTGCGGGCCACGCGGGAATCGCTCGGTGAGCGCAAGCTCGTCGTTGGCGTCGATCGGCTCGACTATTCGAAGGGCATCGTGCAGCGTCTCGAGGCGTTCGGAGAGTTCCTGCGCAGCCATCCCGAGCATCGCGGCAAGGTGAGCCTCCTGCAGATCGCCCCGCCTTCGCGCAGCGACGTGCCCGAATATGCCGAGCTGGACCGCCTTTCCGACGAGGTTGCGGGCAGGCTGAACGCCCAGCTCGGCGAGTTCGACTGGACGCCGATCCGGGTGGTGAAAAAGGCATATTCCCGCAATGCGCTCGCCGGCTTCTATCGCCGCGCGGAGGTTGGGCTCGTCACCCCGATGCGGGACGGGATGAACCTCGTCGCCAAGGAATATGTCGCGGCCCAGAATCCCGCGGATCCGGGTGTCCTCGTCCTCTCGCGCTTCGCCGGCGCCGCCCAGCAGATGCGCGAGGCGCTGATCGTCAATCCCTATGATGCCCATGAGGTGGCGGACGCGATCCGCACCGCGCTCGCTATGCCTAAGACCGAGCGCATCCGCCGCTTCGAGGCGCTTTACACTACGATCGCCGCTGCGGACATCGATTGGTGGACGCAGCGATATCTCGACGCATTGACGGGCCGTGCTGGCGTGCCGGGCGTGGAAGCCGAGCGCGAGAAACCGAGGACCGGGACCCGGCGCCCTGCGCGGACCGCCGTCATCACGAAGCGGCCGTCCCAGGATGGCAAGAGCCGCAAGGTCTCGAAAGAATCACCGCGGAAGCCGGAGGCCCTCGCGGCGTCTCATCTGGCGGTGGTTCGACCATGAGACCTTGGCTCAATCGCGACGAAGACGGTCGAAATCTTGGGGGGATGTTCCAAGGCCTGTTCACAGCCCTTGCCGAATAAGGTCTTTGGTCGCTAGAAGGCAGCATGGCCGGGTTGGGCGACTCGGGTCGGACAGGCATCGTATCGTCGATGGCTGAGGAGGCGGGCGGAGGGCTGAGATCGATGCGAGGTGCTCTCGGAGGACCGGGCGTTCTGTTGCGCCGCCTCCGCGAGGTCATGGCCGCATCGATCAGCCCGCAGGAGCGGCTCGATCGGCTCGTCGTCCTGATCGCCGGCAACCTCGTCGCGGAGGTCTGCTCCGTCTACGTTCTGCGCGAGGACGGCTCGCTCGAGCTTTACGCCACCGAGGGCCTCAACCGGGAGGCGGTTCACCTCACGACCATGCGCGCGGGCGAAGGCCTCGTCGGTCTGATCGCGAGCGAGGCTGAGCCGTTGGCGCTTTCGGATGCGCAGGCGCATCCCTCCTTCTCCTACCGGCCCGAGACGGGCGAAGAGGTTTATCGCTCCTTCCTCGGCGTGCCGATCCTGCGTGGCGGCGCCGTGATGGGCGTGCTCGTCATCCAGAACCGCGCCTCGCGCATCTATTCCGAAGAGGAGGTCGAGAGCCTCCAGACCACCGCCATGCTGATGGCGGAGATGATCGCGGCCGGCGGGTTGAAGTCGCTGGCAGCGCCCGGGGCCTCCATCGGTCTCGACCGGCCGATCCACAGTGTCGGCGTGATCCTGGCTGACGGCGTCGGGCTTGGCCATGCGGTGCTGCATGAGCCCCGCGTCGCCATCAGCAACCTCATTGCCGAGAATCCGGCTGCGGAGGTCGGCCGCCTCGAAGCCGCGATCGGCGAGATGCGCGCATCGATCGACGAACTGATCGAGCGGGGCGACGTCGCTCACACCGGCGAGCATCGCGACGTTCTCGAAACCTTCCGCATGTTCGCCCATGACCAGGGCTGGCTGCGCCGGATGCGCGAAGTCGTGATGACCGGTCTGACTGCCGAGGCGGCAGTGGAGCGCGTCCAGTCCGACACCCGCGCGAAGATGCTGCGCCAGACCGACCCCTATCTGCGGGAACGGCTGCATGACCTGGACGATCTCGCCAACCGGCTGCTGCGCACCCTGCTGGGCAAGGCCAATGGCGTTGCGCATGAGCAATTGCCCGAGAACGCGATCCTCGTCGCGCGCTCCATGGGGCCGGCCGCTCTGCTCGACTATGAGCGCGCGCATCTGCGCGGCCTCGTCCTGGAAGAAGGCGGCCCGACCAGTCACATCGCCATCGTTGCCCGCGCGCTCGGCATTCCCGCAGTCGGAGAGGTCGCGAATGCGACTGCGCTCGTCCAGGCGGGAGACGCCATCATCGTCGACGGCCAGGCGGGCGAGGTGCAGATCCGCCCGCAGCCGGATGTCGAGAACGCCTACAAGGACAAGGCCCGGCTGCGTGCCCGCAAGCAGAAGCAGTACGAGAAGCTCAAGGAGCTGCCGGCGGCGACCAGGGATGGCGTCGCGATCACGCTGCAGATCAATGCCGGCCTGATCGTCGACATGCCGAATATCGAGGCGACGGCGGCGTCCGGCATCGGCCTGTTCCGCACCGAGCTCCAGTTCATGGTGGCACAGCATATGCCGACCACCGCCGAGCAGCAGGCGCTCTATACGGCGGTGCTGGATGCGGCTGGCGAGCGCTCCGTGACCTTCCGCACGCTCGATATCGGCGGCGACAAGGTGTTGCCCTATATGGAGCGGGTCGAGGAGGAGAATCCGGCGCTCGGCTGGCGGGCGATTCGCATCGGGCTCGACAAGCCCCGCCTGCTCAGGGCGCAGTTGCGCGCGATGCTGCGTGCCGGAGCCGGGCGCGATCTCAAGATCATGCTGCCGATGGTCGCGACGACGGACGAGTTCCGCCGCGCCCGCATGATCATCCGCCGCGAGCAGGCAATGCTGGAGAAACAGGGCGTCGCTCCGCCGCATGATCTGCGCGTCGGGGTGATGGTGGAAGTGCCTTCGCTTCTGTTCGAGCTGCCGGAAATCGCCCGCGAGGCCGATTTCCTCTCGATCGGCACGAACGACCTGATGCAGTTCCTCTTTGCCGCCGACCGCGAGAACAAACGCGTGGCGGATCGCTTCGATCCGCTCGGTGTCGGAGCCTTGAGGGCGCTGCGCCGGATCATCGATGCGGCGTCGGAAACCGACTGCCCGGTGACGGTCTGCGGCGAGATGGGTGGCAAGCCGCTCGAGACGATGGCCTTGATCGGTCTGGGTTATCGCGGTTTCTCGATGTCGGCCGCCTCGGTCGGCCCGGTCAAGGCGATGCTGCGTGCGCTCGACGTCCGCAAGCTCCGCGAACGCATGGACTGGATGCTCGCCTCGCCGGAAGGAGCCGCCAGCCTGCGCCCGCACCTCGCCGCCTTCGCGGCTGAATTCAAGGTCCCGGTCTAGCGACGCTCGCTCGCACACCCGGCCTTCTCGTCATTCGCAGAGTTATCCAATGTCCCTTCAGCTTCCTCAGGATCGTCTCGACACCATCGTGGCGCGTCATGCCGCCACGATGGACGAGATCAACCATGCGAGCGATCCGGTCCGAACCGTCGAACTGGCGAAGGAACTCTCGGAGCTCGATCCCGTCGTTGCAGCGATCGCGTCCTGGCGCCAGGCTCAGGTCTCGCTGGAGGAGGCGGAGGGCCTGATCGCAGATCCCGCTACCGACCCGGAATTCCGCGATCTCGCCTATGAGGAGCGCGATGCCGCCCGCGCCGAGATCGAAGTGCGTGGCCGCGAGATCCTGATCGCGCTGCTGCCGAAGGACGCCGCCGACGAGCGCGGCGTCATCATTGAAATCCGGGCGGGAACCGGGGGGGACGAAGCTTCGCTCTTCGCCGGTGATCTGCTGCGCATGTATCAGCGCTATGCCGCCCAGAAGGGCTGGAGCGTCGACATGCTTTCGGAAAGCGAGGGAACCGTCGGCGGCTACAAGGAAGCCATCGCCGAGATCAACGGCCGCGGCGTCTATGCCCGGCTCAAATTCGAATCCGGCGTTCACCGTGTCCAGCGCGTGCCGGATACCGAGGCGAGCGGGCGCATCCATACCTCCGCTGCAACGGTCGCGACCCTGCCGCTCGCGAGTGATGTCGACGTCGTGCTGAACGATGGCGATATCCGGGTCGACACGCTGCGCTCCGGCGGCGCCGGGGGGCAGCACGTCAACAAGACGGAATCGGCGGTGCGCCTCACCCATATTCCGACAAATACGGTCGTGCTGGTTCAGGACGAGCGCTCTCAGCACAAGAACAAGGCCAGGGCCTATGAACTGCTGCGCGCCAAGCTCTACGACATGGAGCGCCTGCGCATCGATGCCGAGCGCTCGGCGGACCGGCGTTCGCAGGTCGGCTCGGGCGATCGCTCGGAGCGCATCCGCACCTATAATTTCCCGCAAGGTCGCGTCACCGACCATCGGATCAACTTGACGCTCTATAAGCTCGACGAAATGATGCAGGGCTTGGTGCTCGACGAGATCGTCGATGCCCTGACCGCCGAGCATCAGGCAAAGCTCCTGGCAGAGGAAGGAGCGGCGTAAGCCCGTGGCGATGAAACCAAATCGCCCCCTCCACGTTGGTGATGTGTTGACACCAGCAAAGGGGGGATCCTCCCATGATCAAGACGATGTCCACGGTAGCGATGGCCGGCCTGATGGCGCTGGCGATGAGCGGAGCCTCGCAGGCGCAGGAGAAGGCGCTTCGGAAAGTCACCTCCGGTCCGCCGGCGGCCTTGCAGGGGGCAATGACCCAGTCGCAGGCGCGCAAGGCTTGCCAGATGGAGATGAAGGGGGCGCGCGAGAGCAAGGCCTCGATCAATACCAAGATGAAGCTGTGCATCGACCAGAAGATGCAGGGCAACAGCTGATCGACCGCGCGAACCCGAGCGCTTCGGCGATCGATTGGTCAGGGGAGGGCGCCGTGCCGACCGTCAGGGAAGCGCGGCGTTTCCTTGCGCGGCGCCTGATCCAGTCTGGTTCTCCGAGTGCAGGGCTCGACGCCCGCCTCCTTGTCGAGGGAAGCCTGGGAGTCGAGAATCCGGATCCCGACATGGCTTTCCCGCCGCAGGCGCTTGCCAGGCTGCGCGACTTTGCGCTGCGGCGGATATCGGGCGAGCCTGTCTGGCGCATTCTCGGCGAACGCGAATTCTGGGGCCTCGCATTTCGGCTGTCGCCCGCCACACTGGAGCCGCGGCCGGACAGCGAGACCATCGTCGAAGCCGCCTTGAGGGAACTGGCCGATCGCCGGGGCGAGGCCCTGAAGCTGCTCGATCTCGGAACCGGCACCGGCTGCTTGCTGATCGCGCTGCTGAGCGAGCTGCCGCTGGCGACGGGCATCGGGATCGATCTGTCGGAAGAGGCTATCCTCACGGCGGCCGGCAACGCCGAGCTGAACGGAGTGGCCGCGCGTGCGAGCTTCCGGCGAGGCAACTGGACGGAAGGGCTGGGCGGCCGCTTCGACATGATCCTGTCCAACCCGCCCTATATCCCCTCGTCAGAGATCGCCGGCCTGTCCGTCGAGGTGCGAGAGCATGACCCGTTGTTGGCGCTCGATGGCGGTGAAGACGGGCTCGGGCCCTATCGCATCCTTGCTCGGTCCTTGCCCGCTTTGCTGGCACCCGGCGGCCTGGTCGTCTTTGAAATCGGTGCCGGGCAGGGCCCCGACGTCATCGCGCTGATGCGCGCCGGTGGGCTTGAATTCCGCGGCAGCCGGAACGATCTGGGAGGGCATGAGCGGGCGCTGATCTTCGCGCTCGCCTGAAATGCACGGGCTTTTGGTTGATTTCGCTTGGAGAAGCAGTCAAAAGCCGCTATGCAGCATTCAGCCGAAGCTGGTGGCGTCAGAGCCGGGCCTCAGGGCAGTTTCCGTTTTTGCAGGATTTGCTCGAGTTCGGCATCGTTTGCAGGCATGTTCCTGAGGCGATGCAGCTGACAAGCCGGGTGGAGCCCCGAAGGCGCGTGGCGCCGATCGGCTCATGGGGTTGAGGCCCCTTTTGGGGCGGAGCCCCGTTTTGGAAAAGAGCGCGTGAAGACCAGAAACGGCGTATCGCCCCTTCGGGTCAACTCAGTCCGGCACAGCGTCGCAACCCGCTGTGTGTCGCAACGCGTATGACGGCACCACGGTTGCTTTGAGCACAGAAGCGCGAGACAGACGCGAATGAGACCAGGTCAGAACCGGCGTATGCGCGGCCGTAACAATAACGGCAACAACAACGGCAATCGCAAATCTCCAAATCCGCTGCAACGTAGCTACGAATCCAACGGTCCGGACGTAAAGGTCCGGGGCACGGCGCAGAATGTCGCCGAGAAATATCTGCAGCTTGCGCGCGACGCCCAGTCTTCTGGGGATACGGTCGCGGCCGAGAGCTATTTCCAGTATGCCGAGCATTATTATCGCATCCTGCTAGCGGCGCAGGAGCAGATGGCCCAGCAGTTCGGCCATTCCTTCCCGCCGAACCGCGCCTTCGTCGAGGATGCGGATGAGGGTGACGAGGAGGGCGACGAGGAGGCCATGTCGTTCCAGCCCGGCACCGGGCCGCAGCCCGAGATTCGTGGGCAGAACGGCTATGTCGGCCCCAACGGCTACAACGGCCATGGCGGCCAGCGGGCTGAGGGCGAGGGCGGCGAGGGCCAGCAGCAAGGCGGCCAGCGCTTCGATCGCCAGAATCGCCGCGAGCGTTTCAACAACGACCGCCGCTTCGACCGCCAGGACCGCGGCGAGCGCCGTTTTGATCGGAATGCGGAAGGCAATCAGGGCGCTCCGGGCGGCTACGCACCGCGCCCCGACGCGCCGCGTTCCGATATCCCGGTCGCCGGCGAGGGCTCGGCCGAGGTTGCTCCCGAGCAGCCTCAGGGCGAGCGCCGCTTCGAGCGGGCCGAGCGTCCCCAGCGCGAGCGTCGTCCGCGCCGCGAGCGCGAGATCGAGGCGGATGCGGGCGAGGATGTCGCCGCGGCCCTGCCGTCCTTCCTGACCAACCCCGTGCGCGTCTCGGCGCCGGAGCCGGTCGAGGCAGCCCCGGCCGAGCCGGTGGCGGCTCCGGTTGAGGCGGCTGCGGAAGTCGCTGCGGAGGCGGCGCCCAAGCGCACCCGCCGTCGCCGCTCGCCGCGCGAGGTCATGGACGCGTTGGGTTCTGAGACGGATGGTTCCGCCGAGTGAGTGGCGGAGCTTGCTGACAGCTTTGAAAAAGGGCCCGCAAGGGCCCTTTTTTATTGGTCTGCGCTCTCAGGCGATGCCGAGTTCGACCGTCGCTTCCGCCGGCGTCAGCACGTCGCCTGCCTGTAGGCTCCCGCCGGCGACGATGCGGCAATAGATGCCGCAATCGACATGGCCGTAGTTCTGCATCAGCGCCTTCGGGATCTGCATGTCGCGCGCGCCGGTCTCCGGGTCGACATTGGTCGCCGCGCAGCGCTCGATCCGCTTGATCACATGCAGCCGCAGGCCATCCGGCCCGTCGAGATCGCGGCCAACCAACTCGTTCTCTGCCCAGGGCTCGAGACCGCTCACCATCAGATTGCCGCGGAAGCGCAACGGATCGACTGGCCGCCCGAGGCGTCTTTCGAGATCGGCAACGCTGGCGAGATTGATGATCGAGACGAAGCCGGAACGGGAATCGGTGAAGCGATAGGTCGAGGGCGCCGTCAGCAGTTTCGGTTCGCCGCGCAGCTCGTCGGGCATGAAGCCCTCGAAGAAGCGCGTGATCGCTGCCCTGCCGTCATCACTGGCGGTCGCTGCACGCAGCACTTCCCGGCCTCCCTCGTGGATGACGAGATCTCCGCTCGCATCGTCATAGCGGCTGCGCAGCCGGGCCAGCGACTCGTTGCGCATCAGCATCAGGTATTTGATCTTCGGCTGATGCAGAGGTTCGGCCGGGTCGAAGCCGGAGGGGCCGTTCTCGATGGCGAACAGCCGGTCGCCGGGAAAATAGCCTTCGGTGGGCAGGTCGGCGCGCTGAAGCGGCTCCGGCGAGAGGCCTTTCACAGGGTAGCGATAGAGCGTTTCGATGCGCATGGTCCGACCTGAGCAGGCAAAAGATGGCGGACCATAGCCTTGCCACGCCGTCCTGACAGATCAAATCTTGTATCCGTTTCGATCAATCCGCCGGCATGGGAACCGGTTTTGGGCATAGCCGACGCTGCATTAGTCGTCTTCGCCGTCGCTGACCGAGCGTTGGCAGCCCCAGCCGGCGAGCACGGCGTCGGTCTCATCGGCGACGAAGAAGCGGGCGGCGTCGCGGTCATAGCCTTCGGACAGCAGGCGTTCGTAGTCGGTATGGACGTGGCGGACATGGCTGCCGAGCGCGAGCCAGAGCGCGGTCGAAGGCGGCAGGTCCTTCATGTGCCGCCGCTCGGCCAGTGTGACTACAGCCTCAGCGTCGGAGAGCGGGATGCCAGGCGCAATCGCCCTCAACGCCCGACGAATCGCCTGCTGTCGCTTGGTCCCGGCCATGCCCGATCTGGGCCTGGCGCTTGCGTCAGGTCAATTGTGGCTCGCCACCTCTTCCGTTGCGCCAATGTCACACTATGTTGGAGAGCGAGGGGCGGCTTATTGTGGCGCCCCATCTTGATGAAAGGGCAGCGGAGCACGTCGCCACGGGGCGCGTTCCGCGGGCGGAGTGATGTGAATGAACATTGAAAAATATACGGATCGTGCGAAGGGCTTTCTTCAGGCGGCGCAGACGATCGCGTTGCGGGAGGGGCACCAGCAGTTCACGCCCGAGCATTTGCTGAAGGCGTTGCTTGATGACAACGAAGGCATGGCGGCGGGCCTGATCGATCGGGCCGGCGGCCAGTCGCGCGTCGCGTTGCAGCTTGTCGATCAGGCGCTGGCGAAGCTGCCGAAGGTGTCGGGCGGCTCGGGCGGCCTCAACCTGACGCCGGGCTTGGCCCGCGTCTTCGACACCGCCGAGAAAGCGGCCGAGAAGGCCGGCGATAGCTTCGTCACGGTTGAGCGGCTTTTGCTCGCTCTCGCGATCGAGAAGGACACCGAGGCCGGCAAGGCCCTGTCCAAGGCCGGCGTGACGCCGCAGGCGCTGAACGCCGCCGTCGAGGCGATCCGCAAGGGCCGCACCGCCGATTCCGCGTCCGCCGAGCAGGCCTATGACGCGCTGAAGAAATATGCCCGCGACCTGACCGCTGCGGCGCGTGAGGGCAAGCTCGATCCGGTGATCGGCCGTGACGAGGAAATCCGCCGCACCATCCAGGTGCTGTCGCGTCGGACCAAGAACAACCCCGTCCTGATCGGCGAACCCGGCGTCGGCAAGACCGCCATCGCCGAGGGCCTTGCCCTGCGCATCGTCAATGGCGACGTGCCCGAGAGCCTCAAGGACAAGGAACTGCTCGCCCTCGACATGGGCTCGCTGATCGCCGGCGCGAAGTATCGCGGCGAGTTCGAGGAGCGGCTGAAGGCTGTGCTGACCGAGGTTTCGTCCTCGGATGGCGGCGTCATCCTGTTTATCGACGAGATGCACACCCTCGTCGGCGCCGGTAAAACCGACGGCGCGATGGATGCGTCCAACCTGCTGAAGCCGGCGCTCGCCCGCGGCGAACTGCACTGCATCGGCGCGACCACGCTCGACGAGTATCGCAAGTATGTCGAGAAGGACGCCGCGCTGGCGCGGCGCTTCCAGCCCGTCTTCGTCGACGAGCCGACGGTCGAGGATACCATCTCGATCTTGCGCGGCCTGAAGGAGAAATACGAGCAGCACCACCGCGTCCGCATCAGCGACTCGGCACTGGTCTCGGCCGCGACGCTCTCGAACCGCTACATCACTGACCGCTTCCTGCCCGACAAGGCGATCGACCTCGTCGATGAAGCCTCGGCGCGTTTGCGCATGCAGGTCGATTCCAAGCCCGAGGAGCTGGATTCGATCGACCGCGAGATCGTCCGGCTCAAGATCGAGCAGGAGGCGCTCAAGAAGGAGAACGACGCCGGTTCGAAGGAGCGGTTGAAGCGGCTTGAATCCGAACTGGCCGATCTGGAGGCGCGCTCCGACGCGATCACCACCAAGTGGAAGGCCGAGAAGGACAAGCTCGGGCAGGCGGCTGAGATCAAGACCAAGCTCGACAACGCCCGCAACGAGCTCGCCCAGGCCCAGCGCAAGGGCGAATACCAGCGGGCGGGCGAGCTTGCCTATGGCGAGATCCCGCAGCTCGAGAAGCGGCTGGCCGAGATCGAGGAGAAGGGCGAGAGCACCGGCATGGTCGAAGAAGCCGTGACGCCGGACCATGTCGCGCAGGTCGTCAGCCGCTGGACCGGCGTGCCGGTCGATCGCATGCTCGAGGGCGAGAAGGAGAAGCTGCTGCGCATGGAGGAGGTCTTGGGCTCCCGCGTCGTCGGGCAGCGCGAGGCGGTGGAAGCGGTCTCGACCGCGGTCCGTCGCGCGCGCGCCGGCTTGCAGGATCCGAACCGCCCCATCGGCTCCTTCATGTTCCTCGGCCCCACGGGCGTCGGCAAGACCGAGCTGACCAAGGCGCTGGCCGCGTTCCTGTTCGACGACGACAGCGCGCTCGTGCGCATCGACATGTCCGAATACATGGAGAAGCATTCGGTCGCCCGTCTCATCGGCGCGCCTCCCGGCTATGTCGGCTATGAGGAGGGCGGAGCGCTGACGGAAGCCGTGCGGCGCCGGCCCTATCAGGTCGTGCTCTTCGACGAAGTCGAAAAGGCGCATCCGGATGTCTTCAACGTCCTGCTGCAGGTTCTCGACGACGGACGCCTGACCGACGGGCAGGGCCGCACGGTCGACTTCCGCAACGTGCTGATCATCATGACCTCGAACCTCGGTTCGGAGTATCTGGTGAACCAGCCCGAGGGGCAGGACAGTGATGCGGTTCGCGACGAGGTCATGGGGGTGGTCCGCCACGCCTTCCGGCCGGAGTTCCTGAACCGGATCGACGACATCATCCTGTTCCACCGCCTGCGGCGGCAGGACATGGGCGCGATCGTCGACATCCAGATGGCCCGCCTCGCGAAGCTGCTCACCGACCGCAAGATCACGCTCGAGCTCTCCAAGGAGGCGCGCGAGTGGCTGGCGGACAAGGGCTACGACCCCGCCTATGGCGCGCGCCCGCTCAAGCGCGTGATCCAGAAGTCGGTGCAGGACCCTCTTGCCGAGGCCATCCTGGCCGGCGAGATCGTCGACGGCGAGACGGTGCCTGTCACCGTCGGGCCGGGCTCGCTGATGCTCGGCGAGGTCCCCGCCGTGAAGGAGAAGCGGCCTGCGGGCGTCGCGCTGAACTGACGTGGTTGGCTTCCTTCTCCCCATCAAAGTCGGCTGTTGCCGACTTTGACACCCAAGATTGCGCATCTCGGGCAAGCCCGAGATGGGGGGAGAAGGTGCCTGCAGAACACACGGATGAGGGAAGGGTCGCGCAAGCGGCCCTTTTCTTTTGGTCGAAGCGCTGCCCTCATCCGTCAGCGCTGCGCGCGCCACCTTCTCCCGCCCCATCTCGGGCTTGCCCGAGATGGGCAGCTTAAGATGTCAAAGTCGGCAACAGCCGACTTTGATGGGGAGAAGGATTCACCCCCGCTTCAGCAGGAACACGGCCTGCGCGCCGAACAGGTTCCAGAACCACCAGGGGGCGTTGACGCCGACCTTGCCGCCGGCGGCGTCGAGCGCGACGGCGCGCTCCTTCTTGGCGCCGATCACTTCGCAGAGCGCGACGAAGTCCCGGATCGTGCAGAAATGGATGTTGGGCGTGTCCCACCATGAATAGGGCAGGGCGTCTGTCACCGGCATCCGCCCCTGGAAGAACACCTGGCCACGCATGCGCCAATGTCCGAAATTCGGGAAGGAGACGATGGCGTGCCGGCCGATGCGCAGCATCTGCTCCAGCACAAGCCGGGGATTGCGCGTCGCCTGGATCGTCTGGGAGAGGATGACGTAGTCGAAGCTGTCGTCGGGATAGTCGGCGAGGTCGGTGTCGGCGTCGCCCTGGATCACCGACAACCCTCGTGCCACGCAATCGGCCACGCCCTCGCGGGAGAGTTCGATGCCGCGCGCATCGACTCTCCGGGTTTCGGCGAGCAGCGCCAGCAGCGCGCCGTCGCCGCAGCCGACATCGAGCACGCGCGTGCCCGGCTGCACCATCTCGGCGACGAGCTTCAGGTCGATGCGGTTGGTCTGGTTGTCGGGGAGGGTCATGGCGGTCAGCTCGTCATGCTCGGGCTCGCCCCTCGTCATTCCGGGGCTTCGCGTAGCGAAGAACCCGGAACCCACGGCTGGGCTCGGTCTTATGCAGCTGCAACGGGAGAGGGCTCACCCGGTTGTGGGTTCCGGGTTCGGCCTTCGGGGCCGCCCCGGAATGACAGAGGGCGGCACTCATCACAGGCCCCGTGCCCGGGCGGCCGCACCGATGAAGCCGCGCGTCGTGGCGAAGAGATTAGGCTCTTCCAAAAGGAAGGCGTCGTGCCCCTTGTCGCTTTCCAGCTCGACGAAGGAAACCGAGGCACCGGACGCGTTCAGCGCGTGCACGATGGCCCGGGAATCAGCCGTCGGGAACAGCCAGTCCGAGGTGAAGGAGGCCACGCAAAAGCGCGTCTTGGTGCCGGTGAACGCGCGTGCCAGCACGCCGTCATGGTCGGCAGCGAGGTCGAAGTAGTCCATCGCGCGCGTGACGTAGAGATAGGAATTGGCGTCGAAGCGCTCGACGAAGCTCAAGCCCTGATGGCGCAGATAGCTTTCGACCTGAAAATCCGCGTCGAAGGAGAAGGTCGGCGCCTCCCGGTCCTGCAGCTTGCGGCCGAATTTGCGGTGCAGCGCCTGCTCGGAGAGATAGGTGATGTGCGCGCCCATGCGGGCGACCGAGAGCCCCTTGGAGGGCCGTGTGCCCTCTTCGAGATAGCGTCCCTGTCGCCAGTCAGGATCGGCCATCACCGCCTGCCGGCCGACTTCGTGGAAGGCGATGTTCTGGGCCGAATGCTTGGCGCCGGTCGCCAGCGGCAGCGCCGAGAACACGCGGCCCGGATAGCTCGCCGCCCATTGCAGCACTTGCATGCCGCCCATCGAACCGCCCGCGACGCAGAACAGCGTGTCGATGCCAAGCGAGTCGACCAGGGCGGCTTGCGCCCGCACCATGTCGCGGATGGTGACGACCGGGAAGGACAGGCCCCAGGGCTTGCCCGTCGCTGGATTGGTCGAGGCCGGGCCGGTCGTGCCGGTGCAGCCGCCGATCACATTGGCTGAGATCACGAAGAAGCGGTCGGTATCAACAGGCTTGCCCGGCCCGATCATCGCGGTCCACCAGCCGCCCTTTCCGGTGATCGGGTTACGGCTCGCCACATATTGGTCGCCGGTCAGGGCATGGCAGACCAGGATCGCGTTCGACCGAGACGCATTCAACTCACCATAGGTCTGATAGGCGATCTGCCAGTGGTCGAGCACCACGCCGCAATCCATCAGCAGCGGCGTGTCGGGCCCGAAGCGCGCGACCGGGCTCGAAGGCTCGTTCGCCTCCTTCAGCGGGTCGGCCAAGCTGGGGGAAAGGTCGCTCATATCGTCCGTTTCGGCAGAATGATTTGTCTTGCCGGTCCAAGTGTTCGGAAAATCGAACCCTAGCGATGCCGTGCCCTGACGCGTCTGTCAACGCGGGACTGCGCAGCCGGCTTTGCCAAGGCGTAGCGGGAGCGCTAAGGAGCGTGGCAACTCCTAAAGCCCTCATCCTGAGGAGCCGCGGAACGCGGCGTCTCGAAGGATGATCCAGCGGGTTCCGGCACCTCCTGGAGCATCCTTCGCGACGCAGCCTTGCGGCTGCTCCTCAGGTGAGGGTTCACAGGTCCTCGTCGAGAAGCGCACCCTGCTGCCATGACCGAAGCCGCCCCCACGACCCTCGCCGATCTGCGCTCCGAGATCGATCGCATCGACAGCGAGATGCATGCGCTGCTGATGGAGCGCTCGCAGATCATCGAGACGCTGATCTCGGTCAAGAAGACGCAGGCCTCCGGCTCCGCCTTCCGCCCCGGCCGCGAGGCCGACATGATGAAGCGCCTCGCGCTGCGCCATAAGGGGCTTCTGCCACTCGACACGGTCGAGAGCATCTGGCGCATCATCATCGCGACCTTCACCTATGTGCAGGCGAACTACTCGGTCCACGCCGATGTCTCCGGCGGCGACCCGGCAATGCGTGATTCCGCCCGCTTCCATTTCGGCTTCACCGTGCCTTTCGTCCCGCATGAGGATGCGCGCGCGGTCATTCACGCCGTCGCCGAGTCGGCCGGCGATCTCGGCATCTTCCGCATGGATCAGGGCGCCAGCGCCGGCATCTGGTGGCGCGATCTGATCGGGGCGGACAAGCCCAAGATCATCGCACGTCTGCCCTTTATCGAGCGGCCGGATCATCCCGCCGGCACGCCGGTCTACTGCATCGCCAAGCCGCTGACCGATGCCGCCGTGCGCGAGATCGTGCTCTATGCCGCCCGCGTCGAGCGCTGGTCCGAGAACCTGCGACACGGTCTCGCCGAGCATCTGGCCGAGGTCTCGGCCTCCGCCGCCGACGGCTCGCATCTGTCGCTGCTGGTCGCTGCCTCCGGCGAGGTCGACCAGGCCGTGATCCGCGAGGCCCTTGTGCCCGCCGGCCTCAGCGATTTCTCAGAGGTCGGCAGCCACGCCGCCCGTTTCGCCGTCAAATCTGCCCGCTGAACGGGCCCGAACCGCTTCCCGCTGCAAGGTCAATCATCATGGCGACCGCCTCCCGCCCCGTTCCCCGTCCCGGCGTCCTCGACATCGAGGCCTACGTCCCCGGCAAATCCGCTGCGCCTGCCGGTGTGAAACTGCATAAGCTGTCCTCCAACGAGACGCCGCTCGGCCCGAGCCCCAAGGCCATAGCAGCCTTCGAAGGCCTCGCCGCCAAGCTGGAACTCTATCCCGATGGCACGTCGACCAAGCTCAAGCAGGCGATCGCCGGCCGCTACGGCCTCGATCCCGCGCGCATCATCTGTGGCAACGGCTCTGATGAACTGCTCGAACTCGTCACCAAGGCCTATCTCGGGGCGGGCGACGAGGGCATCTACAGCCAGTACGGCTTCCTGGTTTACCGCATCGCCATCCTCGCCGCCGGTGGCAAGCCGGTCATCGTGCCCGAGAAAAATTACACCGCCGATGTCGATGGCATTCTCGCCGCGGTGACGCCGAAGACCAAGATCGTCTTCCTCGCCAATCCCAACAACCCGACCGGCACCTATCTGCCCTTCGACGAGGTCAAGCGCCTGCAGGCCGGCCTGCCGCCGCATGTCCTGCTCGTGCTCGACGCGGCCTATGCCGAATATGTCCGCCGGAACGACTACGCTTCCGGCATCGAGCTCGTCGCCGAGAGCGAGAATGTCGTGATGACCCGCACCTTCTCGAAGATCTACGGCCTCGCCAATCTGCGCATCGGCTGGATCTATGCGCCGGCTCATATCATCGATGCGCTCGAGCGCATCCGCGGCCCGTTCAACGTCAATGGTGCCGCGATCGAGGCGGGCGCCGCCGCCGTCACCGACGAGGCTCATGTCGCTGCCGCGCTCGAGCACAACGAGAAATGGCTGGCCTGGACGACGGCGGAGGTCGAGAAGCTCGGCCTCATCGTCACGCCTTCGGTCGGCAATTTCATTCTCATCCACTTCCCGAAGACGCCAGGCAAGACCGCGAAGGAGGCCGACGCCTTCCTGACCCAACGTGGCCTCATCCTGCGTGCGGTCGGCGGCTATGGCCTGCCGGACGCGCTGCGCATGACCATCGGTTCCGAGGAGGCGAACCGTCTCGTCGTCGCCGCGCTCGCCGACTTCGTCGCGGCCAAGGCGTGACGCAGATGGCGGAAAGCTTCGCCCCGCGTCGGTCCGAGCCGATCTTCGCCCGCCTCGCCATCATCGGCATCGGGCTGATCGGCTCTTCCATCGCGCGGGCGGCGAAGGAGCTGAACCTCGCCGGAACGATCGTGCTGTCGGATCGGGATGAGGCGGTGCGGACGCGGGCGCGCGAACTCGATCTCGGCCATGCCGTCGTCGAGACGGCGGCCGAAGCAGCTGCCGACGCCGATCACATCATCCTCTGCGTGCCCGTCGGTGCCTGCGGAGCGGTTGCCGAGGAGATCGCGCCGGTTCTGAAGCCGGGCACAGTTCTCTCTGATGTCGGCTCGGTCAAGGGCTCGGTCGTCGACGCCGTCCTGCCACATCTGCCGGAGGGCGTCTCCTTCGTGCCGGCCCATCCGGTCGCGGGCACCGAGAATTCCGGCCCCGATGCCGGCTTCCCCAGCCTCTTCCTCAACCGCTGGTGCATCCTGACCCCGCCCGAGGGCACCGATCCGAGCGCGACCGCCAAGACCCGCCAGCTCTGGGAGGGCATGGGCGCGCTGGTCGAGGTGATGAGCGCCCAGCATCATGACCTCGTGCTCGCCGTCACCAGCCACCTGCCGCATCTGATCGCCTACAACATCGTCGGCACGGCCGAGGATCTGGAGGCGGTGACGCAGTCCGAAGTGATCAAGTTCTCGGCTGGCGGCTTCCGCGACTTCACTCGCATCGCGGCATCCGACCCGACGATGTGGCGCGACGTCTTCCTGCACAACAAGGAGGCGGTGCTGGAGATGCTCGGCCGCTTCAACGAGGACCTCGCTCTGCTCACCCGCGCGATCCGCTATGGCGACGGCGAGACCTTGCACAAGCACTTCACCCGCACCCGCGCGATCCGCCGCGGCATCGTCGCGCTCGGTCAGGAGAAGCCGGAGACGGAGAAGCTGCGCAAGGATTGACGTCTGCCGCACGATGCCGTGTGGAGGCACTGTGCATGACGTCGAGATTGGCTTGCCAAGGCCGGCGCCTGCTGGTACAGCGCCACCCATTGCCGCTTTAGCTCAGCTGGTAGAGCACCTCATTCGTAATGAGGGGGTCGGGGGTTCGAATCCCTCAAGCGGCACCACTTTCATATCCGCTGGCGCTCGCCGGCATTCAGAAACCGGCCAAAGCGGCCGGTTTTTTCGTATCTGGCGGTTCGCCCGCTTATCACGCTGCGCCGCTGCTCATTGTCTCGCCGCGCGGGCCCGGATCGCGGCCTCGTCGGCGGCCTGCTGGCGCTTGAAGGCGGCGATGTTCTCCTGACCCGCACGCATGTTTTCGGCTGCGCGCCCGTCCTGCATCATGTCGTGGCCCTCCTGCAGCACATCCATGGTGCAGCCGGCAGTGCGATTGCAGGCCCTCGCCGGCGGGGAACCGACGGTCAGGTAAATCGCCGCGCCAGCCGCCGCTATCCCGGCAAGGGTGAGGATTTTTCTATCCATGTGGCGGGCTCCACGCCGAGGCATTGAACACGGCAAAGGCAAGTCCGTTCCGCCGGTGCTCGCGCACGACTTGAACGCGTGCCGCGGCTTCTCGTCACGCGCGCTGAAAACATCGATTGGCCTAACGAATACTCCGATCTTGAGAAGCCGGAACCTGTCCCCAAGGACAATACGCCGCCCTCTCTCATTGTGCTGAATTTGGCGGCCGGCTGGCGCCTCACGGATCGTGCAACCTGAGGGAAGGATTCACGATGGCCTCTCCAGTTCAGGAACCGCACACCATCGACCACTTCTTTTCGGCTCCCTCGGGCCGGGCCGACCGCTGGCGGGATCTCCATTCCGCCGCGCGCTCCTGGTCGACAGGTGGCAAGAGCCGCCGGGCGGTTGAGGTTGCGCTGAATGAGCTCGGCGTCATCGAGGAGTTTCATGCATTCCCGGGGGCGGAGCTGCTCGCCGCGCTGCGGGGCCTCCTGCAGAATGACGACGCCACTGGTTTCCTGTCGCTGGCCAAGCGCATTTCGCTCGCCATCATCACGAGCAATTACAAGCATGATCCGAAGGAATGGCAGTCGGCCGACCTGTCGCTGGCGGAGCCGGTGGATGTCATCCCGTCATCGCTCGGAGACAGCGCGGCGCAACGTCCGTATTTCGAGATGTTGATGGTGACGCCCGCGCCTGCGGGGCGCTGGCCGCATATCGCCGCGGAGTTTCGCCGCCTGAGACGTCCCGAGGATGCGTTCGTCTACGAAGTGGTGCTGGTCGGCAGTCTTGAAGATGCGATCTGTGCGGCCGTGCTGAACACGAATATCGCCGCGGTGGCCATCTATGAAGGCTTCGCACTCAGGTCCCGGCATGACGCCCCGATCCTGCGCAGCGTGCTCGCTGCCCAGCAGCCCCTGCTCCGTAACGCGGAGGAGGCTGATATGGCCTTGCGCCTCGCCGCCGGGCTGAAGGCGATCCGGCCCGAGCTCGACATCTACCTGCTCTCCGATCGGCGCGTCGAGAAGCTGGCGGGCGATCCGCGTGCCGCGATGATCCGGCGCGTGATGTATCAGGTCGAGGAACCGCTGGAGCTGCATTTGTCGGTGCTGGAGGGCATCAAGGCGCGCTACGACACGCCCTTCTTCGACAATCTCAAGCTCTATGCGCAGAGGCCGATCGCCACCTTCCATGCGCTTCCCATCGCGCGCGGTAAGTCGGTGTTCCGCTCGCCCTGGATCCGCGACATGGGCCAGTTCTACGGCATCAATCTCTTCCTGGCGGAGAGCAGTGCCACCACGGGCGGCCTGGACAGCCTGCTGGAGCCTACCGGCAACATCAAGCGCGCCCAGGACATGGCGGCGCGCGCCTTCGGTGCCGACCACGTCTTCTTCGTCACCAACGGCACCAGCACGTCGAACAAGATGGTTCTGCAGGCGCTGATCGCGCCCGGCGACATCGTCATCCTCGATCGGAACTGCCACAAGTCGCACCATTACGGCCTGGTGCTGAACGGCGCGCAGCCCTTCTATGTCGAGGCCTTCCCGATGGCGGAATACTCGATGTACGGCGCAGTGCCGCTACGCACCATCAAGAAGGCGCTGCTCGACCTGAAGGCGGAGGGGCGCCTGGATCGCGTCAAGATGGTCGACCTGACCAACTGCACCTTCGACGGCCATATCTACAACACCCGGCGCGTGATGGAGGAATGCCTCGCCATCAAGCCGGACCTGATCTTCCTCTGGGACGAGGCCTGGTTCGGCTTCGCACGCTGGTCGCCCTTCCTCAGGCCGCGGACGGCGATGGGGGCGGCGGCCGACATCGAAGCCTGGATGGAGGATCCCGAGGCCGTCGACCGCCATGAGCGGCAGCGCAAGGAACTCGGCGCGGCACCGTCCGTGGAAACCCTGCTGGACACGCGCCTCATTCCCGATCCGCGCGCCATACGGCTGCGTGTCTACCAGACCAGTTCGACCCACAAATCCATGTCGGCGATCCGGCAGGGATCGATGGTGCTGGTCAAGGACGTCGACTTCCACAAGATCGAGGCGCAGTTTCACGAGGCGGTTTTCACCCATGCCTCGACCAGCCCGAACCAGCAATTGATCGCCAGTCTCGATGTCGCCCGCCGGCAGATGGAGCTCGAGGGTTACGGGCTGGTGATGAACGCCATCGAGGTGGCGCTCGACATCAGGCGGGAGATCGCCATCCACCCGTTGATCTCCAAATATTTCAAGGTCGTCGGCGCCGATGGGATGGTGCCCGCCCAATACCGCACAAGCGGCTTCGTCGATTTCCTCGCTCCCGAGACGCGCTGGGACGATCAGTTGCGCAGCATGCGCGAGGATGAATTCTGCCTCGACCCGACGCGCATGACCCTGGTTTGCGGCACGGCGGGCTTCGATGGCACGTCGTTCAAGGGCTTGCTGGCTTCCGAGTACAACATTCAGGTCAACAAGACCTCGCGCAACTCGGTGCTCCTCCAGTCCAATATCAACAATACACGCAGCGACGTCGCACTGCTGATCAGCGTCCTGCTCAAGATCTGCAACGAGATCGAGACGCGCCTGCGTCAGGGCGGCGAAGGCGAACAACGCGCCTTCGAAGCCCGTGTGCGCAGCCTGATGAAGGATGTGCCCGAGCTCCCCGACTTCAGCCGCTTCCATGAAGCCTTTCGCGGCGATGCCGGCAAGAATACGCCGGAAGGCGATATCCGCACGGCGTTCTTCTGCGCCTATGCCGAGGACAAATGCGAGTATCTGCCGATCGACAGCCCAGAATGCGATCGTCGCATCGACAAGGGCCCGGCGCTGATCTCGGCCAATTTCGTCATCCCCTACCCACCCGGCTTCCCGATCCTGGTGCCGGGCCAGGTTGTTACGCATGAAACGATCACCTTCATGCGCAAGCTCGATGTGAAGGAGATCCACGGATACGAGAAAGCAAAGGGTCTCAAATTGCTGAGACCGGACGCGCTTTCCGCCAAACAGGATGTGAATTCCGAGAAGGGAAACAAGAAGGCGCGGGCGGCCTGAGGGACGGCCGCGCCTGAACGCCAGCAATTGGGGGAGTGAAATGTTCGACTGGTTCGCTGCCACCCTGAGAAGCTACCCGGAGATCTCGCTCTTCCTGTCGCTGGCGATCGGATACTATGTCGGCGGCTTCGCCTATAAGGGCTTCAGCCTCGGCGCGGTGACCTCGACCTTGATCGCCGCGGTGATCATTGGACAGCTCGGCATCACGATCTCGCCCAATGTGAAATCGACCTTCTTCCTGATGTTCCTGTTCGCCGTCGGCTACGGCGTCGGGCCGCAGTTCGTCCGCGGCATTGCCAAGGACGGCGCGCCGCAGGCGATCTTTGCGGTCGTCGTCACCGTCTTCTGCCTCGCGGCTCCCGTCGCGATCGCGAAGATCGCAGGCTATCATCCGGGCTACGCCGCTGGCCTTTATGCCGGTTCTCAGACGATCTCGGCCTCGATGGGTCTGGCGACCGACGCCATCAATCGCCTCGGGCTGTCACCCGAGCAGACCAAGGAATACCTCGATGCGATGCCCGTCGCCTATGCGGTGACCTACATCTTCGGCACCGTCGGTTCGGCCGTCATCCTCGCCCAGCTCGGTCCCAAGCTGCTCGGTATCGATATCGCCAAGGCCTGCCTGGACTACGAGGCCCGGCTTGGCGGCGGCAAGGAGATCGGCGGCCCGGGCTCGGTGTGGCGGCGCTTCGAACTACGGGCTTTTCGCCTGCGCGAGGGCGCCAGGGTCGCCGGCATGCGCGCGGCGGAAGCCGAGGCGCTCGTGCCGGACGCACGCGTCTTCGTCGAACGCATCCGCCGCAACGGCGTCATCGAGGACGCGACCGCAGACACGATCCTGCGGGAGGGTGACATCATCGCTCTCGCCGGCCCGCGCGAGACGCTGGTCAACCTGATCGGCCAGAATGCCGAAGAGGTCGAGGACCCCGAACTGCTCGATCTGAAGGCCGAAGGCGTCGATATCTATGTCACCAGCAAGGAGGCCGACGGCAAGACGCTGACCGAGCTCTCCCGGATGCCGACCGCGCGCGGCGTCTTCCTCCGCAAGGTCGTCCGCGGGGCGACCGCCGTCAGCATCCCGATCCTGCCGGAAACCCCGATCCATCGCGGCGACATTCTGACCGTGGTCGGCCGCACCCAGGACATCGCCGCGGTCGCCAAGACCCTGGGCCACGCCGACCGGCCGAGCGACGTCGCCGACGTCGCCTTTATTTGTGGGGCGATCGTATTGGGCGCGCTCATCGGAGCCCTGGTGTTCAAGGTCGGAGGCGTCCCGCTGACGCTGTCGACCGCCGGCGGCGCGCTGATCTCCGGCCTCGTCTTCGGCTGGCTGCGTTCGGTGCACCCGACTTTTGGCCGGATCCCGAGTTCGACCGTCTGGTTCATGAATTCGGTCGGCCTCAACATGTTCATCGCCGTCGTCGGCATCTCGGCAGGGCCGGGCTTCGTCAAAGGCCTGCAGACGCAGGGCGTCGGCCTCTTTCTCTGGGGCGCATTGGCGACTGCCATCCCGCTGATCCTGGCGATGTTCGCCGGCAAATACGTCTTCCGGTTCGATCCGGCGATCCTGCTGGGCGCCTGTGCTGGCGCCCGCACCACGACGGCCGCTCTCGGAATGATCTGCGAGACCGCAGGCAGCCAGGTTCCGGCGCTCGGCTACACCGTCACCTATGCGGTCGGGAACACGCTTCTGACGATCTGGGGCATGGTGATCATCATTCTGATGACTTGACCAAACGAGACGAAACCATCCGATTTCAGGCTCATATCAGGGGTTTGCCATGGATCCTGTCACTCTGCGGAGCTTCGAGAAACTCAGCCCCTTCGAGATCAAGGACGAGCTCATCCGCCTTGCCAAGCTGACGTCGCAGAATTCGTCCATCGCGATGCTCAACGCCGGCCGCGGCAACCCGAACTGGGTGGCGATGACGCCGCGCGAGGGCTTCTTCCTGCTCGGGCAATTCGCGATCACCGAGAGCCGGCGCGTGATGAACAAGCCCGCCGGCATCGGCGGCATGCCCAAGGCAGACGGAATCGCCGCGCGCCTCGAGGAATGGCTGGTCGGGCACAAGGATTCTCCTGGCGCCACCTTTCTCCGCGAGATGGTCGCCTTCGCTGTCAAGAAATTCGATTTCAGGCCCGATGCGTTCGTGCACGAACTCGTCGACTCGATCATCGGCGACAACTACCCGGTGCCGGACCGCATGCTCGTCCACAACGAGCGCATCGTGCACGAATATCTGATGTGGGCGATGTGCGGCGAGCCGCGCCCTCCCGGCCAGTTCGACCTCTATGCCGTCGAGGGCGGCACGGCGGCGATGTGCTACATCTTCAAGTCGCTCAAGGCCAATAGGCTGCTGAACCCCGGCGATACGATCGCTCTGGCAACGCCGATCTTCACCCCCTACCTCGAAATGCCGCATCTCGAGGATTACGGCCTCAACGTCGTCACCGTGGCGGCGCCGCAGGAGAACCGTTTCCAGTTCACCGACGAGGAGCTGAAGAAGCTCGAGGACCCGAAGGTCAAGGCCTTCTTCGTGGTCAATCCCGGCAATCCCTCCGCTGTCGCGCTGAGCGAGGAGACGATCGCCAAGATCGTCAAGCTCGTCACCACGAAGCGCCCCGATTTGCTGCTCCTGACCGACGATGTCTATGGAACCTTCGTGAAAGGCTTCCGCGGCCTGCTCGGTGCTCTCCCGCGCAATACGATCGGCGTCTATTCCTACTCCAAATATTTCGGCTGCACCGGCTGGCGGCTCGGCGTCATCGCCATCCACCGCGACAACATCTTCGACAAGGCGATCGCGAACCATCCCGAGAAGATCCTGACGGTGCTCGACAAGCGCTACGGGCCGCTGACGCTGAAGCCGCGGGAGATGCGGCTGATCGACCGCATCGTCGCCGACAGCCGCGACATCGCGCTCAATCACACCGCTGGTCTCTCGCTACCGCAGCAGGTGATGATGTCGCTGTTCTCGCTGTCCGAGATGATGGACGAGGCCAAGCTCTATCAGAAGACCTGCATGGACATCGTCAGGTCCCGGGCCGACAGGATGATCGAGGGGTTGGGCATCGAGGTGCCCGACAATCCGCTTCACGACCGCTATTACGGGCTGGTCGATTTCGAGTTCTGGGCCAACAAATATGTCGGCCCCGAGGTCGTGGCCTATATGAAGCAGCACATCCACCCGCTCGACATCGTGTTCAGGCTGGCCGAGGACCACGGCATCGTGCTGCTCAATGGGGGCGGCTTCCATGCGCCGGACTGGTCGGTGCGCGTCTCCTTCGCCAATCTCGACGACGAGGTCTACGGCCAGATCGGCCGCGCGACGCGTGCGGTGGCGCGCGGATATCGGCAGGCCTTCGAAGCTTACAATCTCGCGCTCAAGGAGAAGGCCTGACCGTGCTGCGGCGCGGGCTTGAAGGCCGATCGGCGCCATCGAGTCGCTCCGCTGAATGCGAGAGCGCATCTGCGGGGAGGCGAGCATGAGTTTCGTCGTCGATGCGTTGCGCGGCAATCCCGAGCTCGCGATCTTCCTGACCATCGCACTCGGCTTCCTGATCGGCCGGTTCAAGTTCGGCAGCTTCAGTCTCGGAACGGTCGTCGGCTGCCTGTTGGCCGGCGTCCTGATCGGCCAGCTCGACGTCAAGGTGCCCACGGCCGTGAAAGCGGTGTTCTTCGACCTGTTCCTGTTCACCACCGGCTACAAGGTCGGCCCTCAGTTCTTTCGCGCCCTGAAGCGCGATGCGGTCCCGCAGGTCGCCCTGACGGTCCTGCTTTGCGTGGCCTGTCTTCTCACGGCTTTGGTGTTCGCAAAGCTCCTCGGCTACGACATCGGCACAGCCGCCGGCCTGCTCGCCGGCGCCTTTTCGGAATCGACCGTGATCGGGACCGCAGGTGAGGCGATCCAGCGGCTCGACCTTCCCCAGTCCGAACGGACTGCGCTGATCAACAACATCCCCGTTGCCTATGCCGTCACTTATCTCGTCGGCACCGCATCCCTGGTCTGGTTCCTGCCGAAGATCGGTCCAAAGCTGATGGGCATCGATCTCAAGGCAGCCGCCGCAGAGATGGCTTCGCAATCATCCGGGCCCGTTGCCGAGGTCGAAGGCGTGGTCTCGGCGGCGCGTCTGTTCGACGTAAGGACATATCGCGTTACGAACGAGCAGTTCATCGGCAAGACGGTGGCTGAAATCGAGGCGCGTCCTCGCGCTGTCCGCGCCTATCTGCTGCGCGTTCGTTCGGCGGGTTCGATACGGGAGCCCGAAGCCAGTCTCGTGATCCGCGCGGGAGACGTCGTCGCGGTTATGGCGCGGCAGGAGGTCCACGCTCAGCATGGCGATCTGATCGGCCCGGAAGTCAGCGATCCCGGTCTCCTCGACATCCCCATCGAGTCGCTCGACGTGGTGCTGACCAACCGCTCCCTTGACGGGCGAACCTTGGCGGAGCTTGCCGGCGAGGAGTTCGCCCGCGGCGTCTTCCTCACGCGGATGATGCGCTCTGGCCTCGCCATGCCGATCAAGCCGGAAAGTCAGGTCAATCGCGGCGATGTCCTCTCTCTGACAGGACCCGTGAACGCCGTGGAGCGAGCGGCGGAGAAGCTCGGTTATCCCGACAGGCGGACATCGGCGACCGACATGGTTTTCGTCGGGCTCGGCATTTTCCTCGGCGGCCTCGTCGGGCTTCTCAGCGTCGTCATCGGCGGCATCCCGCTGACGCTGACAGCCAGCGGCGGTGCGCTCATCATGGGGCTCGCCTTCGGCTGGCTGCGGTCGGTCTATCCCTTCTTCGGCCGCATCCCCGAACCGGCGATCTGGATCTTCGATACGCTCGGCCTATGCGTGTTCATCGGCATCGTCGGCCTCGGCGCGGGGCCGAGCTTCATCTCCGGGCTGAAGACGACCGGGCTCAGCCTGGTCGCCGTCGGCCTGGTCTCGGCCTTGCTCCCGCATACGCTGGGCATCCTCTTCGGCCGATATGTCCTGAAGATGGACCCACTGATCGTGCTCGGCGCCTGCGCCGGGGCGG
This sequence comes from Allobosea sp. 10N428, assembly GCF_056394545.1. NCBI lineage: Bacteria > Pseudomonadati > Pseudomonadota > Alphaproteobacteria > Hyphomicrobiales > Alloboseaceae > Allobosea > Allobosea sp. 10N428. The sequence goes on along the minus strand of NZ_JBFTIC010000001.1, from coordinate 1,352,274 downwards.
GAACGATCACGGCCGCCCTCAGGGCTATCCAGGACGAAGCCAAGAGCAGCGTCCCCGCTTTGGGCTATACGGTGCCCTATGCGATCGGCAACATTCTCCTCACCGCCTGGGGGCCGATCCTGGTCGCGCTGATGGCCAGGTAACCCCGCTCCGCGTCGGCCCGCTTTGGAAACCCCGGTGCGACGGCGAAGCCCTTGGAGGCTCAGGCGAAGCGCTTCGCCCCGGCGACGCAGAGGACCACCACTCCCGTCGCTGCGATCATCGTCCAGGCGATGGGTTCATGCAGCATGAGGCCGGCGAGGAGGAGGCCGAAGAAGGGCTGCAGCAGCTGGAGCTGCCCGACACCGGCGATGCCGCCGAGCGCGAGCCCGCGATACCAGAACACGAAGCCGACCAGCATGCTGAAGACCGAGACATAGGCCAGGCCGAGCCAGGCGGGCGCCCCGATGCCCTGCCAGGAGGACGGCAGGTACAGCAGGGCGAGCAGGGCCATCGCCGGCAGCGACAGCAGCAACGCCCAGGAGATGACCTGCCAGCCGCCGAGCCGGCGCGAGAGCGCCGCGCCTTCGGCATAGCCGAGTCCACAGAGCAGGATGGCGGCGATCATCAGCAGGTCGCCGGTGAGCGAGCCGCCCTCGCTACGGGCGAGAGCGAAGCCTGCGACGGTCGCCGCGCCAAGCAGGGAGAACAGCCAGAAGGCGGGCTTCGGCCGCTCGCCGGCACGCAAGACGCCGAACAGCGCCGTCGCCAGCGGCAGCAGGCCGACGAACACGATCGAGCGGGCCGCGGCGATGTGCTGGAGCGCCAGCGCCGTCAGCAACGGAAAGCCGAGGACGACGCCGAGCGCGACGATGGCGAGCGGGCCGAGATCGGAGCGTTCCGGCCGTTTCTGGCGCAGCAGGACGAGGAAGAACGCGCCCAGCAGCGCGGCGATGACGGCGCGGGCGGAGGTGAGGAAGAGCGGCGAGAAGCCGGCGACGGCGACGCGCGTGGCCGGCAGGGAGCCGCTGAAGATCAGCACGCCGATGAGACCGCTGCCCCATCCCTTGCCGGCCCAGTCCTGCTGCATCGCCGCTGTCTTGTCTCGCATCCTCGCAGGCTTACGCAGTCTTCACTCGCCCAAACAGCGACAATCCGATACATTCGGCACAAACTGTATGGGTATGGTCATCATGACAGTTATCGGTCCGAGCGAAATCGAGGGCGGGCAGGGACGGACGGCGGCGGTGATGGCCGCCATTCGGGGCAAGCTCGCGGCTCGGTCTCTGGCCCCTGGCGACCGGCTGCCGTCGATCCGCCGTTTCGCCGCGACGATGCGGGTTTCGCCGTCGACCGTGGTCGAGGCCTATGATCGTCTGGCCGCGGAGGGCTTGATCCGCGCCCGGCAGGGCTCCGGCTTCTATGTCACCGGCAGTGGCCTGCCGCCCCTGGCGCTGACGCAGGCTGCATCGCCGCATGAGCGCGCGGTCGATCCGTTCTGGGTCTCGCGTCAGTCGCTCGATGCGGACGACGCCGCGCTCAAGCCGGGCTGCGGCTGGCTCCCGGCCGATTGGATGCCCGGCGAGGCGCTTCGCCGCGGTTTTCGCGCTTTGGCACGGGCGCAGGACCCGGTTCTCTCCGAATATGGCGGGACGCGCGGTTCGTGGGCTCTGCGCCGCCATCTGCTCGGGCGCTTCGCCGAGGAGGGGCTCGCCGCCGGCCCCGAACAGCTCCTGCTGACCGGCTCGGGTACGCAGGCGCTCGATCTGGTCTGCCGTTTCCTGCTGCGCCCGGGCGATACCGTTCTCGTCGACGATCCCTGCTACTTCAATTTCCAGGCATTGCTGCGGGCCCATCAGCTGCGCGTGCTCGGTGTGCCTTATACGCCGTCGGGGCCGGACGTCGCCGCTTTCGAAGCGCTGGTTTCCGCCGAGCGGCCGCGGCTCTACCTCACCAATTCCGGGCTGCACAACCCGACCGGGGCCAGTCTCTCGCCGCAGACGGCCTTCCGTGTCCTGCAAATCGCCGCCGCTCATGATCTCGTCATCGTCGAGGATGAGATCTTCGCGGATTTCGAGCCCGAACCGTCGTCTCGCCTCGCCTTGCTCGACGGTCTCGACCGTGTGATCCGGATCGGCAGCTTCTCGAAGACGCTCTCGGCCTCCCTGCGCTGCGGTTATATTGCCGCGCGAGCCGACTGGATCGAGGGGCTTGTCGACCTTCAGGTCGCGACGAATTTCGGCGGCCCCGGCCCGGTCGCGGCCGATCTTGTTGCAGGGGTCCTCGCAGGTGGCGGCTATCGCAAGCATATGGAGGAGGTGCGCCGCCGGCTCGCCCAGGCCCGCCGCGAGATTGCTGCCCGACTGGAAGCACTCGGAATTCTGCCCTGGCTGATGCCGCGCGGCGGCTTCTACCTCTGGTGCCACCTGCCCGCGGGGATCGATTCCGCCGAGCTCGCGCGGCTGGCTGTGGCGCGGAACGTCGTGCTGGCGCCCGGCAATGTCTTCAGCGTCTCGCAGGGCGCGTGCGGCTTCATGCGTTTCAACGTCGCCCAGACGCGCGATCCGCGTGTGTTTGAGGTATTGCAGCAGGGGATGGAGGAGCTACGGCGGGGCTGCGGCTGATCGGGCGCAGCGCCCGCGCGTGTGGGCGGCACTCGTCAGCCAGCTGCCCCCCTGTTATAGACCGCCGCAACCGGCCCGGCCGGACAGGATCGAAAGTAAGAAGTCATGCATCTGAGGATCGGCACGCGCCGCAGCCCGCTGGCGATGGCGCAGACCAATCACGTCATGGGGTTGATCCGGGAGAAGTTCCCGGAGACGGAATTCACCCTCTGCCAGATCGCCACCATCGCGGATCGCGACCGCGTCTCCGAATTCCATCAGTTCGGCATGGTCGGTGTTTTCGCCGTCGAGCACGAGCAGCAGCTCGTGCGCCGCGAGGTCGATTTCGTCGTTCATTCCCTGAAGGACCTGCCGACCGCCCTGCATGAGGGGCTCGTTCTCGCCTCCGTGCCGACGCGCGAGGACCCGCGCGACGCGCTGTGCGGCGCGACGATGGCCTCGCTGCGGCAGGGCGCGCGGGTCGGAACCGGGTCGCTGCGGCGCCGCGCGCAAATCCTCAACCTGCGGCCCGATGTCACCGTCGTGCCGATTCGCGGCAACGTCGGCCCGCGCCTCGCCAAGATCGGCGGCGAGGATGCGCTCGATGCCGTCATCCTCGCCCAGGCCGGCCTGCGCCGGCTCGGGCTGGACGAGGCCTCGTCCGAGATTCTGGCGCCGGAGCTTTTCCCCTATGCTGTAGGGCAGGGCGCGCTTGGCCTCGAAGCCCGCGCCGACGATGCTGCCGTGATCGAGGTCCTGCAGGCCATCCAGTGCTCGAAAGCGCGTGCCGAGGTCGAAGCCGAGCGGGAGATGATGCATGCGCTGGGTGCCGGCTGCAGCTTGCCGGTCGGTGCCTGCGCAAGCTGGGCCGATGGCCGCCTGACCCTGCATGCCCAGGTCACCTCGGTCGAGGGAACGGAACGCGTCGACGCCAGCGACAGCGCGGCGCCCGAACAGGCGCGGGAACTCGGCCTTGCCGTCGCCGAAGCGTTGAAGGCGCGGGGCGGCGGAGCGATCCTCGAAAAGAGCTATCGCGGCTATTACCCGACCTTCAAGACACTGTAGCTTCGGCGAGAACCCTGTTGAATTAGAAAGGCCCGGCATCCTTGTCGGAGCGCCGGGCCTTCTCATGGCCACCGTCGCATTCAGGCGAGTGGCCGCTTCGGAATAGATCAGAGCCGGACGGCGACCTCGCCATGCCGTGCGGCGAAACGCGCCGCCTCCTTCCGGAACAGCATCCAGGCAGGCTGCGGGCTTTCGTGTCCCGGTTCCTGCATCGACATCGTATAGGGGCCCTTGTTGCCGGCCGGCTTGTCGGGGTCGAGCCGCGCGGCCCTGCACATTGCGCGGGCAATCCGTGTGATTCTCTCTTCGTCCATGTCTGTCTCCGCCGCCAGGATTCAGCGGCGACGAAACGCGGAAGCGGGGAGGCGAGTTCCCGAAAATCTCAGGAAAATAAATGAATTAACGATATCAGTGTCTTAGATGGGATCGCGCGGATCCTCGGCGCTCGGCTTGTCGAGCATGGCGCCGGGGCCCCGCGAGCCTGCCCAACGCGTCGCCAGCGCGATCCCCAGTGGAATCGCGATCACGACGATCCACACAACGAAGCGTCAATCCCTGTTCATTCCGTCAATTCCGTCCAGAGCCTTCGCCCGACGGTAGCTTCTTCTGGCCGGCCTGGAAATCCGTCTGTGGCGCCTCCTCCTCATACTCGAATGGCGGGGCGGGGCCTGTCGGATGGGCGGAGTGCGGCGACGGGCCAGGGCGCGTTCCGGGCGCGACCGACTGACCGGCCTGCTGCGGCGTCTCGACCGGCTTGGGCGAACCGACACGATTGAGCATCTCAGCCTCCATAAATGCGTGCCAACACTGGACCAAGCGCCGAATGGCGGCATTGTTCCCGCTGGCTTCAGGCCGCCAGCAGCCCGAGCGCGCGCTCGATCCGCGAGCAGCCCGCCCGGGCGCGCGCCTTGGCATAGCTGCGCTGTAGTTGGCCGCTGGCATAGGCTTCGATGACGATGGCGTGGACATAGCTCTTGCGGACCACGGCCGGCGTGTTGACGAGGCGCTCCGAGATCGCGCGCATGATGTCGGCGAGCTGGCGCTTGCGTCCGGCCTCGGTTGCGACCGTCTCGCCTGAGAGGAGCAGTTCCGCCGCCGCGGCGTTGGCGGCAAGCATCCGCAGATCCTTGCTGCTGACCGGGAGGCCGCAGACCTGCTTCAGATAGGCGTTGATCTCGGCCGCATGGACCGGCGCGACGGACCCGTCTTCGCGGCGATATTGCAGCAGCCGGCGCCCCGGTAATGTGGCGATGCGCGCGAGCGCCCGTGCGAGCGGGGCGTCGTCGACCGCGCAAGCGATATCCTTGCCGCTCTTGCCCCGAAAGTGGAGCGCGATACGCGCGCCTGTGAGCCTGACGTGACGCTTGAGCAGCGTCGAGGTGCCATGGCTGCCGTTGCTCTTCGCATAGCTTTCGTTGCCGACGCGCAGATGGCAGCGGTCGATGATAGCCGCAGCGCAGGCGAGAGCTTTCTCATGGGAAAGCGTGCGGGCCCGCATGTCGGCCGCGATCCGGGCCCGCAGCTTCGGCAGCGCAGCGATCAGCCGGCCCAGTTGCTGCAGTTTGCGGCGTTCGCGCACCTTCTCCCATTCGGGGTGGTAGCGATGCTGTACACGGCCTGCTTCGTCATGGCCGATGGCCTGGAGATGCGCTCGCGGATCGGCGGCGATGCGGACATCCTCATAGGCCGGAGGGATCGCGAGCGAGCGAATCCGGGCCAGCGTGTCTTCGTCCGTGATCTTGGCGCCTTCCGCATCGCGATAGCCGAAGAAGCGCCCATGGCGCACACGGCGGATCGTGAGTTCGTCGGACGAAACGCGCCGCAGTCGTGTCTTGGCGGGCTGTCGTCTAGCTTGCGGGGAGACCGGCATGGCGTGGACTCGCAGATCACTGCTGCGGAAATGCGCCGACACCGACTTGGTTCCGCCGAGTTCAGCATATTCACCACATTTCGACAAGCGCCCTCATTCGAGGGGGTGCATGCGCGGAAATCAGTGGCGTTGCGAAGGYGCCTCGCCAAAACTGTCAAAAAATTTGAACAAGACGAAGAGGGAGAGAATGACGCGTCGCGTGCTGATTGCCGAGTTCATGCATGAGACGAACACCTTCAGTGTTCAGCTCACGGACGAAGCCACTTTCCGGGCGCATGGCGCTTTTCTGGGTAACGAAATCCCCGAGGCTTTCCGCGGTACCCGAACCTCGATGGGGGCTGCCTTCGAGGCTGCCGACAAGTTCGGCTGGAGCCTGACCCATCCGCTGGTGACCGGCGCCAATCCCTCGGGCCGCGTCACCGATGCCGCCTTCGACGTCTTCGCCGGCCATATCGTCAATGCTGCCGATGGCGTCGACGGCGTGCTGCTGCATCTCCACGGTGCGATGGCGACCGAAAGCTCCGATGATGGCGAGGGCGAATTGCTGGCGCGGCTGCGCAAGCGAATCGGCCCGGACGTGCCGGTCGTCGCCGTGCTCGACCTGCACGCCACGGTCACCGAGCTCATGGCCGACAACGCCAATGCGCTGATTTCCTACCGCACCTATCCGCATATCGACCAATACGAGCGGACCTGGCAGGCGGCGGAGCTGCTCGAGCGCGCGATGAAGGGCGAGATCAGGCCCAAGGTCGCACTCGCCCGGCGCCCGATCCTCTATGCGCTCGACGGCGGGCGCACCACCTCGCCGCCCTTCCTGGAGTTGCTGCGCCGCGGTGACGCGCTGGAAGCCTCCGGCGATGCGCTGGTCGTCAGCGTTCAGGCCGGCTTCTCCTCGGCTGACGTGCACGATATCGGCCCCTCGATCGCGGTCACGGCCGATGATCGCGGCAAGGCGCAGGCCATCGCCGAAGAGCTGATGGACTATGCCTGGGAGCAGCGCCGCTTCTCTTCCATCCATTTCACGCCGCTGGCCGAGGCTATGGCCCGTGCCAAGGCCGGCGAGGCCGATACCGGCAAGCCCGGCTACAAGCCTGTGGTGATCTCGGACTACTCCGACAACCCGGGCTCCGGCGCCTATGGCGACGCCACCAACCTGCTGCGCGCGATCCTCGACGCGAAGCTCAGGAATGTCGGCTTCCACGCGATCTGCGACCCCGAGGCAGCGCTCTCTGCGCAGGCGATCGGTGTCGGCAAGCGTGGCCGGATCAAGCTCGGCGGCAAGGTCGATCCCAGCATGGGCGGCGGCCCGCTCGATCTCGACGCTCACGTCGTCGCGCTGACCGACGGATACTTCATGTGCTACGGCCCGATGGCCGGCGGCATCTGGCGCAATTACGGGCTCTCGGCCCTGCTGCGCGTCGACGATGTCGAGATCATCGTCATCACCCATAACGGCCAGGCGACCGATCTCGCCCAGTTCACCTCGCTCGGCGTCGATCCGACGCGGAAATCGACGGTGATCGTCAAGTCGATGCAGCACTTCCGCGCTGCGTTCGAGCCGATCGCGCGCGAGGTGCTGGAAGTCGATACCGGCGCGATCTCGACGCGCAATTTCAAGGAGCGGCCTTACCGCAAGGTGCGCCGGCCGATCTTCCCGCTCGACGACATCTGAAGCCCGGCCGCAAAGCGCCGGCGAAGACAGTAAATGCAGGAGAAAACCATGGCGGTTCAGGCCGATATCGTGCTGCGCAACGGGCCGATCTGGTGCGGGCGTGACGATGGTGTCGTCGAGGCGCTGGCGATCTGGCAGGGCAGGGTGCTCGCGGCCGGCAGCGATGCCGAGATCGCCCCGCTCGTCGGCCCGAAGACGCGGGTGATCGATTTGAAGGGCCGCCTGGCGACGCCGGGTCTCAACGATTCGCATCTGCATCTCGTCTCGCTCGGCATGACCATGGGCTGGGTCAATTCCAAGCCGGAGGCCGCGCCGACGCTGGAGGCGCTGCTGGGCGCGATCTCCGCGCGTGCTGCGACGCTGAAGCCGGGCGAATGGATCCTCTCGCGCGGCTACGATCAGACCAAGCTCGACACCGGCCGCCACCCCTATCGCGAAGAGCTCGACCGCGCTGCGCCGAACAACCCGGTGATGCTCGTGCGCACCTGCGGCCACATCGCGATCTGCAATTCCGAGGCGCTCCGGCTCGGCCGCATCGACGAGAAGTCGCCGACGCCGCAGGGCGGCCTGATCGAACAGCAGAATGGCCGCCTGACCGGCCTGCTCGCCGAGAACGCGCGCGCGCCAGTGCAGGCCGCGATCCCCGCGGCGACCGAGGAGGATATCATCGCCGGCATCGAGCGCGGCGGCCGCTACCTGCTCTCGCTCGGCATCACCAGTTGCATGGACGCCGCCGTCGGCCAGAAGGGCGGCTTCGGCGAGATCGCAGCCTACCACCGCGCCAAGCGCGACGGGCGCCTGCCGGTGCGCACCTGGCTGACCCTGCTCGGCGACGACGGCCGCTCGATCGTGCCTGATTGCTACGAGGCAGGGCTGATCTCCGGCACCGGCGACGACATGCTGATGATCGGCGCGGTCAAGCTCTTCCTCGACGGTTCGGCGGGTGGGCGCACCGCCTGGATGACCGAGCCCTATCTCGGCGAGGACAAGACCACCGGCGTCTGGATGTGGGACGATGCGGAGTTGGAACGCATGGTGCTTGACGCCCACAAGAAGGGCTACCAGCTCGCCTGCCACGCCATCGGCGATGCCGCGATCGAGCAGCTCATCACCGCCTATGAGAAGGCGCTAGCGGCCTATCCCGATCCGGATCGGCGGCATCGTATCGAGCATTGCGGCTTCTCGACGCCGGCCCAGCATGAGCGCATGGTCAAGGCCGGCATCTATCCCTGCCCCCAGCAGGTCTTCATCCATGATTTCGGCGATGCCTACGTCAAGGTCCTCGGACCGGAGCGGGCGCTGCCGAGCTATCCCTTCCGCACCTGGTTCGATCTCGGCCTGAAGCCGGCGACGGGCAGCGATGCGCCGGTCTGCGACCCCAACCCCTTCCCGAATTTCCACACCATGCTGACCCGGCAGACCTGGAAGGGCACGGTGATGGACGAAGGCCAGCGCGTCTCGATCGAGGAGGCCCTGCAGGCCTACACCGAATACGGCGCCTTCTCGCAGAAGCAGGAAGCCGTGAAAGGGCGTCTCGCGCCGGGCTTCCTCGCTGATGTCGCGGTGTTCTCGCGCAATCTGCTCACCGCCGATCCGGCGGATATCCTCAAGGACACGCGCTGCGATCTCACCATTCTGGGCGGCGAGGTCGTCTACGAGCGGGCTTGAGGCCGGCTTTGACCGCGCAGGGGAAGACAAGCGCGGCAAAGCCATTATGGTTCCACTTGGAAGCAAACAACTCCGGATCAGCCGGAGCCGATGAGAAAAAAACGGGAGGAATAATCGTGTTGTTGAAGAAATTTGCCTTTGCCACCGCGCTGACGCTGGCGGCTTTTGCAGTGCAGGCGCAAGCCCAGGCCCAGGAGCCGCGTCGCGGCGGGACGATCCGCTTCACGGCGCCCTATGGCGCATCCTTCGTCAGCAATGACAGCCATGTCTCGAACCAGATCCAGGACGAGATCTACGGCTATGCGCTGCACAGCATGCTCTACAAATGGGATGCGAAGGCCGGCAAGCCGGCGCTCGATCTCGCCAAGAGCGTGACGGTCTCGCCGGACGGGAAGGTCTACACTTTCAAGCTCCGCGACGATGCGCTCTTCCACAACGGCCGCAAGATGACGGCCGACGACATCATCTGGTCCTATACCCGCCTCATGGACGGGGCGAAGAACTACCCGGGCGCGCGCTACATCGCCCGCATCGCCGGCGCCAGCGATGTCCAGAAGGGCCAGGCCAAGGAGATCTCCGGCCTCAAGAAGATCGACGACTACACACTGGAAATGACGCTGACGGACAAGGCCGATCCCGGCTATTTCCTGTTCAGCGCGATGACCGCGATCCTTCCGGCCAAGGAAGCGCAGGCTCCAGACTTCTTCAACAAGCCGATCGGCCTCGGCCCGTTCAAGTTCGTCGAGCACGTCCCCGGTTCGCGCATGGTCTTCGACCGTTGGGAAAAATATTACCAGGCCGGCAAGCCCTATGCCGACAAGCTCGTCATCTCGCCGATGGGCGAGGCGGCTGCGCGCGACGTCGCCTTCCGGAACAAGGAGATCGACGTCTCGATCCTCGGCTCGACCCAGTACGTCGCCTACAAGGCCGATGCGAACCTCTCGAAGGGCATTCTCGAGGTCGCCGAGGTCTTCACACGCAACATGGGTATGAATCCGAGCTTCAAGCCCTTCTCCGACAAGCGGGTGCGCCAGGCGATCAACCACGCCATCGACAGCGACCTGATTATCAAGCGCCTGGTCCGTGACAAGGCCTATCGCGCCGCGGGCTGGCTGCCGCTGTCCTCGCCGGTCTTCGACAAGGACGCCAAGCCCTACGCCTACGATCCGGAAAAGGCCAAGAAGCTGCTGACCGAGGCCGGCTATCCCGACGGCTTCGAGTTCGAATGGACCGCGACGCCGAACGAGAGCTGGGGCATTCCGATCGTCGAGGCGACGATCCCGATGCTCGCCAAGGTCGGCATCAAGGTGAAGGTCAAGCCGGTCGAGACCTCGGCCCTGGGCGGGGTCGTCGTGGGCGGCGACTTCCAGGCCTTCATCTGGTCGAACACCTCCGGCCCGGACTCGCTGACAGCGCTGAAGTGCTTCCACTCCGCGACGCCGCGCTCGTCCTGCAACTACACCACCTTCAAGAACGCGGCCTATGACAAGCTGATCGACGACGCCTCGGCCGAGAACGATCCGGCCAAGCAGCTCGAGCTGCTGAAAAAGGCCAATGCCATGCTGCAGGACGAGGCCCCGGTCTGGTTCTTCAACTATAACAAGGCAGTCATGGCCTATCAGCCCTGGCTGCACGGCCTCCAGCCGAACGCGACCGAGCTCGCGCTGCAGCGCTACGAGGATCTCTGGGTCGACGCCACCTCGCCGGCGGCGAAGTAAACCGTCCTGAGCTGACGCCGTCGCGCGACAGCGCGGCGGCGTCAGCTTGTCCGCATTCGAGCGTCGGTGGCGGCGCCCTGCACAGCGGCTTCAGGAGCCCTCGTCATGTTGCCTTATGTCTCGCGTCGCCTGTTGCAGGCGATCCCGATCCTGCTTGCGGTCGCGGCGCTGATCTTCGTGCTGTTCAGCGTCATTCCCGGCAGTTTCGCCACCAGCCAGATGGCGGACGGGCGCAGCAATATCGACGCCGAAACCATCGCGCGCATGAACCAGCAGTTCGGCCTTAACGATCCGCTGCCGCTGCGTTTCGCGAAATATGTCGGCGGCCTCGCCACCTTTGATCTCGGCGACTCCTTCCGTACCCGCCAGCCGGTGATCAACCAGATCGGCGAGCGGCTCTGGCCGAGCCTTCAGCTCGCGCTCGGAGCCATGCTCTTCGCCATCGTTATCGGCGTGCCGCTCGGCTTCTTCGCTGCGCTGAAGCCGGGGAGCTGGGTCGATATGCTCTCCATGGTCTTAGCGGTCTCGGGCTTGTCGCTGCCGATGTTCTGGCTCGGCCTCCTGTTGATGTACGGCTTCGCGCTGACGCTCGGTTGGTTCCCGAGTTTCGGCTATGGCGATGGCGATCCGCGTTACATCGTGCTGCCGGCGATCGCGCTCGGCGTCTCGCCGCTGGCCCTGCTGGCGCGGACATCGCGCGCCGCCGTGCTCGAGATCATGCATGCCGATTTCGTCCGCACCGCCCGCGCCAAGGGCGCGAGCTCCTTCCGCGTCATGCGCTGGCACGTTGCCCGCAACGCTCTCGTCATCGTGCTGACCACGCTCGGCCTGCAGTTCGGCTCGGTTCTGGGCCAGGCGGTCGTCGTCGAAAAGCTCTTCGCCTGGCCGGGCCTCGGCTCGCTGCTGGTCGACAGCGTGACCTGGCGCGACATCCCGGTCGTGCAGGGCTGCATCCTGACGATCGTGCTCTTCTTCCTCGTCGTGAACATCGCCGTCGACGTGCTCTGCGCCATCGTCGATCCGCGCATCAAATACAGCTAGGTCCCCGCCGATGAAGTTCCGTGCCAATCTCTGGATCGGCGGCGCCTGTTTCGCGCTCGTCGTGGCCGGTGGCGTCTTCGCGCCCTGGTTCGCCCACACCGATCCCGTCATGGACGCCAATTTGATGAATGCCGAGATCCCGCCGGGCTCGGAGTTCTGGTTCGGCACCGATGCGCAGGGCCGCGACATCTATAGCCGTGTGCTCTATGGCGCCCGCATCTCGCTGACGGTCGGCATCGTCTCGCAACTGATCAATACGGTGATCGGCGTGGCGCTCGGCCTCTCCGCCGCCTATTGGGGCGGCTGGTGGGACGATTTCGTCAGCGGCCTCACGAACATGATGCTCGCCATTCCCTCCCTGATCTTCGCGCTGGCGATCATGGCGATCCTCAATCCCGGCCTCACCAGCCTGCTGATCGCGCTGGGCCTGACCAACTGGTCCTTCACCTGCCGCTTGACCCGCGCTGCGACCCTTTCGGTCAAACAGCTGGGATATGTCGAGGCCGCCCGTTCGCTCGGTTACGGCACCTTCCGCATCATGTTGACGCAGATCCTGCCGAACATCGCCGGCCCGATCATCGTCATCGGCACGCTCGGCATGGGCGGCGCGGTGCTCGCGGAGGCCTCGCTCTCCTTCCTAGGCCTCGGCATCCGCCCGCCGTTCCCAAGCTGGGGCAGCATGCTTTCGGATGCGCGCGACCAGATCTCGACCGCGCCGTGGATCTCGATCTTCCCGGGTCTCGCGATTTTCCTGACCGTGCTCGGCCTCAACCTGCTAGGGGACGGCCTGCGCGATATCCTCGATCCGCATTCGCAGCTTCGCAAAGCCTGACAGCAGACCCATGACGACTCCAGACCTGATTGATCCGCCGCTCGAAACCATCCGCTTCCACGGGCTGAAGGCGGGGCCGAAGCTCCTCGTCTTCGGTGCCGTCCATGGCAACGAGACCTGTGGGCCGAATGCCATCGCCCGCGTGATGGAGGATTGCCGGGCCGGCCGCGTCGCGATCCAGCGCGGCGAGGTCACCTTCCTGCCGGTCGCCAATCCCAAGGCCTATCGGCAGCATACGCGCGAGGGCGATCGCAACCTCAACCGCGACCTGCGCGAGCGTCCGCAGCCTGATGACAATGAGGACCGGATCGGCAACCGCCTCTCCGCCATTCTGCGCCAGCACGACATGCTGCTCGACGTCCATTCCTTCACAGGGGAGGGCGTGCCCTTCGTCTTCTTCGGGCCGGACGATAATCGCGGCGATCTCGAGCCTTTCCGCCATGGTGCAGCCGAAGCCGCCTTCGCCGCCTGCCTCGGCGTCGACCTGATGATCCATGGCTGGCTCGATATCTATGTGCGGCTGATTGCGGCACGCGAGAAGCTGAATCTGCCGCGGCTCGCGGTGACCGAAGGCTTCGGCACCACCGAGTTCATGCGTTTCGCCGGCGGCTATGGCGTGACACTCGAATGCGGCCGCCACGAGGACCCGGCTTCGGTCGATGTCGGCTATGCTGCGATCCGCAATGCGCTTGCCCATGTCGGTCTGACGGACGAGCCGCCGCCGGCGCCAGAGAAGCGGGTCGTCGTCCACATGGACGACCTCGTCATCTGCGAGGCCGAGGGCGACCGTGTCGAGGGCGCCTGGAAGACCGGCGATCGCGTCGCCAAGGGCACGCCGATCGCCCGCCGCGCCGACGGCACCGTCGTGACGATGCCGCGCGACGGCTTCATCATCTTCCCCAATCCCAAGGCCAAGCCCGGCGAGGGCATCTGCTATCTCGGGACGGAAAGTGCGCGCCGGATCTGAGCGCGGCGCTTACTGCACGATGCCGCGCTTGGTGCCGAAGCCGGGGATATTGCAGCCGCAGCCGGAGCCGTAGGGCAGCGGCGGTGTCGGGCAATCGCCCCGGCCGGTGACGCACATATTGCCGTAGCGCGGCCGATAATATGGGCGCTCATAGCCATAATCGCGGCGGTAATAGCGTGGCGGCGGCGGACGATCGTCCTCGTCGTCTTCGTAGGACGGCCCGTTGCGATAGGGTCCGCCGTAATACTGAGCCTTGGCCGGGATCGCGCAGAGCAGGACGGCGCAGGCGAGAGCCGAGACCGTGAACTGACGCCGGAACATGGTCTTTCCTTTCGGTTTCCTCGCCGACACTCGGGCACGGCAAGGCGATTCGTTTCCTCCTAGCCGGGGTACGATGAACGGACGCTGATATGACCTGCTTTTGGCCGGCTCAGGAAAGCAGGATAAGGCGGCGGCTTTGCGGCCTGCGGCCGCGATCCAGTGCCTTTCGCGGTCACGGTGAGGGCGCGATGGCGATCAGGAGCTCGCCAGCCGCTGCCGTCGCCCCCGGCCGGGTGGCGATCCGCGCGACCGTTCCCGCCGCCGGACTCTTCAACTCCATGAAGAGCTTCATCGATTCCAGCACGGCCACGACCTGGCCGGCGGCGATGCTGTCGCCTTCGGCGACATGGATGGCGGCGACCGTTCCCGGCATGGTGGCGCGAACGGAATCGCCGGTCTGCCCCTGTGCGGCGCGGGCGGCGGCCGCTGCCTCAACCGCGAGCGCGATCTCGATGCGCCCTTCGAAGCTGCCATGGCGCAGGAAGATGCCGGAGCGATCCGGCACCGCGTCGACGGACAGGCGCCCGCCATCGAGCAGAAGCGTGTAACGCGTCGCGCCAGCTGCCGCCACGGCAACCTCGACCTGCCGGTGATCGGTCGTGACGAGAATGCCCTCATCTGTCCCGTCCGCCCGCAACCGGCGGGTCTCGCCGCCCGAGGTCAGTGCGAGATGGCAGGCACCGGGCTTGCCGGCCGAAGCGAGCAGTCGAAAGCCTTTCAGCGTCCTCCATGGCCCGGCCGCAGCATTGCCTCGAGCCGTAAGCCAGATCGCCGCTGCGACCGCGTCCTGTTCCGCGGAGTCGTCGCCCGAAGCTTGCCAGCCTGCGGGCCAGGTCTCGCCGATGAACAATGTCGTGGCCTCGCCGCGCGCGAACACCGGCTGTCTCAGCGCATCGACGAGGAAAGGCCGGATCGTCGCGGGCCCGAATACCGTCATGCGGTCCAGGCCATCGGCCAGGCGACGCCGCGCCGCATCCCGGTCCGGCCCATGGGCGATGACCTTGGCGAGCATCGAGTCGTAGAAGGGCGACACGGCGCTGCCTGTCCCGACGCCGCTGTCGACGCGCAACCCTGCCGGCTCGCGCCAGAGCGCGATCGTGCCGGTATCGGGGCGGAAGCCTTCATCGGCGCGCTCGGCCGTCAGCCGCGCTTCGATCGCGTGGCCGGTGCAGGTGATCTCCTCTTGGCTGCGCGGCAGTTCTTCGCCGGCCGCGATGCGGATCTGCCATTCGACGAGATCGAGCCCGGTGATCGCCTCTGTCACGGGATGCTCGACCTGCAACCGCGTATTCATCTCGAGGAAGAACACCTCCTGCGTCGCGGCATCGACCAGAAACTCGACCGTGCCGAGATTGTCGTAGGCGATGGCGCGAGAAAGCTTCAGTGCATGCTCGTGCAGCGCGGCGCGCGCCTCCGGCTTGAGGTTGGGCGCCGGCGCCTCTTCCAGCAGCTTCTGGTTGGAGCGCTGCACCGAGCAGTCGCGCTCGAAGAGGTGGACGATGTTGCCGTGCCTGTCGCCTGCGATCTGCACCTCGACATGGCGCGGGCGCGTCACGAATTTCTCGAGCAGCAGGCGCCCGTCGCCGAAGGCGGCTTCGGCCTCGCGGCTGGCGGTGGCGATGGCGCTGTCCAGCTCGGTTTCGTTCTCGACCTTGCGGATGCCCTTGCCGCCGCCGCCGGCGGAAGCCTTGACCATCACCGGCAGGCCGATGCGCAGCGCCGCGCGCTTCAGCGCCTCGGGCGACTGGTCGGCGCCGTCATAGCCCAGCACGCCCGGTACCCCGGCTTCGCGTGCGATCTGCTTGGAGCGGATCTTGTCGCCCATTGCCTCGATGGCTTGGGCGGAGGGACCGACGAAGGCGATGCCGTTTGCCTCGCAGGCGGCGATCAGGTCCAGCCGTTCCGACAGGAAGCCATAGCCAGGATGGATCGCCTGTGCGCCTGTCTTGAGCGCGGCTGCGATGATGCGGTCGGCGCGCAGATAGGAATCGCGCGCCGGGGCGGGGCCAATATGCACGGCCGTGTCGGCGAGCCGGACATGCAACGCGTCCTTGTCGGCGTCGGAATAGACCGCGACGGTGCGGAGGCCGAGCTCGCGGCAGGTCCGGATGATGCGGCAGGCGATCTCGCCGCGATTGGCGATGAGGAGAGTGTCGAACATGGCGCCGCTCACATCCGGTAGACCGGCCGCGTGCCGGTGTCGCGGGGTTCGCCCGCTGATAGCGCGAGGCAGAGGCCGAGCACGTCGCGCGTCTGCTCGGGCTCGATGATACCGTCGTCCCAGAGCCGGGCGGTGGCGTAATAGGGGTCGCTCTGCTCCTCGAACTGGGCGCGGGTGCGCTTGCCGAGTTCGGCGATGGCTGCTTCGTCCGCGGCGCCCTTGAGCGATTGCCGGCGCAATTCCGTCACCACGGTCGCGGCGACCTCCGGGCTCATCGTCGCGATGCGGGCATTGGGCCAGGAGAACAGGAAGCGGGGCCTAAAACCTCGCCCGCACATGCCGTAATTGCCGGCGCCGTAGGAGCCGCCGATCAGCACGGTGTATTTCGGCACACGCGCATTCGAGACGGCATAGACGAGCTTGGCCGAATGCTTGGCGATGCCACCGCGCTCAGCCTCGGTGCCGACCATGAAGCCGGTGATGTTCTGCAGGAAGAGGAGCGGAATCTGGCGCTGGTCGCAGAGCTCGATGAAATGCGCGCCCTTGACCGCGCTCTCCGAGAACAGGACGCCGTTATTGGCGAGGATGCCGACCGGGTAGCCGTGGATATGGGCGAAGCCGGTGACGAGGGTCGCGCCGTAATCCGGCTTGAAGGCGCTGAAGGCGCTGTCATCGACCACACGGGCGATGACCTCGCGGACGTCATAGGGCCGGCGCAGATCGGTAGGCACGATGTCGACGATCTCAGCCGGATCGAGCTTCGGAGCGGCGGGAGCCTGCGGGGGCGGCGTGATGCGGCCGATTTCGCCGAGCGCCCCGACGATCTCGCGCAGCTTCGCCAGCCCTTCCATCTCCGTTTCGACGAGATGGTCGCTGACGCCGGAGACCAGCGTGTGCATCTCCGCCCCGCCCAGCGTCTCGCCATCGACGATCTCGTGCACGGCCGCCTTCACGATCGGCGGCCCGCCGAGATGGATGCGGCCGGTGCCCTTGACCATGATGACCTGGTCGGAGAGCGCCGGGATATAGGCGCCGCCGGCGGTCGCGCCGCCGAAGACGATCGATATCTGTGGGATGCCAGCGGCCGACATCCGGCACTGGTTGTAGAAGGAGCCGCCGAAATGGTCTCGGTCGGGGAAGACGCGATCCTGCTCCGGCAGGAAGGCGCCGCCGCAATCGACGAGGTAGAGACAGGGCAGGCGATGCTCCTCCGCGATCTCTTGCGCGCGCAGATGTTTGCGCACCGTCTCGGCGAAGAAGGAGCCGCCCTTCACCGTCGCGTCGTTGGCGATCAGCATGCAGGCGCGGCCTTGCACGACGCCGATGCCGGTGACGATGCCGGCGCCCGGCACTTCGTTGCCGTAGAGCCCCCAGGCGGCGAGCGGCGAGAGTTCGAGAAAGGGTGTTTGCGGATCGAGCAGGAGGTCGATGCGCGCGCGCACCATGATCTTGCCGCGAGCCTCGTGGCGGGCGCGCAGCTTCTCGCCGCCGCCTTCTGCGACGAGGCCGTGGCGCTGGCGCAGCGTCTCCAGCATGGACGAGAGCGGGGGAGGGGTGGTGGAGATGCCCGGATCGGTTTGCGCCATATGCCTCTCCCGCGAAGATATCCTCAGCCCTCATCCTGAGGAGCCGCGGAACGCGGCGTCTCGAAGGATGCTCCAGTGTGCGTCGGAGCCGTCTGGAGCATCCTTCGAGACGCGCCTTCGGCGCTCTTCAGGATGAGGGCTCGCAGGTAGAACGGGCGCCTTGATCTCGCCGCGACATTCACCTACCGTCCGGTAGGTAGTCAGATCGCGACGCCGCGGTCAAGCAGGAGGAAGCCATGTCGGCCGTCGAGATGCTTGCAGGCGAGGGCGTGCGCCGCTCGCCGTACTTTACCGAGGAGCACGAGGCGCTGCGCGATCAGGTCCGCCGCTTCGTCGAGACCGAGATCAAGCCGCATGCGCTGAAATGGGAGGAGGACGGCTTCGTCCCGCGCGCCGTGCTGCGCCGCATGGGCGAGCTCGGCTTCTTCGGCATCCGCTATCCCGCCGAATATGGCGGCTCCGAGATGGACACGCTGGCGACGGTCGTGCTGGCGGAGGAGCTGGGCCGCTCGACCTTCTCGGGCGTCGCCATCACCGCGCTGGTTCACACCGACATGGCATCGGTCCACATCGCCAATGCCGGTAGCAAGGCGCAGCGGGACAAATATCTGCCGGCCATCATCGCCGGCGAGAAGATCGTCGCGGTCGCCGTAACCGAGCCTGATGCAGGTTCGGACGTGAAGGGCATCCGCACCACGGCGCGGCGCGAGGGCGACCATTACGTGCTCAACGGCGCGAAGATGTTCATCACCAACGGCGTCTACGCGGATCTCTACTGCGTCGCCGCCAAGACCGATCCGGCGGCTAAGCCCTCGCAATCTGTCTCGATCTTCCTCGTCGAGAAGGGCACGCCGGGCTTTTCCGTCTCACGCGCGCTCGACAAGCATGGCTGGCGCTCCTCGGATACCGCCGAGCTTTCCTTTGTCGATTGCCGCATACCGGCCGAGAACCTGCTCGGGCAGGAGGGGCGCGGCTTCTACGCGATCATGAGCAACTTCCAGAATGAGCGCACCGTGATCGGCGCGATGGCGATCGGCGAGTCGCAGGCCGCGATCGACCTGACGCTGGATTATGTGAAGACGCGAAAAGCTTTCGGCGCGCCGCTCTGGGAAAAGCAGGCGATCCGCCAGCGTCTCGCCGAGCTCGCGGGCAAGGTCGAGGCTGGCCGCCAGCTCGTCTACCACGCCGCCTGGCTCGACGCCCAAGGCTTCGACGCCACCCGCGAGGTCTCCATGGTCAAGGCCTATTGCGGCGAGTTGGTCAACGAAGTCATGTACGATTGCCTGCAGTTCCACGGCGGCATGGGTTACATGCGCGAGAGCGCCATCGAGCGCATGACCCGCGACGCCCGCGTGCAGTCCATCGGCGGCGGCGCCACCGAGGTCATGCTCGAAGAGGTGGCGAAGCGGCTGTGATACGTTTGCGCGCCCCTTCAAGGGTCATGCTCGGGCCTGACCCGAGCATCTCATGCCAGAGATTCTCGGGTCTGCGCTTCGCTTCGCCCGAGAATGACGCGGGGCGCTGCGCATGACTGTCGCAGTCGAGCGCAGCCAGCGCGACACCGAAGGCGGCTCGCGCCGTCAAATCCTCGATCATGCCGCGCGGCTCCTGCGCAATGGCGGCTATCATCAGACCACGTTGCGGGAGATCGCGGAGGCAGTCGGCATCCGCAAGGCGAGCCTCTATTACCACTTCGCCTCGAAGGAGGAGATCGTCGAGGCGGTCGTGAACGACGGTGTGCGCTTCGTGCATGAGGGCGTAGTCGCCGCGCTCGCCGCGACCGAAGGCGCTCCCGCACGCCAGCGGCTGGAGGCGGCGATCCGCGGCCATCTTGCGGCGCTGCACGGCCACGGCGACTACACCAGCGCCAGCATCAAGGTATTCAACTTCGGCGCCGCGCCGGCGCCGGAGAGCGTGCGGGCCGTGCGGCGCGCCTATGAAGATGTCTGGCGCCGGCTGATCGGGGAGCTGCAGCAGGCCGGCGCCCTGCCGCGGGAGCGCGCGCCGGACGTCCTGCGCAATTTCCTGCTCGGCGCGCTCAACGGTTCCACCGATTGGTACCGGCCCGAACGCTTCGAGATCGATGCGCTGGCGCGCGAATTCGCGGCGCTGCTCTCGCCCTTGGCGTAAGGCCCGCTCCGCCCGCCACGCAGGGGCGGGCGGCATCGACGTAGCTGACCGGCGCCGCCGTCATTGCTAGCATTCCGGTGCGGGGCCGGCTGATCGCCTCGTTGCCTGACGAGGATTTTTCGCCTGATGCGTGCCTTCTACCATCCCGATCAAGCCCTTCACGATCCGCAGCAATATATGCGCTTCGGCAAGGTCGTTGCGCCCAAGGACCTGCCCGAGCGGACGGACCGGCTTCTCGGCGCGCTGGCGAAGCATGGCATCAAGCCGGAGCGTCCGGCGGCGCACGGCACGGACCCGATCCTGGCGATCCATGATGCCGGCTTCGTCAAGTTCCTCGAAACCGCCTGGGCGCGCTGGCAGGACCTGCCGGCCGAGCGCGGGCCGGAAGTCTGGCCGAGCACCTTCCCCTATTGGAGCGGCCGCCCGGACGAGGATGTCCGTCCGCCCTGCCGCCCGACCGGCTTCATCGGTCAGCTCGGCTGGTATCTCGGCGATCTCTCGGTGCCGATCGGCGAGCATTGCTGGCATTCGACGCTGCGTTCGTCCGAGACCGCAGTCTCTGCGGCCGATGCGATCCTCGCCGGCGAGCGCGCAGTCTACTCGCTCTGCCGCCCGTCCGGCCATCACGCCCGCGCCGATCGCGCCACCGGCTTCTGTTATCTCAACAACACCGCGATCGCCGCCCAGCGCCTGCGCTCCGAATTCGGCAAGGTCGCGATCCTCGATGTCGACGCCCATAACGGCGATGGCACGCAGCAGATCTTCTACCGCCGTAGCGACGTGCTCACGATCTCGGTCCATGCCGATCCGTCTAACTACTACCCGTTCTTCACCGGCTATGAGGACGAGCGCGGCAACGGGCCGGGCGAGGGCTTCAACCTCAACCTGCCGCTCGCCCATGGCGCGGGCGGAGCCGAGATGCAGGCTGCTGTCGACAGGGCCGGCAAGGCGATCCGCGATTTCGGCGCCGAGGTGCTGGTGATCGCTCTCGGCTACGACGCCCATAAGGACGACCCGATCGGCGTCCTCAAGCTCGAAGCATCCGATTTCGGCGCCATCGGCCGGCAGGTGAAGGCGCTCGGTCTGCCGACGCTTGTTGTGCAGGAAGGCGGCTATGCGATCGAGGCGATCGGCGACTGCCTCGATGCCTTCCTGGGTGGGTTCGCCTGAAGCCGAAAAGCGCGGGTGCTATGCGAGGTAGTCGTGCAGCACCCGGCCGAAAGGCAGCGTGAAATCGACGAGCTGGTGACGAGCGCGCACGATTCTCCGCACCGGGAAGTCGGCGACCCGGCAATTGACATGAGGGATGAGATGCAACCGCGCCTCGCCCTCCCAGGCGCCATGGACCGTGATGTCCGTGAGATTGTAGCCGACGAGCTGCGCTACCTTCGGTGAGCCATCGACATCGGGCAGCAGCTTCAGGTTGATGTTCAGGCCAGCGATGCCGTCGCGCACCTTGTCGAGCTGATCTTCGAGGCTGCGATGCTTGTAGGTCATCGTGCCCATTGCGACGCGCTCGCCGTCATAGTGCAGCGTTCCGGTCAGGGTGTCCTTCATCACGCCGAGGCGCGGCACGCCATACTTCTTGGGGAAGCCCCAGATCTCCCGTCCGCCGGTGATGGGCGGTTCGTCGTCGAGATACATCTGCACGGAGAAATTGCAGGGCTGTCCCTTGTAGCTGGCATAGATCCCGGTGCCGCTCTCCTCATAGGACCCGAAGCCGGACGAATCCGGCATCTTCATCCACTCGTAATAGACGAGGTTGCCCGGGGCCGGCTCGAGCGGCTCCGGCAACGCGGCGCGGATGATCTCAGGGTCCGTCTCGTAGGTGATGATCAGATATTCCCGCTTGATGAAGCGGTTCGGCGGATGCGGGTAGCTCGGGCTGAAAGCGGGCATAGACGGTGCCTTCAGGATCTCGTCCCGGTTCATGCTGGTCGCTCCTTCTCGAAATCAGCCGCAATTCTGGCAGGGGCCCTGCGACAGATTGATGGCGACCGGACGAATAGAAAAGCTTCTCCTCACTGCCCGCGCAAAGATCGCCCTCCACCCTGAGACGTCGTTCTCGGGCGGAGGGCGTTTTGGTCGGATGCTGTCTCAGATCGCCGCTTCGATCAGGAACGGCCCCTTCTTGGCGAGCGCGGCCTTGAACAGGCTCGTGAACTCCTCGGCCGTGGTGGCGCGGGCGGCTTCGACGCCCATGCCCTTGGCCATCGAGACCCAGTCCAGCGCCGGCTCGTCGATGTTGAGCATCAGCGTGGCGTTCCGGCCGAAATCGTTGACGCCGACGGCGCGCATCTCGCCATGCAGGATCTGGTAGGTCCGATTGGCGAAGACGACCGTGACGATGTCGAGGTTCTCGCGCGCCTCCGTCCACAGACCCTGCACCGTGTACATGCCTGAGCCGTCGGCCTGCATGTTGATGACCTTGCGGTCGGGGCAGGCGACCGCTGCGCCGATGGCGAGCGGGATGCCTTCGCCGATCGCGCCGCCGGTGAGCTGGATGTAGTCGTGCTGCGGTGCCCTGTGGCAGTCATAGTAGAAGCTGCGGCCCGACGAGACCGACTCATCGCAGACGATGCAATTCTCCGGCAGCAGGGCCGAGACGATGGCGCAGGCCTTGTCGGCATCGAGCTTGCCCGTCGGCAGGCCGGGCTGCTCCTTGCGCGCCGGAGCGATATAGACGGGCGCCGTCTTCGTCGCGCCCATCTCCTCGGCGAGCGCCGTGATCGCTGCGGGCAGATCGTCGCCGGGGCTGGCCAGCGTCGCGACCTCGCAGTCATCGTGGACAAGGCGCCCGGGCTTGCCCGGATAGGCGAAGAAACCGACCGGCGTCTGCGCGCCGACCAGCACGAGATAATCGACGTCCTTGAGCTGATCGAGCGCCTTGTCGATCGGATAGAACACCTTGGGCATGGCGACGCGGCCGGCGCCGCGCTGAATGCGCCCATTCGACATCTGGCTGAAGATCTTGGCGCCGGTCGCGGCGCAGACGCGGGCTGCCATCTCCATCGGCTTCTCCCGCAGCGCGAGCCCCGTCAGCATGATCGCGGCGCGCGCGCCATGCTTGCGCAGTCCGGCGGCGACCTCGCGAATTGCCGCTGAATCGACGCTCTTCAGCGCCGGCAGCGGCGTCGGCTTGAGGGCGGCCGGCTCGACGCTGCCCCAGGCGCAGTCCGCCGGCAGGATAACGGTGGTGACGCCGGGCAGCGTCAGCGAGGCGACATAGGCCTCTCCGATCGCTGGGCCGACATCCTCGGCCGAGGCGATGCGGCGGACGAAATGCGACATCGGATGCGCTAGGCTCTCGATATCGCTGGTCAGCGGCGCGTCATGCTGGAGATGGTAGGTGGCATGGTCGCCGACGACATTGATCATCGGCGTGCGGGCACGCCTGGCATTGTGCATGTTGGCGAGCGCGTTCGCCATGCCCGGCCCGCAATGCAGCAGCGTCGCGGCCGGCTTGTCGGCCATGCGGGCATAGCCGTCGGCGGCGCCGGTCACCACGCCCTCGAACAGGCCGAGCACGCAGCGCATCTGCGGCTTGCGGTCGAGCGCCGCGACGAAGTGCATCTCGGAAGTGCCGGGATTGGCGAAGCAGGTATCGACGCCGTTGATCAGAAGGGTGTCGCAAAGGCGGTCGGCGCCGTTCATCCTGAAAACCTCGACTCGATAGAAGGCGCCCCTGCGCCAGCGGCCGTGAAGGGAGGAAATTCCTCTCGCGCTGTCAAACGAGAGAATGTCATGGCTTTCCCAAGCGATGGTGATCGGCGCCTTGACGGGTTTGCATATGCATTTAACCTGATTTGGAACGAAGGTTGCTTCGCGCCGTGAATGACGCTGTCTAGGCGTCCTGAGTGGCGCGTTCGCCGTAAAACAGGGGAAGGGTTTCGAACATGGCAGCATTCAAGCGCATCGGCGCGAGCGTCGGCTTCGGCCTCGCGGCGCTTCTGGCGGCGGGCGGCGCGCAGGCGCAGACCAAGGTGAATATCGGAATTTCCGGCTGGACCGGATTCGCGCCGCTGGTTCTCGCCAAGGAGGCCGGTATCTTCGCCAAGAACGGCCTCGACGTCACGATCAAGAAGATTCCGCAGAAGGATCGCCACCTCGCCATCGCCTCGGGCGACATCCAGTGCGCCGCGACCACGGTCGAGACCTGGATCGTCTGGGACGCTGCCGGCATCAAGACCAAGCAGATCTTCCAGCTTGACAAGAGCTACGGCGCCGACGGCATGGCCGTGCGCAACGGTGTGGGCTCGATCAAGGACCTGAAGGGCAAGACGGTCGCGGCCTCGGCGCCCGGCACCTCACCCTATTTCGCGCTGGCCTGGATGCTCAAGGAAAACGGCATGTCCGTGAAGGATGTGACCGTCGTCAACATGGAGCCCGGCCCGGCCGCGCAGGCCTTCATCGCCGGCCAGAACGACGCCGCGATGACCTATGAGCCCTATCTCTCCACCGTCCGCGACAAGCCGGATGCGGGCAAGATCATCGCCACCACCCTCGACTACCCGATGGTGATGGACACCTTCGGCTGCACGCCGGCCTTCCTCGTCAACGACAAGGCCGCGGCCGCGCTGACCCAGAGCTATTTCGAAGCACTGGAGATGATCAAGAAGGACCAGGCCAAGGCCTATGAGATCATGGGCGCCGATGTGAAACAGACCGGCGAGCAGTTCGGCAAGTCGGCGGCGTTCCTGCGCTGGTCGGATGCCGAGGGCAACAAGAAGTTCTTCTCCGGCGACTGGCAGGCCTTCTCGGCCAAGGCGGCCGACCTGCTGCTCGAGATCGGCCTGGTCAAGGCGAAGCCCGACCTCGCTTCGCTGGTCGACACGAAGTTCGTCGCCGGCAAGTAGAAACCGGGGAGGTTGCTTGAGATCTCCGCGAGCCCTCATCCTGAGGAGCCATCCCGAAAGGGATGGCGTCTCGAAGGATGTTTCAGAAGGCTCGGGAACCATCTGGAGCATCCTTCCAGACGCCGCTTCGCGGCTCCTCAGGATGAGGGCTGCAGGGTGACGGCCGGCCTTGAATGCCTAAGCGGCGACATCCTTCCGGATGTTCTCGAGCCCGGCCTGCGCGTCGTCTTCTGCGGCACGCAGGCCGGAACCGCCTCGGCCCGGCGCGGAGCCTATTATGCCGGTCCAGGCAACAAGTTCTGGTCGGTGCTCCATCAGACCGGGCTGGTGCCGGTGAAGCTGGCGCCGGAAGACTTCCGCAGCCTCCCACGCTACGGCATCGGCCTGACCGATGTTGCCAAGCGGAGCTCAGGCCCGGATTCCATGCTGCGAGGCAGCCATTTCGACGTGGCCGGCCTCGCGTCCCGGATCGCTGCCTGCGCGCCGCGCATCGTGGCCTTCAATGGCAAGCGCGCGGCGCAGGCTGTCCTTGGAGTTCGCGAGGGACAGCTCGTCTATGGGCGGCAGGCGGAGACGCTGGCCGGCGCCGAAATCTACATCCTCCCCTCGACCTCCGGCGCAGCGGCCGGCTTCTGGTCGATCGAACCCTGGAAGCAACTGGCTATGGCCGTCACCGGAACGATAGTGCGATGAGACCCTTGCAACCCGTCTCGACCGCGGCCCGCATAGGCTATGGCGTGGCCTTCTTTGCGCTGTTCGTAGCGCTCTGGTCCGTCGCGACCTTCGGCGGCTATGTCCAGCGCCTCTTCCTGGCCGATCCACTGACCATGGTCGGCGAGGGCTACAATCTGATGGTGCGCTACGGCTTCAGCTTCGACATCATGATGACGATCTGGCGCGTCGTTGGCGGCTTCATCATCGCCGTCATCGTCGCCCTGCCGCTCGGCATCATGATGGGCGCCTACAAGCCGATCGAGGCGTTCCTGGAGCCCTTCGTCTCCTTCGCGCGCTATTTGCCGGCCTCGGCCTTCATCCCGCTGCTGATCCTGTGGGCTGGCATCGGCGAGACGCAGAAGCTGCTCGTCATCTTCATCGGCGCGGTCTTCCAGCTCATCCTGATGATCGCGGTCTCGGTCGGCTCGATCCGGCGCGATCTGGTCGACGCCGCCTACACGTTGGGCGCGACCGACCGCTCGGTCGTGCGCCGCGTCATGCTGCCGAATGCGGCGCCGGAGATCGCCGAGATCTTCCGCCTCGTCCTCGGCTGGGCCTGGACCTATGTCATCGTCGCGGAGCTGATCGGCTCGTCCTCCGGCATCGGCCACATGATTACCGACAGCCAGGCGCTGCTGAACACCGGGCAGATCATCTTCGGCATCATCGTGATCGGCCTCATCGGCCTCATCTCTGATTTCCTGTTCAAGGCGGTCAACCAGCGCCTGTTCCCATGGGCGCGCGCATGAGCAAGCTTGTCATCGACAATGTCGGCAAGGTCTTCGCAGGCCAGCGCGGGGCTGAGCCGACGCGCGCGCTGATGCCGACTTCGCTCACCGTCGCCGACAACGACTTCATTACCATTCTCGGCCCCTCCGGCTGCGGCAAGTCGACCTTGCTGCGCATCATCGGGGGGCTGGAGACGGCGAGCGAGGGGCGCATCCTGCTCGATGGCGTTCCTGTTTCGGGGCCGGGCGCCGATCGCGGCTTCGTCTTCCAGAGCTATACGCTCTTCCCCTGGCTGACAGTGCAGCAGAACATCGCCTTCGGCCTGCGCGAGAGGGGAGTGCCCGAGGCCGAGCGGCTGCGGATCGCGCGCGACTGGGCGGTGCGCGTCGGGCTCGGCCACTTCGTCGATCATTTCCCGAAGCAGCTTTCTGGCGGCATGCAGCAGCGCACCGCGATCGCCCGCGCGCTCGCCAACGATCCGAAGATCCTCCTGCTCGACGAGCCCTTCGGCGCGCTCGACAACCAGACCCGCGCCCTGATGCAGGAGATGCTGCTCGGCATCTGGGAGCGCGAGAAGAAGACCGTGCTCTTCGTCACCCATGACATCGAGGAGGCTATCTTCGTCGGCTCCCGCGTCGTGGTGATGAGCGCGCGCCCGGGGCGGATCAAGGCAGATATCCCGGTCGAGCTGCCACATCCGCGGCCCTACACCATCAAGACGACACCGGAATTCGTCGCGCTGAAGGAGCGGCTGGTCGAGGAGATCCGCGCCGAAGTCATCGCCGCCGACCACTGAGTCCCTCCAGCAGTCAGCCATGCTTCCCTAACGGAACCGAACCACGCCGCCTGCGTTGTCATGTCGCAGGCGAGTGCCTGCCTTGCGCCAAGGGGCGGTTACGACGGCGATCCGACTTGCCATCTTGGGGCGAAAGGGGCGCTGCCGAAGGTGGGGCCAATGCATTCGCTGATTGCCAGGATGTTGTCTCGGCTCGCGATCGAGCCACGTATCGATGTCGTTTTTCCCGATGGCACGCTTCAATCCATCGGACAGGGAGCCGTGCCGCGATTGCGGATGCGGATCTTGGATGCGCCGACGGAATTGAAACTTGCGCTCAATCCCGAGCTCGCCTTGGGCGAGGCCGTCATGGACGGGCGCGTCGTGGTCGAGCAGGGCTCGCTCTATGATCTGCTCGACGTGCTGGTCGCCGCCATCCACAAGGCCCGTCCGAAGGGCTGGGGCAAGACGCTGGAGGGGCTGCGCACCGCTGTGCGCCGCTTCCACCAGAACAACACACCTGCACTGGCGAAGCGCAACGTCGCGCATCACTACGACCTGAAGAGCGATTTCTTCCGGCTCTTCCTCGACCCAGACATGCAATACTCTTGCGCCTATTTCGCGCAGCCGAATATGACGCTGGCGCAAGCGCAACTCGCCAAGAAGCGTCACATCATGGGCAAGCTCGATCTACAGCCGGGCCAGCGCGTGCTCGATATCGGCTGCGGCTGGGGCGGCATGGCGCTGTCGATCGCCCGCGAGACCGGCGCTTCGGTGACGGGCATCACGCTCTCCGAGGAGCAACTCGCCATCGCGCGGGAGCGAGGCGGGGAGTCCGGCCTGCCGGTCGAGTTCCGGCTGCAGGATTACCGCCACCTGACGGAGCCCTTCGATCGGATCGTCTCGGTCGGCATGTTCGAGCATGTCGGCGTCGGCTATTATCGCGACTACTTCCGCAAGATCCGCGAGTTGCTCAACGACGATGGCGTGGCGCTGATCCACACGATCGGCCGCTCGACGCCGCCTGGCGCGACCAATCCCTTCATCGCCAAGTACATCTTCCCCGGCGGCTACATCCCCGCCATGTCGGAGGTGGCGGCGGCGGTGGAGCAGGAAGGGCTCGTCATCACCGATGTCGAGGTGCTCCGCCTCCACTATGCCGAGACGCTGAAGGCCTGGCGCGAGAACTTCCTCGCCCGGCGCGCCGAGGCTGTGGCGATGTATGACGAGCGCTTCGCCCGGATGTGGGAGTTCTACCTTGCCGCCTCAGAGGCGAGCTTCCGGCACGACGATCTGGTGGTCTTCCAGTTCCAGCTCGCCAAGAAGCTCGACGGACTGCCGATCACGCGCGGTTATATCGACGAGCGTGAGGGCGAGCTTGGGCGGAAGGCGACGCAGACGAAGGTCGATGAGCCGGCTTAGATGGCGGCTGCTAACAGCACCACCTTTGTCATTCCCGGGCGCGCCGCAGGCGCGAACCCGGAACCCACGACTGGGTGGGATTTGATGCCGGGTTGTAAGCCCCTCACCCGGTCGTGGGTTCCGGGTTCTTCGCTGCGCGAAGCCCCGGAATGACAAATTTTTC
This sequence comes from Allobosea sp. 10N428, assembly GCF_056394545.1. Classification (NCBI taxonomy): domain Bacteria; kingdom Pseudomonadati; phylum Pseudomonadota; class Alphaproteobacteria; order Hyphomicrobiales; family Alloboseaceae; genus Allobosea; species Allobosea sp. 10N428. The sequence continues at coordinate 1,324,002 of NZ_JBFTIC010000001.1, read as the reverse complement.
GAGCCGGCCTAGGCCGGCTCCGGCCCGACATAGCGGGCGCGAGGCCGGATCAGGCGTCCGGTCTCGCCTTGCTCCAGCGCATGGGCGATCCAGCCGGCGCAGCGCGCCGCGGCGAAGATCTGGAACGAGACATCCGGCGCAAGCCCGAGTTCGCTCGCGATCGCCGTCAGCACGAAGTCGATATTCGGCTCCTCTCCGGTCAGCGCAGTGACGGCCCGGCGCGTCTCCTCATAGGCCGGCGGCAGCGTGAACGCGGTGAGCAGTGCCCGCGCCCGCGCATCGCCGTCCGGATAGAGCGGGTGGCCGAAGCCGGGCAGGGGCATGCCCGTCGCAAGCCGGGCGGAGACCGCCATCTCGACGCCCTCGCTCGCGATCTCGCGCATCAGCCCGAGCACGCGCGGGGTCATCCCGCCATGCAGCGGCCCGGACAGCGTCGCGAGCCCGGCGAGGATGCAGGCCGCGAGTGAAGCGCGCGTCGAGGCCGCGACGCGCACCGCGAAGGTCGAGGCGTTGAGCTCGTGGTCGGCCAGCAGCACGAGCGCGCGGCGGATCAGGTCGGCGCCGCGTTCGTCGCAGCCCCAGGCCTGCGCCAGCCGGTGATGGATCGGCCCCTGGCCCGGTCGCCCGGCAATGGCATCGACCAGGGAATCGATCACGGAGGCTGCCTCCAGATAGAGCGCCTTCTTCGTCCGGCCGGCCATGGCCGGGTCGCTGGCGGCGCGCGCTGCGATCACGGCGAACATCCGCTGCCGGGCCGGCGCCTCCGGCACGATCGTGAACAGAGGCGGAAAGCGCTGCGAGCCGCAATCCCAGAGTAGCCTTGCGACATCCTCCAGCTTCGCCGTATCGGCCAGCCTTTCGGCATCCTGCCCACGATACCAGAGCTTGCCGCGTTGGATCGTCGCGATGCCCGAGGCCAGGATCGGCTCGCCGAAGGCGATCGCATCCTCCGCGATGGCAGCCGGTTTCCGACCCCGCGCCTTGCGATGCTCCAGCCGCGCCACATCCTCCGCACGGTAGAGCCGCCGCCGCGAATCCGCTGCGTCGCCGCGCGCCTCGATCAGCCCGCGGCTGACATAGGCGTAGAGCGTCTGCGGCTTCAGCCCGAGCCGCTGCATCACCTGTTGCGCCGTCAGCCAGTCGGTCATCGGTAAATACATTGATTATATTGTTCAAGATTGATTCTAGCGATGAAGCTACCGATCCTCAAGCCATCGTTTTGCAGGAGTGATCGCCATGTCCGATGGACTTGAAGATGTCGTTGCCGCCCATACCGTGCTCTCGGAAGTCGATGGAGCGGCGGGCAGGCTGGTGATGCGCGGCCACAGCCTCGACGAACTGGCGGGACACACCTCCTTCGAGGAGATGGCCGGGCTGATGCTCGACGGCTTCGTGCCGGACCTGCCCGCCATGAATGACCTGCCGGCAGCGCTGGGCGCGGCCCGGCAGGAATTGTTCGAGACGGTCGTCGCCAAGGCGACGGTGCCCATGACGCTCGGCCCGGTCGAGATGATCCGGGCGATGACGGCGCTGATCCCCGATGGCGAGGATGCCGGCACGGTCCTGCAGCTGTTGGCGGCGCCGGCTGTCTTCACTGCCGCGTCGCTGCGCCTGCGGCAGGGGGGCGCGCCAATTACACCCGATCCGGCGCTGTCGCAGGCGGCCGATACGCTGCGCATGCTGACAGGCAAGGCGCCGACGAAGCAGCAGGCCGCCGCGCTCGATACCTATCTCGTGACCGTCGCGGATCACGGCCTCAACGCCTCGACCTTTGCGTCGCGCGTCGTCGCCTCGACCCGCGCCGGGCTGGTCTCGGCCGTGCTCGCCGGCGTCAGTGCGCTAAAGGGGCCGCTCCATGGCGGCGCGCCCGGCCCGGTGATCGAGATGCTCGATGCGATCGGCGCGCCCGGCAATGCCCGCGCCTGGCTGGAAACCGCGCTCGATCGTGGCGACCGCCTGATGGGCTTCGGCCATCGCATCTATCGCGTGCGCGATCCGCGTGCCGATGCGCTGAAGGGCGCGATCCGTCGGCTCGGCGCCGATAGTGGGCGCCTCGCCCTGGCCGAGGCGGTCGAGCAGGCGGCGCTCGCCATCCTGCGCGAACGCAAACCCAATCGCACGCTCGAAACCAATGTCGAGTTCTACACGGCACTCTTGCTGGAGGCGCTCGGCTTCCCGCCGGATTCCTTCACCTGCGTCTTCGCGCTCGGACGGACGACGGGCTGGCTCGCCCATGCCAAGGAGCAGATCGCCGGCGGCCGGCTGATCCGGCCGCAATCGGTCTATGTCGGCCCGCAGCCGCGGCAGGCGGCGTGAGGCGAGGGAAGGCGTCATGCTCGGGCTTGACCCGAGCATCTCGAAAACCAGTGCCCTTTTCGGCAAGAGCTTCTCGGGTCGGAGCTGCGCTCCGCCCGAGAATGACGGTTTGGGTTAAGCCGGCGACAGTCGGATGGCGAAGAGTTCGCCCCCACTTTTGGCGTGCAACGCGACGGCGGCGGGAGCCGACAGGATGGCGCTGTCGCCGGCGGCGAGCGTCGTGCCATTCACCTGCCAATCGCCGTGGCGGGCCACCAGAACCAGCAATCCACGCTCGGCCGCAATCTCATGCGACCCGCTGCTCAGGCGCTCGACGCTATGGCTCCACGTCCCGCGCCGGCTCATCACGTTGAGATCGTCGATCGGCCCGTCGACCAGGACGCCATCCACCGCCCGGTCAGCGGCGAAGAAGAACGGCGCGGTCGCGCGGTCGAGCGCCACCGTCTCGCCGTCGCCGAAGGCCAGCCGAATGCCATTGCCGGTCAGGACCGAGAGCGTCCGGTCGATACCGGGGAAGGATGAGAACGGCCCGTCCTGCCCGACATGGGCCATCGAGATGCGCCAGTCGAAATCGCCGAGCGAGGCGCCGTCCGGCGCCACCGCGATCTCGGTCGTGGTGCCGCCGCCGTTCTTCCACGGCATGACCCTGCAATCGGCGGCGCGGATGATGCGCATGGAAGGCTCCTTGGAATTCACGCCACCACCCATGTCATTCCGGGGCGCCCGAAGGGCGAACCCGGAACCCACGACTGGGTAGAATGCTGCGATCGGGTAGGGCTCGCCCGGTCGTGGGTTCCGGGTTCTCCGCTGCGCGGAGCCCCCCGGAATGACACGAGGGCTCAGCCCAGAATACCCGGCAGGTTGAGCCCCTTCTCGCGGGCGCAGTCCAACGCGATGTCGTAGCCGGCATCGGCATGGCGCATCACGCCAGTCGCCGGATCGTTCCAGAGCACGCGCGCGAGGCGGGCAGCCGCGTCGTCGGTGCCATCGGCGCAGATCACGACACCCGAATGCTGCGAGAAGCCCATGCCGACGCCGCCGCCATGATGCAGCGAGACCCAGGTAGCGCCACTCGCGGTGTTGAGCAGCGCGTTGAGCAGCGGCCAGTCGGAGACCGCGTCCGAGCCGTCCTTCATTGCCTCGGTCTCGCGGTTCGGCGAGGCGACCGAGCCGGAGTCGAGATGGTCGCGGCCGATCACGACCGGCGCCTTCAGCTCGCCGTTCCGGACCATCTCGTTGAAGGCGAGGCCCAGCCGATGGCGATCACCGAGGCCGACCCAGCAGATGCGCGCCGGCAGGCCCTGGAACGAGATGCGCTCGCGCGCCATGTCGAGCCAGTTGTGCAGGTGCGTGTTGCCGGGCGTCAGCTCCTTAACCTTGGCGTCGGTCTTGTAGATATCCTCCGGATCGCCCGAAAGGGCGGCCCAGCGGAACGGGCCGATGCCGCGGCAGAACAGCGGGCGGATATAGGCCGGCACGAAGCCCGGGAAGGCAAAGGCGTTCTCAAGCCCCTCGTCCTTGGCGACTTGGCGGATATTGTTGCCGTAGTCGAAGGTCGGGATGCCCATGTCCTGGAAGGCGATCATCGCCTCGACATGCTCGCGCATCGAGGCGCGCGCGGCCTTCTCGACGGACTTCGGATTGGCTTCGCGCGCCTGTTTCCACTGGCCCATGGTCCAGCCCTTCGGCAGGTAGCCGTTGACCGGGTCATGCGCCGAGGTCTGGTCGGTGACCATGTCCGGCCGGATGCCGCGGCGGACCATTTCCGGCAGGATCTCGGCGCAGTTGCCGAGCAGGCCGACCGACTTCGCCTCGCCATTCTTCGTCCAGCGGGCGATCATCTCCAGGGCTTCGTCGAGCGTCTCGGCCTTCTCGTCGAGATAGCGGGTGCGCAGACGGAAATCGATCGAGTCGGGATTGCACTCGACGGCGAGGCAGGAGGCGCCGGCCATCACCGCCGCCAGCGGCTGGGCGCCGCCCATGCCGCCTAGGCCGCCGGTCAGCACCCATTTGCCCTTGAGGCTGCCGCCATAATGCTGGCGCCCGGCCTCGACGAAGGTCTCGTAGGTGCCCTGCACGATGCCCTGGGTGCCGATATAGATCCAGGAGCCGGCCGTCATCTGGCCGTACATCGCGAGCCCCTTCTTATCGAGCTCGTTGAAATGGTCCCAGTTCGCCCAATGCGGCACGAGGTTGGAGTTGGCGATCAGGACGCGCGGCGCATCCTTGTGGGTGCGGAACACGCCGACCGGCTTGCCGGACTGCACGAGCAGCGTCTCGTCGGCCTCGAGCTGGCGCAGCGCCGCGACGATGCGGTCGAAATCCTCCCAGGAGCGGGCGGCGCGGCCGATGCCGCCATAGACCACGAGCTCCTGCGGGTTCTCGGCGACATCAGGATGCAGGTTGTTCATCAGCATACGCAGCGGCGCTTCGGTCAGCCAGCTCTTGGCTGTGAGTTCGGTGCCGGTGGCGGGGCGGATGACGCGGGTATTGTCCAGGCGGGTCATGAGCGGCTCCGTTCGATGGCTGCGGCTGCGGCAAGCGCGGCTTCGATTGTGGCTGACAAGGCGGTCTGCAGGCTGGCGGCCTTCGTCTCGTCGAAGGCCCAGGGCGCGGTTTCCTCGGCGAGATAGGCCGAAAGCGCGATTTCCATCTGGAGCGCGTGTACGCGCTCGAAGGGGCGCCCGTAATGGCGGGTGATCCAGCCGCCCTTGAAGCGGCCATTCAGGATTTGCGTGAAGGGATGGCCGGCCATCGCTGCGACGGCTGCCGCCTCGACGCTGGGGGCGCAGCTTTCGCCTGAATTGGTGCCGAGGTTGAGCGTCGGCAGCGTGCCCGGAAACAGGCGCGGGATCACCGACTTGATCGAGTGGCAGTCCCAGAGCACGCAATAGCCATGCTCGGCCTTGACCCGCGCGATCTCGGCGGCCAGCGCCTGGTGATAAGGCTGGAAATAGGCCGCCTTGCGCCGCTCGATCTCGGCTGCGTCCGGCGCGACCTGCCAGATCGGTGCGCCGTCGAAGGTCGTGGTCGGCACGAGCTCGGTCGTCGCCTGGCCCGGATAGAGCGAGACGCCGGCGGGGTCGCGGTTGAGGTCGATGACGAAGCGCGAGAGCTGCGCCTCGACGATCGTCGGCTCAAACGACGTGGCGAAGCTGTAGAGCTGGCGCATATGCCAGTCGGTGTCCTCGACCAGCCGGCCGCGCTCGTTCAGCGCCGCAGCGACTTCCGGCGGCAGGCCGGTGCCGGGATGCGGCATCGAGAGGATCAGCGGGGAAGAACCCCGCGTGACGGTGACGATGTCGGTCATTTCACTGCTCCGTCATGCTCGGGCTAGACCCGAGCATCTCCCACCGAAAAAGGCTCCTTGCGCCTGCGCGTCCCGAGATTCTCGGGTCTCCGCTGCGCTTCGCCCGAGAATGACGGTCGTCCCTCACGCCGCGCACTCGGCGAAGCTGTCGAGGCCCGCCGCCTTGCCGACGGCGCCGGAGAGCACGAACTCGGTCGCGGCGGCGAGGTCGGGGGCGAGATAGCGGTCCTCGGTCAGCGGCGCGATCTTCTCGCGTAGCAGCGCGAGCACCGGCTCCAGCCGCGCGCTGGTCTTGAGCGGACGGTGATGCTCAATCGCTTCCGCGGCCGCCATCAGCTCGACGCCGATGACGCTCGCCGCATTCTTCGCCATGTCGATCAGGCGGAACGCGCCATGCGTCGCCATCGAAACATGGTCTTCCTGGTTGGCCGAAGTGGGGATGGTGTCGACGGAAGCCGGATAGGCCTTCTGCTTGTTCTCGGAAGCCAGCGCCGCGGCGGTGACCTGCGCGATCATGAAGCCCGAGTTCAGGCCGGCATCGCGGGCGAGGAAGGGCGGCAGCCCGCTCATCACCGGGTCGACCAGCAGCGCCATGCGCCGCTCGGAGAGGTTGCCGATCTCGCAGACGCCTATCGCCAGAATGTCGGCGGCGAAGGCGACCGGCTCGGCGTGGAAATTGCCGCCCGAGACGATCTCGCCGGGGCCGAGCACCAGCGGGTTGTCGGTGACGGCATTGGCCTCGATGCCAAGCGTGGCGGCGGCGTTGCCGATGAGATCGCGCACCGCGCCCATCACCTGAGGCTGGCAGCGCAGCGAGTAGGGGTCTTGCACCTTCGTATCGCCATGGCGATGGCTCTCGCGGATCGCGCTGCCGGCGATAAGCTCGAGCAGGATCTTGGCGACCTTGATCTGGCCGGGCTGGCCGCGCAGGCTCTGGATGCGCGGGTCGAAGGGCGTGTCGGAGCCCTTGAGTGCATCGACCGAGAGCGCGCCGGCGACGAGCGCGGCGTCGAAGACGCGGGCGATGGTGGCAAGCCCGGTCAACGCCAGCGTGGTCGAGACCTGCGTGCCGTTGATGAGCGCGAGGCCCTCCTTGGCGCCGAGCGCAAGCGGGCTAAGTCCGGCGCGCTTCAGCGCCTCGGCCGCCGGCATCGCCTCGCCCTTCAGGCGGATCTCGCCGAAGCCCATCAGGGCCGCGGTCATATGGGCGAGCGGGGCGAGGTCGCCGGAAGCGCCGACCGAACCCTTGGCGGGGATCACCGGCAAGGCATCGGCATTGAGCGCACCAATCAGCGCCTCGATCACGACCGGCCGCACGCCGGAGGCGCCGCGCGCCAGGCTCGCGGCCTTCATCGCCAGCAGCAGGCGGACGACGCCGTCAGGCAGGGCCGGGCCGGTGCCGACCGCATGCGAGAGGATCAGGTTGCTCTGGAGCTTGGCGAGATCGGCATCGGCGATGCGGACGCTGGCGAGCTTCCCGAAGCCGGTATTGACGCCATAGGTCACCGTGCCGGCGGCGACGATCTCCTCGACGATCTTCTGCCCGGAGGCGATCGAGGTGGCACTGTCGCCGGCGAGGGCGGCTGTGGCGCCGTCGAGGATGGCGCGCCAATCGGTAAGGCGGGCGGCGCCCGGGGCAAGCGAAACCGTGGTCATTGTCCGTTCCAGATGCGGGTGTGAAGCGGGTTGAAGCCGATGCGGTAGGCGAGTTCGGCCGGGCGCTCGATGTCCCAGATCGCAAGATCGCAGCGTTTGCCGGCCTCCAGCGTGCCGATTTCGTCTTGCAGGCCGAGCGCCGTGGCGGCGTGGCGGGTGAGTCCGGCCAGCGCCTCCTCCGGCGTCATGCGGAAGAGCGTGCAGGCCATGTTGAGCACGAGCAGCGGCGAGGTCAGCGGCGAGGAGCCGGGATTGGCGTCGGTGGCGAGCGCGATGGCGACGCCATGCTTGCGCATCAATTCGATCGGCGGCTTCTGCGTCTCGCGCAAGAAGTAGAAGGCGCCCGGCAACACGACCGCGACCGTGCCGGCCTTGGCCATGGCGATGACGCCGGCCTCGTCGAGATATTCGAGATGATCGGCGGAAAGCGCCCCCATCTCGGCCGCGAGCTTCGCGCCGTAGAGGTTGGAGAGTTGCTCGGCATGGATCTTGATCGCGAGGCCCTTGGCCTTGGCAGCTTCGAAGACCTGCCGGGTCTCTTCGGGCGAAAAGGCGATGCCCTCGCAGAAGACGTCGACCGCATCGGCCAGCCCTTCGGCTGCGACGGCATCGAGGATCGACCCGGCGACGAGGGAGGTGTAATCGCCCGAACGCCCCTTGTATTCCGGCGGCACGGCATGGGCGCCGAGGAAGGTGGTGCGGACGGTGACAGGCCGCTCGCGGCCGATCTGGCGTGCGACCCGGAGCTGCTTCAGCTCGGCCTGCTGCTCCAGCCCGTAGCCGGATTTGATCTCGACGGTGGTGACGCCCTCGGCCATGAGCGCGGCGAGGCGCCGGTCGGCGGAGGCGAAGAGCGTGTCCTCGCTCGCCTCGCGCGTCGCCTTGACGGTGGAGAGGATGCCGCCGCCGGCCCGCGCGATCTCCTCATAGGTCGCGCCCTGCAAGCGAAGCTCGAACTCATGCGCGCGGTCGCCGCCATAGACGAGATGGGTATGGCAATCGATCAGGCCGGGCGTGATCCAGCGTCCCCCGCAATCGATGGTCTCATTGGCCTGGAGGGCAGGGGCCTCGCTGCGCGGCCCTGCAAAGACGATGCGGCTGTCCCGGGCGGCAATCACGCCGTCTTCAACCGCGCCATAGGGCGCATCGATTGCAGGCGAGATCGTCGCCAGCCGCGCATTCGTCCAAAGCTTGTCGCAAGCCAGCGTTTCACCAGGCGCTTTCGCCACCGTGCGTCCTCCCGCTACTCTTTGAATTGAGGTCATGCTATCCAATTGCATATGCAATTGGCAAGTGTTAATTGCATATGCAATTGAACGCCAGCGAGCGACGGAGCGAAACGGTGACCGAGACCCTGCATCTGGCCGAGGCTCTCCTGCCCGAAGGTTTTGCCCGCGATGTGAAGCTGACAGTCGCCGATGGCGCGATCGTCTCCGTCGAAGCAGGGGTGAAGCCGGCCGGGGATACCAGCAGCTTCTCAGGCATCACGCTGCCGGGCATGCCGAATCTGCACAGCCATGCCTTCCAGCGCGGCATGGCCGGCCTCTCCGAGCGCCGCGGCGCGCCGGAGGATTCCTTCTGGACCTGGCGAGAGGTGATGTATCGCTTCCTCGACCGGCTCGATCCTGAGGACGTGCAAGCCATCGCCGCGCAGGCTTTCGTCGAGATGCTGGAGGGCGGCTTCACCGCGCTCGCCGAGTTCCATTACCTCCATCACGACAAGGACGGGCGCGCCTACGCCAACATCGCGGCGATGGGGCAAGCGATCGCCGCTGCCGCCCAGGAAACCGGGCTCGGCCTCACGCTTCTCCCGGTGCTCTATCGCTTCGGCAATTTCGGGCAGGCGCCCTCGGTCCACGGCCAGCGCCGCTTCGTCAACGAGCGCGACGCCTATCAGCGTCTGCTGGAAGGCAGCGCCGCCGCGATCCGCGATCTGCCCGATGCGCGGCTCGGCGTGGCCCCGCATTCGCTGCGTGCCGTCGCGCTCGACGATCTCGGCTGGGTCTCGTCGCTGCGCCCCAGCGATCCCGTCCATATCCATGTCGCCGAGCAGGTGCCGGAGGTCGAGGCCAGCCTGAAGATCACCGGCAAGCGCCCGGTTGAATTGCTGATGGACACGATTCCGCTCGATCGGCGCTGGTGCCTGATCCATGCGACTCATCTGAGCGATGCCGAGCGTGACGGCATCGCCCGCAGCGGAGCCGTCGCCGGCCTCTGCCCGATCACCGAGTCGAGCCTCGGGGACGGCATCTTCGATGGCATCCGCTATCGCGATGCCGGCGGCGCCTTCGGCGTCGGCAGCGATTCCAATATCCAGATCGATGCCGGCGCCGAATTGCGCCAGCTCGAATATTCGCAGCGCCTGCGCGACCGGCGTCGCGCGCTCTTCGCCGACGAGGCAGCCTCAACCGGTCTCGCGCTTTGGCAGGCCGCTTGCGCCGGCGGCGCGCGGGCTTGCGGCCGTGCTATCGGCGCCATTGCGACCGGCCATCGCGCCGATTTCATCACGCTCGACACCGATCACCCGGCCCTCGTCGGCAGGGGCGGCGCGGAAGCGGTCGACAGCGCGATCTTCGCCGCTAACGCCCTGCCTTTGCGCGACGTCGTCGTCGGTGGCAGGAGGGTGGTGGCCGAGGGGCGGCATCTCGCCCGCGATTCGGTGCGCACACGCTTCGCCGGCGTGATGCGGCGCCTGCTCGCAGCGGAATAATCAGGGACGACGATGACGGAGACCCGGCTCGACGCGGTGAAACTGGATGGCGCCGGGCCGGTCTATGATCAGATCCGGCGCGCGATCCGCGATCTGGTGGTGACCGGGGAATGGCCGCCCGGTACGAGCGTGCCGCCGGAGCATGCCTTGATGGAGCAGCTCGGGGCCTCGCGGATGACCGTGCACCGCGCATTGGTGCAGCTTGCCCGCGAGGGCCTCATCGTGCGCCGCCGCCGCTCGGGCACCATCGTCGCCAGCCCCCCGGCCAGCCACGCCATGCTCGATATCCTCTCGATTCCGGAGGAGGTCGCGCAGCTCGGACAGGCCTATGCCTATGATGTCCTGTCGCGCAGCGACGGCCGGCCCGCGCCGGAAGTCGCCGAGCGCTTTGGCCTGAAACGTTCGGACAAGGTGGCTCATCTCGTCGTGCTGCATCGCGCCGACGGCAAACCGCATGTGCTTGAAGAACGCGTCATCCATGCCGATGCCGTCGCTGGCCTCGCCGAAGAGGATTTCGCGCAGACCCCTCCCGGCGACTGGCTGCTCAAGCACAGCCTCTGGTCGCAGGCGGAGCACGCGATCAGCGCCGTCGGAGCGGGCGAGGAGGAGGCGGGCCTGCTCGACGTCGCGGTTGGCGAGCCCTGCCTCCTGGTCGAACGCCGGACCTGGAACCAGACGAAGCCAGTCACGGCCGTGCGGCTGCTCTATCCCGGCTTCCGCCATCGCTTCGTCGGGCGCTTCGGCCCCTACGGGCAGGTCTGACGCGGCAGACCAGGCGGCATAAAAAAGGCCGTCGCACTCTCTTCATCCGCGCTGCCTATCCGGAGAGGTATGCGTATTTCGCCAACTGCCCGCGTTCCGATCGTGACGGATCGTCTGGTTCTGCGCCCCAGTTCCGCGCTGGACGTGAGCAGAGCCGTCGAGATCAGATCGAATTGGAACGTGTCGCGCATGCTGCAAATGGCGTCCTTTCCGCCTGATGCGTCGGAGGTTGGCCAGTGGTTTGCCGATCACGAGCGCGAATGGACGACCGGAGAAGCCTATCGTTTCGCGATATTGCTCGGAGGAACGATGATCGGCCTCGTGGACATTGACAATGTTGACGCAACCGAGGGCACGCTCGGTTACTGGCTTGATGGAACAGCATGGGGGCGCGGCTACGGGTCCGAGGCAGCAGGTGCGGCGGTTCGCTTCGCGTTCGAGACGCTTCGCCTGTCCAGGCTCAAGGCAGGGCATGCATTCGACAATGAGGCATCAGGACGGGTGTTGCGAAAGCTCGGATTTCGTGAGGTCGACGCGGTTCAACGCCTCTCGCAGTCCCGCCGAGAGAATGTCGTGCAGCGGCGTTACGTGCTGGCCACAGAGCCTGATGAGATCTCCGGTTTTCTGCCCGACTGAGACATCCGCGGCGACGGGCGCGTTGGCTCGCATCGCCCCATGAAAAAAGGCCCGCCGGATCGGCGAGCCTTCCATGGATCCGCTGAAGCTTCGCTCAGCAGGTGTAACGCACGCGCCGGCCCCACTCGTCGCGGCCGTAGCAGATCTGATCCGGCGTCGCGGCATGGCCAATGATGGCGCCGCTGGCGCCGCCGATAGCCGCACCCGCCAGGGCGCCGCCGGCCCGGCCCGTCGCTGCACCGCCAATAAGGGCGCCTGCGCCCGCGCCGATAAGAGCGCCAGTACCTGCATTCTGTTCACGCGCGGTGCAGGCGCCCAGGGCGGCTGCCAGACTCACGATGACCATGAACTTCTTCATGCCGACTGTTCTCCTCTTCACAAAACGGCGATTTCGCTCGCAGTCCGAAACCGGCCGTGCGGCCAAAAGGTTCCCGATGCGGAGCGCGACCTCCATTCACATGACGAAAAAGCCGGAAATGTGATGCCGGAGGATTGCACAAAAAGGCTCTGAAAAAGCTGGAACCTTTGGCTTCCGCAGGACGTTGAGGAGACGAGTTTCCGGGGCTGAAGCGACGCGCCCCCGACACATGGAGGAACCCGACATGGCGATGTCCACCACGTCCACTACCACTGCCAATCCCTTGATTGCGGGGGCTCGCGTTGCGGGAACGGACGTCTACAACGCGGCTGGGGAGCATCTCGGCGAGATCTACGACGTGATGCTGGACAAGCAGACCGGAAAGGTCGCCTACGCGATCATGTCCTTCGGCGGCTTCCTCGGCCTCGGCGAGAAATACCATCCAATTCCGTGGAGCGTTCTCGACTACGACCCGCAGCGCGGCGGCTACGTCGTGCCTCTGACAAAGGAAAAGCTCGAAGCTGCGCCGATGTACGACAGCGAGGGCGAGCCCGACTGGGAGGACAAGGCTTACGGCAAGCGTGTCCACGACTATTACGGCACGATGCCCTACTGGATGATGTAGCGGCTGCCAGACGCTGGTCGCGGCGGTTGCTATCCCCCCAGCCGAACCGCCGTGGCGGCGGGATGCGGGCCGAAAGGCCCGCATCTTCTTTTTGCGGCGTCTCATGCGTTCTCGCAGGTGGCCGCGGCGCTTTTTGGCCAGAGCGAGGGAACCAGAGGGCGCCCTCGCGCGTCTGGTCGGTGGGGGAATTCGAGACCCGATGAGCCACCGCGGCACAGCCGCGAGGCGGCCGTCCCTCACATCAGGAGAAGGCGAGATGCGCATCCGTTACGGCTATCGGATCGAGTTGGTTTGCGCGCGTGAGATGCCCCTTGTCACATTGCTCGATGTCCACCCCTCGCGCCGCCACGACCTGACGATGCCCGACGAGATGCGGGTCAGCGCCTTGGCCGATCCCTCGCTGCCGATCGCCGTCGCACAGCATCTCGACGCCTTCGGCAATATCTGCCGGCGCATGGTGGCGCCTCCCGGCGGCATCCGCCTTGAATCGGAAGGGGTTGTGCATGATTCAGGGGAGCCCGATCCTGTCCACCCGGCGGCACGGGAGATCGCCCCCTCACGTCTGCCCGACGAGGCGCTCCTCTATCTGCTCGGCAGCCGCTACTGCGAGACCGACAAGCTCTTCGATCAGGCCTGGTCACTGTTCGGGCAGATCGCGCCGGGCTGGCCGCGCGTCCAGGCGATCGTCGATTTCGTCCACAATCACCTGACATTCGGCTATCATTTCGCGCGCAGCACGCGCACGGCCGCTGAGGCCTTCGAGGAGCGGATCGGCGTCTGCCGCGATTTCGCGCATCTGGCTGTCGCGCTGTGCCGCTGCATGAACATCCCGGCCCGTTACTGCAATGGTTATCTCGGCGATATCGGCGTGCCGCCGAATCCCGCGCCGATGGACTTCAATGCCTGGTTCGAGGTTTTCCTGGGCGGCCGCTGGTACACCTTCGATGCCCGCCACAACGAACCGCGCATCGGCCGCATCGTCATCGCCCGCGGTCGTGACGCGACCGATACCGCGATGATGTGTTCCTTCGGAATGCATACCTTGCAGCGCTTCGAGGTGATCACCGAAGAAGTCGGTGAGACGCCCATGCCGCTGGCCCCGCCGCAGCCCGCGCAATTCGATGCGCGCCCCGCAGCAGCGTAAGGGCGGTCTTGCGCAGCCACGCGGGGCACCTATCTTGGGCTCCACATGCGTCACACCGTTGTCGTCAACGCCCGCGCCGGAGCGGTCCTCGAAGCAGGTGCCGACGCCTTTGCGGCTCGTATCGAGGCCGCCTTCAAGGCCCATAGCTGCCACGCGGACGTCAAGCTCGTCCCGCCGCGCGAGATCGGCAGCGCCTTGTCGCTGGCGATCGAGAAGGACAGGACGATACCGGTCCTGGCCGGTGGCGACGGCACCATCAACGGCGCCTTGCCCGTGCTGATTCAGGCGGACCGCCCGGTCGGCATTCTGCCGATGGGAACCGTCAATGTGTTGGGGCGAGACCTCGGCCTGTTCGGCCCGCTCGAGCAGCAGGTTGCGGCGCTCTGTCATGGCGAGCCTGTCGCGATGGATGTCGGCCGCGTCAACGACCGGCTGTTCCATTCGATCTCCGGCATGGGTTTCTTCAGCCTGATGGCGCGCGAGCGTGAACATGCGCGCCGCCGCTTCCCCTTCAGCCGTGCCGCCGCCTTCGGCATCGCGGCGACGCGCTCGATCCTGTTCACCCGCCCGGTCGCCGTCGAGATTGCCATCGGCAATCAGAGCCGGGTCGTCGAGGCGGATGCCGTACTGGTCACCGTCAATCGTTTCAACGGCGCCGAATGGCGGCGCGATTGTCTCGATGGCGGCGTCTTCGAAGTCCACGTGTTGAATGCGGGTGGCCTCTATTCGCGTAGCAAGGCGGCCTTGTCCGTCGCCTCCGGCCGCTGGCGCTCGTCCCGCAATCTCAGCTCCTTCACGGGTAATGCGGTCACGCTGTCCCGCCGCGACAAGCGACAGGGGCACATCACCTTCGATGGTGAGGTCGAGCGCAGGGCAGGGGCGTTGACCTATGGCTTGCTGCCCAGAGCCTTGACCGTCATCGCCGCTCGCCCGACCCGATTCTGGAGTTGAAAGCCGTCATGCCTGAGCCGCTGCACGCTTTGAGCCAGGCGTCGGCGCCATGGTGGCAGCCGCGCGTTCTCGTGCCGGCTGCCGCGGCGCTGGCCTTTGTGGCGCTGGCCGCCTTCATCGCCTCGGGCCACAGCTTCGCCTTCGATACCAAGCTGGTCCTGCTGTTCCGCGACCCGGCCAATCCCGCCGTTCCGATCGGGCCGACTTGGTTCCAGGAGGCGGTGCGGGACATGACGGCACTTGGCAGTTTCGTCGGCTTGTTCTTCATGGCGACCACCGCGACGCTGGCGCTCTGGCTCTGTGGCTATCGGCACCTGGCTGTGGGCCTCGTCGTCAGCCTGCTCGCGGCCCTGCTGGCCAGCAATGGGCTGAAGATCGCGATCGGACGCCAGCGGCCCGACATCGTAAGCCATGCGGCGCTCACCTTTACTGCCAGCTTTCCGAGCGGGCACGCCTTTCTCTCGGCGGTGACGCTGCTCAGCATCGCGGGCTTCGTCGGCCTCGCTTCGCGACGCGAGGACATCAAGCGCCTGTGCTTCGCGCTGGCCTGGGTGATGATCGTGCTGATCGGTCTCAGCCGGATTTATCTCGGCGTCCACTGGCCGACCGACGTTATCGGCGGCTGGTGCCTCGGCATCGCCTGGTCCACCATCGCGGTCGCCTGGCTCGGGCGGAAGATAGCGGCTTCCGACCCGGCCTGACGGCGCAGGCGCTTTCAGCGCCCAGCCTTCGAACCGGCTCAGCGCATGTCGATGGTGGCGTTGACGCCGAGATCGGGCGTGCGCCCCAATATCTTCGCCGTCGCCAACTTGAAGGCGACGACGACGCTGCTCGAGGGGCCGTCCCAGATTTCTGCCGAGATCGGCGTCAGTGCGAGCAGGGTGGCGTCGGGGTCGTCAGGCCCATGCGGGAACCAGGCGCTCGCCAGCGGGGTCCAGATCTCGCGCAGCTCGTTCCTGCCGGGCACTTCCGAAGCTGAACAGGAGATCGCGGCGTAGAAGTTCCGGTTCTCGTGGCTGATGGCGATGGAGACGGAAGGCGAGCGCAGGGCCGCCCCGACGATGCCGGTATGACGATGGCTGATGAAGAGCAGCCGGTGGTGATCGCGGTCGAGATGCCCCGACATCGGCCGGGTTTTGATGGCATTTTCGGCCAGTAGCGAGACCATGTAGACGGGATGCGCGGCAAGCGCCGTCCAAATTCGCTCCTGCTGTTCCGTCTCGTGCATCGCTCGCTCCAGCCAGCGCGATCCTGGCATGGCTCGCGCCGAATTTGAACGCCGATGGTGACTGAACGTTCCGTCCTCGCGGAACTTTGAGCGGCAGGCCGGCGTTGGCAGGGCGCCGCGGCTCCGGCCGCCTCGTCAAGGATGTTTCATGCTCGCCTCACGCAATCTTCTGGTTGTCCTCATCGTCGTGCTCGTCGCCGCCCTGGCCGTGACCGGCTACTCGCTCTACCAGGAAAAGAAGCAGCCCGATGGCGTACAAATCTCGGTCGGCAAGAACGGTCTGTCGATCAAGGAGAAGTAGTTTCCGCCGGCGATGCAGTTAGCGGATGGCTCCCCGACCGTCGGGCATTGGCCTTCCCGGTCCAAAGGCGCTAACACCCTCCCACAAGCCTGTTCGTGGGAGAGAAAGATGAACGCGCCCTTCAAGAACCTCATCGCCGGCGAATGGGCTGGCGGAGCCAACGCCTCGCGCAACATCAACCCCTCGAACACCGGCGACGTCGTCGGCGAGTACGCGCAAGGGACGGTCGAGGACCTGAACAATGCCGTCGCCGCCGCCAAGGCCGCATTCCCGGCCTGGAGCCGCACGACGCCGCAGGAGCGCTACGACATCCTGAAGAAGGCCTCCGACGAGATCCTCGCCCGCAAGGACGAGCTCGGCCGCCTGCTCTCGCGCGAGGAGGGCAAGACCCTTCCCGAGGGTATCGGCGAGGCGACCCGCGCCGGCCAGATCTTCGCCTTCTTCGCCGGCGAATGCCTGCGCCTTGGCGGCGAGATGATCCGCTCGGTGCGCCCCGGCGTCGGCGTGGAGGTGACGCGCGAGCCGCTCGGCATCATCGGCATGATCACGCCGTGGAACTTCCCGATCGCGATCCCCGCCTGGAAGATCGCGCCGGCGCTCGCCTGGGGCAATTGCGTGGTCCTGAAGCCGGCCGATCTTGTGCCCGGCTCGGCCTGGGCGCTCGTCGACATCCTCCAGCGCGCCGGCCTGCCGAAGGGCGCGCTCAACCTCGTCATGGGCCGCGGCTCGGTCGTCGGCCAGGCGCTGCTGGAGCACAAGGACGTCACCGCCATTTCCTTCACCGGCTCGGTCGCGACCGGCCGCAAGGTCGCGGCTGCCTGCATCGCCTCCAATCCGATGAAGAAGGTCCAGCTCGAGATGGGTGGCAAGAACCCGCTCGTCGTGCTGGACGATGCCGACCTCAAGACGGCGGTGGAAGTCGCGGTCAACGGCGCCTTCTTCTCGACCGGCCAGCGCTGCACCGCCTCCTCGCGCCTGATCGTCCAGGCCGGCATCCACGAAAAGTTCGTCGAGGCCTGTATCGAGCGCCTGAAGACCGTCGTCGTCGACGACGCACTGAAGGCCGGCACCCATATCGGCCCGGTGGTCGACCAGGGCCAACTCGACCAGGACCTGAAATACATCCAGATCGCCAAGGACGAGGGCGGCAAGCTGGTCTTTGGCGGCGAGCTTCTGAAGCGCGAGACCCCCGGCTTCTATCTGCAGCCGGCGCTCTTCACCGAGACGACCAACGCCATGCGCATTTCGCGCGAGGAGGTCTTCGGCCCGGTCGCCAACATCGTCCGCGTCAAGGATTATGACGAGGCGCTTGCGGTGGCCAACGACACCGAGTTCGGCCTCTCCTCGGGCATCTGCACGACCTCGCTGAAGCATGCGACGCATTTCAAGCGCAACAGCGAGGCCGGTATGGTGATGGTCAACCTGCCGACGGCGGGCGTCGACTATCACGTGCCGTTCGGCGGCCGGAAGGGCTCCAGCTACGGCCCGCGCGAGCAGGGCGCCTACGCCAAGGAGTTCTACACCACGGTCAAGACGGCCTATACGCTGGCTTGATCGGTTTTTCAGGCGGAAAAGAGAGGGCCGCGCCGCATGGCACGGCCCTTTTCGTCAGAAGCCTTCCAGCACGATCTTGCCCTTGGCGCGGTTGCTCTCGATCAGGGCCTGTGCGCGCTTGAGGTTTGCCGCGTTGATCGTGCCGAAATGCTCCGCGAACGTCGTGCGGATCGTGCCGGCATCGACGAGGCGCGACACTTCCGTCAGGAGCTTGCCCTGCTCGGCGATGTCGGCGGTCTGGAAGACCGGGCGGGTGAACATCATCTCCCAGTGCAGCGACAGGCTCTTGCGCTTCAGAGGGTTGGCGTCGAGCGTCTTGGGGTCGTCGATCAGGCCCAGCCGGCCCTGCGGCGCCAGAAGCTCGACGATGCCCGCAAGATGCGTGTCGGTATGCGTGGTTGAGAAGACGAAGGCGGGCGCGCCGATGCCGAGCGCGGCGATCTGTTCCGGCAAGGGCTTCGTGTGATCGACGACATGGTGGGCGCCGAGCTGCTTAGCCCAGGCCTGCGTCTCGGGCCGCGAGGCCGTCGCGATCACGGTGATGTCGGTCAGGCGGCGCGCAAGCTGGATCGCGATGGAGCCCACTCCGCCTGCGCCGCCGATGACGAGCAACGCAGATGCCGCGCCCGGCACTGCCTTGCGGATGTCGAGCCGGTCGAACAGCATTTCCCAGGCTGTGATCGAGGTGAGCGGCAGGGCCGCTGCCTCCGCAAAGCTCAGCGTCGCCGGCTTGGGGCCGACGATGCGCTCATCGACGAGATGGAGTTCGGCATTCGAACCGGGCCGATCGATTGCGCCGGCATAGAATACGGCATCGCCCGGCCTGAAGCCCTTCACCTCCGGCCCGACCGCTTTGACGATGCCCGCGGCGTCCCAACCGAGCACATTCGCCTGTCCATCCGTCGGCTGGCTGCGGACGCGGACCTTCGTGTCGACCGGGTTGACCGAGACGGCTTTGACCTCGACCAGCAGGTCGCGCCCGGCGGCCACAGGTTCGGGCAATTCCAGGTCGATCAGGCTGGTCTCGGCGGCGATGGGTTGTGACTGGCGGTATCCGACGGCGCGCATGGCGTCTCTCCTGCATTGCGATGGAGGTGAGATGCGCATAACTGTCGCATGGCACAAGAACGCACAATTTTAGCTCATAGTGTCGAAAAGGGTACCGTGATGCCGCCGCGTTTCAAGGAGCCGTATTCCTCTGCCGCTTGTCCGGTCGAGGCCACGCTGGGGCTGATCGGTGGCAAGTGGAAAGGGATCGCGCTCTATCACCTGATGGGAGGAACGCTGCGCTTCAGCGAGATCCGCAGGCGGGTTCCCGGCGTGACGCAACGCATGCTCACGACCCAGCTCCGGGAGCTGGAGGCAGATGGCCTGATCGTCCGCGTCGTCTATCCCGAGGTGCCGCCACGCGTCGAATACAGCCTCTCGGCCAAGGGGCGCACGCTGGAGCCGGTGATCGTGGCTCTGAAGGCATGGGGCGAGGCGCATGCCTGCTCCTCGCAGCCTCGAACGGCGGAGGCCGCTGCGTGAGCGTTCAGCCGACCGGGATGACGTCCACGGCAACGCCGATCTTCTGCGAGCCGGGGCCGATCACCACGCCGTCGAGAGGGGCCACATCGGCATAGTCCCGGCCGATGGCGGTGACGATATGGTCGTCGGCGACGATCAGATCATTGGTCGGGTCGAGGCCGACCCAGCCTGTCTCCGGGCCGCACCAGAGCAACACCCAGGCATGGCTGGCGTCGGACCCTTCGAGGCGTTTTTCGCCGGGCGGCGGGATGGTTCGGATGTAGCCGCTGACATAGGCGGCCGGTAGGCCGAGGCCCCGCAAACCACCGATCATAATATGGGCAAAGTCCTGGCAGACGCCGTGGCGCTGGGCGAAGGCCTCGGCGATGGGCGTGCTGACCTCCGTCGCCTCCGGATCATAGGAGAAGTCGCGCCGGATGCGTGTCATCAGCTCGCTGGCGGCTTCGAGCACCGGTCGCCGCGCCCCAAAGCTCTCTGCCGCATAGGCGATCACCGCCGCAACGGGGGGAACGAGCCGGCTCGGATAGAGGTGATGCGCCGGCGAATCCGGGGCCAGGCTGTTCGATGCCAGCGCGAGCTGCGCGACCTCCTCCCAGTTGCGGGTCAGCCCGGCATGGGGCGGGGCCTGCCGATGCACTTCGATCCGGGCGCGCATCTCCACCTTCAACTCGCGATGCGGCTTGGTGATCGTGACCGTGGTCATCCGGTTGCCGAAGAAGCAGATGCCGTCGCTGCGCTCGGCCGGCCGCGGCGAGATCGAGAGCTCGGCCTTCCGCACGATCTGGCCGGGGCCGTCATGCGGCAGGAGACGCAGGATGCAGCGGGAAAACGGGACCTGGCGGCTGTAGCCGTAGGTGGTGACGTGGCGCAGCTCGTAGATCACGCGATGCCCGTCATCCGCGAGCCTTCGGGGCCGCTGTTCTGGAGGAAATAGCGGTCGGCGATGGCGCTGGAGACGCCCATCAGCAATTGCTCGAACAGCAGGATGCTGGTGCGGTCGAGCCGGCTCGCTTCGGTCGTGCGGCAATCGGCGGCGAGCCGCAGCACCAGCCGGCGCGGCGCTTCCAGCATGCCGTCGTCGGTGAGCGCGGGCAGGGCGGCGATCTCGGCATCGAGCCGTTCGATCTGGAAGGCGACGGAGCGGGGATTGTAGGGGTCGAGCATCACCAGATCGAGCACCGGCTGCAGGCTCGCGCCGAGCAGGTAGCGCGAGCGGTAGGTGATCTGCGAATCCGTGAGGTCGAGCAGGGTGTCGAGGCTGTCGCCGGAGGCATGGCTGTCGGCGAATTGCCGGGCGAAGCGGCAGGTTACGATGCCACGCTCCAGGCGCCGGCCGATATCGAGGAAGCGCCAGCCCGCGCCGCGCACCATGTTCTCCTGGCTGAGGCCCGAGAAGGCGGCGAGCGTCTTCAGCGCCCGGTCGGCGCTCTCATAGGTCTCGCCTTCGCTGTGCTTGCGGCCTTCCTCGGGAAGAAGCTGGCGCTGCAGGTCGCCGAACAGCCTCCAGGCATCGACCGAAAGGCGCTCGCGTATCACCGAGGCGGTTCGCCGGGCCTCCCGGACCGAAGCGGCGGCCGAGCCATAATCGTCGAGGCTGAAGAGCGCAGCGCGTGCTTGTGCAGCCGGGTCCTTGTGTCCCGCACCGCTCGGGGCGGCTCCCCAGGCGACGAGCATGCCCGCCAGTTGGCGGACGGTCTCGCTGTGACCCGGCGCCGGATCGGGATCGATCAGCCGGCCGAGCAGGGCCCGCACCAGCCGCAACGTGGCCTCGCCACGCTCCAGATAGCGGCCGAGCCAGAACAGATTGTCGGCGGCGCGGCTCGGCAGCGTGCCGGTCACCCGCCGGATGCTGGTGCGGTCGGGTGTCGGCAGCAGGCTGATCTGCGCGACCGGCTCCTCCGAGGTGATCCAGACATCGCTGGAGCGCACGCCATTGCGCAGGCTGACGGCCCGCGCATCGGGCTCGTCGGAGATGCGGCAGAAGCCGCCGGGCATCACCCTCCAGCCATCGGGCGTGGCCGCGGCGAAAACACGCAGCATCATCGGATGGGGTTCGAGGCGCCCGTTCTGGAAGACCGGCATGGTCGAGAGCCGCACCACCTCCTGCCCGACATAGTCCATGCCGCGTGCCTGGATCCGCCGGCGCAGCGCCTCCCGCTCCGCCTCGGGCAATTCGGCGGCCACGATGGGCGCCGTATCGAGCCCGCCGCCGGCGCTGCGGAAGGCGGGCGCCACGCTCATCTCGTCGAACCGATCGAGCACCGCCTGGCGCTCCGGCTGCTGGCCGCACCACCAGGTCGCGACATTCGGCAGGATCAGCTCCCCGCCGGTGAGTTGCTCGGCCAAAGCCGGCATGAAGCCCATGAGAGCGCGTGACTCGACCACGCCGGAGCCCAGCCCATTGGCGACATGAACATGGCCTTGGCGGACGGCCTCGACCAGCCCGGCCACACCCAGCGCCGAGCCGGCGTTGAGTTCGAGCGGGTCGGCGAAGTCGCCGTCGATACGTCGCCAGATCACGTCGGCGCGCTTCAGCCCGGCGATGGTGCGCACATGGACGCGGCCCTCCCGCATCAGAAGGTCGCCGCCCTCGACCAGCAGGAAGCCGAGATAGCGCGCGAGATAGGCCTGCTCGAAATAGCTCTCGTTGAGCGGGCCGGGGGTGAGCAGGCAGATGCGCGGCTCGACACGCCTGGAGCGCGCAACGAGCCCGGCGCGGAAGCTCTGGAAGAAGGGCGCGAGCCGCTCGATGTTCATGCTGCGGAACATGTCCGGGAAGGCGCGGGCGAGCGCCAGCCGGTTCTCCAGCGCATAGCCGGTGCCGGACGGCGCCTGCGCCCGGTCCTGCAGCACCCACCAACGCCCGTCCGGCCCGCGGCCGAGATCGGCGGCGTAGAGCTGGAGCGCGCCGCCGCCGGGCGCGCCATGGAGGGGCCGCAGATAGTCCGGGCTGCCGGTGACGATCGCAGCCGGGAGAAGCCCTTTCGCGATCAGCTCGCCCGGCCCGTAGAGGTCGTCGAGCAATGTCGACAGGATCTCGGCGCGCTGTGTGATGCCTGCCGCGATGACCTGCCACTCCGCCTCGGGAATGACGAGCGGCACATGCGACAGCGGCCACGCGCGCTCACCGAAGCCCGGATCATTCGCATCGACGTCGCCATGGACGCGATAGGACACGCCGGTGTCGCGGACATGCCGGTCGGCCAGCCCGAAGCGCTGCGACAGCTCGGCCGGCGTCAGCGCGCACCATTCCGACAGGAACGGCTCCCAATGCGGTCTGACCTCGCCGGTCTCGTCGATGAATTCGTCGAAGGCGCCGGACAGCGGCCGATAGCCGGCGAGAAGGGCGGCGCGTCGGTCTGCCCTGCTGCGTCCCGTCCGGGTGCGGCCCTGCACTGCCATTCGCTCTGTCAGACCCCCACGCGCTTTCCGTTCGACTGATCCCAGTCGAACGGGATGATTCGCGCCAATATGACTACCGCCTCAGATCCAGCGTGAGCGGAAATTCGGCGCTGCGCTCTTCCGGCGGAATCGCCAGAGCGCCGGGACTATGACCGATCGCTTCGAAGCGCGCGAGCCGTCTTGCTTCCGCTTCATAGGAATTGACCGGGGGTGTCTCGTAATTGCGGCCGCCCGGATGCGCGACATGGTAGACGCAGCCGCCAAGCGAGCGTCCGGCCCAGCTATCGACGATGTCGAAGGTCAGCGGCGCATGCACCGGGATCGTCGGGTGCAGGCCCGAGGCCGGCTGCCAGGCCTTGAAGCGCACGGCCGCGATCGCCTCGCCGGAGGCGCCTGTCTCGGTCATCGGTAGCCGCCTGCCGTTGCAGGTGATCAGATGACGGCCCGGAACGAAGCCCCTCGCCTTCACCTGCAGACGTTCCACCGAGGAATCGACATAGCGCACCGTGCCGCCGATCGCACCTTCCTCGCCCAGCACATGCCAGGGCTCCAGCGCCTGCCGGATCTCGATCTCGACGCCGCCATGCGCGACCTTGCCGAAGAAGGGGAAGCGGAACTCGGCCTGCGCCTCGAACCAGACCGGGTCGAAGGCGTAGCCGGCGTGCTTCAGGTCCGCGAGCACCTCGCGGAAATCCTGCCAGACCAGCTCCGGCAGCATGAAGCGGTCGTGCAGCGCGGTGCCCCAGCGCACCAGCTTGCCATCCAGCGGCTCGCGCCAGAACCAGGCGATCAGCGCCCTCAGCAGCAATTGCTGCGCCAGAGACATTCGCGAATCCGGCGGCATCTCGAAGCCGCGGAACTCCAGCAGCCCGAGCCGTCCGGTCGGCCCGTCCGGCGAATAGAGCTTGTCGATGCAGATTTCGGTGCGATGCGTGTTGCCGGAGACATCGACCAGCAGGTTGCGGAACAGCCGGTCGACCAGCCAGAGCGGGATCGGTGCCTCACCCGGTTTCGGCACCTGCGCCAGTGCGATCTCAAGCTCGTAGAGCTGGTCCTGCCGGGCTTCGTCGATGCGCGGCGCCTGGCTGGTCGGGCCGATGAACAGCCCGGAGAACAGGTAGGACAGGGCCGGGTGCCGATTCCAGTAGAGCACGATGCTCTTCAATAGATCCGGCCGGCGCAGGAAGGGCGAATCCGCCGGGGTCACGCCGCCGAGCACCACATGGTTGCCGCCGCCCGTGCCGGTGTGGCGTCCGTCGACCATGAATTTCTCGGCGCAGAGCCGCGCCTGCCGCGCCTCCTCGTAGACGCCCTGCGTGATCGCCACTGCCTCGCGCCAGTCGGTGGCCGGGTGGATGTTGACCTCGATCACGCCGGGGTCGGGCGTGACTTTGATGACATCGAGGCGCGGGTCGAAGGGCGGCGCATAGCCCTCGATATGGACTGGCAGGCCTGTCTCTTCGGCGGCAGCTTCGATTGAGGCGACGAGATCGAGGTAGTCCTCCAGCCGCTCGACCGGCGGCAGGAAGACGCAGAGCACATTGTCGCGGATTTCGAGGCTGAGCGCCGTGCGCACATGCTCGCCGCCGATCTCCTGCTCGGTGCGCTGCTGGGCTGTACCTGCCACGCCGAGATCGGCCTGGACGGACATTTGTGTCGGCGCTGCGAAGCTGGTCGGGGCCACCGGCGCCGGTGGGCTTCCGGCGCCCGGCGCCGGCGCGGCCTGCGAGACGCCGGCCGGCGGCAGCGGACCACGCGGCTCCGTCGGGTCCTGTGGATGAATATGCGGGTATTCGGCTTTCGGTATGTCGGGGAGGGAGCCGAGCGGCAGTCGATAACCGACCGGCGAGTCGCCCGGCACGAGGAAGAGCTTGCCGCGCCGCAGCCGCCATTTCTCCGAGCGCCAGCGCCGGTCGTTCGCGGCCGCCTGCCAGCGCTGCACCGGGATGACGAAGCCGCGGGGATGGCCGAGACCGAGCTGGAAGACCTGCGCCATCCGCGCCCGCTCCTCGGGATCGGAGAGGCGTGAATCGAGCGGGTCGACATTGTCGGGAAGCTGCGCCTCCTTCAGCAGCCAGTGGCCGGTATCCTCATAGGCCGGGATGACGTAGTCGGCGCCGAGGCCGAGATTTTCCGAAAGTTCCCTCGCCAACGCCTCGGCATCCTGGACGGTCGCGCCGGCTTCGAGCTCTCGGTCGCCGCCGGTCCTGGCACCGGGCTCGCGGGCGATGAGGTCGGGGTTGCGCCAGATCGGCTGCCCGTCGCGGCGCCAGTAGAGCGCGAAGGCCCAGCGCGGCAGGCTCTCGCCGGGATACCATTTGCCCTGGCCGTAATGCAGCATCCCTCCGGGCGCGAAGCGCTCGCGCAGGCGCCGGATCAATGCGTCGGCGCGCTCGCGCTTGGTCGGTCCGACGGCGGCGATGTTCCACTCCGCTCCGGTCTGGTCGTCGATCGAGACGAAGGTCGGCTCGCCGCCCATGGTGAGCCGAACGTCCTGCGCCTGCAGATCGGCCTCGACCTTCTCGCCGAGCGCGTCCAGCGCCTGCCAGGATTCGTCGGAGAAGGGCAGGGTGATGCGTGGCACCTCGTGCACCCGCGTCACGCTCATCCGGAAGTCGAAGCTCGTCTCGGCATAGCTCGCCACGCCCGAGACCGGCGCGGCCGAGCGGTAATGCGCCGTCGCCGCCAGCGGCAGGTGGCCCTCTCCGGTGAGAAGCCCGGAGGTCGGGTCGAGCCCGACCCAGCCCGCGCCTGGAATATAGACCTCGGCCCAGGCGTGAAGGTCGGTGAAATCCTTGTCGGTGCCGCGGGGGCCCTCCAGCGGATCGACGTCGGCCTTCATCTGGACCAGGTAGCCGGAGACGAAGCGCGCCGCGAGGCCGAGATGCCGGAGCGCCTGGACCAGCAGCCAGCTCGTGTCGCGGCAGGAGCCGGACCCGAT
Source organism: Allobosea sp. 10N428 (assembly GCF_056394545.1). NCBI lineage: Bacteria > Pseudomonadati > Pseudomonadota > Alphaproteobacteria > Hyphomicrobiales > Alloboseaceae > Allobosea > Allobosea sp. 10N428. Next base: position 1,298,578 of record NZ_JBFTIC010000001.1, on the reverse strand, counting down.
CGAGAGCGTATGCTCCAGCTCCTGCACGCCGGGCTCCATACGGATGCCATAGGCGATGCGTTGCTGCAGGCGGGCGTTGAGATCGACGATGAAGTTGACCGTGTTGGCCGGCTCCTTCGGCAGCTCCGCGAGGAAGGCTTCGAGCAGCGGCCCGGCCGGTTCCGTCACCAGATAGGGCGCGAGCTCCGCTCGCTGCTCCGGCGTGTAGGCGAAGGGAAAGATCTCGGCCTCCGCCTCGACGAAGAAGTCGAAGGGATTGATCACCGACAGCTCGGTGACGACATCGACCTCGATGCGGAATTCCCTAACGGGCTCCGGGAAGACGAAGCGCGCCAGCCAGTTGCCGGCCGGGTCCTGCTGCCAGTTCACGAAATGCTGGGCCGGCGTCACCTTCAGCGAATAGCTGTTGATCGCCGCCCGGCAATGCGGCGCCGGCCGCAGGCGGATGATCTGCGGCCCGAGCGTGACCGGGCGATCATAGGAATAGTGGGTGACGTGGTTCAGCGCGGCGATAATGGCCAAGGTTCGGCTCCCCCGGGACGCTGGCAAAGGCGGCAAACCGCCCACCGAGATAGGTTAGCGAGCCGGATCGCATGCGCAAGGCGCCCGGTGGACAGGGTGGCGGCAGGCGGGAGAGCCTCTGCCCAAGAGATGTGCATAATGGCGAGCGGATGGCCTGCGGTCGGCTGGACAGCCGAGCCCGACTGGTTGCAGATAGCCGGCAAGGGGCCATCGATGGCTCCAGAGACACGAACAACGGGGAAATCGATGCGTCACGTAGCCAAGTTGATGGCGGCTTCGGCCTTTGCGGCCTTGATGTCGACGACGGTCGCCTTCGCGCAGACGCCGAAGGATACGATCGTCATGGCCAAGCAGATCGACGACATCATCACGCTCGATCCGGCCGAGGCTTTCGAATTCTCCGGCGTGGAGGTCGTCGCGAACGTCTACGACAAGCTGATCAACGTCGATATCGCCAAGAACAACGCGCTGGTGCCGGATCTCGCCGAGAGCTGGACCGTCAGCCCCGACAGCCTGACCTACACCTTCAAGCTGCGCAAAGGCGTCAAGTTCCACTCCGGCAACCCGCTGACCGCGGCCGACGTGGTCTACTCCGTCCAGCGCGCGGTTACGCTGAACAAGTCGCCGGGCTTCATCCTGCGCCAGTTCGGCTTCGTCGCCGAGAACGTGCTCGACAAGGTCAAGGCTCTCGACGAGAACACCGTCCAGATCACCGTCTCCAAGCCCTTCGCACCGACCTTCTTCTACAACTGCCTGACCTCCGGCGTGGCTTCGATCGTCGATTCCAAGCTGGTCAAGGCCAATGAGAAGGACGGCGACTGGGGCAATGCCTGGCTGAAACTCAATTCCGCCGGCTCCGGCGCCTACAAGGTCCGCGCCTACCGCCCGAACGAGCAGTACACGCTCGACGCCAACGAGAGCTGGTACAAGGGCGCGCCGAAGAGCAAGCGCGTCGTCGTACGCCATGTCGCCGAGCCGGCCTCGCAGCGCCTGCTCGTCGAGAAGGGCGATGCCGATATCGCCCGCAACCTCTCCAAGGACCAGCTCGCGGCGGTCAAGAGCAACGAAGCGATCAAGATCGTCCAGGGTGACAAGGGCTACATCCTCTATCTCGGCCTGAACCAGAAGAACCCGAACCTCGCCAAGCCCGAGGTGCGCGAAGCGCTGAAGCTGCTGGTCGATTACACCTCGATCGAGAAGAACATCCTCGAAGGCACCTACAGGGGCCACGAATCCTTCCTGCCGCAGGGCTTCCTCGGCGCGATCTCGGACAAGCCCTACCAGCTGAACCTCGCCAAGGCGAAGGAACTGCTCGCCCAGGCCGGTCTGGCCAACGGCTTCACCGTCACCATGGACACCCGTTCGGTTGCGCCGATCACCGATATCGCCCAGGCGATCCAGGCGACCTGGGCCCAGGCCGGCGTCAAGCTCGAGATCATCCCGGGCGACGGCAAGCAGACCCTGACCAAGTACCGCGCCCGCACCCACGACATCTATATCGGCCAGTGGGGCCCGGACTATCTCGACCCGCACACGAATGCCGAGACCTTCGCCATCAACGAGGACAATGGCGAGGAGGCGAAGTCGAAGACGTTGGCCTGGCGCAATGCCTGGGATATCCCGGACATGACCAAGATCACGCAGGGCGCGGTGCTGGAAGCCGACGCCGTCAAGCGCAAGGCGACCTATGAGACGCTGCAGCGCGAGCATCAGAAGGTCTCGCCCTTCGTCATCATGTTCCAGCAGATCGAGGTCTCGGCCGAGCGCAAGAACGTGAACGGCTGGGTCATCGGCCCGAGCTCGGACACCAATTTCTACGCGACCATCGTCAAGAACTAAGTTCCGTGACGCAGGAGACCCGCCCTGGCCCTTGGCCTCGGCGGGTCTTTGCGTTCCCGTAGAATACGCTGCCGGCGTGACCCGCCCGGCCAGGAGAGACCGTTGCTCATGACGATCAGGAACGGAGGCGAGGCATGACGGCCGTGACGCAGGCGCCAGCCCGCAAGAGCGCCTCGCCGGGAAGGCTGGGCCGTTGGGGCCGCGCGCTCTCGCGCGAGCTGACGACCGTGGTCATCACCATGTTCGGCCTGCTGCTCGTCACCTTCTTCATCGCCCGGGTCATCCCGATCGATCCGGTGCTCGCCGTCGTCGGCGACAATGCCCGTCCCGAGACCTATGAAGCCGCGCGCATCGAGCTCGGCCTCGACAAGCCGCTCTGGCAGCAATTCGCCATCTATATCGGCAAGGTCTTCACCGGAAATCTCGGCACCTCCGTGCTGACCTCGAACCCGGTTACCGAAGACATCAAGCGCGTCTTCCCGGCGACGCTGGAACTTGCCACGCTCGGTACGTTGATCGGCGTCCTCATCGGCGTGCCGCTCGGCATCCTCGCCGCCGTCAACCAGGGCCGCTGGCAGGATCAGGTCGCCCGCGTCGTCGGCCTTGTCGGCTATTCCGTGCCGGTCTTCTGGATCGGCCTGATGGCGCTGCTGCTGTTCTACGCCAAGCTCGGCTGGGTTTCCGGGCCTGGCCGCATCTCTGTGGTCTGGCAGGACATCGTCACCACCCGCACCGGCGTCATCATGATCGACGCGGCGCTCGAAGGCGAATGGGAAGCCTTCTGGGACGCATTCTCGCACCTGATCCTGCCGGCGCTCGTCCTCGGCCTGCTGTCGGTCGCCTATATCAGCCGCATGACCCGCAGCTTCATGATCAGCGAGCTGCAGCAGCAATACGTCATCGCGGCCCGCGTGAAGGGCGTCTCGGAAGCCGCCGTGATCTGGCGCCACGCCCTGCGCAACGCCGCCGTGCCGCTCTTCACCGTGATCGCACTCTCCTATATGCACCTGCTCGAAGGCTCGGTGCTGACAGAGACGATCTTCGCCTGGCCGGGGCTCGGCCGCTACCTCACCAACGCGCTGCTCAACGCCGACATGAACGCCGTGCTCGGCGGCACGCTGGTGGTCGGCGTCGTCTTCATCGCGGTCAATCTGCTGACTGACATCATCGGCCGGCTGGCCGATCCGCGCGTGCGCTGAGGAGGCGGATATGAGCGACACTTCCTCCGCCGGCCTGCATGCCTGGCTGATCAGCGATTCCCCGGCATCGCGCCGCCAGGCCCGCCTCGGCCAGCTCTACCGGCAATGGCTCGCCTTCAGGCGCAATCCTATGGCCGTGGCGGGCCTCGCGATCATCGTCCTGCTGCTGCTGGTCGCCGCCTTCGCGCCGCTGATCGCACCGTTCGACCCGCTGGCGCAGGCACTCGACAAGCGGCTGCTGCCGCCGTCCGCGACCAACTGGTTCGGCACCGACGCGCTCGGGCGCGACATCTTCAGTCGCATCGTCTACGGCACGCGCATCACGCTGGTCATCGTGCTGCTGGTCGTGGTGACGGTCGGCCCCTTCGGCCTGCTGATCGGCGCGGTCTCCGGCTATTTCGGCGGCTGGGTCGACCGTCTCCTGATGCGCATCACCGATGTCTTCCTCGCCTTCCCGCGCCTTGTGCTGGCGCTGGCCTTCGTCGCCGCGCTCGGACCCGGCATCGTCAACGCCATCATCGCCATCGCGATCACGACCTGGCCGCCCTATGCGCGCGTCGCCCGCGCCGAGACCATGGTGATCCGCAACCAGGATTATATCGAGGCGATGCGCCTGCAGGGCGCCTCGCGCGCCCGCATCATCTGGAAGCATGTCGTGCCGATGTGCATGCCTTCGCTGATCGTGCGCACCACCTTCGACATGGCCGGCATCATCCTGACCGCCGCCGGCCTCGGCTTCCTCGGCCTCGGCGCGCAGCCGCCGATGCCGGAATGGGGCGCAATGATCTCCGCTGGCCGCGAGCAGATCTTCGACCAGTGGTGGGTCGCGACCTTCCCGGGACTCGCGATCTGTGTTGTCGCGCTCGGCTTCAACCTGCTCGGCGACGGGCTCCGCGACGTCATGGATGCGAGGTGAGGTCATGACGAGCGAGCAGCCTCTTCTCGAGGTCGACAATCTCAAGGTCGACTTCCACACGCCGACCGGCATTGTGCGGGCCGTGCGCGGCTTGTCCTTCAAGCTGGGGCGGGAGCGCCTCGGCATCGTCGGCGAGTCCGGCTCCGGCAAGTCGATGACCGGCCGCGCCATCCTCGACCTCATCCCGCACCCCGGTGTCGTCAGTGCCGATGGCATGCGCTTCCGCGGCCAGGACCTGACGGCGATGGACAAGGGCGCGCGGCGCAAGCTGCGCGGCCGCCACATCTCCATGGTGATGCAGGACCCGAAATTCTCGCTGAACCCGGTGCAGACCGTCGGCAGCCAGATCGCCGAGGCCTATCGCATCCACCGCAAGGCCGGTTCTCGCGAGGCGCGGGAGCGTAGCCTCGCCATGCTGGAATCCGTGCAGATCCGCGATCCCGCTCGCGTCTACGACCTCTATCCGCACGAGGTTTCGGGCGGCATGGGCCAGCGCGTGATGATCGCGATGATGCTGATCGCCGAGCCCGAGATCCTGATCGCCGACGAGCCGACCTCGGCACTCGACGTCACCGTGCAACTCCAGATCCTCAAGATCCTCGACGATCTCGTGACCGAGCGCGGCATGGGGCTGATCTTCATCAGCCATGACCTGCATCTCGTGCAGTCCTTCTGCGACCGGGTCATCGTCATGTATGGCGGCAAGGTGATGGAGACGCTGCCGGCAGCCGAGCTTGCCGACGCCTCCACGCGCAGCCGCCGCCATCCCTATACGCTCGGCCTGCTCGAATGCCTGCCGGATCTCGACCATCCCCGGGCGAAGCTGTCCACCCTCAACCGCGACCCGGCCTGGCTGGCATGACGAAATCTCTCCTCCGTCATTCCGGGGCGCTGCGAAGCTGCGAGCCCGGAATCCATAACCGCGTCAGCAGAAGGACGAGGCTCGGCCGTTCCGCTTATCCCTTCCAGTCCGGTGTTCATGGGTTCCGGGCTCACCGCTGCGCGATGCCCCGGAATGACAGAGAGATCCTCGTATGACCACCCAACCCGCGATCTCCGTCGACAAGCTCAATGTGTCCTTCGGCGACTCCCATGTCGTGAAGGACCTTTCATTCGAGGTGCGCAAGGGCGAGAGCTATGGCCTCGTCGGCGAGTCCGGTTCCGGCAAATCGACCGTGCTGCGCGTGCTCTCCGGCCTCAATCGCGACTGGAGCGGTTCGGCCACGATCGAGGGCGCGGTGCAGCCCAAGGTCCGGGACAAGGCCTTCTACCGCCATGTCCAGATGGTCTTCCAGGACCCCTACGGCTCGCTTCATCCCAAAAAGACCGTGGACGACACCCTGGCCGAGCCGCTGGCGATCCACGGTGCCGGTGATGCCGAAGCGCGCATCGGCAAGGCCCTCTCCGATGTTGGCCTGCCGGCCTCCTTCCGCTTCCGTTATCCGCATCAGCTTTCGGGCGGCCAGCGCCAGCGCGTCGCTATCGCCCGCGCTCTGGTGCTCGAACCCTCGATCCTGTTGTTGGACGAGCCGACCTCGGCGCTCGACGTCTCCATTCAGGCCGAGGTGCTCAATCTGCTCGCTGCGCTCAGGCAGGAGCGCAAGCTGACTTACATCCTCGTCAGCCACGATCTCGCCGTCGTCGGACATATGTGCGAGCGGCTGCTCGTCATGCAGTTCGGCCGCGCCGTCGAGGAAATGACCGTCGGGACGCTTGCCGCGCGCCAGCCGCAGACGGCCTACGCCAAGCAATTGCTGGCGGCGAGCGCGGGCTTCCGCCGCGCGGGCTAAACGGGTTCCCAAATCTCAGCCCTCATCCTGAGGAGCCGGCCGCAGGCCCGCGACACGAAGGATGTTCCAGCTTGCGCGGGAGCCTCCTGAAGCATCCTTCGCGACGCCATTCCTGCTGGAATGGCTCCTCAGGAGGAGGGCTTGCGGGGCTGTCGGCTGAGGATTGAGCAGCGAGGGGATCGGCCCTGCGCCGTTCCCTCTTTGCAGCACGGCAAAACCGTCTCACTCTAGGCGCAGCCTTGCGTTAGCTGCTTCGCGTCCGGATCGAAGCTTGGCCGGACGGCAAGGCTTCGCGCCGGTCCAGCGAACCGGCACCGCCTGACGGAGTTACAGGACTTATGGACGCCATCGTCGACAACCCGCTTCGGCCCGAGAGCATTCCCGAGCGGACACCGGTCCCGCCCTTCGATCTCGTGATCTTCGGCGCCGGCGGCGATCTCGCTTTGCGCAAGCTTTTCCCGGCTCTCGCCCAGCGCAATCGCGAGGGCGTACTGCCCGGCGAAAGCCGGATCTTCGCCGTCGTCCGCAAGGAGGAGGATGTCGAAGGGCTGCCCAAGCAAATCGCGAAGCGGCTCCATGAGGAGGGAATTCCGAAAGAGCAGGTCGAACCATTCCTGCGCCGGTTGACGATGGTCATGCTCGATGCGGTCCAGCCCGAGACCTACAAGGCCTTGAAGCAGGCGCTGGGCGAGAGCGAGCGCGTGCGCTCCTTCTATCTCTCGACCCCGCCTGACCTCTTTATCCCGATCTGCGAGAACCTCGCCAAGGCGGAAATCCTGACGCCGACCTCGCGCGTCATCCTGGAGAAGCCGCTCGGCCGCGATCTCGCCTCGGCGCGGCAGATCAACGATGCCGTCGCGCGCATCCTGCCGGAAAGCCGCACCTACCGGATCGACCATTATCTCGGCAAGGAGACGGTGCAGAACCTGCTCGTCCTGCGCTTCGCCAACACGCTGTTCGAACGCTCTTGGTCGAGCCGGGACATCGACCATGTCCAGATCACCGTAGCCGAGACCGTGGGGCTGGAGCAGCGCGCCGGCTATTACGACAAGGCCGGGCATATGCGCGACATGGTGCAGAACCATCTCATGCAATTGCTGACCCTCTTCGCCATCGAGCCACCGAACATGCTGGAGTCCGGGGCGGTTCGCGAGGAGAAGATCAAGGTGCTGAAGGCGCTGCGCCCCATCGTAGGCCCGGACGTCCAGCGCTACACCGTGCGCGGCCAGTACGGGCCGGGCCAGATCGACGGCCAGCGCGTCCGCGGCTATGCCGAAGAACTCGGCCACGGCTCGAACACCGAAACCTTCGTCGCCATTCGCTGCGAAGTCGATAATTGGCGCTGGGCCGGCGTGCCGATCTATCTGCGCACAGGCAAGCGCATGGCGCAGCGCTATTCCGAGATCGCCGTCACCTTCAAGCCGGTGCCGCATTCGATCTTCGGCAACGGCAGCTGCGACAGGCTCGATGCCAACCGCCTCTTCATCCGCCTGCAGCCGAACGACGGCGTCCAGCTCCAGCTGATGATGAAGGTGCCGGGCTCCGGCCGGCTCAAGATTGTGCCGCGCCAGCTCGACCTGCGTTATTCCACCGCCTTCGACGAGCGCACGCCGGATGCCTATGAGCGCCTGCTGACCGACGTGATCCGCGGCGACCAGACGCTGTTCATGCACCGCGACGAGGTCGAGCAGGCCTGGGCCTGGGTCGATCCGATCATTGCCGGCTGGCAGGACTACTATCCGCATCCGCATCGCTACGCCGCGGGCTCCTGGGGGCCGTCGCAGGCGATCGGCCTCATCGAGCGCGACGGCCGCTCCTGGGCCGATCCGGATTTCGTCTGATGGCGGCCGGCCCGCTCGCCTGGCACCGATTCGCCACGCTGGCCGATGCCTCGGAGGCCTTAGCCGAGACCGTCGCGGTGCGGCTGGCGCAAGTGCTCGCCGAGAAGGGCCGGGCGCTGCTCGCCGTGCCCGGCGGCACGACGCCGGCACGCTTTCTCGCGGCGCTCGGACAGCACGATCTCCCATGGAATGAGGTCACGTTGCTGCCGACCGACGAGCGCTTCGTCGCGGCCGATGACGAGGCATCGAACGAGCGCATGATCCGTGCGCAATTCGCACCGCTTGCGGACGGACGCGCCGAGTTCCTCTCTTTCCATGGACGTGGCAGCGACATCGAGGCGGCCGCGGCCCTGCTATGCGCGGAGCTGGCAGCACTTCCGCCGCTCGATCTGCTGGTCAGCGGGATGGGAGCGGATGGGCATATCGCTTCACTCTTCCCCGGCGCCGAAGCCACCTTCGATGCCGTGCCGGACAGCGGCATCGTCGTGGCCCGCCCGCCGGGTTTGCCGCCCCGGCTGTCGCTTTCGCCAGTGCGCCTCCGCGGTGCAGGTTGGGCGAGCCTGCTCGTTTCCGGCGGCGCCAAGGAAGCGGTGCTGAAGGAGGCGGCCGCCCGCAAGGCGCCGCTGCCGGTCGATATGCTGCTCGGCCGGGAGCAGGGGCTCGACGTCTACTGGGCGAAGGAGTAGAGCCCGGTCATCCGTTCAAATCGATTGAAAGATGAAGCCATGGACGAGACTGCCGCGATTGCCCGGTTGAAGAGCTGCGGCGTGATCCCCGTCGTCGTGATCGAGGATGCCTCGCGGGCCGTCGATCTCGCCCATGCGCTGGTCGCCGGCGGCATCGATGTGGTCGAGGTCACGCTGCGCCGCCCGGCCGCGATGGAGGCCCTCGCTGCCATCGCGAAGTCGGTCCCGAAAGCGCTGCCCGTCGCCGGCACGGTCGTCACGCCTGCACAGGCCGCGCAGGTCAAGGATGCCGGTGCGCAGGCCGTGGTCAGCCCCGGCTTCAGCGAGAGCGTCGATGAAGCCCTGCGCAAGGTGGACCTGCCGTGGCTGCCGGGTGTCGCCACTGCTTCCGATTGCATGCGCGCCGTTGCGGCAGGCCGCACCACCGCCAAGTTCTTCCCGGCAGAGCAGGCCGGCGGCCCACCGGCCCTGAAGGCGCTTTCCGGCCCGTTTCCGCAGATGAGCTTCTGCCCGACCGGCGGCGTCGGCCTCAAGAACCTTGGCGACTATCTCGCTCTGCCGCAGGTGATCTGCGTCGGCGGCTCCTGGCTCGTGCCGGCCGATGCGATCGCAGCCGGCGACTGGAACCGCATCACCACCTTGGCGCGCGAGGCGAAGGAAGCCTTCCTGAAGGCACGGGCCTGACTCGACCGCACACGCGTAGGCCGTGTGTCATTATCGGGCGGAGCGAAGCGCAGACCCGAGAATTTCTGGCAAGATGCGGCGCTGGAGTCTCTTTCGGCATGAGATGCTCGGGGCAAGCCCGAGCATGACGCGACCTACGCCAGTTTCTCCCCCACCATCTCCGCGATCGCCAGCGAACTCGTCAGCCCCGGGCTTTCGATGCCGAGCAGATTGACGAGGTCCGGTACGCCGTGAATCTCGGGACCGTCGATGCGGAAATCCGGCATCGGTTCGGTCGGCCCATGCAGCTTCGGCCGGATGCCGGCATAGTCGGCGACGAGCGCATCGTCCGGCAGTGCAGGCCAATAGGTCCGGATCGCAGCGTAGAACTTCTCCGCCCGCTTGGGATCGACGACGAGGTCCTGGTCGTTTTCCACCCACTCAACATCGGGGCCGAACTTGACGCGCCCGCCCATGTCGATGGTGGCGTGGATGCCGAGGCCGGCAGCTTCCGGCACCGGGTAGACAAGATGCGTGAAGGGTTGCTTGCCGGTTAGGGCGAAGTAGTTGCCCTTGGCATAGTGTTGGACCGGCACATGCTCGGCTGGAAAGCCTTCGAGCAGGCCCAGCAGCTTCGGTGCACCATGTCCCGCTGAATTGACGACGGTGCGCGCCGTATAGGTCGCCGGATCGGCGCCGCCGAAATCGACGCTGAAGCCTTCCGCCTCGCGCCGCCAGCCGGTGATCGGCGTGTTGAGCGCGAGCGAACCGCCGGCCGCCTCGCACTCGCCAAGCAGCGAGAGCATCAGCGCATGGCTGTCGACCACACCGGTCTCGGGTGAGAGCAGGGCGATCTCGCAGCGCACCTCCGGCTCCATCGCTTTCGCATCAGTGCCGGAGAGCCAGCGCAGCGAATTGACGCCGGACGCCTGCGCGCGGGCCATGATCGTCTCCAGGGCCGGCTTCTGGGCTTCGGAGGTGGCGACGATCAGCTTGCCGCAGGCCTTGTGCGGCAGGCCGCGCTCTTCCAGATAGCGGTAGAGCTTCTTGCGGCCTTCGACGCAGGCGCGCGCCTTCAGCGAGCCGGGCGGATAGTAGATCCCGGCATGGATGACCTCGGAGTTGCGCGCCGAGGTCTGGGTGCCGATGCCCTCGGCCGCTTCGGCGATGACGACCTCGCGCCCGGCGAGCGCCAGTTCGCGGGCTACCGCGAGGCCGGCGACGCCGGCCCCGATCACAAGGCAATCGATGTCGCTCATCTTCGGTCGTCAGGCCGCGCGCTGCGGCATGGCGATCTCGATCAGGCTCGTCCAGTAGTTTACGCCGACCGGGATCGCCGCGTCGTTGAACTCATAGGCCGGGTGATGCAGGCCCGCCGAGTCGCCGTTGCCGATATTGATGAAGGCACCCGGGCGCTCCTCCAGCATATAGGAGAAATCTTCCGAGCCCATGGTCGGCGGGATGTCGGTCTTGATCGCGTCGGTGCCGAAGATCTCCTTGGTCACGCTGGTGACGAAGTCGGTCTGGCCGGCATGGTTGAAGGTGACGGGATAGCCGAGATGGTATTCCAGCTCGTACTTCATGCCGAAAGCCTTCATCACGCCGTCGACGATCTCGGTGATGCGCTTCTGCGCGAGCTCGCGGATCTTCGGCGTCAGCGTGCGGACCGAGCCCTTGATCTCGGCCGTCTGCGGAATGACGTTGAAAGCCTCGCCGGCATTGAGCGCGGTCACGGAGACGACGATCGACTCGAGCGGGTCGGCATTGCGCGAGGCGACCGTCTGCAGGGCGCTGACCAGCGCGCAGGAGGCGACGATCGGGTCGTTGACGTTGTGCGGCGCCGCCGCATGTCCGCCCTTGCCTTCGATCTTGATGTGGATGCGGTCGGCGGCGGCCATGGCCGGCCCCTTTGCGATTTCGAAGCGGCCGACCGGGATGCCCGGCTTGTTGTGCATGCCGTAGACTTCCTGGATGCCGAAGCGGGTGATGAGCCCGTCATCGATCATCGCCTTGGCGCCGGCGCCGCCCTCTTCGGCGGGCTGGAAAATCAGCACGGCAGTGCCGTCGAAGTCGCGGGTCTGGGTCAGGTACTTCGCGGCGCCGAGCAGCATGGCGGTGTGCCCGTCATGGCCGCAGGCATGCATCTTGCCGGGGATGGTCGAGCGATGCTCGAGATTGGTCTCCTCATGGATCGGCAGCGCGTCCATGTCGGCGCGCATGGCGATCACCTTGCCGGAATCCTGGTTCTTGCCCTTGATGACGCCGACGACGCCGGTCTGGCCGATGCCCGTCACCACCTCGTCGACGCCCCATTCCTTCAGTTTTTCGGCCACGAGACCCGCGGTCCGGTGAACGTCGTACATCAACTCGGGGTGGCGATGGATGTCGCGGCGGATCGCGGTGATTTCGGGGGTCAGCGCCGCAATGAGGTCGGTCTTGGGCATCGTATCCTCTGAGATGCATGGGGCGACCGCGCAGAAAGCGGGTGCCGTCCGGCACGCTAGCCCAGCCCAGGCCTCCCTGTCCAAGCCGGCAGCGCGCAGGGGGCGGGCTTTGGCGGAATGGCGAGATGCCTTCTGGAAGATAATCGTCCGCCGGCAAACGGGCGGGAGCGATCTTGGTTACGGCCGCGAAATACTCCGGAAAGGCCCAAGCCATGATTTGGCCTTCCTTGACGAATAGCTCAGGCATCCTTCGCTCTGGCCATCGAGAATATCTGGCCTGATCCTTCCAAATTTCCCCTTACATGTCTGGTAGATGATGCGTCGCTTGTCGTTGCTTGCGTTTGTTTTTGGTTTCTTGCCTTCGGTCGCTCTGGCTGACATTGCTCCCGAGAAAATCTCCTTTCAGCCGCAGGTCAAAGGTCTGGGCTGTCTGAAGCCCGAGACGAAGGCGATGATCGCCGAACTCGTCGCGAAGATCGGTCCCATCCAGATCACCTCGACCTGTGGTGGCCGTCATGCGCGCAACTCGCAGCACTACAGCGGCAGGGCGGTCGACTTCCGGCCGCTGGCGGCCTCGGCGCGCAAGGCTGCGGCAGCGGCACGCTCGCTCGCCAATGTCGGCGGGGTCGGCACTTATTCGAACGGCCTCGTCCACGCCGATGTCGGCGCGCTCGAGATCTCCTGGCACGGCCACAAGCGCAGCCGCTACGCTTACGCCAGCAAGCGCAGCCGCTATGCCAGGGTCGCGCGCAACAGCAACTGATGGCGCTTTCCGGCGTCCTCAGCAGGCGGTGACGCCGAGCGCATGCCGATAGACCAGATCGTTTGGATCGGGTCTGTCGGCGAGCGTATCGCGCACCGCTCCAAGCCGTTCCGCCACCGCGATCGATGTGGCGTTGCCAAGCGCGACATAGCTCACCAAGCTGGAAAGCTTCAGCTTCCGTGTCGCCCAATCCCGCAAGGCACGGGCAGCTTCGGTGGCATAGCCATGCCCTTCATGGCCGGCATAGAGCAGCCAGCCGAGTTCCTTCTCCGGGAAGAGCGGGCCGTCATTGATGCCGACCTGCCCGATGGAGGCACCGGTCAGTCTGAGCTCGATCATCAGCGCGCCGTGCCCGAACAGCGACCAACAGGCGATGTCGTGGCAGAACATGCCCCAGGCCTGCCGCGTCGCGTAGGGGCCGCCCATTCCCGTGGAGCGAGACGACGCCAGAAACGCGGCATAGGCGGGAAAATCCGCTTCGGCCATCGGCCTCAGCGTCAGGCGCTGCGTCTGCAGCGTTGGAACGGGATGGTGGCTCATGCGCGGCTTCTAGAGCCGCGCTGCCGGCCGCGCTAGACGGCGAATTCGGTGCGCCAGCGCGCGATATCGTCCAGCGCGACGTTCGATCCGCAGAGCACGAGGCAGACGCGCTCTCCGGGGCGGAACGTTCCCTTCCGCGCCAGCGCGGCCGCGACCACGCAGGACGCAGCGGGCTCCAGCAGCACGCGGCCATTCTGGAGCACCCAGACGAGTTCGCGAACAGCTTCCGCGTCCGACACCAGGACGATTTCCTCAAGGAACTGGCGGGCCGCGGCCATGGTGCGTTCCGTCGCGAAGGGAGCGCCGAGCGTGCGCGCGATCGAGGTCGGGCGGATCGCGACCGGCTGGCCGGCGGCGAGCGCCTGGGTCATCGTGGTCGCGCCCTCGGTCTCGACGCCGTGCAGCCTTACGGCCGGATCCAAGCCCTTGAGCGCCGCGCCGACGCCGGCCGAGAGGCCACCACCGCCGATCGAGACGAAAACATGGTCGAGCCGCCCCCCGGCATCGGCGGCGAGTTCGAGGCCGAGCGTTCCATGGCCGGCGATGATCGCCGGATCGTCATAGGAATGAACATGGACCATGCCTTGCCGGGCGTAATCCTCGGCCTTGGCGAAGGCGGCGACGGAATCCTCGCAGAGCTCGACCTCGCCACCCGCCTGTTGCGTCAGCTGGATGTTGAGCGCGGGCGTCGCCTTGGGCATCAGGACGAGGGCGCGGGCCCCCATGGAGCGGGCGACGAGCGACACTGCGATGGCATGATTCCCGCCCGAGACGGTGACGACGCCGCGCTTCAATTCGGCTTCGCTCAGCCCCATCAGCTTGTTGTAGCAGCCACGGACTTTGAACGAGCCGCCGAGCTGCAGGCTCTCGACCTTCACCCAAGTCTCGACCCCGAGCCGCTCGGACAAGCCGGCGCTGTAATAGGTCGGCGTGCGGCGGACCTTGCCGGCGATGCGCCCGGCTGCGGCCTGGATATCGGCGAGGGTAACGTCGAACGGCATGGGCGCTTCTGTCCTCTCCCGGCTACGCGGTAGCCTTCCATGCCGCACGAGAGCGCGTCGGGCGCAGGGCAGTCAAGCACGAGAGGCGCGCTGCGCCTCGCCGATATCCGACAGGGGGATAAGTCAGTCCGCCGGCGGCTCGCCCGCCTTGGGGCGCGAGCGGCCGGTCGAGCGCATCGGCAGCGGCACCGCGGGCCTGTCGGTGCGGTATTGGCCGCGGGCGATGGCGCCGAACAGCAGCACCACGGCGGTCAGCGTCATCAGCCACCATGGCAGCAGTGGCGCGAAGCCGAAGACGGCGAGCGCGAAAGCGGTGGTGAAGGCAGCGACGCCGCCGGCCGCCAGCGCGCCCGGCATGCGGCCGGCGGCGCGGATGGCGAAATACAGGCAGGCGGCAGCGGCCGCAGCGCCGACGAGGCCGAGCTCGTACCAGGTCTCGAAGAGCAGGGTGGCCGGCGCGGGCTGCGGCAACATGCCCCTGAGCTGGTCGCGGACCACGGTATCGAGCCCGTGGCCGGTGATGAGCTCGATCGGCGATTGCCGGATGACATCCGCCCAGATCGACAGCATCTGCGCGAAATCGTCGGCGCTGTCCGGCAGTACGGAAACCAGTGGCGCGAGCAGGAACGGGAGGAGGGGGGCGAACAGCATCAGCCCGGCGATGATGGTTGCGATCACCTGCGCGGCCCGCTCGCGGCTGGCGGTGACCGCGCCGAAGGCAACTGCGCCGAAGAGCATCGCGACCGTTTCGCCGTCATCGAACCGCGTCAGCGCCAGCAGCGCCACGACGAGGGCGAGGCCGAGCGCGCTCATCCCGCGTTCGCGCGACAGCAGCCAGGCGAGAGCCGGCCAGGCGGTGATCAGGATGATCGAGACGCCGCGCTCGACGGCGCCTGGCGGCGTCTCCGCGTGCCGCAGCGCCGCGATGATGATCAGCCCGAGCGCGAACATGCCGGCGCTGCCGGTGCCCAGGGGAGAAAGGTTGAGATTCGAGGAGCGCATCCGTTCCGGAAGCGCCGACAACCCGGTGAAGCCGAGCACGACGGCGAGCATCAGATTGCCGGCTTTTTCGGCGGCCGAGGTGGGGAAGGGGCTCCATACCAGCGAGAGCAGCGCCCAGGCCACGAGGCCGAGCAGGATCAGTCCCGGTCGGCTGAAAACGGCTCCCTTGAGGGAGCCGACGAATTTGGCGGGCTCCTCGATCAGCATCGCGATGATCAGCAATGCGATGCCGATCGGCACGAGGACGACGGCGGCGCGGCGCGAGACCAGCGCGGCCAGAGGCAGGACGAGCGCGAGCGTGCCGAAGCCGATGCGCCGCAGCAGCAGCGCGGCATCGGTGGCCGGGTCGAGCGGAGCTTGAGCGTTGTTGCGGATCATGCGTTCCGGCGGGGTGATAGGCGGCAGCTCGCCCGGTTGCCCGAAACGAACCGATGCCACCCTAGCGAGAGTGCGGGCGCGCGACTGTAGGTGCGGCGCAACACTGCGCCGGCATCTCTCACGCGGGGAATGAACCCGCGGCGCCGGTGCCTCTGGCGCCTGGGGAGCGTTCGTGAGAGGAATCCGGCATGACCATGCTGGCTGCCATCCCCTATACGAGCGGTTTCCCGATCGACGCCTTCATGCAGGACGTGGCGACGCAGTTGAAGCGGCGCGGCCTGCGGCTTGGCGGGGTGGTTCAGCACAATGACGCAGCCTGCGACGATCGCTGCATGGCGATGTCGCTGGAGGATCTCGGCAGCGGCCATCGCTTTCCGATCAGCCAGGATCTCGGCGCGGGTGCCGCCGGCTGCCATCTCGATGCCGCCGGGCTCGCCGCAGCTGCAGCGGTTTTCGCCGGCGCATTGGCAGAGCGCGTCGATCTCGTCATGGTCAACAAGTTCGGCAAGCAGGAAGCGCTCGGCGAAGGGTTGCGCCATGAGATCGCCAATGCCGTGATGGCGGGCCTGCCCGTGTTGCTCGCGGTGCGCCGCGACTTCCTGCCGGCATGGCGCGATTTCGCCGGAGACGACTGGGTCGAACTGGCTGCGGATATGGCGGCGGTCGAACGATGGCTCGGCGATGCGATCCGGCTTGCGGCCTGACGCTGCCCTGACACAGATCCGAGGCGTGTCGGCATGACGACCCCGATGCTGCCTTCCACGTTCGGCCTCGTTCTCGCAGGCGGTCTCGCACGTCGGATGGGCGGAGGTGACAAACCGCTCGAACTGCTCGCCGGCAGGCCGATCCTTGCCCATGTGATCGAACGGCTTCGCGGGCAATGCGATGGCCTCGTCCTCAACGCCAATGGCGACCCGGCGCGCTTCGCGGCCTTCGGCATGCCGGTGGTCGCTGATACCGTGCCGGGCTTCGCCGGTCCCCTTGCGGGTATCCTCGCCGGCCTCGACTGGCTGGCCGAGCATCGGCCGGAAATGGAATGGCTGCTGAGCGTCGCGGCCGATACGCCTTTCATCCCGAACGATCTCGCCCGGCGCCTGCATGAAGCCCGGATCGCGGCCCAAGTCCCGCTGGCCTGCGCCGCCTCGGCCGGGCAGGCGCATCACGCCATCGGCCTCTGGCCGGTCCGGCTGCGGGAGGATTTGCGGCAGGCGCTCGCGGCCGGTGAGCGGAAAATCAGCCGCTGGACGCAGGAGCACGGCGTTGCCGTCGCGGAATGGGCTGCGGGACCCCTCGATCCGTTCTTCAACGTCAACACGCCGGGCGACCTGCGCGAGGCGGGGCGGCTCGCACGATTGCTGAGCTAGCCATCGCGGCGGCGGTCAGCGTTCCAGCAGCGCCTTCAGCGCCGCGAGATCCCGCGCGATCATGCCCGCATCGGCGGCCATTTCGTCGTCGGACATGCCGTCACGCTGGAACAGCGTGAAGACGATCTCGGCACCGTCGCCATTCGCTACCACCCGCATCGGATTGTGCATGGCCGGGCCGTGCTCGGGGACCACCGCATGGTCGAGCACACCGTGGCGGTTCGGCTCGCTGAACAGGATGCGCATCGGCCCCATCGGGGTTTCGGCGCGCCAGGTCATGCCCTCGACATGCACGAAGCTGTGGCCGAGACCCTCCGCCCATTGTGGGAAATTCTCCGGCTCGGCCAGGAAGGCATAGACCTCCTCCACCGGCCGATCGACGCCGATGCCGATATGCCGGGCGCGCTGGATCGCCATCCCCGTTACTCCTTCATCCAGAACAAAAGAAGAACAAAACGAACGCGCTGTCAAGCGTCGGGCGGGAAGCGCCTTGCTTGAATCGCTATCACTCGATGACGATGCGCGGCGCTGCTCTCATGGCCCCCCCGAGGCCGGCTTGGACCTGCCGTGCCAGCGCAACATAGGCTTTGGCATGGGGGCTCTGCGGATCGCTGGCGACGATCGGGCGGCCTCCGTCCGAGGTCTCGCGGATCGGCATGGCGAGCGGAATCTCGCCGAGGAAGGGGATGTGCAGCCGCTCGGCTTCGTGCCGCGCGCCGCCATGGGCGAAGATGTCGGACTGGTGTCCGCATTCCGGGCAGATGAAATAGCTCATGTTCTCGACGAGGCCGAGGATCGGCACCGCGACCTTCCTGAACATGGCGACGCCGCGGCGCGCATCGAGCAAGGCGAGATCCTGCGGCGTCGAGACGATGACGGCGCCGGCCAGCGGCACCTGCTGCGCCATGGTGAGCTGGGCATCGCCGGTGCCGGGCGGCATGTCGACGACGAGCACGTCGAGCTCGCCCCAGGCGACCTCGCGCAGCATCTGGGTGATCGCCGAGATCACCATCGGCCCGCGCCAGATCATCGGCGTCTCCTCGTCGACGAGGAAGCCGATCGACATCACCTTCAGCCCATAGGCATCCATCGGCGCGAGGGTACGCCCGGAGACGATCTGCGGCTTGCCGGTGATGCCGAAGATCTTCGGCATGGACGGGCCGTAGATATCGGAATCGAGCACGCCGACCTTGAGGCCGAGCGTCGAGAGCGCCACGGCGAGATTGGCCGCGGTGGTCGACTTGCCGACGCCGCCCTTGCCGCTGGCAACCGCGATGATCTGCTTCACCCCCGGCACGCCGGCCGGCTTCGGTGCGCCGCCGGGGCCGGGCCGCTGCGCCTGCTGGCGCGCCTGCATTCCGGCCGATGGAGGCGCCTTGTCGGCGGTCAGCCCGACGAGCACCTGGGTGACGCCCGGCAGGCCGCTGACGGCGCTTTCTGCGGCCTTGCGGACCGGCTCCATCGCGCTGGCCTCGGTCGGGTCGATGCCGATCGCGAAGATCACCTTGCCGCCGTCGACGAGGATATCGCCGATGCGGCCGGATGCGGCGAGCGATTGCCCGCTTGCCGGCAGCTTCACCAGTTCGAGTGCCCGCAGGACATCGGCTTGGGAGACGGTCACGTCGTTGAACTCCGTTCGCTGGCGCGGCGCTAGGCCGCCTTGCGGATATGGAAGACGATGGCGCCGTCCGCATCCCCCTGCCGCTCGATGACATCGCCGGTTTCGCGCGCGAGGTTGGGCAGGTCGATCGCCGCCATCGGGTCGGTGCAATGCACGACGAGCAGGGCGCCGGCCTGCGCCGTGCTCAGGGCCTTGCGCACCCGCAACACCGGAAGCGGGCATTTCAGGCCACGCAGATCGAGCGGAATGGTGTCCATGGTCTCGCGCCCACTGGGCCGTTGTCGTCGCCGCTTCATAGGACGGCTGTTCGGGTGGGAGCAACCACGCGCCATGCCGCATGCTTGACCGGCCTCGTTTGGGCGAGGATGAAGGTGCAACGGACCCAAGCGCGCCGGGGTGGCGATACGGGCGCAGCTCCGGAAAGGACGAGTGCCGTGACGGGTAGGCGGGGCGGACCAGGAGGGGATATCGGATTGATCTCCCTCGACGAGGCGGGAGGCCGCGCGGCTGCCTGCGCCGAGCCGGTGCCGGGCGTGCTCGAGCTGCCGCTCGTCGAGGCGGATGGGCGTGTGCTGGCGGAAGCCGTGGTCGCGCCGATCGATTTGCCGCCCTTCGCGAATTCCGCGGTCGACGGCTATGCCGTCCGCCATGCCGACCTCCTGCAGGGTGCCGAGACCCGCCTGCCGCTCCTCGGCCGAACGGCGGCTGGCGATCCGGCCGGCACCCTCGGATGCGGCGCTTGGCGCGTCTTCACCGGCGCTCCTGTGCCCGATGGTGCCGACTTGGTCGTGATGCAGGAGGATGTCTCGCTGAGTGGCGACGAGGTGATCCTGCCGTCCCGATCGAAGCGCGGCGCCAATCTGCGCAGGGCGGGGGAGGATGTCGTCCGGGGGCAGGAGGTTCTTCCGGCAGGCCGGCGCCTGCGGCCCCGGGATCTCGGGTTGCTCGCCGCTTTGGGTTTGGAACGGGTGCGGGTCAGACATCGCCCGCGCGTCGCGCTGTTCTCGACGGGCGACGAGCTGACCGAGCCAGGGCAGCGCTTGAGACCGGCGGCGATCTACGACGCCAACCGGGCGATGCTGCGTGCCCTGTTGGCGCGGGCGGGCGCCGATGTCGTCGATCTCGGCATTCTGCGTGATGAGCCCGCTGAGCTGGAGCGGCACCTGCGCGCGGCCGCCGGCGCCTGCGATCTGGTCGTCACTTCGGGCGGCGTCTCCGTCGGGGAGGCCGATCATGTCAAGGCTGCCCTGTCGGCCTGCGGTTCGCTCGACCTCTGGCGCGTCGCGATCAAGCCGGGCAAGCCGATCGCCATCGGCGAGGCGGCCGGCACGCCCTTCATCGGCCTGCCGGGCAATCCGGTCGCGGTTTTCGTCGGGTTTGTGTTCGTTGCTCGGCCGCTGCTGGCGCGCCTTGCCGGCACGGTGGACGAAGCGCCGATCGTCTTTCCCGTCACGGCCGGCTTCGAGCATCGGAAAAAGCCTGGGCGCCGGGAGTTCCTGCGCGCCTGGCTGGAAAGGCGCGACGATGGCGCCGTGATCGCGCGCAGGCATCCCGGCGAGGGGGCCGGCTCTCTCGCCTCGCTCGCGCAATCCGATGGGCTGGTCGTGCTGGCGGAGCAACTCGAGCAGCTGGAGGAGGGCAGCAGCGTGCCCTTCCTGCCTTATGTCGGTTTGCTGGGTTGAGCCCGCCGGGTCGTCTTAATCGCGCCGGAAGATGACGCTTGCGCTCCAACCGAGGAAGAGCGCCAGCAGCACGGTCGCTAGGCCGTACAGCAAAGACCAGTCATAGGCCGCGGAAGCGAGCCGCTGCTCGATGCCGGTCTTGATCACCTCGAAATTCGTCTGCTGGCGCGCCAGTGGGACGCCGCCGGAATAGAGAACGATGTCGACGGTATAGGAGCCGGTCGGCGCGGTGGCGGCGATGTCGATCGGCGCGCTGAACAGGCTGTTCGACAGGAAGGTGACGCCGCGCTCGTCATAGCCGTACAGGTCCTTGCTCTGCATGATCCTGACCAGACTTTCGCGGAAGCGGATCGAGCCGGGGTCGAGGTCGACCCAATTCCCCTGTGGCAGCTCGGCATTGGCGAGGCCGATGCGCCCGCGCCGCGCCGTTTCGGGGCTCATCATGGCCGAGATTGGCCGGTTGCTGGCGACGTGCAGGAAGACCGGATTGTCCGGGAAGCGGCGCTGCGACCGGTTGATCCAGATCGGGCCGAGGCGCTCCTTCTCGCGCACCAGCAGCATGCGCCTGGGGCCGCGGACGGTGACGATGATGTCGTAGGGATCGCCGCGCGCCACCGTGCGCCCGTCGCGCTCGACCAGGCCGAAGACCGTCAGTTGGCTGCCGGTGTAGTTCGAGGTGATCTGGATCTGGTGGCTCGACATCGCCGCGATCAGGGTCTCGGCCTGGGCCTTCGACGCGGCGAAGCCGGCGGAGAACGCCGCGAGGAGGGCGAGGAACCGCATCATCGCGCGCTCTCCGGCACGACCACCGAGAAGCGTTCGGTCGGCGGAATGAAGAGCTCGATGGCGAAGCGCAGGCCGACCGAGAGGATCAGCAGCGCCAACAGCAGCCGGAACGATTCGACGTTGAGGTTGCGCGCCGCCCGGCCGCCGAACTGCGCGCCGATGACGCCGCCGACCAGCAGCAGCGTGGCGAGGATGAGATCGACCGACTGGTTGGTGACCGCGTGCAGCACGGTCGCGCCTGTCATGGTCACCAGGATCTGGAAGAGCGAGGTGCCGACCACCACGGCCGGCGGAATCCGGAAGAAGTAGATCAGCCCCGGCACCAGGATGAAGCCGCCGCCGACGCCGAGCACGGCGCCGATGAAGCCGATGACGATGGCGAGCAGCGCGATCGGCAGCACGCTGCAATAGAGCCCCGAACGATAGAAGCGCTGGCGGAAGGGCAAGCCCATCCACCATGGATGCATGCCGCCGCGCCGCTTCAGCCGCGCGGGCTTGCCGGCGCGCACGCGCAGCATGGCGCGCAGGGCGTCGTAGAGCATCAGCCCGCCGATGATCGAGAACAGCGTGACATAGGAGAGCGTGATGACGAGCTCGAGCTGGCCGAGCCGGCGCATCGTGTTGAAGAACAGGACGCCGAGCACCGTGCCGACGATGCCGCCGCTGACGAGGACGCCGCCAAGCTTGAGATCGAGCGCCCTGCGCCGGAAATAGGTCAGCACGCCGGTCATCGAGGAGCCGGCGACCTGCGCCGCCACGGTCGCGACCGCCACCGCCGGCGGGATGTCGAGAAAGATCAGCAAAGGGGTGAGCAGGAAGCCACCGCCGACGCCGAACAGGCCGGAGATGAAGCCGACCGCGCCGCTCAGGCCGAGCACCATCAGCACGCTGATCGGAAGCTCGGCGATCGGCAGGTAAATCTGCACTACTACCCCTCGCAAGGCGGGTGCATGGCCTTTGCCTGCACCGATTTGTCCCAGACTGAACCGTCCAGGTTAAAAGTTGTTGCTGAAATGGAAGACGGGCCGCTATCGGCCCGTCGTAAAAGATTATCGTTTTCCTTGCCGCGTCAACACGTCGAAAGGATGACGCTGCCGCGTTGGACTCAGCTGCGCGCCGGCTTGGCCGGCTTGGCCGCCGCCGCCGCGGTAGGACCGGCGTCCCAGCCCTTGGCCGGCGGAGCCACCTCGTTGGCGATCGTATCCAGCGTCTTGGGCTTCCAGTTCGCGGCGGTCGTCCTGGCGGCAGCGAGCTCGTCCGGCTTCAGGCGCTGGGCAACCTCGTCGCGCTTGCGGGCGGCGTCCTCGTCGCCCTGATTGGCGGCGACCGAGAACCAGACGAAGGACTGGGCGAGGTCGGTCGGCGCTCCGAGGCCGCGGCCGAGCAGAACCGCGAGGTTGTATTGACTGTCGCGCACGCCGAGTTCGGCCGCGCGGCGGAACCATTCCGTCGCGGCGGCATAGTCCGGCTTGCCGGAGACGCCCTCGGCATGCAGCACGGCGAGGTTGTGCATCGCCTTGGCGTTGCCGCGCTCGGCGGCGCGCTGGTACCAGATCCGGGCCAGCGAGAGATCGCGCTGCGTGCCGATGCCCTTCTCGAACATGTTGCCGACGCGGAACTGGGCGGGGGCGAGCCCCGCGACGGCGGCGCGCTCGAACAGGCGCAGCGCCAGCTTGGCGTCGCGCTGCGCGGCGGGGCCGTCGGCAGCTTTGCTCGCCAGCTCGAAGACGGCGCGGGCATCGCCGTCGAAGGCGGCCTTGCGCAGCCCGGCGCTGCCGAAGCCGGCCGGCAGATCGCCAACCCCGGTGACGCTCTGAACGGATTCGGGCGTGACGGTCGCGGAGGCTTCCGTCTGTGCCGCGGCCGGCGCCGGTGTCACGAGGGGCGGCGGGACGGCGGCTGGTTGATCCGGCACGGCCTGGCCCGGAATCAGGTTGGCCGGCGCTGCCAGCGGTGCAGGCGAGAGCGCCGAGGACTGGTCCTTGGCAGGCGGAAGGTCCTTGGCCGGAGCGGGGTCCTTGGCCGGAGTCTGCACGCCCTCCGGCGAGGCTTCCGGCTGGGCGATCAGGCTACGCGCCGCGGTGCTCGCTGTCTTGGTGCCGTCGCCACGCATCACGCCGGTGACGACATGGGCCGTGCCCATCGCCAGGATCAGCGCGGCGAGGCCGAGCAGCAGCGGGCGCTTGCGCTTCTCCAGGATCTCCTTGAGCTTGCCGGAGCTCTTCGCTGCGGGTTCGGAGGCGGCTGCGGGAGCGCTGGCGGCGGCTTCGCTGGCGGCCTTGGCCGAGCGCCGGGCGGCAGCGATCAGGCTCTGCCGCACCGATTGGGCGTCCTGTCCGCTGCTGGCGGCGCTTTCGGGTCGCGGGCGACCCGAACCCGGCTCGAGCGGCAAGTCGAAGGCCGCGCCCGGCAGTGCGGGGCCGGCTTCGCCCAGAGCCGGCGCGGCCGAGGCGCCGAAGCGATCCTGCGCCGCCGCGCTGACTGCGGGGCCGGCATGGTCGCGGGCCCCGAATGCGGGCCCGCGGACCGCAGGCGTTTCGCTGCGGGCGGCAGGGGCCTGGAGCGGCGGCGCATTCCGGCGCTCGCCCTGCAGCTCGGTTTCGAGGCCGGCGAGCCGCGCCATGATCGCCTCGAGCGACAGATGGACGGCGCCCAGCGCGTCCTGGGTCTGGCGCTCCGACGAGACATGGGTGTCGCGCATGCCGGTGACGAGGCTCGACAGCTCGGCAATGCTCTTGCCCGGCGCCGAGGTGCTGGCCGCCTGGACGAGGGCCGCGCGTTCGGCCGCCGTTTCCTCGCGCATCGAGCGCAGATGGACGACCAGATCCTGCAGCGTGCGCTCGATGCCGTTCTCGGCCGAGCGGGTCGCCGCCGCCTCGTCCAGCCGGGAGGCGATGCCCGAAATCTGCTGTTCCAGCGCTTCGAAGGACTCCGCACCGGCGCCGGGGGCTCCGGCCTCGTCGATCTTGTCGGCGAGATGGCGCAGCATCTGTTCGATCGGGCTCAGATCGACCGGCGCGGCGGACTCGGCGGCCCCGACCATGCGGGAGAGCTGGCTCGACGCGGCCAGGCTCTCGATCCGGCCGGCCAGCGCTTCGATCTGGCGGGTGACGGCAGACGGGCCCTGCTCCGCGAGCAGCTCGATGCGGTGCTGCAGCGCGTCGATGCGGTTGTCGAGATGGTCGCCATGGCGCTGCGCGGTGACATCGTCGAATTTGCGCGACAGCAGGTCGATCTGGCTTGCGAGCGAAGTCAGGGGAGCGGTGTCGAAATCCTGCGGGCGGCTGGTCAGGACCGCGCTGCGAACGTCCTCGATCGCGGCCGAGAGATTGCGCATCTCCC
The DNA here is from genome assembly GCF_056394545.1 of Allobosea sp. 10N428. NCBI lineage: Bacteria > Pseudomonadati > Pseudomonadota > Alphaproteobacteria > Hyphomicrobiales > Alloboseaceae > Allobosea > Allobosea sp. 10N428. The sequence goes on along the minus strand of NZ_JBFTIC010000001.1, from coordinate 1,274,199 downwards.
GCAGGTCCGGCTGGGTTTCGCGCAGCCGGCCGATCTCGAAGCCCAGCGAAGCGACCTGCTGGGAGAGATCGTCGAGCCGATGATCCTGCCCGCCGGACGGCATGAGGCTGCGCAACTCGGCAATGTCGCGCAGGACGGGATCGAGATTGGTCGTCTCGCTCCCGCGCGCCGCCAGCGCGTCGACCTTGGCGGCCAGATGCGCGATCTCATGCTGGAAGCGCTGGTAGCTGTCGCCGGCCCGATCCTGCGATAGCCGGGAAACCTCGGCCTCGATTCGTGTCAACGGCTTGAGCAGCGGCTCGAACTGGTCGCGCCGGTCGAAGCGGTCGAGGCGCTCGGCCAGGGCGGCGATCTTGCTCTCGATCGCGCTGGTGTCAGGCTGGCGTGGCTGCGGCGCTGCAGGGCGCTGCCCAGCGCGCCGGCCCTCCGAAGACAGCCGCGAGCCAAGCTCGCGCAGATCCTCGCGCAGTGCGGAAATGCGTTCCGGCGTGACGTTGGCCGCCCGCGAAGGCGAAGGAATGATCTCTTCGTTGTCGAGAACGCGCTGGCGCGTGCGGATGTCAGTGACGGCCGCCTCGAGTCCGTCGCGGCTGAAGGCGAGGCGTGGCGACGGTTCCGTCCGGCTCTGGGCCTCTTGGCTGCGGCGCTCGATCTCGGCAATGCGCTCGCCCATCGTCTTGATCGCTTCTGCGATAACGTTGGTCGCGCGCTCCTGCCGCTCGGCGGCTCCGCGCTCGCTCGACGACAGACGATCCTCGGTCTTCTCGATCCAGCGCGTGATCGAGTCGAGAGCACCGGCGGTCCGGCTGCTGGCTTCGCGCGTCATGCGCTCGATGTTCGCGGCCTGGCCGATGAAGGCGTTGAGTTCCGAGCGCGACGGCGCCGGGTCGACCTTGCGGGGCGCCGTGTCCGTCTGCGCGAGCGAGAGACGTGCCAGCCGCTCGGACAAGGCTGCGATGTCGAGCTGTTCGGGCATCGCGTCAGCCGGCGCGGGGGCTTCGCTCTCGTCGCGGATCTTGTGGTCGAGCCATTCGCCAAGCGTCATGCCGGCGCGGCGAGCTGCCGCCTTTGCCGCGTCGCGCGTCCGGGGATCGACGCCCTTGACGCTCCAGGGCAAGCTGGTGGCCATGTTCTCGCTCGCCTACGGGGCCCTGCCTCCCGGTGGGCGCGGCCCCCTGATGCCGCCACCCCCGCGCGAACCTTGGCAGTCGTGAAAACAACGTTGACGACGCCGATACGCGTTCCCGACATTTGGCCGGCATGGTAAACAGCGGGTTAAGAAACGGCTTCGAGACCGTTAATTTTTTCCGAATGGCGCGTGGGAGGCTTTTGCCGGCGCTGATGTAACGGTAACTTACCCCGCAAACGGACGTATTACCTGACGCAACGATAGCGCCTTCCCTATGAGGAGGTATCCCGATCGACGCTGCCGTACGGACAGCGATTCGATCACCGAAAGGAACGAAACCTCCATGTCACGCCAAAATCTGGCTATGGCGGGTTCTTCGAGTCACGAAGCCCGCTCCGCGATGCCTACCCAAGCTGATGAGGCCGGCGAATACACCATCAGCGATCTTGCCCGCGATTTCGGCGTCACACTCCGGACCCTTCGCTTCTACGAGTCCCGCGGCCTGATCTCGCCGACGCGCTCCGGTATGGCGCGTGTCTATTCGCCTCGCGATCGCGCCCGCCTCGCGCTGATCCTCAAGGGCAAGCAGCTTGGTTTCACGCTCGTCGAAATCCGCGCGATGCTCGCCAACGAGGACAAGAAGGGTGCTGCCGACAAGGCCGCCAATGTCGGCGGGCTGCAGCTCAGCCGCGACCAGATCGTCGAGCAGCTCGATCTGCTGCGCAGCCAGCGCGCCGAGATCGAGAGCGCGATTACCGAGCTCGAGGCCTCGCTGTCCCGTATGCCTAAGGCCTGATCGCTCCCGCACCGGCCTTCATGAAACCCCGGCTCTGCCGGGGTTTTTTGTTGCCGCATGGACAGTTTCCGTCCGCAGAGTGACAAAATGTCGGTGTACCCGTTGCAAGTCGAATGAGATTGTTTATATGTGAACTATATTGAGGCGCTCCCAAACAGAGGCGAGCGGCCCGCGACGAGAGGGAGGACCACATGCCGGTCTACAAGGCGCCCGTCGACGATACGCTTTTCCTGCTCAACGACGTTTTCAATATCGAGCGCTACAACAATCTGCCGGGCTTCGCCGATGCGAGCGTGGACGTGATCGAGGCCGTGCTCGGCGAGGGCGCGAAGCTCTGCGAGGAGGTCCTCCAGCCGATCAACTACTCCGGCGACCAGGAGGGCTGCACGCGCCACGCCGACGGTCGCGTCACCACGCCGAAGGGCTTCAAGGCGGCCTATGAGGCCTATGCCGGCGGCGGCTGGATCGGCCTCGCCATGGACCCGGAATATGGCGGCCAGGGCCTGCCCTACACGCTCGGCGCCGTGATGAACGAGTACGCTTCGGCTGCGAACATGGCCTTCGCCATGTATCCGGGTCTGACCATGGGTGCGATCGCCGCGCTCTACGTTCATGGCTCGGACGAGCAGAAGCGCGCCTACCTGCCCAAGATGATCGAGGGTAAATGGTCGGGCACGATGAACCTGACCGAGCCGCATTGCGGCACCGATCTGGGGCTGCTCAAGACCAAGGCCGTGCCGAACGGCGATGGCTCCTATGCCATCTCAGGCACCAAGATCTTCATCTCGGCCGGCGAGCAGGACATCACCGAGAACATCATCCACCTCGTGCTCGCCCGCATCGAGGGCGCGCCGGCCGGCACCAAGGGCATCTCGCTCTTCGTCGTGCCGCGCAACAAGGTCGGCGCTGACGGCTCCGTCGGAGAGAACAACCACGTCTCCTGCGGCTCGATCGAGCACAAGATGGGGATCCACGGCAACGCAACCTGCGTCATGAACTACGATGGCGCGCAGGGCTGGCTGGTCGGCGAGGAGAATCGCGGCCTCAACGCCATGTTCGTGATGATGAACGAGGCCCGCCTCGGCGTCGCCATCCAGGGCCTCGCCCAGTCCGAGGTCGCCTACCAGAACGCTGTCGTCTATGCCAAGGAGCGCCTGCAGGGCCGCTCGCTGACCGGCCCCAAGAACATTGCGGGACCGGCCGATCCGATCATCGTCCATCCCGACGTGCGCCGCACGCTGATGTCGATCAGGGCCTTCAACGAGGCGGCGCGCGCCTTCGTGCTCTGGAATGCGCTGCAATCCGATATCGCCCATCGCTCGGGCGACGCCGCCGAGCGCCAGGCGGCCGACGACCAGCTCGGCCTGATGACGCCGGTGCTCAAGGGGGTGCTCACCGATATCGGCTTCGACAACGCGGTGAAGGCGCAGCAGATGTTCGGCGGCCACGGCTACATCGCCGAGACCGGCGTCGAGCAGTTCGTGCGCGATGCCCGTATCGCCATGATCTACGAGGGCGCCAACGGCGTGCAAGCGATGGACCTCGTCGGCCGCAAGCTCGGCCGCGACGGCGGCCGCGGCATCATGGCCTTCTTCAACGAGGTCGGCGGCTTCCTCAAGGAGAATGCCGAGAACGAGGCGCTGAAGCCCCTGCTCGGGCCTCTCCAGGTTTCGCTCGGCCACCTCCAACAGGCAGCGATGTGGTTCATGAACAACGCGCTCGCCAAGCCGGACAATGCCGGCGCCGGCGCGAATGACTTCATGCATCTGCTCGGCCTGGTCTCGCTCGGCTATATGTGGGCGAAGATCGCCAAGGCGGCGTTGGAGAAGCTCAACGCCGGCGCCGACGGCGCGACCGAGCGGATGAGCGCCAAGCTCGTCACCGCCCGCTTCTTCATGGAGCGCACCTTGCCGGAGACCGCCGCGCATCTGGCGCGGATCACCGCAGGGGCCGACACGACCATGGCTCTGGCGCCCGAGCAGTTCTGAGGCTGCGGCTCAAGGGCACGTCATGCTCGGGCTCGACCCGGGCATCTCTTGATGAGTTCGCTGGATGAGGAGATGGTCGGGGCAAGCCCGACCATGACGTCCGGCAGGAAACAAAGCCGCCGGGTCGCGGCAGGCCAGGGAGTTCCCTCGATGGCAGACGCATTCATCTACGACCACGTCCGCACGCCGCGCGGCAAGGGCAAGGCGGACGGTTCGCTTCATGAAGTGACCGCGATCGAGCTCGGCACCCAGACCCTGCGCGCCATCAAGGACCGCAATGGCCTCGATCCGCTCCTCGTCGAGGACGTGGTGATGGGCTGCGTCGATCCGGTCGGCGAGGCCGGCGCCGACATCGCCCGCACCGTGGCGCTCAAGGCCGGCTACGGCAAGGAAGTGCCGGGCGTGCAGATCAATCGCTTCTGTGCCTCCGGCCTCGATGCGGTGAACCTCGCAGCCGCGCAGGTCATGTCCGGCCAGAAGGAGATGACGATCGGCGGCGGCGTGGAGTCGATGTCGCGTATCGGCATGGGCGCCTCGGGCTTCGGCATCGCGGTCGACCCATCAGTCGCGATCGACACCTATTTCATGCCGCAGGGCGTCTCGGCCGACCTGATCGCGACGAAATACGGCTTCTCGCGCGACGATGTCGACGCCTTCGCCGTCCGCTCGCACCAGCGCGCCGCCCAGGCTTGGAAGGAAGGGCGCTTCAGGAACTCGGTGATCCCCGTGACCGACGTCAACGGCCTCACCATCCTCGACCACGACGAAACCATCCGGCCGGACGCCAATATGCAGGCGCTTGCGGCGCTGAAGGCCTCCTTCGTACAAATGGGCGAGATGGGCGGGTTCGATGCGGTCGCGACCGCCGCACATCCGGATGTCGAGTTCATCAACCACGTCCACCACGCCGGTAATTCCTCCGGCATCGTCGACGGCGCGGCGGCCGTGCTCGTCGGCTCGAAGCGGGCCGGCAAGGCCGCAGGGCTGAAGCCGCGCGCCCGCATCAAGGCCTTCGCCACAGTCGGCTCCGACCTCGCGCTGATGCTGACCGGGCCGATCGATGTGACCGAGCGCGTGCTCAAGAAGGCCGGCATGACCACGAAGGACATCGATCTTTTCGAGCTGAACGAGGCCTTCTCCTCGGTCGTGCTGCGCTACCAGCAGGCGCTCGACATCGACGACGCCATCCTGAACGTCAATGGCGGCGCGATCGCTATGGGGCACCCGCTCGGGGCGACCGGCGCGATGGTGCTGGGCACCGTGCTCGACGAGCTGGAGCGGACGAACAAGCAAACCGCGTTGGTGACGCTCTGCGTCGCTGTGGGCATGGGCGTCGCAACCATCATCGAGCGCGTCTGAGCGGAAGGGCAGGGAGAGAGATCATGAACCTCACCAATTTCCGCTTCGAGACCGACGCCGACGGCATCGCGGTTGCGACCTGGGACATGCCGGGCCGCTCGATGAACGTTATCACCCCCGAGGTGATGGAAGAGCTGAACCAGATCGTCGACAAGGTCGCCGCTGACGAGGCTATCAAGGGCTGCGTCGTCACCTCCGGCAAGGAGAGCTTCTCGGGTGGCGCCGACCTCACCATGCTCCAGGGCCTGCGCGATCTCTATGTGAAGCTCGCCAGGGAGAAGGGCGAGGCGGTCGCGATGCAGAGCTTCTTCGACGAGAGCCGCAAGCTTTCGCTGCTCTATCGCAAGCTCGAGACCTGCGGGAAACCTTTCGCCGCCGCGATCCACGGCGTTTGCCTCGGCGGCGCCTTCGAGCTCTCGCTGTCCTGCCAGTATCGTGTCGTCTCCGATGATGCCTCGACCCGCGTCGGTCTGCCCGAGATCAAGGTCGGGCTGTTTCCGGGCGCCGGGGGCACCCAGCGCGTCGCACGCCTGATGCAGACCGGCGACGCGCTCCAGATGATGTTCAAGGGCGAACAGGTGAAGGCGCTGCCGGCGCGCAATTCCGGCCTCGTCCATGCCGTCCTGCCGCGCGCCGATATCGTCCAGAACGCCAAGGACTGGCTCAAGGCCAATCCGCAGGCGACCCAGCCCTGGGACCAGAAGGGCTTCAAGCTGCCCTCCAACAAGGTGCATTCGCCCGCCGGCATGCAGATCTGGCCGCCGGCTAACGCGATCTATCGCCGCGAGACCAACGACAATTACCCGGCCGCCCGCGCGATCCTCTCGGCGGTCTATGAGGGGCTGCAGCTCCCGATCGATCTCGGCCTCAAGGTCGAGAGCCGCTACTTCGCCAAGATCCTCCGGACGAAGGAGGCGTCCTCGATGATCCGCTCGCTCTTCGTCTCGATGCAGGAACTGAACAAGGGCGCCCGCCGCCCGGCCGATGTGCCGCCGTCGAAGCTCAAGAAGGTCGGCGTTGTCGGTGCCGGCTTCATGGGCGCCGGAATCGCCTATGTCACGGCGCAGGCCGGGCTGGAGGTCGTGCTGATCGACAAGGACATCGAGGCGGCCGAGAAGGGCAAGGCCTATTCGCACAAGCTGGTTTCCGACCAGATCATGAAGGGCCGCGCCAAGACCGCCGATCGCGACGCGCTGCTCGGCCGCATCAAGGCCTCGGCCGATTATGCCGATCTCAAGGGCTGCGACCTGATCGTCGAGGCGGTCTTCGAGGACCCGAAGGTCAAGGCCGAGGTCATCGCCAAGGTCGAGGCCGTGGTCGGTCCGCGCACGATCTTCGGCTCCAACACCTCGACGCTGCCGATCACCGGCCTCGCCGAGACCAGTCAGCGCCCTAAGAACTTCATCGGCATCCATTTCTTCTCGCCGGTCGAGAAGATGCTGCTGGTCGAGGTCATCATGGCCAAGAAGACCGGCAAGAAGGCGCTCGCCATGGCGCTGGACTATGTCCGCGCGATCAAGAAGACGCCGATCGTCGTCAACGACGTCAGAGGCTTCTACGCCAATCGCTGTGTCGGCAACTACATCCGCGAAGGCCATCTGATGCTGATGGAGGGCGTGCCGCCGGCGATGATCGAGGCGGCCGGCAAGCAGGCCGGCATGCCGGTCGGCCCGCTCTCGCTCAATGACGAGGTCGCGGTCGACTTGGCCTACAAGGTGCTGAAGGCGACCAAGGCTCAGCTCGGAGAGGGCGCGGTCGATCCGGCGCAGGAGAAGCTGCTCGCCGACATGGTCGAGAAGCACGGCCGTCTCGGCCGCAAGAACCGCAAGGGCTTCTACGATTATCCGGAAGCCGGGCCGAAGCGCCTCTGGCCGGGGCTCGCCGATCTCGTCGGCAAGCGGCTCGACCCCGAAAGCGTCGACATGGAGGAGCTGAAGCACCGCCTCCTGGTGACGCAGGCGCTGGAAGCCGCGAAGACCTATGAGGAAGGCGTCGTCACCGATCCGCGCGAGGCCGATGTCGGCTCGATCATCGGTTTCGGCTTTGCTCCTTTCACCGGCGGCACGCTCTCGTACATCGACAATATGGGCGCTGCCGCCTTCGTGAAGCTCTGCGAGAAGCTGACCAAGGCCCATGGCGAACGCTTCAAGCCGAACCGCCTGCTGAAGCGCATGGCCAAGACCGGCGAGAGCTTCTACGGCACGGCAGAGAAGAAGGCGGCGGCCTGAGCGGCTGCCAGCCATGGCCGTACGCCCGATCTTGCGTTTCCCCGATCCGCGTCTGCGCGTGGCTGCCCTGGCGGTCACGCGCTTCGATGCCGATCTGCGGGAACTGGCGACGGATCTGCTTGACAGCATGCGTGCCGCGCCAGGGATCGGCATCACGGCGCCGCATATCGGCGTTCTGTCGCGGCTGGTCGTTCTGGAACTGGCACCGGGCGAGGTCCGGACCTACGTCAATCCCGTCCTCGACAGCGTGTCGCGCGAGACCATCCGCCATGTCGAGGGCAGCGTCTCGATGCCGGGCGTCACAGATGAGATCGAGCGCTATTCCCGCGTCCGGGTGCGCTATCGCGACCTCGACGGAACGGAACATGTAGAGGAGGCGGAGGGCCTCCTCGCAGTCTGCCATCAGCACGAGATCGACCAGCTCGACGGGATCTTCTGGATCGACCGCCTGTCGCGGCTGAAGCGCGACAGGTTGACAGCGCGCTACAACAAGCTGCGGCGGGGATAGGAAGAGCACCGTTCGGGTGCGGGCCGTCATGCTCGGGCTTGACCCGAGCATCTCATGACGCGGAGGCTCTGGCGCGTTGTCTTGCCCGAGATCCTCGGGTCAGAGCTTCGCTCCGCCCGAGAATGACGCTTAGCGTCCGCGCCTCAGTTTGCCACCGCCCGGATCGTCCGGCGCAGCTTGCCGATCAGCTCCTCGACCTGGGATTCGCTAATGATCAGCGGCGGCGAGAAGGCGATGGTATCGGCGGCCGTCCGCACCATCAGCCCCTCTTCGCGGAAGAGGCGGTCCATGGCTTCGAACGCACGCTTGCCGACGCCATCGGCGCGCGGGGCGAGGTCGACGGCGCCGACGATGCCGAGCGTACGGATGTCGACGACGTTCGGCTCGCCCTTCAGGCTCATCACCGCATCAGCCCAGGCGCCTTCCATCGCGTGTGCGCGTTCGAACAGGCCTTCGTCGCGGTAGATGTCGAGCGTCGCCAAGCAGGCGGCTGCCGCCAGCGGGTGGCCCGAATAGGTATAGCCGTGGAACAGCTCGATGACGTTGTCCGGGCCGCCCATGAAGGCGTCGTAGATGTGCTTGCGTACGATCACGCCGCCCATCGGCACCGTGCCCGAGGTCACGCCCTTGGCGAAGGTGATCATGTCGGGGATCACGCCGTAGCGCTCGGCCGCGAAGGCGAAGCCGAGGCGCCCGAAGCCGGTGATCACCTCGTCGAAGATCAGCAGGATGCCGTGCTTGTCGCAGATCTCGCGCAGGCGCTTGAGATAGCCTTTCGGCGGCGGCAGCGCGCCGGTCGAGCCCGCCATCGGCTCGACGATGACGGCGGCGATGGTCGAGGCGTCGTGCAGCGCGACGATGCGCTCGAGATCATCGGCGAAATGCGCGCCGTATTCCGGCTCGCCCTTGCTGAAGGCCTGCTTCTCGCGGTCATAGGTATGGGCGAGGTGGTCAACGCCGGTCAGCAGCGAGCCGAAGAATTTGCGGTTGTTCGACATGCCGCCGACCGAGATGCCGCCGAAGCCGACGCCGTGATAGCCGCGCTCGCGGCCGATCAGCCGGGTCTTCGCGGCCTTGCCCGAAACGTTCCAATAGGCCAGCGCGATCTTGAGCGCCGAATCGGCCGCTTCCGAGCCCGAGCCGGCGAAGAAAACATGGTCGAGATCGCCCGGTGCCAGCGCCGCGATGCGGGCGGCGGCGGCGAAGACCTTCGGGTGGCCGTACTGGAAGGACGGGGCGTAATCGAGGTCGCGCGCCTGCGCCTGGATCGCCTGGATGATCGGCTCGCGGGCATGGCCGGCATTGCAGCACCACAGGCCCGCCGTGCCGTCCATCACCGGCTTGTTCTCGGGCGTGTAGTAGAACATGCCCTCGGCACGGGAGACCATGCGGGGGTTCTTTTTGAACGACCGGTTGGCCGTGAACGGCATCCAATAGGCTTCGAGGTCGTTCGGCGTGCCGATGGCGGAGGATGCGGAAGTCATCGAAGGCCCCTGTGGATTAACCTTGGTTGAACCTAGCAGGCGAAAGCGGACTGTAAATTGCCATGATGGCACGCCATGGCTGCGCCGAACGGATGACGGCTGGAGCGAAGGCCGCAGGTGACGTTAGGTCGCCGATGGCGTAATCTCCCCGCTTGGGGCACAGACGAACGGACCCCGATGACGGACGGCGATAGTGATCCTGGACGGCTGGACGAACGGGCCGCGGCGATCCTTCGTGCGGAGTTGGCCCGCGTCCTCGCTTCCGATGCCTTTCGCGCCGCACCTCAGCTTTCGGCCTTCCTGAGCTTCATCGTCGAGCGCACGATCGAGGGGCGCGCGGCCGAGCTGAAGGGTTATACCATCGCGGTGGAGGGCCTCGGGCGGCCAGCCGATTTCAACCCGCAAATCGATCCGATCGTTCGGGTGGAGGCGGGGCGGCTCAGGCGTGCGCTGACGCAGTACTATGCCGGCGAGGGACAGGGCGATCCGGTTGTGGTCTCGATGCCCGTTGGAGGGTATGTTCCCGTCTTCGAGGTCGTCGATCCGGATACGGAGATGACGTGGGAACAGACCTCGGTCCTCGCCCTTCGCGACGATCCCCCAGTGACGGAGGCACTTCCGGTCGCAAAGGCGGCCGATCGCGTCGCCACGCGGCGTTGGTCCATCGTCACGGCGGCGGCGCTTGCGCTGGGGCTTCTCGCGCTTGCCTGGTGGTATCTGGCGCCGGTTGACTCGCCGGTCGGGCTGAGTTCGCCCAAGCTAAGCGGGAACGAGCAGGTCGCGGGTGCGCAGCCGGCGATCACGGCTCCTCTCCAGCTCGTCCGTGTCGCCATAACGATCCCGGTGGTGCCGTCGGATCCCAAGCTGGCAGGCATCCTCCACCGGTTTTCCGATCTGCTGGTCGATGCCATGGCCCGCTTCGACGATCTCGTGACGATCAAGGCCCCGCCGCCGGGAACTGCGGCGCCCGCGGACGTCGATTATGTTTTCGAGATGAACGTCCAGGCTGTCGACGGCGGCGTCGAGGGGCTGGGGCGTCTGCGTTCGGTCCGGGACGGGCGCATCGTCTGGACGGCGTCCTCCGGCCGGCCATCGCTCGAACTCCTGCAGGATTCCGAGCTTGCCGAGATGGCGCGCAACCTGGCGACCAGGCTGACGGAGCCCTTCGGAATTATCCCGGCCGACATACGCCAATCCCAGTCGTCATCGGCGGTTCGTTGCATCCTGCAGGCTTTCGATGCGCGTCGAACCATGGTGCCGGAAGACCATCTCGCTGCCCGGTCCTGCCTTGAAAGGCTGATCGAGCAGGACCCCAGCTTCTATCCGGCATGGGCCCATCTCGCCATCATGACGCTTGGAGAATACGGTTCGGGCTTCAATCCGGACGACCTCGTTCCCAAGGCGGGCGAGCAAAAAGACAAGCCGCCGCTCGATCGCGCCCTCGCCGCGGCTTTGACGGCCATTCGCCTGGCGCCATCCGGTGCGCGGGCCTATCAGGCCATGATGAAAGTCCTGTTCCTGCGCGGATCGACCGAGGAAGCGCTTCAGAAGGGACGGGACGCTCTGACGCGCAATCCCTATGATCCGGACATCATGGCGGATCTCGGCGCGTTCTATGTTCGGCGCGGCCGGTCGATAGAGGGTCTGCCGATACTCGAGCGCGCGGCTGCGCTCAGTGTCGGGCGGCCGCCGCGCTATGACTTCTACGCTTTTCTCGGAGCCTATCTGATCGGCGCCAAGAAGGTTTCGGAGACCTATGCCGCCATGCTGGCAGCCGATACGAGCCCCTTCGGCCTGCTGGCCCAGGCCCTGAGCGCGGCGTCGGAGGACGATGCGGCGGCCCAGGCGAAAGCCATTGCGCAGCTTCGGGACAAGGCTCCGCTCTTCAGGAAGGACCCGCACGCATACCTTGCCCGGAAGGGTTTCGCCGACGAAGTGGCGAGCCAGGTTCTGGCGCCGCTCGGCCTCGACAAGTCCTGAAAGGCCCCCGCGCATCGCTGCGCTCCCCGCTTCGCGGCCCGTCGCGGACGATGGTGACGCCCGGCGGACGAGGCTGCTCGCATAACGCGGCGCGCGCGGGTAATCTGCCGCTTAGCGTTGTGATTCGTTCCCGATTTCCGATCAACCCTCGTAGCGCGAATGCTGCCGTGGCTCCTTTGCGCCTGAAAGCCCTGCCTCCTCTCGCCGGTGCAGTCACCGGGCTTTCTGTTGGCGCGGTCATGACGATTCTCTTGCCGGGCGGGTTGGGGGCTGCGCTGGGGCTGCTTGCCTCCGGCGCCGGCGTCATGGTCGCGATGCGGACGTTCGAGCGCCGCGGCCTTGCTCGGCACGAGCAAGCCCTGGCCGGGCTCGGAGAGGTCAAGGTCAGGCTGGCCACCAACGCCATCCGCTTGGACGCGCTTTCGCAGCGTGTCGAGCAGATGCCCATGCGGGATGTCGATGCCGCGCCGGCTCGTGCCGCAATCCATGAACTCACCGCCGAAGTTGGACTGCTCGGCGATTTGATCCATCAGGTGGCCACGACGCTCGCCGACCATGAGACGGTTCTGGCGCGGCTGCCCGAGCCGGCGGCTGCCACGCCGGCGCTCCCGGCTTCCGCCATTCCCGAAGTGGTTCTCGATCCGGAAGCGGTGCGCCGCGCCCGCGCCGAGCAGCAGGCAGCGGAGCGTGCCGCCGCCGCCAAGGCGGCGCAGGAAGCGGCCGAGGCCGAGCGCGCCGCGCTCATCGGCCGGGCGCTCAGCGAAGGGCGCATCGAGGTCCATCTTCAGCCGATCGTGTCGCTGCCGCAGCGCCGCACACAAGGCTACGAAGCGCTGGCGCGGCTGCGGCTCGACGAGAACACCCTGCTCCTCCCCCACGAATTCCTCGACACCATCGAAACCCGTGGCTTCGGGCCGACACTCGACGCGCTTGTGCTGACACGCGCCCTGGCGATTGCCCGCCATCTCGCCTCGAAGGATGGCGGCATCTTCGTCTCCTGCAATTTCAGCGCAGCGACCTGGGGTTCGTCGCGCGCCTTGGCGGCTCTGACGCGCATTCTCGACAAATATCGCGAGCACACCGGGCATCTCGTCATCGAGATGCCTCAGACGGTCTTCCGGAACCTCGATCCAACGAGCTTGGGCCTGCTCGGCGCGATGTCGGCGAACGGCGTGCGTTTCGCGCTCGATCATGTCGTCGATCTGCGGCTTGACCCTCGCGCCTTGTTCGACCGGGGCATGCGCTTCATCAAGGCGCCGGCGACGCTGCTGCGGGATCATGCCGAAGGCAAGGTCGTCAGCGATATCGCGGCAGGCGATCTGGCGGCGATGCTGGGTAGGGCGTCGATCACTCTCGTCGCCGAGCATGTCGAGGACAACCCGCTGGCAGCCGATATGATCGAGCTTGGCGTCACGATGGGGCAGGGCCAGGCGTTCTCCCCGCCGCGCCCGGTGAAACCGGAAGTCTTTGCGGAACCGGAGGCGGCTCCCGCGCCGCCCGCTGCTCCCGCCGTCCCGGCTCCGCAGGTTCCGCCGCCCGGAGCTGCCAATGATGCCGCGCGGCCGGTCGTGGCTCACGGCATGTCTGCCAGCCCCGCCGCCGCTGCTCCGGATGGCCGCCCCGAACGGTTGCCGTTCCGCTCGGTGCTGCGCCGCGCCAGCGCCTGAGGCGCGCAGCGATGCAACATCCGGTTCCGCTGCCGGCGAATCCCGTCTAGACCTGCTGCGGCGAGGCATAGATGCCTCCTCTAGCCGCCGGAGATCGAGACAGTGTCGCCATTGGGGATCGCATCCACCATCCCGCTTTCGGGCTTCTCCGAGGTCGCGGACCGTTTCGATCTCTGCCTCTGCGATGTCTGGGGCGTGGTCCATAACGGCGTCGCGGCCTATCGCGACGCCCTCGTGGCTCTGATGCGCATGCGCGAACGCGGGATCAGTGTCGTCCTGGTGACCAATGCGCCGCGCCCGAGCGAGGTCATCATCGACCAACTCGACGGTTTCGGCGTCCCGCGCGAAGCCTGGGACGCGATCGTCACCTCCGGCGATGTCTGCCGCTCGCTGATCCACGCACGCGCCGGCGAGCCGATGTTCCGGCTCGGGCCCGACCGGGATCTGCCGCTGATCGCCGGTCTGAATGTCCGCGAAACCAGCCCCGCGGAAGCCGCCTATGTGCTCTGCACCGGCCTGTTCGACGACGAGAACGACACGGCGGCGACCTATGCCGATCTGCTCGCCGGCTTCGCCGCACGCGGGTTGCCGCTGATCTGCGCCAATCCCGATCTCGTCGTCGAGCGCGGTGGCCGCATCATTCCCTGCGCAGGTGCGGTCGCGCTTGCCTATGAGGAGATTGGCGGACGTGTGATTTATGCCGGCAAGCCGCATCGGCCGATCTATGAGGCGGCTCTGGCAGCGGCCGAGGAGAAGCGCGGCGAGGCGATTGCCCGAGACAGGATCTGCGCCGTAGGCGACGCCATCCGCACCGATATCGCTGGCGCCTCGGGCTTCGGCGCTGCCGGCATCATGGTGCTGGCCGGCATCCATGCACAGGATTTGATGGAGGCGTCGTGGGAGGAGCGTCACGGCTGGTTCGGCCAGCAGGCGCACCGCCCGGCCTATGCCATGCCGCATCTGGTCTGGTGAGGGCGTTCTAGCTCTCTACTGTCGCATCTGATTTCTCCGAAAAGTGGACGCCACTTTTCGGCCGGATGCGTCAGGCGGCGAGGCAGACCGATTCGATCTTGGTCTTCAACGTCTGCGCGTTGAACGGCTTCACGATGTAGTTGCTGACGCCGGCCTTCTTGGCCGCGATGACGTTCTCGGTCTTCGACTCGGCCGTGACGATGATGAAGGGCGTCTCGGAGAGCGTCGTCTCCTCCCGAACCTTCTGGAGCAGCTCGAAGCCGCTCATCGGCTCCATGTTCCAGTCGGAGATCACAAGGCCGTATTTCTTGTCGCGCATCTTCGCGATCGCGGCCGAGCCGTCCGAGGCGTCGTCGACATTCTCGAAGCCGAGCTGTTTCAGCAGGTTGCGGATGATGCGGATCATCGTTTGGTAGTCGTCGACCACGAGGATCGGCATGGACGGATCGAGAGCCATTGCGATGCTCCAGGCAGGGCAGTTGCGGCGTCGGAACATACCGACACCGCGCCGCCCGTCAGAGGCGGTCTCCACTCGCATCCGGTGATACCGACGGCGTGTTGCGAAGCGGTTAATCCGATCGCCAAGTGACCGTGGGGCAGGTGGTGCTCCGCACCAAAGTTCAATTGCCGTTATTTTGCAGTTGCGAGATGATTAACCCGGTCGAGCACAGGGGCTGGGGTGCGCCTGCAAGCGACGAGAGATCAATGACCGTTCAGCCGATGCCCGGCACGCTTTACACCGTTCATGCCTTCGAGGATCTGGCGATCGGCCAGTCCGAGAGCCTGATGCGGACTGTGATGGAGCGCGATGTCGCGCTCTTTGCCGAGCTTTCGGGCGATGCCAACCCCATCCATCTCTGCGACCAGTTCGCGGCCGGCACCAAGTTTGGTCAGCGCATCGCTCATGGCATGCTGACGGCGAGCCTGGTTTCGGCGCTGCTCGGCACGCGGCTGCCCGGCCCCGGTGCTGTCTATCTCTCGCAGACGCTGACCTTCCTGGCCCCGGTCAAGATCGGCGATGTCGTCATGGCGCGCGTCGAGGTCGTCGAACTCGTCGCCGAGCGCCGC
This sequence comes from Allobosea sp. 10N428, assembly GCF_056394545.1. NCBI lineage: Bacteria > Pseudomonadati > Pseudomonadota > Alphaproteobacteria > Hyphomicrobiales > Alloboseaceae > Allobosea > Allobosea sp. 10N428. The sequence goes on along the minus strand of NZ_JBFTIC010000001.1, from coordinate 1,259,020 downwards.
CGGGCGCGCTTCTTCTGCGAGTGCCTCGTCGACGGCAAGGCGGTGATGGAGGGCGAGGCCTGGGTGGCGATGCCGCCGAAGCCCAAATCCTGAGAGGTTTGGGGTAGGATGGCCTTGACGCCTCACCGGCCTTCGCCGCAAAGACGACCATCGCCCGGCTTTCGCGGGCAGAGGGACGTTCCTCATCGATGTCTTCCCCAGCCGATGCGCCGTTGGGCTCCGAGCCGGCGGCCGTGGTCCTCGACCTCGACAAGCCCATTCCCGATGGCCTGCGCGGCGCCGTGCTCGCGCTTGGCAATTTCGACGGCGTCCACCGCGGGCATGCCGAACTCGCCCGGGTCGCGAGCGCCATGGCGCGCGATCTCGGCACGGTGCCGGCCGCCTTCACCTTCGAGCCGCATCCGCGCAGCGTCTTCCGGCCCGAGGAGCCCGTCTTCCGGCTGACGCCGCCGCAGATCAAGCTCGAACTGCTGGCCGATGCCGGCCTTGCTCAGGTCTTCGTCCTGCCCTTCGACCGCGAGATCGCGGCGATCACGGCCGAGCATTTCATCGACGATCTGCTCGTCGGCCGGCTGGGCGCCACCGGCCTCGTCTGCGGCTATGACTTCCATTTCGGCAAGGGGCGGACCGGCTCGCCCGAGATGCTGCAGGCTCACTGCCTGACGGCCGGCGTCCAGGTCCGCGTGGTGCCGCCCTTCGCCTGGCATGGCGAGGCGGTGTCGTCGACGCTGATCCGCACGGCGCTTGAAGAGGGCGATGTCGCCCGCGCCGCCGAATTCCTTGGGCGGCCCTGGTTCGTGCGCGGGCTCATTGCCCATGGCGACAAGCGTGGCCGCGACCTCGGCTATCCCACCGCCAATATGCAGCTCGCCCGCGACTGCAAGCTGCGCCACGGCATCTATGCGGTGCGGATGCGCATCGACGGCGTCTGGCGCGACGGCGTCGCGAGCTTCGGCCGCCGCCCGACCTTCGACGACGGCGCGCCGAGGCTGGAGACCTTCGTCTTCGACTTTTCCGGTGACCTTTACGGCAAGCGCGTCGACGTGGCCTTTGTCGACTGGCTGCGCGGCGAGGAAAAATTCGGTTCGCTCGAGGCCCTGATCGTGCAGATGGACGCCGACAGCGCCCGCGCCCGCGACATTCTGGCCAGGACCCCTGCTTTCGACGCACCGCCCTTCCTTCCGTGAGCCGTGCCTGCTAGAAGCCCTCCATGCCCGCTCAACGCGCCATGCTGATCGATCTTTCCCGGCGAATTACGGGCCCGGCTGCCGCCTCGCGCTAGACTTAGCGCGGGCGCTTGCGCAGTCCGGGTTGAAGACCGCTTTTCCCGTTTCATGAGTGGACGCCCGGGGCCCGCCGAACGGCCCGCCGTCCCGACTGTCCGAGCCGGAAGATGACCGACAAGACCAACAACGCCAAGGCCGCCCAGACCGCAGGTGACGGCGTCGACTATTCGCAGACGCTGTTCCTGCCCCAGACCGAGTTCCCGATGCGCGCGGGCCTGCCGCAGCGCGAGCCGGAGCTGCTCGCCCGCTGGGCCAGGATCGACCTCTACCGCAAGCTGCGCGAAGCGGGGCAGGGGCGCGATAGGTTCGTGCTCCACGACGGCCCGCCCTATGCCAACGGCAACATCCATATCGGCCACGCGCTGAACAAGGTGCTGAAGGACCTCGTCACGCGCTCGCAGCAGATGCTCGGCTACGATTCCAACTATGTGCCGGGCTGGGACTGTCACGGCCTGCCGATCGAGTGGAAGATCGAGGAGCAGTACCGCGCCAAGGGGCTGAACAAGGACGATGTGCCGGTGGTCGAATTCCGCAAGGAATGCCGCGCCTTCGCCGAGCACTGGGTCGATATCCAGCGCCAGGAGTTCAAGCGCCTCGGCGTCGAGGGCGACTGGGCCCATCCCTATCTGACAATGGCCTATCCCGCGGAGGCACAGATCGCTCGCGAGATCATGAAATTCGCCGAGACCGGCCAGCTCTATCGCGGCTCCAAGCCGGTGATGTGGTCGGTGGTCGAGAAGACCGCGCTGGCCGAGGCCGAGGTCGAGTACGAGGAGCATACGAGCGACACGATCCATGTGCCGTTCCCGGTGCTGAATGCGCCGGCCGCTCTTGCGGGCGCCGCGATCGTCATCTGGACGACGACGCCCTGGACGATCCCGGGCAACCGCGCGATCTCCTTCCATAACAAGATCGCCTATGGCCTCTACCGCGTCACCGCGGCGCCCGAGAACAACTGGGCCAAGGTCGGCGCGACCTACATCCTCGCCAAGAACCTCGCCRAAAGCGTCTTCAAAGCCGCCAAGGTCGAAGCCTTCGAGCTGGTCGCCGATGTCCCGGCCGATGAGCTTGCGGCGCTCACCGCAGCCCACCCGCTCCGCGGCCACGGCTACGATTTCGATGTGCCCCTCCTCGACGGCGATCACGTCACCGACGATGCCGGCACGGGCTTCGTCCACACCGCGCCGAGCCATGGCCGCGAGGACTTCGACATCTGGATGGCGAATGGCCGCCAGCTCACCAGGCGCGGCATCGACACCCGCATCCCCTACACCGTCGACGCCGATGGCCGCTTCACCAAGGAGGCGCCGGGCTTCGAGGGCGCGCAGGTCATCACGGACAAGGGCGACAAGGGCAATGCCAATGACGTCGTCATCAAGGCGCTGGTCGAGGCCGGCAACATCATCGCGCGCGGCCGCCTGAAGCACCAGTACCCGCATAGCTGGCGCTCGAAGAAGCCGGTCATCTTCCGCAACACGCCGCAATGGTTCATCGCCATGGACAAGCCGATCGGGGAGGCGCCTTCGCCGACCGGCATCGGCGAGATCGCGCCGACGCTCGGCGGTAATACCGACACGTTGCGCAACCGCGCTTTGCGGGCGATCAAGGAAACCGAGTGGGTGCCGGCCGCCGGCGAGAACCGCATCAACGGCATGATCGCCAACCGTCCTGACTGGGTCGTATCGCGCCAGCGCGCCTGGGGCGTGCCGATCACCGTCTTCGTCGAGAAGGAGACCAAGGAGGTCCTCGTCGACGCCAAGGTCAACGCCGCCATCGCCCAGGCCTTCGAGGCGGAGGGCGCCGATGCCTGGTTCTCCGATACGGACGGTGCCCGCTTCCTCAAGCCCTTCGGCTACGAGCCGGCGAAGTACGAGCGCGTCACCGACGTGCTCGACGTCTGGTTCGACTCCGGCTCCACCCATGCTTTCACCCTGGAGAAGCGGGCCGATCTGCGTGCGCGCCGCAAGGATGAGGGCGGCAATGACCGCGTGATGTATCTCGAAGGTTCCGACCAGCATCGCGGCTGGTTCCATTCGAGCCTGCTGGAGAGCTGCGGCACCCGCGGCCGCGCGCCCTACGACATCGTTCTCACCCATGGCTTCTGCCTGGACGAGAAGGGCGAGAAGATGTCGAAATCGAAGGGCAACGTCACGGCGCCGCAGGACATCATCAAGGATTCCGGCGCCGACATCCTGCGCCTGTGGGTCGCGGCTGCCGATTACTCCGACGATCTGCGCATCGGCAAGGAGATCCTGAAGACCTTCGTCGAGACCTACCGCAAGCTGCGCAACACCATGCGCTGGATGCTCGGCACGCTCGCCCATTTCAGCGAGGAAATCCGCGTCTCGGAGCCGCAGACCATGCCGGAGCTGGAGCGGCTGATGCTCCATCGCCTCGCCGAGCTTGGGCCGCAGGTCGAGGAGGCCTATCGCACCTACGACTACAAGAAGGTCGTGTTCCTGCTCTCGCAGTTCATGAACACCGAGCTCTCGGCCTTCTATTTCGACGTACGCAAGGACGCGCTGTATTGCGATCCGACGTCGAGCCATGTCCGCCGCAGCGCGCTGACCGCGGTCGACCATCTCTTCCGCTGCCTGACGACCTGGCTCGCGCCGATCCTGGTCTTCACGGCCGAAGAGGCCTGGCTCGAACGCTATCCCACGGAGAAGGCGGACGAAGGCTCGGTGCATCTCGAACGCTTCGCCGAGGCGCCTGCGAGCTGGCTCGATCCCGAGCTGGCGGAGCGCTGGGGCAAGATCCGCCGTGTGCGCCGCGTCGTCACCGGCGCGCTGGAGCTGGAGCGTGCCGCCAAGCGGATCGGCTCCTCGCTCGAGGCTGCGCCGCAGGTCTTCGTTTCCGACGCGGATCTCTATGCAGCGCTCTCGGGCGTCGATCTCGCCGAGATCAGCATCACCTCCGATATCCGCATCACGAACGGGGAGGGGCCGGCCGAGGCCTTCCGCCTCGCCGAAATTCCCGGCGTCGCCGTGGTGTCGCATCGCGCTGCCGGCGTCAAATGCGCGCGGTCCTGGAAGTATTTCGACCCCAAGACGGCCGACGCCGCCTATCCGGAGGTAACGCCGCGCGATGCCAAGGCGCTGAAGGAGCTGGGGGTGTCCGCCTGATGACGCCTGCCCGCCGCCTCGGCCTCGCCACGGTCCTGATCGTCTTCGTCTCGGATCAGCTCCTGAAATGCTGGCTGCTCTACGGCGTTGGGCTGGCCGAGAACGGCCCGTTCGATCTCGCGCCCTTCCTGACGATCGTGCTCGCCTGGAACCGGGGCATTTCCTATGGCCTGTTCCAGCAGGGCACCGATCTCGGGCGCTGGTTCCTCGTCGTCATCTCCTTCGTCGCGGCGGTCTGGCTCTGGCGCTGGATGTGGCGCAGCGACGGCGCGCTGACGGTGCTGAGCCTTGCGCTGATCATCGGCGGCGCGCTCGGCAACGGCGTCGATCGCGCCGTCTACGGCGCGGTGGTGGACTTCGTTCACTTCCATTGGGGTAGCTTCAGCTGGTACATCTTCAACATCGCCGATGTCGCGATCGTTGTCGGTGTGGCCGGGCTCCTGTATGAGTCCTTCCGACCGGCTGGGGAAAAGACAGCTGAGTGACGGTCTCGCCATCCTTTCGCCGCTCGTCCGTGCTTGAGGCGAGTGCGAGATTGTCCAAAGGGAGATTTGATATGGCGCAACGCATCCGCGTGTCGCATCTGCTGCTCGCCGGCGGGCTCGTGCTGGCGGCCCAGCCTGCCTTCGCGCAGGAGGGCATGCTGTTCAAGAACCTGCTCGAAGGCACCTTCGGCGGCAAGGGGGCCGGCGACGACATCGATTATCGCGAGCGTGCGCCGCTGGTCGTGCCGCCGAATTCGGCGCTGCCGCGCCCGCAGGATCCGGCGAGCGCTCGCAGTGCCGCCTGGCCGAATGATCCCGATGTGCAGCGCCGCAAGGACGAGGCCAATCGTCCGCCCTATGCGCTCTCCGAGAGAGCGCGCAACAACCCTGTCCTGTCGCAGGAAGAGCTGCGCCGCGGCCGCACGTCGCGTGTGGAACAGGCGCCGACGATCATCGAGGAACACAGTAACTACAACAACCAGATCCAGCCGATCCGCATCGGCCGCGACCTCGCTTCTCGCCGCAACCAGGCGGCCGAAGAGTCTCTGGCCTATGGCACCGAGCCGCAGCGCCGCCTGCTGACCGAGCCGCCGACCGGCTATCGCCGCCCGGCTGACACGGCCGCGATGGGCCCGGGTCGCGGCGGCCCGGTCGAGGACAAGCAGGCTGTCGGCCAGCGCGAATTCGTGACCGGCCAGGGACCGGTGATGCTGGTCAGGCCTGACTAGGCTTGATCTGCAAGATCGGCTGAGGCGAGCCTCTTGCCGAAGCGGGACAAGCTGACCAAGTTCTCTTCCGGGGCGGGCGCATCGTGCCCGCCCTTTGTGTCTCAGCAGGAGATCGCGTCAGGTGAACATCCATGCGCGCCAGCCCGGTCTGGCTGAGCCCGTCGAAGCCTTCCGGCTCGACAATGGCCTCGACGTCGTCGTCGTGAAGGACCATCGGGCGCCGGTCGTCACCCATATGGTCTGGTATCGCAATGGTTCCGCCGACGATCCGGCCGGCAAATCGGGCATCGCGCATTTCCTCGAGCATCTGATGTTCAAGGGCACCGAACGCTGGCCCGCCGGCGAGTTCTCGAAGATCGTCGCAGGCTTCGGCGGACAGGAGAACGCCTTCACCTCCTACGACTACACCGCCTATTTCCAGCGCGTGCCGAAGGAGCATCTGCGCGCGATGATGGATTACGAGGCCGACCGGATGACCGGCCTCTCCTTCGACGAGAGCGTGGTCGGACCCGAGCGCGACGTGGTGCTGGAGGAGCGGCGCATGCGCGTCGATTCCGATCCGGCTGCCCAGCTCGGCGAGGAATTCTCCGCTTCGCTGTTCTTCCACCATCCCTATGGCACGCCGATCATCGGCTGGGAGCATGAGATCGAGCGTCTGAATCGCGACGACGCCTTCGCCTACTATCAGCGCTTCTACACGCCCGAGAACGCGATCCTCGTCGTGGCCGGCGATACCGATGCCGCCGAGGTGCGGCGTCTCGCCAATGAGAGCTACGGCAAGATCGCGGCCCGCGGCGCGGCGCCTGTCCGCAGCCGCCCGAGCGAGCCCGAGCCGCGCGCCTCGCGCCGGGTTGCGCTGAACGACCCGCGCGTGCAGCAGCCTTCGCTGCGCCGGGGGTGGCTGACCCCGACCTACACGACTGGAGAGCGCGAAGAGGTTCTGGCGCTCGAACTCGTCGCCGAGATCCTCGGCGGCGGGACGACCTCGCGGCTCTATCGCAAGCTCTGCGTCGAGGACGAGCTCGCGGCTGGCGCCAGCGCCTATTTCATGGGTTCGATGGTGGACCGCGCCGCCTTCCAGCTTTCCGCCAGCCCGCGCCCCGGTGTCGAGATGGCGGCGATGGAGGCGGGGCTCGATGCCGCGCTTGCCAGCTTCCTGGCCGACGGGCCGAGCGAGCTGGAGCTGGCGCGCGCCCGCACGCGGCTCGTCGCCGAGACGGTGTTCGCCCGCGACAACCAGGCTTCGCTGGCGCGCATCTTCGGCTCGGCGCTGGCGGTCGGCGAGACGGTCGAGGACGTGCTCGCCTGGCCGCAGCGCATCGAGGCCGTCAGCCGCGATGCGGTGGTCGAAGCGGCGCGCCGCTATCTGAAGCCTGGTCGCAGCGTCACCGGCCTGCTGCTGCCCGCCTGATCCTTGCCGTCTCACCGAACGGGCGGACGCCAGGCTCCGCCGACAGGAAGCGACATGAACGCGCCGATTCCGACACCCGACCTCAACACGGCCGGCCCCGCCCTTGCGGTCCAGAGCGTCCGCTCGCCGGGCGGCATCGAGGCGTGGCTCGTCGAGGAGCACAGCCTGCCGCTGATCGCGGTCGATTTCGCCTTCGACGGTGGCGCCAGCCGTGACCCGGAAAACGCGGCCGGCAGCGCCTATCTGATCTCGGGCCTGCTCGATGAAGGTGCCGGCGATCTCGATGCCGAGGCCTTTCAGGGCCGGCTGGCCGATCATGCGATCAGCCTCGGTTTCGAGGCCCGCCGCGACGATTTCCACGGACATGTCCAGACCTTGTCGAGCCATCGCGACACCGCCTTCGACCTGCTGGCGCTGGCGCTGAATCAGCCACGCTTCGATGCCGATGCGGTCGGCCGTGTCCAGGCCCAGATCATCGCCGGGCTGCAGCGCCAGGCGAAGAACCCCGAAGTCATGTGCCGCAACGCGCTTTTCGCCGCGGCCTTCCCCGGCCATGCCTATGGCCGGCCCGAGAAGGGCGACGTCGACAGTGTCTCGAAACTGGCGGCTCCGGCGCTGAAGGCGCTGACGCCGGCATTGCTCGATCGCGGCGGGCTCAAGATCGTCGTGGTCGGCGACATCACCGCGGCCGAACTCGCCGGGCGCCTTGATCTGCTGTTCGGTGCGCTGCCACAGGGCGTGTCCCGTCCGCGCCCGCCTCAGCCACTGCCGATTCAGGGGCTGGGCCAGACCCATGTCATCGATCTCGACGTCCCGCAGACCGTGCTTCGCTTCGTCGGGCCGGGGCTGATGTGGCATGATCCGGACTTCATCCCAGCAAGTGTGCTGAACCACATCCTCGGCGGCTCGGCCTTCACTTCGCGCCTGTTCATGGAAGTGCGCGAGAAGCGCGGCCTTGCCTATGGCGTATCCTCCAGCCTGATGCCGCTGCGGGAGAGCGCCATGCTCGTTGGCGGCACCGCCACCCGCAACGACCGCGCCGCCGAATCGATGAAGGTGATCCGCGAGGAGATGCTGAAGCTCGCCCATGACGGGCCGAGCGAGCACGAGGTCGAGGAAGCGAAGCGCTACATCATCGGCTCCTACCCGCTTCGCTTCGACACCTCGCCGAAGATCGCCGGGGAATTGCTGGCTCTCGCGCTGCGCGGCGACACGCCTGATTTCCTCGCCCGCCGCAACGGTCTCTTCGCGGCCGTGACGCTCGATGACGTCAAGCGCGTTGCCCATCGCCTCTTCGGCAACCCCGACCTGCTCGTTCAGGCGGTTGGCAAGCCGGTCGGGCTGGTCTGAAATAGCCTTCGTCTCCTCGTCGATACGGATCCTCTTCATGCTTCAGCAAAGCTTCGATCTCGCGCTCGAATCCAAGGTCGGCAAGGGAGGCATTCCCGACGCGGCCTTCGAGAAGGCGCTGGCCGATCTCAAGCCTGCGCTGGCGAAGCTGCAGGGGCAGGCGAAGGACGGTTCGCTGCCGCTGCTGAAGCTGCCGAGCGACACGGCCGATCTGGCACCCGTGAAGGCCGCCGCCGAGCGGCTCAAGGCCGGCGGCACCACCGACGTGCTGGTGCTTGGCACCGGCGGCTCCAGCCTCGGCGGCCAGACGCTGGCGCAGCTCACCGGCTACGGCATCGCCGGCCTCTCCCACTTCACGTCCGGCCCGCGCGTCCACTTCATCGACAATCTCGACCCGGCGACCTATGCGGCGCTGCTCGCCAAGCTGCCGCTCAAGACGACCAAATTCGTGGCCATCTCGAAATCGGGCGGCACCGGCGAGACGCTCCTGCAGTCGATCGCCGCGATTGAGGCGCTGCGCGGCGCGCATCTCACCGATCAGCAGATCGGCGACCATTTCCAGGGGCTTTCCGAGCCGGGCAAGCCCGGCAAGCTCCATCCGCTGCGCGCGCTGCTGGAACCCTTCGGCACCCCCTTCCTCGAACACCACACCGACGTCGGCGGGCGCTATTCCGTGCTGACCAATTGCGGCCTGCTGCCGGCCGCCGTGCTCGGCCTCGATATCGAGGCGCTGAGGCTCGGCGCCGGCCGCGCGGTGGCGCCGCTCTTTGCCGGCAAGGATGTCCGTGAGACCCCCGCAGCTGTCGGCGCCGCGCTGCATCTGGCCGCCATGCGCTCGGGCAAGAACATCGCCGTGCTCATGCCCTATGCCGACAAGCTCGCATTGCTCACCCGCTGGTGGATGCAGCTCTGGGCCGAGAGCCTCGGCAAGGACGGGCAGGGCACACAGCCCGTCGGCGCGCTCGGTCCCGTCGACCAGCATTCGCAGCAGCAGCTCTATCTCGCCGGCCCCAAGGACAAGTTCTTCACCGTCGTGACGACCGGCGTGAAGGGCAAGGGCCCGCAGATCGACGCGGGCCTCGCGGAGAAGATCGGGCAGGCCGATTTCGCCGGCAAGACCATCGGCGACATGGTGGCGGCTCAAGGCATCGCCATGATCGACACATTCGCCAAGAACGGCTGTGCCGTCCGCCGCTTCCATGTCGAGCGCATCGACGAGACCAGCCATGGCGAGATGCTGATGCATTTCATGCTGGAGACGATCCTCACCGGCTACGCGATGGGGGTGGATCCCTTCGACCAGCCGGCGGTGGAGGAGGCGAAGCTCCTCGCCAAGCGCTATCTTGCCGAAGGGCGGGCTTGAGTCCCGGTTCTGCGGCGCAGACGCGTCATGCCCGGGCTTGACCCGAGCATCTCATGACATGAAGGCTCGGGAGCCTCCTGCGGAAAGAGATTCTCGGGTCTGCGCTGCGCTCCGCCCGAGAATGACGGGCAAGGTGCTCGCGGCCGAAAGAACACGTTGAACCCATGAACGTCCGCCGCCTCGATCCCGTCCTGGTCGACCGCATCGCCGCTGGCGAGGTGATCGAGCGGCCGGCTGCGGCCGTGAAGGAACTGGTCGAGAACGCCATCGATGCCGGCGCGCGTTCGGTCGCCGTGACCATTATCGGCGGCGGACGCGAATTGATCCGCGTCGTCGACGACGGCGCCGGCATGACGCCGGCGGATCTCGAACTCGCCGTCGAGCGACACGCCACCTCCAAGCTGCCGGAGGGCGACCTCTTCGCCATCGGCACGCTCGGCTTCCGCGGCGAGGCGCTGCCCTCGATCGGCTCGGTGGCACGGCTCTCCATCGCGACGCGCCGGCACGATGCGCCGCAGGGATCCGGCCTCGTCGTCGAGGCCGGCGATAAGGGCGTCGTCCGTCCCGTTGCCGCGGCAGTCGGGACCCGCATCGAGGTCAGCGACCTCTTCATCTTCACTCCGGCCCGCCTCAAATTCCTGAAGAGCGACCGCGCCGAGGCGCAGGCCGTCTCCGAGATGCTCAGGCGCCTCGCCATCGCCCATCCCGAAATCCGCTTCTCGCTGGAGGGCGAGCACGTCAGCGCCTTCGACTGGCCGGCCGAGCCGATCGGGGAGGAGGGGTTGCTGCGCCGTCTCGGCCGGGCGCTCGGCCGCGACTTCCCAGAGAACGCACTGAAGATCGAGGCCGAGCGCGAAGGCTTCCGCATCTTCGGCTTCGCCGGTTTGCCGACCTTTCATCGCGGCACCTCCGCCGGCGTGCATCTTGCCGTCAACGGTCGCCCGGTTCGCGACAAATTGCTGCTCTCGGCCGTGCGCGGCGCCTATGCCGACGTCGTGCCCTCCGATCGCCACCCGGTGCTCTTCCTCGACGTAGTCTGCGATCCGCGCTCGGTCGACGTCAACGTCCACCCCGCCAAGAGCGAGGTCCGTTTCCGCGATCCCGCTTTGGTGCGCGGTCTCGTCGTTTCCGGCCTGAAGGCGGCGCTCGCCGCCGCCGGCCACCGCGCCACCACGACGGGCGGCGCCCGCACGCTCGACGCCTTCCGCGCCGTGCTCTCGATGGGCGGCAACGGCAACGCGATTCCGCGCCCGAGCTTCCCCTCAGTGCCGAGTTGGAGTGCGCCGCCCTCGGTCTCGTCATCGACTCCGCAGGCGGGCTTCTCCGATTTCGCCGCGCCCTCCGCCGACGCCCGCGCGCATCTCGCCGAGCCTTCGCCCGACGCGCTCGACCGGCCGCTCGGCGCCCCGCGTGCCCAGCTCCACGAGACCTATATTGTCGCCCAGACCCGCGAGGGCGTCGTCATCGTCGACCAGCACGCCGCCCATGAGCGGCTGGTCTATGAGCGGCTGAAGGCCGAGCGCGCTCGCTCCGGCATTGCCCGCCAGCCCCTGCTGCTGCCGGAAGTGGTCGAGCTCGATCCCGTCGACTCCGACCGCCTGATCGCGGCGGGCAGCGAGCTCGAAAGCCTCGGCCTCGTCCTGGAGTCCTTCGGGCCGGGCGCGGTCTTGGTGCGCGAGGCCCCAAGCCAGCTTGCCGGCGGCAATCTCCAGCGGCTCGTCCGCGACGTCGCCGATGCGCTGGCCGAGCACGGCACGGCCGGCTCTTTGGAGCGCCGGCTCGACCATGTGCTAGCGACGATGGCCTGCCACAACTCGGTCCGCGCCGGCCGCCGCATGCGACCCGAGGAGATGGACGCGCTGCTGCGCGAGATGGAGATCACGCCCAATTCCGGCCAGTGCAACCACGGCCGGCCGACCTATGTCGAATTGAAGCTCAGCGATATCGAGCGGCTGTTCGGGCGGCGGTGAAGGGTCAGGTCGGCCGATAGAAGCCGGAGTCGAGGTTCTCCAGCGTCATGCCGGCGTCGCCGGCCTGCGGAAACCACTGTGCATCGACGATGGCCTGCAGCTCACGCCGCGCGGCGATGTAATCGACCGCGAGATTGGCATGCGCAGCGGTTAGACGGACTTGCATGTTGGGATGTCCAAACAAGCCCATAAGAACCCGCCGCTGATCTCCGGGGCGGGATTTTAGCTCGTTCTGTATGGCCAGAATTTTATCGTAACGCCTATTGTAGCTGGCGATCAAGTTGCCTTCGATAGCATCGTATTGCTGGATACAGAGCTGCTCGAAGAGGCGTGTCAACTCTTCGGTCGTGAGTGATTTCAACTTTGATGGGCTCATTTCAGCACCTTGAACAGTCTGAGGGCATGATGGCCAACCTCTAAATGCTCTGCCCAATTCTTGCCGCGCAGATAATCGCGCGGCGCGAGGTTGCCAAAACTAATATTCTTCCTTGCATACCATCCCGTGACCTCATGATGCTTATATCGCGGGATGCTGACGATGTTGTCCACGCCATCGGTCGCGGAGGGGGGAAAGCTTTCGCGTGATCCGGCGCCCCGCTCGACGATGTGGTGGTCATCATAGCCGGGTCTGCGCTCGCCGACATGCTGCTGAAGCTCCGCGAGTGTCTTCGGCTCGTCCTGATAGGACCGGATCGAGGGGTATTCGGTATAGAGCCAGTGACCGACCTCGATTGCCATCAAGGCAGCGCCGATCCGGCCCGCGGGTCTCAGCGCTCGCAGCGCGATCGCCCGTGCCAGCGTCTTGGCCGCCTGGGTCTTCGACGGCTTCCTGCTGGGCGGATTGTTGGTTTGGTCGAGCGCCGGGCCGCCATTGTCGCCGATGCCGGGCTGTCTTTGGTTGGCGCCCTGGCCGCCCGCCCATTGCCCTCCCTCCGGGCTGCCCGCCGGCACGCGCGGCTGATCGCGATTGAACCCGCCCTTCTCGACGAGTGCTTGCAGCCGGGCGAGAGCGCGCATCATGCGCTCGCCGGCCAATTGGCATGCAACGGCATGGCGGCGGGCTATGCGTGCGCGCCCGTTGGGTTCGATGGAATGTCTGATTGGCATCCGGCGCTTGGTCTCCGCGGCGGATGCGGAGATTAAGCGCGGAAGAGGAGCCGGGGATAAGTACGCCGCCGCGGGCCTGTTCGCGGCGACCAGCGGTCTACGAAATCCGCAGCAGGATCACCTGCGTCTCGCCGTAAGTCCGCCGCTCCAGCTCCTCGAAGCCATCGGGGAGGCTGATCTCGGCATCCGCAGCCTCTTCCAGCACGATCAGTGCGTCCGGCGCGAGCCAGCCGCCTTCGCGGGCTGAAACCAGCGCCTTCTCACCGAGCCTCTTGCGATAGGGCGGGTCGCAGAAGACGAGGCCGAACGGCGCCATGCCGGTGATGGGGCCGAGCTTGGTCGCGTCGCGGCGGAAGATGCGGCTGAAGCCGGCGAGGCCGAGCGCCATCTGGTTTTCGCGGATGATGCCGCGCGCCTCGGTGCCGTCATCGACCAAGAGCGCAAAGCCCGCTCCGCGCGAGAGCGCCTCGAAGCCCAGCGCGCCGGTGCCGGCGAAGAGGTCGAGTACGCGGGCGCTCTCGACCGCGTCGCCATAAGCATGAGTCAGCACGTTGAACAGCGCTTCGCGCAGGCGGTCCGAGGTCGGCCTGATGCTGCCGATCCCCGGCTTCGGGCCGGCCAGAGGCCGGCCGCCCAGGCGTCCGCCGACGATCCGCATCGCTTAGCCGCGCTTGCCGCCGGGACGCGGACCCCGGCCAGGCGGGCGCGGTCCCTTGTCGCCACTCGGTCGCCCCCCACTCGGCTTGCCGCCAAAGGGGCGTCCGCCACCGGCCGGCCGCTCGGAGGAGCGAGAGCCGAAGCTCTTGCCACCGAAGCTTTTGCCGGCGGGCTTGTCGCCGAAGCTGCGGCCACGCGGCCGGTCCTCGGCAGGTCGCTCGCTGAAGCGACGGGCCGGGCGGTCGGCGCCATCGCGCGGGGCCCGGTCCGGGCGCTCGCCGCGTGGAGCGCGGTCCTGCCAGGGCCGCTCTTCGCCGCGGTCGCGCCCGCTGCCTTCGGCGCGCGGGCGCCGTGCCGGCCTCTCGTCGCCGCTGGAGCGCTCGAAGGAGCGCGGTGCGCGAGCCTCCTCGCCGCCACGTTCGTGGCGCGGCTTGCGATCCGGCCTGCGCTTGCTGTCCGGTGCGGGCGCAGCGCGCTCCTCGGGAGCGGGGGCACCGACGCGCTCGACCAGCACGCGCCGGCCCTTCGGGTCGGCGATCGGCGTATCGCGCCGGCGCCGGACCTCACCGGAAGCCTCGCGCTCCTGCCGTTCCAGCTTCGGGTCGGCGCCGCGGCGCGGCGGCGTCTTGCCCTCGCGCTGTGGCTCTGTTTCCGCATCGCGCCAGACGGTGCGGGTCCACGGCTTGTCGCCGCGCAACTCGCGCACAGCCTCGCGGCGCGCTTCATGTTGGTCCTCGGCGGCGTCGCGGCGTCGGCGCGGGCGGTCGTCGCCGGCCGGAGCCGGGCGCGGCGCGGCGGGCAGGGCGTCGCGGCGCGGCGACTCGAAATCGGCGCCGGCCTTGGCGGCAAGCTCCGTGCCGAGCTGGTCCTGCAGCACGCGCGATCGGATCTCGTCGGCCTCGCCCTCAGCCAGTTCGCCGAGCTGGAAGGGACCGAAGGAGATGCGGATCAGCCGGTTCACCGTCAGCCCGAGATGCTCGAGCACGGTCTTGACCTCGCGGTTCTTGCCCTCGCGCAGGTCGACCGTCAGCCATGTGTTGAAGCCCTGCTGGCGCTCGAAGCGGGCGATCACCGGCCCGTACTGGATGCCGTCGATGGTGACGCCGTCCTTCACCGTGTCGAGCACGTCCTGCGTCACCTCGCCGAAGGCGCGCACGCGGTAGCGCCTGAGCCAGCCCGTCTCCGGCAGCTCCAGCACCCGCGCCAGCCCGCCATCATTGGTCAGCAGCAGAAGGCCTTCGGTGTTGATGTCGAGCCGGCCGATGGTGAGCACGCGCGGCAGGTCTTCCGGCAGCACGTCGAAGACGGTCGGCCGGCCTTCCGGGTCGAAATTGGTCGTCACCACGCCGCGCGGCTTGTGGTAGAGCCAGAGCCGCGTGCGCTCGCGGGCCGGCAGCGGCTCGCCATCGATCAGCACGATATCGGTCGGCTTCACGTCGAAGGCCGGGCTTTCCAGCACCCTGCCGTTCACGCTGACACGGCCTTCCTCGATCATCGCCTCGCTGTCGCGGCGCGAGGCGACGCCGGCGCGCGCCATCACCTTGGCGATCCGCTCCGGCTCTTCCGCTGTGATCAGCTTACGCTCGGGCGCATCCTCGCGCGGGCGGCGCGGACGGTCCTCATGGCCTTCGAAGCGTGGCGCGCGCGGGCGCGAAAAACGCTTCTCGCCATCGCGGCCCTCGCCACGCGGCGGCCGGTCGCCCTGCGGCCTGTCGCGGCCGGCGAAGGGACGCTCGCCCGTGCGGGCCGGACGGCGGGGGCGCTCCTCGCCGGAGCGTTCGCGGAAGCCGCGGCCTTCGCCCTCGGCTCTCACGCGGGCCGGTCTGTCGCCGTCGAAGCGGCGCGGGCGCGCAGCTTCGCCCTCGCCGCCAGCAGGGCGCTCGAAGCGGCGGGCCGGGCGCTCATCGCCAGCCGAATGGCCGCGGAAGGGCTTGCGCTCGCCGTCACGGGCGGGGCGGTCGTCACCGGCTGGGCGGCTACGGAACGGCTTACGCTCGCCATCGCGCGCGGGTCCACGGCCTTCACCGCCGGGGCGGCTGCCGAAGGGCTTGCCGCCGAAGCCTTTGCCACCGGAGCCGGGTCCACGGCCGCCGGCGCCACCGCCCTTGCGTGGGCCGCGGCCTCTGTTGTTGTCGTCGTCTTTCATGGCTGCTCCTGAGCCGGCCGAGCACAACCGCTTTGCGGGAGAGGCCTGGCTCGCTTATTCGCTATAACCGGCGCTTGTAGCAGAGGCTTTCCCTCGCTGCGAGCGCCAAAGCTGGGGTTTATGATGTCGAAACCGCAATCATCCTCCG
Source organism: Allobosea sp. 10N428 (assembly GCF_056394545.1). Classification (NCBI taxonomy): domain Bacteria; kingdom Pseudomonadati; phylum Pseudomonadota; class Alphaproteobacteria; order Hyphomicrobiales; family Alloboseaceae; genus Allobosea; species Allobosea sp. 10N428. The sequence continues at coordinate 1,243,244 of NZ_JBFTIC010000001.1, read as the reverse complement.
CGTTCGACGCGATGGCGCTCGCCTTCGACGAGGCGAAGGCCGCCGCCTTGCGCGGCGAGGTGCCGGTCGGCGCGGTGGTGGTGCGCGATGGCGCGGTCCTTGCCAGCGCTGGCAACCGTACGCTGGAGCTGAAGGACCCGAGCGCTCATGCCGAGATGCTGGCGCTCAGGCTCGCCTGCGAAGAGATCGGCAGCGAGCGGCTGATCGGCTGCGATCTCTACGTCACGCTCGAACCCTGCCCGATGTGCGCCGCGGCAATCTCCTTCGCGCGGATCAGGCGGCTCTATTTCGGCGCGGGCGACCCGAAGGGCGGCGCGGTCGAGAACGGGGTCAGGCTCTATGAGAGCCCGACCTGCCACCATGTGCCGGAGGTCTATGGCGGTTTGCGCGAGACCGAGGCGGCGACGCTGCTGCGGGAGTTCTTCCGCGAGCGGCGGTAGCCACCAGCGTCATTCTCGGGCGGAGCGAAGCGTAGACCCGAGAATCTCAGGACCAGAAGGCACTGGTTTCCGAGATGCTCGGGTCAAGCCCGAGCATGACGCTGGGATGTCAGCTCAGGTGTCCGACGAGTCGATGCCGAACTTCTGCGCAAGTTGCGCGCGGTCCATGCAGGAGACGTCATAGGTCACCCGCCGGCCCTTGAATTCCGGGCGCTTGCTGAATTCCTTGGTCATCGAGCGCGTGATGTCGTCGATCCGGGCTTCGCAGGCTTGGATGGACGTGAACTCCATCTCGCTGATCCGGCTGGTGGCGCAATGTGCTTCGCCGGTGACGCAGGCCATGACGACCATGGTGAAGGCATCCATGCAGGCGCTCCTGTTGCGGCCGGTCGACGCTGCGCTCCTATGGTTAGCGCTTGGTTAAGACCGGCGATGTGCCCCCGCCGGTCCTTAAGCAAGATACGCGCCGTTATGCAAGGCTGCGCCAGCACAAATAGGCACCGAGCGCCAGCAGGCCGGCGAAGAAGCAGATCTTGAACGTGGCGGGCGAGATGCGGCTGCGGATGAACTGGCCGGCGCCCATGCCGGCCAGCGCCGGAACAAGCGCGAGCAGAGATTGCCAGGCGACGGTGCCGTTGAGCGCGCCGGCGCCGATCAGGCCGAAGGAGAGGGCGAGCGTCGAGACGATGAAGGAAATGCCGAGCGCCTGCACCAGCTCGTCCTTGTCGAAGCCGAGCGCCTGCAGATAGGGCACGGCCGGCAGCACGAAGACGCCGGTGGCGGCGGTGACGACGCCGGTCGTCAGGCCGATGATGGGGCCGAGCCAGCTTTCCCAGCCCGGCGGCACGCGCAGCTTCGCCGCCTTGAGGCCGACCAGCGCGTAGAGCACGAGCGCAAGGCCGAGCCAGAGTGTGGGCGTGCCGTCCTTTTGCTGCTGCAACAACCCGGCGCCGGCCCAGGTGCCCACGCATATGGCGGCCAGCATGGGAGTGAGCCGCTTCAGCGTCGCGCCGAGCTTTGGGCCTGTCGTGATCTGCCAGCCATTGGTGACGAGATTGGGGACCACGAGGAGCGCCGCCGCCTGCGCCGGTGCCATCACCACGCCGAGGATGCCGACGGCGATGGTCGGCAGCCCCAGCCCGATCACGCCCTTGACGAAGCCGGCGAGCACGAAGGTCGCGGTGACGAAGAGGAGGAGAGTCGTGTTGTCCATGTCCTGCTTGTGGCATTGGCTGTGCCGGCTGTCGCTGCCCGATGCTACGGCGGGCGCCGTAGTGTTCCCGCTTGCGGCACGGCTGCGATGGCGCATCATGCGGCGATGAGCACGCCAAGTCGCTATTCCGGCCCCTATCTCGCGGAGATCGCCCATCTGATGGGCGATCCGGCCCGCGCCAACATGCTGCACGCGCTGATGGATGGCCGTGCGCTAACGGCCAAGGAACTCGCCTGGATCGCGGGCGTCGCGCCGCAGACGGCGAGCGGTCACCTCGCCAAGCTGATGCAGGGCGGGTTGATCGACGTCGCCGTGCAAGGACGCCATCGCTACTACAGGCTGGCCGGGCCGGAAGTCGCGGCGGCGCTGGAAGGCCTGATGGTTCTGGCCAATTTGGACGGGACGAGCCGGCGCCTGCCTTCGCGTGTCGGTGCGGAGTTGAGCGAGGCCCGCACCTGCTACGATCATTTCGCCGGGCGGCTCGGCATCGGCATTCATGACGCGCTGATGGCCGGCGGCCACCTCGCCGTCAGCGAGGGCGGCTATGCGCTGACGCCGTCGGGCAACGCGATTTTTTCCGCTCTCGGCGTCGATCCGGGCGCGAGCAGCCGGAGCCGCCGTGCGGCGCTGCGCCCCTGCCTCGACTGGAGCGAGCGCCGGCCGCATCTCGCCGGCCATCTCGCTGCGGCGCTGGCCTGCCGCTGCTTCGAGATGGACTGGGTCCGTCGCCGCAAGGAGAGCCGCGCCGTCGTCCTGACAGAGGAGGGCGGGGCGGTGCTCGAAAACGCGCTCCCCGGCTTCCGCTGCGATGCGCTGGAGCCGCTCAGCCCGGTGGTTCGAGAGCCCGCTCCAGCGCTCGCTTTACCTCGTCCTTGATCGGCTCGGCAGCCGCGAGGATCGCTTTCGCCTTGAAGAAGTCTAGTCCACCGATGCGGTCGGCGCCCGCCCGGATCAGAATGTCGGGCGGCTGCTGCTCGATCATGCGCTGGACCAGCGTGCGGGTCAGGATCTGCGAGGCGCCGACGATCGCCTCCATTGCCCCGGGGATGCGCGTGTCGCTCGTCGCCGTCGTCGGTGCGCTGACATCGATCGCGACGACGACGCGGCCGGGCGCCAGCAACTCCCGATAGGGCAGGGGATCGATGGCGCCACCGTCGATCAGCACGCGCCCGCCGAGTGCGACCGGCCGCACCAGCCCGGGAATGGCGAGCGAAGCGGCAACCGCCGGCGTCAGCGGCCCCTCATGCAGCATAACCTCTGCATGGCGGTGGTAATCCGCCGCAACCGCGCTGAACGGGATAGCCAGTTCCTCGAAGCGGTCGGGCACGGCTTCCGGCCAGAACAGGTCGAGCAGCCGCTCGCCATCGATCAGGACGGGATTGCCGAGACCGCGTACGAGATCGGTCAGGCGGCCGATGCGGGCCTCTAGCAGCCTTGCGACCGCGCGCGCCCGGTCGCGGAAGGTCGCAAGCACATGCTCGCGCAGATCGCGGCCGGATAGGCCGGCGGCATAGGCAGCGCCGACGATGGCGCCGATCGAGCAGCCGGAGATCCGCGCGGGCTTGAGACCGAGTTCGTCGAAGGCCTCCAGCACTGCGATGTGGCTCAGGCCCCGCGCCCCGCCGGCGCCGAGCACCAGCGCGATCTCGGGCGTGCCGCCGGAGGCTTGCGAGAGGTCGGCGTTGCTGGAACGTGGCATGCCTTCCGTTCCGCGCTTGGCCTCAGGCGACGGCCTGGGCCAGGAAAGGCTTCAGCGCCGCGAGCGTCGCCTGCGGATTCTCTTCCGGCAGGAAGTGCCCGCTGTCGATCGCCTGACCTTCCGCCTGCGGCGCGAAGGTCTTTCGCCAGATTTCGAGCGGGCTCGCGCCCTTGGCCGGGATGCCGGCTTCGCCCCAGAGCACCAGTGTCGGGCAGAGGATGCGCTTGCCCGCGGTGAGATCGGCCTTGTCGTGCTCGACGTCGGTGGTGGCGCCGGCGCGATAATCCTCGCAGGCGGCATGCGTGCGCGACGGGTCGCTGAACGATTCCGCGTAGGATTGCATGGCCAGCGGGTCGAACAGGTCGAGGTTCTTCGCCCGGCTCCAGCTCGCGATGGTGCGGTCGAGCCAGCCGACGGCGTCGGCCTTGAGCAGGTTCTCAGGGATCGGCTCGGGCTGTGCCAGGAAGGTCCAGTGATAGACCTGCATGGCCCGGGCCGCGTTCATGCCCTCCCACATCGAGACGGTCGGCAGGATGTCGAGCAGCACCAGCCGCTCGACGCGGCCGGGATGGTCGAGCGCCAGCCGATATGCGACCCGCGCGCCGCGATCATGGCCGATCACGCCGAAACGCAGATGGCCGAGCGCCTGCATCACGGCGACGATGTCCTCGCCCATGCCGCGCTTGGTGTAGGTCGCCTTGCCGCCGTCGCCATGCGGCGCTGCCGACCAGCCATAGCCGCGTAGATCGGGGCAGATGACGGTGTGGGTCTTCGCCAGCTCCGGCGCCAGCCGGTGCCACTCGGCATGGGTCTGCGGGAACCCGTGGATCAGCACCAGCGGCGGTCCTTCGCCGCCGACGCGCGCGAAGATCTTGCCGACCGGCCCGTCGATCCAATGCGCCTTGAAACCCGGGAAGAGACTGTCGATGTTCGCCATGGCCGGGAGCATAGCTCCGGCCGAGGCGTCCTGTCAGCCTTGCTCGCGCTTCACCGCCTGCCAGCCGATGTCGCGGCGGCAGAAGCCTTCCGGCCAGTCGATCCTGTCGACCGCCTCATAGGCGCGCGCCTGCGCTTCACGCACGCTCTTGCCGAGCCCGACGACATTGAGCACGCGCCCGCCATTGGCGACGAGATCGCCATTCGCCAGCTTGGTGCCGGCATGGAAGACGAGTACTTCGTCCAGCGCCTCGGCTTCTTCGACCTTGCGGATGACGCTGCCGGTCTCGGGCTTTGCCGGATAGCCCCTGGCCGCGAGCACGACGGTGAGCGCCACTTCGTCCCGCCAGCGCAGGTCGACATTGTCGAGCACGCCGTCGCAGCACGCGAGCAGCGCCGGCACGATGTCGCTCTTGAGGCGCGGCATCAGCACCTCGCATTCGGGATCGCCGAAGCGGGTATTGTATTCGATCAACTTCGGTCCCTGCGCCGTGAGCATCAACCCGGCGAAGAGCACGCCCTGGAAGGGAGTGCCGCGCTTGGCCATGCCGGCGAGCGTCGGCCGGATGATCTCGGCCATGACGCGCTCTTCCAGTGCGGGCGTCATCACGGGCGCGGGCGAATAGGCGCCCATGCCGCCGGTGTTGGGGCCGGTGTCGCCATCGCCGACACGCTTGTGGTCCTGCGCCGAGGCGAGCGCGAGGGCGTGCGCGCCGTCGCAGAGCGCGAAGAAGCTCGCTTCCTCGCCGATCATCCATTCCTCGATCACGACCTCGGCGCCGGCCGAGCCGAACCCGCCTGCGAACATCATGTCGATGGCTTCGTTCGCCTCATCCAGCGTCTCGGCCATGATCACGCCCTTGCCGGCGGCAAGCCCGTCGGCCTTGATCACGATCGGCGCGCCCTTGTCCGCGACATAGGCCTTGGCCGAGGCGGCATCGCTGAAGCGGCCGAAGCCTGCGGTCGGGATGTCGAATTCGGCGCAGAGCTCCTTGGTGAAGCCCTTCGAGCCTTCGAGCTGCGCGGCGGCCTTCGACGGACCGAAGACCTTGATGCTGGCCTGGCGGAGATCGTCGGCGATGCCGGCGACCAGCGGACCTTCCGGGCCGACCACGACGAGGTCGATCCCCTGCAATCGGCAGAAGGCGACGACGGCGGCGTGGTCGGCGACGTCGACCGCGACATTCTCTCCGCATTGCGCAGTGCCGGGGTTGCCCGGCGCGATGAAGAGCGTGTCGCAGAGCGGCGAGGCCGAAATCGCCCAGGCGAGCGCATGCTCGCGTCCGCCCGAACCGATCAGAAGAATCTTCATGGCGTCATCTCCGCTGACCGGGTTCCTATTGCAGGAAGTTCAGCCCTCATCCTGAGGAGCGCTCCGCCGGAGCGCGTCTCGAAGGATGTTCCAGCGCGCACTGAAGCATCCTTCGAGACGCCGCGTTCCGCCGCTCCTCAGGATGAGGGCTCGGCTGGGCATAGCCGCCCGGCGCCCTGCGGGCAACGCTTCTGCTGTGCGGGCCGGGCCGTTATGGTCCGGTCATGAACACCGAATCGCCCCTGCCGACCGGCAATGCTCCCGAATGGTCTGTCTCGGACCTCTCCGGCGCGCTGAAGCGCACGATCGAGGACGCCTTCGGCTTCGTGCGCGTGCGCGGCGAGATTTCCGGCTATCGCGGCCCCGTCGCCTCCGGCCATGTCTATTTCTCGCTCAAGGACACCAACGCCAAGATCGACGCAGTGATCTGGAAGGGCGTGTTCGGCCGGCTGAAGACGCGGCCGCAGGAAGGCCTTGAGGTCATCGCCACCGGCAAGATCACCACCTTCGCCGGCAAGTCGAGCTATCAGATCGTCATCGATTCGCTGGAGCCGGCCGGCGTCGGCGCGCTGATGGCGCTGCTTGATGAGCGTCGCAAGCGGCTTGCGGCGGAGGGGCTCTTCGCCGAGGAGCGCAAGCAGCTCATCCCCTATCTGCCTTCCGTCATCGGCGTCGTGACCTCGCCGACAGGGGCTGTCATCCGCGATATCCTGCACAGGCTGGAGGATCGCTTCCCCCGCCAGGTCCTGGTCTGGCCGGTCAGGGTGCAGGGCGAGACCAGCGCCGCCGAGGTCGCCAACGCCATCGCCGGCTTCAACGCGCTGCCGGAAGGCGGGCGCATCCCGCGGCCGGACGTCATCATCGTCGCGCGCGGCGGCGGCTCGCTCGAAGACCTGATGAGCTTCAACGAGGAGATCGTGGTCCGTGCGGCGGCGGCCTCTGAGATCCCGCTCGTCTCGGCGGTAGGCCATGAGACCGACACGACGCTGATCGATTTCGCAGCCGACCTGCGAGCGCCGACGCCCACCGGCGCGGCCGAGAAGGTCGTGCCCGTGCGGGCCGAACTGATGGGCTTCGTCGCCGATCTGTCGCGCCGCCATGCCGGGGCGATGCGCCGCCTGTCGGATCGCCGCCGCAGCGATTTGCGAGCGCTCGCCCGCGCCCTTCCGGGCCCCGAGGCGGTGCTCTCCGGCCCACGCCAGCGGCTCGATCTCGCCGCGACGCGACTGGCACCTGCGCTCGCCCGCAACGCCCGTGCTCATGAACAGGCGCTGCAGGCCCTGTCGCGCCGGCTGGAGGCGCGTTCGCCCCGCGTCGCGCTCGCCCGGCTGCGGGCGGAGCTCGCCGGTTTCGGTCGCGTCCTTGCCGCGGCCAGGGGCAATGCCATCGCCGGCGAACGCACACGTATCGCCCATGTCCGCGACCGGCTGGCGACGCTGGAAGCGCGGGCGCGCAATGCCTTCGGCCAGAGCCTGGTCCAGCGCCGAGAACGCGGCACTGTGCTGGCGGAACGGGCCGAGCGCGCCTTCGGCCAGGCGCTGCATCGGCGCACCGACCGGCTCGCCTCGCTCTGGGCTCTGATCCGCTCGCTCGGCCCGGAGGCTGTGCTGTCGCGTGGCTACGCTCTGATCCGCGACGAGGCGGGTGCGCTGGTGCGCAGTGTCGGAGCGGCCCAGCCGGGGCAGGCTTTCTCGGTCCAGCTCGCAGATGGCAGCTTCGGCGTCACAGTCTCCGGGACCGAGCCCGGCGGCGCGAAGCCCTCAGCCTCGCGTCCCGTGCGTAAGGGACCAGCCACTGGCACGCAGGGCGATCTGTTCTGACGATCAGGGCATATTGAGGAAGGTGCTGACGCGCTTCAGCGCGTCTTCCCGCGCGGCCATGTTGGTGCCGACGGTGACCTTGCCGGTGCCGCTCGCGGAATAGGCGATGTTCTCGCGCTCCCTGACCTCGAGACGCGGATGATCGAAATCATGCAGCACGCCGGGATAGAGCACGATGCCGACGTGTTCGCCGCGCGCCTGCGCAGCCTTGGCAAGGTAGCCGCAGGGCGCGGCCGGGGTCCAGTCGTCGGCATCCCCCATCAGGATCAGCAGGGGGAGACGAGCGGAGAAGGACGGGGATTCCGATTGCAGCCGGCAGGCCGGGTAGAACGCGACGGCGCGCTTGAAATCGGGCTTGCCGTCAGCGGGGGCACGTTCCATGCGGATCGCAGCCAGCACGGTCGAGCCACCGCCCGACCAGCCGAGGAGCGAGATCATGCCCGGCTTGATGTCGCTGCGCTGCTGTAGCCAGGCCCGCGTCGCGGTGGCATCGGCCACGCGCTCGCGCCCGGCCCGCACCGTCAGATCCTTGACGCCGCATTGCGAACCGAGCCCGCGTGAGCCGTAGCTGTCAGGCATGAGCACGGCAAAGCCGGCGGCGGAGAGCCTCTCGCCCCAATCCGTATGGCGAACCGACAATCTGCCTTGCTCGCGCCACAGGCCGCCGCAACCATGCAGGGCGACGACGGCCGGGAACGGGCCAGGGCCTGCCGGGCGATAGAAAACGCCGTCGAGATGGCCTCCGTCCATCGGAATCGACACGCGCTCGTAGCCTGCAGCCATGGCGGCCGGGGCTGCAAGCAGTGCAAGGCTCATCAGACACGCCGCGAGGCGCTGCAGACTGGACATCGTCGACCAGAGGGTTATCACAAGCGGCGGAGTATCCCGGCTTTCCGTTTCCCGATCAATGATTTGATGCGAATTTGATGAACATCAGCGAGCGTCTCCCTCCGAGCGGCCCCGAGGCGGTCATCGATTACGGCCCCGGCGAGTTCCGCGTCGTGAAGCCCGGCGCCTTCGTGCGCTGCGCAGTGACTTCGGCGCCGATCCGGCTGGAGGATCTGCGCTATTGGTCGATCGAGTGGCAGGAGGCCTATGCTTCACCGGAAGCCGTGATGCTCAGGCTGCGCCGGGCCGGGCGCGCCTAGATCGCCGCGCGTCCTGTCGGGCGCGGTGAATGTTGATCTATGCATTTGTTATCGCATCGGATTCCGAGCTGAATCCACTTTTCGGGCCGCCGCTGTTGACGCGTCTGCGAGCAGGTTCTCGATCGCCGCTTGTTCGGCGAAGACCAGCCTGACAGGCAGCACGACGAGCCGATCGGCCTCTGCATTGGGCCAGAGGGCGGCAAGCTTGGTCCAGTCCTTCTCGGTCGTGGCGATCAGCGCACCGCGCGCCTTGGCTTCGGCGATGGCTTCGGCAACATCGCCATCCGTATAGGGGTGGTGATCGCCGAAGGCGCGCTCGGCGACGATCGTGGCACCCGCCTCGCGCAATGTCGCCGCGAATTTCTCGGGCCGGCCGATCCCCGAAAGCGCCAGGACCTGCCGCTCGCTTAGCTGCTGCGCCGCGCTGGCAAGCGGCTCCAGTCGCGCGCTGATGACAGGGCGCCCCTGTGCACGCACGGCAGCCGCCACGCGCTGGCCTGCTTCGCCTTCACCGATGACGATCGCGCCATCGATCTCGCCGATCTGGTCGACCAGCGGCGCCCGCAACGGGCCGGCGGGCAGGCAGAGCCCATTGCCCACGCCGCTTGCTCCGTCGACCACGGCCAGCCTCAACCGCTTCGCGAGGGCGGGATTCTGTAGCCCGTCATCCATGACGATGACGCTGGCGCCGAGCCCGTGGGCCAGCCGCGCGCCCGCGAGCCGGTCGCGGGCGATGACGGTGCGGACATGGCGCGCCATCAGCATCGGCTCGTCGCCGACATCGGCTGCGGCGTGCCCGGTGGGGTCCACCTCGACGGGGCCGGCGAGCCGGCCGCCATAGCCACGCATCAGGACGAAGGGCGTCTCGCCGCGCCGCGCCAGAATGTCCGCGACGGCGATCGCGGTCGGCGTCTTGCCGGCACCGCCAGCGACGAAGTTCCCGATGCAGATGACGGGGATGGGCAGTTCGGTGCCGGGTTGGCGCATGCGCCGCAGCGTGATCCTGCCATAGAGCCAGCCGAGCGGCCGCAGCAGTGTGGCCGCAAGCGTCGGGCGCGTCTGCCACCAGAAGCGCGGCGCGCTCGGCATCAGGCCGTGGGCTCGCGCTGTTCGAGCGCGGCGCGCATCAGCAGGGGCTCGATGGCATGGAGCGTGCGGTTGAGGGAGCCGCCGAGCTGGCTCGCGGTCTGCGCCGCGGCCCGCGCTGCCTGGCGGGCGCTTGCCGGGTCGCTCAGCCAGCGATGCACTGCGCCGGCCAGCGTCTGCGCGTCGGGGACGGAGCGCGAGCCGCCATCCGCGTCGAAGGCCGCAAAGATCTCGGCATTGTTGTGGACATAGGGACCGTGCAGCAGTGCGCAGCCGAGCTTGGCGGGCTCGATCGGGTTGTGCCCGCCAATGCCTTCGACGAGCGAGCCACCAAGGAAGGCCACTTGCGAGAGCCGGTAGAACAGCCCGAGCTCGTTGACCGTGTCGGCGACATAGAGATCGATGTCGCGCTCCGGATTCTCGCCGGCGGCCCGGCGCGACACGGCGACGTCATTGGCCTGTGCCAGCGCCTCGATGTCAGGGCCGCGCTGGGGATGGCGCGGCGCGATGATGGTGAGGAGCTTCGGCAAATAGGGCTTGATCGCAAGATGGGCGGCGAGCACCAGCTCGTCCTCGCCCGGATGCGTGCTTGCGGCGATCCAGACCGGCCGGCCGGTTGTCATGCCGTCGAGGATGGCCAGCATGTTGGGTTCGGCGGGCGGGGCCGGTACGTCGAATTTGAGATTGCCGGCGACGCTGACGCGCGGCGCTCCGAGCTGTGCGAGCCGCTCCGCATCGGCTTGCGACTGGGCAAGGCAGGCCTCGAAGCACGAGAGCAGGAAGCGCGAGGTCCTCGGCATCTTGTACCAGCGCGCGAAGGAGCGCTCGGACATCCGCCCGTTGACCATGACCACCGGGATCGAGCGGCGATGTGCCTCGATCAACAGGTTCGGCCAGATTTCGGACTCGCAGATCAGGCAGAGCTCGGGCCGCCAATGCTCCATGAAGCGGCGCATGTAGCGGGGGACGTCGAGCGGCAGGTATTGATGGATGACGCCGGCCGGCAGCCGCGCCGCCAGAAGCTTGGCGGAGGTCACCGTGCCGGAGGTGACGAGCACGGCGAGGCCGCGCTTCTGCAGCTTTGCGATCAGCGGCAGCAGCGTCACCGTCTCGCCGACGCTGGCGCCATGCAGCCACACCAGCGGCTTGTTCGGCCGCTTCACGCCGGGATAGCCGCGCCGCTCCGAAATCCGCTCCGGGTCTTCCTTGCCGCGGCGCTTGCGCATCAGCAGCAGCCCCGCTGCAGCCGGCTCGAGCAGCGCGGTCGCGTAGCGATAGGCCCTGAAGATCGCGCCCTTGCGGCTCATGCCGGCGCTCCGGCGGTTTGCTGTTGCTCGCGCAGGCCGGCGCCGGGGTCGCGGCTGCCGACGAGCGCGTAGCCACGGGCGTGGACGTCGTCGAGGCTCGCCTGCAACGCAAGGCGCGCCTCTTCCAGCGTGGCCTCGTCGGCGTCGCGCGCGACCAGGATCGGCTCGCCGACGACGATGGCGCAGCGCCCGAAGGGCAGGCCGAGCGACGCACGGTCCCAGCTGTTGAAGTCGATCCGGCGGCTGGTGACGACGGCGACCGCGCGGATCGGCCGGCCGGAGGCACGTGCCAGGGTGATGATGCCCGGGCCGACGACGCGGGCGCGCTTGGGTATGTCGGCGGTCAGCACCATCGTCTCTCCGGCGGCGAGCCGGCGCAGCATGGCGAGGAAGGCTGGGGCCCCGCCCTTCTCGCGGACCTTGTGCCCCGGCCGTGCGCCGGAGCCGCGGATCGCGCCGATTCCGAGCTCGCGCAGCGCCACCGCGTTGAAGCCGCCATCACCATGGCGCGAGACCAGCGAGCAGGCCGGCATCCACTCCGGCCGCGCGAAGGGGATCATGATGTGCTGGCCATGCCACATCGCGAAGATGAGCGGCAGCTCCGGTCGAACGTGATCGTATGCGTCCGCAGGTTCGAAGACGATCTTGTTGGTACGTTGCACGAGGCGCAGATAGCCGGCCAGCAATCGGCCGAGCGTTTCCTGCGCCATTCGCGTCTTGAGGATGGAAAAACCCATCTGCCTGATGCCGAAATTCTGCCCTGGCTCAGCCCCTGGCCGCTTCCGGGTCGAGAAGTCGGTGGAGGTGGACGATGAAGTAGCGCGTCTGCGCCTGATCGACCGTCTGCTGGGCCTTGGCCTTCCAGGCCATATGCGCGCTGGCGTAGTTCGGGAAGATCCCGACGATGTCGAGCTTCGCCAGATCCTTGAAGGTGATGCCGTCGAGCGAGTCCAGTTCGCCTCCGAAGACGAGATGGAGAAGCTGCTTCTGATCCGGTTCCACGCTCATCGATATCTCCTGCAGGGGCTTGCGCCGCCCCAATAAGCCATCCCGGCCGCGCATGCGAGCCGGCCGTGCGCCAAGCTTCCAAAAAAACGTCAGACGGGCTGCGGCCGTCCGTCGCGCAACCGCTCGACAGCATGCCGCAACGGATTTGCGAGCGCATTGTTGCTGGCGATCAGCATCCCGTGAACGGGGTTGGGTCGGTTATAGGCGACGGATTGCCCCGCCGCATCGCTCAACAGGCCGCCGGCTTCGCTCAGGACCAGATCCGCGGCCGCCAGATCCCAGTCGCGCGCATCCGGCGAGATCAGCCCGGCATCGATCGTGCCGTCCGCGATCCGCGTCAGCCGCAGCGCAAGCGAGGGAATCTTGCCGGCAGGTTCGAAATCCTCGGATTGAGCCAGCGCGTCGAGCATGGGCTTGGGCCCGGCTATCTTCGAACCTGCGAGACGGGTTGCCGGCGAGGTGCGGATGGCTTCGCCACTGCGCCGGGAGCCGGCCCCGCGCACGGCAGTGTAGGTCGCATCGCAGGCGGGGGCGTGGACGATGCCGAGCACCGGCGTGCCCGCATCGAGCAGCGCGACGCAAACCGCCCAGTCCGGCGAGCCGCTCATATAGGCGCGGGTGCCGTCGATCGGATCGACGACCCAGACGAAGCGGTGTGTCAGGCGCTGAGCGTCGTCGACGGTCTCCTCGGAAAGCCAGGCGGCTTCCGGCAGCAGCGCAGAGAGACGGATGCGCAGGAAGGTGTCGACGCCGATATCGGCCTCGGTCACGGGTGAGCCGCCGCTCTTGGCCCAGGTACGTGCCGCCGTCGGTGCGCCGGGCCGGAAGAGATCGAGTGCGAGGGTGCCGGCTTCCAGGCAGCTTTCGCAGGCCGCCTTCATCAGCTCGGCCGCGATCGGTAGCGTCATTGCACTCATGCCCCTCCGTATCGGCCGCAAAAGTCGCTGTTTCAAGCCGAAAATGCGGTCACGCTGCGAAAGATTCCGTCAAGCATCCGACGGGAAACCGGCCCGTCAGGGCGCCGAAGCGGCGAAAACACCATCCTTTAACCCAACCCCTTAAGCGCTCGGACACGGCTGCCGCCCAATCTCACATGGCAAGCACGAGAGCCCCGGCATCGACAGAGGGCTCCGTTGCAGCAGGGATTGAGAGAGGCGTTATAACCGATGGCCAGCGTCACGCCGGCCGCCGGGGAGGGTGGCTTTGCGCCGCGTCTTCCCGGCGGATCGACAACCACAGCGATCGTTTCGCACAACCCGATGCCGGCTCGCACGGTAGCGCCGGCGATCGAACGCCTGGGCTCCGTGCGTATCCTGCGCGGCTCGGGCAATTGGCGCGGGGTTGCCTTGCGTCTGGCAAACCCGGCGGGAGACGACGAGCTCTTCGAGCTGGCTCTGACGGCTGGCGATGGCCGTTCCATTGTGGTGGCCTGCGCCGATGAGACCGATGCCGTCGCGCTCTGGCGCGATTTCGGCCGGGCGAGCGGCCTGCCGCTGCTGCTTGAGACCGCCGATGGCGCGGTGAGCGAGCCGTTCCCGCAGATCGGCCGTGTTGCGCTTGGACCCGTGCGGATCCGGCGTCGTCACGGCCTGCTCAACGGACGCCGCCCCCGTTTCCTGACGCGCCGCAAGACTGGCCGGTTGACGGAACTTCCGAATATCGTTTCAGGCGACAGGCTGACCGACTAGCCGGCCAGTGCCGCGCGGACGATCGTGTCGAGCGCCAATCCGGCGGCCAGCAGCAGCCCGGCATCGCGGTTCGAGCGGAACAGCATGAGGGCTTCCGGCGCGCTCGCGCCGGCGATGCGCGCGACCTGGCGGCCGAGATGGCCGGCGAAGGCGGCAAGTCCCAGCCAGGCGAAGAGGCCGCCTCCGACGAGCCAGATCGCGACGCCCGTAAGGGATACCGCCAGGCCGAAGCAGAGCGCCACGGCTTCGCGCGTGTGGTCGCCGAAATAGCGTGCGCTCGACTTGATGCCGGCGATGACATCGTCCTCGATGTCCTGCATCGCGTAGATCGTGTCGTAGCCGACGGTCCAGGCGATGGCTGCCGCATAGATCAGGTAGGCGGGCGGATCGAGCCGCCCGAACACAGCGCTCCAACCCATGAGGCCGCCCCAGGAAAAGGCGAGCCCGAGCACGAACTGGGGCATGTTCGTGATCCGCTTCATGAAGGGATAGATCGCCACGATCGCGAGCGAGGCGATGCCGAGCAGGATCGTGAAGTGGTTGAACTGCAAGAGCACCGCGAAGCCGCCGAGCGACTGCACGACCATGAACGCCGCCGCCGCCTTGGCCGTCACCTGGCCGGAAGGCAGCGGCCGGCCGCGCGTGCGCGCCACTTCCGCATCGAGCTTCCGGTCGACGATGTCGTTGAAGGTGCAGCCGGCGCCGCGCATCAGGATCGCGCCGATCAGGAAGAGCAGGCAATGCCAGGGGTCGGGATAGGGCCGGCCGGCGGCGATCGCGGCGAGCCCGGCCGCCCACCAGCAGGGCAGGAGCAGGAGCCACCAGCCGATCGGCCGCTCTATGCGGGCGAGCTTCAGGAATGGGCGGGTCGCGCGCGGCGCACGTGTGTCGACCCAATGTCCCTTGAGCGCATCGGGAAGGGCGGTGTCAGCCCCGGCGCCGGCATGGAGTGGTGTCGGCTCCGGCATGGCCGACCCTCGCCTGTCAGAGCGCGCCTTGCGGGACGCGCATGCCGCCGCCGGCGCCGCCGGTGATCGAATCGGCGCCGCCGAAGGGATTGGCGCCCTGCGCCTGCTGCTGAGCCTTGCGCTGCATTGCGGCCTGCTGCTTCACTGCGTTGCAGGCTTGCGTGCGGAACGTCACGACCTTCTCGTTGTCGGTCTTCATGCCGTCGATGAAGGTAGGCGGGATCTGGCACCAGTCCTGATTGGCGGTCGCGAACTTGATCGCGGCCTCGCCATTGTTGACCAGACGGCCGAAGGTGCTGCAGGCATCCTGCGGCGTCATCTTCTTCTTGGCCTTCTGTGTGGCCTGAAGCCTGGCGACGATCGACTGACGCTCGGCGAGCAGCTTCTGGATCTGTTCACAGCCGGAGATCTGGGCTTTGGCCGGTGCGGCAGACATGACAGAAGCTACGGCAAGGCCGATCGTCGCGACCACGCCACATGCCAATCCGCGCCGCATCATATCCCTCTCCAGCTTGCCGGCCGATCCGGCCGGTTCTTAAATATGTCCTTAACAGCTCGCGCTGTTAACGCGACGACCCTTGCGAGTCTACTCTTCCTGTGTCGGGAGCTGCTCGCTGCTAGTTCAGGATTGTGGCGTTTTTCATGCCACTTTCCACAGTCAAGATCAGTCGCGGAGGCGCCTGCCCACATGTCCGTTCCCGATTTCGCCCGCCATCGGCTGTTCATCGACCGCTCCTTCGCGTCGGGGACGGCGCTTCCGTTGGAGCGGGAACAGGCGAATTACCTGCTCAACGTCCTGCGCTTCAAGGCCGACGACACCGTGCTCGTCTTCAATGGGCGCGACGGCGAATGGCTGGCGAGCCTGGTGCCCGAAGGGCGCAAGCAGGCGACGCTCGCCCTCGTCCGGCAGGTCAAACCGCAGCCGCCGGAGAGCGATCTCCATTATCTCTTCGCCCCGCTGAAGCACGCCCGCCTCGACTACATGGCGCAGAAGGCCGTCGAGATGGGTGCCGGGTTGCTCCAGCCCGTCATCACACGGCGCACACAGGTGTCGCGGCTCAATCTCGACCGCATGCGCGCCAACGTCGTCGAGGCTGCGGAGCAATGCGGCATCCTGAGCCTGCCTGCGGTCGCGGCGGAAAAGTCCCTCGAAGCGGCTCTGGCGGGTCTTGCGCCGGAGCGGCTCCTGATCTTTTGCGACGAGGGAGCGCAGGAGGCGAGCCCGATCGCGGCGCTGGCGGCGCTGCAGCCGTCGCCGCTCGCCGTGCTGATCGGGCCGGAAGGCGGCTTCGACGAGTCCGAACGGCGGCTGATCCGGGCGCGCGCCAATACCTTGCCGATCTCGCTCGGTCCCCGGGTCCTGCGCGCCGACACCGCGGCGGTTGCGGCACTCGCCCTGGTCCAGGCCACGCTCGGGGATTGGCCACGGCGCTGAGCGAAGCCCCGCCTCGGCCGGCTGAAAGCCGGCTCAACGCCCAGCGAGATCTGCTGCAGGCGCCGGGCGGCCTTTCGCGAATGCAAGAGCCGGGTCGTTGTCGAGCGTGCGGCGCTCGCCTATGTCTGTCGTCCCGAACCTGCGGCTTGCCGGCTTTCGCCGGGGACCAGCAGGTTGCCAATGCCTGTTATGCCGGAGCGCCCATGGCTCGCGACGTGTCCGATTCGACCCCGATCGGTTCGAAGGATGAACTGATCTCCTGGATCGCCGCCGGCGAAAAACCGGAATCGGCTTTCCGGATCGGCACCGAACACGAGAAATTCCCGTTCTACCGCAGCGACCTCGCGCCGGTTCCCTATGAGGGCCGCGCCGGTGCGGGCGGCATCCGCGCCTTGCTCGAAGGAATGCAGCAGCGTCTCGGCTGGGAGCCGATCGTCGATGCCGGCAACATCATTGGCCTCGCCGGCCCCGAGGGTGGCGGCGCGATCTCCCTGGAGCCGGGTGGCCAGTTCGAATTGTCCGGCGCGCCGCTGGAGGACATCCATCAGACGCAGGCCGAGCTCGCCGCCCATCTCGCCGATGTAAAGACGGTCGCCGAGCCGCACGGCATCGGCTTCGTCGCACTCGGCGCCTCGCCGCTCTGGACCCGTGCCGAAACGCCGGCGATGCCCAAGGGTCGCTACAAGATCATGGCGAACTACATGCCGAAGGTCGGCACGATGGGCCTCGACATGATGTTCCGGACCTGCACGGTGCAGGTCAATCTCGACTTCTCCACCGAGGCTGACATGGTGCGCAAGCTCCGGGTCTCGCTCGCCCTGCAGCCGCTGGCGACGGCGCTCTTTGCCTCCTCGCCCTTCCTGGAGCACAAGCTCAACGGCTTCCAATCCATGCGCTCCGAGATCTGGCGCGATACCGACAATGCCCGCTCCGGCATGCTCGCCTTCGCCTTCGACGAGGGCATGTCTTATGAGGGCTATGTCGACTGGGCGCTCGACGTACCCATGTATTTCGTCAAGCGTGGCGACATCTATCACGACGTCGCTGGTGCTTCCTTCCGCGATCTGCTTGCCGGCCGGCTGCCGCAGCTGCCGGGCGAACGCGCCACAATGTCGGATTGGGCGAACCATCTCTCGACGCTGTTCCCGGAAGTCCGGCTGAAGCGCTTCCTCGAGATGCGCGGCGCCGATGCCGGCCCGCCCGACATGCTGGCGGCCCTGCCGGCCTTCTGGGTCGGTTTGCTCTATGATCAATCGGCTCTCGATGCCGCCTGGGACCTCGTCAAGGGCTGGAGCGCGAAGGAACGCCAGGCCCTGCGCGACGCTGTTCCGAAGCAGGGGCTTGCCGCGACGGTTGCCGGGCGCAAGTTGAACGACATCGCCGCCGAGGTTCTGGAACTCTCACGCGCGGGTCTTGCACGACGGGCAAGGCAGAACGCATCGGGCCAGGACGAGAGCGTTTTCCTCGCGCCTCTCCAAGAGATCGTGGCGCATCGGCGGAGTCTTGCCCAGCTCCTGGAAGAGCGCTTCCGCTCGGCCTGGAACGGCAAGGTCGAGCCCGTCATGACGGAGCTGGCGGTGTGAGCCTCTTGCCGGACTGACGCCGGAAATCGCAATTTCCCGCGCATTCTGCCGTCGAAATTAACCAGTTGGCGGAAACTTCATGCATAACCTAAGGGCATGAAGCAGATCGCCGCCAGCTTTGCCGGACTTCTTCGCGACGAGCGCGGCGCCACCGCGATCGAGTATGGCTTGATCGCCGGAGTTCTTTCGTTGGGGATCGTTGCTGCTCTTACGATGATCGGCGGCACCATGAAAGAGCGGCTGGCGGAGGTCGTGGCTGCGCTGCAGTGACTGACTCTTGCCCCGGCCTACTCTGCCGCCACCTTGAAGCTCGCCAGATTATCCAGGCTCTGGATGATGTGCTCGGCCAGCGCGTTCGACAGCACCGAAGGGTCGAAGCGCGTGCGCAGCAGCCCGATTTTGCACGAGGGCAGGGTGGCGTATCCTTCGGACGGGCCGAGGATGCGCATGCCCGGCCGCACCGCGCTTTCCGGCAGCACTGAAACCGCAAGGCCCGCCAGGACGGCCGCCCCGACAGCCGTCGAGTTCCAGCTCGCATAGAGCACGCGGAAGCGGCGTCCCTTCGACTCCAGCGCGTCCACTGCCGCCTGGCGCCAGTTGCAGGTCGGCCGGCCGAGCGCCAGGGGCAGCGGGTCTTCCTCATGCACGCCGTGGCGCGCCGAGGTAACCCATAGCAGCGGCTCGATCCGGATGATCTCGCCCTGTCCGCGGCTTTCGACATGGGTGATGATGGCAAGGTCGATGTCGCCGGTCGCGATGCGCTCGGCCAGCATCGGCGTCGGCTCGCAGACGACGGTGACCTCGGCGCGTGGATTCGAATGGGCGAAGCGCGCGAGAATCTCCGGGAGATAGCGGTCGGCATAGTCGTCGGGCACGCCGAGGCGGATGCGGCCTTTCAGATCCGCATCGGCGAAGGAAGCCACGCATTCGAGATTCAACCGGACGATGCGGCGCGCATAGTCGAGCAAACGCTCGCCATCCTCGGTCAGCTTGGCATGGCGGCCGTCGCGCCCGAAGAGGGGGCGGCCGACGCGCTCCTCCAGGCGCTTCATCTGCATGGAAACGGCCGACTGCGTCTTGAAGACGATCTCGGCGGCGCGGGTGAAGGAGCCGGTATCGGCGATGGCGACGAAGGTCTTGAGCTGATCGGCATCGAGCACATGCGCCATTGGCGATCCCCATCCACTGCTCATCAATATCAGTGTTGCGAGACATCATAACCATTCGTTTGGCTGATGACCAGTGCCTCGCTATTGTCTGCTCACTCTCTGAGCTTTCCAGTCAATGGCGCGTCCGGGCTGGACGGAGATGCCGAGCCAACTTTCCCTTCCGTTTCGATCCAGGAGGCTGTCATGCTGATCATGACCTTTGTCGCGAAGCCGCTCTCGACCATCTCGTCGGGCGTCACGCGCGTTGCCATTTCCGGTTTCGGCGGGATTGCTCAACTCGTGCGTGCCCTCATTCACCGCCGCGAAGTGATGCGTCTCACCGAGCTCGACGAGCGTGGCCTCAAGGACATCGGCCTCGTGCGTTCCGATATTGCCGGTGCGCTGGCGACGTCCTGGTACAAGGATCCGTCGGCCGTGCTTCAGGATCGCTCGGAGGCGCAGGCGGGTGCCGCCGCGGCGCGGCGCGAGCACGCCCAGCTCCATGCGCCGACACGGCCGAAGCTGGCCGCCAATGCAGATCTAGCGGTTGTACGCTGCGCCTGACCCCTTGGCAGCAGCGTTCCTGCGGGCGGAAGCTTCGTGCTTCCGCCCTTTTTTATGCAATTTGAGCGGCTTTTAGCCGCAATAACGCAAACTTCATCATTTCGACGGAAATCTGTCGCGCCGCTCGGATAGCGGCTGCATCGGATCTGGGCTGTCGGCATGAAACTGTCTTTGCGCCTCAAGGATCTGCGGATTCGCACGAAGATCGCGATCCCGCTCATTGTCATGGGAATGATCGGATTGGGCACGGCGATCTATGCCGGCCAGGAATATGCCCGCATCCAGAAAACGTATTCGGATCTGATCGACCAGCGCGCCACGGCGATCCTCGATTCGGCGCAGTCGACGCTGGCGACGAGCTACATCCTGCGCGATCTCTACAAGGCGATCGCCTATCCCGAATACATGAAGCAGAACGCCACCGCGATCGACGATGTGCGCAAGGGCTATGATCTCGCGCTGCAGCAGCTGGTCAATGCCAAGATCAGCTTCCCCGATAAACATGCAGAGTTCGATGTGCTGGCGCGGCGGATCACCGAGCTCAAGGCCAAGATCGACGACGTCACCAAGCAGGCGGCGCGCGACGAGGATTTGCCGGCGCTCTCGGTAATGTCCGAACTCGACCGGGCTTTCGGGGGGATCATCGCCGACGCGGTGAAGCTCAACGGTGAGATCAAGAGCGATACGCAGACGACGGCTCAGGTGCTCGACGCCGAGGCCAAGCAGCTCGACTGGCTGATGCTGGTTTTGACCATCGTCGGCACGCTGATCGGGCTTGCCGGCGCGATGATGCTCGCCCGCCTGTCGATCACCAGGCCGCTCGATCAGCTCAAGGAACGGATGGCCGA
This sequence comes from Allobosea sp. 10N428, assembly GCF_056394545.1. Lineage (NCBI taxonomy): Bacteria > Pseudomonadati > Pseudomonadota > Alphaproteobacteria > Hyphomicrobiales > Alloboseaceae > Allobosea > Allobosea sp. 10N428. The sequence goes on along the minus strand of NZ_JBFTIC010000001.1, from coordinate 1,223,041 downwards.
TCTCGCGGCGGGCAACTACGCGGTCGAGATCGAAGGGCAGGCCCGGCGCGACGAGCTAGGGGCCATGGCGCGGACCGTCCAGGTCTTCAAGGAGAATGGTCTCGCCGTGCAGCGGCTCGAGGCGGAAACGGCGGAGAGCCGCGACGCCTCGGAAGCGCAGCGCCGCTTCGTCGAGCAAGAGCGCGCCGCCCATTCGCAGGAGCAGGTGCGCCTGGCCGCCGAGCAGCGTCAGGTGATGGACGCGCTCGCCGAAGGGTTGGATCGGCTCTCGCGTGGCGACCTGACCTGCCGGATCGATGCAGAACTTGCCGCGGAATACGAGAAGCTGCGCGACGATTTCAACCTGGCTGTCGGCCATCTCGCGGAGACGATCCGGACGATCCAGGCGACCTCCGGCGACGTCGGCAATGCGGCGCTGGAGATCAACACCGGCGCCGACGATCTCTCGAAGCGCACCGAGGAGCAGGCTTCCTCGCTCGAGGAAACCGCGGCGACGACCGAGGAATTGGCGGCCTCGGTCAAGGCTTCCGCGCATTCCTCGCAACAGGCGGTCGCGCTGGCGGACGAGGCGATGGATGTCGCGCGCAAGGGCGGTGCCATCGTCCAGGACGCGGTCGATGCCATGGCCCGCATCGAGACGGCTTCGCGCAAGATCTCGGACATCACCAGCGTGATCGACGAGATCGCCTTCCAGACCAATCTTCTGGCGCTCAATGCAGCAGTCGAGGCGGCGCGCGCCGGCGATGCCGGCAAGGGCTTTGCGGTCGTGGCCTCCGAGGTTCGCACGCTCGCCCAGCGCTCGAGCGCGGCTGCCAAGGACATCACGGCGCTGATCACCGAGTCGGGCGCGGAGGTGGCACAGGGCGTCGGTCTGGTTCGCTCGGCGGGTGCCGCGCTCGAGCGCATCGTCGAGGCCTCGGGCAAGGTGTCTGCCACGGTCTCGGAGATTTCCGCTGCCGCGACCGAGCAGGCGCATGGCATCGACGAGATGAGCCAGGCCGTGGCTCACATGGACGAGATGACGCAGCAGAACGCGGCTCTTGCCGAGGAGAGCGCGGCTTCCGCCACGGCCCTCGCCAGTCAGATCCAGCGCCTCAACGATCTCGTCGCCAGCTTCCGCACGCATGATGGCGTTGCCGAACTGCGCAGCATGGCTGCGGCCATGGCGGCACAGGTTGGCGAAGGGCGGCTGCGCGCCTGACGCCTGCCTGATCAGCCGGTCGGGATTGGCAGGCGCTTTCCGGCTTTCGGCGGCTGTCCGGCTTCAGCGGCGCCCCTGGCCGCCGCCGAGCATGGCGTCGAGGATCGACTTCAGCGCGTTCTGATGATCGTCCTGGATCTGGCGGCCGTGCTCGAACATCTGGTTGAGCGCATCGAGGCCGATAGAGCCCGGGCCGGGAGCCTGCGAGGACGAGGGTGCCTCTTCAGGTTCGGGCTCGGGCGCGCGGCGCGGCGGCGGCGCGCTGCGCGATGCGGGGGTGGGCTCGGTTTGCGGAACGGCCGCGCCACCGAACATGCCGCCGAGAATCTGGCCGAGCGCGCCGCCGAACGGGTCCGTCGGGTTGGCTTGAGGACTGGTCTGCGGCTGGGCTCCCGCCTGCCCGAACATTCCCTTCAGGATCGCGTCGAACGGATTGGCCGGCATCTGCGGCTGTTGCTGCGGCGCGGGCTGCATGCCCGGCATCTGGCCGCGCATCATTTCGGCGAACTGGCCGAGAATGCCGCCGAGCCCTTCATTGCTGCTCGATTTGGACAGGCCGCCCATCAGCATCGCGGCAATGACCGGGAGCATCTGCTTCAGGATCGCCTGGCTGACGCCGCTGGTCGCCGCCGCCTGCGCTGCGATGGCCTGGCTGACCTCGCGCGAGCCGAAGATCTGGCTCAGCACGTCGTTTCCTGCCGATTGCGCACCGGTGGGGATGCCGCTGCCGGCTGCCTCGAAGAAGCGGGCATAGGGCGAGGCCGTCATCATCTGGGCCAGCGCGCCGAAGGCGAATGGGTCCTGCGTCTGCCGTTGGAGCCCCATCGAGAAGGCCGGCAGCAGCGCATCAAGCGCGGCCTGGGTCTGCTGCAGGCTCAGGCCATATTGCTGGGCGAGATTCGGCACCGCTCGACCATTCTGTGCCGATTGCATGATATCGAACAGATTCATCATGGATGCCTCCCCAGGCCGGCGTTCAGTTCCGTGCCTGAGCGGACGATAGCAGGGTGTCCTTGTCTGGCAAATCGAGGGTGGCCCGGCGCTGCAGCGCTTCGCGCTCCAGCCGGGCGATGCCGCGATAGGCGAAGACCAGTGCCAGCACGCCGAAGGCGACCGCACCCAGCGCCGAGCCGGCAAGCGCGCCCTTGGGCCCGGCCATCTGCGCGCCGAGGAAGGCGAAGGGCATGGTGCCGAGCGTCGCGCGGCCCCAGCTGAACAGCGTCGACAGGAACGGCATGCCGAGATTGTTAAAGGCGGCATTGGCGACGAAGAGCATGCCGACGAAGAGCCACATCGGTCCGGCGATCAGGCAGAAGAACTCGACCAGCTCTGCCGTAAGCCCCACGGCGTGGAAGGCGGAGACGATGACGCCACGCAGTGAAAGCAGCAGCAGCCAGGAAGCCAGCACGCACCCGCCAGCGAAGATCGCTGAATCTGTCAGGCCGCGCCGCATCCGGTCGAAGCGCCCCGCGCCCCAGTTCTGGCCGAGGATCGGACCGACCGCGCCCGAAAGCGCAAACACGGCACCGAAGGCGACGGGCACGAGCCTGTCCATGATCGCGAGCGCCGCCACCGCCCCGTCGCCGAAGCGGGCGACGACGCCTGCGAAGACGGCGTTGGCGATCGGGTTGGAGAGGTTGGTCAGAATGGCCGGCCCGGCAATGGCGAAGGTCCGGGCGCTGTCCTGGCGAATCCAGCTCAAGCGCGGCCGGGCCATCATGCCGTGGACGACCACGGTCGCGTGGAACCCGATGGCCACGATGATGATGCGCGCCAGCACGATCGCGATCGCCGCGCCGTCCGGCCCGAGCCCGAAGCCGAAGATCAGCAGCGGATCGAGTCCGGCCGTAGCGATGCCGCCGCCGAGTGTCACGAACATTGCGCGGCGCGCATCGCCGATGGCGCGCAGCACGCCGGAGAACCCCATGCCGATCGCCATCAGCACGTTGGAGGGCAGGGTGATGTGTAGGAAAGAGAGGGCGACCGCATAGGACTGGTCATGCGCGCCGATGGTGCGCAGCAGCCAGGGCAGCAGCGGCAGGGCGGCGAACGACAGCACCAGAGCGACCAGCGCCATCAGGACCATGGTCGAGGCGGCAATGCGCCGCGCGCCCTCGCGGTCACCGGCGCCGATGCTGCGCGAGGTCAGGGCGGCGACCGCGATCATCAGGCCGACATTCACCGAGATCATCAGATAGAGCACGATGGTGGCAAAGCCGACGCCGGCGGTGGCCTCGGGGCGCCCGAGCCAGGAGACATAGAGCAGCGACAGGAGGTCGACGACGAAGACGGCCATCAGTCCGATCGAGCCCGTCGCCGTCATCACGGCAACGTGGCGCATCAGCGGGCCTTCAACAAAGGCGGCCTGCGCCGGCCGGGTGGAAGAGCTGCTCACCGCTCGGGCTCTCCAACGCCGCCGACCGAGACCTCGGCCCCGCCATCGGCGATGACCTGCTCCGTCTCGGCATTGAGGGCCTTGGGCTTGCCCTTCGGCTTGACGATCGGCTCCGGCGTCACGCGCGGCACGCGGTTCAGCGCGGCGGCGATCCCCTCGCTGAACTGGATCTCCATGCGCTGGGCATCGCGGTCGCGGACGTGGTCGATCACGAAATCGGCCTCGTCATGGCTCAGGCCGAGGGCCTCGAGCGTGACGCGGCCGAAACCGAGCGCCGATTCGAAGGTTTCGCGCATCTGATAGTCGACATTGGCCTTCATCAGCTCGATCGCGTGGATGCGGTCGAAGGAGCGCACATGCACGCGCACCTGCGGAAACTCGGCCTTGACCATCTCGACGATGCGCAGCGCCGCGTCCTTGTTGTCGATGCAGACGCAGATCACCTTGACCCGGCCGGCGCCCGCGGCACGCAACACGTCCAGGCGCGTCCCGTCGCCGTAATAGACCTTGAAGCCGAAGCGGGCAGCGGCGCGGATCTGCTCGACGTCGGAATCGATCACGGTGATGTTGATGTGCTGGAGCAGCAGCGCCTGCGTCACCACCTGGCCGAAGCGGCCGAAGCCGACCACCATCACCTGGCTGTCGCTGATCCCGTCGAAGTCCTCCTCCATCGTCTCCGGCGTGACGCGCGAAAGCAGCACCGCATCGATCAGCTTGGCGACGATCGGGCCGAGCAGCATGCTGATCGCCGCGAGCGCCGTCGCCATCGCCGCCTGTGACGGGGTCAACAGCCCCTGCGCAAGGCCGAGCGGCAGCAGCACGAAGGCGAACTCGCCGGCCGGGGAGAGCAGGGCACCGGCCCGGATCGCCTCCAGCCAGGACGAGCAGGAGATTCGCAGGATCGAGGTGACCACGGCGATCTTGAACAGCACCAGCAGCGGCGCAGCCACCGCCAGCAGCATCCAATTGGAGGCGACCAGCTCGAGGTCCAGCGACATGCCGACTGCCATGAAGAACAGGCCGAGCAGCACGCCACGGAAAGGCTCGATATCGGCTTCGAGCTCGTGCCGGAAATGGGAATCGGCCAGCATCACGCCGGCGAGAAAGGCGCCCATCGCCATCGACAGGCCGACATGCTCCATCAGCAGGGCCGCGCCGAGCACGATCAACAGCGCGGCAGCCGTCATAACGTCCTTCGCGCCGGTATTGGCGAGGATGCGGAAGAACGGGTTCAGCACGTAGCGCCCGGCCAGGATGATCGCGACCAGCGCACCGAGTGCGATGCCGAGGCTGACGAGCGCGCGCATCGGGCTGCCGGCCTGCGCGCCGCCGGTGGTGGCGAGCAAGGGCAGGAGCGCCAGGACGGGTGCGATTGCCATGTCCTGGAACAGGAGGATCGAGAAAGTGCGCCGGCCATAGGCTTCGCTGGCGTCGCCTCGTTCCGCGAGCTGCTGCAGTGCGATCGAGGTGGCGGAAAGCGCCAGCGCCACGCCGACCGCGACCGCGCCTGCGGCGGACAGGCCGAAATACCAGCCGAAGAGGCCGATGCCGGCGGCGCTGAGCGCCATCTGGGCCAGGCCGGTGCCGAGAATGTCCTTGCGCATCGAATAGAGGCGCGCCGGCTGCAGTTCGAGGCCGACCAGAAAGAGCAGCAGCACCACGCCGATCTCGGCCGTGCTGCGGATGGCGTCGGGGTCCTTGATCACGCCCAGGACCGAGGGGCCGATCACGATGCCGGCGGCGAGATAGCCCAGAACCGCCGATTGCCCGAGCTTGCGGAACAGCGGAACAGCGACCACCGCCGCGGCGCAGAAGGTCAGGATCGGCGGCAGGAAGCTGACATGCGAGGTGGCGTCGGCCATACGGAACTCGTGATCGGAAACGGGCGTGCGATGGCCTGAAGCGGAGCTGCTGCGCGGTCGGCCAGGGGTTCTATCTAGGCGCTCGGCGGCAAGACTGCGAGAGGCAATCGACATGGCTGTCTGGCCTGCGCCGCTTCGCTTCCTTGACATCGCCGCCATCCCGCCGAAAGAAGACCGGCATCATCCGGAGTTCATTTCGCGCGTGACCAAGCCGCCGCTCGCCATCCTGCTCTGTGCCCCGCGCGGCTTCTGCGCCGGGGTCGTGCGCGCCATCGACGCGGTCGAGAAGGCGCTCGCGCTGCATGGCGCGCCGGTCTATGTCCGCCACGAGATCGTCCATAACAAATACGTCGTCGAATCCCTGAAGCGGAAAGGGGCAGTCTTCGTTGCCGAGCTCGACGAGGTGCCCGACGAGACGCGCCCGGTGATCTTCTCCGCCCATGGTGTCGCCAAGGCGGTTCCGGCGGCGGCGAAGGCGCGCAACCTCTTCGCTATCGATGCCACCTGCCCGCTGGTCACGAAGGTGCATCGCGAGGCCGAGGTGCATCACAAGCGCGGCCGCCACATCCTGCTCGTCGGCCATGCCGGCCATCCGGAGGTCATCGGCACGATGGGCCAGTTGCCGGAGGGGGCGATCACGCTGATCGAGACGCTGGAGGATGTCGCCGCGCTGACCCCGCCAGCCGCCCAGCCGCTGGCCTATGTCACACAGACCACGCTCTCGGTCGACGACACCCGTGAAATCGTCGAGGCGCTGCAAGCGCGCTTCCCGGAGCTGATCGCCCCGCACAAGGAAGACATCTGCTATGCGACGACGAACCGCCAGGAAGCGGTGAAGCGCGTGGCGCCGCAAGTCGACGGGCTGATCGTCGTCGGCTCGCCCAATTCCTCGAACTCGCAGCGCCTGCGCGAGGTGGCCGAGCGCGCCGGCTGCCCGGTCGCCCGGCTCGTCCTGCGCACCGACGAGATCGACTGGGCCGTCTTCGGCAATATCCGCAGCCTCGGCATCACCGCTGGCGCCAGCGCGCCCGAGGTGCTGGTCGAGGAGATCATCGATGCCTTCGCCGCCCGCTACGAGGTTCGCGTCGAGACCGTCTCGACCGCCGACGAAAACGTCTTCTTCCCGCTGCCGCGCGAATTGCGCGGCGAAGCGGCGCCGAACGCGGCCGAGTAACGCCAGCAGAGGCATTTTCAAGCGAGGCGGATACCCCGGTTCGCGTGAAGAAAATGCGATAAACCGAAGAGCAAGAGAGCCTGATCTTGGCCGTCTATACCGAAGTTCCCGATGACGAGATGGCTGCCTTCGTGGCGCGCTATGGCATCGGCGATCTGCTTTCCGCCAAGGGCATCGCCGAGGGCGTCGAGAACTCGAACTACCTGATTCACACCACGCAGGGCACTTTCATCCTCACCCTCTATGAGAAGCGGGTGAACCCGGACGATCTGCCGTTCTTCCTTGGCCTGATGCAGCATCTCGCAGGCCGCGGCCTGATCTGCCCGCAGCCGGTGCAGGATAGCCGCGGCGAGATGCTCGGCCGCCTCGCCGGGCGCCCGGCCGCGATCGTCACCTTCCTCGACGGGCTCTCCGTCCGCCGGCCGACCGCTGCCCATTGCCAGGAACTCGGCCGCGGTCTCGCCTTGATGCACGAGGCCGGCGCCGATTTCACCATGGAGCGGGTCAACGCGCTCTCCGTGCCCGGCTGGCGTCCCCTGGCGCATCAGGCGGGGCCGGATGCCGACAAGGTCTCTCCGGGCCTCGCCCGCCGGGTCATGGCGGAGATTGCCGTGCATGAGGCGAGCTGGCCCAAGGATCTGCCGCGCGGCGTGATCCATGCCGATCTCTTCCCCAACAACGTCTTCTTCATCGGCAGCCGGCTGTCGGGCCTGATCGACTTCTACTTCGCCTGCACCGACGCCTATGCCTATGATCTGGCGATCTGCCTGAACTCCTGGTGCTTCGAGGCAGACGGCTCGTTCAACCTGACCAAGGGCCAGGCGCTGCTCGCCGGCTACGAGACGGTCCGCCCGCTGAGCTTGGTCGAGATCGAGGCGTTGCCGCAGCTCTGCCGCGGCTCGGCCCTGCGCTTCCTGCTCACGCGCCTGGTCGATTGGCTCAACGTGCCGCCGGGCGCGCTGGTCAAGCCGCATGATCCGCTCGAATACGACCGCAAGCTCGCCTTCCACCAGCGCGTCGTCGACGCCCGCGAATACGGGCTGAAGCGGTGAACGATACTGTCGAAGTCTGGACGGACGGGGCCTGCTCCGGCAATCCCGGGCCCGGCGGCTGGGGGGCGATCCTCACCTTCAACGGCGTCGAGAAGGAGCTTTCCGGCGGCGAGGCCCAGACCACCAACAACCGTATGGAGCTGATGGCAGCCATCGCCGCGCTCGAGGCACTGAAGCGGCCCTGCACCGTCGCGTTGCACACGGACAGCCAGTATCTGCGCCAGGGCATCACCGGCTGGATCCACGGCTGGAAGAAGAACGGCTGGAAGACCGCCGACAGGAAGCCCGTCAAGAATGTCGAGCTCTGGCAGAGGCTCGAGACGGCGCTCGGCCGCCACAAGATCGAGTGGAAATGGGTCAAGGGCCACGCCGGTGACGAGATGAACGAGCGCGCCGACGCGCTGGCGCGCGCCGGCATGGCGCCGTTCAAGTCGGGGCGCTAGCGGCTCATCGAATACCGATCCTTGCGGCCCGACGCGGCTTCGCGGCTCGGACGATCTCCCTCAGCGCCAGCCGAGCGCCGGTGCGACGTGCTTCAGGATCGCCTCGATGACATGGGCGTTGTAGTCGACGCCGAGCTGGTTCGGCACGGTCAGCAGCAGCGTATCGGCTTCGGCGATCGCCTCGTCCTTCGCCAGCTCCTTGACGAGCTTGTCCGGCTCGGCCGCATAGCTGCGCCCGAAGATGGCGCGGGTGTTCTCATCGATGAAGCCGATCTGGTCGTCGCCCTGGTCGCCGCGGCCGAAATAGGCGCGGTCGCGATCGTCGACCAAAGCGAAGATGCTGCGACTCACCGAGACGCGCGGTTCGCGCGCATGGCCCGCCTCCCTCCAGGCCTCGCGATAGGCGCGGATCTGCTTCGCCTGCTGAATATGGAAGGGCTCGCCCGTCTCGTCGTCCTTCAGGGTCGAGCTCTGCAGGTTCATGCCGAGCTTCGCCGCCCACACGGCGGTCGCGTTTGAGCCGGCGCCCCACCAGATGCGCTCGCGCAAGCCTTCGGAATGCGGCTCGAGTCTCAGCAGGCCGGGCGGGTTCGGAAACATTGGCCGTGGATTCGGTTCGGCGAAGCCCTGGCCGCGCAGCACGTCGAGAAAGACCTCGGCATGGCGGCGGCCCATATCGGCGTCGCTTTGGCCCTCGGCCGGTTCGTGGCCGAAATAGCGCCAGCCATCGATCACCTGTTCCGGCGAGCCGCGGCTGATGCCGAGCTGGAGCCGTCCGCCGGCGATGAGGTCGGCCGCACCGGCATCCTCCGCCATGTAGAGCGGGTTCTCGTAGCGCATGTCGATCACGGCGGTGCCGATCTCGATGCGTTTCGTCCGGGCGCCGATCGCGGCCAGCAGCGGGAAGGGCGAGGCGAGCTGCCGGGCGAAATGATGGACGCGCATATAGGCGCCGTCGGCGCCCAATTCCTCCGCCGCGACGGCGAGATCGATCGACTGCAGCAGGGCGTCGCCGGCCGAGCGCGTGCCGGATTGCGGCGAGGGCGACCAGTGGCCGAAGGAGAGAAACCCGATCTTCTTCATGACGCGCCTGTCGCTGGCTGCGGGCGCAAGATGCGCCCTGCGAGGGGACGGCTCGGCGGCTACCGCAAAGCGGTCCGCTCAAGCCTCCTGCCAATATAGGCGCTTGCATGGCCGTTGCGATTGCACAGGCGCAGGCTTGCCTCTGCGTCTATGCAGCCCGGCTTGTGTCAGATCATGCGAAGACGGCTGTCTGCTCGTCACACCAGCGGCTGGCGATAGACGATGAAGCCCGACTTGTCGGCGACCTTGTCGTAGAGTTCCTGCGCCTGCAGGTTCGATTCATGCGTCTGCCAGTAGACGCGGAAGCAGTTCTTCTCCCGCGCCATGGCGTTCACGGCCTCGATCAGCTTGCGGCCGACGCCGGTGCCGCGCGCCTCCGGCACCGTGAACAGATCCTGCAGATAGCAGATGTTCCGTTCGCTCCAGGTCGTGCGGTGCATCACCCAGTTGGTGATGCCGAGCGCCTTGTCGCCCTGCAGCGCGATGAAGCCGCCCATCGGCTCCTGACCGCCGGTCAGCCGGTTGAAGGTAATCTCGTCGAGCTCGGGCGGCAGCGTCGCCTTGTAGAAGGTCAGATAGCCCCGCCAGAGCGGCGTCCAGGCGACGCGGTCGGCAGCGGCGAGCGGGCGGATGATGATATCGGACATGCAGGCTTTCCTCCGGCGCAGACGCTAGCCGGGGGGCCGGGCCTTGTCTCATGACAAGCCGCGATCGGATCGATCAACACCCGGAAGAAGCCATGAAAGGAGGACGGCGACTTGGCGGGGCCGTCAGCGCTCGACCCTGTGTGGACCTCGCTCATTCTCGCGAAGACCCTAATTTTCGGACGTTGCGAAAGTCTGCGATTCAATTCATGCAAAACTCGCGAGTTTTGCGATGATTTTTGGCCCTTGGCTCATAGTCGCCCAAGATATCGGCCAAAAAGCAATGCCTCAGGCAAAACACATACCGGTTCCATCGAGAGCGCAGAGCGCAATGAAGACTGCAAAAAATTTCATCGCCACACTGGCGATAACACTTTTGATACCGTCTGTATCTTTTGCAGATAGCAGCAATGGAGAGAGGATTTATTTGAAGAGATGCGCCATGTGTCACGGAGCCGATATCAAAGGCACAGGATCATTGGCCGATAAAAGCATCCCTCCAACGCCTGATCTTACGACGCCTGCGTTCAAGAAACGCCTGCTCGATTATCCCGGCGTCATTGTAGCATCCGTGATACTTCGTCCAAACGGGGATCTAATTCCGAAGACGCTGCGAGAAAACGGCGTAAAACTGCCAGCATTCACGTGGACAGTTAAGGACTTCCGCGATCTGAACGAATATATGACTGGCGCAATCTCCAAAACGAAATGATCACATCCTCGCGCAATTCCCGAAGTTTGCGCCGACAACGAGGGCATTGATCTTCCCGCACCTTCCCTGTCGCAAAATTGGCTCGAAAAATTCGACATTTTGCGACAGGTCGAATGGCGACCCGAAGCGGAAGCTAGCCGCGCCGCTTCGGGAGAACGGGAGTGCGGTCAGCCGCCGCCCGCCGCGCTTCGGAGCTGGGACTCGATCTTCGTCAGGTTGAACGAACCCGGCGTCTGGCTCGGCGGGTAATCCTTCATGGTTTGCAGGAACTTGGCCGCGAGACCCTGAATCGGAACGATGACGAAGACGCGCTCCAGGAACCAGTCATTGTAGACGTTGGCATTATGTTGCGCCTTCTCGAACGGGTCGCGGCGCAGGTGGAAGAGCAGGGGGACGCGTAGCTCAGTGAAGGGCTCGCGCCAGACGCCGAACGCCTCGCCCCGGTTCTCGAGGAACACGACCTTCCAGTCCTGATAGCGGGCTGCAACGACCTGTCCGTCATCATTGACGTACCAGAATTCATTGCGCGGCGACTCCTTCACCTTGCCCGACAAGTAGTCGAGCTGGTTATAGCCATCGATGTAATTCTTGTAGTTGCGCCCGTTGAGCTGCACGCCTTTCAGGAGCTTGTCCTTGATCTCGGGCTCCCCGGCGATTGCCGCGAAGGTCGGCAACCAGTCTTCATGCGCGAAGATGCCGTTCAGCGTCGTGCCCGCAGGGAACCTGCCCGGCCAGCGAACGAAGGCAGGAACGCGGTAAGCACCCTCCCAGTTGGAGTTCTTCTCGCTGCGGAATGGTGTCGTGGCGGCATCGGGCCAGGTGTTGTAGTGCGGGCCGTTATCGGTGGAGTAAAAGACGATGGTATCGTTGGCGATGCCGAGATCGTCGACGAGCTTCAGCAGTTCGCCGACCATCCCGTCATGCTCGACCATGCCGTCGGAATAGTCGTCCTGCCCGGATTTGCCGCGGCTCGCCGGCTTGATATGCGTGCGGAAATGCATCCGCGTCGCATTCCACCAGGTGAAGAAGGGCTTGTTGGCACGGACCTGGCGCTGGATGAAGTCCTTCGCTGCGGCCAGCGTCTCCTCGTCGATCGTCTCCATCCGCTTCTTCGTGAGCGGCCCGGTGTCCTCGATCTTGCCGTCGGCGGAGGCCTTGATCACGCCGCGCGGCCCGAACTTCTTCCGGAACTCGGGGTCTTTCGGGTAGTCGGGGTTCTCCGGCTCCTCCTCGGCATTGAGGTGGTAGAGATTGCCGAGGAATTCGTCGAAGCCGTGCTGGGTCGGCAGATGCTCGTCGCGGTCACCCTGATGGTTCTTGCCGAACTGTCCGGTCGCATAGCCCTGCGATTTCAGCACCGTCGCCATGGTGACATCGGTCTTCTGCCAGCCCTCGGCGGCGCCGGGCAGGCCGACCTTGGTCATGCCGGTACGGACCGGCACGTTTCCGCCGATGAAGGCCGCACGGCCCGCGGTGCAACTCTGCTGCCCGTAATAATCCGTGAACGACACGCCTTCACGCGCGATCCGGTCGATGTTGGGGGTCATGTAGCCCATCATGCCGCGGCTGTTATGGCTGATGTTCCATGTTCCGATGTCATCGCCCCAGATCACCAGGATGTTGGGGCGGCGCCCGGACGGTGCGGCGGCTTGAGGCGCCGGAGCGGGCTGCTGCGCCTGAGCGCTGGCGCCAAGGCCGGTTGCCGCGGCAACAAGAGCCGAGCCCGAGAGCAAGATGTTCCGCCGGTTGATATCGGGGCCTTCTTTAGGGGTCGCAAATTGTTCGACCGATTTAACAGTCATATTGCCTTCTCCTCCATAATCTTGAACTTAAAAAGTCAAGCAGATGGCCATCAGAGGCTTGAACAATGCTATTCTCGGATTCGGGATCTTAGGTTGCCTCGGCGTCTGCCGCGGTTTAGGCACCGCGCGCCATCCTGCCGCCAGGCGGCATCGCGAGGAAGTCCGTAACAGTAACAATACGCGTGCCCATAAGGCGGCGTCCCGCCCATGCCGGGCATTGGCCGCGTTGGCCGCCTCGGCACCCACAGCCCAACAGAAAAGCCCGCGCGACGACCTCGCGCGGGCTCTGCAATTGGCGTCCGGCAAGCCTTAGAGCTGGCCGAGCATAGTCTCGGCGCCGGAGGCGTCGGCCTTGCCGGCGGCTTCCTCGACGTTGAGGGATTTCACGACGCCGTCTTCGACCAGCATCGAATAGCGCCGCGAGCGCGTGCCCATGCCGAAGCCCGAGCCGTCCATCGACAGGCCGATTTCCGTGGCGAAATCGGCGTTACCGTCGGAAAGGAACTCGATGACGCCGGCGCCGCCGGTCGCCTTCGACCAGGCGTCGAGCACGAAGACGTCGTTGGTGGAGGTCACCAGAATGGCGTCGACGCCCTTGGCCTTGATCTCATCGGTCTTGGCGAGGTAGCCGGGCAGATGGTTCTTGTGGCAGGTCGGCGTGAACGCGCCGGGCACGGCGAAGAGCACGACCTTGCGGCCCTTGAACAGGTCCTCGGTCGTCCTGGCAGCCGGGCCATCGACGGTCATGATGCGGAACGTCGCCTGCGGAAGCTTGTCACCCACCTGGATCGTCATTGCGTCTTTCTCCGTGAAGCCCGCGGCGGGAAGGCCGCTTCGCCTCAGGGATTAGGGCTTGCCGGCGGGGATGTCGAGTTCGAGCCGTATCTCGACGGGCTTGGGCGTCCCGCGAACGGTGAAGATCAGGGGGACGGGACCAGCAGCGCTCTTCGGCCGCTCGTTGATGCGGATCTGAGCGGCAACCGTGCCGTCGCTCTGCGGCGTCAGCCGGGATTTGCCAAAGGACCATTGCCCGGGCCCTTCGACGAAGATGTCCTCGATCTTGCCCTCCGGGGGCGGCTGCAGAACGAGCCTGAGACCGGGATCGACGACGGTGTCGTCAAGCTTGGCCTCGAGGATGGAGGTCTTCTCCTTGTGCGGGCCGGGCTTCGCCGATACCGGCACACGCGCCTCGAAACTCTCCAGCCGCGGCGATGTCACGGTCGTGACGCCCGGCTCGAGCCACAGGCTCGCCTCGCCTTTGGCCGGGATGCAGATTTTCTCGCAGACGGCATATTCGAGCTTGAGGACGACCAGGACGGGCCGGGACGGATCGACCGGCTGGACCGAGATCGGAATCACGACTTCCCCGACATAACCGATCGAGTAGCCGGCCGAATCCTGAAATCGCTCCGGAACGGGCCAGCGCACATCGAGCCCGCCGATATTGGTCGAGCCCGACCAGTCGAAGTTCGGCGGCACGCCGAACTCGCCGGGGCTGCGCCAATAGGTCTTGAAACCCGGAGACATGACGATCTCGACGCCGACGCGCTGCTTGCCCGTCGCAGTGGTCGGGCCGGCGATCAGGCGCAGCTTCGCATGCTCGCTCGCCGACCATGGCGACATCGCGGCCTCGGTCGGCGCCTCCTGCGCGTGCGCGGCGGCGCCGAGCGCGAGAGGCATCATGGCCAGCAGGGAAAAAATGCGGTTCACGACCCTGCATTATCCATTGCGAAACCGAAAAGCGAACAAAACCTACGTCTCACGTCCCGAATTTGCTCCCGCAACCTTCACTCTTGCGCGCAAATGGGGCGCAATCGCGATGCCGCAACGAAGGACCGCCTCCGCGCATCGCTTGGACGCGGCGCGGATGTCGGGTTTACGCGAAGCCGGAGGCGCCCGCTCACATCGAGCCTTGCCGAGCCTCCCCGACAGCGCCTAGCATACGGGCGATGAAGATCGGCTCACAACCCCGCCTCGGCGGCCGCAGCTATCTGGACGGGCAGTGCCTCATCGCGATGCCCGGGATGGCCGACACGCGCTTCAGCCGCAGCGTCGTCTATGTCTGCGCCCACTCCGAGGATGGCGCCATGGGCATCATCGTGAACAAGCCGGCCGGCGACACCAAGTTTCCGGATCTGCTCGTTCAGCTCGATGTCATTCCGTCCGAGGAGATCATCCGGCTGCCGAGCAGCGCCGAGCGCATGCAGGTCCTGCGCGGCGGCCCGRTCGAGACCAAGCGCGGCTTCGTGCTGCATACGGCGGATTTCTTCCTCGAATCGGCAACGCTGCCGATCGACGACGGCATCTGCCTGACGGCGACGCTCGATATCCTCAGAGCTATCGCCATCGGTAGCGGACCGGAAAATGCCGTCCTCGCTCTCGGCTATGCCGGCTGGGCCGCTGGACAGCTCGAGGCGGAGATCCAGTCGAATGGCTGGCTACACTGCCCGGCCGATCCCGGCTTACTGTTCGACGAGAGCATCGAGACGAAATATCAGCGGGCGCTCAACAAGCTCGGGATCGAACCTGCATTCCTCTCCCGTGATGCCGGCCACGCCTGAGCTGCCAGCTCCGGTCATTCCGGGGCTTCGCGCCAGCCAAGGCCCCGCAACCCAAGAACACGGGCCAAGGGCCCATAACCCAAGGACAGGGCACTGATCCCGTTTCCTTTATGCTCGCCCTTGTGGCGAGCATCCGCGTGTTGAACACCGCTCTCGAAGAATGAAGACATGGTTGGTCGGGACAAAGCCGACCTTAACGGCGAGCGCCGTGTTCAGCCGTCTTGGGCCACTCGCCTTCCGCCGGCTCGATGGCTCGGCCGCCTACGCCATCTCTGTCGCCGCCGCAGCCGTCGCCCCCATCAGGCGCCGCGCCTCGGCCGCGGTCATCGGCTGGCCGAAGATGTAGCCCTGCGCATATTGGCAGCCGATCTGATAGAGCTCGATAGCATCGGACTCGCTCTCCGCGCCCTCGGCCACGACATCCATGCCGAGATCGGAGGCGAGCTGCACGATCGAGCGCAGGATCACCGGCGGGCGGCCATTACCCATCTGCCGCACGAAGCTCTGGTCGATCTTGATCGTGTCGAAGGGGAAGCGCTGCAGATAGGACAGCGAGGAATAGCCCGTCCCGAAATCATCGAGCGAGAGACCGGCGCCGAGGTCGCGGATGCGCTGCAGCATCTGCGCTGCATATTCCGGGTTTTCCATCACCAGGCTTTCGGTGATTTCGAGCTTGAGCGTGCCCGGCAGCACGCGCCGCCGCCCGAGAACGGTCTTCACATCGTGCAGCAGGTCGTGGCGCAGCAACTGCCGGCTGGAGACATTGACGCTGGCGAAGATCGGCGGGTCGACCTCCAGAGCCGCCTGCCAAGCCTCGAGCTCGCGCGCCGTCTTGTCCATGACATAGATGCCGAGATCGACGATCAGCCCGGTCTCCTCGGCGATGGCGAGGAAGTCCTGCGGCATCAGCCGCCCCTCGCGCGGGTGGTCCCAGCGCACAAGCGCCTCGAACCCGGCGATGGTGCGGTCCTCCAGCCGGACGATCGGCTGGTACATGACCTGGATCTCGTTGCGCTCGATCGCCCGCCGCAGGTCGCTCTCCAGCGCGAGCCTGTCGTTGCGGTCGGTCCGCATTGCCGGAACGAAGATCTCGATCTTGTTGCCGCCCTGGCGCTTGGCATGAGCCATGGCGAGCTCGGCGTTCTTCAGCGCATCGTCCTTGCGGGCGGCAGGCGAGGGGTCGAACAGGGCAAGCCCGATCGAGGGGGTCAGCACGATCTCCCGCTCGGCATAGGTGATCGGCGTCGAGACGGCCCGGCGCACGAGTTCGGCCAGTGCGAGGATGCGCTCGGGATCGCGCTCCGAGACCAGGATCATCGCGAAGGTGTCGCCGCCGATGCGCGCGAGCGTGTCCTGCGCCCTGAGCAGCCGGCCAAGGCGCCGTGCCAGCGTCAGCAGGATCGAGTCGCCGGCTGAGAAACCAACCGATTCATTGACCTGCTTGAAGCGGTCGACATCGATGACGAGTACGGTCGGGCGGATATTGTCGTCGGCACGGGTGAAGCCGAAGATCGCGCCCAGCCGGTCCTGGAACAGCTTGCGGTTGGGAAGCCCGGTCAGGTTGTCATGGACGGCGTCGTGCAGCAGGCGCTCCTGCGCCGTGCGCTGCTCGGTGACGTCGGAGAGCGTGCCGATGACGCGGATGACTTCGCCGTCCGAGCCGATGACGGGCCGCGCTTTGACGTTGAACCAGTGATAGGCGCCATTGGCGGAGCGCAGGCGCAGGTCGAGGTTGAGCTTGCCGCGGCGTTGCTCGAGCACGGCGTCGAGCGTGACGCGGTAGCGGTCACGGTCGGCGACATGCATGTGCTCCAGCCAGCGTGCGGCCGAGCCTTCGAGCGAGCCCTTCGGCAGGCCGAGCAGCGTCTCGATCTGCGGCGAGACGAAGACCTTGTCGGAGCTCACATCCCAGTCGAAGACGAGGTCGCCGGAGCCGGAAAGCGCCAGCGCCCGCCGCTCGGTGTCGGAGACGAGCCCCTGCGAGATCGCGCCGCCGGCGAAGGCGTGCTGGATCACGGTAAAGCCGATCAGCAGCACGATCAGCACGAGGCCGCCCAAGAGGGCAGGGGCCACGAGGTCGCGCTGGAACTGCCCGGTGACCGTGAAGCTCGCGGCGGTGACCCAGACAGCGAGCAGGAACCAGGTCGGGATCAGCATCACCGCCCGCTCGTAGCCATGCGTCGCCAGGTGCACGACCAGGATGAAGCCGATCGCCGCGACAGCCGCGATCGAGATGCGGGCGATGCCGGATGCCATCGGCGCGTCGAAGACGGCAAGGCCGATCAGGCCGGCAAGGCCGATGATCCAGATCGCCGTGACATGTCCATAGCGCACATGCCAGCGCGACAGGTTGAGATAGGCGAACAGGAAAACGAGCAGCGTCGCGGCAAGCACGACTTCCGCGCCCGCCCGGTAGATGCGCTCGATCGCTGGCGTGAGCGGGAAAAGGCGCTGGAAAAACCCGAAATCGAGGCCGGCATAGGCGAGGACCGCCCAGGCCAGCGCCGCCGCGGCCGGGAAGATCACCGCGCCTTTGACCACGAAGATGATGGTCAGGAAGAGCGCAAGCAGGCCGGCGATGCCGATGATGATGCCCTTGTAGAGCGTGAGCCCGTTGGTCTTCTGGCGATAGGCTTCCGACTCGTAGAGATAGAGCTGCGGCAGGTTCGGAGACTTCAGCTCGGCCACGAAGGTCACAGTCGTGCCGGGGTCGAGCGTGATCAGGAAGACATCGGCGTCGGGGCTGGCTTCGCGGTCAGGCGAGAGGCCTTGGCTCGCCGTCACCGCCTCGATGCGCTTGTCGCCGAGGTCGGGCCAGACCACGCCGGAGCCGATCAGCCGGTGAAAGGGCGCGACCAGCAGCCGGTCGATCTGCTCATCGGAATCGTTCGTCAGCGCGAAGACGATCCAGTCCGGCCGGGCGCCCGATTCGCGCGCCCTGACCGCGATGCGGCGGACGATGCCATCCGGCCCCGGCGCTGTCGAGATCTGGATGACGTCGCCGTCCGACTTGTTGCGCTCGACGACATTGGTGAGATCGATCACCGGCACATCGACCGGGACGCGCACCGCATCGACGGCGCTGGCTGGCGTCACGGTCGCGAAACTGAACCACACGGCAAGGCCGGCGACGGCGAGGCCGATCCGGAGGATGCGCTCGGAAATGGACAAGCTGTGCTCGGCTATCAGGCGGGAGACAATCATTCGAACTTGAACGAAAATCCCTATTGGTCGCTCATGGCAAGGGCAAGGCAGAGGGTGGCTGTGGTCAACCGCTGCCGTCACGGCTTCGCTCCGGGCAACGCATCGCCCGAAAGCACCGCGTAGAGCAGATGGTCGGCCCAGACGCCGTTGATCTTGAGATAGGCCCGCGCCAGCCCCTCGTGCTGGAAACCGATCCGCTCCAGCAGCCGCCGCGACGGTTCGTTGTTCGGCAAGCAGGCGGCCTCGACCCGGTGCAGTGCAAGCTCGGAGAAGGCAAAGCGCACCGCGCCGCGCACGGCTTCGGCCATGTGCCCCTTGCCCGCATGGCGCTTGCCCATCCAGTAGCCGAGCGTGCAGGCCTGGGCGACGCCGCGGCGGATCAGGCCAAGGGTCAACCCGCCGAGCAGGATCTCGGTATGGGCTTCGAAGATGAATAGCGAATAAGCTTCGTCGCTGGCGATTTCGCGTGCCGCTCGCTTGGCGCGCAGCCGGAAGGAGGCCCGGGTCAGGTCGTCCTCGTTCCAGGTCGGCTCCCAGGGGGTCAGGAAGTCGCGGCTTTCGATCCGCAGCATGGCCCAGGCGGAGTAGTCGCTGGCCTGCGGCGCACGCAGATAGAGATTCGGCGTCCGTATCAACGGGCGGCTCGGCGGCTCGCTCGGGAAACGGAAGAGCGCCATCGCCGTTCAGTCCGCTGCCCGGGCAGCCTGACGCAGGCGCTTGGCCCCGGGAATACCGTGGATCGGGCCGATCGCCGCGATGGTCGGCTGGTGGCCGAGTAGCGAGCGGCCCGCAGCGCGCACATCCTCGAGCGTGACCGCGTCGAGACGGGCGGCAAGTTCCTCGCGCGGGATTGCCCGGCCGAAGATCAGCACCTGCCGCGCCATCTGCTCCAGCTTGCCGCCAGGGCTTTCGAGCGAGGCGAGCAGCCCCACCTTCATCTGCGCGCGGGCTCGCGCCACCTCGACCTCGCTGACATCCTCCGCCGCCTGGCGCAGGCAGCCGAGCGCAACTTCGATCAGCTCGTTCGCATCCTCCGGCGCGGTGCCGGCGCCGATGCCGAAGACGCCGCAATCGGAGAAGGGCCAGTGGAAGGCATCGATCGCATAGGCCAGGCCGCGCTGCTCGCGCACTTCCTGGAACAGGCGCGATGACAGCCCGCCGCCCAGCACCGAGGCGAAGATCTGCAAAGCGTAATGCGCGCCGCCGGCAAAGGACTTGCCGGGCAGGCCGAGCACGAGATGGACCTGCTCCTCGTCGCTGCCGATCCTGGCTTCCCCGCCTCGATATGCGCCGGCCTCGCGTTCGGGCACCTCCGCGGGCTGCGCCGGCAGATTCGATAGATGCTCGCGAGCAAGCGCCACCAGTTCGTCATGACCGACGGCGCCGGACGCGGCGAGCACCATATTGCCGGCATGGTAGTTGCGGGCGAGATAGGCGCGGATCGCATCCGGCGTGAAGCTTTGCACTGTCGCGGCCGTGCCGAGGATCGGCCGGCCGATCGGCTGGTCGGGGAAGGCCGCCTGTAGGAAGCGGTCATAGACCAGGTCGTCCGGCGTGTCCTGAACGGCAGAGATCTCCTGCAGGATCACACCCTTCTCGCGTTTCAGCTCCTCCTCGGTGAGGGCCGGTGAGGTGACGATGTCGGCGAGGATGTCGACGGCAAGAGCGAGATCGGTGCCGAGGACGCGGGCGGTGTAGCAGGTGTATTCGACGGATGTCGCGGCGTTGAGATCGCCGCCGACGCCCTCGATCTCCTCGGCGATCTCGCGGGCATTGCGCCGCGCCGTGCCCTTGAACGCCATGTGTTCGAGCAGATGGGCGAGGCCGTGCTCATGCGGCAGCTCGTCGCGTGAGCCTGCTCCGATCCAGATACCGAGCGAGACGGTCGCGGCATGGTCCATGCGCTGCGAGACGATGCGCAGGCCCGAGGGCAGGGTGGTCAGCTGGACATCGGGGTCATGTGCGCCTTCTTTCCGCGCGGGCGCGGCGAGTTCGACGGTCTCGACCGGGGGCGTCGCGCTCACGCTGCCGCTCCCCGAACGGCGCGCGCATGCTCGCGCACGAAGGTTTCGACCTTGCCGAGATCGTTCGGCAGCAGCGTCACCCGCTCCTTGCGCTCCATCAGATCGGAGAGATGGGCGGGCAGCTCCGGCTCGACGCCGCTCGCGGCCTTCACGGCGGCCGGGAACTTGGCGGGATGGGCAGTGCCGAGCACGATCATCGGCGTCGCCGGATCGCGCTTGAGCGCCAGACGCGCGGCGCCGACGCCGATCGCGGTGTGCGGATCGAGCAGATAGCCGGCCTCGGTCCAGCTCTTCCTGATCTCGGCGGCGACCTCCTCCTCGCTTTGGGAGGCGGCATCGAACTCGCTGCGGATGCGCTGGAGCGGTCCGTCCGCGATCTCGAAGCGGCCGGATTGCTGCAGCGACTGCATCAGCCGGCGCACGGCTGCGCCGTCGCGGTCATGCGCTTCGAACAGCAGCCGCTCGAAATTGGACGAGATCTGGATGTCCATCGAGGGCGAGGTCGTCGCCGCCACGCCGCGCATCTCGTAGACGCCCGTTTCCAGCGTCCGCGCCAGGATGTCGTTGCTGTTCGTCGCGATGGTCAGCCGCTCGATGGGCAGGCCCATCTGCTTGGCGACCCAGCCGGCGAGGATGTCGCCGAAATTGCCAGTCGGGACCGTGAAGGAGACCTTGCGCTCCGGCCCGCCCAGCGAGACGGCCGAGGTGAAGTAATAGACCACCTGAGCGGCGATGCGGGCCCAGTTGATCGAGTTGACGCCCGAGAGCCCGATCTCGTCGCGGAAGGCGTGATGGTTGAACATCGCCTTCACGAGGTTCTGGCAGTCGTCGAAGGTGCCTTCGACCGCGATGGCATGGACGTTCGGCGCGTCGACCGTCGTCATCTGCCGGCGCTGCACATCGGAGACGCGGCCCTGCGGATAGAGGATGAAGACATCGACGCTCTTCAACCCCTTGAAGGCGTCGATGGCCGCGCCGCCGGTGTCGCCGGACGTCGCGCCGACGATGGTGGCGCGCTGGCCGCGCTGGCCCAGCACATGATCCATCAGCCGGCCGAGCAATTGCATCGCGACGTCCTTGAAGGCGAGCGTCGGGCCGTGGAAGAGTTCCAGTACGAAGAGGTTGTCGCCGATCTGCGTCAGCGGGCAGACGGCCGGATGGCGGAAGCCGGCATAGGCCTGATGGATCATGCCGGAGAGCGCGCCGCTCTCGATGTCGCCGTCGGTCAGCGCGCCGAGCACGCGTTCGGCCACGGCCGTATAGGGCTTCCCGGCGAAGCCGGCGATCTCCGTTTTCGTGAGCGCCGGCCAGGCTTGCGGCAGATAGAGGCCGCCGTCGCGGGCGAGCCCGGTCAGCAGCGCGTCGGAAAAGCTCAGCGCCGGGGCTTCACCCCGGGTGGAAACATGCAGCACGATCTTGGCCTCGGTGATCTCAGCTTGATGCTATAGGCCGGTCCGGCGGTTTCGGCAAAACCTGAACGACATCAGGTCGGTGCGGACCCTTTCCGCGCCTGCCAGGCATAGGCGGCGAAGACGCCGAGCAATGTCAGCGCCAGGCCGAACCAGGTCAGGGCGTATTGCAGGTGATTGTCGGGGATGCGGTCGATGAGCTCGCGCACATCCACCCCTGCCGGCGGCCTCATGCCGTCGCCTTCGCGCTCGGCTTCCAGATAGAACGGCGCCGGCGGCAAGCCGAGGGACGCGGCGATCGCCGCGGGGTCGCGCGTGTAGAATTCGCGGATCGCCGGCAGGTCTTCCGGCGTGAAGCTGTTGCGGGTTTCGGGCGCCCGCAGGAAGCCCGTGACGGTGTCCGATCCGCTCGCCGGCCCGATCTGGCCCATGCGGCTTTCCGGCACGAAGCCGCGATTGACCAGAATGATGCCGCCATCCGCGAGCCTGAAACCCTGGAACACCCAGCGGCCGAAGCCGGAGAGCTGCCGCGAGCCGGGCGGCCC
This sequence comes from Allobosea sp. 10N428, assembly GCF_056394545.1. Classification (NCBI taxonomy): domain Bacteria; kingdom Pseudomonadati; phylum Pseudomonadota; class Alphaproteobacteria; order Hyphomicrobiales; family Alloboseaceae; genus Allobosea; species Allobosea sp. 10N428. Next base: position 1,200,930 of record NZ_JBFTIC010000001.1, on the reverse strand, counting down.
GGCGGCAATCGTGGTGCGGACTCCGGCGATCGGCCCGTCGACATAGGTGCCCTTCGCGGCGACGCGGGTGAGATCGAGCGCCGCTGCATCGAGCTTGGCCCATTCGGCGCTCGGCGGAATCGCGCCGGGCGCTCCGGCGGCTTGTGCCTGCAGGCGCTCGATATAGGCGTGCTTCTCCTGCATGCGCTGGAGTTGCCAGGTTCCGAGCATGCAGAGGATCGCCGTTCCGATGATCGTCAGGACGGTCGGCAGGAGCAGCCCGGGTTTCCGGTCGCTTGCGGTTTGCGCGGTCACTTCGCCCGCCTGCCTTCCTCGGCTTTGTTGGCGTATTGCAGCGCGACTGCCAGCCCCTTCATCGGCCTGAGCAGGGCAAGGCAGATGACCAGTGCCAGCGGCAGCCACATCATGAGGTGCAGCCAGATCGGCGGTTCATAGGCGATCTCGACATAGAGCGCCGCTCCCAGAACAATGAAGCCGGCGATCAGCATGATGAAGACGGCAGGGCCGTCGGCCGAGTCGGCGAATTTATAGTCGAGGCCGCAGGCGCTGCAGCGCGGCTTCAGCTTGAGGAAGCCGTCGAACAGCGCCCCCTCGCCGCAGCGTGGACAGCGGCCCGCCAGCCCCGTCGAGTAGGGCGAGGGAGGTGTGGGTTCAGAACCGGCCATCATAGCCTCCGAAGCGCGAAAGGCGGCCTCGCGGCCGCCTTTCGTCAGACGAGAACCGCGAGGGCGCGGTACGGCGCGTGATCAATGCGCGGCGGCTGCGTGCGCGCCGGCGCCCCAGACATAGATCGAGGCGAACAGGAACAGCCAGACCACGTCGACGAAGTGCCAGTACCAGGCGGCGAATTCGAAGCCGAGATGCTGCTGCGGCTTGAAGTGGCCGAGATAGGACCGGTAGAGGCACACGGCCAGGAAGATCGTGCCGATGATGACATGCGCGCCGTGGAAGCCGGTCGCCATGAAGAACGTGGCGCCGTAGATGTTGCCCTTGAAGGCGAAAGTGGCGTGCGAATACTCGTAAGCCTGGCACAGCGTGAACAGCACGCCGAGGATCACGGTGAGCCACAGGCCCTGCTTCAGGCCGGCGCGATCATTGTTGATCAGCGCATAATGCGCCCAGGTCACCGTGGTGCCCGAGGTCAGCAGGATCAGGGTGTTGAGGAGCGGCAGGTGCCAGGGATCGAAGGTCTCGATGCCCTTCGGGGGCCAGACGCCGCCGGTGAAGTCGTAGCGGAGATAATTGATCGTCTCGCCCGAGAACAGGCTGGCGTCGAAATAGGCCCAGAACCAGGCGACGAAGAACATCACCTCGGAGGCGATGAACATGATCATGCCGTAGCGGTGATGGAGCTGGACGACGCGGGTGTGGTGGCCTTCCTTCTCGGCCTCGCGGATCACGTCCATCCACCAAGCGAGCATGGTGTAGAGCACGCCGAGCAGGCCGGCGCCGAACACGAGCGGGCCGATATGCATGCCGCCGACCGGCAGCGCCTTCATCCACATCACGGCGCCGATCGCCATGATCGTCGCGCTCGCGGCGCCGACGAGCGGCCACGGGCTCGGATCGACGAGGTGGTAGTCGTGGTGCTTCGTATGGGCCCCGGCCATCGTATTCAGTCTCCGCGTACGACGTCTTGTCCGCGCTTTTGCTCTAGCGCGTTCTACAGTTTCGAATTGCCCGCGTCACCCTTGACGGAGCCAGCCTTGTCCTCGGCGACGGGCTGGCCCGACTTCGAGGCGAAATAGGTATAGGACAATGTGATGGCGTGGACGCCGTCGAGTTCGCGATTCCCAGCGATTTCGGGGTCGATATAGAACACCACCGGTGCCTCGAAGCTCTCGCCGGGCTTCAGCGTATGCTCGGTAAAGCAGAAGCACTGGATTTTGACGAAATAGGCGGCCGCCTTGTCCGGCGCGATATTGTAGGTCGCGATGCCGGTCACAGTGCGGTCCGAGCGATTCGTCATCTTGTAGAACACGGTCTGGGTCGCGCCGACCTGGACTTTGATCTCCGGGCTCTCCGCTTCGAACTTCCAGCCGAGCCCCGGCGCGACATTGGCGTCGAAGCGCACCGACATCGTCCGGTCGAGGATCTTGCCGGCACCGGCCGTGCCGACCTTCGGCGTGCCGCCGAAGCCGGTGACCTTGCAGAACAGATCATAGAGCGGCACCGCCGCGAAGGACGCACCAAGCATGCCGAAAGCGACGCCGACGCAGACCAGTGCGGTGCGCGCCGGGTTGCCCTTGGGTTTCTGCGGGACGGGATTCGCCATCACAGCGGCCGGTTCAGGATGGCGGGGCCGGTCTTCACCAGCGTCACCACGAAGAAGAAGATCACGAGCCCGCCGAGCACCAGCGCGAGCGCGATCGAGCGGCGGCGGCGGCGCGCCATATCCTCGGGCGAGAACGGTGCCGGTGCCGGCTTCTGGGGGTGTTGCTCGCTCATCCGATGACCTTCGGCAGGGCCCACATCAGGCCAAAACCGTTCTCGACCAGCAGCACGGCGAAGAGCAGGAAGAGATAGACGATCGAAAAGCCGAACAGGGACCAGCAGGCCTTGACGGCAGCCTGACCTTCCGTACGGCGCCAGACCTGGATCGCGAGCCAGACCATCGCGAGCCCGGTGGTCACCGAGACGATCAGGTAGATCAGGCCGCCGAAGCCCATCAGCGCCGGCAGCACGGCGACAGGGGCCATGATCAGCGAATAGAGCACGATCTGCCGCCGGGTCGCGGCGGGGCCGGCGACATTCGGCATCATCGGGATGCCCGCCCGCGCGTAATCCTCTGACTTGACCAGCGCCAGCGCCCAGAAATGCGGCGGCGTCCACAGGAAGATGATCGCGAACAGCACCAGCGAGTGCCAGCCGAAATTGCCGGTCACCACGGCCTCGCCGATCATCGGCGGGAAAGCGCCGGCGGCGCCGCCGATGACGATGTTTTGCGGCGTCCACCGCTTCAGCCACATCGAGTAGACGACGGCATAGAAGAAGATGGTGAAGGCCAGCATGCAGGCTGCGAGCGCATTCGCGATTAGGCCGAGCACCAGCACGGATCCGACCGACAGCGTCAGGCCGAAGGCGAGCGCTTCGGAGGGCTGAATCCGGCCCGCCGGAATGGGGCGCTTGGCCGTGCGGCTCATCAGCGCGTCGATGTCGGCGTCGTACCACATGTTGAGGCAGCCCGACGCGCCCGCGCCGACAGCAATCGCCAGCAGCGCGGCGAAGCCGAGGACGGGGTGCACGGAGCCCGGGGCCGTCGCCATACCGGTCAGCGCCGTCACCACGACGAGCGACATCACCCGCGGCTTCAGCAGCGCGAAGAAGTCGCGCGCCTCGCCGGTGGAGGTGGTCAGGCCGTCGGTGCGGGTTTCGAACGCAGCAGACATCAGTCGGATCGTCTTCGTACTCTTGTGAACGGCGCCCGTGGGCGCAGGGTGTTCGCGGCTGTTGTGATGCCGCCCGTCTCCGGAACGCCTCGCAAGGCGCTCGGGGGAGGGGCGGCGGCGGACCGTGGGGTCCGCCGCCATTTGTCTCAGTGGTCCGAGCCGGTGATGCGCGGCAGCGTCTCGAACTGGTGGAAGGGCGGCGGCGAGGACAGCGTCCACTCCAGCGTCGTTGCGCCTTCGCCCCACGGATTGTCGCCGGCGAGCTGCTTGCGGCTGAAGGCGACGACGATGCCGTAGAGCCAGATCAGCAGGCCGAAGGCGAAGATGTAGGAGCCGATCGACGACCAGAAATGCCAGCCCGCGAAGGCATCGGGATAGTCGACATAGTGACGCGGCATGCCGGCGAGGCCGAGGAAGTGCTGCGGGAAGAACAGCAGGTTCGCGCCGATGAAGGCGACCCAGAAGTGCAGGCGGCCGATCCAGTCCGGCATCACATAGCCGCTCATCTTCGGGAACCAGTAGTAGAAGCCCGCGAAGATGCCGAACACGGCGCCGAGCGACAGCACGTAGTGGAAGTGGGCCACGACGTAATAGGTCGCGTGCAGCGAGCGGTCGACGCCGGCATTGGCCAGCACCACGCCGGTGACGCCGCCGACGGTGAACAGGAAGATGAAGCCCATCGCCCAGACCATCGGCGCGGTGAAGCGGATCGAGCCGCCCCACATCGTCGCGATCCAGGAGAAGATCTTGATGCCCGTCGGCACCGCGATGACCATCGTCGCGAACACGAAGTAGCGCTGCGTGTTGAGCGAAAGGCCGGCGGTGTACATGTGGTGCGCCCACACGATGAAGCCGACCACGCCGATCGCGACCATGGCGTAGGCCATGCCGAGATAGCCGAAGATCGGCTTCTTCGAGAAGGTCGAGATGATGTGGCTGACGATGCCGAAGGCCGGCAGGATCATGATGTAGACTTCGGGGTGGCCGAAGAACCAGAACAGGTGCTGGTACAGGATCGGATCGCCGCCGCCGGCCGGATCATAGAAGGTTGTGCCGAAGTTGCGGTCCGTCAGCAGCATGGTGATCGCACCGGCGAGGACCGGCAGCGAGAGCAGCAGCAGGAAGGCGGTGACCAGCACGCCCCACGCGAACAGCGGCATCTTGTGCATGGTCATGCCAGGCGCGCGCATGTTCAGGATCGTGGTGATGAAGTTTATCGCGCCGAGGATCGAGGCGGCGCCTGCAAGGTGCAGCGACAGGATGCCGAAATCGACGGAGGGGCCGGGGTGGCCGGCGGTCGAGAACGGCGGATAGACCGTCCAGCCCGTGCCGACGCCATGCGCGCCCGGGGCGCCTTCCATGAACATCGAGATGATCATCAGCACGAAGGCTGCGACGGTGAGCCAGAACGAGATGTTGTTCATGCGCGGGAAGGCCATGTCCGGCGCGCCGATCATCAGCGGTACGAACCAGTTGCCGAAGCCGCCGATGACCGCGGGCATGACCATGAAGAAGATCATGATCAGGCCGTGGCCGGTGACGAACACGTTGTAGCTCTGGCCGTTCGCGAAGATCTGCACGCCGGGATACATCAGCTCGATACGCATCATGATCGAGAGGAAGCCGCCGACGAGGCCCGCGATGATCGAGAAGATCAGGTAGAGCGTGCCGATGTCTTTGTGGTTGGTCGACAGAAGCCACCGGCGCCACCCGGTCGGGTGGTCGTGATGGGCCTCGTCATGGCCGTGAGCGTGCTGAGCCGCTGTTGCCATCGTGTTGTCTCCTCGGCGAATTACTTGGACGCGGCGGCGAGCTTGCTGCCCGCATCCTCGGCATTGGCGAACTTCTGCTTCGCTTCGGCGAGCCAGGCGGCGTAGCGCTCCTGGCTGACGACGCGGAAGGCGATCGGCATGTAGGCGTGGTTCTGGCCGCAGATGAACGAGCACTGGCCGTAATAGATGCCTTCGCGCTCGGCCTTGAACCAGGTTTCGTTCAGGCGGCCGGGGATCGCGTCGATCTTGATGCCGAAGGACGGCACCGTGAACTTGTGGATGACGTCGGCGCCGGTGACCTGGACGCGGACGATTTTGCCGACCGGCACGATCGCTTCGTTGTCGACGGCGAGCAAGCGCGGGGCCTCGGCCTCGGCGATCTTCTTGCTGGCGATCGCCTCGGCGCGCTGCTTCTCGTCCAGCATCAGCGAGTCGAAGCCGAAGGCGCCGTTGTCCTGCGCGTATTCATAGGACCAGTACCACTGCTTGCCGGTGACCTTCAGGGTCAGGTCGGCCTGCGGCACCTCGAGCTGCAGCTTCAGCAGCCGGAAGGAGGGAATCGCGATGACGACGAGAATCAGGACCGGGATCACCGTCCAGCACACTTCGAGCAGGGCGTTGTGCGTTGTCTTGGAGGGGACCGGATTCGCCTTCTCGTTGAAGCGGAAGACGACATAGATCAGCAGCGCCAGCACGAAGAGCGTGACCACGCCGATGATGATGTTCAGCCAGTCATGAAACCAGTGGATGAACTCGGCGACGGGGGTCGCTGCGCCCTGCAGGTTCATCTGCCAGGGGGAAGGCATGCCGGTGCCGGCGACGGCCGGGACGGTCGCCAGCGCGGCGACGGCAAGGGCCGTGACGGCCGCGGTTGCAAAGGTCCTGCTCAGAAATCGCATCGATCCGACATGCTCCTCAATCGACCTGCATGGGAACCGACCGGCTTTGCCCCACGCACGAAGGGGCGACCGCGAAGGTCGCCTCGTTCTTCGGCATTGCGATAAATCAAAGATCACGCTTGCGCCAGTGGGGCAATGACACGGTCCATCATCATCTGTGCGGCATAATCGCGCGAGGCCTTGACGGAACCGCGCCCGCACCCGCGTGCACGCCTTGACAGGGCCGGGTCTGCATGGTCCCAACGCATTTTATGTGAACAGCCGCGGGATTCTCTGGCGCGGTCGGCGTTTTGCCTGAATCTTGCGCTTCTTCTGCGGTTTCTGGACGGGTTTCGAAGGATGGCAGGGATGAAGAGGATCATCGGGGCGGCAGGCGCCTTGGCGCTGGCGCTCATGGGGACGAGCCTCTACGCCGGCTCCGCGCTCGCGCAGGGTGCGGTGCGTTCCACACATGGCGATTGGCAGATGCGCTGCGAGGTGCCGCCCGGCGCCAAGGCGGAGCAATGCGCGCTGGTCCAGAACGTCGCGGCCGAGGATCGGCCGAATCTGACGCTCCTCGTCATCGTGCTGAAGACTGCCGATCAGAAGAGCCGGCTCCTGCGTGTCGTCGCGCCGCTCGGCGTGCTGCTGCCGTCGGGCCTCGGCCTCAAGATTGACGACAAGGACATCGGGCGCGCCGGTTTCGTGCGCTGTCTGACGACCGGTTGCGTCGCCGAGGTCGTCATGGACGACAACCTGCTTGGCCAGCTCAAGGGCGGCAAGAGCGCGACATTCATTGTATTCCAGACGCCGGAGGAGGGGGTGGGCGTGCCTGTCTCGCTCAACGGCTTCGGCCCCGGCGTGGAGGCGCTGCCTTGATCGACCAGACTTTGACTGCGGGCCGCTGGCTCGCCCTGCCGCTGCTTTGCCTGGGCCTCGCCGGGTGCGGCTCCTCCTCATCGTCGTCAGGCGGCAGCACGGCGCTCAACATGCTGATGTTCCAGTCCACGAAGCCGCCGGTGCCTGACCAGCTGCCGAAGGAAGAGGACCGCAATGACACCGTCTGCCCGGAGGTGATCATCGCCGATGGCGGCGCCGCCATCCGCGCCCAGGCCGGCCAGGACAGCAGCGGTCTGCGCTACCAGGTTTCGATCACGAATGTCGCGCGCGAATGCACGCCGACCGGCAATGGCGGCTTCCGTCTCAAGGTCGGTGTCGAGGGCCGTGTGCTCCTTGGCCCGGCGGGGAGCCCGGGCAGCTACGGCGCGACCTTGAGCACGACGGTGACGCGCGGCACGACGACGGTTGCGCGCCGCAGCTCGCGCGTCGGCGGCACGATCCCGTCGGGCCAGAGCGGTGTCGATTTCTCCTTCGTCGAGGACGGCATCGTCGTGCCGGCCGGCAAGGGCGATGTCGAGATCATCGTCGGTCTGGGCCAGGGCGGCGCTGCCGCTCCGGCGCGCCATCGCCGCCGCTAAAGGCCGATTTGCCGTGAAAGAAGGCGCCGCCCGGATTGACTGGGCCGGCGCCTCCTGTATCTCTGCCCTAGCCGCATATCCCCGCGGAAGAGACCGGGCCTGATCCGTCAGGGCCGGCGCCGAAGGCGCAACCGCCCCGGAAACGCTCAGGCAAAAGGACCGCTGGGGACTTGGCGCTCTGGAAAGCGGTGGACAGCGATGTCCGCCCACCGACGGGTGTAACTCGTCCGGCCTGACGGCTGGCGGGGAAATCTCTCAGGTCCCAAGACAGAGGGGGCGCGTTCCGGACGATTCCGTCCGGAGCCTGCGCTCGATTCTGGGAGGGGCATGCCATGGCTGCCGAGGCTCTTGAGGCCACAACCGACACCGCCAGCGCGCCCGCGCCGCTGAAGACGCCGCTTTATTCCCGCCATGTCGCGCTCGGCGCCCGCATTGTGCCCTTCGCCGGCTACGACATGCCGGTGCAGTATCCGTCGGGCATCCTGACCGAGCACAACTGGACACGCGAGAAGGCCGGGCTCTTCGACGTCTCGCATATGGGCCAGGCTTTCCTGATCGGGCCTGACCACGAGACGACGGCGAAGGCGCTGGAAGCGCTGATTCCCGCCGATATCGTCAATCTCGCTCCCGGCAAGCAGCGCTATTCGCAGCTCCTCAACGATGACGGCGGCATCCTTGACGATCTGATGGTGACGCGCTCGATCGATCCCGATGAGGACGGCGCGCTTTATCTGGTCGTCAACGCCGCCTGCAAGGACGCTGACTACGCCCATATCGAGGCGCGCCTGCCGGCCAATGTGAAGCTGGTCCGCGCCGAACATCGCGGCCTGATCGCGCTTCAAGGCCCGGGCGCGGAAGCCGCGCTCGCGAAAATCGCGCCGGAAGCCGCCGAGATCGGCTTCATGACCTCGCGCACCATGAAGGTCGCCGGCATAAAGGCCAATGTCAGCCGCTCCGGCTATACCGGTGAGGATGGCTACGAGATCTCCGCCGCCGCGACCAAGATCGGCGAGATCTGGGACACGCTGCTGCTCGACGCCAGCGTCAAGCCGATCGGCTTGGGCGCCCGCGATTCGCTGCGGCTTGAAGCCGGCTTGTGCCTCTATGGCCACGACATCGACACCACGACGTCCCCGATCGAGGCCGCGCTGAACTGGTCGATCCAGAAGCGCCGTCGCGAGGAGGGCGGCTTCCCCGGCGCCGCGCGCATCCAGCGCGAGCTGGCTGAGGGCGTCTCGCGCATCCGCGTCGGCCTCAAGCCGGAAGGTCGTGCCCCGGCTCGCGAGGGCACGGAGATCGCGACGCTGGAGGGTGAGGTGATCGGAACCGTAACCTCGGGCGGCTTCGGTCCGACGCTGAACGGCCCCTGCGCCATGGGCTACGTCGCCAAGGCCCATTCTGCGCCCGGCACCAAGCTCAACCTCATCGTGCGCGGCAAGCCGCTGCCGGCGGTGGTGGCACCGATGCCTTTCGTGCCCAACGGCTACAAGCGCTGATCTGATTTTCGATTTTTCGCCAGGAGGAAACCATGGCCGAGACCCGCTACAGCAAGGACCACGAATATATCCGCATCGACGGCGATGTCGGCACCGTCGGCATCTCCGACTACGCCCAGTCGCAGCTCGGCGACGTCGTCTTCGTCGAGCTCCCGGCCCTCGGCAAGGCGCTGGCCAAGGGCGGCGAGGCCGCGGTGGTCGAGAGCGTCAAGGCCGCTTCCGAGGTCTACGCCCCGGTTTCCGGTGAGGTTGTCGAGGTCAATGCCGAGCTCGAAGCGGCGCCGGGCGCTGTTAACGAGGACCCGGCCGGCAAGGGCTGGTTCCTCAAGATCAAGATCAAGGACGCGGCCGAGCTCGACGGGCTGATGAACGAGGCCGAGTACCAGAACTACGTCAAGACGCTCTGAGTACGAGCGCCATGTCATTCTCGGGCGGCGCGAAGCGGCGACCCGAGAATCTCGTGACGAGAAGATGCTGGTTGAAGAGATGCTCGGGTCAAGCCCGAGCATGACGTCGTTGAAAACCGCGCAGAGCACAATAGGAACCCCCATGCGCTATCTCCCGCTCACCGATACCGACCGCGAGGACATGCTCGCGCGGATCGGCGTCTCCGACATCGACGCGCTGTTCAGCGACGTGCCGGCCGGCAAGCTGCTCAAGGCCCCGGTAGACCTGCCCCGCGCCAAGGGCGAGCTCGAGGTCGAGCGCATCCTCGGCAAGATGGCGGGCAAGAACACCGCCGCCTCGGCCGTGCCCTTCTTCGTCGGCGCCGGCGCCTACAAGCACCATGTCCCGGCGACGGTGGATCACCTGATCCAGCGCTCGGAATTCCTGACCAGCTACACGCCCTATCAGCCCGAGATCGCGCAGGGCACGCTGCAATATCTCTTCGAGTTCCAGACCCAGGTCGCTGCGCTGACCGGCATGGAGGTTGCCAACGCCTCGATGTATGACGGCTCGACCGGCACCGGCGAGGCCGTGCTGATGGCGCATCGCGTCACCAAGCGCCGCAAGGCCGTGCTCTCCGGCGGCCTGCACCCGCACTACACGGCGGTGGTCGAGACCCTCTCCGAGATGGCCAATGACGAGGTCGTGGTGCTCAAGCCCGACGTCTCCGCCAATGAGGACATCCTCTCCCAGATCGACGACAGCGTCTCCTGCGTTGTCGTCCAGTCGCCGGACGTGTTCGGCAATCTGCGCGACCTCAAGCCGATCGCCGAGAAGGCCCATGCGCATGGCGCCCTGCTGATCGCGGTCTTCACCGAGGTCGTCTCGCTCGGCGCGGTCGTGCCTCCTGGCGCGCAGGATGCCGACATCGTCGTCGGTGAGGGCCAGTCGATCGGCAATGCGCTGAATTTCGGCGGCCCCTATGTCGGCCTCTTCGCCGCCAAGTCGAAATATATCCGCCAGATGCCGGGCCGGCTCTGCGGCGAGACGGTCGATTCGACCGGCCAGCGCGGTTTCGTGCTGACGCTCTCGACCCGCGAGCAGCATATCCGCAGGGACAAGGCGACCTCGAATATCTGCACCAATTCCGGCCTCTGCGTGCTGGCCTTCACCATCCACATGACGCTGCTGGGCCAGACCGGTCTCGCCCGTCTCGCCGAAGTCAACCACGCCAATGCGGTGAAGCTCGCCGACCTGCTGGCGGGTGTGGAGGGCGTCACCGTTCTCAACGAGAGCTTCTTCAACGAGTTCACGGTGAAGCTGAAGAAGCCGGCCGCCGAGGTCGTCGAGGTTCTCGCGGCCAAGGGCATCCTGGCTGGCGTCCCCGTCTCGAGGCTCCTGCCCGGGGCCGGGCTGGACGACCTGCTGATCATCGCCTCCACCGAGGTGAATACCGATGAAGACCGGGCGGCCCTCGTGGCGGCGCTCGTGGAGGTGCTGTGATGCTGAACCGTCAGGGACGTCCCACCCAGGCCGGCGAGGCCTCGCACCAAGAGCACCTTACCTTCACCGGCAACAAGGCTCTCCAGCAGATCGAGCCGCTGATCTTCGAGATCGGCCATCATGAGGCGACCGGCGTCGACATCGACAAGCCGGCCCCGTTCAAGTCGCGGCTGGGCAAGCATGCCCGCCAGGGCGAGATCGGCCTTCCCGGCCTCTCCGAGCCCGAGACGATGCGCCACTTTGTGCGTCTCAGCCAGAAGAACTACGGTATCGACACCGGGCTCTTCCCGCTCGGCTCCTGCACGATGAAGCACAATGCCCGCCTCAACGAGAAGGTGGCGCGGCTGCCGGGCTTCTCCGACGTGCATCCCCTGCAGCCGACCTCGACGGTGCCCGGCGCACTCGAGCTGATGCTTGAACTTTCCCGCTACCTGATGACGCTGACCGGCATGCCGGCGGTGGCGCTCTCGCCCAAGGCCGGCGCCCATGGCGAGGCCTGCGGCATGATGGCGATCAAGGCCGCGATCGCGGCGAAGGGCGAGGGCGCGACCCGCAATGTCGTGCTCGTCCCCGAATCGGCCCATGGCACCAACCCGGCGACTGCGGCCCTGATCGGTTTCTCGGTGAAGGCGGTTCCCGCCCGTCCCGACGGCACCGTCGCGGTCGAGGACGTCAAGGCCCTGCTCGGGCCGGACATCGCCGCGATCATGCTGACCAACCCGAACACCTGCGGCATCTTCGAGCCTGAGATCGTCGAGATCGCTGCGGCGATGCATGAGGCAGGCGCCTATTTCTACTGCGACGGTGCCAACTTCAACGCGATCGTCGGCAAGGCCCGTCCCGGCGATCTCGGCGTCGACGCCATGCACATCAACCTGCACAAGACCTTCTCGACGCCTCATGGCGGCGGCGGTCCCGGCGCCGGCCCGGTCGTGCTCTCCGAGCGTCTGGCGCCCTTCGCGCCCGTGCCCTTCATCCATGTCGAGAACAACAAGCCGCATCTGATCGAGACGCGCGGGGAAGCGCCGGCCGGCAACAAGCCCTTCGGCCGGATGACCGCCTTCCACGGCCAGATGGGCATGTATGTCCGCGCGCTCGCCTATATGCTCAGCCACGGCTCGGACGGCATGCGCCAGGCTTCGGAGGATGCGGTGCTGAACGCGAACTACATCCGCGCCGGCCTCGCCGATTTGATGTCGCTGCCCTTCCCGGACCACCCGTCGATGCATGAGGTGCTGTTCGACGACGAGTGGCTGAAGGGTTCGGGCGTTTCGACCCTCGATTTCGCCAAGGCGATGATCGACGAGGGCTACCACCCGATGACGGTCTATTTCCCGCTCGTCGTGCACGGCGCCATGCTGATCGAGCCGACCGAGTCGGAATCGAAGGCTGCGCTCGATCTCTTCATCGCCACACTGCGCGATCTCGCCATGGCGGCCAAGGGCAACGACAAGGAGCGCTTCACCAGCGCACCGCATCACGCTCCGATCCGCCGCCTCGACGAGACCCGCGCCGCCCGCCAGCCCGTGCTGAAATGGGAGAAGCCGGCGCCGGTCAAGGAAGCCGCCGAGTAGGCGCTTCATCCGTCCTGACGATATTCGTCAGCATGGTGAAGGGCGCTGCTCGCTTCTTAAGCCTTCCTTGACTATGTCGCGGAATGATCCCCCGGTGCCGCTCTGTGCGGCCCGGGGGTTTTCATGTCTATGCGTCCCTCCATCCTCGCTGCGGCGGCCGCGCTTCTGCTGGCCTCGACGGCGATCGTGCGTGCGAACGAGCCGAGCTACGGCCCGAACACCTACGACCGCACGCTCGAGGCGTTGATTGCCCATGAGGATGTCGCCAATCGCGGCGGCTGGCCCAAAGTGCCCGGCAGCGCCAGCGCCCTGAAGCCGGATTCGCAAGGTGCTGATGTCGTCGCTCTCAAGCAGCGCCTGCTCGCCAGCGGCGATCTCGCGCCCGAGGCCGTGGCGGGCGACACCTACGATGCCAACGTGACCGAGGCCGTGAAGCGCTTCCAGCGCCGCCACGGCCTGTCGGATCTCGGGACGGTCGGGCGCCTCACGCTCAAGGCGATGAACACGCCTGTCGAGGCGCGCCTGAACCAACTCACCGCGACGCTGGAGCGGCTCAAGGGCAACGGCTTCAACTTCGCCAGCCGCTATGTCGTGGTGAACATCCCCGGCGCCAGCGTCGAGGCGGTCGAGAACGGTACGGTCGCCCAGCGCCATCTCGCCATCGTCGGCCGCCCGGACCGGCCTTCGCCGGTTATTCAGGCCAACATCACCTCGGTCAACCTGAACCCGTACTGGACGGTGCCGATGTCGATCGTGAAGGCCGACGTCATCCCGCATATGCGCAAGGATCCGGGCTTCATCGCCAAGTCGAACATGAAACTGCTCGGAGCCGAGAACAAGGAAATCGACCCGAAGAGCGTCAACTGGGCGGGCCTGACCAATCCCTATTTCTACGTGCGTCAGGAGCCCGGGCCGACCAATTCGCTCGGCCAGCTCAAGATAGACATGCCGAATGGCGACGCTGTCTACATGCATGACACGCCGAAGAAGACGCTGTTCCGCAACGACGTGCGCTTCAACTCCTCCGGCTGCGCCCGCATCGAGGGTGTGCGCGATCTCGCCGCCTGGCTGCTGGAAGGCTCGGAATGGACCCGGCAGGGGATCGAGGACGAGATCGCCAAGGGCGAGCGCAAGAACATCCCGCTCAAGAAGTCGGTGCCGGTCGCCTGGGTCTATTTGACCGGCTGGCAGGGGGCGGACGGGCAGGTCCAGTTCCGCGACGACATCTATGGGCTCGACACGCCGCAGGGCATCGTCACCTCGACGATTCAGCCACGCAAGCCGAAGCCGAAGGTGGCGTCAGAGCCGCCGGCGCGGCCGGCGGTGGCGCCCGTGACGGCGGCGCGCAACGCCCCGGCTCCGGCGGCGACCGCGAGCAACTGAAGGCGGCACCTGCCGTCATTCTTCGGCGAAGCGAAGGAGAAGACCCGAGAATCTCGGGCCGGAACAGGCGCGAGAGCCTCCTTCGGCATGAGATGCTCGGGGCTAGCGCGAGCATGACGCTCGATCTTCGTTGATCCCTGAACGAAAAACGCCGCGCTCCTCGCGAGCGCGGCGTCAGATCTTATCCAATCAACCGAAGCTCAGTTGAGTTTGGCCTTGACCTCGTTGAGTCCAGCAGCGAAGGCGGCGTCACTGGCCTTGCCGGCCATCTGGCCGCGCAGGATGGTCTCGGCCGCCTTGGTGGCAGCCTCCGCAGCCGCGGCGCGAACCTCGGCCTCGGCCTGGCTCTCGGCCTGTGCGATTTTCTCCTCCGCGGACTTCGTGCGGCGGGCGACGAAATCGGCGAGCTTGGCCTCGGCTTCCGCTGCGAGGCGCTTGGCCTCTTCATTGGCGGAAGAGACGATCTCGGCAGCCTCGGCCTCGGCGGCCTTGCGCTTCGCGTCGTACTCGGCGAGCAGCTTCTCGGCCTCCTGACGCAGGCGGCGGGCTTCCGCCAGCTCCTGCGCGACCTTCTCGCCGCGCGCGTCGAGTGCCTTCACGATCATGCCCGGCACGCCGAACTTGACGAGAATGGCGAGGAAGATGACGAGCGCGACGCCGACCCAGAAAGTATCCATCTGATCTCTCCTCAGCCGCGCGTCAGGGCCTGGTCGACAGCCGCCGACGCCTCGCTGGCGCTGGGAGCCTGTCCGGTGAGCTTGGTGACGATGGCGACAGCGATGTCGCCGCCGAGATCGCGCACATTGCTCATGGCATTGACCTTGGTCTTGGCGATGGTTGCCTCGGCCTGGGCAAGCTTGGCAGCAAGCTCCGCCTCGGTAGCGTGGCGCTGGGCCTCGCTAGCCTTCGCGCCCGTCTCGCGCGCCGTCTGGGCGATGCCCTGGGCGTTCTTGCGAGCTTCGCCGAGAGCCTTTTCATAGGCCTGCGCCATGTCCTCGGCCTTGGCCTGCATCTGGGTGGCCTGGTCGAGATCGCGGCCGATCGTCTCGGCGCGCTCTTCCAGGATGGAGCCGAGGCGCGGCAGCGCGACCTTGGACATCAGCCAGTAGAGAGCCGCGAAGGTGATGGCGAGCCAGAACAGGTTGCTCGCGAAGTGAGCCGGGTCGAAGGGCGGGAAAGACGCCTTCTCGCCGCTCAGGCCGTGTTGCTGCTCGGCAGCCTGCGCCGCGCCAGCCAGCAGAGTGGCGAACGAGGCGACAGCCACCGGCCATCCTTGTCCGACGAACCCTGAAGATCGAACCGGCATGGGGTGCCTTTCAGCGCAGAGAAAAGGAAGCGCCGCGCACGTGGCCGAAGCAGGGCCGGCGCGCGCGACGGGAACGCGATCGACGTGAAGCGTCAGACCACGAAGAGCAGGACGAGCGCGACGACGAACGCGAAGATGCCCAGACCTTCGGCGAGCGCCGCACCGATGAAGGCGCGCGGGAACTGGCCGTCAGCAGCCGACGGGTTGCGCAGGGCGCCCGAGAGGAAGTTGCCGAAGATGGTGCCGACGCCGATGGCGGCGAGGCCCATGCCGAGCGAAGCGAGACCAGCGCCGATGAACTTGGCTGCAACAGGATCCATGATGTTTCTCCAGTGTGGAAGGCTAAAGGGCGGGTTGAACTTTTGCGAGCGCGGCTTGGGCTCAGTGGCCGGGGTGCAGCGCGTCGTTGAGATAGACGCAGGTCAGGATCGCGAAGACATAGGCCTGCAGGGCCGCGACGAGGACCTCAAGCGCGGTGAGCGCAACTGCCAGCAGCAGCGGCAGCGGCGCGATGGCGTAGCTGAGCACGGCGCCCGAGCCGAGCAGCGCGACGACGAAGCCGCCGAAGACCTTGAGGGCGATGTGGCCGGCGAGCATGTTGCCGAACAGACGAAGCGAGAGCGAAACCGGCCGCGACAGGAAGGAGACCGCCTCGATCAGCACCATGAAGGGCAGCAGCCAGCCGGGCACGCCCGACGGCACGAAGAGGCCGAAGAAATGGGTGCCGTGCTTCACGACGCCGTAGATCACCACGATGCTGATGACGAGCAGCGCCAGGGCGGCGGTGACGATGATCTGGCTGGTGACGGTGAAGGAGCCGGGCAGCAGGCCGAGCAGGTTGCTCGCCAGCACGAAGGTGAACAGCGAGAACACGAAGGGGAAGAACTTCAGCCCCTCCTTGCCCATGACGCCGGTCATGGTCGAGGCGACGAACTCATACATCATCTCGGCGAGCGACTGCAGGCGGCCGGGAACGACCGCGCGCTGGCTCGAGCCGTAGATCATGATCGCGGAGACGACGGCGAGCACGATCACCATCCACAGCGAGGTGTTGGTGAAGGACAGGTCGAGGCCAAACGGCTTCAGCTCCACGATCGGGTTGATGTGGAATTGGTGGATCGGATCGATTCCGCCGCCAGCCGCCATGGTTCTGTCCCTCGTCGCGCGGCTTTGCGGGCCGCCTCTTCGGTCAATCTCTCTTCGGATCGCCGTTCGACCGTGAGGTCGGGCGCGAACCGAGCCGATAGACGGATCTGAAGCCCGCGATGGTTCCGATCGCCATGAAGGCAATCAGCAGGAACGGGGACGTTCCAAGCCACCGGTCGCCGAGGTACCCGATCAGGGCGCCCGCGATGATGCCGCCTGCGAGATCCGTCGCGGCGCGAAAGCCTGAGGACATCGCGCCCGCGAGGGCCTTGTCCTCTCCAGCCGGGCTCGCGCCCGGCTTTTCGTTCTCTTCCGCCCGTTTGATCGCGGACTTCAGGGAACCCAGTCTTGCGCGCAACTCCGAGTCTGAGGCGTTTGGGTCGGGTTCGGACATGGTCTTGGCCTCCGTCTTGACCGCGTTTACGCCGCGATCCAGCGAAAAACCACTATAACCACGACCAAACCCGCGCATCGAGCCGTCGTCAGCACGGCCTCCTTTATTGACAGCCCCCGGCGCTGTCAAGGCACGTGGATAACACCTAACATATTGGAATATTTAGAAATTCGGGCTAAGTGCGACATTCTTGCCGCAATGCGGTGCCGATTGTGGCATTTTTTCAGCCGGGAGAGCGGCGCCCTCAGCCGGCGTCGCGGATGCGCTCGGCGGTGGCCAGATCGACCGAAACCATCTGGCTGACGCCGCGCTCGGCCATGGTCACGCCGAAGAGCCGCTCCATCCGCGCCATGGTGATCGGGTTGTGGGTGATGAGGATGAAGCGCGTTTCGGTGTTTCGCGCCATGTCGGCGAGCAGATCGCAGTAGCGTTCGACATTGGCGTCATCGAGCGGTGCGTCGACCTCGTCGAGCACGCAGATCGGCGAGGGGTTGGTCAGGAACACCGCGAAGATCAGCGCGGTTGCCGTCAACGCCTGCTCGCCGCCGGAGAGCAGCGTCATCACCTGCGGCTTCTTGCCGGGCGGGCGTGCGAAGATCTCGAGCCCGGCATCGAGTGGATCCTCCGAATCCACCAGCTTGAGCTCCGCCTCGCCGCCGCCGAACAGCACGCCGAAGAGCCGCTGGAAGTGGCTGTTGACGATCTCGAAGGCGGCAAGCAGCCGCTCGCGCCCCTCGCGGTTCAGCGCTCCGATCGCTTGCCTCAGCCGGCGGATCGCCTCGGTCAGGTCGTCGCGCTCTCCGGAAAGTCCCTCGCGCTTGGCCTTCACCTCGGTAAGTTCGTCCTCGGCCCGCAGATTGACGGCGCCGAGTCGCTCGCGTTCGCCCTTGAGGTTGGCGAGCCGCCGCTCGACCGTCTCCGGCTCAGGCAGTGCATCGCCATGCTTGATTCCGGCGATGGCCTGCAGGCCATCGAGGCCGGTTTCCAGCCCGTCTTCGATCTGGCGGGTGATGTCGGCGACTCGCTGGCGGGCGGCCTCGAGCCTTGCTTCCGCCGAGGCGCGGCGCTCCCGCGCGCCGGACAGCCCTTCGAGGGCGATGCGCGCCTGCCGGTCGGCCTCCGCGAGCGCGGTTTCGCCGGAGGCAAGCCGATCGGCTGCCTCGCGGCGGGCACCTTCCGCCTGCTCGATCTCGGCGAGGAGGCGGCGCCGCTCGGTCAGGAAGGTGTCGGGCGCCTCCAGCAGCGTCCTCTGCTCGGTGCTGGCGACGTCGATCCGGTGCCGTGTCTCTTCGGCGCTCTGGAGGCTGGCAGCCGCACGCTCCTTCCAGGCTTTGACGTCGGCGGCGATCGCGGCGCGGCGCCGCGTCCGCAATTCGGCTTCCCGGGCCAGGGTCTGGACCCGGGCGCGGGCGTCGGAGGCGGCGGCGCGGGCCTCGCCCAGCACCACCCGCGCCTTGAGCAGCGTGTTTTCCAGCGCGGCGGAGGCGGGCAGGGCGGCAAGCCCTGCTTCTTGCACCGCCACTTGCTGAGAGGCCTCGGACACGGCCTGGCCGAGCCGCTTGATCGCTTCGGCCAGGGTTGAACGCTTGACCAGGGTCTCGGCCGCCTTGCGCTCGGCGACCGCAAGCTGCTCGCGCGCCTGATCGACGCTCCGGCGCGCCAGCCGCGAGACCTCGATCGCGGCGGTTTCCGCCTGCGCAGCCGCGCGCGCCTCGGCGCCGACGGCGTCCAGAACCCGGCGGGCGGTCTCCGCCGCCTCGCGCGCGGCCTTCGCCTCACGCTCAAGATCGACGAGGCGATTCTTCTCGGAAAGCCGTCTGGCGGCGGGGGAGGGAGCGTCGGCTGCGCTGGCGAAGCCGTCCCAACGCCAGAGATCGCCTTCGCGCGAGACCAGGATCTGGCCCTGCTTCAGCTCTCGCCGGAGGGCGTCCCCCAATTGGCGCGCGACGACGCCGATCTGCGCGAGCCGCCGCCTCAGGGCGGCGGGGGCCTGGACATGAGCAAGCAGCGATTCGGCTCCTGTCGGCAGGTCAGGGTCGCCGCTGCCTTCTCCGGTATCGTCCCAATGTGCCGGGGCGGCCGCTTCGGTCGAGGCGTCGAGATCGTCGCCGAGCGCGGCACCCAGCGCGACCTCGTAGCCCTTGGCGACGCTGACGGCTTCGAGGATCGCCGGCCAGCGATAGCCCGCTGCCGGAGCGAGCAGCTTGCGCAGCGTGCCGATCTCGGTGTCGAGCCGCTGGGCCCTGCGGTCGGCCTCGGCAAGCGGACCGCGCAGCGCCGCTTCGCGCTCGCGTGCTGCCGCGACAGCTTCGCGCGCCGCCCCGACATCGGCTTCCGCTTTCTTGGCCGCCTTCTCAGCCGTCGCAAGAGCTTCGCGCAGCCTGTCGAGCAAGGTCTTCGCATCGGACGCATCGAGCGCTTCGAGGTCGCGGCGCAGCTTGTCACGCTCGCCGCCGGCGCGGACCTGCCGCTCGCGCGCTTCGCGCAAGGAACGCTCCAGCGCATCGCGTCTGGCGGCGAGATCGGACAAAGCTGCCTGCGCGCTGGCCTGCTCGGCCTCGGCCGCTGCGAGGGCTGCTTCGGCCTTGCCCTGCGCTGCCGTCGCGGCCTCGGCGCCCGATCCGGCGCCATCGCCCTCGCGCGCGAGGGCGGCATCCTCCTCCGACAGCCGCGCGAGGCTCTCGGCGGCATCGCGGCCGATATTCTCCTGCCTTGCGAGATCGCCCTGCAGTTCCGCAAGACGGCGCCCGAGATCCTCGGTTCGCTGTCGCGATCGGCGATTCTCGGCTTCGAGTTCGTCGAGGCCGCGCTTCAGCCGAACCAGCGCCGCTGCGGCAGTCGCCTCGCCCTCGCGCAGCGCCGGCATCGCATGGGCTGCGATGGCTTGCCGCTTGGCGGCCTCGGCCTGAATGCCGGTCTGGTCGGCGACGCCTCGCACGGCCTCTTCGAGCACATGCGATGCCTGCGCTTCCTGGGCGCGGGCATCGTGCAGCGCGATCAGCGCCAGGATCGCCTCGGCGCGGCGGATGTCGCCTGCAAGGCTGCGGTAGCGCCCGGCCTGCCGCGCCTGCCGCTGCAGGGCGTCGATCTGCCCGTCGATTTCGCCGAGCACATCCTCCAGCCGGGTCAGGTTCTCTTCGGCGCCGCGCAGCCTGAGCTCGGCTTCATGGCGGCGACTGTGCAGACCGGCGATACCGGCGGCATCTTCCAGGATCCGCCGGCGCGATTGCGGCTTGGCGGAGATGATCTCGCTGATCTGCCCTTGCCGCACGAGGGCCGGGGAGCGCGCGCCGGTCGCGGCATCGGCGAAGAGGAGCTGCACGTCCTTGGCCCGCACCTCCTTGCCGTTGATGCGGTAGGTCGAGCCTTCCTCGCGCTCGATCCGGCGGGTGACTTCGAGGACTTCGGCCTCGTTGAAGGCGGCCGGAGCCTTGCGGTCGCTGTTGTCGAGGGTGAGCGAAACTTCGGCCATGTTGCGAGCCGGGCGCTCGTTCGAGCCGCCGAAGATGACGTCGTCCATCCCCGAGCCGCGCATGTTCTTGAACGAGCTTTCGCCCATCACCCAGCGCAGGGCTTCGACGAGGTTGGACTTGCCGCAGCCATTCGGCCCGACGATGCCGGTCAGCCCCGGCTCGATCAGGAACTCGGTCGGCTCGACGAAGGTCTTGAAGCCGGCGAGCTTGAGGCGCGTCAGGTGCATGGTGCCACCGCGCCGGCCCGAAAAGCCTCAGCCCTCATCCTCCGAGACGCCGCTGCGCGGCTCCTCAGGATGAGGGCTGAGATGACTGCCTCGCGCTGGGAGCGCAAGCGGATGGGAGGCCCCTCAGTTGGCGAGGAGCGGCTCCAGGATCTTGTCGAACTCGGCGATCGAGAGCGCACCGGAACGCTTCTGCCCGTTGATGAAAAAGGTCGGCGTCGAATCCACGCCAGCCTTGGCCCCGCCATCCTTCACGACTGTGACGGCGTCATAGATATCCTGCCGTTTCAAGCAGGCCTCAAAGGATTCCTGTGTGAAACCGGCCTGCTTGACCAGCGTGGCCAGCGCGTCCACCGGCTTCTCTGTGAAGGCCCAGTTGCGTTGCTGCGCGAAGAGCAGATCCGTCATCGGGTAGAACTTGTCGTTCCCGTTGCAGCGCGCGAGCATGAAGCCGGCCGTCGCCAGCGGGTCGAGCGGGAACTCGCGCAGCGTGAAGCGCACCTTGCCGGTGTCGATGTACTTCTTCTTCAGCTCCGGCCAGGTCGTCTCGTGGAAATGCGCGCAGTGCGAGCAGGTCATCGAGGCGTATTCGACGATCGTGACCTTGGCGTCGGGGGAGCCCAGCCAGACATCGCCGAGCGGGCCGGCATCGGGAAGCTTGGTCTGTGCCCGCACGGCGTTAACGCCGGCGAGCGCGGCGGCCGCGATACCGGCTGCGCCGGTCAGGAGCTGTCGCCTGTTCGTCATCGTGAGCAATCCCCGAAAGGTCCAAAAGCGGTTGCGGAGCTTGAGTATTTTCAAGCGAAGCGGACACCCGTTCGCTTGAAGCAAATGCGATGAATCGCTCTATAGAGGCCAGCGCGATTGTGGCAAGAGCACATCGTGCCGCTGCGCGCATTGCTCACGAAGCCGTGTCATGGTCTCGCGTTTTCGCACTGAGTGCGACGGCCCGGCCGAGCCGCGCCAGCGCTTCGCGCAAGCCCTCGTCAGCGACGCAGGCGACCTGCTCGTCGATCCGCGCCGCGGCTTCCTCGTTGAGCTTCGGCGCCGGTTTGGGTGCCACGGGCCGGGCGACCGGCCCCTGCTTGAGCACGAGCTTGCCGACGGCGCGCCAGCCGAGATGGGTGTTGACCCGCTCGATCACCAAGGGGCCGAGCTGCTGCATCTCCAGCGCGAAGGCGCCTTCGACGCGCACGACCATCGTCGCCGGCTCGGTCGCCTCGCCGGGGGCGGGCCGGCGCCGCGGCCAGTCGATCTTGAGCGGGCGCGAGCGCGCCGCCAGCCTCTCGCCGACGATCTCAGGCCAGAGCGAAACGACGGCGCGCCCCGCGAAGCCCTGCGCGGCGAGCGCGGGCGCGATGCAGTCGTCGATCAGCTCTGCGAGGTGCTTTGCGGCCATGGCTCAGTTTGCGCGAGCGGGCGGTGGCCTGGCAAGTCGATTGCGCGGCGCGGGACATCATCAAGTCCGAACGCGTGGCCATTTCTGCCTCACCGGGTTGAAACTGACAGTTGAAATTAACTCGCCTACAGCATTTCAGCGCTAAATGCCGCAATGGCAGGTCCGGCGGGAACTGTCGCCGAGGGCGGTGACGTACTCGGCTTGAGTTGGGCCTACGCCTGAAGGTTCGAAGTCGATGCCGAATTGCTCCTGCACCACTGTTCATACCCTCGGCTGCGATGCGCCCGATGATCCGAACCGCCGCCAGTTCTTCAAGGCGGCCGTTGCATTGGGCGCTGCCGGTGCGATGGCGCTGCCTGCCGTCGAAGCTGTCGCCGCTACGCCTTCACCGGAAAAGCGCCGGTTCATGGAAGAGGCGACGCGGCTCGCGATCGAATCGGTTGAGAAGGGATGGGGCGGTCCCTTCGGCGCCGTTATCGTCAAAGACGGCGAAATCATCGGACGCGGTCAGAACCGCGTGCTCCTCACCGGCATTCCCGTCCTTCATGCCGAGGTCACCGCGATCATGGATGCTTCGGCCCGCCTCAATCCCAAGGCGCTGCTGGGCAGCGAATACGGTGCCGGCACGATCCTGGAAATGATCCCGCGCGAGGCAGGCTCTCCCGATCCGGTGCCGGAGCGCGCGCGCATGCTCAAGGGATGCGAGATCTACATCAATGGCGCGCCCTGCCCGATGTGCATGAGCGCGATCTACTGGTCTCGCATCGACCACGTCTATTTTGCCGCCAGCCTGAAGGACACCAGCGCAATCGGCTTCGACGACGCGTTCCAGTACGAGGATTTCGCCAAGCCGTGGGGCGACAGGCGGATCAGGGTGACCGAGAACTTCGAGCGAGAGGTTGGTCTCAAAGCCTATGCGGCGTGGACCAACAAGAAGGATCGTCACCCCTACTGAGGCGCATGGTCGAGACCGGCCGCTATGCGGCCGCGGAAAGTCGGAAGGCAGAGGACAGAAATGATCGGGCTCCGCGAAAGCGGGACCGGGGCGCGATAACTGACGCCCGTTTTCGATCCCCGCGACCGTTCGCCCTTTCGCAACGTCGGCTCCTCGCGCTAAACCCGGCGCATGGACGCCTCCGTTCCAATGGCCCGCGCGGTCGACCTTCTCGCTTGGTATGACCGCCATCGCCGCGCGCTGCCCTGGCGCGCCGTTGCGGGCGAGCGCCCTGAGCCCTATCGCGTCTGGGCTTCGGAGATCATGCTGCAGCAGACCACGGTCGCGGCGGTCAAACCCTATTACGAGCGCTTCATGGCGCGCTTCCCGACCGTAAAGGCCCTTGCCGAAGCGCCTTCCGAGGATGTGATGCAGGCCTGGGCCGGCCTCGGCTATTATTCCCGTGCCCGCAATCTCCACGCCTGCGCCCGCGCGGTCACCGAGAATCACGGCGGTCGCTTCCCCGATACGGAGGAGGGGCTGCGGGCCTTGCCGGGCATCGGCGCCTACACGGCCGGAGCGGTCGCGGCCATCGCCTTCGACCGGCCGGCCGCGGCCGTCGACGGCAATGTCGAGCGCGTCATGACGCGGCTCTTCGCCATCGCCGATGAACTGCCGGGCGCGCGGCCGCTGATCCGCGAGAAGGTGCTGGCACTGCTACCGATCGATCGCCCCGGCGATTTCGCGCAGGCTCTGATGGATCTCGGCGCGACCATCTGCACGCCGCGCAACCCGGCCTGCGGGCTCTGCCCCTGGCGCGATCCCTGCCGGGCGCGGGCGGACGGCATGCAGGAGAGCTTTCCGCGCAAGGCGGCGAAGAAGGCGGGCAAGATCCGCTACGGCGCTGCCTTCGTCCTGACCCGTGCCGATGGGGCCATCTTGCTGCGCACGCGCCCGGCCAAGGGGTTGCTTGGCGGCATGGCAGAGGTGCCGACCAGCGAATGGCGCGCCGATTACGAGCTTGACGGCGCCGCGCAGGACGCGCCGCTGCCCCTGCGCTGGACCCGGCTGGCCGAGCCGGTGCGCCACGTCTTCACGCATTTCCCTTTGGAACTGACGGTGTTCACCGGCAGCGTTCCGGAGCGGACTCTAGCTCCCGCTGGCATGCGCTTCACAAAGCTGGCGAATCTTGCCGGCGAACCGTTGCCGAGCCTCATGCTGAAGGTCGTCGAGCGCGCCGGGCTCTACCGCTCGAAGACGCGATAGGTCATCGTCCTGAAGCTTTTTGACCTCAGCGCCGCGGGAGCCGTTCTTCAGGATGGTGGCCATGACACCCCCGCTACGATCTCACGAGCCAGAGTGGGCGCGCAGCCGCCTCGCGCGCATCCTCGTAAACGAATGATCGCAGGGGGAGTTAGGGCGGGTGCTAGGAGACCGTTTGGAAACTCCAGCCCTCATCCTGAGGAGCAGCCATCGGCTGCGTCTCGAAGGATGGTCCAGATGTCTCCTGAGCCTCCTGGAGCATCCTTCGAGACGCAGAACGGCTCCTCAGGATGAGGGCTCAGTGAATTTTCAAACGGGCGGTCAGCCCGCCGCCATCTGCGCCCTGATCTCGCCGCGCAGCGCGTCGAGCACGGTCAGCCCGCCTTCGCGCTCGACATGCCAGAAGGTCCAGCCATTGCAGGCCGGTAGGCCCTGTGCCAGCGCGCCGACCTTGTGGATCGAGCCCACGGCAGGGCCGAGGATCAGCGTGCCGTCGGCGCGGATCACGGCCTTGTGGCGGCGCTTCTCGTCATGGACGGTCTCGCCGGCCTTCACCAGCCCGGCTTCGACGAGGCTGAGGAACGGCACGCGCGGCTCGCTGCGCTTGGAGGGCGCGGTGGAGAAGGCTTCCGGCGCCAGCGGCGTCACCGCGGCGATGCGCTCGCGCGCAGCCTTGGCATAGGTCGCATCGCGCTCGAGGCCGATAAAATGGCGGCCGAGCGCCTTGGCGACGGCGCCGGTCGTGCCGGTGCCGAAGAACGGATCAAGGATCACGTCGCCGGGGTTCGAGGCCGAGAGCAGGACGCGGGCAAGCAGGGCTTCCGGCTTCTGCGTCGGGTGGACCTTGGCGCCGCCAGCGTCCTTGAGGCGCTCATCGCCTGTGCAAAGCGGCAGATACCAGTCGGAGCGCATCTGCAGGTCGTCATTGCCGCCCTTCAGCGCTTCATAGTGGAAGGTGTATTTCGAAGCCTCGCCGCGCGCCGCCCAGATCAGCGTCTCATGCGCGTTGGTGAAGCGCCGGCCGCGGAAGTTCGGCATCGGATTGGCTTTTCGCCAGACGATGTCGTTCAGCATCCAGAAGCCGAGATCCTGCAGCGTCGCGCCGACGCGGAAGATGTTGTGGTAGCTGCCGATGACCCACAGCGCCCCGTCCGGCTTCAGCACGCGGCGCGCGGCGGCAAGCCAGGCGCGGGTGAAGGCATCGTAATCGGCGAAGGAGGCGAACTTGTCCCAGTCGTCGTCGACAGCGTCGACGAGGCTGTCGTCGGGCCGGCGCAGATCGCCGCCGAGCTGGAGGTTATAGGGCGGATCGGCGAAGATCAGGTCGACGCTTGCCGGCGGCAGGGCGTTCATCGCCGCGACGCAGTCGCCGACGAGGATCTGATCGAGCGGCAGTTCCTGCGGAACGCCGATTTGTTCGGGAAGGCTCCTGGCCTTCATCCGAGCCCCCAGCGCTGGCCGTCCGGTACGCGAAACCTGAATCCGGACGGGAGCGCTGGCGGTCCCGGTACGCGAGATACCCATGACGCCAAGACCGTTACGCAACTTCAACGAGCGCGATATTGGCCGGACAGGGTAAAGGCCGGGTTTCCGCTTTGAAAAAAATGCGTCCCGTTTTGGGGCTGCAGATTTTGCCTAGCTCGTTGGCAAACAAAGGAAATTCGTAAACGGGCGTTAACCTGCGGATTGCCGCGAGGGCAATCTGGCAGGTTCCCGTCATGCTGGGGCTTGACCCGGGCATCTCCTGCCGAAGACAGCCCTGGCGCCTCCTTCTGTCTGAGATTCTCGGGTCTGCGTTTCGCTTCGCCCGAGAATGACGCCAGGCAATCCTTACCGGAACCAGACGCCCTTCACCGGGGCGAAGGAATAGCGGTGCTCGGGGCAGGGGCCGTGCTCGGCGATGGCCTTGCGATGCTGCGGCGTCGCATAGCCGACATGGCCGGAGAAACCATAGGCCGGATAGCGCCGGCACAGCCGCGCCATCATTCGGTCGCGCGTCACCTTGGCGACGATCGATGCGGCCGCAATGGAGGCCACGGCACCGTCCCCTTGAA
Source organism: Allobosea sp. 10N428 (assembly GCF_056394545.1). Lineage (NCBI taxonomy): Bacteria > Pseudomonadati > Pseudomonadota > Alphaproteobacteria > Hyphomicrobiales > Alloboseaceae > Allobosea > Allobosea sp. 10N428. The sequence goes on along the minus strand of NZ_JBFTIC010000001.1, from coordinate 1,174,877 downwards.
TGATCGCCTCGCAACTACAGCTCATCTGCGGCGGATCGTTGCCGTCGACCAGCACATGCAGCGGCGCCAGCGGCAGCGCGGCGATCGCCCGGCGCATCGCCAGCAGCGTCGCCTGTCGGATGTTGAGCGCGTCGATCTCGACCGCTGTGGCGCTGGCGACAGCCACTGCAAGCGCCCGCTCTATGATCTCGCCGAAGAGCTCCTCGCGGATCGGTGCCGGCAGCTTCTTCGAATCGTCGAGCCCATTCGGCACGCGGGCCGGATCGAGGATGACGGCTGCCGCAACGACCGGGCCGGCGAGCGGCCCGCGCCCAACCTCGTCAATGCCGGCCAGCGGCCAGAGGTCGTTGGCGATGGCGTGTGTCTCGCGGCTGAAATCAGCGGGCATGGCGGGCTTATGCAACAGAGTGCCGTCGCGAGCTAGACCGGTGTCGTCATCCTCCACCGTCATCCCGGACAAGCCGCCATGGGCGGCGCCGATCCGCGAACCATGCCCAAGCTTTTAATCAGAGGCGCTCCGGAATGGATCGCGGTTCTACGCTTCGTTGCGCCCGGTATGACCTCCGCGCGGGTCCATTCAAAACAGGCTCAGCTGCGCCTTTTCCTTCTCGGGCCTTACGAACAGGTCGGTGCGCAGCCTCCGGCGCGCCGTGTTGAAGCCGATACGCTCGGCCGCAAGCTCGAAACGCCGGCCGATCATCCAGGCATAGGGACCTGAGCCGACCATGCGCTGTCCCCATTGCGAATCATAATCCTTGCCGCCGCGCGTCGAGCGGATCAGCGACATCACATGCCGAAGCTTGTCGGGATGATGCGTCAGCAACCACTCCTGCACGATGTCGCGCACCTCGAGCGGTAGCCGCAGCAGCACATAGCCGGCCTCCTGCGCGCCCGCCGCCTTTGCGGCGTCCAGGATTCGCTCGATCTCATGCTCGTTGATCGCCGGTACGATGGGCGCAACCAGTACCGTCACCGGGATGCCGGCTTCCGACAGCTTGCGGATCGTCTCGAGCCGCTTCGGCGGCGAGGCGGCGCGCGGTTCCATGCCCCGCGCCGTCTTGGGATCGAGCGTCGTGACCGAGAGTGCGACCTTGACCAGGCCCTTCTCGGCCATCGGGGCGAGGATATCGATGTCGCGCTGAACCAGGGCCGATTTGGTGACGATGCCGACCGGGTGGTTGAACTTCGAGAGCACTTCCAGGATCTGGCGCATGATCCTCAGCTTCTTCTCGATCGGTTGATAGGCGTCGGTATTGGTGCCGATCGCGATGGTACGCGGCTGATAGGAAGGAGAGGAGAGTTCCTTCTCCAGCAGTGCCGCGGCGTCGGGCTTCGCCGTCAGCTTGCTCTCGAAGTCGAGGCCGGGCGAGAGGCCGAGATAGGCGTGGGTCGGCCGCGCGAAGCAGTAGACGCAGCCATGCTCACAGCCGCGATAGGGATTGATCGAACGGTCGAAGGAGATGTCCGGCGAGTCGTTGCGCGTGATGATGTTGCGCGCCTTCTCATAGGCGATCTCGGTCTTGAACGGCGGCAACTCTTCCAGCGAGCCCCAGCCATCGTCCTCGGTGACGCGCTGCTCCGCTTCGTAGCGCCCGCCCGGATTGACGGTGGCGCCCCGCCCGCGCCGTCGCTCCGGGTCGATACGGTGGCCGGCATAGGCGAGCGGGTCGGCCGGCGCGACGACTGGCGCCGAGATGGTCGGCTCCCTGTCGTGCCGCCGCAGCGGCTGGGCCGATGGATAGGGCCTTTCGGTGGGTCTGGCCTGTGGCATGGCTTTCGAACCGGTTCGCTGCCGGGAATCGGCATTTTGTGATCTCGGATAGAGTGAACATAACAAGAACAAAATGCAAGAGCCGGATTGCGGCGTGCTGCGCTGCGGCATAGAACCTTGCGTATGCTCACAGCCGTGATCCGCGCCGATGGTTCCCCACGAGCTCTCGCCGCCACGCTGGCCGTGCTGATCCCGGCGGTGGCGGAAGGGTTGCTCGGTCATGCGGTGATCGTGGATACGGTCGGCGCTCCCGATTTCGAGCGCGCCGCGGACACGACCGGCGCATGCTATCTGCGCACCGGCCCGGCCTCGGCCTGGCAGGGCGGGGCGGCCGCGGCGCGCGGCGATCGGCTCGTGCTGTTCGAGGCCGGCGACGTGCCGCAGGCGCACTGGGCGCTGGTGGTCGAGCGCTATCTGTTGCTCACGCCGGATCTGCCGGCCCTGATACCGCTTCACGCAGCTGGCGCTGCGCTGCGCGAGCGCGTCGCGCTGTCCTTCGCCGGGCGCAGGCTCCGGTCCGGGCTCGTGTTGCCGAAGGCGATGGTTCTGGAAGGGCGCCTCGACCAGGCGCCGCAGCGCCTGCCGGTGTGGCGCGAGCGCGCAGGGTAGGGCGATGTCCGGGGCGGCATGACATCGGGCCGCGCGCCTCCTAAGCTGGAGACGTCGGGAGGCTGACATGACGATACCGGGCGAGATTCTTCTGGCGAGCGATCTGTCCTCGCGCACCGACAGGGCGGCGGAACGCGCAGTGCTGCTGGCGCGCGAATGGCAGGCAAAGCTCGCGATCCTGCATGTCACGAATGCGACGGAGCAGGGGAGGGCCGGTCTTGCGGCCGAGGCCTGGCGGGAGGAGCTGCCGCCGGCGGCTGGCGAGGCGGAACTGCTGGTCCGAAACGGTTCGTTGCCGGACGTGCTGGCCAAGGTCGCCGCCGAGCGCGGCAGCGGACTGATCGTGACCGGCGTCGCGCGTTACAACGACGTCCGCGATTACGTGGTCGGGACGGCCGTTGACTATATCGTTCGCAGGGCGGCCGTTCCGGTCCTGATCGTCCGCCGGCGCGCCGATCGCCCTTACGGCACGATTGTCGTCGGCACGGATTTCTCGGAGGGCTCGCGCCGGGCTCTGCTGGCGGCTGCGGAACTGTTTCCGCAGGCGCGCCTCCTGCTGGTTCATGCCCATCCCGGCCCCGGCCCCAGGACCGATTTTCAAGGCAAGGGCGATTTCCTCCGCGCGGAGGCCGAGGCCGGGATGAAGGCCTTCCTCGACGCGGCAAAGCTTCCCGAGAGCCTCACCACGCGGCTCAGCACCCAGAGCGTCGAGGGCAATGCCGCCGCGGCCATCGAGCATTGCCGCGCCGCGGCCGGAGCAGAATTGGTCGTCGTCGGCCGCTACGGACAGGGTGGCTTGGCCGAAGCGGTGATCGGCAGCACGGCCGAGACGATCTTGGGCACGGTCCGGGCCGATATCCTGATCGCGCCCGGCGCCTGATCGCCGGCGTCGGCTCACCGGCTCGGCTGTTCGAAGGATCCGTGTGCGAATGCCTATACGGGGTTCCGGAAGGTGTCGCAGCTCTGCAGCGAGCCCGACTGGAAGCCGGTGTTGAACCACTTCGTGCGCTGCGCCGACGAGCCGTGCGTGAAGGAATCCGGCACGACTACGCCCTGCGCCGCCCGCTGCAGCTTGTCGTCGCCGATCGCGGAGGCGGTGCGGATGGCTTCCTCGATATCGCCTTGGTCGATCCGGCCCATCGCCTGGATGTTATGCGCCCAGACGCCGGCGAAGCAGTCGGCCTGCAATTCGATCCTGACCGAGATCGCGTTCGAATCGCGCTCGGAGGAACGCTCGCGGATCTGGTTGGCCTTGGGCAGGATGCCCAGCAGGTTCTGGACGTGGTGGCCGACCTCGTGCCCGATCACATAGGCATAGGCGAAGTCGCCGCCGCCGCCGAGCTTGCGCTGCATCTCCTGAAAGAAGGAGGTGTCGAGATAGACCTTCTTGTCCACGGGGCAGTAGAACGGCCCCATCGCCGATTGCGCCGTGCCGCAGCCCGAACGGTCTACGCCTGAGAACAGCACGAGCCGGGGCGGCTGGTAGCGGATATTGGCCTGCTGCGGCAGGATTTTCGACCAGACGTCCTCGTTCTGCGCCAGCACGGCCGAGACGAAGCGGCCCATCTGGTCCTGCGGCGGGCCGGACGAGCGGCGGGTTTCCTGCGTCTGCTCGCGCCCGCCAATGCCGCCGATCATTTCGGCGCCGCCGATCAGCAGGCGCGGATCGATGCCGAGCGCCCAGCCGAGAAGGCCGAGCACAACCATGGTGCCGATGCCGATGCCGCCGCGCCCGCCAGGCATGCCGGCGAAACCGCCGCCACCGCCGCCGCCGCGCCGGTCCTCGAGATTCTCGGACTGGCGATAGTCTTCCCACTGCATGGACGATTCCTCGACGAAACGCCCCGCAATCTCGCCGGGAGATGCGGGGAACTCAAGTCGTCTTTGCAGGCCCCGCCTGAACGAAGCCTGATCGTTATCCTCTCACTCAGTGATAGCCGCTGTCGACCCTGACTTTGCCGCGGAAGGTCCAGTACACGAAGGCCGTATAGAACAGGATCATCGGCAGGAGGAAAACGACGCCGATCAGCACGAAGATATGGGAGGAGGGTGCGGCCGCCGCGTCCCAGATCGTGATGTCGGGCGGCACCAGATAGGGGAAGTTCGAGATCGACAGCCCGACGAAGCAGAGCAGAAAGATCGCGACGGTCAACGCGAAGGGCGTGAACTCATGCGCGCCATGCAGCCGCCGCCAGGCGAGGTAGCCGCACAGCGCCGTCAGCAGCGGGAACGGCCAGAGCCAGACGAGATTGGCCGGGGTGAACCAGCGCTCGGCGATTCGCGGGTGGGCATAGGGCGTCCACAGCGAGACCAGCGCCGCGAAGGCCAGCAGGCCCAGCAACAGGATCTTCGCCTGCCGCCGGGCCCGTTCGGCGACGGGGCCGTCGGTCTTGTAGAGCAGCCAGGTCGCGCCGAGCAGGGCGTAGCCCACGATGACACCGGCTCCGCACATCACCGTGAACGGCGTCAGCCAGTCGAGCGGCCCGCCGGCGAACTGGCCGTTCTTGACGGTGACGCCCTGGATCAGCCCGCCGAGCACGAGCCCCTGCGAGAAGGCGGCGACCGTCGAACCCAGCCAGAAGGCGAAGTCCCAGCGTCGGTGATGCGGCTTGGCCACCCAGCGGAATTCGAAGGCGACGCCGCGGAAGATCAGCGCCAGCAGCATCAGCGTGATCGGGATGTAGAAGGCCGGCATGATGATGGCGTAGGCTTGCGGGAAGGCGACCCAGAGGCCGCCGCCGCCCAGCACCAGCCACGTCTCGTTGCCGTCCCAGAACGGGGCGACCGAGTTCATCATCTGGTCGCGCTCGCCCTCGTCCTTCGTCGTCGGGAACAGGATGGCGATGCCGAGGTCGAAACCGTCGAGCACGACGTAGAGCATAACGGCGGTGCCGATCAGCACGGCCCAGATGACCGGAAGATACCATTCCATCGTCGTGGCTCCTCAGATCGCCGGCTGGATCTTGTCGTCGCCGGGCTGGCCGTCGCCGAAGATGGTGGCGGCTTCGCCCTGCACGGCCTTGAGCGTGCGCTTCGAGGGTTGCTCGGGCGCGTCCGGGCCTGCGATCTCGTCCGGTCCCTTGTCGATCAGGCGGTTGATCAGGAGGATGCCCGCCGTGAACACCACCGAGTAGACGCAGACAAACAGGAAGAGCGAGATCGCGACCTGGGTGGTCGTCACCGGCGAGACGGCATCGGCCGAGCGGATGATGCCCGTCGCGAGCCAGGGCTGGCGGCCCACTTCCGTGACGAACCAGCCCGAGAGGATGGCAAGGAAGCCGACGGGCCAGGTGTATTGGGCGATCCAGAGCCAGCGCCGCGATTCGAACACTGTGCCCTTGCGCCAGAGCCAGGCGCCGATCCAGCCGAACAGGATCATCAGCACGCCGATCCCGACCATCGCCCGGAAGGCGAAGAACGGGATGAGAACCGGCGGCCGGTCCTGCACGGCAAAATCCTTCAGGCTCGGGAAGAGCGCATTCATGCTGCCATGGGTGACCAGGCTGGCGACGCCGGGAATCGAGACCTCGAAGCGATTGAGCTCGGCCTTCTCGTCGGGCCAGGCGAAGAGCACGAGGGCGCCGGGCTTGGACGAATCCCAATGTGCCTCGATCGCGGCGAGCTTGGCCGGCTGGTAGGTCGCGGTGTCGCGGCCGTGGAAATCGCCGATCACCGCCTGCAGCGGCGCCGTCAGCGCGATCATCAGGATCGCCATCCGCACCATCGTCTTGGCCGATTCTGTGCGGTGCCCGGCGAGCAGATGGCGCGCGCCGGTCGCCAGCACGACGAAGGCGGTCGTCAGATAGGCCGCGGTCATCATATGGGCGAAGCGCAGCGGGAATGTAGGATTGAAGACGATCTTCACCCAGTCGACGGGATAGGCGATGCCGTCGCGCACCGCGTGTCCAGCCGGATACTGCATCCAGCTATTGGCCGAGAGGATCCAGAAGCCCGAGAGCGCCGTGCCGCCCGCGACGATCACCGCCGAGGTGAAGTGCAGCCAGGGCGGCACGCGCTTCCATCCGAACAGCATCACGCCGAGGAAGGAGGCCTCGAGAAAGAAGGCCGATAGCACCTCGTAGCCGATCAGCGGGCCGACCACGTTGCCGACGGCCGTCGAGAACCGGCTCCAGTTGGTACCGAACTGATAGGACAGCACGATGCCGGAGACGACGCCCATCGCGAAGGATACGGCGAAGATCTTGGTCCAGAAGCGCGCGAGCAGATGAAACTTCTGGTCGCCCGTCTTCAACCAGAGGCCGAGCAGTGTCGCGATATAGGCGGATAGGCCGATGGTGAAGGCTGGAAAGACGATGTGAAATGAAACGGTGAAAGCGAACTGGATGCGTGAAAGCTGAAAAGCGTCGATTTCCATCGCAAGACTCCGGCCAGCTACCGCCTCGGGGCGGCTTGAAACGATCCTGCCGAAGGCAGCATCGTCGCTCTCGGCCAGATTAGTCAAATCCGAGGCTGGGCGAGAGGCGCGGATGTCGCAGTCGCCGGTCGTGATGTCGCAGGGGAGAGGGCCTGCAACCTCGGCGTGCAACGGTCCCGAGCGGAACTGCGCGCCCTGTTGCACCCAAACGGAATGGTTCTCTGGGCGCGCGGAGACGTTGCCTCTACTCGTATTCGCCCTCGATATCCCTGCCGGTATAATCCTTCATCAAGGCTGTCGCGATCAGGCTCAGGATTGCGCAGGCGAGAATGTAGAAGGCGATCGCGTAGGCCGTTCCATACTTGGCGAACAGCCAGGCGGCGATGAGCGGAGCCGGGCCGCCGGCGATCACAGAGGCGAGCTGATAGCCGAGCGAGGCGCCGCTATAGCGCAGGCGGCCGGTGAAGGATTCCGCGATCAGTGCCGCCTGCGGTCCGTACATCATGTCATGCGGCACCAGCGAGATCACGATGGCCAGGAAGATCAACAGCGCCGAGCCGGTGTTGAGCATTCCGAAGTAGATGAAACCGAAGGCGCCGGTCGCCGCAGCGCCGATCATATACATGCGCCTGCGCCCGATCAGATCGGAGATGTGGCCGAAGAGTGGGATCGAGGCGAAGGACAGGACCGAGGCCGCCAGGACGGCGACGAGCAGAAAATCGCGCGAGACCTTCAGCGTGCCCACGCCATAGGCGAAGATGAAGGCCGTGAAGATGTAGAAGGGCGCCTGCTCAGCCATGCGTAGCAGCGCACAGAGCAGAATCTCCTTGGGGTGGCGCCGAACCACCTCCAGCATCGGCGCGCGCTCGACCTTGTTCTCGGCGACGAGCCTGCGGAATATCGGCGTTTCCATGATGCCGAGCCGGATCCAGAGGCCGATCGCGACGAGCACGAGGCTCAGCAGAAACGGAATGCGCCAACCCCAGGTCAGGAACTGGTCGCCGGAGAGCCAGCTGAAGGCGAGGACAGCCAGATTGGCGAGGAACAGGCCGCAAGGCACCCCGAACTGCGGCCAGGATGCGATGAAGCCGCGATGGTCCGCTGTCCGCGCCCATTCCATCGAGAGCAGTACGGAGCCGCCCCATTCACCGCCCACCCCGACGCCCTGGATGAAGCGCAGCACCGTCAGGATGATTGCGCCCCAGATGCCTATGCTCTCATAGGTCGGGACGAGCCCGACGAGAAAGGTCGCGATTCCCATCAGCATGAGCGTGGCGATCAGCGTCGATTTGCGGCCGATGCGGTCGCCATAATGGCCGAAGATCGCCGCGCCGATCGGCCGGGCGACAAAGCCGACCGCATAGATGGCGAAGGCCTCGAGGGTGCCGACGAGCGGCTCCGATCGCGGGAAGAACAGCCGCGCGAAGACGAGGCCGGTCACCGTGCTGTACAGGAAGAAATCATACCATTCGATTGCGGTGCCGATTGTGCTTGCGACGATGGCACGCCGCAGTTGCCTATCATGCTCTTGCTCGGACAGTATGCCGGCGCCAAGATCGATGACAGCCATGGTCAGCCTCCACGCATTGGTTCACCGCGCAGGCCGCTGCAAAATCAAATGATATTATATCGCAAATCGCCGGAAACGGCTATTTCTCATGCCTTGGCCGCGGGGCAATCGCTTCAAATTGATCGACCGCGCATGATTCCGGCCATTCGGGGCCTCGTGATGCGGAGCTGCTGCCGGAAACCGAGATTTCGAAGTGGGACTTTGGCGAGATTTCCGGTTCCTCCATCACCGCATTTGGCGGCCCGACTTCGGTTCCGGGAGCCTATGCGAGCGCAGCCTTGAGCGCGCGCAGGTCGCGCCAGGCGAGGCGCTTTTGCAGCGGCTGCCGCAAGAGATAGGCCGGGTGCAGCGTCGCAATGGCGCGAATGCGGCGCGAGCCGGTATCGTATTCCACCCATTGCCCGCGCGAGCGCAGGATGCCGCTGAAGCCGAGCAGCCCCTGCGCCGAGGGGCCGCCAACACAGACCAGGATGTCGGGGTCGGCGAGCTCGATCTGGCGCTGGATGAAGGGCAGGCAGATCGCGACCTCCTGCGGCGTCGGCGTGCGGTTGCCCGGCGGACGCCAGGGCAGGAGATTTGCGATGTAGACGTCGTTCTGGCGGCTGAGGCCGATCGAGGCCAGCATCCGATCGAGCAATTGGCCGGAGCGGCCGACGAAGGGGAAGCCCAGCCGGTCCTCATCGGCGCCCGGCGCCTCGCCTACCATCATCACCCGGCCTTCCGGGTTGCCATCGGCGAAGACGAGATTCTTGGCTGTCGCCTTCAAGGCGCAGCCTTCGAACTTCGCGAGCGCTTCCTTCAGCTCGTCGAGCGTGCGCGCCTCGCGGGCCAGCGCGCGGGCGTTGAGAGCTGCGTCGTCGGGCGCCGTGGCGGCCGCCGCGATCGGCCGGGCTGGGGCGGCCGGACGGCCCGGCAACGAGCGCAGGCGAGGTTGGCCCGCGCCGGCGGAGGGGGGCGGCTCGGCGAAATGATTGCGCGGCGCCTCGTCGAGCGCCTCGGTCACGCCCATCTCGGCGTACCAGCTCAAAATCTCGAAAGGGTCTGGCGCGTCGGGGCCGGCTGTGTCGGACAGGCTCATGGCCGCATCCTATACGCTGCAACGCCGCTTCGCGAGCCAACGCAGTTGCAAAATGGAACGGGCACTTGGATAGAGGGGTTCCAGACTGGACGGAAGCCGAGCGTTGAACGAGTCGGCAGAATAGTTCATATATAAACTAATCGCGCGACGCGGGTTGCCAAGGCGGAGGGCAGGATGGATCTCAAGGAAGCGCAGAGCGAACCGCGCGAGAGCATGGACTATGACGTCGTCATCGTCGGCGGCGGTCCTGCGGGTCTGGCGGCTGCGATCCGGCTGAAGCAGCTCGACGAGAACATCTCGGTCGTCGTGGTCGAGAAAGGGGCCGAGGTCGGCGCCCATATCCTCTCCGGCGCCGTCATCGATCCGATCGGCCTCGACCGTCTCGTGCCCGACTGGCGCGACGATCCCGAGCGCCCCCTGACCACAGAGGTCAAGGAAGACGTCTTCTATTTCCTGACTCAGCCGAGCGGTCTTCGCCTGCCGAATTTCGGCATGCCCTCGCTGATGAACAATCACGGCAATTTCGTCGGCTCGCTCGGGCTGGTCGCGAAGTTCCTGGCCGGCCGTGCAGAGGCGCTCGGCGTCGAGATCTATCCCGGTTTTGCCGCCGCCGAGCTGCTGTTCAACGAGGATGGTTCTGTCGCCGGCATCGCGACCGGCGACATGGGCATCGCCAAGGATGGCACCGTCTCGGACCGCTTCACCCGCGGCATGGAACTGCGCGGCCGCTATACGCTGCTGGGCGAGGGTGCGCGCGGCTCGCTCTCCAAGATCGCGATCAAGAAATTCGCCCTCGATGAGGGCCGCGAGCCGCAGAAATACGGCATTGGCCTGAAGGAGCTCTGGCAGGTCAAGCCGGAGAAGTTCCACAAGGGCCGCGTCCAGCATTCCTTCGGCTGGCCGCTCGACAACGGCACCGGCGGTGGCTCCTTCCTCTATCATTTCGACGACAACCTGGTCTCGGTCGGCTTCGTCGTTCACCTGAACTACCAGAACCCGACGCTCTCGCCTTTCGACGAGTTCCAGCGCTTCAAGACTCATCCGCTGATCCGAGACACTTTCGAGGGCGGCAAGCGCATCGGCTATGGCTCGCGCGCCATCACCGAGGGCGGTTTCCAGTCGGTTCCGAAGCTGACCTTCCCGGGCGGCGCGCTGATCGGCTGCGCCGCGGGCTTCGTCAACGTTCCCCGCATCAAGGGCAGCCACAACGCCATCCTGTCGGGCATGCTGGCGGCCGAGAAGCTGGCGCCGGCGCTCCAGGCGGGCCGCAGCCATGACGAGGTCGTCGAGATCGAGACGAGTTGGCGCGACAGCGCCATCGGCAAGGACCTGAAGCTCGTCCGCAACGTCAAGCCGCTCTGGTCGAAGTTCGGCACGCTCATCGGCATCGGGCTCGGCGGCGTCGACATGTGGCTGAACCAGCTCTTCGGCTGGTCGCCCTTCGGCACGCTGAAGCACGGAAAGCCCGACTACGCGACGCTGAAGCCGCTCGCCGAGGTGACGCCGATCACCTATCCGAAGCCGGACGGCAAGATCTCCTTCGACAAGCTGTCATCGGTCTTCCTGTCCTCGACCAATCACGAGGAAGACCAGCCGGCTCACCTGAAGCTGACCGACCCCTCGATCCCGATCGCGAAGAACTTGCCTGTCTATGGCGAGCCGGCGCGGCTCTATTGCCCGGCAGGCGTCTACGAGGTCGTCTACGAGAATGCCGAGACGAAGAGCAATCCGCGCTTCGTGATCAACGCGCAGAACTGCGTCCACTGCAAAACCTGCGACATCAAGGACCCCGCCCAGAACATAACCTGGACGGTGCCGGAAGGCGGCGGCGGGCCCGGCTACGCGAATATGTGATCGGCTGTCTCTGAGAGTCCTACGAACAAGGGCGTGCTGCGAGGCGCGCCCTTTCATGCTTGGAAATGGTGGTTCGGCCTTTGCGCGCGGCCGGAACCGCCGGCTCCGGCTCGTCCTCGGCGAAGCCGATGAGAAGAGCCGTTGCGGCAGAGCTCAGAACAGTCTTCATCATCGGAGCGGTCCCGACAATGATCGCTGCCTGAGCTGCAAGCAGAGGAAATAGAGAGTCGCTATCCTTGTGCCGGCGGACAATGTTTTCTCGCTGCAAGTCTGCGGGGAAAACGGGTCTTTGGGGACTGTTGCGCCGCCGCTACGAAGCCGCCGCATTCGCGTAGGGCCCCGCTTGCCCGCCCGCCCGGAAACCGCCATCTTGGCGGCCTACGCGAGCCATCACGGTCCGCCGAAGGAGCGCCCGGAGCATTTGGGCGGCGGACCGAGGGAGAATAGCAGTCGTGACATTTCTGAAGAAGGTGCGTGCCTCCGGTACGGCTGCTGCCTTGTCGTTGTTGATGGTCCTGCCCGTGGCCGCTGCGGCCCAGGGAGCGACCGCGCCGCGTTCGTCTGATTCGCTGGAGCCAGCCGACAGCCTCGAAGGGAATTATCTCGCCGCCATCGTGGCGGGCGCCTCGCGCGATCTCGGCGCGGCCTCGGTCTATCTGCGCGAAGCCGTGCGGGAAGATCCGCGCAACAGCGAGTTGCTGGAGCGCGCCTTCGTCGCCTTTCTCGCCGACGGCGCCATGCCCGACGCCTTCCGCGCCGCCGATAAGCTGATCCAGCAGGATCCGAGCAATGGCCTGGCGCAACTCGTCATCGGCATCCGCTCGATCAAGCAGAAGAGCTACCAGACCGCCCGCAATCACCTCCAGCGTGGCGGTCGCGGCCGGGCGGCCGACATCACGGCGACGCTGCTCTCCGCCTGGTCCTACCTTGGTTCCGGCAACTCCAAGCGCGCCATCGAGACGCTCGAGCGTCTGAAGGGCGAGCCCTCCTACAACCTCTTCCGAGACTATCATGCCGGCCTGATTCTCGACGCCGCCGGGCGCAAGGCCGAGGCCGAAAAGCGGCTGAAGGCCGCCTACGACGCCGAGAAGACCACGTTGCGCCTCGTCGACCTCTGGGCGCGCTTCCAGGCCCGCAGCGGCGATTTTGCCGGCGCGGCAGCCACTTACGCCGAGTTCGACCGGCTGCTGCCGAATCATCCGATCATCCGCGAAGGCATGTCGCTGGTGTCGAAGAAGGAGGCACCGCCGCGTCAGATCCAGACCGCGCAGCAGGGCGCGGCCGAAGTTCTCTACGGGCTCGCCAGCGCGGGCAACCGGCAGGGCGACGAAGCCGCAGCGCTTCTCTATCTGCGCATGGCGATCTACCTGGATCCCGGCCATGACCTCGCCATCCTGACGCTGGGCGACATCCTCGAGCGGGCTCGCCAGCCCGAGGACGCGGTCGCGGTCTATGACAAGATGCCGGCCTCCTCGCCGCTGCGGTCCAACGCCGAGATCCAGGCTGGCCTCGCGCTGGAGAACCTCGGCAAGCCCGATGAGGCAGTGAAGCATCTGGAGAAGGTCATCGCCGAGCGGCCGGACGATGTCGATGCGCTCGCCGCGCTCGGCAACATCTATCGCTCGCGCAAGCAGTTCGCCGAGGCGGCCGCCGCCTACGACAAGGCCATCGACAAGCTCGCGTCCCCCGGCCGCGCCAACTGGGATCTGTACTATTTCCGCGGCATCGCCCGGGAACGCATCAATCGTTGGCCGGAGGCCGAGGCCGATCTGCGCAAGGCGCTTGAACTCCTGCCCGATCCGCTCGGCCGCGAGCGCGCGCTGGTGTTGAACTATCTCGGCTATTCGCTGGTCGACAAGCATCTGAAGCTGGACGAGGCACTGGGCATGCTGCGCCGCGCCGTGGAGCTGCGTCCGCGCGACGGCTACATCATCGACTCGCTCGGCTGGGCCTATTACCGGCTCGGGCGCTATGAGGATGCCGCGCGCGAGATCGAGCGCGCAGCTGAGCTGCGCCCCTCGGACCCGGTGATCAACGACCATCTCGGCGATGTTTATTGGCGCACCGGCCGCCAGCTCGAGGCGAAATTCCAGTGGAATCACGCGCGCGATCTCAAGCCCGAGCCGGAGGATCTCGAGAAGATCCAACGCAAGATCGAGCACGGGCTGGAAGGCCCGTCCGCCAACGTGACCGACGACGCCAAGAAGGACGGCGGCTGACGCCGATCCCGTCGCGGGGCTGAACCGGGAGCGGCCGTGGCTTTACCGCTGACGACGCGTGCGCGCGCCAAGGTCAATCTCGACCTGCGGGTCCTGGGCCGGCGCGCGGACGGCTATCACGAGCTCGAAAGCCTGGTCGCCTTCGCCGGGGTTGGTGACGAGCTCACGTTGGAGCCGGATGCGCCGCTATCTCTGTCGATCACCGGCCCGCGCGCGGCGGGGCTGTCTGCCGCGGACGACAACCTCATTCTGCGTGCTGCGCGGACGCTCGCGACCGCCCGTCCAGGCCTGCGTCTGGGGCGCTTCCATCTCGTCAAGCGACTGCCTGTCGCTTCGGGGATCGGTGGCGGCTCGGCTGACGCGGCCGCGGCGCTGCGCCTCGTCGCGCGCCTGAACGGCATCGCTCAAACCGATCCGGTCCTCCCGGACGTCGCTGCAAAGATCGGCGCCGACGTGCCGGTCTGCCTCGAATCGCGGGCGCGGCTGATGGCCGGCATCGGTGAGAGGCTTGGGCCGGTGCTCCGCCTGCCGCCGCTTTTCGCCGTGCTGGTCAATCCGGGCGTTCCGGTAGAGACGGCCGCGGTGTTCCGCGCTCTGGGCCTGACACCGGGGCAGAAAATCACGGTCCCGCGCACCGCGCCTGATTCTGTGCCGACAGGGGCGTTCCACGAAGCGCTCGCCGCTTCCGATAACGATCTGGCGGCTCCGGCGAGGCATGTCGCGCCCGTGATCGACGTCGTCCTCGAGCGGCTAGCGGAATTGCCGGGCTGCCGATTGGCGCGCATGTCCGGCTCCGGCGCGACTTGCTTCGCCCTGTTCGACGATTGCAGGGCCAGCGCCGATGCGTCGCGAGCGTTGGCCAAGACACAGCCAGGCTGGTGGGCGAAGCCGACGCTGCTGCGCTGACGTTGTCCGTCATGCTCGGGCTTGCCCCGGGCATCTCTCACAGAAAAAGGCTGGTTTCTGAGAGGGGCGGGTCAAGGACCCGACCTATGCCGCCTCAGTGCGCCCGCGCCACGCAGAAATCGACGGCGGCGTTGAGCGCCTGCTTCATCGGCGAGGCCGGGAAAAGACCGAGCGCATCCTTGGCCATGCGGGCATAATGCTCGGCGCGCGCGATGGTGTCGTCCAGCGCCTTGTGCCGGCGCATGATCGCTTGCGCTTCTTCCAGATCGCCCTCGCGGATTTCTCCGTCCTGAAGCGTGCGCTTCCAGAAGGCGCGCTCTGTCTCATCGCCGCGGCGGAAGGAGAGCACGACGGGCAGGGTGATCTTGCCCTCACGGAAATCGTCGCCGGTGTTCTTGCCAAGCTTCGCCGCGACGCCGCCATAGTCGAGCGCGTCGTCGATGAGCTGGAAGGCGATGCCGAGATTGAGCCCGTAGCTGCGGCAGGCGGCGGCGTCCGCCTTCGAGGAATTGGCGATCACCGGGCCGACTTCGCAGGCGGCGGCGAAGAGCTCGGCCGTCTTGCCGCGGATCACCGAGAGATACTCGTCCTCGGTCGTCTCGGTGTTCTTGGCGACGGAGAGTTGCAGAACCTCGCCCTCGGCGATCACCGCCGCGGCGGTGGAGAGAATATCGAGCGCCCGCAGCGAACCGACCTCGACCATCATCTTGAAGGCCTGGCCCAGCAGGAAATCGCCGACCAGCACGCTGGCTTCGTTGCCCCAGAGCATGCGGGCGGCGAGCTTGCCGCGGCGCATGTCGCTCTCGTCGACGACATCGTCATGCAGCAGCGTCGCGGTGTGCATGAACTCGACCGACGCCGCGAGCTTGACATGGCCTTCGCCCCGATAGCCGCAGAGATCGGCCATGGCGAGCGTCAGCATCGGCCGCAGACGCTTGCCGCCGGAGGAGATCAGGTGGTTCGCGACCTCCGGGATCATCGTGACCTCGGAGCCGGTGCGCGACAGGATCATCGCATTGACCCGCTCCATATCGGCACGCGTCAGCGCGACCAGCGGCTCGATGCTCGCCTGATTCGATTCCCGTTCCTCAAGGGAGACGACGACACCCACAGAAGCACTCCGAGTCCGATCCCTGCGCCGGCACGACGCGCGCCAGCCATGCCACAACCGTTGCATGGGACGCCAGCCCCTGCAAACCGTCGCGACGCCGCAGCTTGCGCGAAGGGGGCGGGTTGGGCTCCATGGGGCGATGCACGAACTCATGCGCACCAACGACCTCATCCTGCTCGGCGCCGTCGAGGCACTGCTGGAATCGGCCGGGCTCGATTGCCTGATCGCAGACCAGCATATCAGCGCCCTCGAGGGCATGACCGGCGCCTTTCCACGCCGGCTCCTCGTGCGCGAGGCGGATAGCCGCCGGGCGCGGGCCCTTCTGGTCGAAGCCGGTTATGGGCCCGAGCTGCGCAATGAGTGAGGGAGAAACCGTATTTGCGCTCGGGGAGATCGTCGAGGATCGGCTGCTCGACGGGCGTCTTCGCCTGCGCCAGCCGCGCAAGGGCCACCGCGCCGGCACCGACGCCATCCTGCTCGCGGCGACGCTGCCCGTGCTCGATGGCGGTACGCTCCTCGATATCGGCGCGGGCGTCGGGACGGTGGCGCTCGCGGCTGCGCTGCTGCGGCCGGCATTGCGGATCGCATTGCTGGAGCGCGACCCGGAACTGGCGGCTCTGGCGACGCAGAACTTGGCATTGAATGGCATGGCAGATCGCGGGATTGTCATCGCGGCAGACGTCACAGCGCCGGCGGCCGAACTGCAAGTGGCGGGACTGAAGCCGGCTTCCTGCGACGCGGTCGCGATGAACCCGCCTTTCTATCCGCAGGGCGGGACGCGTGCCTCGCCGACTGCCAACCGCCGGGCGGCCCATGTGGCGGAGAGCGATCTTGGGCCCTGGCTACGTGCCGCGCGGCGGGCTCTGAAGCCGGGCGGCCTGCTCGCGATCATCCATCGGGCCGAGGCGCTGCCCGATCTGCTCGCCGGTCTCGCCTCCGGCTTCGGTGCCGTCGCGATCCGACCCGTCTACGGCGTTGCCGACACGCCAGCGATTCGCGTTATCGTCACGGCGGTGCTGAACAGCAGAAAGCCGGCAGAGCTGCTGCCGGCTTTCGTGATCAATGGACCTGATGGCCGGTTCACGGCCGAGAGCGAGGCCGTGCATCGTGGGCGGGCGCGCCTCGCCGCTTACCAGTAGTAGCGCGGCGGCGGCGCGAAGATCGGCGGCGGAGGCGGCGGGGCGTAATAGCGCGGACCGTAATAGCGGCGCGGGCCGTAGTAGCGCGGCGGGCCGTAATAGGGGCGAGGCGGGCCATAATAGCGGCGCGGGCCGTAATAGTACTGCGCCTGTTGCACCATGCCGCCTGCGAGATCGACCTGCGGCGCAGCCGCGACCGGCGCCGCGGAAGCCGGGGCGGCGGTGAGGGCTGCAATGCCCAGCGCGCCGGCCGTCACGGCGGAGAGAAGCATCGTCTTGAACATGATATCCTCCGTGCGATGGCGTCGACGGTCTCGCCTTGCGCTGACCAACGCCGTCCATGGGAGGGGAAACTATCCCCCTTAACCTGAACGGCGCGAAACCGCGCCGTTCAGCGAGCCTTCATTGAGCCGCGAATCATGGCTGCAATGCGTCAACCTCAGCGGCAGACCCGCACCGGGCGGACCACCCAGCGCCAGCCGTTCCACACCCGCCGTTCCGACCAGAAGCAGCGCGGACGATAATAGGGGCGAGAGCCATAATAGCGGCGCGGGCCGCGATAGTAATATTGAGCCTGCTCGATCAGGCCCTGGCCGGCCGGCGCCGTCTGGCCGGCGGGAGCGGCGACCGGTGCTGCCGAGGCCGGGGCGGCCATCATGGCGAAACCGCCGAGCGCGCCTGTCACGGCAGCGGCGAGAAGCGTTGTCCGGAACATCGTGTTCTCCATCGATAGCCGCCGGCCGTGCCGATGGCTGACTTGTCGTCCCTTATGCGAAGCTAGGCCGTCACACCTGAACGGCGCGAAACCGCGCCGTTCAGCTTGCCTTCATCGAGGCGGTTGGCCGCCTTAGCGGCAGATGCGCTGCTGGCGCACGATCCAGCGGCGACCATTCCAGACGCGGCGGGATTCGGTCCAGCAGCGACGGACATGCGGCCGGCCCGGGCCGTAATGCGGGCGGCCGCGGTGCCACGCCTGCTGGACGAGACCGGTCTCGGCGCCTGAGCCCAACGCCGTGCCAGCCGAAATCGGAACAGCGGAAGCGGGGGCGCTGCTCATGGCGGCACCGAGCAAGGTTGCCGCGCCAAAGGCGGCGGCAATGATGCGGGTTGTCAACATGGGCTATAACTCCTTCATTATTCAGCCGCTGCTCATCGATCCAATGCTCGCCCCCGAACATTGCTGATCATGCGGCGTCTCGTGGTTAGCAGACGGGTTATGAACGAAATCTGTCCGGCTGCGGTTCCGGCCTGCGCTTGACCCTGATCGGTCCGAACCCTAATCACCCCGCAATTCCCTTGTTATCGGAAGGTTGCAGGCATCTTGTCCGCCCCCGCGCCACATTCGCTTTCCAGCATCCCGGCTTATTCCCCGGCGATGGACCCGACCCGCTCCTTCCAGGGGCTGCTGCTGACCTTGCAGCGCTTCTGGGCCGAGCGAGGTTGCGTGGTGCTGCAGCCCTACGACATGGAGGTCGGCGCCGGCACCTTCCACCCGGCGACGACTTTGCGCGCGCTCGGGCCGAAGCCCTGGAAGGCCGCCTATGTCCAGCCCTCGCGCCGCCCCAAGGACGGCCGCTACGGCGAGAACCCCAACCGGCTGCAGCATTACTACCAGTTCCAGGTCATCCTGAAGCCGTCGCCGCCGGATTTGCAGCAGCTCTACCTGGACTCGCTGAGGGCGATCGGCGTCGATCTCGGGCTGCATGACGTGCGCTTCGTCGAGGACGACTGGGAAAGCCCGACGCTCGGCGCCTGGGGGCTCGGCTGGGAGTGCTGGTGCGACGGCATGGAAGTCAGCCAGTTCACCTACTTTCAGCAGGTCGCGGGCGTCGAATGCGCGCCGGTCGCGGGCGAGCTGACCTACGGCCTCGAGCGCCTGGCGATGTATGTCCAGGGCGTCGAGAACGTCTACGATCTCAACTTCAACGGCCTCGATGGCGAGGACCGCATCAGCTATGGCGACGTCTTCCTGCAAGCCGAGCAGGAATATTCGCGGCATAATTTCGAGCACGCCAACACCGCGATGCTGTTCCAGCATTTCACGGACGCCGAAACCGAGTGCAAGGCGCTGCTCGCTGCCGGTGAGCCGGCGTCTGGCGACAACCAGCCGCGCCACCAACTTGCCCTGCCGGCCTATGACCAGTGCATCAAGGCCAGCCACATCTTCAACCTGCTCGATGCGCGCGGCGTGATCTCGGTCACCGAGCGGCAGAGCTACATCCTGCGCGTGCGCGAGCTCGCCAAGGCCTGCGGCGCGGCCTGGCTGAAGACCGCCGGCGGGGGAGCAATCTGATGCCCGATCTCCTGCTCGAACTCTTCTCCGAGGAAATCCCGGCGCGCATGCAGCGCAAGGCCGGTGAGGACCTCAAGAAGCTCGTCACCGATGCGCTGGTCGAGCGCGGCCTCGTCTATGAGGGCGCCAAGGCCTTCGTCACACCGCGCCGTCTCGCGCTGCATGTCGCCGGCCTGCCGGTGCGCGGCCGCGACGTGCGCGAGGAGCGCAAGGGCCCGCGCGTCGGCGCGCCCGACGCCGCCGTTCAGGGCTTCCTCAAGGCCGCCGGCCTTGCCTCGCTGGATCAGGCTACCATCGTCAGCGACCCGAAGAAGGGCGATTCCTACGTCGCCATCATCGAGAAACCGGGGCAGCAGACTGTTCAGGCGATCGCGGAGATCGTGCCGAGCGTGATCCGCTCCTTCCCCTGGCCGAAATCGATGCGCTGGGGCAAGGCTTCGGCGGCCGGCGCCAGCCTGCGCTGGGTGCGCCCGCTGCACTCCATCCTCTGCACCTTCGGCGCCGCCGAGACCGAGGACCCGGAGATCGTGCCCTTCGAGGTCGACGGCATCGTCTCCGGCAACGTCACCTATGGCCACCGCTTCCATGCGCCCGGCCCGATCACGGTGAAGCGTCTCGACGATTACGTGGCCTCACTGGAGAAGGCGAAGGTCGTGCTCGATGCCGACCGGCGCAAGGAGATCATCCTCACTGATGCCCGCAACCTCGCCTTCGCGCAGGGGCTCGATCTCGTCGAGGACGAGGGGCTGCTGGAGGAGGTCGCCGGCCTCGTCGAATGGCCGGCCGTGCTGATGGGCTCCTTCGAGGAGCGCTTCCTCGACATCCCCGGCGAAGCGATCCGCGCCACCATCCGCGCCAACCAGAAATGCTTCGTGCTGCGCGACCCGGCGACAGGCGATCTCGCCAATCGCTTCATCCTGGTCTCGAACCTCCTCGCCAGCGACGGCGGAGCGGCGATCACCGCCGGCAATGGCCGCGTCGTCCGTGCGCGCCTCTCGGACGCCGCCTATTTCTGGCAGACCGATCGCGGCTCGCTGCCTGATCTCGACACCTTCAAGGAGAGCGCCGAGAAGCTCGGCCTCGATCTAGCCAAGCCGCTCGACCAGCGCATGGCCAAGCTCGACAAGCTCGGCGTCGTCTTCCACGCCAAACTCGGCACGCAGGGCGAGCGCGTCCAGCGCATCGCCGCGCTGGCGAAGGAGCTGGCGCCGATCGTCGGTGCCGACCCGGAGAAGGCCGAGCGCGCCGCCAAGCTCGCCAAGGCCGATTTGCCCACCGAGATGGTCGGCGAGTTCCCTGAGCTTCAGGGCTTGATGGGCCGGAAATATGCCGAGCTGCAGGGCGAGGACGCTTCGGTCGCTGCCGCGGTCGAGGAGCATTACAAGCCGCTCGGCCCCTCCGACCGCGTTCCGACCGATCCGGTTTCGGTGGCTGTGGCGCTGGCCGACAAGCTCGACACGCTCGTCGGCTTCTGGGCCATCGATGAGAAGCCGACTGGCAGCAAGGACCCCTATGCGCTGCGCCGCGCGGCGCTGGGCGTGATCCGGCTGGTGGTTGAGAACGGGGTGCGGCTGGGGCTTATGCCAGTCCTCAATCCGCTTCGCACCAGCAAGATGGTTGCTGGTGTTTCGGAGAAGACTGCCGAACTAGAAGCTCTCGCTGCAAAGCTGGTAGAGCTGGACGCGGAAGAAGCTTTGCACTCTTTTAAAAGTGCTCGAGCCCGTGCGGCGGGCATCGAGACCTACATCAAATGGGCAGGATCTCGTTGGTATTGGAGTGAAACCTATGATCTCCTCTCCTTCTTCCACGACCGTTTGAAAATCATGCTCCGCGACCGCGGCGCGCGGCATGACCTTGTCGATGCGGTGATCGGCGACGGCCCGTCAGACAACGACGACCTGCTCCTCATCACCCGCCGCGTCGCCGCGCTCGGCCGCTTCCTCGACACCGAGGACGGGAAGAACCTCCTCGCGGGCTACAAGCGCGCCGCCAACATCCTCAAGGCCGAGGAGAAGAAGGACGGGGAGGGCGCTTTTTCCGCGGCGCCCGAATTGCAGTTGATTGCAGAAGCCGGCCTGATCGAGGAGAAGGCGCTCGCCGTCGCGCTGGCGCAGGCGACGCCGAAGGCCGAGGCTGCCGTCGCCGCCGAAGACTATGAGGGCGCGATGGCCGCGCTGGCGGAACTGCGCCCGGCGGTCGATGCCTTCTTCGACAAGGTCACGGTCAACGATCCCGATCCGGCCCAGCGTGCCAACCGCCTGAAGCTGCTCAACCAACTCCGTCAGGCGACACGAGCCGTGGCGGATTTCGACCGCATCGCAGGATAAGGCGCGGGATCCCCTCGCCCGGATAGGAGAGGGGTAGGGGTGAGGGCCAGCCGTCGGTCGCCCTTGCTCTGCCCTCTCCGCAGCTGCGGTTGGTTCCGTGCCGGACTGGTTTTCCGTCCTTCCCTCACCCCTACCCCTCTCCCATCCGGGAGAGGGGGTCTTCGTTTGCGGCCCCGCGTTCATCCGGAAACCGCCCCGTCTCCTTCGCCGGCAAACCCCGCACCGGAACCTATTCCCACCCTGCAACGTTCTTTCGACGGGGCTGACAGGTCGCGAATCCGTCGCGGCAGGGCTCCCGGGGGGGCCGGCCACCGGCCGAGATAAAGGGCTGAAAGCATGTCCATTCTGATTTCGCTGCTGATCACTGTTCTCGTGATCGGCCTTGTGCTCTATCTCGTGCGGATGCTGCCGCTCGACGGGCAGATCAAGAACGTCGTGCAGATCATCGTCATCGTGATCGGCATCATCTCTCTGCTGCGCTATCTCGCTGTTTTCTAAGGCGATTGACGGCGTCCACGCGCTGGTACAGACTTCTTGAGGTCCAGAGGGCCCCGGACGCTCCCGTCCCGGGGCCCTTCCTGTTTCAGGGCGAGACCTGCGATGAACGCGCCGAACCGTAACGGCCATATCAGGCTGACCTCCCATCCCGAGCCCGGCAGCGCTGCCGTACGCTTCCCGATCCGATGGGGCGCCCCCACCGCGGCCGAGCGCGGCCCGATCATTGCCTCGACCACCAACCCGGCCGACCGCAACGTCATCGGCGCCCATGGCGGCTCCTATTCGGTCTACCGTGCGCTGGCGATCTCGGCCCGTGCGATGAACCCCTCGCAACGCCCGGACCTGACCAACACCTATCCGACGGCCGAGATTTCGCCGCAGCCGCAATGGGCCGATCCGAAGAAGATCGTTTCGCTCGATCCCTTCGGCCATACGGTGGCGCAGGATTTCGGCAAGCTGATCGGGGAGGGCATCGACATCCGCCCCTCGATAGCGATTACCAAGGCCAGGCTCAACCTGCCCGAGATACTGGCCGCCATGGGCGCGCATCGCCTCGCCGCGGACGGCAACATCCTCCATCCGTCGGGCGACATCTCCGTCACCAAGATCGCGGTCGATCCGGTCTGGTATCTGCCGGGCATCGCCGAGCGCTTCGGCGCCACCGAGAACGAGTTGCGTCGCACGCTCTTCGAGCAGACCGGCGGCATGTATCCCGAGCTGGTGACGCGGCCGGACCTCAAAGTCTTCCTGCCGCCGATCGGCTCGATCACCGCCTATGTCATGGGCGAGGTCTCCGCGCTCGCCGAGCCAAAGAAGCGCATCGCCTGCCGCGTCCATGACGAGTGCAACGGTTCGGACGTCTTCGGTTCGGACATCTGCACCTGCCGGCCCTATCTCATCCACGGCATCGAGGAATGCGTGCGGGAAGCGCAGAGCGGCGGCGTCGGCTTGATCGTCTACAACCGCAAGGAGGGCCGGGCGCTCGGCGAAGTCACCAAGTTCCTCGTCTACAACGCGCGCAAGCGGCAGGAGGGCGGCGATTCCGCCGCGACCTATTTCGAGCGGACCGAATGCGTCGCCGGCGTGCAGGACGCGCGCTTCCAGCAATTGATGCCTGATGTGCTGCACTGGCTCGGCGTCACCCATATCGACCGGCTGATGTCGATGTCGAACATGAAATATGACGCCATGGTCGAGAGCGGCATCACCATCGGCGAGCGCGTCGCGATCCCGCCTGAGCTGATCCCGCCCGACGCATCGGTCGAGATCGAGGCCAAGAAGGCTGCGGGCTATTATTCGCCTGACGGCGCACCCGGCGACAATGCGCTCAAGGCCACCGTCGGCCGTGGCCTCGAGAAGTTCTGATCCTGCCCCGCATCTAGCCGAGTTGACGATGCCCGACCGCGATACCGAGGCGTTCCGCGCCCTGTTGAAACCTGCCGCCGTCCGCGAGCGTGCGCGGGAGATGCTGGAGCTCGGGCTCGCCGGCCAGCTGCTGCATTTCAGCGTCCAGACCGAGCGGCTGGAAGCCTGCGCCGACTATGTGCTTGAGACAATCCGGGCGAACTATCCCACGCTCGAAATTCCCTTCCATGCGCGCTGGCGCCACTTCGTCGTCGCGGGCGATGATCGCTGGCAAAGGCTCGATCAGGCGGCCGGCTTCGCGGACCCGGCTGCCCGTGGCCGCGCTGCCTATGATCTTGCCGTGGTCAGCGTCCTGCTCGATGCCGGTGCGGGCCCCGATTGGCGCTACCGCGATCCTGCTACCGGCCGCGAAATCGGGCGTTCCGAGGGGCTGGCGCTGGCCTCGCTCGACATGTTCGCCGCCGGCCTGTTCTCCAGCGATCCTGCCGATCCGCTTCGCGCCGACGCCGCCGGGCTGAAGCGGCGCGATGCGGCAACGCTGGCACAAGGTTTTCAGGTGGGTCCGGACAATCCGCTCTTGGCGCTGGAGGGGCGGGCCGCTCTGCTCAACCGCCTCGGCGAAGAGCTGGAGCGACAGGGCCTGTCGCGCCCCGGCGAACTCTTCGACCGTTTCGCAGCTGCCGCCGACACCGGCACGCTGCGAGCTGCGCATATGCTCGGCGAGGTGCTCGCGACCTTCGGCGGCATCTGGCCCTCGCGCCTGACGCTCGCTGGTGTTGCGCTCGGCGATACCTGGCGCCATCCCCTGATCGCGCCGGGCGAGGTCACGGAAGGGCTCGTGCCTTTCCACAAATTGTCGCAATGGCTGACCTACTCGCTGATCGAACCGCTGCAATGGGCCGGCATCGCCGTCATCGACATTGACGATCTCACCGGCCTGCCCGAATACCGCAATGGCGGGCTCTTTCTCGACAGCGGCGTGATCGCGCTTAAGGACGAGGCGGATCGGGCGAAGGCGCATGAGGTTTCCTCGCCGCTGGTCGTCGAATGGCGAGCTTTGACGGTGGCGCTGCTCGACGAAATCGGACTCTTGATCCGCAAGCGCCTCGGCCGCTCACGCGAGGATTTGCCGCTCGCCAAGGTGCTCGAAGGTGGTACCTGGGCCGCCGGTCGGCGGATCGCGCGTGAAAAGCGTGTGGATGGCGGTCCGCCCTTGACCATTGTCAGCGATGGCACGGTATTTTGACGAGCAGAGTTTCGAGAGAAAAAGGGGTAGCCGGCGTATGACTTCGAGCCAGGACGGCGTCACCGTCGTTGATCACCCGCTCGTCCGCCACAAGCTGACGCTGATGCGCGAGAAGGACCGCTCCACCAAGAGCTTCCGCCAGCTTCTCAATGAGATCGGCATGCTGCTCTGCTATGAGGTGACGCGCGATCTGCCGACCGAGATGATCGAGATCGAGACGCCGCTGCAGAAGTCGATGCAGCCGGTCATCTCTGGCAAGAAGATGGTTTTCGCGCCGATCCTGCGGGCGGGCGTCGGCTTCCTGGACGGCATGCTGGAGCTGGTGCCGGCCGCGCGCGTCGCCCATATCGGCCTCTACCGCGATCCCGATACGCTCCAGGCGGTCGAGTATTATTTCAAGGCTCCATCCGACATCGCAGACCGCATGATCGTGGTGATGGACCCGATGCTCGCGACCGCCAATTCCGCCGTGGCGGCGGTGGAGCGTCTGAAGGAGCGGGGCGCCCGGGATCTGCGGTTCGTCTGTCTGCTGGCGGCGCCCGAAGGCATCGCTCATCTGCGCAGCGCGCACCCCGATGTCCGAATCTGGACCGCCGCGATCGATGAGCGCCTCAACGATCACGGCTACATCGTGCCGGGTCTCGGGGATGCAGGCGATCGCATGTTCGGTACGCGCTGAGCACCGGGAAGGCCCATGCCGCCACGGGCAAGGGCCTTTCCGGCCTTCGCACCGGGCGAAAAGTGGACGTCACTTTTCGGAATCGATGCGACAACAATGGATTGATCGCCGTCATCGCGTCCGGCCGGACGCGCGGCAATCCAGCGTCATTCGATGATTTCGACCACGCGGCGGGTGCGCGGCTCGACGACGACGGCTTCGCCGTTCACGATCGTGTAGTGATAGCCGGGTGCGCCATATGCCGCGGGCACATTGCGATAGACCATGCCGCGCGCCGGTAGCACCGTGCCGATCACGACCGGTTCGCCATAGCGATATGACCGCATGTGCTGCGCCGTCACATAGTTCCGGAAGCCTGCGTCGTCGTTGATCATCGTGCCGCCGGCGGGATCCCGCCGAAGAGGTGGCGCGAAGACGTCGAACGGCATCATGTTCGTCTCGGTGCCGACAAGGGCCGGGTCATGAGTGAAGCCGCCGCTTGCGGGGTCGCGGATGATAGGCCCCATGCTTTGTGCGAAAACGGTTGCGGGAATGGCTGCAAAAGCCGCAGCCAACAGAATCCGCTTGATCATGATCGACCTCCGATAACTGCCTAGCCCCAAAGCCAGAATGCGCGCCTTCTGCGGCAGTTCCGTGCCGCGGCGATCACAAAAGCGAGAATGGCCCGCCGAGGCGGGCCATTCCGTAGAGACTGGCGTCACTGGATGATCTGGACCACGCGGCGCGTCTGCGGCTCGACGATCAGGGTGCGATCGTTCACCACCGTGTAGTTGTAGCGCGAGGCGGACGCTCCGTACTCGGCCGGTACGCGGTGATAGACGACGCCCTGCGCCGGCAGGACGGTGCCGACAGCCACCGGCTCGGCATAGCTATAAGACGGAACGCGCTGCTCGACGACGTAGGTGCGGAAGCGGGGCTCGGCAGCATCGCCGACGATCGCGCCGACCACGGCGCCGCCGACGCCGCCGACGACAGCGCCCACCGGGCCGCCGACCACAGCGCCGCCAACCGCACCGGCCGCCGCACCGCTGGTCGCGCCACCGACCGCACCGCCCGAAGGCTGGCTCTGGGCGAAGGCAACGGCAGGCGTAATGGTCAACGCGGCAACAAGAGCGAGCTTCTTGATCATGGCTTTCTCCTTTCGAAGTGAACTTCGGGAAGGAAAACTGCAGCAAGCCGAAACAGTTCCCCAAAAAAGGGGTCACGAGATGTTAACGTTTGCGATCGCCGGCGAGAAGATGAGCCGCAGCAATGACTTGTCAGTTCATTGCGGAAGGCGGCGGGTTCACCCGCCGGGCGCGGATTATCGCTCGAAACGAGAACGGCGGGCACGAGGCCCGCCGCGAAGACGATTTAACTGGGTTGGCCTCACTGCTTCGGGGCGGCCGAGAGAGCAGGCGTCAACTTGTCGGCATCGCGCTTGATCAGCGCGGCGAAGCCGGCCGGAGTGCGCTCCTCAGCCGTCGGTAGAACGGTGCCGAGGTCGAGCAGGCGCTTCTTGGTGCCTTCGTCGTTGAGCGCCTTGTTCAGCGCGTCGACCATCTTGTCCACGGCCTCCTTCGGCATGCCCTTCGGGCCGGCGATGCCGTTCCAGGCTTCGATCTGGTAGTCGGGCAGGCCGGCTTCCTTGGTGGTGGGAACATCGGGCAGGGCCGGCGAGCGCTGGGCCGAGGCGACGGCATAGGCCTTGATGGTATTGGCGCGGACCTGTTCGGCGACGGAGACGATCTGGTCGCACATGAAGTCGACCTGGCCGGAGACGAGGTCGTTCAGGGCAGGACCCGTGCCGCGATAGGCCACGGCGTTGATCTTCGGCGTACCGAGGACGCCCTTGAGCAGGGTGCAGGTGGTCCAGGAAACCGAGCCGAGCCCGGCATGGGCTTCGTTCACCTTGTCCGGGTTCGCCTTCACATAGTCGGCGAACGCCTTGAGGTCCTTCGGCTCGAAGCTCTTCCGCGCCACGATCAGGATCGGCGTGCCGCCGGCGAGCCCGATCGTCTGCATGCCGTTGATTGGGTCGTATTTCAGTCCGGGATAGGTGGCGGGCGCCGCCGAGAAGGTGCCGAGATGGCCCATCGCGATGGTGTAGCCATCGGGCGCGGCCGTCACGGCGCGCGCGATGCCGGTCGTGCCGCCGGCGCCTGCGACGTTCTCGATGACGATCTGCTGGCCGAGCGTCTTGGACATGTGGTCGGCGACGATGCGGGCGATGATGTCGGTCGGGCCGCCGGCCGCGAAGGGCACGATCATGGTGATCGGCTTCGTCGGATAGCCCTGCGCCTGCGCGCTGCCGGTAAAGGCCAGCGCCGCTGCCGCGGCGAGGCCGAGAACGAACTTCTTCATCAGCATTCCTCCCAGAGATTGCTTGACATGAAATTGATGGGGTTGGCGCCGGGGCGGCAACCCCGTCATTCGGTGAAGACTTCGTCGCGCTTCTTCGAGATCGCAGGCAGCAGAGCGATCGCGAGCACGAGGACGGCGACGATCAGCAGGCCGAGCGAGATCGGCCGGTTCTGATAGTCGATGAAGGTGTAGAACGAGCCGCGCGAGATGATCAGCGCCTGCCGTAGCTTCTCCTCCATCAGCTTGCCCAGCACGAAGCCGAGCAGCATCGGGGCGGGCTCGAAGCCGAGCTTGATCAGCAGATAGCCGAACAGGCCGAACAGCGCCGTGAACGCGACGTCCAGCGGTTGGTTGTTCACCGAGTAGATGCCAATGCAGCAGAAGATCAGGATCGCCGGGAACATCAGCCGGTATGGCACCTGCAGCAGCTTCACCCACATGCCGACGAGCGGCAGGTTGATGATGAGCAGCATGAGGTTGCCGACCCACATCGAGGCGACCATGCCCCAGAACAATTCGGGGTTGCGGGTCATGACCTGCGGGCCGGGAATGATGCCGTGGATCGTCA
This sequence comes from Allobosea sp. 10N428, assembly GCF_056394545.1. NCBI lineage: Bacteria > Pseudomonadati > Pseudomonadota > Alphaproteobacteria > Hyphomicrobiales > Alloboseaceae > Allobosea > Allobosea sp. 10N428. The sequence goes on along the minus strand of NZ_JBFTIC010000001.1, from coordinate 1,146,926 downwards.
TCGCGCCGACCATCAGCGCCATCACCGCATTCGGCGGGATCCCGAGGGTGAGAAGCGGGATGAAGGCGGTCTGGGCGCCGGCATTATTGGCCGATTCCGGACCGGCAACGCCTTCGATGGCGCCCTTGCCGAAGCGCGATGGATCCTTGGCGATCTTCTTCTCGACGGTATAGCTGGCGAAGGGGCCGAGCACGGCGCCGTTTCCGGGCAGGATGCCGAGGATGCCGCCGATGAAGGTGCCGCGCAGCACCGGGGCGGCGGATTGCTTGATGTCCTCCCAGCCCGGCAGCAGCCGGCCGATCTTGTTCTTGACGACGTCGCGCGCCTCGGGGCTCTCGAGGTTGCGCAGCACTTCCGCGAAGCCGAACACGCCCATCGCGAGCACCGAGAAGTCGATGCCGTCGGAGAGCGCCGGGATGCCGAAGGTCAGGCGTTCCTGCCCGGTCTCGAGATCGGTGCCGACGGTCGAGAACAGGAGCCCAAGCATGATCATGCAGAAGGCCTTCAGGATCGAGCCGCGCGCCAGAACCACCGCGAAGCACAGGCCCATCACCATCAGCGAGAAATACTCCGCCGGGCCGAAGAGCAGCGCCATCTTGGTCAGCGGCGCGCCGAGCGCAGCGATGAACAGGGTCGCGACGCAGCCGGCGAAGAAGGAGCCGAGCGCCGCGGTGCCCAGCGCGACGCCCGCACGCCCCTGCTTGGCCATCTGGTGGCCGTCGAGTGTGGTAACGACCGAGGTCGCCTCGCCCGGGATATTGACAAGGATCGCGGTGGTCGAGCCACCATACTGCGCGCCGTAGTAGATGCCCGCGAGCATGATCAGCGCGCCGGTGGGATCGAGGCCGAAGGTGATCGGCAACAGGATCGAGATCGTCGCGATCGGCCCGACGCCGGGTAGGACGCCGATCAACGTGCCGACAAGGCAGCCGACGAAGCAGAGAGCGATGTTCTTGAGCGTCAGCGCGACGCCGAAACCGAGCGAAAGATGGGCAAGCGTATCCATCATCGCTCAGATACCCAGCAGCCAGGGCGCGAGCGGGATCGGCAGGCTCAACGCGTATTTGAAGAGAAGAATGCAGGCGGCCGACATCGCCAACGCGAAGATCACCAGCTCCTTGAACTTGCGGTCATCTGCCGCCAGCCCTGAGAAAAAGATGAGTAGCGGCCCGGAGACGAGCAGGCCGAGTGCCGGGATCTGGATCGGGCCGAACTCGAAGCCGCGGATGGTCAGCCCGAACAGGCAGGCGCCGCCGAGCGCGAAGAAGATGCCCTTCCAGGACCAGCCCGAGAGGCTCTCGCCGTTGTAGCGCAGCGAGGCGACGGCCAGCATGATGCCGAGCGCGCCGCAGATGGCCGCGAAGGCTTTCGGCAGCATGCCGGGACCGAGCTGGCGCAGCGTGCCGACCGGAAGATCCCAGGCGAAGATGTAGGCACCGATCGCCAGAACCACCATGAACAGGCCGCCGGCCAAGTCCTGCGTCGATCTTATGCGCAGACCCTGCGCCCGTTCTATCTGATTGAGACTCATCAGGCTCCTCCGACTGGCGATCCGGGGCGGGTGTTCCGCTTCTGCGTTTTGGGGGAAGGGGTGAGGACGCTGTGGCGCTCGTCGAGCAAGGTCACGCTTTCCCGCAGGATCGCAAGGAAATCGTCGCGTGCCGGCAATTTCTGCTGGGGACGCCAGGCGACGCCGACCAGCGCGCCCGGCGGTGGCGGATCGAGCAATGCGCCGCGCAGACGCCGCATCGTCACGCCGGGAAACGAGAGGCGCGAGACCCAGTCCGGCGCCAGCGCCATGCCGAGCCCGGCCGCCACCGCGGACATCATCGCCGGCTTCTCTGTCGCCTCGATGGTGACGTTTGGCACCGCGCCGACGCTCTCGAAATAGGCCATGACGAGATCATAGGCGTAGGGCCGGATGCGCTTGGACGGCACGACGAAGGGCTCGCCGACGAGATCGAGCATCGTCAGGTGTTCGCGGGCGGCGAGCGGGTGCGTCTCGTTGAGCACCACGAGCGGGCGCTCCACCCGCAGGATCTCGAAGGCGCAGTCCGTCGGCTTGCGCGGCGGACGGGTCAGCGCGAGGTCGAGCTTGCCGGACTCGAGCATTTGCACGAGTGCGGCCGTCATCGCCTCGACGAACTTGATCTCGATGCCCGGGAAGCGGGCCCGGAAGGCCATCAGCGCTTCCGGAACGAAGCTGGAGGAGGCGGCGTCGATCGCCCCGACGCGCAGGACCTTGCCCGAGGCGAGCGAGGCCTCGCGCACGGCGCGGGAAGCGTGCTCCATCTTGACGAGGATGCCCTTGGCCTCCTCGAGCATGATCAAGCCGGCGCGGGTCATCGCGACCTGGCGGGTGGTCCGTGTCAGCAGGCTGACGCCGAGCTCGTCCTCGAGAGCGCTGATCTGGCGCGACAGGGCAGGAGGCGCGACGCCGAGCCGCTCGGCCGCGCGGCCAAAATGCAGCTCTTCCGCGACCGCGATGAAACATCGCAGTTGCCGCACATCCATGGCCGTCCCCTGTTCCCCAGTATCGCTTCCCGCGATATCTCTGTCAGTGGCACGTGCCCTTAGCGCCTCCAGCCGACAAGTCGACCCTACCGTAATTCATAATTTTTTGGCAATAAACTCTTCGGGCTCATGCCGGCCGCGTGCGCCTCATGCGAAACAGCCTGCCATCGATCAGGGCAAGCCCGGCGAAGATGGCCGCCATCCCCAGGAAGTGCCGCGGCTGCAGTGCCTCGCCGAGGAACAGCGAACCCAGCAGAATGGCGCTGACCGGGATCAGGAACGTCACCAGCATGGCGTTGGTGCCGCCGGCGCGGCGCATGATCCGGAAGAAGATGACATAGGCGAGAGCCGTCGAGAGCAGCGCGAGCCCAATAAGCGAGAACATGACCTCGGCGCGTGGTGCGGGCAGCAGCCAGGGCGGGTCGAAGAGGATCACCAGCGGAACGGTCATCAGCGTGGTCGCACTGACCTGACCGGCGGCCGTGACCAATGGCGGCAGGCTGCGGAAGCGCCGGCCGAACAGGCCCGCGAAGGCATAGGACAGGGCGGCGGCGAGGCAGGCGAGCTGCGGCAGCAGAGCTCCCGAGAGCCCCCCGATCGCATCGGGGCCCATCAGGATCGCGACACCGATGATGCCGGCGCCCACGCCGGCGAGCTTGAGCCCCGTTGCCTTCTCGTCCTGGCCCAAGAGATGGGCGACGACGACGCCGAAGAGCGGCGTCGTGGCGTTGAGAATCGAGGCGAGGCCGCTGGCGATCTGGGTCTGTCCCCAGAAGATCAGCCCGAACGGAATGAGGTTGTTGAGCAAGCCCATGCCGAAGAAGGCGAGCCACATCGGCCTGCCGACATGCATCGACAATCCCGAAATCCGGACGACCAGAAGCAGCGCCGCTGCGGCCATGCCGACGCGCGCAAGCACCACGGCCAGCGGCGGCCATTCGGCGACGGCGATCTTGCCGAAGAAGAAGGCGCCTCCCCACAGCAGCGAGAGCAGCAGGAGCAGCAGCCAGTCGCTGAGATCCATGGCAGGCTGCGCGGCGGGGGAGGCGGACATGGCGAACCTGCTGAAAAAGGAACGAGCCGGAGCGATAGGCTCGCCCCGGCTCGTGCTCCACCCGTTTCCTGTCTCAGGCGGCTTCGGCGTCGCGCGCCTGCCACATCGCCTTGAAGGCCGGCCGCGCCTGGCAGGCATCGAGCCAGGCCTTGACGCGCGGCGCGGCGTCGAAGAGCTGCGTCGCCGGCTTCGCATAGCGGATGATCTCCGCGACATTGATATCGGCGACGGTGAAGCGGCCGCCCATGATATAGCCGTTGCCTTCGGCCAGCGTCTTGTCGAGCACCGCGAAGGGGCCGGGCAGGGCGGCGAGGGCCGCCTCGACCAGCTCCGGCTTGCGCTTCTCCGGCGGATAGGCGGCAAGGTGGAACTGCAGGTTGAGCGCATGGGTCTCGCACTCCGTTGCCGCCCAGAGCGACCACATCACCGCGAGGCCTTCCTCCTGCGCGTTCTGCGGTGCCAGGGGCCCGCCATGCTTGCGCGCGAGATAGAGATTGATCGCCAGCGATTCGTGCAGCTTGAAGCCGTCATCGTCGATGCTGGGGATGTGGCCGTTCGGATTGATCTTCAGGAACTCGGCGCTGCGGGTGTGTAGCGGCACGCCGGGTGCGTTCTGATCCGGCACGCGATAGGCCTGGATAATCGGCACATGCGTGAAGGGCAGGCCGAGCTCGTTGGCGAGCCAGATGACGCGCGTCGCGCGTGAACGATAGCAACCGTAGATCGTCAGGGACATCGGCAGGATTCCGGTGAGAGATGGCGTGCGGGCGACCTGAGCCGGCGAGCGGGCCGATTCCGTCGCAGCGACCTTAGGCGCACGCTGGCGTCGCGCCAATGCGGGATGCCTCGGTCGCGGCATCGAAAAAACCGTTTGACGCAGGCGTTTGGCGGGTGCATTGGCCTCCTGCTTCCGGCCTTCGCGGCCGGCTGCTCACAGGAAACCCCGACCCGATGCCAAGCGACAGTCCCAGCCGACAGTCGAAGCCGTCTGCCGCCGCCTCGCGCGCCTGACCGGGTTACCCGGCTCGCCTGCGATCCGGCCATGACGGCCCGATCGCAAGGAATAGAGCCATGAATGATACTGTCGCCACGACGGACCTCCTCGCCGTGACGCTGGCCCAGACGCTGGCGCAAGAGCACGTCGCCGACATCGTCGAGACGCTGAACGAACAGGACGAGGCGACGATCGCCCATGTCCTGGCGGAACTGCCTTTCGACCGCGCCGTCGAGGTGCTCGATCAGCCCGAATTCACCGCTGCGGCCGAAGCGTTGGCGATGCTGCCGGAGGAGCGCGCCGGTGCGCTGCTCTCCGCCATGTCGGCGGACCGCGCGGCCGACGTCTTCCAGGAGTTCGACGAGACGACACGACAGCGTTTGAGCGGCCGCATCGACCGCCAGACCCGCTCCGATCTCAAGAAGCTGCTGGCCTATCCCGAGCACAGTGCCGGCTCGATCATGACGACCGAGTTCGTCAGCGTGCCCAGCAACTGGTCGGTGCAGCAAACGCTCGATCATATCCGCCGCGTCGAACGCTCGCGCGAGACGGTCTACGCGATCTACGTGCTCGATTCCGTGACACGCAAGCTGGTGCGCGCCGTCTCGCTGCGGCGCCTGATCGCCGGCGATCCCGAGGCGCCGGTCGAATCGGTCGTCCCGGCGCACAAGCCGATCACCGTCGCGCCCGAGGTCGATCGCGAGGACGTGGCGCGCCTCATCACGAAATACGACCTGCTTTCCGTTCCGGTCGTCGATGCGGACGAGCACATCATCGGCATCGTCACCTTCGACGACGTCATCGACGCGATGATCGCCGAGACGACCGAGGATGTGCAGAAGCTCGGCGGCATGGAGGCGCTCGACCAGCCGTATAACGAGATCGGCTTCCTCTCGATGATCCGCAAGCGCGCGGGCTGGCTCTCGATCCTGCTGGTCGGCGAGATGTTGACCGCCTCGGTCATGCAGTACTTCGAGGGCGAGCTCGAGAAGGCGATCGTGCTGACGCTGTTCATCCCGCTGATCATGAGCTCGGGTGGCAATTCCGGCTCGCAGGCGACCTCGCTGATCATCCGCGCGCTGGCGCTGCGCGAGGTCACGCTGAAGGATTGGTGGCGGATCGCGCTGCGCGAATTGCCGACCGGTCTCACGCTCGGCGCCATTCTCGGCGTGATCGGCGTGGTTCGGATCATGGTGTGGCAGTGGCTCGGTCTCTACGATTACGGGCCGCACTGGATGCTGGTCGCCGCGACGGTGGGCGGCGCACTGGTCGGCATCGTCACCTTTGGCTCGCTTGCCGGCTCGATGCTGCCCTTCGCGCTGAAGCGGCTGGGCTTCGACCCCGCCAGCGCCTCGGCGCCCTTCGTGGCGACGCTCGTCGACGTCACCGGCCTGGTCATCTATTTCGGCGTCGCTGCCGCGATCCTGACCGGCACCCTGCTGTAACCGGAAGGGGTCTCAGCCCGCCGTCGCCACGCGGTTCCGGCCTTCCCGCTTCGCGCGATAGAGCGCGGCATCGGCAGCCTCCAGCAACTCCGGCCACATCTCCGGCCCGACGCTGGCTGCAGCGATGCCGATGCTCGCGGTGATCGCGACCTCCGCGCCGGTATCGAGCAGAACGGGCTCGGCTTCGATCAGGCGCCGAAGCCGCTCGGCCAGCTCGACGAGCATGTCGGGATCGGCCGCGCTGCCATCCAGGACGAGGACGGCGAACTCCTCCCCGCCAAAGCGGGCGATGACGTCCTCCTCGCGCAGTCCGTCCTGTAGGCGCTGGGCGAGCGCCCGCAGGGCGGCGTCGCCGGCAATGTGGCCGAGCTCGTCGTTGATAGCCTTGAAGTGATCGATGTCGAGCAAGATGAGCCCGATCTGCCGGTCCTTTTTGGATGAGCGAGCGATTCGCTCGACGAGTCTTTCGAGGGCGCCGCGGTTCATGACGCCGGTCAGCCCGTCGGTGTCGGCCTGGCGCCGCAGGCGGGCCGTCAGCCGCAGTCTTTCGGTGTCGAGCTGCTCGCGTTCGATCAGCCGCCGACGAAGGGTTTCCAGCGCCTGGAACAGGTCCCGCATCTCGCTGCGCAGCTGGCCCGGCGCGGCGGGCTGGTGCAACCTGCCGTTCGCCAGATCGACGACGCGGGCGCGCGCAAGCATGAGCGGCCGGAAAAGGAAGCGCCGGCTGACGAACAGCAGCGCCAGCTCGACCGCGACCACCAGCGCCATCCCGATGGCCGCAACGATGAAATCCGCCCGTGCATGGCGATAGGTTGCATCGAAGCGGTCGGCGACAGCAGCGATGAAGCGGTCGCGCAATTGCCCGATCGGCTGGAAGCTCGGCACGAGCATATCGGTGAAGGATTCCGGCGTTCCGCGATATCGGCCCGCGTCGAGCTGCTGCCGCGTGTCGTCGAGCAACCGTATTCCCTGGTTGAAGAAGAGCTCTTCGGTGGCCTGATGAGCCTGAGCGACAAGCGGAGCCGCACGCGTGCTGGTTTGCGAGCTGGTGAGCCGCCACAGCTCGAGGACGCGGCCGCGCATCTGGTCGAAGGCGGCTTGCGACGGGCCGGCCAGTGGTTCGCCGCGCACGATCGAGATGACCAGATAGGAGCCCAGCCGGCCGGCATAGTCGCGAAGCTCGCCGAGCATATGGGCCACCAGAGCCTGGCCGATCAGCGCTGAATCGCCTGCGAGAAGCTTGTCCATCGCGGTATTGGTGAGCGGGTGGGTCGCGTCGTAGACGGCGAACATCGAGAAGATCGCCTTTTCCACGGCATCGTGGTCACGTTGCGTCAGCGGACGCGCCAGCAGAGCGTCGACCTGTCCGCGAGCGCCGTCGAGTTGCGCGCGCATACGCGCGACATCGGGAGCGAGCGAAGCCGGGATCCGCGCGATCGCGGCGTCGCTCGACGTTCGGAAGGCTCGCAGCCGCTCTCGCACCGGGTCCGGCTCCGTCGCTTCGCGCCCGAGAGCCGCATTGGTTGGGCCTCGCTCGGCCGAGACATGGTAGGCGGCATCGAGCACCAGCCGAAAGGCGTCGAGGCGGGCGAGCGTGCGGGCGCTGCTGCTGAGCGCGCCGTAATGATGCCAGAGCAGGCTCGCTCCCAGCATCATGGAGCAGGCGAGCACAAGCCCGATCGCTGCGAGCGCAGACTGTGTGAGGGTCAGTTGCCGGACGCGCATGATGCGACGCGTGGATATCCTCGCTCTCCGGAACGGCTCCGTCAGCCTTCCGTGGGGTCGCGCTCCAGCTCGATATCACTCCGGACAGATTGTGGAAAGTGCAGTGCACAATGGACCCCTCAGGCGTCGTCGCGCGCCTGAGAGGTCGACGTGGGAGCCGGGCGGCGGCCTCAGCTCGCGAGCACGCGTTGGGGCGGGAAGGTGATCTCGACCAGCGTGCCTTCCTTCTTGACGCTGGTGATCGACATCGCCGCGCGATTGGCCTCGACCAGCGCCTTGGTCAGCGGCAGGCCGAGCCCGGTGCCGCCAGCACGGCGCGTCGTCGGCACCTGGCGGAAGGGTTCGAGCGCGAGCTTCAGCTCGTCGTCATCCATGCCGATGCCGGTATCGCGCACCCGCAGGATCGCCTCGCCCTGGTCGCCGAGCGCGGTCGAGATGATGACCTGGCCGCCGGCATCGGTGAACTTCACCGCATTGGAAAGCAGGTTGATCGCGATCTGGCGGATCGAGCGCTCGTCGGCGACGACGGGCGGCAGCTTCGGCGAGAGCCCCGAGCGCAGCACGACGCGGCCGCGTTGCGCTTCAGGCTGCAGCAGCGCCACGGTCGACAGCGCGATCTCGTTCAGATTGACGCTCGCGAAGTCGAGATCGAGCTTGCCCGCCTCGATCTTGGCGAGGTCGAGCAGGTCGTTGACGAGGCTGATGACGTAGCCGCCCGACTGATGGATGTCGCGCAGATATTCCTTGTAGCGTTCGTTGGCGATCGGCCCGAAGCGCTCCTCGGCCATCACCTCGGCGAAGCCGATAATGGCGTTGAGCGGCGTGCGAATCTCGTGGCTGATCTTGGCGAGCACGTCGGATTTCTGCGCACTCGCCATCTCCGCCGCCTTGCGCGCATCGACCAGCTCGCCCTCGGTCTTCTTCCAGGCGGTGATGTCGCGCAGCACCGCGCAGAAGCGCGGCTCGGCACCATGAGCGATCTGCCCCATGGTCATGAACAGCGGGATCTTGCCGCCCTGGCGCACCCGGCCCTGCACCTCGCGCCCATCGTTCAGCACCGAGGCGACGCCGCCGCCCTTCAGGCCTTCGAGATAGTCGAGGGCCGGGGCATGGCTCTCGCCGGCGAAGAGCAGCGTGAACAGTTCGCCGGTCACCTCGCGCTGATCGTAGCCGAACAGCGCCTCGGCCGCCTTGTTGAGCGACAGGATGCGCCCGCGATCATCCACCGTGACCACGCCGTCGGTCGCCGTGTCCAGCATGGCGGTGAGCTCGGCGATGCGGCCGTCGCGGGCCTCGGCATCGAGCTGGAGTGCCTCGACGCGCGCCGCCGATTCGGCCTCCTCAGCGGCAAACTCGGCCGCGAGCTCGGCTTCTTCCGCCTCTTCCGGCGTCAGCACCTTGACCTCGCCGCCGCCATTCGGATGGCGGAAGGCCATGAGCGTCGCCGGCTCGTCCAGCCAGCTCACGCTGGAGAGGACGGCATCGACGCTGACCAGATGACCGAGGCGATCGATCAGCTTCATCGCGCCGCCTTCAGCGCGCGATGCTTCCTTGATCAGGCGGCTGACATTGCCGCCGGCCTTCAGATCGGCGAGGTCGGCGAAGTCGAGCAGATCGAGCAAGGTGCGGTTGGCATAGAGCGCCTCGTCGCCGCGATTGACCAGGACTGCGATGGGCAGTCGGTCGAGTACGTCGGCATGGGAATTACGTTGCCGTGCCGGGGCCGTGGCCGAGTCGGCTTCAACCGCCGGCCTCTCGGCGGCGGCCACCTCTACCTGCTCCTTGACCTGCAGCGGCGCGACCGGCGGCAGGCGCGGGCCGCCCGGCTCCTCATCGCCGGCCAGGCGGGCGCCCAGCGCTTTGGCGATCTCGCGGAAGGCATTGCGCTCGGCCGAGCTCAGATGCGGCTTCGACGGCTCTAGAAGCGGACGTAGCGCCGTCACAGTGCCGCCGTTGCGCAATGGAACGATGTTGTCGGCAGGGGCCACCGACCCCGCAGCGGGCTGCTCGTCGTCCGGTCGGTCGGCGGAGAGAGCTTCGGATTCGTCGCGCGCTGCCGCGAGCGGCAACTCGTCGCTATCCTCAGGGCGGTTTTCCGCTTCAGGCGCCGCTTCGCGTTCCGCCGTGCTCACCATGGACGACTCGGCCGCCTCATCGGCTTGCGGCAGTTCCGCCTCTACGTCCGCGATGGCGTGCATTTCCCCGGCAGGTTCCTCCTGCTGCTTCGCATCCTCTTCCGCTAGGGCCTCCGCTGGCCCAGCAGGCGTGTTCGCCGCAGCCTGTTCGGGCGCGACAGCCGCTGCAAGGAACGGCTCGCGCTCGTTCAAGCGGGCAATGCCGAAGCCGCGGAAACCGGCGAGTGCGCGGGCCGCATCGAGGACAGGCACGCCAGACAGCTCGACGCGCGCGCCTTCACCGGCGGTGTCGGTCTGCCAGAGCAGATTGTGGCCGCTCCAGGTCGTGGCCGTGCCGAGCCGCTCGATCAGCCCGCCATCGCGGTCGAGAATGGTGGAGCCGACGAGATCCTGCCAGCGTCGGCCGATCAGCCTGTCTGCAGCGTCGGCACCCGTCAGGAAGACGATCTGGTCGGACAGCTTGGTCAGCCGGGCTTCGCCATCGCTCTGCCAGAGGAAGCGGATCGTCGACGGGCGGGGCGGGGCGGGCGAATCGGTCCCCTCGGACGGAGTGGCCGTCGCGGTTATGGTCGGCGTCGACTCAGCCTTCGGGGGTATCGTGATGCCGAGCCGGCGCAGCTCGGCAGCGGGGATGGCGATCGCCAGGACGGTCTGACCGTCCGGGCAGGGCAGGAGCTTGCAGCCGCAGGTGAGGGGGATGGCTGCGAAGCCGGAGGTCAGGCGCAGTCGTTCGAGGCGGATGCCAGCTGCGGAGGCAAGTCCACCCGCGAGCGCATCAAGCCGCTGCCGCGCCTGATTCGGAACCGTGGCATCTGCCACCTTGCCGCCGAGCAATGCCCACCCGGCGTCGTTCGCGAAACCGGGGCGCCCGGCGGTCGCGTCCCAGAGCAGCAGGGCGCCGCCCGCGGCAAAGGACGCAAGCGCAGCGTCTTCAGCCGCCGCCACGCCCCGTCGCGCCCAGTCCTCTCCGGATTCGCTCATGCCTGCCCGCTCGTTCGATCCGCGCCCGTTATGCCTAATGAAAGCTTAATAGCTCCCAAACGGCGGCGAATCCATGGAGCCGAAGATTGCTCTCCCGCTTCTCCTCGAAACAGCGTTAACATGCGCGGCGTCGCAGATGTCACGTTATTGTCATTGCGATGCAACAATGATATTGCAGTGCACAATTACGTAGGATTGGCTGACGAGGCGACAGGAGGATCCCATGAACGGCAAGCTGCCTTATGAAGTTCCGACCGAGATGAGAGAATTCGCTGAGCGTAGTGTCGAACAGGCTCGCAAGGCCTTCGACGGTTTCATTGGTGCGGCTCAGAAGGCTGTGGACAGCGCCCACGGCTCCGCGGAGAGCGCCCGAGCCAACACCCATGATGCGACCCGCAAGGCCATCGCCTATGCCGAGAACAACGTGGCGGCGGCCTTCGACTTCGCCCAGAAGCTGGTGAAGTCCAAGGATCTTACCGAAGTCATGCAGCATCAGTCGGATTTCCTGAAGTCGCAGATGGCGGCGTTGCAGGACCAGCTCAAGGATGTCGGCGCTGCCGCGCAGGAAGCTGCGGCCAAGGCTGCCGAGACCGTGAGCAAGGCCACCAAGGGCGGCCGCTGAGCCGCATTGGCCGGCGCTGATCGCGCCGGCTCCGTATCGGGCCGGGCCTTGCGCCCGGTCTCCGCTGTTTGCTGCTGAAGGAGAGCCGTCATGGTCAAGCCTGCTCCCACCAGGACGACGTCCAAGGTCCCGGTCAGCCTGCCCCCGGTGAGGGCGCTATCGTCCTCATCCGCCGAGCCGCTTGCTGAAACGCCGCCGTCGACGAATGCCGAGGCCCGCCCCGTCGCTGGCGCTGCGGTTCCGCCTCCTGCCGCTCCTGCGAGCCAAGCCCCTGCGAAACCCGCTTCTCCGACCGCTGCCGCTCCGGTGGTGACCCAGACGCCATTGGCGACCGAGAAGCCGGCTTCACCCGCCATTCCGACGCCGGCGCGGACCGATGCAACTGCTCCGGCCAAGGCGAATCGGTCTGATGAAGCGCCGGCTTCCGCGCTTGCGGTGAAGTCTGCCCCCGCCGAGAGGCGCATTGAGAAGCCGGCGGCGAAGATCCTTGCGCCCAAGATTTCGGCCAAGGGCCCGGAGGCCGCGCCGAAGGCAGAGGTCGCCAAAGCTGCCGTTTCTCCGAAGACCGCCTCGCAAGAGATCGCCCCGCGCGGCAACGCCGCGCCGGTCGGGGCGAAGCCGGCTCCGGAACCGGCGCGGGTGGTCGAAGCCGCCGCGCCGTCTGCCCCGGTGGTCAAGCCGGCCGAGCCGGTCTCCGCGCCCGTGGCGGCCAAGCTGATCCAGCCGGTTTCACTCGATTCGCTGCCGCTGCCGCGTCCGCCCGAGGCTGCCGCCGTCGCATCCGCGACCATCATGAGCCAGGCGCTGACGATGGCGCGGGCCTTCGGCGCCTTGCAGGCCCATATGCTGGACCATGCCTGCGCCGAACTCGAGGCGACGTTGCGCGATGCTCAAACCCTGGCGCGCAGCAACAGCGCCTCTGAGGCGATCACGCTTCAGGCCAAGGCAGTCCGCCGCAGCTACGAATCCTATGCGGAGCACCTGAAGGAGCTCGCCCGCGTCGCCAATACGGCGCTGCGCAAGGACTAGGCGCGACGACATCATCGGCGCACTGACGGGTGCGCCGAAATTCCTGCGGAAGAAATCGAATTCCGCGGTTGCAAAAACGGAACGTCGGCACTACGGTCCGCGCCGCTGGTGACCCCCGCTGCCGCGGCAGGGTCCCATGCCCCGGGTACGGGCAGCCATAGCTCAGTTGGTTAGAGCGCTAGATTGTGGATCTAGAGGTCCCCCGTTCAAGCCGGGGTGGCTGTACCACCTTTTTGTTTTTCCCTCATCGTCATGCGGTGCGGTTCGCTGCCGCCTGATCCGCCCTCCTCTTGAAGCGCGGCCACGGCTTCGCCATATCGTGGACAAGCGAAAGGGTTCGCCTTTCGCCCGCGGGATGCTGCCGGCGGCGGGTCCCGATGTTCGTGAGGCGCCTTTCGAGGGCCTGGTAGAGATGACGCGTACGCCTAGCCTGTCACACCCGTTCCTGCTCGGCTTCGACGATATCGAGCGTGCGCTCGATCGCGTCGCCAAGGGCGCGAGCGAGGGTTACCCGCCCTATAATATCGAGCGGTTGCCTCGGACGGAGGACGAGCCCGACTGTCTGCGGATCACGCTGGCTGTAGCGGGCTTCTCGCGCGAGCAGCTCGAGATCACGCTGGAGGAGAACCAGCTGACGATCCGAGGCCGGCAGAGCGATGACAAGAATCGGCAATTCCTGCATCGCGGCATCGCCGCCCGGCAATTCCAGCGGAGCTTCCTGCTGGCCGAAGGAATGCAGGTTCTCGGCGCCGATCTGTCGAACGGCCTGCTTGCAATTGATCTCGTCAGGCCGGAACCGGAACGGCTCATCCGGCGTATCGATATCATGAGCCGAAAGTAGAGGACGGGTCGCCGTCCGGCGTTGAAGGATGCGGCAGCGGTTTTCGCATCTGTTCATAATTGAAGGCGCAGTATCAGAACCGCATTCGCACTGCTCTGAAGGAGGGCGCGATGAAACAGGACAGAATCCTAATCCAGGCCGACCCGCTGACCCCTGCGGAATTCGCCGCGCTCGGCACCGGCGAGGTCGCCTACGTCAAGTCGATGACCTCTGACGAGCTGATGCGGATCTTTCCGCAGGCTCCGAAGATCGAGTCCGGCTTGCAGCTCTTCACCTTGCTCTCGGCCGACGGCGCGCCGATCCTCGTCACGGATTCGCGCGAGGCCGCGACGGCCAATGCCTGGGAGCATGATCTGAAGATGGTCAGCGTCCACTGACGCTGACCAGACTCCTGCCGCTCAGGGCGCGGTCGCCATCCCGGCGACCGCCGATTGCAGCCTCACAATATCGTCCGGCATGGACAGGCGGTGATCGCCGTCCTTGATCAGCGTCAGCACCACCGGATCGCCGCTGAGATGTTCGACGAGCTTCAGCGCCTGGCGCCATGGCACGTCGGGATCGCGCATGCCCTGCAGGATATGGACAGGGCAGCCGGCCTTGATCTCGCCGCCGAACATCAGGTGCCGGCGCCCGTCCTCGATCAGGGCGCGGGTGATCGGTGTCGGATCGGGTGAATACTCGGAAGGGCGGTGCCAGACGCCTTCGTCGAGGATTTCCCGGCGGATGGCGTCAGGCATCTGTGCCCACATCAGCTCCTCGGAGAAATCGACGGCGGGCGCGATCAGCACGAGGCCTGCGGGTTGCAGCGGCGTGCCGAACAGGCGGCGCGCCGCGAGCAGGGCAATCCAGCCGCCCATCGAGGATCCCACGAGGATCGGGCTCTGCCGGCATTGGGCCTGGATGACCGCAAGCGCGTCCGCCAGCCAATCCGACAGGGTGAAGCTGGCGAAGTYGCCTTCGCTCTCGCCATGCCCGCCATAGTCGAAGCGCAGATAGGCTCGCCCCGTGTCGCGGGCCCAGTCCGCCAGCGCCTCGGCCTTGGTCGCGCGCATGTCGGACCGGAAGCCGCCGAGCCAGACCACGGGCGCTCCCGTGCCGTCCTGGATGAGATAGGCGAGGTGGCGCCCGGTGAGGCCGTCTCCGACCTCGAGCCATTGCGGCGGCTGGCGCTCCACGGCAAATCTCCTGTGACGAATCACGCGGCCGCGGCGATTAGAAGCTGCGGCGGCTCTCCGATAGGGGCATATTCGCCCCAACGAATGAAAGTCCAGACCAAGAGAGCATGTCCTTCAAACCGGGTGCCCATCTTTCGCTGCCTTCAACCGAAACGCATCCGCTGGCGGGGCGGACGATCCTGCAGATCATTCCGGAGCTCGAGGCGGGCGGTGCCGAGCGGACTGCGGTCGACATCGCCAAGGGGTTGACCGATGTGGGCGCCCGCGCGCTGGTCGCGACCGAGGGTGGGCGTCTCGTCGCCGAGCTGCAGGCCAAGGGCGGGGTCTGGCTGCCTTTCCCCGCGGCCTCGAAGAACCCGATCGCGATGGCGCTCAACATTCGTAAGCTCCTGCTGCTCTGCCGGCAGGAGGGGGTGGAATTGATCCATGCCCGCTCGCGCGCCCCCGCGTGGGTCGCGCTCGGCGCGGCGCGGCTCCTGAAACTGCCCTTCGTCACCACCTATCACGGCTCCTACAACAGCCGCTCGGCGGTGAAGACGCTCTATAATTCGGTGATGGCGCGCGGTGATGTCGTCATCGCCAATTCCGGCTACACGGCCGAGTTGATTCTCTCGAAGCATCCGATGGCGCGGGACCGCATCAGGGTGGTCAATCGCGGCACCAATTTCTCGGCCTTTGCACCGGCAGCGGTTGGGGCGGAGCGGATCCAGGCGTTGCGCAAGGCCTGGGGCGTCGAACCGCATCAGCGCATCGTGCTGCTGCCCGGCCGGCTGACCGGCTGGAAGGGCCAGCGCGTCCTGATTGAGGCTGCGCGCCTGATGCGTGACGGCGGCGATACCGATACCGCCTTCATCCTCGCCGGCGACGCCCAAGGGCGCGACGGCTATGTGAAGGAACTCGACGGGCTTATCGCCAAGGCCGGGCTGGAAGGCCGCGTCCGGCGTGTCGGCCATTGCACGGATATGCCGGCGGCGATGCTTTCGGCTGCGGTCGTCGCCGTGCCATCGACCGAGCCCGAAGCCTTCGGACGCGTCGCGGTGGAGGCACAGGCGATGGGCGCGCCCGTCGTGGTCTCCGATCTCGGTGCGGTGCCCGAAACGGTGCTCGCCCCGCCGCAAGTCACTCCCGGCGAGCGCACCGGGTGGCGCGTCCCGCCGGGCGATGCGTCCGCTTTGGCGGCCGGTCTCGCCGAAGCGCTGTCGCTGCGGCCTTCCGCGCGCGATGCGCTGGCGAGGCGGGCGCGCGAGCATGTCGAGAAGCATTTTTCGCTGGAAGCGATGGTAACCGAGACCCTCGACGTCTATTGCGCGCTGCTGGAGCGTTGAGGCGTCAAGGCGCGGGCGAATGCCTGTCGCAGCGGTGTCATGCATTGACATCGCGCCTCTTTATGCAATGTGTCTGAATCAACGGCGCGGACTGCGCCAAATACAGGAGAATACCCCATTCGTCGCCCTTACCGTGCTGCCCCGGCCCCGACCAAGGAAGGCCCCCGCTCGAACCGTGATATCCGCGGAGTTCGCGAGGTACAGCTGATCGACGACACGGGCGCCAACCGTGGCGTGGTGTCGTTCTTCGAGGCGCTGAAGATCGCTGAGGATGCCGGTCTCGATCTGGTCGAGATCGCCCCGAATTCCGTTCCGCCCGTCTGCAAGATTCTCGATTACGGCCGCTTCCGCTTTCTCGAGCAGAAGAAGGCTTCCGAGGCGCGCAAGAAGCAGCGCACCATCGAGATCAAGGAGATCAAGCTCCGGCCCGGCATCGACAAGCACGATTACGATGTGAAGATGAAGGCCATGCAGGGCTTCTTCGAGGAAGGCGACAAGGTGAAGGTCACCCTGCGCTTCCGCGGCCGCGAGATGGCGCATCAGGATCTCGGCGTGAAGGTGCTCGAGCGCGTCAAGGCCGATCTCGTCGAGATCGCCAAGGTCGAGAGCGACTGGCAGCTCGAAGGCCGCCAGATGGTGATGGTGCTCGCGCCGCGCTGAGGCGTGACCGGGCGCGTTTCTGTTCAGAATGCGGAAAAAGGGCGCCTCTGGCGCCCTTTTTCATGCGGGCTTGAGCAGAAGCCCGTCGAGCATGGCGTTGAAGGCGTCGGTCGCCACCCGCAGGGCGGATTCGGGTTCGGGTGCATGCGCGATCCATTGCGCCGCATGCTGGGTCGCGCCGACGATCAGCCGCGCGATGGCCTCCGGATCAAGCGGGGCCAGCACGCCTTCGGCCACCAACTCGCCGAGCCCGTGCGTCATCATGCGGATGCAGTCGTTCTGGATCGGCCAGTGCCAGGGATCGCCGAGGACGGCGGGCCCGTCGCGCAGCACGATCTGCTGGATTTCCGGTTCGCGGGCCATGGCGAGATAGGCTGCGCATTCGTCGCGAAAGCCGGTCCAGCGATCCTGCGCCTTAGCCGAGACGGCACGCAGCCGCACCGTCATCTCGGCATCGATCTGGTCGAGGACGGCGGCGAACAGGCCCTTCTTGTCGCCGAAATGATGATAGAGCGCGCCGCGGGTGAGCCCCGCCGCAGCGGTCAGATCATCCATCGACGCAGCCGCATAGCCGATCGTGCCGAACGCCTCGCGTGCGGCGGCGATCAGGCTGGCGCGGGTTTCCGCGATCATGTCGGCGCGAAGCCTGCGGGCCATCATTTCCCTTTCACATACAGCCCGTATGTTAATTGACATACGAGATGCATGCAATTATCCATTCACATACGCGGCGTATGTGCGCTTCCTTCGGGACAATCATGCCTAATCCCTACCGTGAGATCTTCCGGGTGCCCGGCGCCCTCGCTTTTTCGTCCGCCGGCTTCGTCGCACGCCTGCCAGCCTCGATGGTCGGCCTCGGCATCGTGACGATGCTGTCGGAGCGGCGCGGCGAATATGCCATCGCCGGTGCCGTCGCCGCGACCTTCGCGCTCGCGAGCGCGCTGATCACRCCGCAGGTCTCGCGCCTCGTCGATCGCTATGGCCAGCGCCGCGTGCTGATGCCGGCTGCCACTGCCGCTGTGCTTGCGCTGAGCGGCCTCATCCTCGCGACCTGGGCGGGCGCGCCGAGCTGGCTGCTCTTTGTCTTCGCGCTGCTCTCCGGGCTGATGCCGAGCATCGGCGCGATGGTCAGGGCACGCTGGACGGAGTTCTACCGGGATACGCCGCAGCTGCGCACCGCCTTCGCCTTCGAATCGGTGGTCGACGAGGTCATCTTCATGGTCGGCCCGATCGTGGCGATCGGGCTCAGCGTCAGCCTTTTTCCCGAGGCCGGGCCGCTCGCCGCCATGATCTTCCTGATCGTCGGCGTGCCGCTGCTTTGCGCCCAGCGCCGTACCGAGCCGCCTGTCCGTGCCGACTCCGTGGGGATGGATGCCTCGGTCATCCGGCTCGGCGGTGTGCGGGTCGTGGTGCTTGCGATGATTGCGGTCGGCGCGATCTTCGGTACGGCCGAGATCACCGCCGTCGCTTTCGCCGATGCGCAGGGGCAGAAGGCGATGGCGAGCGTGGTGCTGGCGATTTACGCGGCTGGCTCTCTCATCGTCGGCCTGGTCTTCGGGGCGCTCAGGCTGAGGGCGTCGCTCGCTACGCAGTTCGTCGCTGCCATAGCGCTCGCGGCGGCGACCACTCTGCCTTTGCTGGCGGTGACCGGCCTGACCTCTCTGGCTCTGGTCTTCTTCATGGCCGGCGCGGCCGTCTCGCCTACGATCATCATCGCCATGGGGCTGATCGAGCGGCTGGTGCCGCCGCGCCAGCTCACCGAAGGCATGACCTGGGGCATCACCGGCATCGGCATCGGCATGGCCTTCGGCGCCTCGGCCGCCGGCGCTCTGATCGATGCTTTCGGCGCCCGCAGCGGCTTCTGGATCTCGGTCACGGCCGGGGCCGTCGCGCTGCTCGTCACGCTCGCCGGCTACAGCCGGCTGCTGGGCGAACGGAAGGAGACGGCGGTTTGCGAGCCGGCCTGATCGGCCGGCCCGCTTGTCGGCAGGTCAGCGGATCGGCGGGCCGTATTGCAGGCCGCCCTGCGTCCACAGCTTGTTGACGCCGCGCGGCAGCGGGTTGCTGGTCTTCGGGCCGAAATGGCGGTCGAAGCTCTCGCCGTAATTGCCGACGGCCTTGATGATGCGCACTACCCAGTCATTGGTCAGGCCGAGACCCTCGCCGAACTTGCCCTCGGCGCCGAGCATGCGGCGGATTTCCGGGTTCTGCGAGGTCTTCGCCAGCTCTTCGACATTGGCCTGGGTCACGCCGAGTTCTTCCGCATTGATCGTCGCGAACACGGTCCAGCGCACGAGATCGAACCAGGCCGGGTCGTTCTTGCGGACCCAGGGGCCGAGCGGCTCCTTGGAGATGACCTCCTGAAGGAGCATGTGCTCGTCGGGATCCTTCAGCCTGCCGCGCGTGCCTGCGAGTGCGGAGAGATCGGTGGTATAGGCGTCGCAGCGGCCGGCCTCATAGGCCTGCACCGTATCCTCCAGGGTTGCGAAGGCGACGGTCTCGAACTTGATGCCGTGGGTGCGGCCGTAATCGGCGAGGTTGAGCTCCGTGGTCGTGCCCTGCGCGACACAGACCGAGGCGCCGTTCAGGTCCTTCACCGTGTTCACGCCGAGCTTCTTGCGGACGATGAAGCCCTGGCCATCATAATAGTTGATGGCGGTGAAGCTGACGCCCTGGCCGATGTCGCGGCCGAGCGACCAGGTCGTGGTGCGGGCGAGCACGTCGATCTCGCCGGATTGCAGGGCGACGAGGCGGTTCTTGCTCGAGAGCGAGAGATAGCTCGCCTTGTCCTGGTCGTTGAAGATCGCGGCGGCCAGCGCCCGGCAGACATCGGTGTCGAAGCCGCGCCAGATGCCGTTCTTGTCCTGCAGGGAGAAGCCCGGCACGCCTTCGCTGGTGCCGCAGATGATGTTGCCGCGCGCCTTGATCTTCTCGAGGGTCGATTGGGCAAGCGCAGGGGCAGAGGCTGCTGCCGTCAGGGCGAGGCCTGCGGCGAGGCTGAGCAGAAGCTTCTTCACGGGGGATTCTCCAGATGCGGAATGCGCCTGTTGACCTTACGTTGTGACAGGCGTCTGAAGGAAGTGCGCGGATGGCTGCTGTTTTTATCGGCAGCCTCGCTCGGCATTGCCGGCTTCGCACTTGCCAGAACGGCACTTTTCTGCGATAGGGCCGGCCTTCGATCGCCCGGCTGATAAGGGCTGCCGTGGCGGTCGTGCTTTGCTTCCTGAAAGCAAGACATTGGCGACGCGTTCAAAAAAGCGCGATGCCGCGACCATTGAGGAGCTGAAATGCCCAAGATCAAGACTAAATCGGCCGCCAAGAAGCGGTTCAAGATCACCGGTACCGGCAAGGTGCTCTACGCCCAGGCCGGCAAGCGTCACGGGATGATCAAGCGGACCAACAAGCAGATCCGCAATCACCGCGGCACGACGACCCTCTTCGAGGGCGACGCTGCCAACGTGAAGAAGTACTTCCTCCCCAACGGCTGACGCCACCTGACATTCCGGAGATCATGACATGGCTCGCGTGAAACGGGGCGTTACTGCCCACGCCAAGCACAAGAAGACGCTGAAGGCCGCCAAGGGCTTCTATGGCCGCCGCAAGAATACGATCCGCGCCGCCAAGGCGGCCGTCGATCGCTCGATGCAGTACGCCTATCGCGACCGCAAGAACAAGAAGCGCTCGTTCCGCGCTCTCTGGATCCAGCGTCTCAACGCTGCGGTGCGTGAGCACGGCCTGACCTATTCGGTCTTCATCGGCGGCCTGATCAAGGCCGGCATCGAGCTCGACCGCAAGACCCTATCCGCGATGGCGATCGACGACGTGGCCTCGTTCACGGCCGTGGTCGAGACCGTCAAGGGCGCGCTGGGCGCCGAAGCCAAGGCCGCCTGAGCGGACTGGCATCGCTGAATTGAAAAAGGCCGGCGGTGACGCCGGCCTTTTTCTTTGAATTCAAGTCTGCACGCTGCCGTTGCCAGACGGGTTCCAGCCTTCGCCTGCGCCTTCGACAATGCGGTCATAAGCCTGCTCGGGCGTGTCGGCGTAACTGAACAGCTTCAGATCCTCGGGGCGGATGAAGCCGGCGGCCTCCATCCGGTCGAGGTTGAGCAGGCCCTGCCAGTAACCGGAGTCGTAGAGCACGATCGGCACTGGGGCCATCTTGCCCGTCTGCACCAGCGTCATGATCTCGAACAGCTCATCGAGCGTGCCGAAGCCGCCGGGGAAGACCACCAGGGCGGCCGCGCGCATGGCGAGATGCATTTTGCGCATCGCGAAGTAGTGGAAGAGGAAGGTCAGGTCGGGTGTCGACCAGCCATTCGGCTCCTGCTCATGCGGCAGGGTGATGTTGAAGCCGATCGAGATGGCGCCGGCTTCGGTGGCGCCGCGATTGGCCGCTTCCATGATTCCGGGTCCGCCGCCCGTTGCGATGACGTGATGGCGTCCGGCCTCGCCATCCAGCAGCGCGCCGCCCCGTTCCGACGCGATGCGGCCGAATTGCCTTGCCGCCTCGTACCAGGGATTGCCCTCGCGCACGCGCGCCGAGCCGAAGACGACGATGGTCGAGACGACCCCGCGCGCCCTCAGATGATCTTCCGCCTTCTGGTACTCGAGCATGAAGCGCACGCCGCGGGTCGAATCGCCCAGGATGAAATCCGGGTCGAGCGCGGCGAGCCGGTAGGACGGCGCTTCCTTCTGATGGGTGTTGTCGGGCAAGGCATCCTCCTGCATCGGCACCGGCCAAGTTCGACCGGTTCGGCAAAGCGTCGCTTCGCTCTGGCATATGCCGACCGTTCCCGCTAGAACGCGCCGTTCCCATGCCTTCAACGCTTGCGACCCGTTCATGACCGATATCGCCACCCTGGAACGCGACATCCTCGTTGCGATCGACACCGCCGCCGACGAAGCCGCCGTCGAGGATGTGCGGATTGCCGCGCTCGGCAAATCGGGCTCGATCTCGGCGCTGCTCAAGACTCTCGGCGCGATGACGCCGGATGAGCGCAAGGAAAAGGGGCCGCTGATCAACGGCCTGCGCGACCGCGTGCAGGGCGCGATCGCCGCCCGCAAGGAGGCGCTGGGCGAGGCGGCGCTGGAGGCCAGACTGGCCTCAGAGCGCGTCGACGTGTCGCTGCCGGTGCAGGACGGCCCGGAGGCGCGCGGCCGCATCCATCCGATCAGCCAGGTCATCGACGAGATCACCGCGATCTTCGGCGACATGGGCTTCGCCATCGCCGAAGGGCCGGATGTCGAGACCGACGACCTCAACTTCACCAAGCTGAACTTCCCGGTCGGTCATCCCGCCCGCGAGATGCACGACACTTTCTTCTTCGAGCCGGACGCCAATGGCGAGCGCAAGCTGCTGCGCACCCACACCTCGCCGGTGCAGGTTCGCACCATGCTGGCGCAGCAGCCGCCGATCCGCGTGATCTGCCCGGGCCGGACCTATCGCAACGATTCCGACCAGACCCACACGCCGATGTTCCATCAGGTCGAGGGCCTCGTCATCGACAAGTCGGCCCATCTCGGCCACCTGAAGTGGATATTGGAAGAGTTCTGCAAGTCGTTCTTCGAGATCGACGATGTGAAGATGCGCTTCCGCCCGTCCTTCTTCCCCTTCACCGAGCCTTCGATGGAGGTCGACATCCAGTGCTCGCGCAAGGGCGGCGAGATCCGCTTCGGCGAGGGTGACGACTGGCTGGAGATCCTCGGCTGCGGCATGGTCCACCCGAACGTGCTGCGCAATTGCGGGCTCGATCCGGAAGTCTATCAGGGCTTCGCCTGGGGCATGGGTATCGACCGCATCGCGATGCTGAAATACGGCATGGCAGACCTGCGCCCCTTCTTCGAGGCGGATGTGCGCTGGCTCGCCCATTACGGCTTCCGCCCGCTCGACCTGCCGACGCTGACGGGCGGCCTCTCCTCATGATGCTGCTGACGGGGCAGGGGAGGGCGCGATGACGCCTGCAGGCTGGGCGGCGCTGTTTGCCGGGCTGCTGAGCGCGACGAACCTGGCAAGCCAGGCGATCGCGCTGTGGCGCCTGCGTTGGCCCATGCAGCGCTCCGCCCTGCTCGCCGAGCTGCCGCCGGTCACGATCGTCAGGCCGGTGCGCGGCATCGAGGCCTTCAGCCGCGAGACGGCAGTCTCCGGCCTGGAGCTCGACTATCCCCGCTACAGCACGATCTTCTGCGTCGCCGACGCGCATGATCCGATCATCCCGCTGATCGAGGAGCTGATCGGCATCTATGGCACCGAAAAGGTCCGGCTGATCGTCGGCGACGTCCCCGTCAGCGCCAATCCCAAGCTCAACAACTGCGTGCGCGGCTGGGAGGAGGCGACGACCGACTGGGTCATCCTCGCCGATTCCAACGTGCTGATGCCGAAGGACTATATCCAGCGCATGCTCGCCGCCTGGCGGTCCGATACCGGCCTCGTCTGCTCGACGCCGGCGGGTTCCCGGCCGCAAAGCTTCGGCGCCGAGGTGGAATGCGCTTTCCTCAACGCCTTCCAGGCGCGCTGGCAATATGTCGGCGAGGCACTGGGGCTCGGCTTCGCGCAGGGCAAGTCGATGCTCTGGAACAAGCCCTTCCTCGATGCGAATGGCGGCATCGCCGCGCTAGGCGCCGAGATTGCCGAGGATGCCGCTTCCACCAAACTGGTGCGCGCGGCGGGCAGGCGCGTCCATCTCGTCGGGCAACCCTTCGAGCAGCCGCTTGGCCCACGTCGTCTCGCGGATGCGGTGCAACGGCAGTTCCGCTGGGCACGGTTGAGGCGCGTCACCTTCCTGCCCTTCTTCATGCTGGAGCTTCTCGCCACACCGTTCCTTGCGGCCGTGCTGGCGGCCTTTGGTGCCTCGGCGGTGGGCCTGCCATTCTGGGTGCCGCCGCTGCTGGTGCTGCTGCTCTGGTATGCCGGCGACATCATTCTGTCGGCGAGCGTCGGCTGGTTCCTGAATTGGCGCACGCCGATCGCCATGTTCGCGCGCGATATCGCCTTCCCCGGCGTCTGGGCCTATGCCTTCGTCGGCGGTGAGGTGAGCTGG
Source organism: Allobosea sp. 10N428 (assembly GCF_056394545.1). Lineage (NCBI taxonomy): Bacteria > Pseudomonadati > Pseudomonadota > Alphaproteobacteria > Hyphomicrobiales > Alloboseaceae > Allobosea > Allobosea sp. 10N428. Next base: position 1,123,389 of record NZ_JBFTIC010000001.1, on the reverse strand, counting down.
CGCGGCAACGCGATGAAGATCCGCGCCGACGGCGCCAACGAGCTCAACGATACGGCCCCGAAGCTTTCGGCGGCGAACGCGAAGATTTCCGACTGATCCGAAGATACTGACCCGATAGCGCGATGAAATTCACGATTTCCTGGCTCAAAGAGCACCTCGACACCGACGCCTCCGTTGCCGAGATCGCCGAAACCCTTACGCGCATCGGCCTCGAGGTCGAGGCGATCGAGGATCGCGCCGCCGCGCTCTCGGCCTTTACCATCGCCTATGTCATCGAGGCGAAGCAGCATCCGAACGCGGATCGCCTGCGCGTCTGCATGGTCGATACTGGCGCCGGCGAGCCCGTGCAGGTCGTTTGCGGCGCGCCCAACGCCCGCACCGGCATGAAGGGCGTGTTCTCGCCGCCGGGCAGCTACATCCCCGGCAAGAAGGTCACGCTCGGCAAGGGCGTGATCCGCGGCATCGAATCGAACGGCATGCTGGTCTCCGAAGCGGAACTAGAGCTCTCCGAGGATCATGACGGCATCATCGAACTGCCGGCCGACGCGCCGGTCGGCCAGCCCTATGCGACCTATGCCGGGCTCGACGACGCCGTGATCGAGATCGCCGTGACGCCGAACCGCGCCGATGCGCTGGGCGTCGCCGGTATCGCTCGCGACCTGGCAGCCGCCGGCATCGGCAAGCTCAGGACGCAAGCCATTCAGCCGGTGCGCGGTTCCTTCCCTTGCCCGGTCAAGGTCACGCTCGATTTCGCCGACGAGGACCGCAAGCTCTGCCCGGCCTTCGCCCTGCGTCTCGTGCGCGGCGTGAAGAACGGCCCGTCGCCGGATTGGCTGCAGGCGCGGCTGCGGGCCGTCGGTCTGCGTCCGATCAATGCGCTGGTCGACATCACCAATTTCATGACGCTCGACCGCAACCGGCCGCTCCACGTCTTCGACGCAGCCAAGGTTACGGGCAATCTCACCGTGCGCCGCGCCAAGGCGGGTGAGACCATCCTCGCTCTCGATGGCAAGACCTACACACTCACCGACGAGCAGGTCGTGATCGCCGACGAGCATGGCGTCGAGTCGCTTGCGGGCATCATGGGCGGTGAGGCCTCGGGCAGCAGCGAGGGCACCACCGACGTGCTGATCGAGAGCGCGCTCTGGGACCCGCTCAACGTCGCCCGCTCCGGTCGCGCGCTCGGCATCAATTCGGATGCGCGCTACCGTTTCGAGCGCGGCGTCGATCCCGATTTCGCGCGACCCGGCCTCGATCTCGCGACCGCGATGGTGATCGAGCTCTGCGGCGGCGAAGCCTCCGAGATGGAGTTCGTGGGTGAGTTGCCCGGCAGCCCCAGCGCCATCGAGTTCCCCTGGTCCGAGGTCAAGCGGCTGACCGGGCTCGATCTGCCCCAAGTCGAGATGGAGCTGGCGCTGACCTCGCTCGGCTTCCACGTCTCGGGCGCGGGTGACCGCGTCAAGGTCGCGCCGCCGTCCTGGCGCGGCGATGTCGGCGGCAAGGCCGATCTCGTCGAGGAGATCGTCCGGATCGCGGGTCTCAACCGCGTCGCCTCGACGCCGCTGCCGCGTATCAAGGGCGAGGTCGTCAAGCCGGTGCTGACCGTGCTGCAGAAGCGCACGCGTATCGCCAAGCGTACGCTTGCGGCGCGCGGTCTGGTCGAGGCCGTCACTTGGTCCTTCATCTCGCACGATCAGGCCAAGCTCTTCGGCGGTGGCTCGCGGAAGCTCGCGCTCGCCAATCCCATCGCCGCAGATCTCTCCGATATGCGCCCCTCTCTGCTACCGGGCCTGATCCGGTCGGCGCAGGCCAATGCCGATCGCGGTTTCCCCGATGTCGCCCTGTTCGAGGTCGGGCAGGTCTTCACGAGCGATGAGCCGGAAGGCCAGCTCATCGCGGCGACCGGGCTGCGTCGCGGCACCGCCCGCCTCGACGGCGTCGGCCGTCATTGGGATGGCGGCGCCAAGAATGTCGACGTCTTCGACGTCAAGGCCGATGTCCTCGGCCTGCTCTCCGGTCTTGGCATCCCGACCGGCGGTTTGCAGATCGTTGCGGGCGGCCCGGCCTGGGCCCATCCCGGTCGCTCAGCCACGCTGCAATTCGGCCCGAAGGGCATCGTCGGTGCCTTCGGCGAGGTCCATCCCCGCATCCTCAAGGCGCTCGACGTCAAGGGGCCGCTTGTCGCCTTCGAGATCCATCTCGATGCGCTGCCGCTGCCCAAGTACAAGCCGACCAAGGTCAAGCCGAAGCTCGCTCTTTCCGACTTCCAGCCGGTGACGCGCGACTTCGCCTTCATTGTCGACAAGGCGGTCGCAGCCGGTGACATGGCCAAGACGGCGCAGGGCGCCGACCGCGCGCTGATCGCCAATGTCGGCGTCTTCGATCTCTATGAGGGGCCGGGTGTCGAAGCCGGCAAGAAGTCGGTCGCGCTCGCGGTGACGCTGCAGCCCACCGAGAAGACCCTGACCGAGGCGGAGATCGAGGCGGTCGGCGCCAAGATCGTCGCCGAGATGGCCAAGCGCTACAGCGCGACGCTCAGGGGCTGATAGTCCGGCGCGCACGTCGTACCCGGGCTTGACCCGGGCATCTCCTGCCAGAGATTCTCGGGTTAGCGCTCCGCTCCGCCCGAGAATGACGCATGCGCCACCATTGATCAGGATTATGTAATAATCCGCCAAAGCAATCCGTGAGCTTTCAGGGTATCGGCTGGCGCATTCTTGCATCGCCACGGTCCTATGAGCCTCACCGAACGTCCCGTTGCGGACAATCTGTTTCCCGGTTTTCGCCTGCTCGACGTCGAGACGTCGGGTGCGCGCATCCGTGTGCGCACCGGCGGGGAGGGGCCGCCGCTTCTGCTGCTGCACGGCTATCCGCAGACTCACGCGCTCTGGCACAAGGTGGCGGAGCGGCTGAGAGGCAGCTTCACCCTCGTCTGCGCCGATTTGCGCGGCTATGGCGACAGCGAGAAGCCGAAGACCGACACCGAGCACACCCCTTATCCAAGCGCGCCATGGCGCAGGATATGGCCGAGGTGATGACCGCTCTCGGCCATCACAGCTTCTTCGTCGGCGCCCATGATCGCGGAGCGCGGGTCACGCATCGCCTCGCGCTCGACCATGCCGAGCGCGTCATCCGCCTCGCGACGCTCGACATCGCGCCGACGCGCGAGATGTACGCACACACGACGGACGCCTTCGCCCGCGCCTATTGGCACTGGTTCTTCCTGATCCAGCCGGCCCCCTTCCCGGAGCGGATGATCGGCGCCGATCCGGAGGCTTACTGGCGCAAGAAATGCGGCTCGGGCTCGGCCGGGATGACGCCCTTCGCGCCGGAGGCGCTCGCCCACTACCTTCGTTGCTTCGCCGACCCGGCGACGATCCACGGCTCCTGCGAGGATTACCGCGCCGCCGCGACCGTCGACATCCGCCATGACGACGAGGACGAGGGCCGCAAACTGACGCAGCCGCTGCTCGCGCTCTGGGGCGCCAACGGCATTATCGGCAAGTGCTTCGACCCTCTGGCCTTGTGGCGCGAGCGTGCGCAGGATGTGCGCGGCCGCGCCCTCCCGGGCGGGCACTACCTCGCGGAAGAGGTCCCCGACCTCGTCGCCGCGGAATTCAAGGCCTTCTTCGGAGCAGCATCATGAGCGGGACCAATCGCGTCTATCGTATCGCCGTCATCCCCGGCGACGGCATCGGCAAGGAAGTCATGCCCGAGGGCCTGCGCGTGCTGGAGGCCGCTTCCAAGAAGTTCGGCTTCGAGCTGCGGCTCGACGAGTTCGATTTCTCCTCCTGCGATTACTACGCCAAGCACGGCAAGATGCTGCCGGACGACTGGAAGGAGAAGATCGGCGGTCACGACGCGATCTATTTCGGCGCGGTCGGCATGCCCCAGCAGGTGCCGGACCACATCTCGCTTTGGGGCTCGCTGCTGCTGTTCCGGCGCGAGTTCGATCAATACGTCAACCTGCGCCCCGTGCGCCTGATGCCGGGCGTGCCCGGGCCGCTGGTGGGCCGCAAGCCCGGCGACATCGACTTCTTCGTCGTTCGCGAGAACACCGAAGGCGAATACTCCTCGGTCGGCGGGCGCATGTATGCCGGCACCGAGCGCGAGATCGTCATCCAGGAGACGGTGATGAGCCGCGTCGGCGTCGACCGTGTGCTGAAATACGCCTTCGAGCTGGCGCAGCGCCGGCCGCGCAGGAAGCTGACCTCGGCCACCAAGTCGAACGGCATCTCGATCACCATGCCCTATTGGGACGAGCGGGTGAAAGAAATGGCCAAGAGCTATCCGGATGTCGCGGTCGATCAGTATCATATCGACATCCTGACCGCGCATTTCGTGCTGAACCCGGACCGCTTCGACGTGGTCGTCGCCTCCAATCTTTTCGGCGACATCCTCTCCGATCTCGGGCCGGCCTGCACGGGCACGATCGGCATCGCGCCTTCCGGAAACATCAACCCGACGGGCGATCATCCCTCGCTGTTCGAGCCGGTCCACGGCTCGGCGCCGGATATCGCGGGCCAGGGCATCGCCAACCCGGTCGGCATGATCTGGTCGGGCGCGATGATGCTCGACCATCTCGGCGAGCGCGAGGCGGCGCAGGCGATCGAGGCCGCGATCGAGCGGGCGCTGGGCGATGCCCGCACCCGCACGCGTGATCTCGGCGGATCGCTTGGAACGGAGGCCGCCGGCCGGGCGGTCGAACAGGCTCTCTGATCGGCGACGAACAGGGACGTCAGGTTGCAACAAGACGAGCCCCGGCCGCTTCGACCGGGGTCATGTGGCTGAGAACGGATTTGAGCTCATGGATATTTCGTCGATTTCCATCGTCGACCCCCGGATGTGGGGCAAGCTTGCCGAAATCATCGCCCTCAACATCGTGCTCTCGGGCGACAATGCGGTCGTGATCGCGCTCGCCTGCCGCGCACTGGCGCCGGCGCAGCGGACCAAGGGGATCGCGCTCGGCGCGGGCGTCGCGGTCGTGCTGCGCGTCGTCTTCACGGTAGTGATCGCCTCGCTGCTGAACGCGCCCTTCCTGCGCATCATCGGCGCGGGGCTGCTGATCTGGATCGCTGTGAAGCTCATCGTCGAGGACGAGGGGCAGGACGAGGACTCCGTCGCCGCCAGCAGCAAGCTCTGGAAGGCGGTGCAGACCGTCGCCATCGCCGACATCGTCATGAGCCTCGACAACGTGCTGGCCATCGCCGCCGTCGCCAAGGATTCGATCCCGCTGCTGGTCGCCGGGCTGATCATTTCGATCCCGCTGATCGTGCTCGGCGCCTCGCTCATCACCAATCTCCTGAGCCGCTTCCCGATCCTCGTCTGGGCCGGCGCTGCGCTGCTGGGCTGGGTCGCGGGCGAGATGTTCGAGAGCGATCCTTGGCTGGTCCAGCGATTCGGCGCGGAGCTGCTGCATAAGCTCGAATATCCGGCCGCGATCCTGGGCGCTTTGCTCGTGGTCGGTCTCGGCTACTTCATCAAATCGCGCCGGCCCGACCCGGCTCACTGACGAAAAGAGGCACTCTGACCGATGGATTTTTCCTCCTCCACCTTCTGGATATCGCTGCTGCAGATCATCTGGATCGATTTGCTGCTCTCCGGCGACAATGCGGTCGTGATCGCGCTCGCCTGCCGTTCGCTGCCGGAGAACCGCAAGAAGGTCGGTATCTGGCTCGGCGCCGGTGCGGCCGTCGGCCTGCGCATCATCTTCGCGCTGGTGGTGACCTATCTGCTCGGCGTGCCCTATCTGAAGGTGATCGGCGGCGTCCTGCTGTTCTGGATTGCGATCAAGCTGGCGGTCGGCGAGGAGGAATCGCACGGCAAAATCGAGGCAAGCGAAAGCCTTTGGAAAGCCGTGCGCACCATCGCCATCGCGGACGCCGTGATGAGCCTCGATAACGTCATCGCGATAGCGGCGGCGTCGCGCGGACATGCCGAGCTGTTCATCTTCGGCCTGCTGCTCTCGATCCCGCTGATCATCATGGGCGCGCAGCTCCTGACCTCGATCATCGAGCGTTTCCCGATCCTGATCTGGCTCGGTGCCGCGCTGCTCGGCTGGATCGTTGGCGAGATGATCCTTGGCGATATTGCGGTGCTGCAGTGGCTGCAGGTGAACTGGCCGGATTGGGTGAAGCCGGTTTCGACCGATGTCAGCCCCATCGGCATCGGCCCGGCAAACCTGCCGCACTATGCGGCCGCCGTCATCGGCGCGCTCTTCGTCTGCGCCGTCGCCTATGTGCTGAAGCGCAAGCCGGTCGATCAGCCGGGCTGAGCTTCAGCCTCCATCGAGGACGATTGCTGCGGCGGCCAGGATTTCCTGGCCGCCGTTTTTCATGGTGCGCAGATGCCCGCACGCTTGTGTCGGGTGCGACGGGTCGTCCACGCGAAAGGCTATTTCCGACAGGAGCGATACCGCAAAGCTCTCCGGCGCTCGCCGGAAGCCGACGCCGAGTGCTTTCACATAGGCTTCCTTCGCCGCCCAGATCTGCGCGAAGGCGAGTGGGCGCAGGGCGAGGGGCATCGCTGCGAGGCGCTTGCGCTCGTCGGCATGCAGCACATCGAGCGGCGGAGCGGTCAGCGCTTCGATGCGCTCGACATCGACGCCGACCGGCTGACGCGCCAGCGCAAGGGCGACGACGCCCGCCCGCGTCGCGAGAGAGAGCTGAATCCCCGATGCCGCGGACAAACCGAGCAGCGGTCGCCCGGCCGGGTCGTGCGCTATGACGACATCCTCTTCCGTGCAGCCGAGCTGTCGGGCCAGCAGACGCCGCGCCGTGCCACGTCTCAGCTCGGAGCGCTCCGCCAGGTTACGCGGGCTTGCCCCCGTTGGGATCAGCCAGGCGGCCGGGAGGGCAGGGGCCGCGCTGTCGGCGGAATCGAGCCAGAGCATCATTCGACTCTACCGGCACCGCCGCATGCTGTCGCGTTCTGCGCGCCATTCATGCGCCCGTGCCGGTGATGCGCGTTGACGGGCGCCGGGTGTTTCCCCTTCTGGAAGGCGATGCTGCCAGATCAGAACACGGAACCGACTGCCCAGAGGGCCCCGATCACGGGCGCAGGCATGGTGCTGGGCATACGCAAGGTGTCTGTGCTGATGCCGGGCATCGTCGTTTTCGCCGTCGCCTTCGGAGCGGCCGCGGCGGCGAAGGGGCTTTCCATGCTCGAGACGCTGTCGATGAGCGCCTTCGTCTATGCCGGCGTCGCGCAGCTGGTGTCGCTGGAGCTCTGGCGCCCCGAATGGAGCTGGGGCACCATCGTCGGCGTCGCCGTCGTCACGGCGACGGTCAATGCGCGCATGGTGCTGCAGGGAGCTTCCCTCCAGCCCTGGTTCGCGAAGTACCCCAAGGCGCTCAACGCCTTCCACCTGTTCTTCTTCACCGATGCCAACTGGTTGATCGGCACGCGCTACCAGGCCGAGGGCGGGCGCGATCTTGGCGTGCTCGTCGGGGCTGGGCTCGCGCTCTGGCTGGTCTGGGTCGTGGCGACGGGCGGAGGCTACATGCTCGGCGCGCTGGTGAGCGATCCGCGCCGTTACGGCATCGACCTCGTCATGCCGATCTTCTTCGCCGCGATGATCGTGCCGCTCTGGCGTGGCCGGCGCGGCATGGTGCCTTGGGTCGTCGCCGGCCTCGTCGCGCTGGTCACGGCCAAGCTCGTCGACGGCTATGCCTTCATCATCGTCGGCTCGCTCGCCGGCGCCGTCACGGGAGCGTTCCGCGATGACGCTGCCTGATCCCGGAACCTGGGGCGCCGTCCTCGCCATCGGCGCGATGGCGATCGCGACTTATCTCTGCCGCATCGCCGGCGTCGTCCTGATGAGCTTCATCCCGCTGACGCCGCATGTCCGGCGCGGGCTCGCGGCACTGCCGGGCTCGATCGTGGTCGCGACCGTGCTGCCGCTGATCGAGCGGCTCGGGGCGGCCGCGGCCGTTGCTCTGCTGGTCGCGATCGGCACCATGATCCTGCGGCGCAGCGAGTTGCTGGCGCTGCTGACCGGGATGGCCGCGATCTCCGCCCTGCGCGCGTTCGGCTTCTGATCCATCACCCGCGCCGATTGCTTCCATCACATCACGTCATCCCGATATGCACCGGGGCATGTTGACGGCGAAGGGCGGGGGGAGGACGGTGCGTCACAGCAAAACCAGCTAAAATGGAGCGCCGTCATGGCATGGTATTCTCAGACGTGGACCTGGTTCGATGGGGCCTGGCATGAGGGCAACCCCGGCCTTGTGGGTCCGCGCAGCCATGTGCTGTGGCAGAGCTCCTCGGTCTTCGACGGCGGCCGCTATTTCGACGGCGTCGCGCCCGATATCGATCTGCACGCCGCCCGCGTGAACCGCTCGGCGCTGGCGCTCGGCCTGAATCCCACGGTCACCCCGGACTTCATCGTCGAGAAGATGTATGAAGGCGCCAAGAAATTCGCCCCAGGCACCGCGCTTTACGTCAAGCCGATGTACTGGGCCGAGGCCGACGGCCCGTCCACCATCATGCCCGATCCGGAATCGACCCAGTTCGCGCTCTGCCTGTTCGAGGCGGCGATGCCGCAGCCGACCGCCGGCTTCTCGGTGACCAAGGGCATCTATCGCCGCCCGAGCTACGAGACCGCGCCGACCGATTCCAAGGCGGGCTGCCTCTATCCGAACAACGCCCGCGTGCTGAAGGCGGCCAAGGCTGCCGGCTTCGACAATGCGCTGGTGCTCGACATGCTCGGCCATGTCGCGGAGACCGCGACCTCGAACATCTTCCTCGCCAAGGACGGCGTGGTGAAGACCCCGGTCCCGAACGGCACCTTCCTGAACGGCATCACCCGCCAGCGCGTGATCAAGCTGATGCGCGAGAGCGGCGTGCCGGTCGAGGAGTGCAGCTTGCGCTACGAGGATTTCGAGCAGGCCGACGAGATCTTCATGTCGGGCAACTATTCGAAGTGCATGCCGGTGACGCGCATCGACAACCGCACGCTCCAGCCCGGCCCGCTCTTCCGCCGCGCCCGCGATCTCTACATGGACTTCGCGCACAGCAAGGCCAAGGCCGCCTGAGAAGGCGGTTCGCCCCGTGACGGCGCGCCTCGCCACGCGGCTCACCGAGCGGCTGGGCATCGTCCACCCCATCCTGTCGGCGCCGATGGCGCTGGCAGGCGGCGGGGCGCTGGCAGCCGCGGTGAGCAACGCCGGAGGCCTCGGCCTCATCGGCGGCGGCTATGGCGAGGGCGCCTGGATCGAGCAGCAATTCGCCGCTGCCGGCAATATGCAGGTCGGCTGCGGCTTCATCACCTGGTCGATGGCGCGGAAGCCGGAGCTGCTGACGCAGGCGCTGGCTCGCAGGCCCGCCGCACTGATGCTCTCCTTCGGCGACCCACGCCCCTTCGCCGCCGGGATCGCCGCGGCCGGTGTGCCGCTGATCTGCCAGTGCCAGACGCTCGATCATGTTCGGCAAGGGCTGGAGGCCGGTGCCGCGATCGTCGTCGCGCAGGGTTCCGAGGCCGGCGGGCATGGCGCCAGCCGCGCGACGCTGCCCTTCGTGCCGGAAGCGGCCGATCTCATCGCACGCGAAAGCCCTGACACGCTTCTGCTTGCAGCGGGCGGGATCGCGGACGGCCGCGGCCTCGCCGCCGCGCTGATGCTCGGCGCCGATGGCGTGCTGGTCGGCACGCGCTTCTGGGCGAGCCGGGAGGCGCTGGTCCATGAACGCCACCATGCGGCCGCCGTGGCGGCGACCGGAGACGAGACCGTGCGCTCCTCGCTACCCGACATCGTCCGCCAGCTCGATTGGCCGAAGCCCTTCGACATCCGCGTTTCCAACAACGCCTTCATTGCCAAATGGGCTGGGCGTGATGCCGAGCTGATGGGCGCTATCGAGACGGAGGCACCCGCCTATCGCGAGGCCGTCACGGCCGGCGATCCCGACAAGGCTGCCGTCATCTTCGGCGAGGCAGCCGGTCTGATCTCCGATATTCCAAGCGCCGCGGAGATCGTCGAGCGGATGGCGGCGGAAGCTGCGGTCCTGCTCGGGCGCGCGGGCCGATACCTCGCCTGAGCGTCAGCGCAACAGCTTCAGCAGGCCCGTCGCCTTCAGGCCGCCGATGGCGAGCAACGCGTAGAGCACCGCGGCGGCGGTCGAGATCAGCAGGACTGCCATCAGCAGCGGCTCGAAGCGAAGGGACGCCGTGAGCTTGATCACAAGCGGTGCCCCCCACCATGCCAGCAGGCCGCAAAGGGCCGCAGCGCCGCAGACAATCACCGCGAAACCGGGCAGGCGTCGGTCGGGCACCGTCCAGTCGCGCCGCCGCGCCAGCACGAACAGCGCCAGCAGATTGACCCAGGCGCCGGCCGCTGTCGCGAGCGCCAGGCCCGGAGCGCCCCAGTCGCGCCAGAGCAGGAGCTTGAGCGCGAGGTTGCAGGCGATGGCGGCGAGCGCCACCAGCATCGGGGTCGTCGTGTCGCCGCGGGCCTGGAAGGCGGAGACCTGCGTGCGGATCATCACGATCGCCGGCAGGCCGAGCGCATAGGCGAAGAGCACGGCTCCGGCGGCGGCGCTCGCCTGCGCGCCGAAGGCGCCGCGCTGGAACAGCCCCGCGACCATCAGTTCCGGCACCGCGACGAAGGCTGCGACGAAGGGCGCGCTGGCGACGAGCGAGATCGCGATGGCGCGGTTCTGCGCCCGGTTGGCGGCAGCCTCGTCGCCGCGCGCGATCGCGCGGCTCATAGCTGAGAGCGCGACGGTGCCGACTGCGATGGCGATCAGCCCGAGCGGCAGCTGGTAGAGCCGCTCGGCATAGTAGAGCGCCGCATAGCCGCCGCGCGGCAGGAGCGAGGCGATGATCGTATCGGCGAAGATTGCGATCTGCTGCCCGGCCGAGCCGATCACGGCCGGGCCGAAGGTCTTGAGGAAGCGCCGGACGCCGGCATCCATATGCGGCCGCACGATCGTGCTGGAGACCTTGGCCCGCTTGGCTGCGACATAGAGCAGGACCCATTGTGCCACACCGGAGATGGCGACGCCCCAGGCCGCGGCATAGGCGGCGCTCGGGAACAGGAAGGGCACGGCCAGCGCCGCCATGATGAAGAGGTTGAACAGGATCGGCGCGGCCGCGAAGGCCGCAAAGCGGTCGACTGCGTTCAGTGTCGCGCCCAGAAACGTGACCATGGTCACGAACAGCAGATAGGGGAAGGTGATCCGCGTCAGGGCGACGGCGAGGTCGAAGACGGCGGGGTCGTTGACGAAGCCCGGCGCCAGCAGCGCCACAAGCCAGGGCATCAGCGGCAACGCCAGCACCAGCAGCACGATCTGGATCACGAGCAGGACGGTGAAAAGTCGGTCCGCGAAGAGATTCGCCGCCTCCTGGCCCTGGCGCTCGGCGACATGGGCATAGGTCGGCACATAGGCCTGGTTGAAGGCGCCTTCGCCGAAGATGGCGCGGAAATGGTTGGGCAGGCGCAGCGCCACCGAGAAAGCGTCCATCATCGCGCCGGCGCCGAGCACAGCCGCCAGCATGACGTCGCGGGCGAAGCCGGTGAAGCGTGAGATCAGCGTGTAGCCGCCGACCGACAGGATGTTTCTGAGCATCTGCAACCTCGTCATGCTCGGCTTGACCCGAGCATCTCGGGACAGTGAGGCGCCTGAGCCTCTTCCTGAACGAGATTCGCGGGTCAAGCCCGAGAATGACGCCCTGTCATGTTCATCAACGGATCAGCGGCGGCAGGGCGTCGCCGCGCGGATGGTCGACGGTGCGCGCATCGAAGCCGACGCGCTCGCCGATCAGATAGAGCGGGCGGCGCTTCACCTCTGCGAAGATGCGCCCGACATATTCGCCGATCATGCCGAGCGACAGCAGCTGGATGCCGGAGAAGAACATGATCGAGACGATCAGCGACGGGAAGCCTGGCAGGTCGGTGCCGAACAGCAGCGTGCGCAGCAGGAAGTAGACCGCGCTGAACGCGGCGATCACCGCGATGGCAGCTCCCGACCACGTCGCGATCTTGAGAGGGACCGTGGAGAAGGAGGAGAGCCCGTCGAAGGCGAAGGAGAACAGATTGCAATATTTGAACTTGGATTGGCCGTGCTCGCGCTCGGCGACATGGAAGGGCACGCCGATCGAACGGAAGCCGACCCAGGCATAGAGCCCCTTCGAGAAGCGCGCCCGCTCCGGCAAGGCGCGCAGCGCATCGACCGCCTTGCGGTCGAGCAGCCGGAAATCGCCGGCGCCTTCCGGCAGGTCGGTTTCGCCGAAATAGGAGAAGATCCGATAGAAGGCCTTGGCGAAATTGCGCTTCAGCGGGGTTTCATCCTCGCGGTCGGTGCGCTGGCCGTAGATGTTGAGATAGCCCTCGTGCCATTTCTCGAGAAAGGTCGGGATGACTTCCGGCGGGTGCTGGAGATCGGCATCCATGATGACCACGGCATCGCCCATCGCGTGGTCGAGCCCGGCGGCGATCGCGATCTCCTTGCCGAAGTTGCGGCTGAAGGAGACGGCGCTGATTCGCGGATCGGCGGCGTTCAGGTCTCGGATGACCGGCAGCGTGTCGTCCCGGCTGCCGTCATCGACGAAGACGATTTCCCAGGAGGACACCTTACCTTCGAGCACGCTGCGCAGCCGGCCGACCAGCAGCAGCAGGTTCTCGGCCTCGTTGTGCACGGGCACGACGATCGAAAGCTCCGGCCAACGGGCCGCCCGGGGCGCGCGCTGAACCGGCTGAGATGCGGAATCCGACACGAACAACCTTTCCACGCGCCTCCTCGCCGAGGTGACGCGCGACGCACAGAACCTTAAAGCTTGCCGGCCGACAAGCCCGCCGCGCTATACCGCGATCCGGCTGAACGAGGGACAACAAACGGCATGGCGAAAGGCTTCATCCTCTGCGCCGACGATTTCGCCATGACCGAGGGCGTCAGCCGGGCGATTCTGGATCTGCTGGCGCGCGGCAGGCTCACCGCCACCGGCGCCATGACCAATCGCCCGCACTGGCGCCGGCTGGCGCCGGAGCTCGCCGCTTTCGCCGGCACGGCCGATCTCGGCTTGCATCTGAACCTGACCTGCGCCGCGCCGATCGCCGCCATGCCGCGCCTTGCACCCGGCGGCGCCCTGCCGGGGTTGAAGGATGTCGCGCGGGCCGCTGCGGTCTCGGGCGTGGTCAGGGCCGAGATCGCCAGCGAGATCGCGCGACAGCTCGACGCTTTCGAGGATGCGATGGGCCGCCCGCCGGACTTCGTCGATGGTCACCAGCATGTTCACGTCTTGCCAGGCGTCCGGCGGGCGCTGCTCGATTTGCTGGCCCGGCGCTATCCCGCGGGTTCGCTCTACGTACGCGATCCGGCCGATCGGATCGCGGCAATCCGTGCGCGCGGCGTTGCGGTCGGCAAGGCGCTCGTCATCGCCGGGCTTGCGGCGGGTTTCCGCAGCGCGGTGCTCAGGCGAGAGTTGCGCGTCAACTCCGGCTTCGCGGGCGTGGCACCCTTCGATCCGCATCGCGATTTCAGCGCTGACCTCGCCCGCTTTCTGATCAAGCCCGGCAAGGTGCATCTCGTCATGTGCCATCCCGGTTTCGTCGATGCCGAACTGGCGGGGCTCGACCCGGTCACCGCGACGCGGCCCATCGAGCATGCCGCCTTGGCCGCCTTCGAACCGCCGCCGGACATGCCGTTGCGACGCTTCCACGAACTGGCGGGCTGACAGGCGTTCCGGGCCGACGCGCAAGCGATTTGTTTACCCGCATCGGCCAATGTTGCCGGAGGATTGGCTTGGCGTGCTGCCGCAAAATGCGCGCGCCGGATTTCGAGGATGTTCGGGGCGATGACGTGGTTCAGACGCGCCTCGGTTGCGGGCGAGTTGGCGCAGCCGATCGGGCGGGACCTGGGTTCGCTCAGCCGAAAGATCGCCGCTGCCGCCGTTGCGATCGTCGCGGTGACGGTCGTCCTCGTCGTCATGGCGATCGCGCGCTACAACGATGCACGCACCCGCGCCGATCTCGATCAGAAGGTCACGGCGCTGACCCTCATGGTGGTCAATGCGGCACCGTCGCTCATCCTGTCGCGCGACACGAACACCCTCGGCTACATCCTGAACTCGTTGCGCCGCGACCCCGATTTCGACGCCGGCGTGGTCGGGGACGATCTGTCCGCTCTGGCATCGGCGGGGCGCACCGAGGAGGCGCGTCTCGCGCTGACACCTCGCTGGTTGACCGCCGCCGTCGGCCAGGAGCCCTGGAAGGCCTTGGAAGGCCGCGACGAGATCGCAATCGAAGACGACGTCTTCGTGACCAAAATCCATGCCGTGCGCGTTGGCGGCCAGCAGAAGCTGATCGGCTATGTCGCCTTGCGCTTCGACAAGACCCGGCTCGTGGCACGCGCCGCCTGGGAGCAGCTCGTCACCATTGGGCTCGGCCTTCTCATTCTGGTCGTGCTCGGGCCTCTGCTATGGATCTCGCTGTCGCGGACGATGCGCCCCCTGCGCAGCATGACGAAATCCATCGTCAGCATTTCCGACGGCAAGCTGGACACACCCATCGATGCGCTGGAACGGCGCGACGAGATCGGCGCGATCGCCCGTGCGCTCGGCGTGCTCAAGGTTCGTCTCGCCGAGCGTGCGACGCTGCAGGAGAAGCAGAGCGCGTCTGAGGATGAGCAGCGCGCGCGCCAGCAGGGCGTCGACATGGCCATCACCTCGTTCCGGAGCGAGGTCGGGCTCGCACTCGAAGCGTTCAAGAACAATGCGGAGCGGATGCGCGAGGCGTCCGACGGTCTTGCACGGGTCGCGGCGGAATCTTCGCAGCGCGCTGCGCGCGCTGCCGACAACGCCCATGGTGCTTCCGGGAACGTCGAGAACGCTGCCCAGGCAGCCGAAGAGATGGGTGCGGCTATCCGGGAAGTTGAATTCCAGGTGCGGCGGGTCCGCACCGAGATCGTCGAGGCGGCTTCGGCCTCGCGCGATACGGCGGGTTCCGTGCGTGAACTCGACGAGACGGCGCGTGCGATCGGCGAGGTCGTCAACCTGATCCGTGACATCGCCTCGCAGACCAATCTGCTGGCGCTCAATGCCACCATCGAAGCTGCGCGCGCCGGTGAGGCAGGGCGGGGATTTGCCGTCGTCGCCTCCGAAGTGAAGTCGCTTGCGGCGCAGACCGCGGACGCGACCGACCGCATCGTTGCCCAGGTCGCCGCCATCCAGGGCGCCACTGGCCAGGTCGTCGGTGCGATCCAGAACATCGCCGAGCGCATGAATGCGATCGAGAAGTTCGCAAACTCGGTCGCCACCTCGATCGAGCAGCAGGCGATCGCTACCGGCGAGATCGCCAGTGGCGTTGCGATGGCGAGTTCGTCTTCGCTCTCGGTTTCCAGCGATCTCAGCGTGTTGGCCGATAGCGTCGAGGAAACCGGGCGCTCGGCCGAACAGGTGCGCGGCGCCGCCAGCGAGGTTTCGTCTCAGGCCCAGCGTCTTGATTCGACGGTCGACCAATTCCTGCGCAGCGTCGCATCCTGAACGGCCGCAGGACCCGCTATAAAAAACGGGGCCGCGAGGCCCCGTCTGCATTTGGGCTTGCCGACAGTCAGGCCTTGGCGGCGTCGTAGAGTTCCGCGACATACTCCCAGTTCACCAGGCTTTCGAGGAAGGCCTTGAGATAGTCCGGGCGGCGGTTGCGATAGTCGATGTAGTAGGAGTGCTCCCAGACGTCGACGCCGAGGATCGGCGTGGCGCCGTGGACGAGCGGGCTCTCGCCATTCGGGGTCTTGCTGACGGCGAGCTTGCCGCCCTTGACCTCTAGCCAGGCCCAGCCCGAGCCGAACTGGCCGATGCCGGCCGCGACGAAGTCTTCCTTGAACTTGTCGACCGAACCGAAGGAATCGACGATCGCCTTCTCGAGCGCGCCCGGCACCTTGCCGCCGCCATTCGGCTTCATCCACTTCCAGAAATGGAGGTGGTTGTAGTGCTGGCCGGCGTTGTTGAAGACGGCCGGGTTCTTGCCGTAGGAGCCCTTGACGATCTCCTCGAGCGACTTGCCCTCGAATTCCGTGCCCTTGATCGCGTTGTTGCCGTTGGTCACGTAAGCGAGATGGTGCTTGTCGTGATGATACTCGAGCGTCTCCTTCGACATGAAGGGCTGGAGAGCATCATGAGCGTAGGGCAGATCAGGAAGAGTAAAAGACATGAGGCCTCTCCTTGGGCTATGAAAATCGCTTGAATGAGAATGGCTTGCCGTCGACGGACGGGGGCAGGGAGGCCCTGCCATTCCACGCGATAGTTAAGCCTCCCGGTGCCGGCCGACAACCGCTTCCACGGCGAAATGCGCATGTCTTCTCGACAGGCGGCCACAATCGCGCCAATTTCCTGCGCCTAAGCGGTCCGGATTGGAAACTCTCCCTTATTCAATACGTTAGATAGTCGCACGGCTTTGCGTCACTTCAGCGCCGGCGCGGCTCATGCCAAGGATGCGAAATTGATCGCGATATTTACCGTTCTGGGCTTCGTTCTTTTCGGCGGCGGCGTCTACGCCATCTATGACGGCTGGCCCTATCTGGTCCTCGAACGCGGCTTCACCCAGGTCATCATCGGTACGATCGCAAGCGGCACCGGGCTTATCCTCCTGTCGCTTGCCTGGGTGCTGCGCGAGGTTGTCGCGCTCAAGCGGTCGCTGGCGGAAGGCGCGCAGATGCGCGCGGAAGCGCACCAGGCGCCGGCTGCCGCCGAGCCCGTCCGCGCGCCCTGGGAGGCTGCGCGCGAGGAGCGCATCGCGAAGCAGTCGGCGATCGTGCCCGCGGCGGTTGGGGCTGCGGCCGGCGCCGTCGCTGCCGGCGCGGTGGCCGATGCGCTCGTGGCGCGGGAGCCGGCGGCGTCTGCCGCCGAGCGTCCGTTGCCTCAGGATCGGGACCTGTTCGGAGCACTCGTGGCAAAGCGTCTCGAAGAGACGGAGCCGCCGCATGGCAGCGAAGGGGACGCTGCGTCCCCGGAGCCTGCGGAGCCGCTCCCCGACATGTTCGAGGAAATCTCGTCCGGGCATGCCGAAGAGCCGAAGGACGCTCCGATTGCGATCGAGACGGAGAGCCATGAGCCGGCTGAAATCGTCGCCGCGAAGATCCAGCCGATGGGCGAGGATGAGGCGCTGGCGCATGCGGTCGAGCCGGCTCACATTGATGCCGGGCCTTCGCCGGAGCACGAGACGACGCCCCCGGCTGGGCAGGACGAGGGCAAGCCTGCCGAACGCGATGCCGATCTCGACGAGTTCAGCGCGTTGCGCGAGAGCCTGGCCGGCCACCTGAACGAACCCGCCCAGCCCGGTCTCCGGGTCGAGCCGAGACTCGAACCAGAAACCGATCCCTTCGCTGAGGCGGAAGCCTGGATGGACAAGGCCTCGCCCCGCAAGGAGCCATGGTTCGAGACGCCGGCGCCGGCGGAGGAAGCCACTGCCGAGGCCGCTTCGCTGCCATGGCCACCGCGGACGGAGGCGCCGGAGTTTGCTTCTGCTCCTGAGCCGGCAGCAGTGGAGCCCGATCCCGAACCTCACTCCGAAAACGCTCTGGAAGATGCCGCGCCGGGCGAAGGCGCACAGACGGCGCCCGCCACGCACGCTGAGGCCGTCGGAGACGAGGCGGAAGCCGATCAGGCTGCCGCGCCGGAGCGAGCCGCTTCCGATGAAGGCGTCGTCGGCGCCTATCAGGTCGGCGACGCCCATTTCACCATCTATGCCGACGGCTCGATCCGGGCGCGCACCCCCGACGGCGAATATAGCTTCGCCTCGATGGACGAGCTCAAAGTCTATCTCGCCAGCGAGAAGAGCCGGTTGGGCATGTGATCAGGCATCACCGGCGCCCGGCCAGCCTTCGCCAACCGTCTGGATTGCGAAGGCATAGGCCAGCGCCGTCTCTTTCAGGGAGTCGAAGCGGCCTGCAGCGCCGCCATGGCCGGCTTCCAAGTTGGTGTGAAGCATGATCGGTCCGCCGCCGGTCATCGTGGCCCGCAGTCTCGCCACCCATTTCGCGGGTTCCCAATAAGTCACGCGCGGATCGGTCAATCCGCCCATGGCGAGGATCGGCGGGTAACTCTGCGCCGTCACGTTGTCGTAGGGTGAATAGCTGCGGATCGTCTCGAAGGCCTGCACGTCGCGGATCGGGTCGCCCCATTCCGGCCATTCCGGCGGCGTCAGCGGCAGGGTGTCGTCCAGGATCGTGTTGAGCACATCGACGAAGGGCACCTCCGCCACGATACCGGCGAAGAGCTCCGGCGCCATGTTGGCGATCGCGCCCATCAGCATGCCACCAGCGCTTCCGCCCTCGGCCACGATGCGGCCGCGGCTGGTGAAGCCCGCTTCGGCCAGAGCCTCCGCCGCAGCAATGAAGTCGGTGAAAGTATTGCGCTTGTTCTCGCGCTTGCCGTCGAGATACCAGCGCCAACCCTTGTCCGTGCCGCCGCGAACATGGGCGATCGCATAGACGAAGCCGCGATCGACCAGGCTGAGCGGCCGTGTCCGGAACGAAGCCGACATCGCCGAGCCATAGGATCCATAGCCGTAGAGGAGGCATGGCGCGGAGCCGTCGAGTGGCGTGTCGACGCGGTGCAGGATTGAGATCGGCACGCGCTCGCCGTCCTTGGCCGTCGCGAAGATGCGGCGCACCTTGTACGTGGCGGGGTCATGGCCGGACGGAATTTCCTGCCGCTTCAGCAAGGTCCGCTCGCCGGTGGCGAGGTTGTAGTCGTAGGTTTCGGCCGGCCGGGCCATCGACGCGTAGATGAACCGCAGCGTATCCGTGTCGAACTCGTAGCCGGGGTCCATGCCCAGGCCATAAGCCTCCTCGTCGAAGGCGATGCTGCTCTCCACTCCGTTGGCGAGATCGCGGATGACGATGCGGGGCAGCCCGTCTTCGCGTTCCAGCCGGACCAGGCGCCCCTTCAGGCAGACATGGCTCAGCATCAGCCGCCCCGGCCTGTGCGGCACGAGATCGTGCCAGTTCTCCGGCGCGGGCCCGGAGAGGGGCGCGCTGACGATCTTGAAGTCTTCGGCGTCGTCGGCATTGGTCAGGATCAGGAAGTCGTTGCCATGATGCTCGAGCGCGTATTGCCGCCCGACGAGACGCGGCGCGATCAGGGCAGGCTTGGCGTCGTCCTTGTCGAGATCGACCACGCGCGTCTCGGACGTCTCGTGATCGCTGATGGTGATCAGCAGGAAACGGCTGGACTGCGTCCGGTCGATATCGACGAACATGCCGGCATCCGCTTCGTCATGCAGCAGTTCGTCCGCGCTGCCGGGCGTGCCCAGGCGATGGCGCAGCACGCGCGACGGACGATGATCAGCATCCAGCGCGACATAGAAGAACGAGCGCGAGTCATTCGCCCATACGATGTCACCGGTTGTATCCTCGACCTGATCGGGCAGATCCGCACCGCTCTCCAGGTTACGGATGCGGATCGTATGTAATTCCGAGCCGGCTTCATCGGCGCTCCAGGCAAGCAGCTTGTGGTCGGGGCTGTGCGCGGTATCGCCAAGGTCGAAGAAGTCCTTCCCTTCGGACAATGCGTCGGCGTCGAGCATGATCTGTTCGCGCGTCGCCTTCCGCTGATCTGACGGACCGCGCGCACGCCGGCAGATCAGAGGATGCTCCGCGCCTTTGCGGTAGCGTGAATAGTAGAGGAACGGACCGTCCGGCTGCGGTACGCTGGAGTCGTCCTCCTTGATCCGCCCGCGCATTTCCTTGACGAGATCGCGTTGCAGCGCGCGCGTCGGCGCCATCAGCTTCTTGCAATAGGCGTTTTCTGCTTCAAGATATTCCCGGATGTCGGCTGGCAATGCATCGGGGCTGCGCAGGACGTCTTTCCAATTCGCTGCCCGCAGCCAATCATAGTCGTCGCGCAGGGGCACGCCATGAACGACGGTCTCCTTGGGCCTGATCTCGGCCCTTGGCGCCTTCGGCCGGCCGCCGCGGCGGGATGGCGGCGTGCCGCGAGCCTGACGATGCTGATCCGAGCGCATGGGAATTCTCCGATAGGGGCGGCGACAGGTAGAGAGCGGCGCAAGCCCTGGCAAGATGCCTGCGGAATCGTGTGTTTGATTTTGCGGTGCAATGAAATGAACTCGCGCAGGGGTTGAATTATAGAGCTTTCCAGAATTTCAATTGTTGGGAATTGTTCTCTTGCATGAATAGTCGGCATGGACTAAACGCTTATCTCGATCAGTCCGCGTTGTCCGATTCTGGGCGCGGTAGTGCTTGATCCGCTATCGCAAAGTTTGGTCAGAAAACAGGCAGAGCAAAACGGGCGATCCTCAGAAAAAACTGCTGCCAAGAATGATAAGGAGTGACATCGCCATGACCGAAAACGAGGGATCGGATTACATCGAGCTGACGGCGGATATCGTTTCCGCTTATGTTTCGAACAATTCCGTGCCTGCATCTGAACTACCTGCTCTGATCAGCGAAGTTCATTCTGCGTTGAATCGCGTCATCGGCGGGGCCGCCCCGGTTGTTCAGGTCGAGGCGCCGAAGCCCGCCATTCCGGTGAAGAAGTCCATCACGGCCGACTACCTGATCTGCCTTGAGGATGGAAAGAAGTTCAAATCGCTGAAGCGACATCTGCGGACGCAGTACAACATGTCGCCGGAGCAGTATCGCGAGAAGTGGGGCCTCCCGCCGGACTACCCGATGGTTGCGCCGAACTATGCCGAGGCGCGCTCGCAGCTCGCGAAGAAGATGGGCCTCGGTCAGCAGCGCCGGAAGCGCCGCTGAGCCGCCATCCGGCCAGTCTGCTGGCCAGACGATCTGGCAAAGAGGAAGCCGCCGGGCACCCGGCGGCTTTTTTCATACCTGTCAGCCCGTGGCAGGAGCCGGGGATAGCGTGCCGCCAAGGCTTGTCAGCCTGGATTTAAGAATATAATCCTATTTCGACAGCGGCGAGCGTCGACCGGAAATAGGAACATATCATGAACATTCATGCTGAGAGTGAGGCTTCCCTGCGCGCCACGGCAGGGGCGCGGTTGGCTGAGGCCGCGGTTGCCGGGCTGGCACGCGTTCCTCTCGCCGCTCTGCGCGGCGCCACGCGTGGCCGCCAGCAGGTGGCGTTGGCGCGGCAGGTGGCGATGTATCTTGCCCATGTCACCTTTGGCCTCAGCCTGACGCGTGTGGGCGCTTGCTTTGGCCGCGATCGGACGACGGTGCGGCATGCTTGCGCTCTGGTCGAGGACCGCCGCGACGATCTGCGCCTCGAATGCGGGCTCAACGCGCTCGAAGCCGCGCTCCTGGCTGTGATGCACAGGCTGGAATGCCGGGCAGGGGAGGCGCGCCGATGACCGCTGGACAGGATCGCAACGAGCGGCAGCGGCTGCTCCGGCACCTCGCGCAGCCTGGATGCTATGCGATTGCGTCTCCGTTGGGATGCGGACGCATTGCGCTTTATCGGGAGGCGAGAGGTGCCAGCCTGGGCGCGGGCTACGCCTCGGCGGAAGTCGCCACCGCGCTGATCGCCGATGGTCTCGTCGGCTGGAGCGGCGCGGGCAAATCTGCAAGGCTCGCCCTCTGTGGGGAAGCGGAGGCTCACCGACCGGCTGAGGATATCGCCCCCCAGGCCATTGATCCGAGCCGCCCCCTGCTGGATGAGCGCGAGAGTCCGTTGCTCTGGCTATATCGCCGTTCGGGGAAGGACGGGAAGCCGCAAGTGACTGACGAGGAATTCGCGGCCGGCGAACGTTTTCGAGCCGACATTACGCTGGCCCAGATGCTGCCGCGTACGACGATGAACTGGGACGCCGCCTTGACGCCGGAACAGCGGGGCCCCGGGGCCCGCGACGCGGCGGGCGCGTCCGATACTTCGCTCGCGGCCCGTCAGCGGGTCAGGCTGGCCTGCGACAAGCTGGGGCCGGAGCTGTCTGGCTTGGTCATCGACATCTGTGGCTTTCTCAAGGGGCTCGATCTGGTCGAGAGGGAGCGACGTTGGCCGGCGCGTTCGGCCAAGGTCGTGCTCCGCATCGCGTTGGCGACGCTGGCGACGCATTACGGGCTGGCTCGCCCTGCGCGGCCGGCCGGCCTCAGAAGCTGGCAGGCTGCGGACTCTCGTCCAGCTCTCTTTCCGGCAGCGGCCGAATGACGCCGCTCAGACTGCCGCGGCAGCGCCGGCGTCGCGCTTGATCCGGTCGATCATCGCGCGCACGCCGTTCGAGCGCTGCGGCGTGAGATGGGCGGCAAGGCCCAGCCGCTCGTAGATGGCGAAGGCATCGGTTGCGAGAACCTCGGACGCAGGCCGCCCCGAGAAGATCGCCAGCGCCAGCGCGACCAGCCCGCGCACGATATGGGCGTCGCTGTCGCCGCGGAAATGCAGCAGGGTCTGCGGACCGGGACCGCCCTCACGCCGCGCTTCAAGCCAGACCTGGCTAGCACAGCCCCGCACCTTGTTGGCATCGTTGTGTGCGGCTTCGGACAGCGGTTCAAGGCTCTTGCCCAGCTCGATCAGGTAACGATAGCGGTCGTCCCACTCGTCGAGCAGCTCGAAATTGGCGACGATATCGTCGAGGCTTGCTGTCATGTCCTGCCTGGCCGCGATTGTTCCCTTCAGATAGGGCGCGCGACCTCTTCCCGCGAGGGGAGTTCCGCGTCAAGCGCGTAAAGCCCGGCCTCTCTGTGTGTTGCTAGCGCGTCGCCGGCCTGGCGGTCGCGGTCGTCATTGCGGTATTCAGGATGCGCTCGCGCAGCGCCGGGTCGAGGCCGGCGAGAATCTCCGCCGCTTCGCGCGCGGCCGTGAGGCTACCGGCAGCGTTGCGCGCGCTCGCCTGGGCGCTTTCGACGGCGTGACGGACGGTCTGCGGCAGCGTCGTCTCGGCGGGCTTGTTGCCGTGAACCGGAGAGTTCACCGCGATCAGCCCGATGATCGCGACCTTGCGCAGGAAGTGAGCCATCTCGATCTCCATCGCCGATGCGCCTTCGGCACCGGACAAGCGAGATTAGGCAGAGATCCGGAAAAAACGCGTCATTCCGAACGCTCAAATGCGAGTCGAATGCCACAGCCGATCTTCAGGTTCCATTCACCCTGCTGCGAACATCGAATATCGACGCGGAAACGTCAGAATTTCAGTTAAGGCCATGAAAGATTTGGGATAATTCTGCTTTTCCGCTTCCTGTGGAGTATGTGGGAGCTTGCGCCTTAAGTCCCGCTTAAACCGCGCATGGCGAGATGCGTGACGCGGACGGGTGGTCCGCAGAGTTTTAGGCGTTGCGTTCCGTATGGCGATCACAGCACTGAGGACACAGGCGGCGGCATTGGTGCATGCATCGGTGCGGTCGAACCCGGCTGAACGTTTGCGCCACGAGCGCTTCGTTCTGTCGCGTCTGCTCGTCGGAGGCGGCGCGCTCAGCCTTGCACCAGCCTATCTTGCCTGGCGCGGCGCGCTCGGCGCTTTCGAGGCAGTCATGGTTGTGGCCGCCGCTCTTCCCGTCCTGGCCGTCGTGCTGCTCTCCCGCACCGGCCGGCTCGACATCGCGCACCTGATCTCGTCGGCGGCTCTGTCGCTCTTCATCATCGCGCTCGCCGGTGCGACCGGCGGCCTGTCTTCACCGTTGCTGCTGTGGCTCGTCGTCGTTCCGGTCGAGGCGGCCTTTTTCGGCTCGCGCGACTTCGTCCTGAGGGCGGGCTGGGTGGCCGTTGCGGCGCTGCTGGCCGCCATCGGCCTGCAGCATCTCGGCCTCCTGGCCGGGCCTGCCGTCTGGACGAGCGAAGCAATGTCGATGCTGGTCATCGTGGCCCTGGCGCAGGTGCTGATCGTGACCGCGATCATGCTGCGCCGGCGCGATGCCGAGCGCCGCGCGCACCGCGCGGCGGATACGCGGGCGCAGCTCCTTCTCGATCATGTCGGCGATCTCGTGACCTGGCATGACGCCAACGGTTCCGTCGTCTTTGCGAATGCCGCCGCGCGCGCTCTCGCTGGCGCGGAGCCGCGCGAACTGCTGGGGCGCGGCCTGCTCGATCGCGTGCATGTCGCGGATCGGCCGCTCTTTCTGAAGGCGCTCAGCGATGCCGCCCACGGCGATGGCGCGGCGACCGCCTGCTTCCGCACGCTCTTCGTCCCGCGGGAGGGCGAGAATCGGCGGCCAGTCTCGCTCTGGCTGGAAATGCAGGCCTATCGCACCGGGGAGGCCGAGGGGAGGGACGGAGCAGCCGTGGTCTGCGTGATGCGCGACGTCACGGCGCGCCGGGCGGCCGACGACGAGCGCGACCGCGGCCACGCCGAAGCCCTGCGGGCGAATGACGTCAAGGCGCAGTTCCTGGCGACTGTGAGCCACGAGCTGCGCACGCCGCTGAACGCCATCATCGGCTTCTCCGAGATGCTGGGGACCGAGGAGAACGGCTGGATCGATGCGGCCAAGCGGCTCGAATACGCCCGGATCATCCATGCATCCGGCCACCACCTGCTGGAAGTCGTCAATACCCTGCTCGACATCTCGAAGATCGAGAGCGGCGCGATGGAGATCGAGCGGGACCCGCTCGACCTTGCCGAGCTTGCCCGTGATTGCTGCACGTTGATGGCACTGCGCGCCCAGAACGGCGGCGTTGCGCTCGACCGTGTCGCGGGCCCGGCTCTTCCGCCGATCGAGGGCGACAGGCGCGCAATGAAGCAGGTCGTGCTGAACCTGCTGTCGAACGCAATCAAGTTCACGCCGGAAGGCGGGCGCGTCATGCTCGCCATCGTCCGCGACGGCGATATGATCGACCTGTCCGTTTCCGATACCGGCATCGGCATCGGGGCTGCGGACCTGCCGCGGCTGGGCGATCCCTTCTTCCAGGTCAAGGGCGCCTATGACCGCAACCATGAGGGCACCGGCCTTGGCCTCTCGGTCGTCCGTGGCCTGGTCGGCCTGCATGGCGGGCGCATGACTGTCGAGAGCGCTCTCGGCGTCGGCACGCGGGTCTCGATCCGGCTGCCGGTCGGCTGCTCTGAAGCCGTCGAGCCGCTGGCCAAGATCGTCACTTTCGCGCGCGCCCCGCGGAAGGGGCTCGAAACCAAAGAACCACTCCGTCTGACCGCCTGAAACCGAGCTGACCGATGTCCGTGACCATGGCCGCCCGTGCCCATTCCAGCGCTTCCCTGTCCGCCCCGGTTCGGCGCGCGCAGCCGGCGCGTCGCAAATCCTCCTGGCTCGGGCGGATCGGCCGCACAGTCGGACGGCGGCCGGGCCGGGCGATCCTGCTTCTCGCCTTCGGCATCGTTTCCTGTGCGATCGTCGCCAATGCGCTGATGTTCCAGAAGGCGCGCCATCCGGCGCCGATGCTCTCGGCTGCACCGGCCGCCCCGCCCCGCGCGGCGGCCGAGCGCCGCGCCGAGCCGGCCCCCGCGTCGATCCCGGACACTGCACCGGCTCCGCTTGCGACGCCGGCGGCGGCACCGTCGCGGCCGCCGGCGCGGCCGGCCGATCTTTCGAGCGCGCAACCGGTGCGCGAGGCGGCGCCGCGTCCGCCGGCCCCGGTCGCCAGCCAGCCGCGCACGGCGCAGTCGGCGACGACTTCGGTGCCCAAGGCGGCCCCGCTTCGCGACCCGATTGCCGACCTCATCAACGGTGGCGACCTTCGCCCGCCGGCCGACGTCAAGGGCGCGGCTTCCCGCTCCGCTGCCGCCCCGCGCCGATCGGCCGAGAACTGAGCCGGGCGGCGCCGGGCGATGGCGCGCCTGACCAGCGATTTCTGGGTCTCGGCCTACCTTCGGCAGGCCGCCTTCGATGGACTCGTGGCGGTGCTGCGCCGGCGGGGCGCGCGGGAGGCCGGTGCGATTTTCGTCAAGCTCGATCGCCTCGACGGCAAGGCCGCCCTCTATGGGCCGGCGCCGCAATCGTTGGCCGAGGATGACGGCGAGCGTCGCTTCCAGCTCCTGATCGATGCCGATCCGCTCACGGTTGAGGATCGGGTCGACAAGGAGCTGCGCTTCGACAGCGATCTCTGGCTGGTCGAGATCGAGAACCGGACCGGCGATCCGCGCCTCAAGCTTGCCGAGAGCTAGCCCCTTCTCTCAGCCCCGCTCACGCTTCGAACCGATCCGGCCGAGAACGTCGGCGAGGCCGAGCTGAACGTCCGGGCGGGCCGCGCCGGGCCGGCTCGGCGTCCCGCTCGGGTCCATCGCCGGCTGGTGCTGGCCTTTGCGCTGCGGTGCGGACACCGGCTGCACGCCGGCGATCAGCATCGCCAGCCGAAACGCGATCGATGGCTTGACCAGGCGCATCAGCTCGACCAGCGCGAAGATCCGTTCGACCGAATGCGCCGTCTCGTCGCCGAGGCGGATCAGGAAGCGCGTTGCGTCTTCGACGCGCGCTCCGCTGGCAATAAGGCTCAGAGCCGCAAGATCGCGCGAGGCATCGCTCGCAATCGCAGCAGCGAGCGGCGCGTCGCCGCCGAGATGCCCGGCGACCGCGGCGAATGCACTCGCGCGGTCTTCGCCTGCAAGGACGAGCCAGTCGGCAAAGGTCGAGCTGGCGACCGCCGGCCGCCGCTCGCTCGGATGCAAGGCCTCGCGCGCCATCAGCGATTCGAGAATGGCGAGGCGGCGCACCGTGCCTGCGCGCAGGAACAGCGGTGCGAGTTCGAGATTGGACAGGTCTTCCCGTGCGAGAAGGCCGAGCTGATAGGACGGATCGATCCGCGAGCGCGCGACCAGCGTGTCGACGGCGGCGCGAGGCAGCGGCGCCTCCCGATTGCCGATAAGGGTAAGATCGATGGCGCGATCTGCTTCGGAAACCAGCAGCAGGACTGCCGTATTGGTGAGGTCCTGGCGGACAGCGAGCGCGCTACGCATCGCCGTATCGCCGGTCTCGGCGAGCCGTTCGAGCTCGACGGGCGAAAGCGGCATGCCGTGACGCAGCATCTCGATCAGAACCGCGCCGCCACGGGCGGCCAGCGCTGTCAGCACCGCGAGCGGCGCATGCTGCCAGCCTGCGAGCTTGCGCGCCAGGATCAGCGCGGTCGGCTCGTCGATGGTCGGAATCAGCATCGCCGCCATCTCGCTGAAGGCAGCCAGATCCTCCTGCGGCGGCTGTTGGGTCGACATCAGCAGGTCAGCCTTCACCCGCAGCGAGACCTGGCTGAGACCGAGGTCGCCGTCGCGGGCGAGGCGGGCAAGATCGGCGAGTTCCTGGGAAATACGGGCAGGCATGCTTGGCTCGGCTGCGAATCCGACGTGTTCGCTCAGATTATCCCCGAGGCATTAAGGCCACGTTAACCATGCTGGAGCCTGATGGCTTTGAGGGCCTGCGACAAAGGGTGCGGCCTTGCGCACCAGGACGGCTCTCGCGATTGCAACTCGGGCGCTGGATAGGAGGCGCTGCATGACCGTCATCATCCCCTTCGCGCTCTATCGCTATCCGCAGGCGCGGTCCTGCCCGTTTCCGCGACGCGTGGCGGAAATCCTGTTCTTCACCGGCGTGCGCTACGAGCGGCCTGCCGAGACCTCTCCGCTTAAGGCCAAGACTTCCTCGGCAAAGGCGCGGCCCGCGCGGCGCCCGCGCAAGGCGGCAAGCAAGATGGATCACAGGCAGCCCGCGTGAGACGACGTCTACCCGATCAAGCGCTGCCGGCCGGACCGCCGTCCCCGGCCATTGCCGCACTGGCGCTGTCTTCCGCGCTTGTCCTCACCGCTTGCACTGCGACCGACGGCGATCTCGGTCGCCCGCGGCCGACGGTCTGGTCGCAGCTCATCGCGCCGGAGAGCGGGTTCTTCGCCGCGGCGTCGCGAGGCGAGGCAGCGTCCTATTTCCGCCTGACCGATGACGAGGAGCAACTGCGCGATCGCGCCTGGCGCTTCGTCATGCCCGCCAGCCCGCACAGCGTCTTCCAGGGCGAGATATCGAATTTCGCGCATAGCCGCATCCTGCCGGTCGCGGCGCAGTCGAACGACGTTTCGGACTACTTCCGCGGCTTGACTTCGGTGTCCTTCGCCTCGCAGGCCTCGCGCTATAACCGCCTCGCGGAAGACGCGAATGCCGACCGCCTGCTGGTCGGCCCGTTTCGGGCCAACGCGATGCGCGTCGTCTCCATGGACCGGGTCCGCATGCGGGCCGCCGAGGGATCGCCGGATGTCGCTCCCGGCAAGGTTGAGCCGGCCATGGCGCGGGTGATCGAGAACGAGGGACTGGTCTACTGGGTCTGCGAGCGCCTGGATTTCCGGATCAGGAGCTATCGTTACGCCCTGACCAATCTCGTCGTCGAGATGCCTTCGCGGGAGGCGGTCCGGGCCGAACGTGCGATCATGGCGCTGGCGGCCGAGTCCGCGCCGCTCTGCCAGATGCCGCTCAACGGCACTTTCGGTGAGGGCAAGCGGCCCGTGGTCTACAAGGGCTAGTTTTCCGGCCGGGGTTCGCTCAGTTCGCCATCCCGCATTCGACCCCGGTCGCGAGCGCCTCGGCGTCGGCCTTGTCAGAGGGCAGCCGAACGAGGACGCGCACCGCGATCAGCCCCTGATCGGTATCGGAGACGATACGCAGCTCCCGGCTGGTTTCACCCTCCTCGTCGGCCGCGATGCGCTCGTCGCGCTGGGCTTCCGTCATGACCAGGAATTCGAGGACGCCGCGGATCGCCGCCCGGTCGGTGATCGCGTAGATCACGCCGCCGCCCTGGCGGTGCAGGGTCAGGCCGAGCGGCAGAAAGCCGGTCCTGGCGACGACGCGCATCGGCCCGTTGGAGAGGTCATAGCTGCAGATCGCCGTGACGACATCGGGATCGGCTTCGCGCAGTGCCGGCAGCCCGCGTGCATCGCCGGGCGCCGGGATGAGTTCGGCACGGCCATTGGTGCCGAGTTCACGATAGGCGTGCGCGGCATCGTGCAAGGACAGCGAGGGCAAGGCCAGGATGGTGACGATATGCACGATGGCGGCAAGGATCAGCCCGGCCAACGTGGTCATGACAAGGCGCACGACGCCGCTGCGCAGCCGGGCTCTCCATGTTGCGGCTGATGGGACGGGGGGCGTCGCCACGTCGTGTCCGATCGCGCTCATCGGCAGTCGAGGCGTGCGATGCGGGGCAGGTTAGTGGCCCGCGTCTCGCCGGTCTGGCTGGAGATCGGAGTATCGTAGAGGCGTAAGCGGAACTGGAAGCGCCCGCTCGCCGGCAGGGGAAGCCAGTTGCCTGCGACCGGCGTTGCTGCGGCCGCGATCGACAATTGTCCGTCCTCGGGACGGACAATTTCGGAATCCGTGAAGCTCGTGCGTTCCAGCGGCAGTCGGAAGGGCAGCCCGTCGATATCGGTGACACCGAGCGTCCAGCCGCGCGTCGTCGGCGTGGCACCGGAGATCTGGTAGCGGCAGCGCCCGTCGAGGAGCTGTCCGTCGTCGTCGCGCTCGGCGATGAGCTCTAGCCCTTCGCCCGAGCCCAGCGGCAGATGGACGCCGCGGGCGAGATAGGCGCGCATATAGGGGTCGATGTCGCGTCCGCCGCTGCGTGGCCAAGCCATCCACGCCCCGACCTCGACCTTGCCGAGAGCGGGCCGGCCGGCCACGGCCCAATGCGCGGAGCCGAGGCCGAGTCCGGCTCCGAGCGCAAGGATATAGGCGAGATCGAGAATCCGCACGCTTGCCTTCCGCTGGCGTGATGCCCCTCGCGCGAATTGACCCGTGTGAATCCGGCTCGTCAACCTTCTGCGCCTAGCGCAGCCGCGTGTCGGCCCCGGAGACCTCGCGGATGCCGACCTGCACCGGCTTGCCGGCCACGCGCGATCGCTCGATCGTCTTGAACAGCGAGCCGACAGCCGACAGCACCTCGAAGGATTGCCGCGGCATGTGCCCGGCGCCGGGCCCCGGCTGCTGGCCGGCATCCGGCGCGGCTGCTGCCTTGGCGACGACCAGAGCCTTGGGATCGGTGGTTGGCACGCCCGGAATCGGCTTCAGTTCGAGACCCTGATGGGCGAACTGCATGATCTCCTTGAACGTCATCGCCGGCAGCGAGCCGCCGGTCATGTTGGCGGTCTCGGCCGAGTTGTCGTTGCCGAACCAGACGGCCGCGACGAGGTTGCCGGAGTAGCCGACATACCAGGCGTCCTTATAGCCGTTGGTGGTGCCGGTCTTGCCGGCCGTCACCACGCCATCCAGCGCCGCGCGGCGGCCGGTGCCTTCGGTCGGCACTTTCGAGAGCATGAAGTTCATGTCCTGCGCCACCTGCGCGCTCAGCACCTGCTTGGGCGGTGGCTCGTCCCGGTCGTGGCGGTAGATCACCTCGCCCTGCGAGTTGGCGATCTCGATGGCGGCATAGGGCTTCGCCCGTTTGCCGCCATTGGCGAAGACGGCATAGCCCGCCGCCTGGTCGATGACGGTGACCTCGGCCGCGCCGATCGGCAGCGAGACCGTGTCGGTCAATGGCGTGGTCAGGCCCATGGCGTGGGCGGTCTCGACGATCTTCTTGCGGCCGATGGCGGCGGCGCGCGCTTCATGGGTCTCGCCGGTGGCGCGGCCGATGGCGATCGACATCTGCACGGGGATGGTATTGATCGATTTCGCCAGCGCGACGGTCAGCGGTATCGACCCGGCATAGGAGCGGCCGTAATTGTTCGGGCACCAGTTGCCGATGCAGACCGGTCGGTCGACGACCATGGTCGTCGGCTTGTAGAGCCCAGTCGAGAGCGCTGCTGCGTAGACATAGGCCTTGAAGGAGGAGCCGGGCTGCCGCTGGCTCGCCGTCGCCCGGTTGAACTGGCTCGCGCCGTAGTCCCGGCCGCCGACGATGGCGCGCACCGCCCCGTCAGGATCCATGACCACGGTCGCGGCCTGCTTGACGCGATAGGCCGGGCCATGCTGGCGCAGAACCGTCTCGATCGCTTCGTCCGCGCGTGCCTGGATCGCGGAATCATGCGGCGTCTTCACCAGCAGAACGCGGTCGGGCCCGAGCTTGCCCTCCGCAACGAGCTCCTTCACCGCGTCGAAGGCCCAGTCGAGATAGTAGTCGGGGCTGGAATCGCGCTTGCGATCGACCGGCGTCGCCGGATTGCGCTTGGCGCTGTCGACCTGGCCGGCGGTCATGAAGCCGGCATCGACCATGGCGTTGAGCACGTCGTTGGCGCGCGCGCGAGCGGCCGGCAGATTGACATGCGGCGCGTATTTCGTCGGCGCCTTGAACAGGCCGGCCAGCATCGCTGCCTCGGCCAGCGAAACGTCCTTCACCGACTTGCCGAAATAGTATTCGGCTGCCGCCGCGGCGCCGAAGGTGCCCCCGCCCATATAGGCGCGGTCGAGATAGAGCTTGAGGATCTCGTTCTTGCTTAGCCGGGCCTCCAGCCACAGCGCCAGGAAGGCTTCCTTGATCTTGCGGTCGAGCGAACGCTCGTTGTTGAGGAAGAGGTTCTTGGCGAGCTGCTGGGTCAATGACGAGCCGCCCTGGACCACGCCCGAAGCTCGGGTGTTGACCAGCAACGCCCGGAAGGTACCGATCACGTCGATGCCGAAATGGTCGTAGAAGCGGCGGTCCTCGGTCGCCAGCACGGCCTTGAGCAGATGGTCGGGCATCTCCTCCAGCTTGAGGGAGTCGTCGTGACGCGCCCCGCGATGGCCGATCGGCTGGCCGTAGCGGTCGAGGAAGGTGACGGCGAGGACCTGGTTCCTGAGGGCTTCCTCATTGCCGATGCGAAAGGCGGGCAGGGCGAGCATCAGCAGGATGAGGGCGCCGACGATGCCGATATTCAGCCCTTCGCTGGCGAACTCGGCCGCGACGCGCTTGAAGCCGGTGACGGTCAGGCGGTCGGCCTGGCTGCGGATGCGCTCGTAGATGTCTCCGGCGCGGCGGCCGGCGCCCCACAGGCTGGCATCGAGCCATGAATCGGCAGCGAGCGCATAGCGCTTCAGCCGCGTCTTCCAGCCCGCCTTCCTGAACTCCATGGCCGTTCCAGGCTTCCCGAATGGCCCCCGGCACAGTCCTGCCGCGCGATGATCGCCTTGGCAACAGCATTGCGCCCGAGAATGGACACATAGTTACGCGCCATCTCCAGATAAGGGACGGGCGCAAAGAATCCTGTCCCGCGAGCAGGAAGCGAGCCACTGCCGTTGTCCCATCATGATACGGGAGCTGCCGCCAACGCGGCGCTCTTCCATCTTGGCGCGCGGCGGCGCATAAGCCCGCCATGACGCTGAAGCAGCCGAAAGACGAGCCGTTCTGGCGCACCACCTCGCTCGAGGCGATGTCGGTGGAGCAGTGGGAATCGCTCTGCGACGGCTGCGGCCGCTGCTGCCTCGTCAAGCTGGAGGACGAAGACACCGGCCGGATTTTCGCGACCGACGTCGGCTGCCGGCTGTTCGACGCTGGAACCTGCCGCTGCAAGGACTATCCGAACCGTTCGCTCAAGGTGCCGGACTGCGTGACGCTGACGCCGCACGACGTGCGTACGCTCCCTTGGCTGCCGCCGACCTGTGCCTATCGCCTCGTCGCGGAAGGCAAGGATCTGCCCTGGTGGCATCCTCTCGTTTCCGGGGATCACGAAACGGTGGTGGCGGCGGGCGTATCCGTCCGCGGCCGCGTCTTCGCCTCGGAGGACGAGGTCCCGGAAGAGGAGGTCGCCGAGCGCATCGTCAATTGGCCGTTGCGCTGGCCTCGCGCTGCGCGCGGCAAGGCGAAGTGAAGCATCGGCGTTTGTGCGCTGCCGGGCATTTTATTGCACCTGCTCATTGATTGTTCAGGTGCTTTTGGGCATGACCGCCCCATCCCGCCGCCGGGGCCGCCAGGGCACCGACGGCATGCACACGAAACTTTCGCATCGCCGCGGCGTTGCTGCGTCCGGCTGCAAACCAAGAGGTTGAAGTGATGGCTGGTGGGAAGTGGGTCTACACCTTCGGCGACGGCAAGGCCGAAGGCGAGGCCGGGATGAAGAACCTGCTCGGCGGCAAGGGCGCTAACCTCGCCGAGATGAGCAATCTGGGCCTGCCGGTTCCCCCTGGCTTTACCATCACCACCGAGGTCTGCACCTCGTATTACGACAACGGCAAGAGCTTCCCGGCCGATCTCGACGGGCAGGTCAAGGCCGCGCTCGACGGCATGGCCAAGCTCACCGGCAAGACCTTCGGCGATCCCGCCAACCCGCTGCTCGTCTCCGTCCGCTCCGGCGCGCGCGCCTCGATGCCGGGCATGATGGACACCGTCCTCAATCTCGGCCTCAACGACGAGACGGTCGAGGCGGTTGCGAAGGCCGCCAATGACGAGCGCTTCGCCTGGGACAGCTATCGCCGCTTCATCACCATGTATTCCAACGTCGTGCTCGATATCGACCACGGCCTCTTCGAGGAAGCGCTGGAGGACTACAAGGAGCGCAAGGGCCTGCACCTCGACACCGACCTCAAGGCCGCCGATTGGAAGGTGCTGGTCGGCAAGTACAAGGAGATCGTGAAGAAGGCGCTCGGCGCCGACTTCCCGCAGGACCCGCAAAAGCAGCTCTGGGGCGCTGTCGGCGCCGTCTTCTCCTCCTGGATGAACGCCCGCGCCATCAAGTATCGCGAGCTCAACAGCATCCCGGCCTCCTGGGGCACGGCGGTCAACGTCCAGTCGATGGTGTTCGGCAATATGGGCGACACCTCCGCGACCGGCGTCGCCTTCACCCGCAATCCCTCGACCGGCGAGAACGCGCTCTATGGCGAGTTCCTGATCAATGCCCAGGGCGAGGACGTCGTCGCCGGCATCCGCACGCCGCAAGACATCACCGAGGTGGCGAAGAAGGAGGCGGGCTCCGACAAACCTTCGATGGAGAAGGAGATGCCGGAGGCCTATGCGGAGCTCGTCCGCATCTACGGCATCCTTGAAAAGCACTATCGCGACATGCAGGACATGGAGTTCACCATCCAGGAGGGCAAGCTCTGGATGCTGCAGACCCGGTCCGGCAAGCGCACCGCCAAGGCGGCGCTGAGGATCGCGGTCGAACTGGCTACCGAGGGGCTGATCACGCAGGAGGAGGCGGTCGGCCGCGTCGAGCCTTCTGCCCTCGACCAGCTCCTGCACCCGACCATCGACCCCAAGGCCGAGCGCCGCGTGCTGACCACCGGCCTGCCGGCCTCGCCCGGCGCTGCCGCGGGCGAAATCGTCTTCAACTCGGACGACGCTGAAGCCGCCAAGAAGGCCGGCCGCAAGGTCATCCTCGTGCGCGTCGAGACGTCGCCGGAGGACATCCACGGCATGCACGCCGCCGAAGGCATCCTGACCACGCGCGGCGGCATGACCTCGCATGCGGCGGTCGTGGCGCGCGGCATGGGCAAGCCCTGCGTCTCCGGCGCCGGCCAGATCCGCGTCGACTACGCCAAGGGCACGCTTTCGATCGGCCCGACCACGTTGAAGGCCGGTGATTTCCTCACCATCGACGGCGGCAACGGCCAGGTGCTGCTCGGCGAGGTCAAGATGCAGAAGCCGGAGCTCTCCGGCGAGTTCGCGACGCTGATGGGCTGGGCCGACAAGGTCCGCCGCCTCAAGGTCCGCGCCAATGCCGAGACGCCGGAAGACGCCAAGACGGCCCGCGAGTTCGGCGCCGAGGGCATCGGGCTCTGCCGCACCGAGCACATGTTCTTCGACGAGAACCGCATCCAGGCCGTCCGCGAGATGATCCTCGCCCAGGACGACAAGGGCCGGCGCGCCGCGCTCGCCAAGCTCCTGCCGGTGCAGCGCCAGGACTTCGTCCAGCTCTTCACCATCATGAGCGGCTTGCCGGTCACGATCCGCCTGCTCGACCCGCCGCTGCACGAATTCCTGCCGCATGGCGAGAAGGAGATTGCCGAGGTCGCCGCGGCGCTCGGCGTCAGCTCCGATGCGTTGCGGCAGCGCGCCGCCGAATTGCACGAATTCAACCCGATGCTCGGCTTCCGCGGTTGCCGTCTGGCGGTGGCTTTCCCCGAAATCGCCGAGATGCAGGCCCGTGCCATCTTCGAGGCGGCCGTCATCGCCGCCAAGGAAACCGGCAAGCCGGTGATCCCGGAGGTGATGGTTCCGCTCGTCATGGGCAAGCCCGAGCTCGATCTGGTCAAGGGCCGCATCGACGCCATGGCCAAGGCCGTGATCGAGGAGAGCGGCACCAGGATCGACTATCAGGTCGGCACCATGATCGAGCTGCCGCGTGCCGCCTTGCGCGCCGCCGAGATCGCTGAGAGCGCCGAGTTCTTCTCGTTCGGCACCAACGACCTGACGCAGACGACGCTTGGCATCAGCCGCGACGACGCCTCCTCCTTCCTTGGCTCCTACACCGCCAAGGGGCTGCTCGACGCCGATCCCTTCGTCACCATCGACCAGGACGGCGTCGGGGAGTTGGTGAAGCTCGCCGCCGAGCGGGGCCGTAAGACGCGCTCCGACATCAAGCTCGGCATCTGCGGCGAGCATGGCGGCGACCCGGCCTCGATCGGCTTCTGCGAAAGCGTCGGCCTCGACTACGTCTCCTGTTCGCCCTTCCGCGTGCCGATCGCACGGCTCGCGGCAGCGCAGGCTGCGCTGGGCGCGATCAAGCCGAAGGATGGTTGAGACGGGAGGCGCGGGATACAAGCCGTCATGCTCGCCCTGGTGGCGAGCATCCACGTCTTGAACACCGCATTGCCCAAAGCAAGACGTGGATGGTCGGGACAAGCCCGACCATGACGAGGTGGCCGTGCCCTTGAACCTCACCACCATCGGCTTCGATGCCGACGACACGCTCTGGCAGAATGAGCAATTCTTCCGGATGACGGAGGATCGCTTCGTCGCGCTGCTCGGTGAACATGGCGAGGCGGCCGAGATTTCCGGCCGCCTGCTCGAAGCCGAGAAGCGCAATCTCGGCTTCTACGGCTTCGGCATCAAGGGCTTCGTGCTCTCGATGATCGAGACTGCGATCGAGATCACCGGGGGGCAGGTCCCCGCAGCCGTCATCGGCGAGATCCTCGCCGCTGGCCGCGAGATGGCAGCCCATCCGGTCGAGACCTTGCCTCATGTCCACGAGACCCTTCAGGCCCTGTCCGGCGACTACCGGCTCGTGCTCATCACCAAGGGCGATCTCTTCGACCAGGAGCGTAAGCTCGCCCAGTCCGGCCTAGGCGATTTCTTCCATGCGGTCGAGATCGTCAGCGACAAGAAGGCCGCCACCTACGACCGCATCTTCACCCGTCACGGCGACGGAGCGGGGCGGGCGATGATGGTCGGCAATTCGCTCAAGTCGGATATCCTGCCGGCACTGGAAGCGGGCTCATGGGCGGTACATGTCCCGCATGAGCTGACCTGGGTGCTGGAGCATGCCGAAGAACCCGTCGGTCACGGGCGCTATCATGCAATATCGGACCTTGGCCCTCTGCGCGGCCTTGTCGAGAAACTGTTTCGCTAGCGTTTCGCAGCCAAGCGGTGCCAGGGGTCAGTCGACCCAAAGGCCATGTCTGCGATGCCATTCCTCGATCGATTCCTCCGGATAGTCTTCGAAACTCTGGTCATTCGCAGCGATATCCGGGTCGACCCAACCGGCCTTGAAGCGCAGCATGATATGGGTCTTCTCGGGAGCGCGCGGCAGATGGCTGTCGATCGCCGAGGCGAAGGGATGCAGCAGATCCGGCCAGCGCGGATCGAACAGCCACAGCGCCGTCCCGCAGCCCGTGCAGAAGCGGCGCTGCGCCTGCGAGCGCTCGCAGACACCGTCATCGCCTCTGATTTCCGCGCTGAAGCTGCCGATCGCGTCTTCGCCCTCGACCTTCAGCGTCTGGGCTACGGCCGACAGATTGATCGCGAAGCCGCCTCCGCCGGCAGTCTTGCGGCAGATCGAGCAATAGCAGAGCTGATACGGGACGGGTGCATGGCTCTCGACGGAGAAGTGCACCGCTCCGCAGCGGCATGAGCCCTTCAGCTTAATCGGCATGATGCAGCCTCCATTCGCCAGTCAAACACCGGCTTGGGCCGAGTGTTCCGAGATGTCTGCTGCCGGCTTACTGGACCTTTCTTGCATTCCATGCTAGGGAGCACGATGTAAGACGAGATGCGGCCGGGTTCTGGCCACCCCTCCGTTCGGCTGCTTGTCCGGTCGGCGGTTACGAATCAGATCCACCACACATCGCTACAAGGCCATGGCGAGGCGTCCGCGCGTCCCGTCGTGTCATCACGATAGACGCGGATCTGAAACGTAAGGACTACCCCCATGAACAAGGGCACCGTGAAGTGGTTCAACACCACCAAGGGCTACGGCTTCATTACGCCTGAGAACGGCGGCCAGGACGTTTTCGTCCACATCAGCGCTGTCGAGCGCGCCGGCCTGCGCGAGCTGCGCGACGGCCAGGTCGTCTCCTTCGAGCTCGTTGCCGATCGCAAGACCGGCAAGACTTCGGCCGGCAACCTCGTCGTCGCCTGAGCCAGACTAACGCCGGGACGGCATCGCGCCGCCCGGCTTACGACAAGCCTGCCGGCGCTGTGGCTAGCGGTTCGCCGGCGGGTTCGACTATCAGTATCAGGCCGGATGCGGGCCTGCGGCGCGGCCGAATTCCACATGCGCCCCTCGCATCGCGGCGTCCGGAAAGACTTTTCTTGACCAAATTCACCGATCTCGGCCTCGCCGAGCCGCTGCTCAAGGCGCTCGCGGCCGAGGGCTATGAAACGCCGACGCCGATCCAGGCGCAGGCGATCCCCCACATTCTCCAGGGCCGTGACCTGCTCGGTGCAGCCCAGACCGGCACCGGAAAGACGGCTGCCTTCTCGCTGCCGATGCTGCATCGGCTGCTCGGCAAGCCGCGCCAGATGCCGGCCCGCTCCGTGCGTGTCCTCGTCCTCTCGCCGACCCGTGAGCTCGCCGCCCAGATCGAGACCTCGATTCGCACCTACGCGCAGTTCACCACGCTGCGCTCCACGGTGATCTTCGGCGGCGTCCCGGTCGGCAAGCAGATCCGCGCCCTCGGCGACAAGATCGACATCCTCGTCGCCACCCCCGGCCGCCTGCTCGACCTCGTCGACCAGCGCGCCGTTTCGCTGCGCGAGATCGAGTTCCTCGTCCTCGACGAAGCCGATCAGATGCTCGACCTCGGCTTCATCCATGCGCTGCGTCGCATCTCCACGCTGATCCCGAAGGAGCGCCAGACGCTGCTCTTCTCGGCGACCATGCCGAAGCCGATCCGCGATATCGCCTCCGCCTATCTCACCAATCCGGTCGAGGTCGCGGTGACGCCGGTCGCGACCACTGCGGAAAAGATCGACCAGCGCGTCATCTTCACCGAGCCCAACGACAAGCCGGCCCTGCTGGCGAAGACGCTGAACGTGCCGGACCTCGAGCGCGCCATCGTCTTCACCCGCACCAAGCACGGTGCCGACAAGGTCGTGCGCCAACTCGCGCAGTCCGGCATCGAGGCGGCGGCGATCCACGGCAACAAGAGCCAGGGCCAGCGCGAACGTGCGCTCGGCGCCTTCCGTGACGGCTCGCTGCGCATCCTCGTCGCCACCGACATCGCCGCCCGCGGCATCGATGTCGACGGCGTCAGCCATGTCGTGAACTACGACCTGCCGAACGTGCCCGAGAGCTATGTC
This sequence comes from Allobosea sp. 10N428, assembly GCF_056394545.1. Taxonomy (NCBI): domain Bacteria; kingdom Pseudomonadati; phylum Pseudomonadota; class Alphaproteobacteria; order Hyphomicrobiales; family Alloboseaceae; genus Allobosea; species Allobosea sp. 10N428. The sequence continues at coordinate 1,084,982 of NZ_JBFTIC010000001.1, read as the reverse complement.
CACCGCATCGGCCGCACGGCACGCGCCGGCGCTTCCGGCGTGGCCATCGCCTTCTGCACGCCGGAAGAGCGCGGCGATTTCGCCGCTATCGAGAAGCTCACCGGCGTCAAGCCGACGCCGATCGGCGAGGTGCCCTATTGGGATGGGCGCACGCCCAAGAAGCCGCAGCAGAATCGCGGCGGGCGCGGTCAGCAACAGTCTCGCCCGCAGGGGCAGGGCCGTCCGCAGGGGCAGCCGGGCAAGCGTTCCGAGCAGGGCGGCCACCACCATGCCGGTGGCGGCGCGCGTCAGGAGCGCCACGAACGGCCGCGCAATCCCGAGCGCACCCCGCGTCCCGAGCAGGCGACGCAGCGAAAAGACGGTGCTTCCGCAAAAGAAGGGCTTGGCGGCGTCGCGTTCTTGCAGCAAAGAACACAGCAACCACGCACCAACGGCGCCCGGCGGCGCGCGCGCTGACGCGCGATCGGCCAGAACAGGGCGGGCCTCATCTCGGCTTACTTGCCGGACGGTGGTCCGCTCCCGCGCCAAAGGGCTCACGAAGGACGACAGATGGCGAAAGAAGAACTGCTTGAATTCGACGGCACCGTGGTCGAGGTGCTCCCGGACGGCAACTACCGGGTCAAGCTCGACAATGACCATGTGATCCTGGCCTATGCGGCCGGCAAGATGAAGAAGAACCGCATCCGCACCATCGCGGGTGACCGGGTCATCGTCGAGATGTCGCCTTACGATCTCGATCGCGGCCGCATCAACTTCCGCCAGAAGACGGCCGGCCCGGCCCCCGGCGGTCCGCCGCGCCAGAACTTCCGCCGTCGCTGAGCGATCTGCCGATGCGCCTGTCGCGGAATGAGCTTCTCTTCATCGCGCTGGGCGCCATTCTCGGCGCTGCGGTCGCTTACGGCGCGAAAGCGGGCTTCGTCGTTCGGGACGGAGCCTTTCCGCCTTTCGTCATCGTGCTGCTGGGGCTTGGCCTCGCGGAGCTGCTGATCGGCTACGCGGCAGGGCGCTCGCCCGGCACGCTGGTCGGCATGCCCGCCCGCTTCCTCGCCTTCGTCGTCGGGGTCTGCATCTTCCTGCTCGGCGAACGCTACATCTGAGCGGACGGGCCGCGCCGCACTGCGACCCCAAAAGCCGGACGCCACAAAAAAACCCCGGCGCGAGGCCGGGGTGTAAGTGGTCATTTCCGTGGTAAAAAAGGGTCTGCGTGAAACTCCTGCCCGGTCGGCTCAGTAGCCGGCGCGGGACCAGTATTGCGAGCCGGGACTGACCAGAACCTGGCGCTGCCGCGTCTCGTAGACGGCGGGGATTTCTTCCCGCACGACTTCGGTGGGACGCACCATCACCTTGCGCTGACGCTGCGTGTAGACCGCCGGAACCATCTCGTATTCGACTGTCGCCGGCGAAACCTCGACCCGGCGGTTCCGATAGCCGTATTGCGCGGGCACATCGACCCAGCACCCGACCGTATTTCCCCAGGCATCGCGCGTCACTTCCCAGCGCCGCGTGGCGGGCGCGACAAGCACCGTCTCGGTCACGGTCTCGTAGACGGCGGCCCTAGGGCGCGCAATACGCCGCTCCGGCGCGATCATCACGTTATCGGTCACGGTTTCGTACTCGGCGGGAACGACGCGATGCTGCGTCTGCGCCGGGCGAACCTGATAGGTCTCGTTGATGGTGCCGTAGACCGGCGGCGCGTTGACGAGGTTGTAGCAGGCGGAGCCGCGGCAGCCACCGGCTTCGGCAGCGGAGGCGCCAAGAAGCAGCGTCGTGGCAAAGGCCGAGGCGGCAATGATCCGGGATGACGGGAGCGAGCGCACCATGTTGGACCTGACCTGTCGGTTCCGGCGTCAGCGCGCCGTTCGTTATGGTCAGAAAGCCCGGGCGAAGAGGTGAACGCAAGGTAAATGCTGCAACAAGGTAAAATTAACCATGTTTGACGGCGCGCGGATCGGCAGAGATCCGGCGTCGGCTTCGCTGCCGAATGGCGCTGCGGATCCAGTCGTAGCCGCCCGCAAGCGTGGGCGGCCATCGCTCCGGGTGTTTGAGGCCCGGCCTCGGTCGTCAGGTCTGGCCGGGGCGAAGCTGGTAGAAGACGTGCTGGCCGATCGTGTCCATCTTCTGCAGCTTCTTGGCCCAGTACGGCCGCACATACTGCGCATGGTAGTGCGTGGAGGCGCCGACTTCGGGCAGGTAGGTCGTGCCCTCATAGACCTCGCGTGCGATCCTGACCGCATCGCGCCAGGGGCCCGGCTCGGTGATGCGTAACGACTTGCCCTCGCAGGTGAAGGTGAATTGGCAGGAAAGGTAGCGGTTGCTGTTCTGGTAGACGACGCCGCAGACGCTGCTTGGATAAAGCCCGCTCTTGGCGCGGTTGAGCACGACCTGCGCCACCGCTGCCTGCCCCTGGAAGGATTCGGAGCGCGCTTCGAAATAGACCGCCTCAGCCAGGCAGCGCTGTTCCTTCGCCATGGCCTCCGGTGCGATCAGGCCGGTGTAATCCTGCTTCACGCCGGGCTCGGCCAGGCGCAGGTCGCGATTGGCCGGTGCCGAAGCGAGCGCGATGCGGCTGCGCTGCTGCGGCGCGCCATGCGCGGGCAGGGCGGGGGGCGTCAGCGTGCCGATGACCGAGCCGACGAGTGGCGTCGAGGAGGATTGCCGGTTGGCCTTCGGCACCGATGGAGACGAGCCGTCGATGCTTTCGAGAAAGAGCTCCGCCTGCCGCGCCGAGGTGATCTTCGGCTTGAGCGAGACGGGAGAGGAATCCGACAGGGCTGGATCGGTCAGGCCCTCCTCGTTGGCATAGGCCTCGAAGCCGGTCTGCGGGCCATCGACGGCCTCGGCCGCGCGCAGCGCGTCGATCGAGAAGCCCCCTGAAATCAGCTTGGGCTGGGTGTCTCCGAAGACGACGCGCTCCAGCTCGACGGAAGGGTGTTCGGTGAGGCCCGGCCGCAAGCTAGGCAGCATGTCGCCCTTGGCGGTGCGGTCGACCTCGGGAAAGTTGGCGGCGGTGCGCTTCATGTCCTCGCGCGGCGCGCGGGGGTCGACGACGATCCGGCGCTCCGGATCCTCGAAGGAGAGCTTGGCCTGGGTGACGGCGGAGGTGAGCGCCAGGCCGGGCAGACGGAAGGCGCTGGCCGCGACCAGCATCGAGGGGCCTTCGGCCAACTCCGAGGCGGGGCCGGGCGCGACCCGGTCGATGGCGCTGGAGGGCAGGCCGGTCGGCCCGAAATTCTGGCCGGCGGAGGCGGTGAAGGACACAAGCAACCCGACCGACAGCGCCCAGGGCGCAACCGTGTTCGCGGCCCATTTGATGCCGAGAGGGCGCGCTCCCCGCCCATGCCTGTGAAGACGCCGATGACTCAAAGCGACACACCCGTCCCGATCGCACGGAACGAAAAACCCAGCAGACGACGCTGCGCCTTCGTTGGAATCCGTTATCGCCTTGGTAAGGTTGAGCGCCGGTTAACACCGCTGTGGCTCCGGCATTCCATGCCGCGCCGTGATGTCAAATTTCACGAAATCGCGCTGGTTGCCGCGCGGGCAGGGCGATAACGTGTAGCCACACTTCCGACACTCCCGACTCGCCGGAGAAATCCATGCCGTCCACTCCAGCGCGCAGCTACGCACCGGAGGTCATCGTCGCCGCCGGCTGCCTGATCGCCCTGATCACCTTTGGCCCGCGCGCCAGCGCCGGCCTCTTCCAGATCCCGATGACGCTGCAGTTCCACTGGGGCCGCGACATCTTCGGCCTGGCGCTCGCGATCCAGAACCTGCTCTGGGGCCTCGGCGCGCCCTTCGCTGGTGCCATCGCCGATCGCTACGGCACTGTGCGGGTGCTTTGCGTCGGCGCTGTGCTTTACGCTGCCGGCCTCGTCATGATGGCCTATGCCACCACGCCGCTGCAGCTCCATTTCGGCGCCGGTGTGCTGATCGGCTTCGGCCTCTCTGCCTGCTCCTTCAACCTCGTTCTCGCAGCCTTCGGCAAGCTCCTGCCGGAGCAGTGGCGGCCGATGGCATTCGGCGCCGGCACGGCGGCTGGCTCCTTCGGCCAGTTCCTGTTCCCGCCGATCGGCAACATCCTGATCGATACGCTGGGCTGGCAGCAGGCGCTGATCGTCTTTGCGTTTACGCTGCTGCCGATCCTCCCGGTTTCGATCGTGCTGGCGACGCGCAAGCTCGGTTCGGCCGGTACGACGGCTGCTGCCAACCTGCCGAACCAGACCGTGGTGCAGGCTCTGAGCGAGGCCTTCAAGCACCGCAGCTATGTCCTGCTCGTGCTCGGCTTCTTCACCTGCGGCTTCCAGCTCGCCTTCATCACCGTCCACATGCCGGCCTATCTCAAGGACGCCGGCCTGCCGGCCTGGGTCGGCGGCTGGACTCTCGCGGTGATCGGCCTTGCCAATGCCGTGGGCTCGCTGTCCTCCGGCTGGCTCTCGACCCGCATGCCGAAGCGCCATCTCCTCGCCTGGATCTATCTTGGCCGTGCGGTGGCGATCGCTGCCTTCATCATGCTTCCGCCCAGCCCAGTGACCGCGATCACCTTCGGCGTCGTCATCGGCCTGTTCTGGCTCTCGACCGTGCCGCCGACTTCTTCGCTGGTCATGCTGATGTTCGGCACCAAATACATGGCGATGCTCTACGGCTTTGCCTTCTTCTCGCATCAGGTCGGCGGCTTCCTCGGCGTCTGGCTTGGCGGCGTGCTCTACGAATCGATGGGCAACTACCAGCTCGTCTGGTGGCTCTCGGTCGCGCTCGGTGTTGCATCGGCCCTGATCAATCTGCCGATCGTCGAGCGGCCGGTGCAGCGGCCGCAGGTGCAGCCGGCCTGATTCGGAAGACGATCCAACGCACGGCCGATGGGGTTGCGGCGGCGGGCTGCCGCTGCAACCTTGTCGGCCTTCGCGTTTCAGCGCTGAGGAGATGGTGATGACGACGTTCAAGGCCCTCGTGGCAACCAAGGGCGAGGCCGGGCCGAAGCTCGCCTTCACCGATTTCGCCGAGAGCGACCTGATGGAGGGCGATGTCACCGTCCGCGTCACGCATTCGACGGTGAACTACAAGGATGGCCTCGCCATCACCGGCAAGGCGCCGGTGGTGCGCCGCTGGCCGATGATCCCCGGCATCGATTTCGCCGGCCGGGTCGAGGCCTCCGACAATCCCGATTTCAAGCCGGGCGATCTCGTCGTCCTCAACGGCTGGAGCACCGGCGAGACGCATCTGGGCGCCTACGCCCAGAAGAGCCGGGTCAAGGGCGACTGGCTGGTGCCGCTGCCGGAGGGCCTGACGCCCGCTGAGGCGATGGCGATCGGGACGGCCGGGTATACCGCTATGCTCTGCGTTCTCGCGCTCGAGAAGCATGGCCTCAAGCCTTCCGACGGCCCGGTCGTCGTGACAGGTGCCGCCGGCGGCGTCGGCTCGGTCGCAATCGCGCTGCTGGCCAAGGCCGGCTGGCACGTCATCGCCTCGACCGGCCGCGCCGAGGAGGCCGATTACCTCAAGGGTCTGGGCGCGGCCGAAATCATCGACCGCAACGAGCTTTCGGCGCCGGGCCGTCCGCTCGGGAGGGAGCGCTGGGCCGCCGGCGTCGACGCGGTCGGCTCGCATACGCTGGCGAACCTGCTCTCGATGACGAAATATGGCGGTGCCATCGCCGCCTGCGGCCTTGCGCAGGGCATGGACCTGCCGGCCTCGGTAGCGCCGTTCATCCTCCGCGGCGTCGCGCTGCTCGGCGTGGATTCGGTGATGTGTCCCAAGCTGCGCCGGCTCGAAGCGTGGAAGCGCCTTGCCAGCGACCTAGACGGCGAGAAGCTCGCGCTGATCACCACGACGATCCCGCTCGATGCTGTGATCGAAACGGGCAAGGCTATCGTCGAGGGCAAGGTGAAGGGCCGCGTCGTCGTTGAGATCGGCTGATCCCTATCCCTCGAACAGAGCTCGCTGCCGCGCCAGCTCACAGCTGCAGAAATCCATGAAGGCGCGCACGCGCGGCACGTGACGGATGTCGGGGTGGGTGAGCACCCATAGCCCGGTCGCGAAATCGGGATTGGGCGGCAGGAGCCTCATGAGGTCCGGCCGTTGGTCGGCGATGAAGCACGGCATAGGCCCGATGCCGAGGCCGCGCCCGACCGCTTCGGCGATGCCGAGCACGGCCGAGCTCTTCAGGGCGATCCGCTCCGGTTCGACATGCTCGCGCACGAAGCGGGCCGCCTTCACATGGGAGAGCTGGTCGCCGAGCGCGACCCAGTCCCGCTCGTAGAGCAAGGTGGGATCCGCTTTTTCCTCAGGCGTGATGCCGTCTTCCGCGCGGCCATAGATCGCCCAGGCAATGGTCGCGATGCGCCGGCCGACCAGCGTCTCGCCGGGCGTGTCGCTGGCGCGGATCGCAATGTCTGCGTCACGCTTGGACAAGTTGAGTGCCTGGTTGCCGACGACGACATCGAGCCTGATCAGCGGATGGGCGCGGCGGAAGGCCGAGAAGATCGGCAGGAGCACGTTCTGGTAGAGAGTGTCGGTCGTGGTGAGACGCAATTCGCCCGAAGGCGCGACATCGCGTCCGGCGAGACGCCGGGAGAAGGCCGTTACATCCTCGTCCATGCGGCTTGCGAGCGCCGTCATCTCCGCGCCGGCCACTGTCGCGACATAGCCGGTCTTGCGCCGCTCGAAGAGCGGCATGCCGACGATCTCCTCGATCTGGCCGAGGCGGCGGAACACCGTCGAGTGGTTGACCGACAGCGCCGCTGCGGCCCCGGTCAACCCGGCATGATCGGCGATGGCCTTGATCAGCCGGAAATCGTCCCAGGCGAGCTTGGCATTCATCGGCAACGCGTCCTCCGGCCGGCACGCAAGCCGAAATCTTGCATCGATGCAAGTTGGAAGGGGCCGTCATGCTCGGGCTCGACCCGAGCATCTCAGGAAGGAGGGCGCCTTATCTTGCAAGAGATCCTCGGGTCTGCGCTTCCCTTCGCCCGAGAACGACGCCTGTGCTCGTTATCAGCTGCGTGGGGCGGCCGCCCGCCGCAGCCGGTCATTGATCGCCTCGCCCAGCCCCTGCTGCGGAATGCGGGCGACGGCGATCGTTCTGAGGCCCATCTCGTCCAGCCGGCGCAGATGGCCGAAGAGATGGCTCGCCGCCTCGCGCAGATCGCCGGTCGGGCTGAGATTGAGCGAGGCCGGGAAGTCCTGCCCCGGCCCAAAGCCCAGCCAGGCCTCGCCATCGCGGGGGGCATCGGCATCGAGCCTGACGCCAGCGACCGGCGCATAGTGCGAGGTCAGCATGCCCGGCGCGATCGGGGCGTTACCGGCCTCGCCCGCCAGCACGAGCGGGCGGCCGATCACGCCTTCTATCGCCTCGCGCGGCACGCCGCCGGGCCTGAGCAGGCGTGGCGCGCCGTCGAGGCAGGCGACGATGGTGGATTCAACGCCGACCTCGGTCGGGCCGGCATCGAGAACGGCGTCGATACGTCCGTCGAGATCGGCCATGACATGGGCGGCGCTGGTCGCGCTGATCCTGCCGGAGCGATTGGCGGAAGGCGCTGCGATCGGGCGCCCGGCCGCTTCGAGAACGGCATGCGCGACGGGGTGGGCCGGGACGCGCAACGCCACCGTGGCCAGCCCCGCCCGCGCCAGCTCGCTGACGGTGCAGCCGGAGGATACCGGTACGACCAGCGTCAGCGGCCCCGGCCAGAAAGCTTGCGCCAGCGCCAGCGCATTGGCGTCGAAAAGGCCTTGCCGGCGCGCGCTTGCCAGATCGGGCAGGTGCGAGATCAGCGGGTTGAAGCTCGGCCGCTCCTTGGCGGCGTAGATGCCGGCGACGGCGGTGCCCTCGGTCGCGTCAGCCGCGAGGCCGTAGACGGTCTCCGTCGGCATCGCGACAAGGCCGCCTGTGCGCAGCAGCGCCGCGGCTTCGGCTATGCCGGCGGCGTCGGCAGCAAGAAGCTTCGTTCGGCGGAGGGCGGGCACGGGCTGGTTCACGACGAGATTGACCGAAGATAGTTTATATATAAACTAACTGACAGGCGCGACACGGGACGAAGGTCGCGCTCGCTTGCGCGTGGCATAGGCGATAGTTCCTCGCTACCATCGCGGCAACGGCAAAAGCAGGCTGCGGCTGCCCTTTCGGGCCCCCGCGCCTCAGGGAGACGACATATGAGCTATCGCGCCCCGGTTTCGGACATGCTCGCCACCATGCGCCATGTCGCAGGCCTCGACCGGCTGATCGCAGAGGGGCTGGCTCCGGAGCTCGAGGGCGGCGTCACCGAAGCCGTGTTGGACGAGGCGGCGAAGTTCGCGACGGACGTCATCGCGCCGCTCAACCGGGTCGGCGATGCCTATGGCTCGAAGCTGAAGGACGGCGCCGTCACCACCCCGCCAGGCTGGAAAGAGGCCTACAAGGCCTGGGCCGAAGCCGGCTGGAATTCGCTGCCGGCGCCCGAAGCCTATGGCGGGCAGGGCTTGCCGGCGCTGCTGCAATCCGCCTGCATCGAGATGTGGAACTCGGCCGCCTTCGCCTTTGCCCTCGGCCCGCTGCTGACGGTCGGCGCCATCGAGGCGCTTTATGCGCATGGCTCCGACCATCTGAAGGAGACCTATCTCGCCAAGCTCGTCTCCGGCGAGTGGATGGGCACGATGAACCTCACCGAGCCTCAGGCGGGCTCCGATCTCAACGCGCTGCGCAGCAGGGCCGAGCGCCAGCCGGACGGCACCTATCGGATCACCGGCCAGAAGATCTTCATCACCTATGGCGAGCACGATTTGACGGAGAACATCGTCCATCTCGTGCTGGCGCGCCTCCCCGACGCTCCTCCCGGCACGCGCGGCATCTCGCTCTTCCTCGTGCCGAAATATCTGGTCAATGCCGACGGCACGCTCGGAGAACACAATGACCTCCGCTGCTCCGGCATCGAGCACAAGCTCGGCATCCATGCCTCGCCGACCTGCTCCATGGCCTTCGGCGACGAGGACGGCGCCGTCGGCTGGCTGATCGGCGAGGAGAACCGCGGCCTCGCCTGCATGTTCACGATGATGAACAATGCCCGCCTCAACGTCGCGCTGCAGGGCGTCGCCATCGCCGAGCGTGCCTATCAGCAGGCGCTCGCCTTCGCTCACGAGCGCAAGCAGGGCGCTGCGCTCGACGCTCCGAAGGGCGCGCCGATGAGCCCGATCATCGTCCATCCGGATGTGCTCCGCATGCTCATGGACATGCGCGCCAAGACGCAAGGCGCGCGCGCGATCTCCTACCTCGTTGCCGAGGCGCTCGACCGCTCGCACCGCGAGCCGGATGAGGCGAAGCGCAAGGCTGCGGCCGAGCGGGCCGCCATCCTCACTCCCGTCGCCAAGGCCTATTCCACCGATATCGGCATCGATGTCGCCTCGACAGGCGTGCAGGTCCATGGCGGCATGGGTTTCATCGAGGAGACCGGCGCCGCCCAGCACCTGCGCGACGCCCGCATCGCCGCGATCTACGAAGGCACCAACGGCATCCAGGCGATCGATCTCGTCACCCGCAAGCTGCCGCTTTCCGGTGGCGAGGCGGTCAAGGCGCTGATCGCCGAGATGCGCGCCGTGGTCGGCGAGGTCGAGCGCGCCAACACGCCGGGCTTCGGCCATGCGGCTGCGCGTCTCGGCGCTGCGGTCGATGCGCTGGAGCGCGCGACCCAGTGGATGCTGGCGACGCTGGGTTCGAGCCAGGCCGACGCGCTGGCCGGCGCAACGCCCTACCTCAAGCTCTTCGCGCTGGCGCAGGGCGGCACCGGGCTGGCGAAGAAGGCGCTCGCCACCCGGGCCGAGGCGGAAGGCACCGGCGATCTCGCTACAGCCCGCTTCTATGCCGAATGCCTCGCGACCGAAGCGCCCGCGCTGGAACTCGCGGTGACGGAAGGCGCCGGCGCCATCGCCGACGCGGCGGCGGTCTTCGCCGCGTGAGCGCAGCAGCGCCCCGTTCAGGCAGCCGCGCCCTTGCGGGCGCGGATATGCAGGAACAGCGGGGCGATCAGTGTATCGGCCAGATAGGGCTCCCGTTGCGCCCGCTCCGCATCGATGCGCGGCTCGGCCATGTGCTCGATCGTCAGCCCGGCCGCGACGATCATGGCGACCCATTCGCTCAGCGTGCGGTGAAACCGCGGCACGCGGAACGGCCCGACGCTGGCCTTGACCTCGGCGGGCGCAGCGCCGAAGCGCCAGGTCTCGACCTCGCCGTCGATGCCGTCGAAATAGCGGCCGACTTCGATCGCGCGGACATTGCCGGCCTCGTCGCGCAGCACCTTGCGATAGGGCGGCGCGAAGCAGGGATGCAGGATCGAGAACTGCAGGAAGCCGCCGGGCTTCAGCACGCGCTCGGCTTCCGCCAGGGCGAGATCCTGCCGCGGCATATCCATCAGCGACATGAAGGCGGTGGCGAAGTCGAAGCTGGCATCCGGGAAGGGCAGGGCGGTGCCGTCGCCCTCCAGATAGTTGATCCCGAGCGGCTTCTCAGCCTCCGCCTCCTGCGCATGCCGGATGAAAGTCGGCGCGATGTCGACTGCCGTCATGCGCCCGCCGGCCTCGGCGAGCTTGCGCGTGTTCGAGCCTTCGCCGCAGCCGATGTCGAGGCCGTTCAGCCCGGTGATATCAGGCAGGTTCGCCAGGAAGACCGGCGTGTTCAGCGCGTCGCGATAGAGGTCGTAGCCGGCCCGCGCATGCTGGGTCCAGATCTCGGCATTCGCCTCCCAGCAGGCCGCGACATCTCCACTGTCCATCGTTCTGCTCCGTTGCGAGGGGAGCGGGGCTATAGGGCAGCGGACGTGCCCTGGCTAGCCGAGAACGAGGCGAAGCGCTGATGAGCGAAGCTGTCGCGCCGACACTCACCGGCCGCATCTGCCTCGTGGCGGGAGCCTCGCGCGGGGTCGGGCGCGGCATCGCCAGGGCCTTGGGCGAGGCCGGAGCCACGGTGATCGTCACCGGGCGCTCCAGCGAGGCCGGGCCGCATACCGATCAGCGCCCGGAAACCTTCGAGGATACGGCCCGCGAGGTCGAGGCGGCCGGCGGCAAGGGCTACCCCTATCGCTGCGACCACACCAGTGAACGCGATGTCGACGGGCTCGTCGCCTGGGCCCTGCGCCGCTTCGGCCGGCTCGACTGCGTCGTCGATGCGGTCTGGGGCGGCAATGAAGGCTATGACGGCGAGCGCTACCCGGACGGCTCGGGCTTCGGCACGCCCTTCTGGCGTCGCCCGGTCGCGAGGCTGGGGGAGAGCTTCGAGAGCGGCGTCTATGCCCAGCTCCTTCTCGCACGTGCCGTCGCGCCGGCCATGGTGCAGATGCGCTCCGGCCTCATCGTCACGGTGAGTTTCGACACGGCAGGCGGCTATCTCGGCGACGTTTTCTACGATCTCGCCAAGGCCGCGATGAATCGGCTGACCTTTGCGATGGCCGAAGAGCTGAAGTCCTTCGGTGTCACCGCGCTCGGGCTTTCGCCGGGCTATGTCCTGACCGAGCGCGTCCGCGACGCCGGCCTCGCAGCGGAAACGACCGAAACGCCGCTCTATGCCGGCCGCGCCGTCGCCGCGCTCGCAGCCGATCCCGAAGTCGCGCGCTACGCCGGACAGGTGCTGCAAGTCGCCGATCTGGCGCGCACCTATGGCTTCACCGACCGGGACGGCTCGCAGCCCGGCCGCTTCGTCATCACGAACGAACAGGGAGGCGGCGATGTCGCTCAAGGGTAAGACGCTTTTCATCACCGGCGGCTCGCGCGGTATCGGCCTCGCCATCGCGATCAAGGCTGCGAAGGACGGCGCCAATGTCACCATCGCGGCCAAGACGGCCGAGCCGCACCCGAAGCTGCCGGGCACGATCTATACGGCCGCGGCCGAGATCGAGGCCGCCGGCGGCAAATGCCTGCCGCTGATGGTCGATGTCCGCGACGAGCAGGGCGTTGCCGAGGCGATCGCCAAGACGGCCGAGGCCTTCGGCGGCATCGATATCGTCGTGAACAACGCCAGCGCGATCCAGCTCGCCAACACCCAGATGATCGACATGAAGCGCTTCGATCTGATGCATCAGATCAACACGCGCGGCACCTTCATGGTCTCGAAATATGCGATTCCGTATCTGGAGAAGGCCGCGAATCCGCATATCCTGATGCTCTCGCCGCCGCTCGACATGAAGACGCAGTGGTTCGCGCCGCATCTGGCCTATTCCATCGCCAAATACGGCATGAGCCTGTGCGTGCTCGGCCTCGCCGGGGAGCTGGCGCCGAAGGGCATCGCCGTCAACGCGCTCTGGCCGCGCACGACCATCGCGACCGCCGCCGTCCAAAACCTGCTCGGCGGCGACAAGATGGTGCAGGCGAGCCGCACGCCCGAGATCCTGGCCGATGCCGCGCATATGATCTTCTCGAAGCCGTCGCGGGAATTCTCGGGCAACTTCCTGATCGACGACAGCTTCATGGCGGGCGAGGGCGTCACGGACTTCACGCCCTATAGGGTCGATCCGTCCGTGCCGCTGATGCCGGATTTCTTCGTCCCGGCCGACAGCAAGCCGCCGCAGGGGGTAAAGGGTGGCGTCTGAGCCGTCATCGGTTTGACATGCGTCCCGGATCGGAGTTCCTGCCCGCACCTGTCCTGACCGTGCAGCGAGATTCGCGCCCATGCTGATTATCCATGGCGTCTGCCCCGATTCGCGCGACAAGCTTCGGCATGCGGCGCTCGGGCGGGGCGAGGCCTTTCCGGCGGACGCCATCTGGATCGATCTGCTCAACCCGACGCCCGAGGAAGACAAGCGCGTCGAGCAGCATCTCGGCATCTCGATCCCGACGCGCGAGGAGATGCATGATCTCGAGCCTTCCGAGATCATCTACACCGAGGATGGCGCGCGCTTCATGACGGCGCGCATCATCTGCCAGTCCGATACGGTTGTCCCCAAGTTGGCGGACGTCACCTTCATCCTGACCGACAAGGCGCTGGTGACGGTGCGCTATGACGAGCCGGGCGCCTTCAACATCTTCCTCAACCGCGCGACCAAGCCGGGCGGTTGCGGCGAGCAACCGGAAGCGGTCCTCGACGGGCTGATCGAGGCGATCGTCGATCGCGCGGCGGAGGTGCTGCGCGGCGTCGGCGACAAGATCGATATCGCCTCGCGCCGGATCTTCGCCGGGCGGGGGCAGGATGTGGAGCGGGGCGGCGTCTATCAGATCGTCATCCAGAAGATCGGCCAGTACGAGCACATCATCTCGAATGTGCGCGAGAGCATGGTTTCGGTCGAGCGCGTGCTGCTCTTCCTCTCGGCCAACTACACCCGGCCGAAGAAGGCGCAGACGGGGTTCTCGGCGGAGTGGCGCTCGGCTGTGCGCGACGTGCAGGCCATCGAGGAGCACGCCGCCTTCCTCTCCAACAAGCTGCAGTTCATGATGGACGCTACGCTCGGGCTCGTCTCGATCGAGCAGAACAAGATCATCAAGCTGTTTTCGGTCGTTTCGGTCGCGCTCATGCCGCCGACGCTGATTGCCTCGATCTACGGCATGAACTTCAAGACCATGCCGGAGTTGGATTGGCAGTGGGGCTATCCGATGGCGATCGGGCTGATGATCCTGTTCGCTGTTCTGCCCTATATGCTCTTTCGCTGGAAGAAATGGCTCTGACGCCAGGCTTGCGGCGGCTACCCAGACGACCGGATGACCCAGCCTCAGCTTCTCTCCGTTCTCCTCGTCGCCGGCATGATGGCCGCCTTCCTCTGGGGGCGGCTGCGCTACGACATCGTTGCGATGCTGGCGCTGTTGTTCGCCGTGGTCCTGGGGCTGGTGCCGGCCGCAGAGGCCTTCAAGGGCTTCTCCGATGACATCGTGATCATCGTCGGCAGCGCGCTGGTGCTGAGCGCGGCGGTTGCGCGCTCCCGCATCATCGAGCGCCTGTTCTCGAAGCTGGGTCCGCGCCTCTCCTCGACCCAGCTGGAGGTGCCCCTGCTCGTTTTCGCGGTCGCCATCATGTCGGCGATCATCAAGAACATCGGCGCGCTCGCGATGATGCTGCCGATCGCCTACCAACTCGCGCGCAAGGGCGGGAGATCGCCCTCGGTCTTCCTGATGCCGATGGCCTTTGCCTCATTGCTGGGCGGTATCGTCACGCTGGTCGGCACTTCGCCCAACGTCATCGTCGCACGCGTCAGGCAGGAGCTTGGCGGCGAGCCCTTCCGGATGTTCGATTTCGCGCCGGTCGGCATCGTTGTGGCGCTGGCGGGCTGCGCCTTCCTGAGCGTCGGCTACCGGCTTCTGCCGCGCGACCGTCGTGGCGCCGTCACGCTCGATCAGGCTATCGACATCAAGGATTACCTCACCGAAGCGAAGGTCGCGGAGAAGTCGCCGCTCGCCGGCAAGACAGTGGCGGACCTCAAGGCGATCGGCGACGGCGGGGCCGAGATCGTCTCGATCCTGCGCAAAGAGCGTCGCGTGCAGGCGCCGCTGCCGGATGCGGGCCTGCGAACAGGGGACATTCTGCTGTTGCGCGGCGATGCGGCCGTGCTCGAGCGCGTCGTCGCCGAGGGCGGGCTGGACCTGATCGGAAAGAACCGTCCCACACAGAAGGAGGATGCGCTCGATCCCGACCGCATAGCCGAGGCGATCATCGGGCCGGACTCTGTTCTGATCGGCCAATCCGCCGGCGATCTGGCGCTGCACAGCCGCTTCGGCGTCAACATGATCGCGATCAGCCGCTCCGGCGAGCGCTTCAGCCAGCGACTGCGCGATATCCGCCTGCGCGCCGGCGATATCGTCGTCATCCAGGGCGACGAGAAGCTGCTGCCGGAAAAACTCTCGGAGACGGGACTGCTGCCGCTGGCTGACCGGCTCCTGCCGCTCGGCTCGACGCGTCGTGTGCTGCTGACCGTGACGATCGTGCTGGCTGCGATCATCGCGCTCGCGGCCGGGCTCGCTCCGGTGCCGCTTGTCTTTTTTGCCGCGGCCGTATCGCTGATCGCCTTCCGCTGCGTGCCGCTGCGCGAGGCCTATCAGAACATCGACGCGCCGATCCTGCTGATGCTGGCGGCGCTGATCCCGGTCAGCGACTCCTTGCGGACGACGGGCACGACCGATCTCTTCGCGTCCTGGCTTGCTGCGGCCGGAAGTGGCATGCCGGGCTGGGCCTCCGTTGCGCTGATCCTCATTGCGGCGATGGCCGTGACCCCCTTCCTGAACAACGCAGCGACAGTGCTCGTGATGGCGCCGATCGGCGCCGGCTTCGCCAAAAATCTCGGCTACAATCCCGACGCCTTCCTGATGGCGGTCGCGATCGGCGCGGCCTGCGACTTCCTCACGCCGATCGGCCATCAGTGCAACACGCTGGTAATGGGGCCGGGCGGCTATCGCTTCGGCGATTATGCCCGGCTCGGCGCGCCGCTCTCGCTCATCGTCATTCTGCTCGCCGTGCCGATGATCCTGCTGGTCTGGCCGCTGCGCTAGAGCCAGCCGTTCCGCTTGAACCGCCAATACAGCGTCACGCAGGCGCACGCGATCAGCAGCAGCACCACGTAGTAGCCGTACTGAAATTCCAGCTCCGGCATGTTCTTGAAGTTCATGCCGTAGATGCCGGCGACCGCTGTCGGAACCGCCAGGATGGCTGCCCAGGAGGCGAGCCGCTTGGTGATGGAGTTCTCCTGGCTCTGTCCGACCAGCAGGCTCGCCTCGAAGGCGAAGGCCAGCACCTCGCGCAGGCTGTCGATCTTCTCCTGCACGGTACGGACATGGTCGGTCACGTCTCGGAACATCGCGGCGAGCGCCGGCCGCACCTGGGGCACGTTGCCGTTGGTCAGGCGCTGGCAGACATCGACCAGCGGCGCGATGGCATTGCGCAGCCGCAGCAGGTCGCGCCGGAGCATGTAGAGCCGCTCGATGTCGGAGCGCGTCATCGGCTTGGCGAGAACCCTGTCCTCGATGTCCTCGACCTCGTCATGGATCGCCTCTAGCACCGGCATGTAATTGTCGACGATGAAGTCGAGGATCGCATAGAGGATGAAGTCCTCGCCCTTGGCCAGCGAGGTCGGGCAGGTCTCCCAATGCTGCCGGACCGACGTATATGAGGTCGAGGCGCCATGACGTACGCTGACGATATAGCCGCGGCCGATGAAGATATGCGTCTCGCCGAAAGCGATGCGCCCGTCGATCAATTGCGCGGTGCGCGCCACGACGAACAGGGCGTCGCCATATTGCTCGAGCTTCGGGCGCTGATGGGCGTTGGTTGCATCCTCGACCGCGAGCGGATGGAGATTGAACTGCTGCTGCACGCATTTGAGCACGGCGGGTTCCGGCTCAAAGAGCCCGATCCAGACGACATGGCCGTCCCTGTTTGCCCATTCGCCCGCTTCCTCCACCGGAATGTCGGCGATGCGAACGCCATGAGCATAGACGCTCGATGCGACGACGCCGACTTCGTGAAGCTGCCCCTCGGCCCCTGGATCGCGAGGAAGCGGTTTTGGAGCCGCGGAGGCGGCAAACCGGACGTTCGAGACTGTCATGCGATCACCTCGTCGATCGCGAGATCACCCTGAGGGCAGGCTAGAACTGTTCCTGGTCCGTGGAAATCACTTTTCCGGCAAAATGAGCGCTGTGGCGGCGACGGGTCGACCTCTACGCCATCACCCTGGCGGCGACCTGCTTCAGCGCCGCGCTGTCGCGCTCCAGCCAGCCGGGAACGGGCAGGTTCTTCGAGCGCAGGAATTCGGGATTGAACAGCTTGGACTGGTAGCGCGTGCCGTAGTCGCACAGCACCGTCACGATCGTGTGGCCGGGACCCATCTGCTTGGCCAGCCGGATCGCACCGGCGACGTTGATGCCTGACGAGCCGCCGAGGCAGAGCCCTTCCTGCTCGAGCAGGTCGAAGACGATCTGCACCGCTTCGGCATCGGGAATCTGGAAGGCGGCGTCCACCGGCGCGTCCACCAGATTGGCGGTGATGCGGCCCTGGCCGATGCCCTCGGTGATCGAGGATCCCTCCGCCTTCAGCACGCCTGATGTGTAGTAGGAATAGAGCGCCGCGCCCATCGGGTCGGCGAGGCCGATCGTCACCTTCGGATTGTGCGCCTTCAGCGCCATGCCGACGCCCGCGAGCGTGCCGCCCGAGCCGACGGCGCAGATGAAGCCGTCGACCTTGCCCTCCGTCTGCTCCCAGATTTCCGGTCCGGTCGTCTCGAAATGGCCCTGCCGATTGGCGGTGTTGTCGAACTGGTTGGCCCAGATCGCGCCGTTCGGCTCGCTCTTCGCCAGCTCCGCGGCGAGGCGGCCGGAGACCTTCACATAGTTGTTCGGATTGGAATAAGGCGCGGCCGGCACCTCGACGAGCGTCGCGCCCGCCAGCCGCAGCATGTCCTTCTTTTCCTGGCTCTGCGTCTCCGGGATGACGATGACGGAGCGATAGCCCAGCGCATTGCCGACCAGCGCGATGCCGATGCCGGTATTGCCCGCCGTGCCTTCGACGATCACACCGCCGGGCTTGAGCTGCCCCTTCGCCTCTGCGTCGCGGATGATGGCGAGCGCGGCGCGGTCCTTCACCGACTGCCCGGGATTCATGAATTCGGCCTTGCCGAGGATGGTGCAGCCGGTTTCCCGCGATGCCTGCTGCAGCTTGATGAGCGGGGTGTTGCCGATCGCTTCGATGACGCCGTCGCGGATGGTCATGGCCGGATTTCCCAATTCGTCTCTGACCTGATAGGCGAAACGCTCGCCAAGGTCACCAAGCAAGCGGGCTGCACGCCCCGAGTTCGCAACAATGCCAATCGCCAAACCGCAGCCGGGAGAAAACCCTTCTCCAAGGCTCGCCATGAATGAAATTCTGGTCGTCGATCACCTCGGTCAGCGCGGCGACGGTATTGTGCGAACGTCCGCTGGCACCGTGTTCGTGCCCTATGCGCTGCCGGGCGAGACCGTGCGCGCCGTGGTCGACTGCGAGCGCGGGCAACTCGTCGAGATCATAGCGCCCTCCGAATCCCGCATCGCTGCGATCTGCCCGCTCTTCACCCGCTGCGGCGGCTGCGCGGCGCAGCATATGGAGCCGGGCCTCTACCGGGAATGGAAGCGCCAGCAGGTCGTCACGACATTGAGCCGCGCCGGCATCGAGGCGCCGGTCGCCGGTCTCGTCGATGCCCATGGCGCCGGGCGCCGGCGCGTCACCTTCCATGCCCGCCGCCAGGGTGAGGCGATGGTCGTCGGGTTCATGGCCGCGCGCAGCCATGAACTGATCGCGATCGAGGCCTGCCCGGTGCTAGTGCCGGGCCTGGATCGAGCGCCTGCCGTCGCCCTGATGCTGGCGAACCGCATGGGCGGCGCGAACAAGCCGCTCGACATCCAGATCACCGCTTCGGAAGCCGGACTCGACGTCGATATGCGCGGTCACGGCCCGCTGGGCGACAAGCTCAGGCTCGCCCTGACGCAGCTGGCCGAACGGCTCGACCTCGCCCGGCTCTCGAATCATGGCGAAATCGTCGTCGAGCGCCGGCCACCCTTGCAGCACATGGGCAAGGCCCTGGTCGCCCCGGCTGCAGGCGGTTTCCTCCAGGCGACGGCAGCGGGCGAGGAGGTTCTGGCCGGTCTCGTCATGGATGCCCTGCCGAAGGGCAAGCGCGTCGCCGATCTCTTCGCCGGTTGCGGCCCGTTCAGCTTCCGGCTGGCCGAGCGCATGCAGGTGCTGGCGGTGGAGAGCGAGAACGCGGCGATGCTCGCCCTGGCCAGGGGCGCCGGTGCGACGCAGGGGCTGAAGCCCATCGCCACCGAGACGCGCGACCTGTTCCGACGCCCCCTGCTGGAGCATGAACTCAACGGCTTCGACGTCGTGGTGCTCGACCCGCCACGCGCCGGCGCGGAAGCGCAGGTCAAGCGGCTGGCGGCCTCCAAGGTCAGGGACGTGATCTACGTTTCCTGCGATGCCGGCAGTTTCGCCCGCGATGCTGCGACGCTGGTTGCGGGCGGTTATGCGCTGGAGGCCGTGACGCCGGTCGACCAGTTCCGCTATTCCGCCCATGTCGAGCTCGTCGGCGTGTTCCGGCGAGGCAGGAAGGGCTGAGGACAGGGCTTCAGGATGAGCGCAATTCTTGATCGCATGGCCGGCATCGTCGGCGCGAAGAACGTCGTCACTGATCCCGACGCGATGGTGCCCTATCTCAAGGAGTGGCGCGATCTCTTCCGCGGCAAGGCGCAAGGCGTCGTCCGCCCCGGCTCGACCGCCGAGGTGGCGGAGCTGGTCAAGCTCGCGGCCGAGACCGGCACGACGCTGGTGCCGCAGGGCGGCAATACCGGCCTCGTCGGCGGCCAGATCCCGATCGCGGACGGCCGGGAGATCATCCTCTCGCTGCAGCGGCTCGACAAAGTCCGCGTCGTCGACACCGACGGCGACACGATGATCGTCGAAGCCGGCGTCACGCTGAAGCGCGCGCAGGACACGGCCGAGGCGGCCGGCCGTCTCTTCCCGCTCTCGCTTGCCTCGGAAGGCTCCTGCACCATCGGCGGCAACCTCTCGACCAATGCCGGCGGCACGGCCGTGCTCGCCTATGGCAATGCCCGCGAGCTCTGCCTCGGGCTTGAGGTCGTGCTGCCCGACGGGCGCATCTGGAACGGGCTGCGCCAGCTCCGCAAGGACAACACCGGCTACGACCTGAAGGACCTCTTCATCGGCGCCGAAGGCACGCTCGGCATCATCACGGCCGCCGTGCTCAAGCTCTTCCCGCTGCCGGCGGCACGCGCCACGGCCTTCCTCTCCGTGCCGGACCCTGAAGCGGCGCTCGCGCTGCTGAATGCCGCCAAGGCCGGTGCCGGTGGCACGCTCACCACTTTCGAATTGATGCCCCGCATCGGCCTCGAATTCGTCCTGCGCCACGCTTCCGGCGCGCGCGACCCTCTCTCGGAGCCGTCGCCCTGGTACGTCCTGATGGAAGTCTCCGCTCAGTCCGCGGCCGGGCTCGACGAGGCTATCGAGGCCTTCCTCGGCGATGCCCTGGAGAAGGGCATCGTCACGGATGCGGCGTTGGCGGGATCGCTGACCCAGCGCGCCGATTTCTGGAAGCTGCGCGAGATGATGTCGGAAGTGCAGACCTATGAGGGTGGCTCGATCAAGCATGACGTCTCGGTGCCGGTCCATGCCACGCCCGAATTCCTGAAGCGGGCGATTCCGGTGGTCGAGGCGATGGTGCCGGGCTGCCGGCCCGTGCCTTTCGGCCATCTCGGCGACGGCAATATCCATTTCAACGTCAGCCAGCCGGTCGGCGCCGACAAGGCGACCTATCTCGCCTGCTGGAGCGAGATGAACGAGGCTGTCCATGCCATCGTTACGGAACTCCACGGCTCGATCTCGGCCGAACACGGCATCGGCCGCCTGAAGCGCGATCTGCTGCCGGGTGTGAAGGACCCGGTGGAGCTCGACCTGATGCGCAGCATCAAGCTGACGCTCGACCCGAAGGGGATACTCAACCCCGGCGCGATGCTGGCGCAGGGCTGAGCACGCCCGTCACGCTCGGGATTGACCCGAGCATCTCCTCGAGCTTCTCGGGTCTGCGCTCCGCCCAGCCCGAGAATGACGCCAACGCGCGGTGGCTGCTGACCTGCTCGCCCCATCGGCAGGCTGCGTCGTGAAGCATCGCCGTCGGTGCTCGCTGCTCAAAAATTTGGCAGGATGGCCCCCGCGCTCGATTGACCGCTTTTTGCCTCGTCACTAGCCTTCGGCCTCATAACGAGAACATGAGGGGTTGGCTGGTATGATCGGCGTGACGCGGATGCTGTCGAATTGCGCGCGGATGACGGGCTTCGGGCCGACGCGGCGCGGTCTTGTCGGGGCGGCTTTGGTGGGCGCGGTCGCGCTGGTCGGGGCGGTGCCCGCCGTCGCCCAGACACCGCTCAAGTTCACGCTCGACTGGGTCTTCCAGGGGCCGACCTCGCCCTTCCTCGTCGCGCTCGACAAGGGTTACTACAAGGCCGAAGGGCTCGATGTGACGATGGACCCCGGCCAGGGCTCGGCCGGCGCCGTCCAGCGCGTCGCGACCGGCGCCTACGACATCGGCTTCGCCGATGTGAACTCGCTGATCGAGTACAACGCCAAGAACGCGGGCAAGGAAATCCTCTGCGTCTTCATGGCTTATGACTTCCCGCCCTTCGGCGTCCACGCGCTGAAGAAGAGCGGCATCGCCAAGCCCGCAGACCTCGCCGGCAAGAAGCTCGGCGCGCCCGTCTTCGACGCCTCCTTCCGCCTGTTCCCGGCCTTTGCCAAGAAGGTCGGCATCGACGCCGCCAGCGTCCAGCACGTCAACCTGACGCCTCAACTGCGCGAGCAGTCGCTGGTGCAGGGCACGGTCGATTTCATCTCCGGCCACTACTTTTCGTCGATCCTCGATCTAAAGGCGCGCGGCGTGAAGGCGGAGGACGTCGTCTCCTTCAACTACTCCGACTACAAGATGGACGTTTACGGCAACGGCATCATCGTCTCGCCGGCGCTCGCCGCGAAGCCCGAAATCGTGACCGGCTTCCTGCGCGCCACCGCCAAGGCCTGGAAGGAAGTCGCAGCCAACCCGGCTCTCGGCATCGCCGCCGCCAAGAAGCGCGACCCGCTGATCGACGAGAAGCTGGAGGCCGAGCGCCTCGACATGTCGCTGAGGATGAACGTGCTGACGCCCTTCGTGAAGGAAAACGGCATGGGCGATGTCGATCCCGCCCGCTTCGCCCGCTCGGTCAAGGACGTGGCCGATGCCTTCGGCCTTCCCTCTGCGCCCGAGCCGGACAAGGTCTTCAGCGGCAAGTTCCTGCCGCCGAAGGCGGAGCGGATGGTCGCGCCATAGCGCATACAGCCGTCATGGTCGGGCTTGACCCGACCATCTCCTTGGAGCCTTTCCTTCCCGAGATTCTCGGGGCAAGCCCGAGAATGACGCATTTGATACCCGAAACTTCCGCTTCTCCCCTCGTCGAACTGCGACAGGTCAGCCTTGCCTATGGCAGCGGGCCCAGCCGCATGCAGGTGCTGGAGGATGCGACGCTCTCCATCGCCAAGGGTGAGTTCATCGCCGTGGTCGGTCCGTCCGGCTGTGGCAAGTCGACCCTGATGAAGCTCGTCACCGGCCTGCTGCCGCCGAGCGGCGGCGAGGTCCGCGTTCATGGTCAGGTCGTGAAGGGTCCGATCCGTGGCGTCGGCATGGCCTTCCAGGCGCCGACGCTGATGCCCTGGCGCACGACGCGCGACAATATCCTGCTGCCACTGGAGGTGGTCGAGCCGCACAAGCGCCGATTCCGGTCCAACAAGGCGGAATATGTCGCGCGCGTCGAGGCGTTGCTTGCCTCGGTCGGGCTCGCGGGCTTCGGCGACAAATACCCCTGGCAACTCTCGGGCGGCATGCAGCAACGCTCCAGCCTGTGCCGCGCGCTCGTCCACGAGCCGGATATCCTGATGCTCGACGAGCCCTTCGGCGCGCTCGACGCGTTCACGCGGGAGGAGCTCTGGGGCGTGATGCAGAAGCTTTGGATGGAGCGCCGATTCACGGCCGTGCTCGTCACGCACGACCTGCGCGAAGCCGTCTATCTCGCCGACACCGTCTATGTGATGAGCCGGCGCCCCGGCAAGATCGTCAAGATTCGCAAGGTCGAGCTGCCGCGCCCGCGCACGCTGGAGACAACGTTCTCCGTCGAGTTCGTCGACATCGTCCACGAGCTGCGCGAACGCATCCATCTGGAGCATGCGTGATGAGCGAACCTCAGAAGCGCCTGCTGCTCATCGCCATGCCCTGGCTCGCCATGGCCGGCTTGCTGCTGGCCTGGGAACTGGCCTGCATCGTCTTCGACGTGCCGGAAATCCTGGCGCCCCGGCCGAGCCGCATCTTCGAGACCATGGTGCTGCGCTGGGACATCCTGCTGCGCTTCTGCCTGGAGACGCTCTGGACCACGCTGATCGGCTTCGCGATGGCGATCGGCTTCGGCCTGCTGCTCGGTCTTGCCATCGGCGCATCGCCCTTCGTCTATGCCGGGCTCTATCCGCTGCTGATCGCCTTCAACGCGATCCCGAAGGTCGCGATCGTACCGATCCTGATGATCTGGGTCGGCGTCGGCGCGTTGCCGGCTGTGATCACCGCCTTCGTGATCTCCTTCTTCCCGATCGTCGTGAACGTCGCCACGGGGCTCGCGACCATCGAGCCGGAGATGCGAGACGTGATGCGCTCGCTCGGCGCGAGCCAGTGGGAAATCCTGACCAAGGTCGGGGTGCCCCGCGCCATGCCCTATCTCTTCGCCAGCCTGAAGGTCTCGGTCACGCTCGCCTTCGTCGGTTCGGTGCTGTCCGAGACGGTGGGCGGCAATCGCGGCATCGGCTTCCTGATGCTCTCGGCCGGCGCGCGCAACGACGCGCCGACGACCTTCGCCGGCCTGTTCTCCATCGCCATCATGGGCATGGCGCTCTACGCGCTCTGCGCCCTGGTCGAGCGGCGGATGACCCGCTGGGCCTTCCGCGGCGAGATCGTCGCTTAAGTTCTCTAGCCCTCATCCTGAGGAGCCGCGAAGCGGCGTCTCGAAGGATGTTCCAGGAGGTTCCCGGGACATCTTGAGCATCCTTCGAGACGCGCCTGCAGCGCTCCTCAGGATGAGGGCTCGATGTGGGGCGGCCGCCTACGGCGTCGCGACGTAGCCGTCGCGGCGCGGATCGGCCGCGCCGGTGAACACGCCGGTTGCCGGATCGACCGTCACCGCCTGCATGCCGCCGCAGCGCATCGTCCAGCCGACATCGAAGGCGCGCGCCTCATGCCCGCGCCGGACGAGTTCGGCGATGGTCTCCGGCGCGATCCGGTTCTCGATCTCGACGAGACTGCCGTCCCAGAGCCGGGCGCGCGGCGCCTCGATCGCCTCCTGCAGTGGCAGACCGAAGACGAGGTGCTGGACCATGGCCTGCGCCTGCGTCTGCATGATGCCGTAGCTGCCGGGCGTGCCGAGCGCGAGCACCGGCTTGCCGTCCCGCGTCGAGAGCGAGGGTGACATGCACATCGCCAGTTCGTCGCCGGGCTTGGAGCGGTTCGGGCTGTCGTGCTGGACGTCCGCCCAGTACAGGAAGTTGTTGAGGCACAGGCCCGTGCCGGGCACGACGACGCCGCTGCCGAAGGGGCTGCCGAGGCTTTGCGTGATGCAGATCAGGTTGCCGTCGCTGTCGGCGATCGAGAACGAGGTCGTATGCGCCGGGTCCTCGCTCGCCTGCGGCGTCCATTGCTCGGTCGGTCCCGTAACCGGCTTGCCGTCGGTGAGGCGCTTGCGTAGCTGCTCGACCGAAGCATCCGACAGTATTTCGGCAAGCTTCTCCGGGCTCGGATTATTGTGGGCGATGCGCTCGCCGGCCGCGAGGCGGATCGCGCGGTAGACGAGGTCGAGATGATCAGCCCCGTCCTTCGGGAGGTCCGCGAGGTCGAGCCCGTCGAGCAGGCGCAGCGTCAGCAGGAACTGAAAACCTTCGCAGGGCGGCGGCGGCACATGCACCGTCAACCCGCGGAAGCTCGCCGCCAGCGGCTCGCGCCACACCGTCTTCACCGCCGCGAGATCGGCCATCGTCATCGAGCCGCCGAGCGCCTGCAGATGGGCAATCACCCTCTCGCCGAGAGCGCCGCGGTAGAAGTGATCGGGCCCTTTGGCCGCGATATCGCTCAGCGTCTGCGCGAGGTCGGATTGCACGAGCAGCGAGCCGAGATGCAGGGCGCCATTGGGCTGATAGTTCTGGGACCAGGCCGAGTAGAGCGCGGGACGGCTCTTCAGCAGCGGGTCGTTCTCCTCGAATTCCGCCGCGCCGAACTCGGCCAGCGCGAAACCATCCCGCGCCAGCGCGATGGCGGGCGCGAAAACCTCGGGCAGGGCTTTGCGACCGTAGGTCTTCACCAGCTCGCACCAGCCGGCGAGGTTGCCCGGCGAAGCGACGGCGAGCGGGCCGCGCTCGAGGTCGGTGCGCTTGCTGAAGCGCTCGGCCGGAAAGCTCGCGGGAATCGGCGGCACGAAATCGAGCACCCGCACGCGCTGTTCGGCCGCGACCCATAGCGTGGCGAAGCCCATCCCGGCGAGGCCGGACATGAACGGCTCGACGACATTGAGCGCGGCGGCCGTGGCGGCTGCGGCGTCGAAGGCATTGCCACCCTGCGCCAGAATGCGCGCTCCGGCCTGCGCCGCCAGTGGATGGGCCGCGGCGACCATGCCGTGGCGGGAGGTCATGGTGGGGCGGCGGCCGTGCATCTCTCGTCTCCTCGTCGTCTTCTGCGACGATCAGAGCATGATTCCGGCGCTAGAACAGGCTGCCTTGCCCGTCATCCGTGGGAGGCCGGGTCGCCTTGCGCGCATGGCGCTTGGGCTCTTCGGGAGTCTCCCGATGGGGCGGATCGCCCAGAGGCAGCTGCACTTCCGGCCCGTCATTGGCGACCTTGTTGACGGTGTTGCCGATGGCGACGGCCTCCAGCATCTCGTCCGGTGGCGGCTTGAGCAGACGCCCGGTCTGCTCGGCCGTGGCCTGCGGATCGAGCCACGCATTGTAGTCGCGCCGATCGAGAATGATCGGGCAGCGGTGGTGGATCGCTGCCATCAGCCCGTTCGCCGGCCCCGTCATCATCGCGACCGTGTCGATCTCCGAGCCATCCGGCGAATGCCAGGTCTCCCACAGCGCGGCGAAGGCGAAGAGGCCGCGATCCGGCCGGCGAAACAGGAAGGGCTCGCTCTGCGCCTGCCGGCCGGTGCCGCTGCGCCGCCATTCATAGAAGGCATCGGCTGGCAGCAGGCAGCGCCGGCGTGTCAGCGCGTTGCGAAAGGAAGGCTTTTCGGCTGCGCTCTCGCTGCGCACGTTGATGACCAGCGGAAAGTCCTTCACGTCCCGGACCCAGCCGGGAATGAAGCCCCAGCGCATCAGCAGGAAGCGCGGCGTTCCATCGTGCAGGAGGACGGCCGGCACAGGCTGTGTCGGCGCGATGTTGTAGCGCGGCGGGAAATTCGGCTGCTCGCGATAGCCGAAGGCCTCGCGCATCGCTGCAGGGGGGAGGGTAATCGCATAGCGTCCGCACATGGTGGCTGTTTAGGTCGAGACGAGGCGGTCAGATCAACACTTTCTTTCCGGTTGGCGAAACATAGTCGCGCCGATTCCGGGGCGGATGATGAGTGCCATCGCGACGAATGTGCTGGCTGTGGCGCCGGCGGGACTGGCTGGAAGCGTCGACGCTCCCCGTCTCTCGACCGATTTCCTTAACCGCTACAGCGAAGCCCTGATGCTGATCGAGATGGCGGGCATGGACGAGAGCCTCGTCGCCGATCTACAGGCCTGGCAGAGCGTCGGCTATCGCGAGCATTTCCGAAATTCGCCACTGCGTTGTGCGGCTTCGGCGCTGGCGGCCTATGACAGGATCGAGCCCGCCCGCGCGGTCGCCTTCGAGGATGTCTGCCGGTCGATGACCCGGCTGGTGTGGACTGTGACCGCGCTGCTTGTCGAGACGCCGCAGCCGAAGGAACTGCTGGTGATCGTCGAGGTCGCGAGCGATGCCCTGCGCCGGCAGATCGCCCGCGCCACGCAGTTTATCAACGCCAACGGCGCGATCGACATCGCCGTTTTCGAGGATGCGGTCTTGCAGGCGCAGATCGATGCGCTGATCGCGCGCTGATCAGGCTTGCCGCCGCGCCCCGACGAGAAATTCCCGGTTGCCGTCGCCACCCTCGATCGGGGAGGGGATCGGCCCATCGACCGTGAAGCCGAGCGCCTGCAATTCCGCGACGATCTCGTTGCAGACCTGACGCTGGATCGCCTCGTCCCGGACGATGCCCTTCTTGAGGGCGGCCCGGCCGGCCTCGAATTGCGGCTTGATCAGCGCGGCTATGCCGGCAGCCGGCGCGAGCAGCGCCGCCACCGCGGGCAGTACGAGCTTGAGCGAGATGAAGCTGACGTCGATGGCTGTGAAGGATGGCGGTTCCGGCAGGGCCTCCGGGGCCAGCGTACGGATGTCCTGACCTTCGAAGCTGGTGACGCGCGGATCGGCGCGCAGCGAGGCATGGAGCTGATCGCGCCCGACATCGACGGCGACGACATGGCGGGCGCCGCGCTTCAGCAGCAGGTCGGTGAAGCCGCCGGTCGAGGAGCCGACATCGAGGCAGGTCAGCCCCTGAGGGTCGAAACCGAAGGTGTCGAGGGCGCCTTCCAGCTTGAGGCCGCCACGCGAGACGTAAGGGTGAGGCGCTTCGGCGGTCAGCTCGGCGTCATCAGCCACCATTTCCGAGGCCTTGCGTACCGGCCGGCCGGCGACGCTGACGAGCCCGGCTGCAATGGCGGCCTGAGCCCGCGCCCGGCTCTCGAAGAAGCCGCGCTCGACAAGCAGTTGGTCCGCGCGGCTTTTCATCGTGCTTCGCCCGCATCGGCAAGCCTTTGCCTCCAGCCCTCATCCTGAGGAGCCATTTCGTCAGAAATGGCGTCTCGAAGGATGCTCCGGATATCTCCGGAACCTCCTGGAGCATCCTTCGAGACGCGATCCGTTGGATCGCTCCTCAGGATGAGGGCTGAGGATGTCGGCATCGCTGACATGGCTTTTGGCGCCGGATCAAGCGCGCTTGACGACGCTGGGCGCCCCGAGCGCCCCCTCGACGGCGGCGACGATGCCTGCGGCGTCGAGCCCGGCGGCGGCATACATCGCGTCGGGTTTGTCGTGGTCCTGGTAGACGTCCGGCAGCGTCAGCGTCCGGATCTTCAACCCGGCATCGAGCGCGCCGCTGCGTGCGAGCAGATGCAGCACATGGCTGCTGAAGCCGCCGACCGAGCCCTCCTCGATCGTGACCAGGATCTCATGCTCGCGGGCGAGCTTGAGGATCAACGCCTCGTCGAGCGGCTTGGCGAAGCGCGCATCCGCGACCGTGGTCGAAAGCCCGCGTTGCGCCAGCAGGTCGGCCGCCTTGAGCGCTTCTGCGAGACGCGTGCCGAGCGAAAGCAGCGCGACGCGGGTGCCTTCCCGGACGATGCGGCCTTTGCCGATTTCCAAGGGCACGCCGACATCGGGAATCTCGACGCCGACGCCTTCGCCGCGCGGATAGCGGAAAGCGATCGGGCCTTCGTCATAGGCGGCGGCGGTCGCAACCATATGGGTCAGCTCGGCTTCGTCGGCCGCCGCCATCACCACCATGTCAGGCAGGCAGGCAAGATAGGCGATGTCGAAGGAGCCGGCATGGGTGGCGCCGTCCGCGCCGACGAGCCCGGCCCGGTCGAGCGCGAAGCGGACGGGGAGCTTCTGCAGCGCCACGTCGTGGACGATCTGGTCGTAGGCGCGCTGCATGAAGGTCGAGTAGACCGCGACGAAGGGCTTGTAGCCCTCGGTGGCAAGCCCGGCCGCGAAGGTCACCGCATGCTGCTCGGCGATGCCGACATCGAAGGTGCGGGCCGGAAACTCCTTGCCGAAAGCGTCGAGCCCGGTGCCGGAAGGCATGGCGGCGGTGACGGCGACGACCTTGTCGTCCTCCCGCGCCTCCTTGATCAGCGCATTGGCGAAGACGGCGGTGTAGCTCGGCGCGTTCGCCGGCGCCTTGGCCTGCAGGCCCGTCACCGGATCGAACTTGACGACCGCGTGGTATTTGTCGGCGGTTGCCTCGGCCGGGGCATAGCCCTTGCCCTTCTGCGTCACGACATGGACGAGGATAGGCCCGTTCCCGGCGTCGCGAACATTGCGCAGCACCGGCAGCAGATGGTCGAGATTATGCCCGTCGATCGGCCCGACATAGTAGAAGCCGAGCTCCTCGAACATCGTCCCGCCGGTCCAGAAGCCGCGGGCATATTCCTCGGTGCGCTTCGCCTTGTCGTGGAAGAAGCGCGGCAGCCTCTCGGCGAGCTGCTTGGCGACCTCGCGCAGCGAACGATAGGTGCGGCCTGAGACCAGCCGCGCCAGATAGGCCGACATCGCGCCGACCGGCGGGGCGATCGACATGTCGTTGTCGTTGAGGATGACGATGAGGCGCGAGCCGAGCGCGCCGGCATTGTTCATCGCCTCATAGGCCATGCCGGCCGACATCGCGCCGTCGCCGATCACGGCGACGACGTTGTTGCGCTCGCCCTTGAGATCGCGCCCGACCGCCATGCCGAGACCGGCGGAGATCGAGGTCGAGGAATGGGCGGCGCCGAAGGGGTCGTATTCGCTCTCGGCGCGTTTGGTGAAGCCGGAGAGGCCGCCCGGCTGGCGCAGCGTGCGGATGCGGTCGCGGCGGCCGGTGAGGATCTTGTGGGGATAGGCCTGATGGCCGACATCCCAGATCAGCTTGTCGCGCGGCGTGTCGAAGACATGGTGCAGCGCCACCGTGAGCTCGACCACGCCGAGGCCGGCGCCGAGATGTCCGCCGGTGACGGAGACGGCGTCGATCGTCTCCAGCCGCAGCTCGTCCGCCACCTGCCGAAGCTGGGCATCGTCGAGTTCTCGCAGATCGGCGGGGTCGTGGATCGTGTCGAGCAGAGGAGTCGCAGGGCGTGGCACGAGGCTGTCCGGGCTCGTAGGAATGGTTCTGTCCTGAAATAGTGCCTGCGCGCCGCGCTGGCAAACCGCGGTTGAGATCGGCCCCCGGCTTCGGCGAGCGCCCAGTCTTCCCACGAAACGGGTGGTTCGCACGCCGGCAAGGCTTTTCAGTGTCCTTATGACGACTTCTGAGGACATCAGGCGATGAACCCGAGCGATAATCCCCCGCTGCCGGCGGCATTCAGGCGCATTGGCTGGTCCAATCTCTCCGCCCAGTTCTCGGAGCAGATCGCGCTGGCCGCTGCACCCTTGGCCGCGGTTCTGCTGCTCTCGGCCGGGCCGGCTGAAACCGGCTGGCTGCAGACAGCGCAGACCTTGCCATTTCTCCTGCTTTCCATCCCCGCAGGCCTGATGGTCGATCGTGCTTCGCGGCGCCGGCTCATGGTCGGCACGGAAGCGCTGCGGGCGCTTTCGCTTCTGGCGATTCTGCTGCTTCTGGCTTCGGGCGGCCTCAGCCTGGCATGGCTTGCCGTGCTCGGCGCGCTCGGCGCTGTCGGCACGGTCTGCTACAGCGTGGCGGCACCGGCCTTCGTTCCGTCCGTGGTGCCGCGCGCGCAGCTCGCGGACGCCAATCGCTGGCTGGAGCTGGCGCGCAGCGCCGCCTATGCCGGAGGGCCGGCGCTCGGCGGGGCGCTCGTCGGCTGGCTCGGTGCCTCGACGGCCTATGGTCTGGCCGCAGGGCTTTCCATCCTCGCTGCGCTCCTGCTCGCCGGACTCCCGAAGGACGAGCCTCCGTCCAGCCCGCGGCGCGATCTGCTCGATGATCTGAAGGAGGGCGCCCGTTTCGTGGCCGGGCACGATCTGCTCAGGCCGATCCTGATGACAGCGGTCTTCTTCAACGTCTCCTGGTTCGTCTTCCAGGCGGTCTATGTCGCATACGCAGTCCAGAATCTCGGTCTCGGTGCGACCGAGGTCGGCGTCACGCTGGGCATCTACGGTGCGGGCATGATCGTCGGCGCCGTTCTCGCGCCCCATATCGCACGGCAGGTCTCGTTCGGAACGTTGATCCTGCTCGGGCCGCTCGCCGGCTTCTGCGCCGCGGGCGTGATGCTCGCGACGCTCTGGATACCGTCCGTCCATCTGGTCGGCACGAGCTTCTTCCTGTTCGGTGTCGGGCCGATCATCTGGACGATCTCGACGATGACATTGCGGCAGGCGGTTACCCCCAATGCGATGCTCGGCCGGGTCTCCGCCTTGATCATGACGGCGACCTTCGGCGCGAGGCCGCTGGGCGCGGCGATCGGCGCATCCGTCGCGGCGCATCTCGGCATCGCCGCGTGCCTGGGGCTCGCGACGGCGGGGTTCCTGGTTCAGCTCCTCGTCATCGCTTTTTCACAGGTGCCGAGGCTGCGCGATCTGTCCGAGATTGCCTGAAGGGGCGGCGGCGATCCGCCGACTGTTTCAGCCCTCAGGCAGCGGAATGAACTCCTTGTCGTCGCCGGGGACGGTGTCGAAGCGGCCGGTCTTCCATTCCTGCTTGGCCTGCTCGATGCGCTCCTTCGAGGAGGAGACGAAGTTCCACCAGATGTAGCGCTGCCCGTCCATCGGCTCGCCGCCGACGAGCATCACCCGGCTCTGGTCGACCGCGAGGATCGAGATGCGGTCGCCCGGCTTGAAGACGAGGAGCTGGCCGGCGCCGAATTCCTCGCCGGCGATGTCGATCTTGCCCGAGACGATATAGACCGCGCGCTCTTCGTAATCGGGGTCGAGCGGCAGGATCGAGCCGGGCGAGAGCACGGCTTCGGCATAGAGCGCTTCCCAGGGGAACTGCACCGGCGAGGTCTGGCCATAGGCCGAGCCCATGATCAGGCTGATGCGCTTTCCGCCCTCGACGATGCGCGGCAGTTCGGGCGCGCCGTGATGCTTGAATTGCGGCGCGGTCTCCTCATGCGTCTTGGGAAGCGCGAGCCAGGCCTGGATGCCGTAGAGCTTCGGCCCGGTGGCGCGCGCCTCCAGCCCCGTGCGCTCGGAATGGACGATGCCGCGCCCGGCCGTCATCAGGTTGACCGCACCCGGCTTGATCGCCAGCGCCGTGCCGAGCGAGTCGCGATGCATGATCTCGCCGTCAAAGAGATAGGTGACGGTCGAAAGGCCGATATGCGGATGCGGGCGGACGTCGAGCCCCTCGCCGAGATGGAACTCGGCCGGCCCCATCTGGTCGAAGAAGATGAAGGGTCCAACCATGCGCTGGCCGATCGCCGGCAGGGCTCGGCGGACCTGGAAGCCGCCCAGATCATGCGTGCGCGGCACGATCACCTTCTCGATCGCCTCGCAGGAGCGGGCATCGCCCAGGATCGGATCGTCGGCGGGCAGTTGCGACATGGCGGCCTCCTTGGTTGGGACGGAGCGTGATCCCGATCGCGCCCGCGGGCAAGCCGGCCGGCTGCAACCGGCTCCTGGCAGGAGCGCAATCTCAAGGCCCCGCTAGATCGCCGCGCGTCCTACCGGACGCGCAGTGCCGATCTGGTCCTTCGTTTAAGCATAGGAGTTTTCCGAAAAGTGGATTCCACTTTTCGGTCCGAGGCTTTATCGGGGGGCGGCAGCGGTTCCGGCTCAGCTGTCGACGTCGAGCGGGGTCGTGCCGGTCGGCTTGCCGTCGGCGCTCAGCGTAATCCGCTCGATGCGGGCTTCCGCGTGCTTCAGCAACGCATCGCAGCGCGCCTTCAGCGCCTCGCCGCGCGTATAGATGGCGATCGATTCCTCGAGCGGCACGTCGCCGCGCTCCAGCCGCGCGACGATGCCTTCGAGCTCCTTCATCGCCGCCTCGAAAGGCAAGGTGGCGACATCGGCATTCGGATTGTCTTGAGACTTGCTGTCTTGGCTCACGGACCGATTCCTCTTTGCCGTCAGCTTATCGGCTGGACCGCGCCCGGCCGCAACCCGCCTGAATTCGCTCAGCCCTCATCCCGAGGAGGCGCGAAGCGGCGTCTCGAAGGATGAGGGCTCGGAAGTTCGCTGTCTCGCCTCAGACCGGCAGCGCCGAGGTCTTCTTGATCGTGCGCAGCGTCAGTGTCGACTGGACGCGGGTAACGCCCGGCAATTGCGTGATGATGTCCGTGTGGATGCGCTCGAAATCGGCGCTGTCGCGGTAGATCACGCGCATCAGATAATCATGGGCGCCGGCGAGCAGATGGCATTCGAGGATCTCGGGCAGGCTCTGGACCGCCTGCTCGAAGCTCTCCAGCGAAGCCCGGCCCTGCTGGTCGAGCGTGACGAAGACGAAGGCCGTCCCGGGAAAGCCCGCGATCTTGTCGTCGAGCATCATCGCATAGCCGCGGATAAGGCCGCTTTCCTCGAGCTGCCGCACGCGCCGCAGGCAGGCCGAGGGCGACAGATGCACCTTCTCGGCAAGGTCGGAGTTCGTGATGCGGCCGTCCTGCTGGAGAAGTCGCAGGATGGCGCGGTCGCGCGAGTCGAGCTCGATCATCATGGTCACGGCGGAAACCTCCCGCGCGATGCATCGTCGCAAAATTGGTCCGATGCAAGCAATCTTCTGCGCCGATCTTGGGCAGATGCGCTTACATCCGCAGCTTCTGGGCTTGACCTCGCAGGAAAATGCGCCGCTGCATCGGCCGATTCAGGCCAGACCGCCGCGCGTCTCATCGGACGCGATAGCGGTGATCTATGTCTTTGTTATCGCGTCGGATCCTTCCGAAAGACGGACGCTGCTTCTCGGTCCGATGCTACAGGGGCATGGCGAAGGGCGTCCCTTCGAAGGCGTCGGCGCCGCGCCCGATTCGTCCGATCGCGCGGATCATCCGGCCGCGGCGGCCAAGCGCAGTGTCGGCAAGGGCGACGAGCCGGGCATTGGGCGTCGCGGAGGGAGCGGCGATCCGTAGCGCGTCGGCGGCCTTCTCCTCGTCGCGGCCGGGATCGAGCGCGCAGGCGGCAATGTAGGCGGCGGCCGTCGAGCGGCTGATGCCGGCCCAGCAATGAACCACCATGGGCGCCTCGCGGTCCCATCCGTGCAGGAAGGCGATGAGGCGCTCGACATGGTCCTGCCCGGCCAGGACATGGCCTTCCAGCGGCGTGCTTATATCCGACATGCCGAGGAAGAGGTGGCGGTTTGCATCGATCCCTGCCGGTCGCTCGACGGGAGTGCCGGCATTGATCAGCGTCACGAGATGGCGGGCGCGGACGGCTGCGACGGTCTCGCTCAACCTGGACAGCGGGGAAACGTGAAGGCTTGGCAAGGGACGGCTCCGGATGTCTCGGCGCGAAACCGGTGGGGCAGACGATAGCATGATCGACACTGCCGACGTCTCCATGACATGGAAGCCGCGACCCATCGACCCGCCACGGCGAAATCTCCCATGAATCTCTGGCTCCGGCTGATCTGGCTCCTGCTGACGACCCGCTTCCGTCCGGGGCTCGCCTTGCCGGGGGAGGCGTCCGTTCTGCCTTTCCGCGTCTGTTTCCACGATCTCGACACCAGCCTGCACATGAACAATGGCCGCTACTGGGCGCTGATGGATCTCGGCCGGCTCGATCTGATGCTGCGCAGCGGGCTGTGGCGGGCGGTGCTGCGCCATCGCTGGCTGCCTGTGGTCAATGCCGGCACGATCCGCTTCCGCCGCGAAATGCGCCTGTTCCGGCCGTTTCGGTTGGAAACCAGGATCCTGTGCTGGAGCGAGAACTGGCTGGTGATGCAGCATCGCATGCTGATGCGCGGTCGCGATGGCGGGGAGATCGTCGCGGCCGTCGCATTGGTCCGGGCGGCGCTCTACGACAAGGGCGCCCGGGCCTATGTGCCAGTCACCCGCCTGCTCGGCGAGATCGGCATCGGCGTGGAAAGCCCGGAGCCGAGCACCGAGGTCGCGGCCTTCCTCGCCTCGGAGGACGCCATGCGCAGCGCTGCTGCGAGCGAGAGCTGAGGAGTTCTCTGGAATTCCCGGCCCTCGTCCTGAGGAGCCGCCGCACGCGGCGTCTCGAAGGATGCTCCGGAGGGTTCCAGAGCCTCCTGAAGCAGCCTTCGAGACGCGCTCTTCGAGCGCTCCTCAGGATCAGGGCTCGTCGGCTTTGAAGGGCAGAACATTATTCTGCCGCCAGCCGTGTAGCGCGCCACTGCGCGAGCAGCGCGCGTAGCGCCGCTGGTTTCAGGGGCTTGTTGAGCAGGTAGACGTCGAGCGCATTCGCCGCCTCGCGGACATGCGGCGTCCGGTCGGCGGTGAGCAGGATCGCCGGCATCGGCGTGCGCGCCCGCGCCCTGAGCGCGCTGATCGCGGTGAGCCCGTTGCCGTGGTCGAGGTGATAATCGGCGATCAGCACGTCGGCCTCGCCCTTGCCGCCGACATGCGGCAGGGCCTCCTCCAGGCTGGAGGCGGTGCGCACCTGGCAGCCCCAGCCTTCGAGCAGCCGCTTCATGCCGTCGAGAATGGCCGGCTCGTTGTCGATGACCAGCAGCCGCATTCCGGCGAGCTGCCCGGCCGGCGCCTGCCGCGGCGCGCTCCCCGTCGCCATGGCCGGCAGCGGCGCAGCGCGCGGCACCGCGACCGAGAAGCGCGTGCCGCGCCCCGGCGCCGAATCGAGCGTCAGCCCGTGGTCGAGGGCGCGTGCGATGCGCTGCACGATCGAGAGCCCGAGACCCAGGCCTCGCGCCACCTTGGCGCCTTGGTCGAGCCGCTGGAACTCCCGGAAAACCGTCTTCTGCTTGCTTTGCGGAATGCCGAGCCCGGTATCGATCACCTCGACCGCGACCTGATTGCCCCGGCGGCGGCAGCCGATCAGCACCTTGCCGTTCGGCGTGTATTTGATCGCGTTCGAGATCAGGTTCTGCAGGAGGCGGCGCAGCAGGCGCCGGTCTGAGCGCAGCGTCAGGCTGGTCGGCATGAAGACGAGCTTGAGGCCTTTTTCCTGGGCGCTCGGCTCGAATTCGCGCTGGAGCTGGCGCATCAGCTCGTCGAGCCGGAAAGAGGAGAGCTCGGGCCTCAGCGCTCCGCCGTCGAGCCGGGAGATCTCGAGCAGCGCGGTGAGGATCTCCTCGACCGCGTCGAGCGAGGCGTCGATGTTCTCGGCCAGATCCGGCTCCCCGGCGGTGCGGTCGCGCTCGACCAGCGATGTCGCATAGAGCCGCGCCGCGTTGAGCGGTTGCAGGATGTCGTGGCTGGCGGCGGCGAGGAAGCGCGTCTTGGAAGCGTTGGCGGCTTCGGCTTCGGCCTTGGCGCGCTGCAGCTCGGCATTGACGTGCAGGAGTTCCTCGGTGCGCTCGGCGACGCGTTTCTCAAGGCGCTCATTGGCGCGTTCGAGCTCTTCCTCGCCGGCGACCGTCTCGGTGATGTCGGTATACGTCGTGACGAAGCCGCCATCCGGCAGCGCATTGGTGCGGACTTCGATGACCTTCTTGGAGGGATAGAGCTTGAGGCGCACCGGCTCGCGGTCCTTGACGAAGCTCTCCAGCCGCGCCGCCATCAGCTCGTCCTGCGCACCGTCGCCATAGGCGCCGCGCGCGGCGTTGAAGCGCACGATCTCGTCGAGCCCGGTGCCGAAGCGCACCAGCGAGGGCGGCAGGTCGTATAGCGCCACAAAGGCCTGGTTCCAGGCGACGATGCGCAGATCCCGGTCAAGCACCGTGATGCCCTGGCCGGCATGGTCGAGGCCGTGCTGCAGGATGTCGCGATTATATTGCAGGGCCGCCGAGGCGTCGTCGAGCAGCTTGAAGGCGGCTTCGGTCGAGAGATTGCGCCGTTTCAGCAGCAGCGAGAGCACGAGCCGCGACGAGGCCGCGCCGATGGCGGAGGAGAGCAGATGCTCGCCGAAGCGCAGCAGGTGGATATCGGCATGGCGATTGGGGTCCGGCATCTCGCCGCGGCTGGAATTGAAGCCCTCGAAGGCGCGTTCGGTGCGCTCGTGGCCGAGATAGCGCGCGATGGTCGCCTGCAACTCGCCTTCGGTGACGCTGGTGCGCCAGAGCGAGAAGGACTGTGCCATCGTCGCGGGCTGGGATTCGACGAAGGCATTGGCCTGCAGCCGCTCCATCGCATTGGCGGGCCTGAGCAGCGAGAAACCGACATAGGCGAGGATGTTGAGGCCGAGGCTCCAGAACACGCCATGCGGCAGCGCCGGCCAGTCGAGCCCGAACAGCGCTTCCGGCCGCAGGGTTTCGGCGCCGAAGGGGCCGTTCGCGACGATGCTGCTCCACCAGCCGCCGGGGAGGGCGAGGCTCGGCATCAGCAAGGTGTAGGCCCAGACCATGGTGCCGATCGTCAACCCGGCCGCCGCGCCGAGCGCCGTGCCGCGCCGCCAGAACAGCCCGCCGAAGAAGGCCGGTGCGATCTGCGCGGTCGCCGCGAAGGAGAGCAGGCCGATCGAGACCAGCGCAGCCTCTCCGGAGGCGCGGTAATAGACATAGCCGAGCAGGATCACGAGGAAGATGCCGAGCCTGCGGATGACGACGACCTGCGAGCCGAGGTCGCCGCCCGTGCTGCCGTCGCTGCTGCCGTTGAAAAGCCGGCCGGAACGATTGGGGTCGCTGAGCGCGCGCCGCACGCGCAGCAGCACGGGCATCACGATGTGGTTGGAGATCATGATCGCGAGCGCGACGGAAGCGACGATCACCATCGCCGTCGCCGCTGAGAGGCCGCCGACGAAGACGAAGAGCGCGATCACCCCCGCCTCGCTCTGCAAAGGCAGCAGCAGGACCGTCATGTCGCGATCGACGCCGCTTCCGGGCATCATGATCTCGCCGGCGGCCGCCAGCGGCAGCACGAACAGGTTGATCAGGACGAGGTAGAGCGGGAACATCCAGGCTGCGCGCCGCACGTCGCGCACGTCGCGGTTTTCCACGATGGTCATGTGGAACTGGCGCGCCAGCAGCAGCGCCGCACAGCTCGACAGCAGGGTCAGCGTCAGGAAGTTCGGCCAGCTCGACGTCCGCTCCCAGATCGGCAGCATGCCCTCGGCGGGTTTCGCTGCCTGGGCCAGCAGGTCGCCCGGCCCGCCGAACAGCCCGTAGACGACGAAGGCGCCGAGGACGAGGAAGGCCACGAGCTTGATCAGCGATTCGACCGCGATCGCGAGCACGAGCCCGTCCTGGTGTTCGGTGGCGTCGATGTGGCGCGTGCCGAAGGCGCAGGCGAAGCTGGCGAGCACGATCGCAACGACGAAGGGCAGGTCGCTCAGCAGCGGGACGCCCGGCATCAGCGCATGGCCGCCCGTCGCGGTGAGGAAGACCGAGAGCGAGTTGGCAACGGCCTTCAACTGCAGGGCGATATAGGGTAGCGCGCCGATCACGGCGACGATGCAGACCAGCGCCGCGACCCGCTCGCTCTTGCCGTAGCGCGCGCCGACGAAGTCGGCGATCGAGGTGATGTTCTGGGACTTGGCGATGCTGACGATGCGCCCGACGAAGCGGTGGCCGAGGCCGATGACGAGGATCGGCCCGACATAGATGCCGAGGAAGTCGAATCCGGCGCGATTGGCAAAGCCGACCGAGCCGTAGAAGGTCCAGGAGGTGCAGTAGACGCCGAGTGCGAGCGCATAGATCGTGGTGCGCGCCCGGCCGGAGATCAGCTTGCGGCCCGAGGTGTCGGCGATATGGGCCACGGCGAACAGGCCGCACAGATAGGCGAGCGCGACCAGAATCACGGACCAGGCGGGAATCATGTCGCGATCCCTGGCGTGCCGATGCGCGAACGAGGCCGGAGTCCGATCGCCATGAACTTCCGTTTCGAAATGAGCTGTCGCTTCGAGTTTTGTGACAGTTTATCGGACGTGCCCCGAGCCCGCCATAGGACAAAGGCGCAAGTCATCCCCAGCTCTTTGCTGCGAAAGCCCCGATGCGCCTGATTTTGGCGGGCATTCGGGCTTTTCCTGTTCCGCCGGGTTGGTCTAGCGTCCTGAAACCGGCTGACGGGGCAGTGTCGTAGACTAGAAGGGGTCCAGCATGCTGAAGGAATTCAAGGAATTCGCACTGAAGGGCAATGTCATCGACCTTGCTATCGGCGTGGTCATCGGCGCGTCCTTCGGCAGGATCGTCGATTCTCTCGTCCAGGACATCATCATGCCGTTCATCGGCGCGCTGGGCGGCGTCGACTTCTCGAACTACTTCTTCGGCCTCAACCGCGCCGTCACCTCGCCCGTTCTGGTGGACGCCAAGAAGCAGGGCGCGGTGCTGGCCTATGGCAACTTCGTCACCGTGGCGATCAACTTCCTGATCATCGCCTTCGTCCTCTTCCTCGTGGTCAAGGGCATCAACCAGCTCAAGCGCCGTGCGGAAGCCGCTACGCCGGCCCCGGCCGCGCCCGCGGCCGATGTCGCGCTGTTGACCGAGATCCGGGACCTGCTCAAGCAGCAGAAGGGTGCCTGACGGTTTCGTCCCCGCGGCCGCGATTCATCACGGCCGCCGATCGACCTGATCTCGCGATTTCATGCCAGCCGGCGCCGCGATCGGCTAAAGCAGGACATCGAATGTCGCGAGGTCGATGCTGATGAACACCGCCACTCTGCCCGGTAGCACCCTGGTCGCGGAGCTCCGCCCGGAAGCCGTCAACGCGCCGGAAAGCGGCATCGTCGAGGTCATGAACTATGGCCGGCTGCGGCCGGGCCTGATTCCGCTCTGGGTCGGCGAGGGCGATCTGCCCACCCCGTCCTTCATCAGCGACGTGGCGGCGCGCTCGCTTGCGGCCGGCGAGACCTTCTACACCTGGCAGCGCGGTATTCCCGAGCTGCGCGAGGCGCTGGCGCGCTATCACGAGCGCCTCTACGGCCAGAGCTTCTCGCCTGAGCGGTTCTTCATCACCGGCTCGGGCATGCAGTCGGTCCAGATCGCGGTCCGCATGATCGCGGGGCCGGGCGACGAGCTGATCATCCCGACCCCCGCCTGGCCGAATTTCGGCGCGGCGGTCAGCGTTGCCGGCGCGCGCACGGTCTGCGTCCCGATGGATTATGCGCAGGGCCGGTTCACGCTCGATCTCGACAAGCTCGCAGCTGCGATCACGCCGAAGACGCGCGGCATCCTGATCAATTCGCCCTCTAACCCGACCGGCTGGACAGCGACGCGGGCCGAGCAGGAAGCGCTGCTCGCGCTCTCGCGCAAGCACGGCATCTGGATCATCGCCGACGAGATCTATGGCCGCTTCGTCTTCGACGGTTCGGAACGCGCGCCCTCCTTCCACGACATCATGGGGCCGGAGGACCGCGTCGTCTTCGTTCAGACCTTCTCGAAGAACTGGGCGATGACGGGTTGGCGCATCGGCTGGATCGAGGCGCCGGAAGCCTTCGGCCAGGTCATCGAGAACCTGATCCAGTACTCGACCTCCGGCTCGCCGGTCTTCGTGCAGCGGGGCGCGGTCGCAGCGTTGGACGATGGCGAGAGCTTTGTCGCCGAGCAGATCGCGCGCGCCGCCGAAGGCCGGCGGATCATCTTCGAGGGCCTGAAGGCGACGAACCGCGTGACGCTCTCGGCGCCGGTCGGGGCGTTCTACCAGTTCTTCTCCGTCGATGGCCGCGACGATTCCCGCAAGCTGGCGCTCGAACTGGTCGACAAGGCCAATGTCGGCCTCGCTCCCGGCACGGCCTTCGGTCCCGGCGGCGAAACCGGCTTGCGCCTGTGCTTTGCTCGCAAGTCCTCCGATCTGGTCGAGGCGGTCGCCCGGCTGCAGAAGGCTCTGGCGACGATCTGAGCCGCCGCGCCCGCAGCGCAGAGCTGCCTTGCGCGCGGGCGGGCCGAGCGCGATTGACCGTTGCGGCGCCTGCCGCCATGAACGCTCCGGCGCGGCCCGATCTGCGCGCCCGGAGCTCAATGAAACCCTTCGGATACCCGACGAACCGGCTGACGATCCTCTGGCGGGAGGTTCTCGTCATTGCATTGGCCGCTGTGGGCGGCGGCCTGTTTGCGCTGCTCGGCATGCCGGCCGCCTGGCTCTCGGGCTCGATGGTGCTGAGCACGGCCGTGGCGCTGGTGCGCCCGCTTCCGACGCTGCGGCGGCCCTGGTTCGACGCGACGATGGTGCTGTCCGGCACCATTCTCGGGTCTTCGGCCACGCCTGAAGCGTTGGCCGCCGCCGCACGCTACCCTGCCTCGCTTGCCGTGCTCCTCGTCGGTGTCGCCGCGATCATGCTCGCGACAGGCGCCTATCTGCGCCATGTCGCGCGTTGGCCCTGGATTGACGCGCTGCTCGCCGCCGCGCCCGGCGCGCTCTCGACGGTGCTCGCCGTGGCCCAGGCCAAGGGCGCCAATATCGGACGCATCTCGGTGGTTCAGCTGTTCCGGTTGCTCGTCCTGGTCGCCTGCCTTCCCAGCCTCATGCAGGCGACCGGCATTTCTGCCGGAGCCCCTATTCCGGCTTCGGTCTCGATCGGCCCCGGCACCATGCTGGGCGTGACGATGGCAGGCCTGCTGCTCGGCCTCGGCCTCGACCGGCTTGGGCTTGCGGCGCCGCTGATGTTCGGCGCGACCTTCGCCAGCGCGGTCCTGCACGGCTCCGGCCTGATCGAAGGCACGCTGCCGCAGCCGGTCCAGATCGCCGTCCAGATCCTGCTGGGCTCGACCATGGGCGGGCGCATCGCCCATATCCCGCGCAAGGAACTCAGGGGGTTGTTTCCGCTGGCGATCGGCGGCTTCGCCGTCTCGATCGGTGTCGCCTTCCTGTTCGCCTGGCCGGCGGCCTGGCTCGCCGGTACATCCTACGCCAGCGGCATGGTCGCTTTTGCGCCGGGAGGGCTGGAGGCGATGGCGATGCTGGCCTTCGCGATGGGGCTCGACACGCTTTATGTCGGTGCTCACCATCTCGTGCGCTTCGTCATCATCGGCCTTGCCATGCCGCTGGTGCTGATGCGGGTGAAGAGCGAGCCGCCACGCTGAGGCAGGTCGCGGCGGCTCAGCCGCCCGGCCGCGCCGCCCCGTTAGTGTGCGTCATCACCGAATAGAGCGAAGTCGTGCCGCAGATGAACAGGCGGTTGAGCTTCGGGCCGCCCCAGCAGACATTGGCGACGATCTCAGGGATCGCGACCTTGCCGATCAGCGTGCCGTCAGGGTGGTAGATGTGCACGCCGTCGGCCGCGCTCGTCCAAATCCGGCCTTCGACGTCGAGGCGAAAGCCGTCGAACAGCCCGGCCGTGCAGGTGGCGAACACCTTGGAAGCGCCGAGCGTGCGGCCATCGCTCCCGATCGTAAAGCTGCGGATATGCCGCGGCCCGTTCTCGGGGTCGTGGCTGGCGCCGGTGTCGGCGATGTAGAGGATGCTCTCGTCCGGGGAGAAGGCGAGCCCGTTTGGCTTGACGAAATCATCGGAGACGATGGAGATCTCGCCGGTATTTCCGTCGATGCGGTAGACGTTGCAGGCGCCGATCTCGCTCGGCGACTTGTCGCCCTCGTAGTCGGTCAGGATGCCGTAATCGGGGTCCGTGAACCAGATCGAGCTATCGGACTTCACCACCACATCGTTGGGTGAGTTCAGCCGCTTCCCGCCATAGTGGCTCGCCAGCACGGTGATCGAGCCGTCATGCTCGGTGCGCGTCACCTGCCGCCCGCCATGCTCGCAAGTGACGAGCCGACCCTGAGCGTCGACGGTGTTGCCGTTGGAGTTGCGCGCCGGCTGACGGAAGGTGCCGACATGGCCGGTAAGCGCATCGTAGCGTAGCATCCGGTTGTTCGGGATGTCCGACCAGACCAGCGAGTTGTGCGCCGGGAACCACGCCGGTCCCTCCGACCAGCGCGCGCCGGTCCACAGGCGCTCGACCCGGGCCGAGCCGGGGATGACGCGGTGGAACCGCGGATCGAGCACCGAGAGCCCCGTGCCTTCGAGCACACCGAACATGTCATTCCTCCCTTGCTGCCGGATCGTCATTCTCGGGCGAAGCGAAGCGTAGACCCGAGAATCTCAGGCAGAGGAGCAGCTCTCTTGTCTTGAGATGCTCGGGTCAAGCCCGAGCATGACGGCTCCGCATGATCTCGGTCCAGCGAATGCTAGAGTGCAAGCCCCGCATCCCAATAAGGCGTGGCGCCGTAGAGATCTCCGAGATAATCGACGAAGGCGCGCACCTTCTGCTCCATGTGGCGGCGGCTTGGATAGACCGCGTAGACCGCGACGCGCGAGCCGACCGCATAGGCCGGGAGTACCCGCTGCAGAGCGCCCGATTTCAGCTCCGGGCCGACATCCCAGGTCGAGCGCAGCGCGACGCCGACGCCCGCCAGCAGCGCCTCGCGCACCACCTCGCTCGAATTGGTCCGCAAGGGGCCGTTGACGCGCACTGAGACCGGCCCTTCCGGCCCGTCCAGTCGCCAGTGATCGGCGTTATGCGCAATCAGCGTATGGCGGGGGAGGTCGCCGATCTCCGCCGGCACGCCATGCGCGGCGAGATAGCCCGGCGTGGCGCAGAGCACGCGATGGTTCGGCGCGAGCCGCTTCGCGACGAGGCTCGAATCCTGCAGGTCGGCGATTCGGATGGCGAGATCGAAACCCTCGCCGACGACATCGACGAAGGCGTCGCTCAGGACGAGCTCGACCGTCACCAGTGGGTTATCGTCGAGGAAGCGCTTGAGATGCGGCGCGACATGCATGCGCCCGAAGGAGGTCGGCGCCGAGACGCGCAGCGTGCCGCGGGCCTGCCCGGCGCCGCTCGCGACCCAGGCCTCGGCCTCCTCGATCGAGGACAGGATCGAGACGACGCGCTCATAGAAGCCCTGTCCGGCTTCGGTCAGCGCCAGCTGCCGGGTCGTGCGTTGGAGCAGGCGTACGCCGAGCCGCTCCTCGAGCCGGCGAATCCGCTTCGAGATGACGGCGGGCGACAGGTTGAGCTGGCGGCCTGCCGCCGACATGCTTTTCGCCGTCACCACATGCGCAAACACATCGAGATCGCCGAATCGGTCCATCAGCACGCCACCTTTTCCATTCTGGAAATAATGGCTGGCTTTAGCCGCGCTGCAAGAGCCATTGAATTGATCTAATCTGCAGCGCAAACAATGCGCCGAGAGCGGTGCTCTGGTGCCGTTGAGATGGGAGGGAGTGATGAGCGCGATAGCTTTTCCGGTGCCGGATGCCGGCATTCTCGCCCGCCGCGAATCGATCATCGCGGGCCTCGCCGGTCTGGTGGCGCGGGACGCCCTGATCACCAGCGACGACGAGCGCCGCCCCTACGAGACCGATGCGCTGACTGCCTATCGCCGCATGCCGCTCGCGGTCGTGCTGCCCTCGACCACGCAGGAGGTGGCGGCCGTGCTGCGCTATTGCCGCGAGCAGGGCGTCCCGGTGGTGCCGCGCGGCGCCGGCACCTCGCTCGCCGGCGGCGCGATTCCGCAGGAGGATGCGATCGTCATCGGCGTCTCGAAGATGAACCGCATCCTCGAGATCGACTATTCCAACCGCACCGCCAGGGTGCAGGCCGGCGTCACCAATCTCGCGGTGACCGGCGCCGTCGCGGCCGAGGGCTTCTTCTACGCGCCCGACCCGTCCTCGCAGCTTGCCTGCTCGATCGGCGGCAATATCGGCATGAACTCGGGCGGCGCGCATTGCCTGAAATACGGCGTCACCACCAATAACGTGCTCGGCGTCACGCTGGTCATGCTCGACGGCAGCATCGTCGAGATCGGCGGCGGCCATCTCGATTCGCCGGGCTACGACCTGCTCGGCCTGATCAACGGCTCGGAGGGCCAGCTCGGAATCATCACCGAGGCAACGGTCCGCATCCTGCGTTCGGCCGAGGGCGCGCGTCCGGTGCTGTTCGGCTTCCCGACCAGCGAGCAGGCCGGTGCGGCCGTGGCGGCGATCATCGGCGCCGGCATCATCCCGGTCGCGATGGAGTTCATGGACAAGCCGGCGATCGAGATCTGCGAGGCCTTCGCCAAGGCGGGCTACCCGATGGATGTCGAGGCGCTGCTGATCATCGAGGTCGAGGGCTCGGATGCCGAGATGGACGCCCAGCTTGCCCGCATCGTCGCCATCGCTAGGGAGCACGGCGTCAAGACGGTGAAGGAGAGCCAGTCCGCCATGGAGTCGGCCGCGATCTGGAAGGGCCGTAAATCGGCCTTCGGCGCCACCGGCCGCATCGCGGATTACATCTGCATGGACGGCACCATCCCGACCGGGCAGCTCCCCTACGTGCTGAAGCGCATGGACGAGATCGTGAAGAGCTATGGCCTGCGCGTCGCCAACGTCTTCCACGCCGGCGACGGCAACCTCCACCCGCTCATCCTCTACAATTGCAACGACCCGGTCGAGGCGCAGAAAGCGGAGGATGCCGGCATGGACATCCTCAAGCTCTGTGTCGAGGTCGGTGGCTGCCTCACCGGCGAGCACGGCGTCGGCATCGAGAAACGCGACCTGATGACCTTCCAGTTCAACGAAGCGGATCTTGCCCAGCAGATGCGGGTGCGGGCGGTGTTCGACGAGCGCTGGCTGCTCAATCCCGCGAAGGTTTTTCCGCTCGAGGGGCGTATCGCGGCGTGATCATCCACACCCCCACCACTGAGGCGCAGGCCTGCGCCGTCGTGAAATCGGTCATCGACTCCCGCGTGCCGCTGACCTTGAGCGGGGGCGGTACACGGGCTGGTCTCGGCCGCCCGGCCCAGGC
Organism: Allobosea sp. 10N428; assembly: GCF_056394545.1. Classification (NCBI taxonomy): domain Bacteria; kingdom Pseudomonadati; phylum Pseudomonadota; class Alphaproteobacteria; order Hyphomicrobiales; family Alloboseaceae; genus Allobosea; species Allobosea sp. 10N428. The sequence goes on along the minus strand of NZ_JBFTIC010000001.1, from coordinate 1,040,013 downwards.
CGCGAGCACCTTGTCCAGCGCGGGCCTCACCGGCATCACCCTCTACGAGCCGGCCGAGATGGTTATCGCCGCGCGCGCCGGCACGCAGCTCGCCCTGGTGCAGGAGACGCTGGCCGAGCGCGGTCAGATGCTGCCCTTCGAGCCGATGGACCACCGTGCCCTCTATGGCACCGAGGGCGAGCCGACGATCGGCGCCATCGCCGCCTGCAACATCTCCGGCCCACGCCGCATCAATGCCGGCGCCGCGCGCGATTCCCTGATCGGCATCCGCATGGTCAATGGCCGCGGCGAGATGATCAAATCCGGGGGCCGCGTGATGAAGAACGTTACCGGCCTCGATCTGGTGAAGCTCGTCAGCGGCAGCCACGGCACGCTCGGCTTCCTCACTGAAGTCACCTTCCGCGTGCTTCCGAAGCCGGCGGAGATCGCGACGCTGCAATGGCGCGGGTTGTCGGATGCGCAGGGCGTTGCTCTTCTATCGAAGGCGCTGGGCTCGCCCTTCGAGCCGATGGCCGCGGCCCATCTTCCTGCTGGCCTCGCTGGGGAGGCAGCCGTGACGCTCCTGCGCCTGGAGAATTTCCCGGACTCGATCGAATACCGCGCCGGCGAGCTCGCCCTGCTTCTCGGCGAATACGGCGTGCCCGACCGTCTCGAAGGCGAGGGCATGGCCGAACTCTGGCGCGATATCCGCGACGCTGCCTTCTTCGCCGGAACGGACGAGGCCGTCTGGCGCCTCTCGCTCAAGCCGACGGACGGCCCGAAGGCGGCCACGGCGATCGGGCGGATGCTGCCGGGCGCGCGCTGGTTCTACGACTGGGGCGGCGGGCTGGTCTGGCTGGCGGTTTCCGCCGATGGCGATGCCGGTACGGCCGCCATCCGCACCGCGCTGAAACCGCTCGGCGGCCACGCTATGCTGGTGCGGGCGCCCGATGCGGTGCGCGCTTCGGTCGAGGTGTTCCAGCCGCTGGCCGAGCCGCTGATGCGGGTCACGGCCGGCATCAAGAAGAGCTTCGACCCGGCCGGCATCTTCGAGCCCGGCCGGATGTATGCGGGGATCTGATGACGCTCGCTGATACGCTTTCCGCCGAGAGGCCTACGATCGGAGCGAACTGGGCGCCGGGCCGTCTGAGCCCAGTGGTTATCGCCGTGCTGGCGGCGCTGCTGACGGTCGGCGCGGCGGCCGTCCTGCTCTGGATGGGCCGCGAGCCCATCTGCAAGTGCGGGACCATCAAGCTCTGGCAGGGCACGGTGATGTCCTCCGAGAACTCCCAGCACATCGCCGACTGGTACACCTTCTCGCACATCATCCACGGCTTCCTGTTCTACGGCCTGTTCTGGCTGATCCGCCGCTTCACCGGCCTGCCGCTCTCCTTCGGCCTCGCGCTGCTGCTCGCCATCGTGATCGAGAGCGCCTGGGAGATCACCGAGAACACCGACGCGGTGATCAACCACTACCGCTCCGCCACGATCTCGCTGGACTATTACGGCGACAGCGTCCTGAACTCGGTTTCCGATATCCTGGCCATGGTACTGGGCTTCTTCGTCGCGCGGCTGGCGCCTGTCTGGCTGACTGTTTCGAGCGCGCTCGCAATGGAGCTGATCGTCGGCTGGTTGATCCGTGACAACCTCACCCTCAACGTCGTCATGCTGCTCTGGCCGATGGATGGGATCAAAGCCTGGCAGGGCGGAGCCTGAGCCATGCAGACCAACTTCACCCCCGAACGCCTTGCCTCCGATCCCCGCATGCCGGCCTCGGAGAAGATCCTGCGGACCTGCGTGCATTGCGGCTTCTGCACCGCGACCTGCCCGACTTATCTACTGCTCGGTGACGAGCTGGATTCCCCGCGCGGGCGGATCTACCTGATCAAGGACATGCTGGAGAACGGCAAGCCGGCGACGCCGGAGGTGGTCACCCATATCGACCGCTGCCTCTCCTGCCTGTCCTGCATGACGACCTGCCCCTCGGGCGTGCACTACATGCACCTCGTCGACCATGCCCGCGCCCATATCGAGGAGACCTATACGCGCTCCTGGCATGACCGGCTGCTGCGCAAGATTCTGGCTTCGATCCTGCCCTATCCCGGCCGTTTCCGGGCGGCGATGCTGGCGGCGCTCATCGGCAAGCCCCTCGCTCCCGTCCTCGGCGTGCTGCCGGTCGTCGGGCCGCGGCTGAAAGCGATGCTGGCACTGGCGCCGGTGCGGCTGCCGACGCGATCGACGATGGAGGGGCCGCAGAGCTTCCCCCCGCGCGCGGCACGGACGAAGCGCGTCGCGCTGCTCTCCGGCTGCGCCCAGCCGGTGCTCGATCCCGCGATCAACGAGGCGACGATCCGCCTGCTCAATAGGCACGGCGTCGAGGTTGTGCTGCCGAAGGGCGAGGGCTGCTGCGGCGCGCTCGTCCACCATATGGGGCAGGAGCACGACGCGCTCGCCTTCGCGCGTGCGAATATCGACGCCTGGATGGCGGAGATCGACGGCGAGGGGCTCGACGCCATCGTGATCACGGCCTCGGGCTGCGGCACGACGATCAAGGATTACGGCTTCATGTTCCGCAACGAGCCTGATTATGCCGAGAAGGCGGCGAAGGTCTCCGCGCTGGCGAAGGACGTCACCGAATTCCTGGAGACGCTGGAGCTCGCTCCAGTCCGCGATGTCGCTATGCCCATCGCCTATCACTCGGCCTGCTCGATGCAGCACGGCCAGCAGCTCAAGGACGGGCCGAAGCGGCTGCTCTCGGGCGCGGGCTTCAAGGTCAAGGAGGTGCCGGAGGGCCATATCTGCTGCGGCTCGGCCGGCGTCTACAACATCCTCCAGCCCGAGATCGCCGGCCGCCTGCGCGAGCGCAAGATCGGCAATATCGAGCGCACCAAGCCGGTGCTGGTCGCGACCGGCAATATCGGCTGTATGACCCAGCTCGCGAAGGGTTTTGCCGACAAGGGCGCGACCACGCCTGTGGTCCACACCGCCGAGCTGCTGGACTGGGCGACCGGCGGCCCGCTGCCGGAGAAGCTGGCGCGGGCCGGGATCGCGGATCGGCCGCTGCGGGAGAAGGCGCTGGCGGCTGCGGAGTAGCACGCCGTCATGCTCGCCCTTGTGGCGAGTATCCAGGTCTTGAACACCGCGCTCGCCGAACGAAGACGTGAATGGTCGGGACAAGCCCGACCATGACGGAGTGAGCTATCGACGCTCGAACCCTTGCCCCTCGCGCTCGTACGGTCTAACCCGCCATCAACCCACATCTGTGTTGCCCAACGCATATCTGGGTTATTTGGCCCAATTCGAGTTCGAACGCCCATGTCCGCCGACAAATCCGCCCCTGCCAAGCTGAAGGCCCGCCAGCCGCGCGGCTTCGTCGATCGTGGCCCGGCCGATGTCGCCGCCACCGAGCGCATGCTTTCCGTCATCCGCGAGAGCTTTTCGGTCTATGGCTTCGATCCGGTCGAGACGCCCTTCGTCGAGTACACCGATGCGCTCGGAAAATTCCTGCCCGATCAGGACCGCCCGAACGAGGGCGTCTTTTCCTTCCAGGACGATGACGAGCAGTGGCTCTCGCTGCGCTACGACCTGACCGCGCCGCTCGCGCGCTATGTCGCCGAGAATTTCGACGCGCTGCCGAAGCCCTATCGCAGCTATCGTGTCGGCTACGTCTTCCGCAACGAGAAGCCGGGGCCGGGCCGTTTCCGCCAGTTCATGCAGTTCGACGCCGATATCGTCGGCTCGGGCACCGTCGCGGGCGACGCCGAGATCTGCATGCTCGCCGCCGACACCATGGAGAAGCTCGGCATCAAGCGCGGCGACTATGTCGTGAAGGTCAACAACCGCAAGGTGCTCGACGGCGTGATGGAAGCCATCGGGCTGGGTGGTGAGGAGAATGCCGGGCGCCGTCTGACGGTGCTACGCGCTATCGACAAGCTCGATAAGTTCGGGCCGGAAGGTGTGCGGCTCCTGCTCGGCGAGGGGCGCAAGGACGAGAGCGGGGATTTCACGAAGGGCGCGGGGCTCAGTGATGAGCAAGCCTTGATAGTGTTGGATCTGCTGAATGTTGGTACGCGCGTCAACGCTGGGAAAAAGGAGCTGTTCGAGTTCTCTCCGTCTGCGACGTGGAAGGAAGCAGGTGGAGAGCTGAACTGGATGCGGGATCGCCTGGAGGGTTCTCCGAGGGGGCTGTCTGGTGTTGACGAGCTTGAAGAGATTTCTCGCTTATGTAGGGCGGCGGGGTACGGCGAAGACAGAATTAGTATCGACTCATCCGTCGTCCGCGGCCTCGAATACTACACCGGCCCGGTCTACGAGGTGGAGCTGACCTTCCCGGTCACCAATGACGACGGACAGGTCGTGCGTTTCGGTTCGGTGGCAGGGGGCGGGCGCTATGATGGCCTCGTCGGACGCTTCCGGCCCGAGCCGGTGCCGGCGACCGGCTTTTCTATCGGCGTCTCCAGGCTCTATTCGGCGCTGAAGGCGGTGAAGTCCCCCATCGTCGACAGCAAGAACGAACTCGCGCTCGTCGTCGTCACCGCGATGGACAACAAGTCGCCGGAGTTCATGCCCGGCTATCAGGCGATGGTCTCGGCGCTCCGCCAGGCCAAAGACGCGGACGGCAAGCCGCTGCTGCGGGCGGACCTCTATCTCGGCGCCTCCGGCTTCAACGCTCAGATGAAATATGCCGACCGGCGGGGCGCCGTCTGCGCGGTCATTCAGGGCTCTTCGGAGCGCGAGGCCGGCACCGTCGTCATCAAGGACCTGATCCTCGGCGCCGAGCTCGCTGCCGCCAGCCGCGACGTCAAGGATTCCGCCGAGCACAAGGCGAAGCAGGCCGAGGCGCAGTTCGCCGTGCCGGTGGCGGAGCTCGTCGAGGGCGTGAAAAAGGTACTGGCGCGACATTCGTGAGGCGCGGGGAACCCTTCTCCCGTGTGGGAGAAGGGCAGGGATGAGGGCAGGACGGCGCAAGCTGAATTTCTGGCCTTCCCTCATCCGGCGCTCCGCGCCACCTTCTCCCATTCGGGAGAAGGGAGGATCGCGTCTCGGCTCCCCACCCGCCAAACTCCGTTCACCCATTTCCCTCAAATCCCTCGAAAATTCGTCGCACCGCTGCTAGGACGGCGCTCGCAACAGGATAGGAAGCCGTGTCCGCAAGCCGCGCCAGCATTGAGACCGTGATCGCGCTCTTCGCAGGCGAGGGCTATGTCCATGCCGAGCCCGCGATCCTCCAGCCCGCCGACGTCTTCCTCGATCTTTCGGGCGAGGATATCCGCCGCCGCATCTTCATGACGCAGGATGCCGACGGCCGCGACTGGTGCCTGCGCCCCGAATACACCATCCCCGTCGCGCTCGATCACATCGCCTCGGGCTCGACCGAGCCGGCGGCCTATGCCTATGCCGGCCCGGTCTTCCGCATGCGTGCCAGTGAGCCGGGCGAGTTCCAGCAGGCGGGCATCGAATCCTTCGGTCGTGGCGATYTCACTGCCGCTGACGCCGAGATCATGGCTGTCACCATCGAGGCGACCGCCGTTCTCGGGTTGAAGGCGCCCCGCATCGCCATGGGCGATGTCGCGCTGCTCGGCGCGTTGCTTGACCGACTTTCGGTGCCGCAGGGCGCGCGACGCCGCCTCGTGCGCGCCATCGTGCAGGGCAGGGGCACGGAGGCCGTCGAGGCACTCGATCCGCCAACCGCCGAGGGCGATGCCGCCCATGCCGGCCTGCTCAAGGCGCTTGAAGGACAGGACCCCAAGGCCGCGCGCGCCTTCGTCGAGGATGTGCTGTCGATCGCTGGCATCTCGACCGTCGGCGGCCGCACCGCTGGCGATATCGCGGAACGTTTCCTGGCCCGCGCCGCCGAGCGCGAGAATCCGGTCAATGGCGACGTCAAGGCGCTGCTCGCGCAGGTGCTCGCCGTCTCCGGCGATCCCGACACCGCTTCCGCCGCGCTGCGGGCGCTGGCCGATCAGGCCTCGCTCGATCTCGGCCGCCAGCTCGATGCCTTCGACGAACGCACCGGCTTCCTCGCCGCGCGCGGCGTCGATGTCGGCACGATCCGCTTCTCGGCCGGCTTTGCCCGCAATCTCGACTACTACACCGGCTTCATCTTCGAGCTGCACGACACCACTCGCGGTGACGGCAAGCCGGTCGCCGGCGGCGGCCGCTACGACAACCTCCTCGGCCGTCTCGGTGCGGGCCGGCCGATCCCGGCCGTCGGCGCCTCGCTCTGGCTCGACCGGCTGACGGGAGACGCGGCATGAGCCAGCCATCCGGCAATGATGCCCCCCTCGTCCTCGCCGTGCCCTCGAAGGGCCGCCTGCAGGAGAACGCGACCGCCTTCTTCGGCCGCGCCGGGCTGAAATTCGTCAAGGCCAGCGGCGAGCGCGGCTATCGCGGCACGATCGCCGGGGTTGATGGCGCCGAGGTCGCGTTCCTCTCGGCCTCCGAGATCGTCTCGCAGCTTGCTTCGGGCGCCGCCCATCTCGGCATCACTGGCGAGGATCTCGTCCGTGAGCAGTTGTCCGATGCCGACGCCGCGGTCGAGATGCTGACGCCGCTCGGTTTCGGCCACGCCAATGTCGTCGTCGCGGTGCCGCAGGCCTGGATCGACGTGCGCAGCATGGCCGATCTCGAAGACGTCGCTTCGCATATGCGCGCCCGCCATGGCCGCAAGCTGCGCGTTGCCACCAAATATGTGCATCTGACCCGCCGCTTCTTCGCTGAGCACGGCCTCGCCGATTACCGTATCGTCGAGAGCCTCGGCGCGACCGAAGGCGCGCCCGCCGCCGGCACGGCCGAGATCGTCGTCGACATTACCACGACCGGGGCGACGCTTGCTGCCAACGCGCTGAAGGTGCTGGACGACGGCGTGATGCTGGCCTCGGAGGCCAATCTCGTTGCCTCGATGCGCGCGCCCTGGGGCGAGCGTGCCAAGGCAGCGGCGAAGACCATCCTCTCGCGCATCGCGGCGGAGGAAGAGGGGCGCACGATCCGCGAGGTCCGCGCGCGTCTCGATCTGTCTCCGGAGGTACTGGCGGTTCTCGGGGAGCGTTTCGGCGCCCGCCTGCCGTTCGGTGCGCCGGCGGCCGGTGCGCCGCTGACGCTGCATTGCCCGGACAAGGCCGTCTTCGCGCTGGTCGATCATCTCGACGGTCTCGGTGCCGACGATGTGACCGTCTCCGCCCTGGCTTACGTCTTCCGCCGGTCGAACCGCCTGCTGGAACGACTCAACGGCCGGATCTGAAGCCGCTTTTCTGCGACGGAATGACGGTATCCGTCGCGGTTCAGCCTTGATCCTGAACCAATTGGCCTCTAGGCGTTAACCGGTTTGGCGGCCGGCCGCGCGGCCGTGCGAGTGAATGCAGGTAAGACGATCATGATCCGACGCCTTGGCCTTGCGGCCGTTCTTGCTGGCCTGGCCGTGCCGATGCTGATGCCGGACGAGGCCATGGCGCAGCGCCGCCAGCAGATGCCGTCCCGCACGGAGCTCGGCGGGCAGACCGAGATTCCGCAGGCCCAGCAGGAGAAGACCTTTCCGGTCGGCGCGAGCTGGAGCGTCGTCCAGCTGAATGGCAAGCCCGTCTATGATCGCCGGGCGACGCTGATCATCGACAAGAACCTGCGCGGCACAGGTTTCGGCGGCTGTAACACCTTTTCGGCCTCGGCCTACCCTCTGCGCCAGCAGGGGATCGCGGTGGGGCCGATCGCCCTCACCAAGCGCGATTGCGACAAGGGGCTGCTCGAGTTCGAACGCACCTTCCTCACCGCCCTGCGCGCAGCGCGCAACTGGGACATCGTCAATGGCCGCCTCGTCATCAAGGGCGCGGCCGGCGAGTTGACCCTCAGCCGCTCGCTCTGATCGCTTCAGTTTCGACCGGCTGTTTCGGCGCCGGCTGCCTCAGGCAGCCGGCGTTTTTTCCATCGGTGTGGGGGTGAAGGTGTCGTCTGCGTTGGGTTCCATGGTGACGATGACGTCGTGCATGGAGCGCAGCGTCGTCCGGTGGCCGATCGAGACGATACGGGTCTGCGGGAGCTCCCGGTCGATCGTGGCGTAGATCTCGCCCTCCAGCTTCTCATCGAGCGAGGCGGTGGCCTCGTCGAGAAAGAGCCAGTCCGGCTTGCTCAGCAGCGCCCGCGCGACGGCCAGCCGCTGCTGCTCACCGCCGGAAAGCCGCTGCCCCCAGAGATCGATTTCGTCGAGCTTATCGGCGAGATGGCCGAGCTTGACCTTCTCCATCGCGGCGCGGATCGCGGCGTCGTCATATGCGCCTTCCTTGGCGGGATAGGCCAGCGCGGCTCGCAGCGAGCCCTGCGGCAGATAAGGGCGCTGCGGCAGCAGCATGATCTGCGCGTCGGGCGGAATCCCGACCTTGCCGTCGCCGAAGGGCCAGATGCCGGCAATGGCGCGGAACAGCGTCGACTTGCCCGAGCCGGACGGGCCGATCAGCAGGGTCGAGCGCGCCTTGCCGAAATCGAGCGCGCCGAGCTTCACGATCGGCTTGCCGTTCGGCAGCAGCAGCGTCGCGTTGCGGATGTGGAGGCCCTTGTCGCGCGAAGTCTCGCGGCTGAGCGCTTCCTCGCTGATCGGCCCGTGCTGCGCGTCGGCGATCGCTGTCTCGAACGAGGTCAGACGGTTGATCGAGGCGAGGTAGGAAGCGATCGAGGAGTAGCTGTTGATGATGAAGGAGAGCGCGGTCTGCACCCGGTCGAAGGCGCCGGCCACCTGCATCATGATGCCGAGCGTGATCGTGCCCGCGAAGTAGTAGGGGGCAAGGATGATGTAGGGCAGCACGACGCTGAGCTGGTTGTAGGACAGGGTGAAGCTCGTCAGCTTCAGCCGGCGCCAGACCAGCCGGTAGAAGTTCTCGACGATGTCGTAGAAGCGCTGGGCGAGATGCGCGCGCTCCGTCGGCTCGCCGACCATCAGCGCGATCTGCTCGGAATACTCGCGCAGACGGGCCAGGGAGAAGCGGAAATTCGCCTCGCGCTTCTCCTGCTCGAACTCGAGCCGGATCAGCGGGCGCCCGATCAGATGCGTCAGCCAGGTTGCCGCCGCGGCATAGAAGAACGCGACCCAGAAGATGTAGCCGGGAACGGCGATTGAGGTGCCCGGCAGGCTGAAGGCGACCGGGATGTTCCAGAGGATGATCGAGAACGAGACCAGCGTCGAAACCTGCGAGAGCAGGGGCAGCGCGAAATTATAGGTCTGGTTGACGAAGGCGCGGGTGTCCTCGGCGATACGCTGGTCGGGATTGTCGACGCTGCCGGCCAGCGCGATCCGGTAATGCGTCGCGTGATCGAGCCAGCGCCGCGTGTACTCGTTCGCCATGAACTGCCGCCAGCGGATCAGGATGGTGTAGTTGGCGAAGAGCTCGATGAGATTCGAGATAACCCAGAGCAGGGCCCAGACGCAGAAGACGTAGAAGAGCTGATACCAGAATGCCGCCGCGTCCTTGTTCTGCAGCGCGTCGTACATGTCGCGGTTGAAGAAGGAGAGGCGCAGCGTGATGCCGACCTGGACCTGGTTCAGCACGATCAGAAAGACGAATAGCGAGACGGCAAGCATCCCGAGCCGGATCCGGAACGGCCCGATCGGCCAGAGATTGGCCGTGGTGATCGCCTGCGACTCGAAATAGGGCGAGGCGATCCGCGCGATGCGCGCGATCACCGGCACGAAGGAGATCGCGTAGATCAGGATGCCGAAGACGCCCACGGTCGTCGGCAGGCTGGACGGTACCGGCGGAATCTGCAGCGCCGGGGGCCACCAATCGATCTGTGCCAGCACCGCCGCCGCGCCGAACAACACATATTCGATCGCGAAGACGCCAGAGAAGATGCGCAGGAAGAACGGCAGGCTCGGCGAGCGGAAGGTTACCGCTGCCAGAAGCAGGCCGACGACGCCCATGCCGATCAGCCCGGCCGAGCCGGCCTGCTGGCCGACGACCAGGGTGACAGCCGCCAACACGGCGACGAGGATGCTCAACAGACGCATGGGCAGGGATCCTGGCGGGAAACAGTGGGCTCCACGATTCGGACCATGTCGCAGCGGATGGGGCCTTTCAATGGCGATGCGCCCGAATGAGCAAATTGTCATCTGGTGGAGAGGCGGCGGCGAGGCTGAGACAGGCCGCCGCGCCATCAAGCAAAACGCCCCGGAACGAGCTTGGCTCGTCCGGGGCGGAAGGCAAAATCCAGCGGAACAGCGGCCCGCTAGCTGCAAGCATCACTGGGCGGCGACGATCTTGCCAGCGTCCCACTTGTACATCGAGAAGCTCGGCGAACTCAGGTCGCCGGTCTTGCCGTAGGTCAGCGTGCCGATGGCGGTCTTGACGGGCGTGCCCGCCTGCAGGGCCTTGGCGGCGCCGCTTGCGTCGCCCGGCTTGCCGGCCTTCTCGATGGCGGCCTTGAGCACCTCGACCGCGGCATAGGCGTTGAGCGTGAAGGCTTCCGGCGGAATGCCCTTCTCCTTCAGCGCGGCGACCGCCTCGGCTGAGTCCGGGTTCTTCAGCGCGTCGGTGGCGTTGGTGAAGAGCGTGCCCGTGGCGTGATCGCCGCCGATCGCCGCGAACTCCGTGTTGGAGAGACCCTCGCCGCCGATGATCGTGGCCTTGACGCCGGCATCGGCGAGCTGGCGCGAGAGCAGGCCACCCTCGGGGTGGTAGCCACCGAAATAGATCAGATCGACATTGGCGGCCTTGAGGCGCGTCACGACGGCCGAGAGATCCTTGTCGCCGGGGTTGACGGTCAGCGCGACGACTTCCTTGAGCCCGCCGGCATTGATGCCCTGCTGGAAGGCGTCGGCGAGGCCCTTTCCGTAAGTGCCCTTGTCGTGAACGATCGCGATCTTCTTGTCCTTCAGGTTCTTCAGGACATAGGCGGCGGCGATCTCCGCCTGCTGGTCGTCACGGCCACAGGTCCGGAAGACATTGGTCAGGCCGCGCGTGGTCAGGGCCGGCGAGGTTGCGGTCGGCGTCACCATCAGCACGCCGCTTTCGGAGAGCACGTCGGAAACCGCCATGGCGACGCCCGAGGTCACCGGACCCACCACGAACTTGACCTTCTCGCCGACGAGGAGGTTGGCGGATGAGACGCCCTGCTTGGGATCGCCGGCATCGTCGGCGAGCTTCAGCACGAGCTTCTCGCCGAGCACGCCACCATTCTTGTTGATGACGTCGACGGCGGTCTGGGCACCGTTCTTCACCTGATCGCCATAGGCGGCGACAGGGCCGGTCAGCGGCGCGATGAGGCCGATCGTGATGTCGGCCTGGGCGGCCTGGGCCGAGAGGAACAGCGTAGCGGCCAGCGCGACGCCGGAGAGGAAGTGGGACTTTTTCATCTGCATCTCCCTACGACATGCAATTTATGCGCGCGATCCCGCCGGGGATCGCTTATCGCCTGTATAGGCCAGGGGCGACCCGAGGGACACTGCCCGCATTTTCATCAGGCACGGCGACAAACGCATGGCAATGCCATGGCGCGCTTGGGGAGCTTGCGGGTGGCTCGGAAAGGCCTCAGCCGCTCCGCGCCTTGCGCTGAGCCTCCAGCTCTTCGGTGACGGCGATGACGTCAAGATAATCTTCATGGCGCGCGGGCGCATAGCGCGAGACATGGCCGTCGGTGAACGTTTTCCAGGCTTCGGGGGCGCTCTCTTTCATCGCGTTCATGGCGGCGACGAAGTCGTCCTTGAGACCCTGCGGCAGGTTGGCGCGCGTCGAAAACGGGCTGGAGGGGATCAGTGGCGAGGTCCAGAGCACGCGGGTCGAGCCGGCCGGGATCATGCCGCGTTGGGCGAGGCGCTGGGCGACGCCGGACTCGGTATTGACCTGATAGGTCGCGACGACGTCGAACTGGCCCCGCACCAGCGCCAATACGGAGTTGTCGTGCCCGCCGGAAAAAACCGTGCCGCTGAAATGAGCTTTCGGGTCGAAACCTTGCTTGCGCAGAAAATAGGCGGGGAAGGCGTATCCGGAGGTCGAGTTCGGATCGGCGAAGGCCATGACCTTGCCCTTGAGATCGACAAGGTTCTGGTAGGGGCTCTCCGCGCGGACCAGCAGCACCGAATAGTACCCCTCCTGCCCGTGGTTATCGACATCGCGCAGCAGCGGCTGGAGCTTGTCGCCCAGCACGCGGCGCCCGAGCGCGTATACCGCGGGCCCGAACCGGGCGAAGTCGACCTGATCGGCCCGCATCGCCTCGACAAGACCGGCATAGTCCGAAACTCGGAAGAACCGCACGGGCACGCCGAGACGCTGCGACAGGTAGTCGACCATCGGCTGGGTGCGGGCGATAGCACCGGCTTCGTTCTCGGCGGAAGAGACGCCGAAGCGCACCTCCTTAATGCTCTGTCGCCAGTCCGGCGCCTGCGCGAAAGCAGGGACGGCGCTCGTGGCGGCAAGGCCGGCGAGGACTGAGCGGCGTGTCGGCATGATGCTTCCCAGCGGCGAATGAATTGACCGCGCTTGGGTGCATGCATGAGGCGACGGCTGGATGGCGGGCGGATGACGGCGCCGTGAAACGCAGAAGGCCCGGCTTGCGCCGGGCCTTCTGTAGTCTCGCCGGGAGCGGTGGATCAGAAGTCCATGCCGCCACCGAAACCGGGCGTGCCCGGTTTCGGCATTCAAAGCGCTTGAGCGCCTGGACTTCCTCAGAAGTCCATGCCGCCCATGCCGCCGCCGCCCATCGGGGGCATCGGGGCGTCCTTCTTCGGCAGGTCGGCGACCATCGCCTCGGTGGTGATCAGCAGGCCCGCGATCGAAGCCGCGTCCTGGATCGCCGTGCGCACGACCTTGGTCGGGTCGATGATGCCAGCCTTGACCAAATCGCCGTACTCGCCGGTCTGCGCGTTGTAGCCGTAGGAGTAGTCCTTCGACTCGAGCAGCTTGCCGATCACGACCGCGCCGTCATCGCCGGCGTTGTCGACGATCTGGCGGGCCGGAGCGGCGATCGCCTTGCGGACGATCTCGACGCCGGTCTTCTGGTCGTCGTTCTGGGTCTTGATGCCCTTGACCGAGGACAGGGCGCGCAGGAGCGCAACGCCACCGCCGGGGAGAATGCCTTCTTCGACCGCAGCGCGGGTCGCGTTCAGAGCATCGTCGACGCGGTCCTTCTTCTCCTTGACCTCGACCTCGGTCGCGCCGCCGACGCGGATGACCGCGACGCCGCCGGCGAGCTTGGCCAGACGCTCCTGGAGCTTCTCACGATCGTAGTCCGAGGAGGTCTCCTCGATCTGGGCCTTGATCTGGCCGACGCGAGCCTCGATGTCCTTCTTCTTGCCGGCGCCGTCGATGATCGTGGTGTTCTCCTTCTCGATGCGCACGCGCTTGGCGCGGCCGAGCATGTTGAGCGTCACGGTCTCGAGCTTGATGCCGAGGTCTTCCGAGATCATCTGGCCGGCGGTCAGGATCGAGATGTCCTCAAGCATGGCCTTGCGGCGATCACCGAAGCCCGGAGCCTTGACGGCCGCGACCTTCAGGCCGCCACGGAGCTTGTTGACGACGAGCGTGGCCAGAGCCTCGCCCTCGACGTCCTCGGCGATGATGAGGAGCGGCTTGCCGGTCTGAACGACGGCCTCGAGGATCGGCAGCATCGCCTGGAGCGACGAGAGCTTCTTCTCGAAGACGAGGATGTAGGGGTCGTCGAGCTCGGCGACCATCTTCTCGGAGTTGGTGATGAAGTACGGCGAGAGGTAGCCGCGGTCGAACTGCATGCCCTCGACGACGTCGAGCTCGGTCTCGGCGGTCTTGGCTTCCTCGACGGTGATGACACCCTCGTTGCCGACCTTCTGCATGGCCTTCGAGATCATCTCGCCGACCGACGAGTCGCCGTTGGCAGAGATGGTGCCGACCTGCGCGACTTCCGCGTTCGAGGTGACCTTCTTCGAGTTCTTCTTGAGGTCCGAAACGATCGCCTCGACAGCGAGGTCGATGCCGCGCTTCAGGTCCATCGGGTTCATGCCGGCCGCAACCGACTTGGCGCCTTCACGGACGATCGCCTGGGCGAGAACGGTGGCGGTGGTGGTGCCGTCGCCGGCATGGTCGTTCTGGCGCGAAGCGACTTCGCGGACCATCTGGGCGCCCATGTTCTCGAACTTGTCGGAAAGCTCGATCTCCTTGGCGACGGTGACGCCGTCCTTGGTGATGCGCGGAGCGCCGAACGACTTCTCGATCACGACGTTGCGGCCCTTCGGACCCAGCGTGACCTTCACGGCATTGGCGAGGACATCCACGCCGCGCAGCATCTTGTCGCGGGCTTCCGTGCCGAATTTGACGTCTTTGGCAGCCATGAGAGCTACTCCTTGGACTGAAAATGAAAAGGTAGGAAAGCAGTCAGGCGGCTATCAGCCGACGACGCCCATGATGTCGGATTCCTTCATGATCAGGAGGTCCTGACCATCGATCTTGACCTCGGTGCCCGACCACTTGCCGAACAGGACGCGGTCGCCCTTCTTGACGTCGAGGGCAACGAGCTTGCCGGCCTCGTCACGCGCGCCGGAGCCGACGGCGATGACCTCGCCCTCCTGGGGCTTTTCCTTGGCGGTCTCGGGGATGATGATGCCGCCCTTGGTCTTCTCTTCGCTGTCAAGGCGGCGGACCACGACGCGGTCATGCAACGGACGGAACTTCATGGTTCTGTCTTCCTCTCGGTCTTATTCGGTTCGGGCGCCGCTGATGGACACCCGGGGGAGGCTGCTAGCAGTCAGCGAATGAGAGTGCTAACAGATGGCGGGGAGATAGGCTTGGGGTCCCGGAGAGTCAAGGAAGCCTGCGACAACAAAGTGAACGTCGCCGGATGCGGCATCGCAGCCCTTCGCCTTCCAGCTGCCGCACGCGCTAGAACACGCTAAGATGGCTGAATGACGACACTCACGCCCGCGCCCGCGCCCGATCCGCGCCTCGACGATATCGCCCGATCCTGCGTGGCGCTGCATGTCCGGATGACGGCCCGCGCCGTCACCCGTGCTTATGACGAGGCAATGCGGCCGAGCGGGTTGAAGATCACCCAGTTCGTGCTGCTCTCGGCGCTGAGCACCGGACATTGGAAGTCGATCACCGAGCTGGCCGAGCGCTTTGCCCTGGAGCGGACGTCGCTGACCCGCAATCTCCAGCTCCTTGCCGCCGAGGGCATGGTCGAGCCGGTCGAGTGCCGCGGCCGCGCCGCGGTCTACGCGGTGACGCCGAAGGGCAGGGCGGCGATCGAGGCTGCCATCCCCTTCTGGCGGGCAGCGCAGGACAAGATCGAGGGCGGCTTCGGGGAGGAGCGCTGGCGCGAGACCCGCGACGGGCTGAAGGCGCTGCGCCGCGCCGCGCGCGATCCGCGTTGAGATATCGAGGCTCCTTCCGCACGATTCCCCTTGGTTCTGTTGACGCATTCACTGTGCTTTCTCTATCGTGCAGATACACGGATAAGGGGTGGTCATGGATCGAACGTTCGGAGTGGTATCCCGCGAGGTGCTGGTCGCGGGCGATGGCCTGAGCTTCCTGCGCGGCATCATCGATGGCACGCACCCGGCCCCGCCCTTCGCCGGGACCATGGATTTCGATCTGGTGGAGGCGGATGAAGGGCGCGTCGTCTTTGTCGGCAGGCCGTCCCCGCGCTTCTTCAACCCGCTCGGTACGATCCATGGCGGCTGGACCGCGACGATCCTCGATTCCGCCATGGCCTGCGCCGCCCATTCCACGCTCAAGCCGGGCGAGGGTTACACCACGCTCGAGATGAAGCTGAACTATGTCCGGCCGGTGATGCCGGATTCCGGCACGGTGCGCTGCGAAGGCAAGCTGATCCATCGTGGCGGTTCCGTCATCACGACGGAAGGCAATCTGCGCGACGAGCGCGGCAAGTTGCTCGCGCACGGCACCGAAACCTGCATGGTGTTTCCGGCGAAAGCTAGCGCCGGCTGACCGCGCCGGCGCCGGCCACGATCAGCAGCGCACCGAGATAGGTCGTGTAGAGCGGCACCTCGCCGAAGAGGAAGAAGCCGAGCAGGCTCGCCCAGATCAGAGCGGTATATTCGATGGCCGCCAGCCGGGACGCGGCAGCTTTGGCATAGGCCGAGGTAAGCGTGAGATGGCCCGCGACGCCCAGCGCACCGGCGAAGAGATAGATCGCAAGATCCGCCAATGTCATCGGCACGAAGGCGAGGAATGCCGGGACGGCGAGGCACAGCGCCGGCCCGATATTCTGGAAGGCGACGATGACCGTGGGGTGCTCCCGGACCGCGATGCGCCGCAGCAGGATCAGGTTGAAGGCGTAGCTCACCGCCGAGAACAGCGCCGTGGCGACGCCGAGGCTGGCGCCGCTGACATGGCCCTGCAACCGCGGCCAGACCATGACCAGCATGCCGGCGAGGCCGAAGGCGAGCGCCTGCAGCACGCGCCGGTCGATCGTCTCCTTGAGGAGCAGGCCGCCGAGGACCGCGACGAAAACAGGGGCAAGGAACGACAGCGTCAGTGCTTCGGCGAGCGGCAGCACCGAGACCGAATAGAAGAAGCTGCCAGCCGTCAGCACGACGAGCGGGACGCGCACGACATTGCCGATGATGCTGTCCCGGGTCGGGCGGGCCGGGCGCGCAATCACGAGCACGGCGAGCGCGCAGAGGCCGCCCATCAGGAAGCGCATGAACAGCGCGACGATGAAAGGATGCTGCTGCATCTGGCCCTTGATCACCGCATCCATGGCGGTGAGCAGGGCGATGCCGAGCGCAGCGCGCAGGGCGATGGACAAGGTCATGCCGGCGGCGCGGCAAGCGGCTTGCGGAAATGGTACTCCCAGCTCGCGGAGACGTCAGCCAGATAGCGCTCGCCCGGCCAGCGCACGAAACCGAGCTTTTCGTAGAAGCGGTGGCCACGCGCGAAGCGGCTGTCGGACCATAGCATCATCTCGCTGAAGCTGCCGGCCTCGGCGAAGCGCAGCGCCTCGCCGAAGAGCGCCTGCGCCAGGCCCGAACCGCGAAAGGCCGGATCGGCATAGACCTTGGTGATCTCGATTGCGTTCTGCTCCGGCAGCGGCGTGACGCCGAGCGAGCCGGCGATGCCGCCATGGGGTGCATCCGCGATCCAGAGTTTTCCGCCTTTGGCTGCGAAGTGGCTGGCCGGGCGACGCAGTTCGGGAAACTCGGACCATTCGAAATGGCAATTCGGATATTCGGCGAAGCTCGCGGCGATGAGCCTAGCGAGCGGCTCGGAATCAGAATCGCGGGCGTCGCGGATCGGCGGTAGCAAGGCGGTCATGGCGATTGACTTAGAGCATCGGATTGTTCCGAGAAACCCGATTCCACTTTTCGATCCGATGGCCTAGAGGCTGTTAGGGACCATGGCAGGTTTCCTGCGCTTGCCGGTGTCAAAAGACCCTTGCCGCACGGGCGCCGCGACCGAGACGACATGACCGTTCTTCTGCCCTTCATCGTCAATGCCGGGCTGAACTTCGTCCTCGGGTTGCTCGTCGCCCTGTTCCTGGGGCCCGAGGCGTTCGGCCTTTATGCCATCGGCGCCGCGATCGTCGTGCTCATCAACACGGCGCTGCTCGACTGGCTGAAGCTCTCGGTCGTCCGCTTCTATTCCGCGCAGAGCTGCGAAAGCGACCCCGGCATCCGCGCGACGCTCGATCTGCTCTTCGCCGGCATCGGCCTTTCCCTTTGCGCGCTCCTGGCGGCGGCGCTGCTCGCCGGCATCGACACGGGCCTGCCGATGACCCTGCTCGCTGTGGCCGTTGCCGGCGGCGTCGGCGCCGGCTGGTTCGACTATCACGGTGCCATCGCCCGCTCGCGCTTCCTCGACGCTGCCTATGCCCGGCTCGTCCTCGTCAGGAGCAGCTTTGCTCTCGCGCTGATGGTCGGGGCGGCATGGTGGCTGCGCGATCCGGTGGCCGTCCTGCTGGGAGGACTGGCCAGCACCATCGTCTCGGTGCTCGCAGTGCGCCGCAGGCTGGCGGATGCGGGGCCGGTTCTTGCCACCGCACGCGCCGATCTTGCCCGCAGCTTCGCCCGCTACGCACTCCCGCTGGTGGCCGGAAACGCCGTCTATTCACTGATCCCGCTGCTCAATCGCGCCATTCTGGCGGAGCGTTTTGGCTTTGCCGAAGCTGGCTATTTCTCGCTCGCCTCCGACATCGGCCTCAGGCTGTTTCCGGTGCTGGCCTCGATGCTGGAGATCCTGCTGCTGCGTGAGGTCATCCGCCTCGACGAGACGCGCGGCCGCCCTGCCGCCCAGAAGCGCATCGCGCGCAACATGGTGGGCGTGCTTGCCGTCGTGCTGCCCGTTGCGCTCGGCTTCTGGCTGACGCTGCCGGCCTTCGAACGCCTCGTGGTGCCGGCCAGCTTCCGAGGTCACTTCGCCTACTACATGGCCCTGCTGCTGCCCGGCTTCGCCGCCATCGCGCTGTTCCAGGCGGCGATCTACCCGGTCTTCCTGCTGGCAAGGCGCACTCTTGTCGCCACCTTCGCGGCCCTGGCCGGATTGTCGGTCAATCTTGCCGCGATCTTCGCAATGCCGGGCGCCCCCGGACCGGGAACGATCGCGATTGCGCAAAGCGCCGCCTTCGTGACGGCCTTTGCGGTGACGGGAATCGTGGCCTTGCGCAGCTTGCCGTCCTGGCCGCCGCTGCGCGATCTCGGCTGTGTCGTCCTCGCCGCTGCCGTGATGGTTCTCGTGGTCTGGCCGCTGCAGAACCGCCTGCCGGCTCTGGCGGAGCTGCCGCTCCAGATCGGCTTCGGTGGGTTGGCCTATGCCGCGGTGATCCTCGCCTGCGATGTCGGCCGCTGGCGCAGTGGCCTGAAGCTGCGCTGGCTCGCCCGAAAAGGGTTAAAGCGCTGACCCGTGCTGCAACACTTCCTTCACCCTGCGGCTTGATGCCCCGCTAAGGTTAATTCCGCGAATTGGCTGGGTTTCGGCGTGATTTGCGCGCTGGAACTCCGCGATTCACCATTCCTTTCAGGCCATTCCGCAGGTTTTCGGCAGCCGATGTCGAGAGTCTTGCGTCATGCGTCGAACGATTGTCCTTCCGTTGCTGGTCGCTGCCGGCACCCTCACCACCAGCGCAGCCATGGCGCAGGGTTATGGCTATGCCGCCCCCCGTGATCCGATGGCAGCTGCGCACGGCCGCGCGAATTACGGCGGCGGCTTCATCGAGATGCTGATGACGGGCCGTGACCCGACGCCCTATGGCCGCGGCGGTGCCGTCTATAACCGTCCCGGTGGTCAGTACGCCTACGGCCAGAACGCTCGATCTGCCCCCGGCTACGAGGCCGATCCCTTCGAGGCCGCGCGCCAGCCGGAGGCCGGTCGCCGTGTGGCGGCGCTCGGCCAGCCGGTCGAGCCGCAGCAGGGCATCCAGCAACTCGTCGATCCGCGCTTCCGCAAGCAGGAAGTCGCCTATGACGGGCCGCACAAGCCCGGCACCATCATCATCGACACGCCGCAGCGCTTCCTCTTCCTGGTGCAGCCGGGTGGCCGTGCCCTGCGCTATGGCATCGGCGTCGGCCGCCCCGGCTTCTCCTGGGCCGGGATGAAGACGGTCTCGCGCAAGGCGGAATGGCCGAGCTGGACGCCGCCGGCGGAAATGCTCAAGCGCCGCCCCGATCTGCCGCGCTTCATGGCCGGCGGGCCGGAGAATCCGATGGGTGCGCGCGCCATGTATCTCGGCTCGTCGCTTTACCGCATCCACGGCACCAACGAGCCGAACACGATCGGGCAGGCCGTTTCTTCGGGCTGCATCCGCATGACCAATGACGACGTCCAGGACCTCTATGAGCGCGTGCGCGTCGGCGCCAAGGTCCTGGTGATCTGAGTTAGGAACTGCCGATCGCGATGCCGACGGCCAGCACGAGCAGGCCGCCGAGGATGATCTGCACGATCGCGGAGCCGAACGGCGTATCCATGTAGCGCCAGCGCACCCAGGCGATCACCACGAGCTCGCAGGCGACGATCACGCCGGCGATGGCGGTCGCCAGCCAGAAATCGGGGATGAGATAGGGCAGGGTGTGCCCGAGCCCGCCGATCGTCGTCGCGATGCCGCAGGCGCCGCCGCGCACCCAGGGGTGGCCTCGCCCGGTGACCACGCCGTCGTCGGAGAGCGCCTCGGTCAGGCCCATGCTGATGCCGGCGCCGATCGAGGCCGCGAGGCCGACGACGAAGGCGTTCCAGGAATCATGGGTCGCGAAAGCCGCGGCGAAAATCGGCGCCAGCGTCGAGACCGAGCCGTCGATCAGCCCGGCGAGTGCCGGCTGGACGATCTGGAGCACGAACAGCCGCTTGCGCGTCTCCTCTTCCTCATCCGCTGCGCCCGAGGTCTTGAGTTCTTCGCCGAGCCGCTCGGCGAGGCTCTCATGTACGCGTTCCGCCTCGGCAAGGTCGGCGAGAAGCTTCCGGGTGCCGGTGTCCACGGCGCGCTCGGCTGCGCTCGCATAGAAGCGGCTCGCTTCGAGCTCCATCAAGGCGGCATGCCGGCGTGCCGCGTCCAGCTGCAGGTCTTCGTGCAGCCAAACCGGGTTGCGCTTGAGGAAGCCCTTGACGTCCTGTCGTGTGATGAGCGGCAGCTCCTTGCCGAAACGGCTCTCATAAAGGGCAAGCAGACTATGGCGGTGGCCGTGCTCCTCGGCCGCCATCTCCTCGAACATCCCGGCCGAATGCGGATAGTTGGCACGCAGGCGCTGGGCGAAGGAGAGATAGATGCGGGCATCCTCCTCCTCGTTCGAAATGGCGAGGGCGAGGATTTCGGCCTCGCTGAGATCGGTGACGCGTTTCATGGGAGACTCGTAGATTAGAATAATTCCAATCTACGAGATCTGGATTACAAAGGGAAGGGCTCGCCCCAAAAAAGAACGCCCGCCTTTTGGGCGGGCGTTGCGGAGACTCTGAGGTCAGACCCAGCTGTCGTCGTCGCCGGAATCGAAGCCGGGATCGTCGTCGTCATTGTAGTTGGCCTGCTGGGTGTCGGCCTCGCCGTCATAGCCCTGGCCGTGATCCGAGCGATCCTGCGCCGCCTGGTCGGACGAGCCGCGATCATAGGCCGCCTGATCCGAGGCGCCCTGATCATAGGCCGCCTGCTGCGTATTGGCGCCGGGATTGGCGTTCGTATCGGCTGCGGCCGCCGGGGTTGCGGCCTTCGCAGCCCCGCCCGCGCCACTGAAGGCGTTGGCAAGGACGTTGCCGAGGACGACGCCGCCCGCGACGCCCGCCGCCGTGCTCAGTGCGCTCGCCATGAAGCCGCCACCGCGGCCGGGCGCCTGCTGCGGCTGATTGCTCCATGGGCCGGGCTGCATCGGCGCGGCGGTTTGTGGAGCGGCTTGCATCGGAGCGGCCTGCATAGGCTGGCCCTGCGGCTGCGTGTTCCAGGCGCCGGAGGGGGCCGGCGCATCGGCTCGCGGCGTCACGGATGGTACCGACCCGGTGCGCGGCACGCTGCCGCCACCGAAGATGCCGGACAGGAAGCCGCCGGCAGCCGGTTGGGCCGCAGCCTCGCTCGCTCGCTTCTCGGCGTCGCGCAGCTGCGCCTGCAGGGCTTCGACCTGCTGGTGCAGATTGGCGAGCGCCTGCTCCTGCACATAGACAGCCTGAGCCATGGCATAGGGCGCATAGGGCTGGTCGCGCAGGCGTTCTGCGATGAAGTTCTCAGCCTCGGGGTCGCGGGGCTGGTTGGCCGCCTGCCTGAGGCGGTCGAAAATCCCGGCGATCACGTCGCGTTCTTGCGGCGTCATCGTCATCTCCTCTCGTTACGCGGCGCGGTTGCGCCGCGTTGAAGAGGTGGGACCGGCCTGTGACAGTATCAAGGCCGTGGCCGCGGCAAGCTGCCGCGGATCAGATGCTGCCATCGAGATCGTCGTCCGGGGGCGGCATCTCGTCGACCTCGGAGCCCGGCTGCAGCGTGCCGCGGTTGAGCACCAGGACCGACGTTCCGGTCGGCACGCGGCTATAGAGGTCGATGATGTCCTGGTTGAACAGGCGGATGCAGCCCGAGGAGACGGACTTGCCGATCGACCACGGCTCGGACGTGCCGTGGATGCGATACATCGTGTCGCGGTTGCCCTGGTAAAGATAGAGGGCGCGCGCGCCGAGCGGGTTCTCGAGACCGCCAGCCATGCCGGCCGCCCAGGGGCGGTTGCGCTCCGGCTCGCGGGCGATCATCGCCGGGGTGGGCGTCCAGCGCGGCCACTGCGCCTTGCGCGCGATGGTTGCGCGGCCGCGCCAGGACATGCCTTGCTTGCCGACGCCGATGCCGTAGCGGATCGCCTTGCCACCCTCCTGGACGAGATAGAGGAAACGATTGTCGGTATCGACGACGATGGTGCCGGGCTGCTCGCGGGTCGGATAGGAGACGATGCGGCGCAGGAAGCGCGGATCGACCTCGGTGAGGTCCGTTGCCGGCAGCGGGTGCAGCTCGTCCGGCCGCTCGCCATACATCGACAGGTATTCGGGGCTGACCTGCGGGCCCCTGGGAGCAACCTCGTAAGGCTGCTGGCGCTGGCCCACGCAGGCGGCGAGGAAGAGCGGCGTCAGGGCGGCGAAGGCGCGGCGTGTCGGGCGGGCGAGGGGAGAGGCAGACGGGCGGGCGGGGGACATCGACGGCAAACTCGGCGTTACGTGCGGGGCGGAAGTCAACGGTGGGACGGCGCCGCGGTTCCATGCGCCGTTGCAGGCTTCCGTTCAAGGCGTTCGGCGTGGCCGTGGGGTGAACAGGAAGTGTCCAAATTGTGGCCGAGCAACTCTGTTGCCGATCGGCAACAGCGCGGGCGCCCGCCCGATTTCCTGCAGAGCCGGCTAGACCGCCTGCCGCAGCCCCCATTTGAGCAGGCCCAGCCGCTCGCGGCCCCACCATCGCGCAAGCATCATGGCTGAGACGACGGCGAGCCCGACCACCAGACCTATCCAGATGCCGCGCCCGGCGAGGGGCGTCAGGAAGCCGAGCGCAGCCGAAAGCGGAAGGCCGATACCCCAGTAGCCGATGCCGGCGAAGATCATGGGCACGCGCGTGTCGCCGAGCCCGCGCAGGATCGAGGCGCCCACGACCTGAGCCCCGTCGGCGAGCTGGAAGACCGCTGCGTAGAACAGGAAGATCATCGCGAGACCGGTGACCTCGGCGGCTCCGGGGGTCGAGCTGTCGAGGAAGGGCGCGACGAGCCATTGCGGCGCGAGCGCCATGAGGAGCGCGGTCGAGGCCATGAAGCTCAGGGCGAGGATCAGCGCCATGGCACCGGCGCGGCGGATGCCCTCGGCGTCACCGGCGCCGAAGGCGCGACCGACCCTGACCGTGCCCGCCTGCCCGATGCCGAGCGGCACCATGAAGGTCAGCGAGGCGATCTGGATCGCGATGGCATGCGCCGCGAGCGGGGTTTCGCCGAGCAGTCCCATCATGAAGGCGGCGCCGTTGAAGATGATGACCTCGAAGGCGACCGTCAGCCCGATCGGGAAGCCGATCCGCCAATAGGTCCGGTAGCGCGGCCAGTCCGGCACCCAGAAGCGGCCGAGCAGATGATACCGGCGGAAGTGCCGGTCGAGCGAGACGACGAGCGCGAGGCCGGCGAACATCAGCGTCGAGGATAGCGCGGTCGCAAGCCCCGAGCCCGGCAGGCCGAGCGCCGGGAAGCCGAGATATCCGAACATCAGGCACCAGTTGGCGAAGGCGTTGAAGGCGACGGCGAAGAGCACGACGATGAAGGCCCAGCGCGGCCGCTGCAGAGCGGCAACGAAGCCGCGCAGGCACAGATAGAGGAAGAAGGGCAGCAGGCCCCATTGCAGCGTGTGGATGTAGGACGCCGCCGCCTTCGACAAAGCGGGGTCCTGGCCCATCGCCGTGAGGATGAATTCGGCCTGCCAGAGGACAACCCACATCGGCCCCACCATGGTCGCGGCGGCCCAGAAGCCCTGCCGGACGGTGCGGCGCAGATCGCGCACCGCATGCTTGTTGCGGCCGAGTTCGATCGCGATCATCGGCGACACCGCGCTCATCACGCCGATGCCGAAGATCAGGAAGGCGGTGTAGAGGTTGCCGCCGAGCGCGCCGGCCGCCAGCGCCCGTGGACCGAGATGGCCCATCATCACGACGTCCGTGGCCGTCATCGCCGTCTGCGCAACATTGGTGAGCACCATCGGCCAGCTCAGGGCGAGCATGGCGCGCGCTTCCGCGAGCCAGGGATGAAGCGGTTTGGAGACGTCGGCAGGCAACATGCGGTGATTTCCCAGGGGCGCCGCTTCTACCGCCGATTGCAGCGCCGAAACAGCCACACCCATGGCTGACCACGCCCGGAGCCGATGCGCTGGACGCGGGTCGACAAGTTCAGCCGCGGTCTGCATCTTGCCTCGCCGATTGCTGGAGGGCCTGAACCGATGAGCACCAATCTGAGGATCGACGCCGCGAGGCTGACCTCGCGCCTGGCGGAACTCTCGACGATCGGTGCCACGCCGGAGGGAGGTTGCCGCCGGCTCGCCCTGACCGATGAGGACCGGCAGGGCCGCGACTGGCTGGTGGGTCAGATGAACGCGCTCGGCCTCGATGTCCGCGTCGATGCCATCGGCAATATCGTCGGCATTCTGAAAGGCCAGCAGGATGGGCCGGCCGTGATCATGGGCTCGCATATCGATACGGTCGGCACCGGCGGACGCTTCGACGGGGCGCTCGGCGTCGTTGCCGGCGTCGAGGTTCTCGCGGCTTTGCGCGATGCCGGGCTGACGCCGAAGCGCGACATGGCCGTGATCGCCTTCACCAACGAGGAGGGCGCGCGCTTTCATCCCGACATGCTCGGCTCCTATGTCTGGGCCGGCGGCATGAGTGTCGAGGCGGCCCACAGGGAAGTCGATTCCGAGGGCGTGGGTCTCGGCGCCGAGCTGCGGCGCATCGGTTACGAAGGCGCCGAGCGGCCGGGCTTCCTGCCGGCTCATGCCTATGTCGAACTCCATATCGAGCAGGGGCCGGTGCTTGAGAACGAAGGCGGCGGCCTTGGCGCCGTCACCGGCATTCAGGCGATCTGCTGGCTGGAACTCACCCTCAAGGGCCGCCCGAGCCATGCCGGCACGACGCCGATGGCCTATCGCAAGGACCCCGGCCTCGCCGCCGCGCGCATCAACATCTTCGCCAATGAGCTGACCAAGACGATCCCGCACCAGCTCGCCAATTCCGGAGTCATTCGCGTACAGCCCGGCAACGTCAATGTCGTGCCCGAGACGGTCGTCATGACGCTCGATCTGCGCAACCCGCTCGACGCGCCGCTGGCCCAGGCGGAGGAGGCGGTGCGCCGCTTCTGCGCCGAGCTCGCGGAACGCGACGGCATCGAGATTTCCTTCCGCGACCTCGCGCGTTTCCCGGCGACGCCTTTCGCCGAGGAACTGATTGCCGAGGTCGAGCGCAGTGCCGGCGAATTCGGCCTCCCGATCCGGCGGATGATCTCGGGCGCCGGCCATGATGCGCAGATGATGGCGCGGCTCTGCCCGACGGCGATGGTCTTCATCCCCTCGATCGGCGGGCTCTCGCACAACCCGGCCGAATTCAGCACCGACGAGGATATGGTCGCCGGTGCCAATATTCTGCTCAGCACTGCCTGGCGCGTCGCCAACGCCTGAAAGCGCTTGAACCAATGAGCCCTCATCCTGAGAAGGCCCGGAACGGCCGTCTCGAAGGATGCTCCCCGAGGCTCCGGAACCATCTGGAGCATCCTTCGAGACGCCGCTGGCGCGGTTCCTCAGGATGAGGGCTCAAATTTTCGATGAGGCTGCAAAAGGACCTTCGATGACGACGATCGCCTCGCTTTCCGCCGCCGAACTCGGACCGCTCTACGCCAGCAAGGAACTCTCGCCCGTCGACGTCGCCAAGGATGCTCTGGCGCGCATCGAGCGCTTCGAGCCGCAGGTCAACGCCTTCGTCGTCCGCGACGAGGCCATCACGCTGGCAATGGCGGAAGCCTCTCAGGCGCGCTGGCTGAAGGGCGAGGCGATCGGCCCGCTCGACGGCGTGCCGGTTACCATCAAGGATAATCTCGGCGTTGCCGGCTGGCCGATGCGACGCGGCTCGGCGGTAGCTTCCGAGGCGCCCTTCGCGGAGGATTCGCCCGCGACGGCGCGGCTGCGCGAGGCCGGCACGGTCTTCCTCGGCAAGACCACTATGCCGGAATATGGTTGGAAGGGCGTCGGCGATTCCCCGCTTTCCGGCATGACCCGCAATCCCTGGAACACGGGCACGGGCCCCGGCGGCTCGTCGTCCGGCGCGGCGGTCTGCGCCGCGCTCAATCTCGGCTGCATCCATCTCGGCACGGACGGGGCAGGCTCGGTGCGCATCCCCGCCGCCTTCACCGGCGTCGTCGGGTTGAAGCCGAGCTATGGCCGCGTTCCGGCCTGGCCGATCTCGACCATGGGCTTCCTCGCGCATCTCGGTCCGCTGACCCGCACGGTGGCTGACACTGCGCTGGCGATGAAGGTGATCGGCCACCCCGACGCGCGCGACATGACCGCGCTGACGGACCGTCCGCCCGATTATGTCGACGGGTTGAAGGGCGGCGTCAGGGGCCTGCGCGTGGCGTGGTCGCCCCGCCTCGGCCAGGATGTCATCGTCGATCCCGAGATCGCTGCGCTGACGGCTGCTGCCGCACAGGTCTTTGCCGAACTCGGCGCGACGGTGGAGGAGGTCGATCCCGGCTTCGCCGATCCGATCGAGACGCTGACGACGATCTGGGCCTCCGGCGCGGCTCTGGCGCTGCGCAGTGTCGATGCGGCTGGGCGGGCACAGATGGACCCCGGCCTCGTCGCCGTCGCGGAGTTCGGTGAGCGTATCCCGGCTTCGACTTATGTCGATGCGCTGCTAAACCAGCGCAATGCGTTGGCTCACCGCATGGCGCAGTTCCATCAGCGCTACGACCTGCTGCTGACGCCGACATTGCCGCTGCCGGCCTTCGCTGTCGGACGCAACACGCCCGAGCATGGCGCCTATGGCGAGGACTGGACGCGCTGGACGCCTTTCACCTACCCCTTCAACATCACCGAGCAGCCGGCGGTGTCGGTGCCTTGCGGCCTGACCGCGGCGGGGCTGCCGGCGGGGCTCCAGATCGTCGGAGCCTTCGGGAAGGACGCGCTCGTGCTGCGGGCAGCCGCTGCCTTCGAGCAGGCCAGACCGTTCGCGCGCGTCGACCTGCCCATCAAACCGATTTAATCGCGAATTTTTTCGCGATCCCTGAAAAACAGCCGAAACGCTGCTCCGGGAGCCGGAAATGCCGGCTCTGATCCCTGAAGTTCCGTCTGGCACGAACCGTGCACGCGTTCGGCGGCCTTAATCGGGGACCGCTGCGTGTTGTCAGGCAGGATTTTTCTGCTCAGACTTACGGCAAGGCAGCCCGATCAGAGGCGCCGCTTCAGGGGAGAACATGATGGATCGCAGGACGTTTCTGAAATCCGCGACTGGCGCCGGCATGGCCGCGGCAACGGGCGGGCTGGCGATGCCGGCGCTGGCACAGGGTGCGACCAAGACCCTGCGCTTCGTGCCGCAGGCCAATCTCGCGAACTTCGACCCGATCTGGGGGACACAATACGTCGTCCGCAACGCCGCCGCGCTGGTGTGGGACACGCTCTACGGCATCGATTCCAAGTTCCAGCCGCAGCGCCAGATGGTCGAGGCCGAGGAGGTCTCCTCCGACGGCCTGACCTGGACCTTCAAGCTGCGCTCCGGGCTGAAGTTCCATGACGGCACCCCGGTGACCTCCAAGGACGTGGTCGCGAGTCTGGTGCGCTGGTCGGCGCGCGATCCGATGGGCCTGATGATCCGCGCCATTCAGGTGGAGCTTGTGCCCGTCGACGAGCTGACCTGGAAATGGTCGCTGAAGCAGCCCTTCCCGAAGATGCTGCTGGCGCTCGCCAAGAACAACGCGCCCTGTTCTTTCGTCATGCCGGAGCGCATCGCCAAGACCGACCCGTTCACCCAGATCACGGAATATGTCGGCTCCGGCCCGATGAAGTTCCTGCGCAGCGACTGGGTTCCCGGCGCCAAGGCGGTGTTCGAGAAATTCGCGGACTACAAGCCGCGCTCCGAGAAGGCGGATTGGCTCGCCGGCGGCAAGAACATCCTTGTCGACCGGGTCGAATGGGTGATCATGCCGGACGCGGCGACGGCGGCCGCCGCGCTTCAGAACGGTGAGATCGACTGGTGGGAAACGCCGCTCGCCGACCTCGTGCCGGTGCTCAAGGCCCACAAGGACATCAACGTTGATATCGGCGATCCGCTCGGCAATATCGGCGCCTTCCGCATGAACCACCTCTTCCCGCCCTTCAACAATGTGAAGGTGCGTCAGGCCGTGCTGACGGCGCTGAACCAGGAAGACTACATGCGTGCCGTCGTCGGCGACGACGACAAGCTCTGGAAGCCGCTGCCGGGCTTCTTCACCCCCGGCACGCCGCTCTACACGGAAGAGGGCGGCGACATCCTGAAGAAGCGCAATGTCGCCGAGGCCAAGAAGCTCCTCGCCGAGTCCGGCTACAAGGGCGAGCCGGTGGTCTGCATCGTCGCGCAGGACATGGCCGCCACCAAGTCGATGGGCGACGTCACGGCCGAGCTGCTCAAGAGCATCGGCATGAACGTCGATTTCGTCGCCACCGACTGGGGCACGGTCGGTTCGCGCCGCGCCCAGAAGACCCCGCCGGGGCAGGGCGGCTGGAGCATGTTCCATACCTGGCATGCCGGCGCCGACTGCATCAATCCGGCCGCCTACACCGCGATCCGCGCCAATGGCGAGAAGGCCTGGTTCGGCTGGCCCGACGTCCCCGCGGTCGAGACCGAGGTGACCAACTGGTTCAACGCCAAGGATTTGGCCGGCGAGAAGGCGGCGATGGCCAAGCTCAACAAGGCGGCGGTCGAGAACGTCGTCTACGCGCCGACCGGCTTCTACCTCGGCTATCAGGCCTGGCGGAAGAACGTCTCGGGCGTCGTCAGCGGCCCGCTGCCGTTCTTCTGGGACGTCGCCAAGGCCTGACCTCTCTTCGCGGGGCGGCCTGGCCGCTCCGCCTTTCGGGGCCGGCCGGGCTCCGACACTTCGCCTCGCCCCGACCCGGAAGAAGACCGGGCCGCGGTTCCCAGGTTCGACGTGAACGAGGTTCCACGGCTTTATGTTTGCTTTCGTCGTCAGACGCATCATTACGACCATCCCCGTGATGGCCTTCGTGGCGTTGTTCGTCTTTTCGCTGCTCTATATCGCGCCGGGTGATCCCGCGGCCATCATCGCCGGTGACCAGGCTTCCCCAGCCGATGTCGAGCGCATCCGCGCCAGCCTGGGGTTGGACCGTCCCTATCTGGTCCGCTTCGCCGAATGGTCCTTCCGCGTGATCCAGGGCGACCTCGGCACCTCGATCTTCACCAACCTGCCGGTGACGCAGCTCATTTCCCAGCGCATCGAGCCCACCGTCTCGCTGATGGTGCTGACGCTGATCTTCGCCGTCGTCATCGCCGTTCCGATGGGCGTCATCGCCGCCTGGAAGGCCGGGAGCTGGATCGACAAGGCCGCGATGGGCTTCGCCGTACTCGGCTTCTCCGTGCCGGTCTTCGTCGTCGGCTATCTGCTCGCCTATTTCTTCGCGCTGAAGCTCGATTGGCTGCCGGTGCAGGGCTATACGCCGATCTCGCAGGGCTTATGGCCCTGGCTCCGGAACCTTATCCTGCCCTCGATCACCCTCGGCCTCGTCTATATCGCGCTGATCGCCCGCATCACCCGCGCCACCATGCTCGAGGTGCTGCAGCAGGACTATGTCCGCACCGCCCAGGCCAAGGGCGTGTCGCAGAAGGACGTGCTCTTCCTGCATTCGCTGAAGAATGCGGCGGTGCCGATCGTCACCATCATCGGCATCGGCATCGCGCTGCTGATCGGCGGAGCCGTCGTCACCGAGAGCGTCTTTGCCATCCCCGGCCTCGGCCGGCTCACCGTCGATGCCATCCTGCGGCGTGACTACCCGGTCATCCAGGGCGTCGTGCTGATGTTCAGCCTGGTCTACGTGCTCGTGAACCTGCTGATCGACCTGACCTATACCCTCGTCGACCCGAGGATCCGCTATTGACCGCTCAATCCTCCATCCCGGCCCCGGCCGTCGCTGTTCCCGCTGAGCCGGTCAAGGCTGCGCTCAGCCGCTCGGCCCGCTTTCGTCGGTATCTGCGCCGGCACCCTTCCGTGGCGATCGGCGGCGGCCTGCTCGTCCTGATGGCGCTCATCGGCATCTTCGCGCCGCTGCTCGGCACGGTCGACCCGACCGCCATCTCGCCGAGCCGGCGCACGCGCATGCCCTCCGAACTCTACTGGTTCGGCACCGACATGCTCGGGCGCGACATCTATTCGCGCGTGATCTATGGCGCGCGTGTCTCGCTGCTCGTCGGCTTCAGCGTGGCGATCCTGTCGTCGGTCGTCGGGCTCACCATCGGCCTCTTCGCCGGCTTCGTGCGCTGGACCGACGGCATCATCATGCGCGTCATCGACGGCATGATGTCGATCCCGCCGATCCTGCTCGCCATCGCCCTGATGGCGCTGACCCGGGGCTCCGTCGGCAACGTCATCATCGCCATCACCGTCGCCGAGATTCCACGCGTGGCGCGCCTCGTGCGCGGCGTGGTGCTGTCGCTGCGCGAACAGCCCTATGTCGAGGCTGCGGTGGCCAATGGGGCGCGCGTGCCGCGCATCATCATCAGACACATCCTGCCGAACACCTTCGCGCCGATGAGCGTCCAGGCGACCTATATCTGCGCCAGCGCCATGATCGTCGAAGCCATCCTGTCCTTCATCGGCGCGGGCGTGCCGCCGGCGACGCCGTCCTGGGGCAATATCATGGCCGAGGGCAGGGCGCTCTGGCAGGTCAGGCCGCATATCATCCTGTTCCCCGCGGTGTTCCTCTCCCTCACCGTTCTCGCAGTGAACATGCTCGGTGACGGCCTGCGCGACTCGCTCGATCCGCGCCTCGCGAAGTCCCTCTGAGGACCAGCCCCGCAACTGGGACAACCCACGCCCCGCATTGCCGGCGCTTGACGCGCCGGCTCAGTGCTTGAAAGCCTTGTCCGCAGGGTGATCTTCATCCGGAGCCTATGACGTGACCCGCATCCTGACCGTCGCCGCCGCCCAGCTCGGCCCCATCCAGCGCGATGAAAGCCGGGCTTCGGCCGTGGCTCGCATGGTCGAGCTGATGCGTCAGGCCAAGGCGCACGGCGCCGACCTTGTCGTCTATCCGGAAGCGGCGCTCACGGCCTTCTTCCCGCATTGGTGGATCGACGACGAAGCCGAGATCGACGGCTATTTCGAAAGCGCGATGCCTTCGAACGAGACTGCCGCGCTGTTCGAGGAGAGCAAGCGCCTCGGCATCGGCTTCCACCTCGGCTATTGCGAGCTTGCCTTCGAGGAAGGCCGCAAGCGCCGCTTCAACACCGCGATCCTCGTCGACAAGTCGGGCTCGATCGTCGGCAAGTACCGCAAGATCCATCTACCCGGCCATCCCGAGCATCGTCCCGAAGCGCCGTTCCAGAATCTCGAGAAGCGCTATTTCGAGACCGGCGAGCTCGGCTGGCCGGTCTGGCGGACGATGGACGCGAATATCGGCATGATGATCTGCAACGACCGCCGCTGGCCGGAGAGCTATCGCTCGATGGGCCTGCAGGACGTCGAGCTGATCGTGCTCGGCTACAACACGCCCAAGCACAACCCGCCGGCGCCGAACCATGACCGGCTCGGCAATTTCCACAATCAGCTCGTGATGCAGGCGGGCGCTTACCAGAACGCGAGCTGGGTCGTCGGCGTCGCCAAGGCGGGGCTTGAGGCCGGCGTCGACCAGATCGGCGGTTCCTGCATCATTGCTCCGACCGGCGAGGTCGTGGCGCAGGCCGTGACCGAAGGCGACGAACTCGTCGTCGCCCGTTGCGACATGGAACTTGGAAAGAGCTATAAGGCCTCGACCTTCAATTTCGCCAGGCATCGCGAGCCCCAGGCCTACGGCCTGATCGTTGAGCGCAAAGGCGCCGTCTCCCCGGTTTGATCACTCCAGAGGACTAAAATGACTCACGATCTCATCCTGAAGGGCGGCCGCGTCATCGATCCGTCGCAGAAGCACGACGGCATTCTCGACGTCGCCTTCACGGACGGAAAGGTGTCCGGCTTCGGCAAGGACTTGAAGGGCGCCAAGGAAATCCGCGACGTCTCCGGCTACATCGTCTCGCCGGGCCTGATCGACCTGCATACCCATGTCTACTGGGGCGGCACCTCGCTGGGCATCGACGCCGACGAGTTCTGCCGCGTCTCCGGCGTGACGACCTCGGTCGATACCGGCTCGGCCGGTCCCGGCAACTGGGCCGGCTTCCGCAAGCACGTCATCGAGCCGAGCCAGGCGCGCATCCTCGCCTATCTCCACGTCTCGCATGCCGGCATCTACGGCTTCGACCATCGCGTCATGGTCGGCGAGAGCGGCGATCTGCGCCTGATGAACCCGATCGACTGCGCCGAGGTCGCCGACAAGAACCGCGACTATATCGTCGGCATCAAGGTCCGCGTCGGCCTCCACGCCTCCGGCACCTCCGGCACCGTGCCGCTCAACATCGCGCTGCAGGTGGCCAACGAGGTCGGCATGCCGCTGATGTGCCACATCGATCATCCGCCGCCGTCCTATGAGGAAGTCATCGGCATGCTCAGGCCGGGCGACGTGCTGACCCACGCCTTCCGCCCCTTCCCGAACGCTCCCTCGACCGCGCAGGGCACGGTGAAGCCGGAGGTGCTCGCCGCCCGCAAGCGCGGCGTCATCTTCGATATCGGCCACGGCAAGGGCTCGTTCTCCTTCAAGACCACCCGCGCCATGCTCGCCAACGGCTTCGAGCCGGACGTGATCTCGTCCGACGTGCACAAGCTCTGCATCGACGGCCCGGCCTATGATCAGGTCACCACCATGTCGAAATTCCTCTGCATGGGCATGAGCCTGAACAACGTCATCGCCGCCTCGACCGTGAACGCCGCCATGGCGCTGAAGCGCACGGAATACGGCTCGCTCAAGGTCGGCTCGCTCGGCGACGCGACGATCCTCACCGTCAAGGAAGGCAAGTTCGACTACGTGGACGTGGTCGGCGAGCACCTGGCGGGCGACCGCAAGATCGTCTCCGAGGGCGTCGTGCTCAAGGGCAAGTGGTGGCACCCGAAGCGGACGAGCAAGTTCCCGAAGGTCGCGGCTTAATTGCCGCGCCGGACTCGCGGCGTCGTTCTCGGGCGAAGCGAAGCGCGGACCCGAGAATCTCGGGACGTTGACGCGCAGGAGCTTCCCTCGGCAGGAGATGCTCGGGTCAAGCCCGAGCATGACGCGCGAGAAGGGGGCTGGCGCCTTATGGCGCCGGCCGATCTTCCGGCGGTGATGGCGATCGCCGCCATTGTGCATCCGGGCTACCCTGAGGATGAGCCGGTCTTCGCCGAGCGGCTGCGTCTGGCGCCTGAGGGCTGCCATGTCCTGGCGGCCGATGATGGGGCGCTTCGAGGCTACCTCGTCAGCCATCCCTGGCCGGTTGGCGCGGTGCCGGCGCTGAATTCAATGCTCGGCGCGATCCCCCCCGGCACGCGGAACTGGTATATCCACGACCTCGCGCTTTTGCCGGAGGGCAGGGGCGGCGGCGCGGCGGGCCAGATCGTCGCCGAGATCGCGCAGCACGCGATGCGAGCCGGCTTCGCCAGCCTTGCGCTCGTCGCCGTGAACGGCTCGACCGGCTTTTGGCGGCGACAGGGCTTTCGCGAGGTGCATGACCCCGCCCTTGCCCGCAAGCTTGCGAGCTATGACGATGCGGCCCGCTACATGCGCCGCGATTTGCAGAATTGATAGAACACGCCGGCGCGACAGACGTCGGCGACAATCGAAGAGAGGAATGCCATGAGCGCCGAGGACAGGCTGAAGGAACTGGGGTTGACGCTGCCGGAGGTGCCGACGCCGGTCGCCACCTATGTCAGCTTCAAGCAGGTCGGCGACATCGTCTATCTCTCCGGCCAGGGGCCGAAGCGGGCCGACGGCACCTATCCGACCGGCAAGGTCGGCAAGGACGTCACGATCGAGGAAGCCTATGAGCATGCCAAGCAGACCGGCCTCGGCCTGCTCGCGGCGATGAAGAAGGCGACGGGTTCGCTCGACAAGGTCGAGGTGGTCAAGCTCCTCGGCATGGTCAACGGCGCCCCCGATTTCGCCGACCAGCCCAAAGTCATCAATGGCTGCTCGGACCTGTTCGTCGCAGTGCTCGGCGATCGCGGCCGCCATGCCCGCTCCGCCGTTGGCATGGGGTCG
Source organism: Allobosea sp. 10N428 (assembly GCF_056394545.1). Classification (NCBI taxonomy): domain Bacteria; kingdom Pseudomonadati; phylum Pseudomonadota; class Alphaproteobacteria; order Hyphomicrobiales; family Alloboseaceae; genus Allobosea; species Allobosea sp. 10N428. Next base: position 1,005,808 of record NZ_JBFTIC010000001.1, on the reverse strand, counting down.
CTGCCGAACAACATGACCGTCGAGATCGAAGTCATCATCAAGGTGCTGCCATGACTGCCGCTTCGACCAGCGTGACCGCCACCACCTCGCCGGCCGTCGATCAGCCGGCGGCCACCCCGCTCGCGGCCGAGATCGCGCGCGTCTACGGCACCCCGGCCGTGGTTGTTGACCTCGACAAGGTCGATGCCAACATCGCCCGGCTCCAGGCCGCCTGCGACGCAGCCGGCGTCGCCAACCGCCCGCACATCAAGACGCATAAATCGCCTGAGCTGGCGCGGCTTCAGATCGAGGCCGGCGCCCGCGGCATCACCTGCCAGAAGCTCGGCGAGGCCGAGGTCATGGCCGATGGCGGCCTCGACGACATCATGATCAGCTACAACATCCTCGGCGAGGAGAAGCTGGGCCGCCTCGGGGCGTTGCAGCGTCGCGTCCGGATGATCGTGGCCGCCGATAACCCGGTCACGATCTCCGGCCTGCCGCGCGCTGCCGAGATCGCCGGTCGCGACCTCGAAGTCGTCGTGGAATGCGACACCGGCCGCAAGCGCGCCGGCGTCGAGACGCCCTGGGAGGCAGTCGAACTCGCCAAGATGATCGACGCCTCGCCGGGCCTGCGCTTCGCCGGCTTCCTGATGTACCCGCCGGAAGATGGCTGGGAGCGGACGCAAATCTTCCTCGACACCGCCAATGCCGGGCTGCGCGATGCCGGCCTCAAGGCCGATATCATCTCGACCGGCGGCTCGCCCAACATCCCCAACATGGGCAAGCTCAAGGGCGCGACCGAGCATCGCTCGGGCACCTCGATCTTCAACGACCGCATGCAGATCGCGGCCGGCGTCGCTACGCTCGAAGATTGCGCGCTGACGGTCTACGCCTCGGTGGTGAGCCGGGCGGCGCCGGAGCGCGGCATTCTCGATTCAGGCTCGAAGACGCTGACGAGCGACAAGGGCAATCTCGACGGGCACGGCTACATCCTCGAATATCCGCGGGCGCGGATCGCGCAATTCGCCGAAGAGCATGGCTTCCTCGACCTGTCCGGCTCGAACGAGCGGCCCGTGGTTGGCGAAGTCGTGCGCATCGTGCCGAACCATGTCTGCGTCGTCGTCAACATGGTCGACCGACTGATTACGGTGCGCGGCGACAAGCTGATCGGCGAGCTGCCGGTCGCGGCGCGCGGCAAGCTGACGTAAGGCAGGCTGGCGTCGGGATTGTCAGTTCTGTAGAAGCCGCGACCCCTTCAGGACCATGTCGGAGGACGCTTTTGCCGTGAAGCGTCCGCTGGCCTGGATCGTGATGTCGCGGCCGTGCAGCTCGGCGGTCCCGTCCTTCTTCAGGTTCAGCCGGGCATCGCCGCTTCTCAGGAGCGCCGCATCTGCACTCGTTGCCGTGAGGGTCTTGCCCGCAGCGACGTTCATTTCCCGCTCGGCTTTGATCGTCAGCGTCTTCGCGCTGGCGATCTCGAAATTCACCGTCGCGTTCAGAGTGCAGTAGCGGGTATCGAGAGAAATCCCTTGCCCTCCGGCGATCTGAAGCCGTCCGGCGACGGCGAGGCTCATACTGCCCCCGACGGAGAGAGCGAGCGTGCTGCCTGCCTGGATCGCGCAAGGGCCGCCGCTCAGAAGCGTCAGCCGGCTCGCGGCGCTGATGGTCATGTTGCCGGCTCTGTCGACCGAGATCGCCTGCGTCAGAAGAGCGATCTGGGCCTCGAGCGCTGCGACGCGCCGCTGAAGGCTATCGACATCCGCATCGGCCATCGCAGCCTCCTGTCCATCGGCAAGGGCGAGGTGACGAAGCGTCAGGTTAGCATGCCGGGCTCGCGTCGCGGAAGCGCCGGCTCGGTTATCGGCCTTCCGGGTGCCGCGCGTTCCAGTTGGCGGCATAGTCCTCGCATAGCCTGTCGAGCTCGGCTCGGTCGGTGACGCCCGCCGGCCGGCTGCGCGAGGGCGCCGCCTGCTGGAACGGCACGTAGCGCTGGTGCGCGACGCGCCAGAGCCGGCGCAGCTCCGCCAGCGGGTCGGCATGGTCGTCGACGCGGATGTCGAAGCTCGGCACCGGCTCGCCGTTCCAGATGCGGATCGCGGCGGATTGCCGGCCGCGCTTGTCGCCGCCGGCCTTCTCGCCGGCTTCGAGAGCAACCAGCAGGCGCTCGTCGAAATCGAGCGCCGAGGCGGCGATATAGGCCTTCAGCGTCTCCTGCACGACCTCCGGTCCGGCCAGCATGTTGCCGGCGACCGAGACCTGCGGCCCGTCCACCGCCCCGCACCAGTCGATACAGGCCGCGCCCGTATGAGCTGCGATCCTGCCGTCGCGGTCGATGACGTGGAGCTGGCGATGGGCGCGGCCTTCATCGGCCGCAGTCAGCGTCGCGACGATCTCCAGCGCCGAACGGCCCTCCTGCAGCAGTCTCAGGCCGTCGACGCCATAGAGCGGATTGACGAAGGCCTGCGTCGCGATGGCGCCGATCCGGCCGCCGCCATAGGGCACGCGTGATCCGACGGCGAAGGCACAGGTCGAGACGGCGACGCCATAGGCGCCGGTGGCGACGTCGCGCGCGACGATGGACCAGGTCATGCGGCTAGTTCCTCAGCGGCCGGCGGCGTAGGCCTGCATCAGACGCGGCGTTGCTGCAGCGCGCAAGAGCCCGTCGGCGCTGCGTTCCGCCGCAGTGAGACGCCCCACGGTCCAGGCCGGCGCCTTTTCGATGGCGTGGCCGCGGCGCTCCAGCTCGGCGAGCGCGGCCGCACCGATGCTCTCCTCGATCATCATGTGGCCCGGCCGCGAGCTGCGCGGGTAGAAGGATGAGGGGAAATGCTGCGTGTGGAACAGCGGCAGGTCGATCGCCTCCTGCAGGTTGAGGCCGTGATGGACCCGGCGCAGGAAGAGGCCGAGCTGCCATTGTTCCTGCTGGTCGCCGCCCGGCGTGCCGAAGGCAAGGCGGGGCTGCCCCTTCTCGAAGGCGATCGACGGGGTCAGCGTCGTGCGCGGACGCTTGCCCGGCGCCAGCGAGGAGGGCAGGCCCTCTTCCAGCCAGAACATCTGCGCGCGCGAGTTGAGCGGGAAGCCGAGTTCCGGGATGACCGGCGAGGATTGCAGCCAGCCACCGGAGGGCGTCGCCGCGATCATGTTGCCCCATTTGTCGATGACGTCGATATGGACGGTGTCGCCCTTGCGCCCGGCCGCGACCATCGAGGCCATGGTCGGCTCGCCGACGCTGGCGCCGCCCTGGCCCGGCTGGGCGATCGCGCCGAGCGCCTTCAGCGCATGCGCGACCTGCGCCTCGTAACCGGGCACGATGCCGGGGCGCAGCTCCAGCGAGGCGCGCTCGCCGATCAGGCGGCGCCGCGCGGCGGCATAGTCGGCCGATAGCAGGGTATCGAGCGGGACCTTCACGAAATCCGGGTCGCCGTAATAGGCTTCGCGATCGGCGAAGGCGAGCTTCATCGCCTCGACGACATGGTGCACGAATTCGGGGCTCGCCGGCCCCATCCCGGCAAGGTCGATGCCCTCAAGGATTTTCAGCGTCTGCAGGAAGGCCGGACCCTGTCCCCAGGGGCCGATCTTGAAGACTTCCCAGTCGTGATAGGTCACGGAGGTCGGCGTCTCGTAGGTCGGCTGCCAGTTCGCCATGTCCTGTGCGGTCAGCAGGCCCTTGTTGCGGCGGCCCGAAGAATCCATGACTTCGGTGGTGCGGCAGAAGCGGTCCATCGCCTCCGCGACGAAGCCCTTGTACCAGGAATCATAGGCCGCCTGGATCTGCTCCTGCCGGTCGGAGCCTGCGGCCTCCGCCTCGCTCAGGATGCGCTTGTAGGTCGCGGCGGCCGCCTTGTTGGCGAAGAGCTTGCGCGCTTCCGGCACATTGCCGCCGGGTAGATAGACGGCTCCCGAGCTCGACCATTCATTGGTGAAGAGGTCGGTGAGTTCCCGGATCGAATCCGAGACGCGCGGCAGCATCGGATGCCCGTTCTCGAAATAGCCGATGGCCGGCTCCAGAACCTCGCGCAGCTTGAGCCGGCCATGGTCGCGCAGCAGCGTCATCCAGCCGCCGAAGGCGCCGGGGATCACGGTGGCGAGCAGACCGGAACCGGGGATCAGGTCGAGGCCGAGCGCCTTGTAGGCTGCGATTGTCGCCGCCTGCGGGGCAGGTCCCTGGGCACAGAGCGTCTCGACCTTCTTGGTTTCAGCCGAATAGAACACGGCCGGCATGTCGCCAGCCGGGCCGACGAGATGGGGCTCGACCACCTGCAGCACGAAGGCGGCGGCGGCGCAGGCGTCGAAGGCATTGCCGCCCTTCTCCAGCATCGCCATGCCGGAGGCGGTGGCGAGCCAGTGCGTCGAGGTGACGACACCGAAAGTGCCGAGGATTTCGGGCCGGGTGGTGAACATGGGCGTATCCTTGAAGCCTAGTTTTCTTTTGGATCGAGCGCGTCGCGCAGGCCGTCGCCGAGGAGGTTGAAGCCGAGCACGGCGAGGAAGATGCAGACGCCCGGCGCCACCGACATCCACGGCGCCTGCTCCATGAAGTTCTTGGCGACGTTGAGCATCTGACCCCAGGACGGCGACGGCGGCTGCTGGCCGAGGCCGAGGAAGGAGAGGGCGGCTTCCAGGATGATCGCCTGCGCCATGAACAAAGTCGACTGCACCACGATGGGGGACAGGGTGTTGGGCAGCACATGGCGGAACATCAGCCTCGCGTCCCGTGCGCCGACCGCGCGGGCGCCTTCGACGAAATCCTCCATCTTCACGCTCATCACCTGGCCGCGCACCAGCCGGATGAAGATCGGCACGGCCGCAAGCCCGATCGCGATCATCGCATTGGTCAGCGACGGACCGAGCACCGCGGCGAAGGCGATGGCGAGGATCAGGAAGGGGCAGGCGAGAAGCGCCTCGGTGACGCGGGAGATCACGATATCGGTCCATCCGCCATACCAGCCCGCCAACATTCCGAAGGGCAGGCCGACCGCCACCGCGATCAGCACCGAGACGATGCCGGCGAGCAGCGAGGCCCGCGCGCCGAAGAACAGCCGCGAGACCTGATCGCGCCCCAACTCGTCGGTGCCGAACCAGTAGAGCTCCGAGGGCGGCTTGCGGATGGCGAGGAAGTTGGACTTGAACGGGTCGGCCAGCGGTAGGATCGGCGCGAACACCGCCATCAGCACGAAGATCAGCACGAGCCCGCCGCCGATCAGCGCAGACTTGTTGCGGACGAGCCGGGCGAGCACGCCCGGACGCGCCGTGACACCGCTCGCGGCGCCTGCGGCGGAAATGGAATCGAGCGATGCCATCAGCCGGTCCTCAGGCGCGGATTGACGAGGATGTAGAGGATATCGGCCAAGAGGTTCATCAGGATGAAGCCGATGGCCGTGCACAGCACCACGCCCTGCACCACGCCGTAGTCGCGGTTGAACACGGCATCGACGATGAGCTTGCCGAAGCCGGGGATGGTGAAGACCTGTTCGGTCAGCACCGCGCCCGCCAGCAACTCGCCGAAGAGCAGGGTCGTCAGCGTGATGATCGGCACCAGCGCGTTGCGCAGCGCGTGGCGATGCACCACCGTATCCTCGTCGAGCCCCTTGGCGCGGGCGGTGCGGACATAGTCCGAGCGCAGCACCTCCAGCATTGCCGAGCGGGTATGGCGCATCAGAAAGGCCGCGAGCCCGTTGCCGAGCACGAAGGCGGGCATGATCAGCCGCTGGATCGCCTCCCAGGGATGGACGAAGATCGATTCATAGCCCGAGGCCGGCAGCCATTTCAGGTGCACAGAAACCAGCAGGATCAGCATGATCCCGAACCAGAAATTCGGGATCGACAGCCCTGACAGCGCGACTGCGCTGGCGGAGTAGTCGACGATCGTGCCCTTGCGCCGCGCCGCCAGGATCCCGATCGGGATGCCGATCGAGATTGCGACGAGGATCGAGGCGGTGGCGAGCTGGATCGTCACCGGCAGCTTCTGCAGGATCAGGCCGAGCACCGGCTCGCCCGTGCGCAAAGAGCGGCCGAAATCGCCCTGGACCACTTGTCCGAGCCAGGCGAAGAACTGGACGAAGATGGGATCGTCCATGCGGTAGATCTCGCGCAGCCGCGCGATCACCTCCGGGTCGCGCTCCTCGCCTGCGATGACGAGGAAGGGGTCGCCCGGCAGCGCGCGCTGCAAGGCAAAGACGAAGAGCGATACCAGGAACAACGTCGGTATCGCGATGAAGAAGCGGCGAACGATGAGCGTGGCCATGGGCCACTCCTCACGGCATGAGCGCCGTCACGAGCGCTTCAGCCCGGCAAGCCGGATCATCCCGTCCGGGTTGATCACGAAGCCCTGCAGGCTGGAGCGCAGCGCGAAGAACACCGTCTGGTTATAGAGATAGATGATCGGCAGATCGTCCTGCAGGATCTTCTGCGCGGCGTCGTAGAGCTTCTTGCGCTCGGCCGGCTCATAGACGGTGCGGGCCTGGTTCAGCAGGCGGTCGACCTCCGGATTGGAGTATTTTCCGTCGTTCTGGCCGCCGCCCGTCGTGACGAAGGGATGGATGTTGCCGTCCGGGTCGATGCGGCCGGACCAGCCGATCCGGCTCATCTGGAATTTGCCCTGCTGCTGGTCGCGCAGCTGACTGGCGAACTCGGTCGAGCGGATCTGGATGTCGATGCCGGCTTCCTGCGCCATCGCCTGGATGACCTGGCCGAGCTGGGCGTCGACGGGGTTGTTGGTGACGAAGAGCTCTGCCGAGACCTTGGGCTGTCCGGCTTCCTTGAGCAGGGCCTTGGCCTTGGCGACGTCGCGAGCGGGAACCGGAAGGTCGGCGCTGATGTAGAAATTACCCGGGTTGAACGGCTGGTTCATCGGCTCATAGAGCCCCTCGAACACGACCTGGCTCAGCACCTTGCGGTCGATGGCAAGCGACAGCGCCTGACGCACGCGCTTGTCCTGACCCATCGGCTGTTTCGCGGCCTCGCCATTGTTGGTGTTGATGGTGATGCCCTGATAGCCGAGATTGGCCATGCTCATGACCTTGAGCGATTTGTCTGATTGAGCCGATTTCACATCGGTCGGCGCAAGACGTTCCAGCATGTCGAGCTCGCCCGAGCGCAGATTGGCGAGGCGGACTGTCGTGTCCGGGATCGAGCGGTAGAGAATGCGGTCGAAATTGTACTTGTCCGCCTCCCAATGCTCCCGAAATTTTTCCAGGACGATGCGGTCGTTCTGGACGCGCTCGACGAACTTGTAGGGGCCGGAGCAGACCGGCTTCGCGGTGACGTCGCCGGAGAGGCTTTTGGGCGAAAGCATCATGCCGGCACGGTCGGTCAGCTGCGACAGCAGCGTGGCGTCGGGCCGCTTCAGCTTCAGCACCAGCGTCGTGGCGTCCGGCGCCTCGACCTTGTCGACCGAGGCGAGCTCCGATTTGCGCAGCGAATCCGGCAGGGTCATCGCGCGCTCGAGATTGGCCTTGGCAGCTTCCGCGTTGAAGGACTCGCCGTCGTGGAACTTCGCATCGCTGCGCAGCTTCATGGTCAGCGTCAGCCCGTCGGCGGAGAAGTTCCATTCCGTCGCCAGCCGCGGCACCAGCTTCAGCTCCGGCGTGATGTCGACGAGCCTGTCGCACAGCCCCATGAAGACGATGCGGCCGACGAAGGTGCGCGCCTTGTGCGGATCGAGCATGTCGGGGTCTTCCTGCAGCCCGATGCGCAGGGTCGAGGGCGTCTGCGCGAGCGCCGGCAAGGTAGCGAGCGCGAGAGCGGCGGCAGAGACGGCGACCTTCAACAGCTTCATGCTTTCCCCCGTTTTTGATGGTTTTGGGAAGGCGCACCCGGCGATGCCGGCAAATGCCGCCGCGCCGAATTCGTTCCTCATGGCACCAACCTGACTCAGAATGGCGGGGCCGTCGATCATGCGCCGCATCAATTCGCGGGCAGCTCTGCCTCATCGAAAGGCAGCGCTGGATGCCGAGCGGGCAAAGCCGGAACGCATGTCTTCAGGGGAACCGCCGGATGCGGTGATGGCGGTCGCCTCGCCGCGCATCGGCCGCTAGAACTGGCGTGAAGAACCAAGGCGGATGGCTGAGGGAGAGGACCGTATGCTGCTGGGCGTGATTGCCGATGACATGACCGGCGCGACCGATGTCGCGCTGATGCTGAACCGGGCGGGCATGCGGACCGTGCAGGTCATCGGCGTGCCGCCGGCCGGCAGCACGCTGCCGGAAGCCGATGCGGTCGTCGTCGCGCTGAAGTCGCGGACCAATCCGGTGGCCGAGGCCGTCGCTGATTCGCTGGCCGCCTGCGAGGCGCTGCTGAAGGGCGGCGCGCGCCAGATCCTGTTCAAATACTGCTCGACCTTCGATTCCACGGCCGAAGGCAATATCGGCCCGGTGGCGAATGCCCTTGCCGAGCGCCTCAGTGCGAAGCTTGCCATCGTCTGCCCGGCCTTCCCGGCGAATGGCCGCTCGATCTATCAGGGCTATCTCTTCGTCGGCGCCATGCCGCTGCACGAGAGCTCGATGAAGGATCACCCGCTGACGCCGATGCGGGATTCGAATCTGATGCGGCTGATGGCGGCGCAGGCCATGACCGAAGTCGGCCTCGTCGACTACACGGCCGTGCTGGCAGGCCCCGCCGCAGTGAAGGCGCGCCTCGCCAAGCTGCAGGCCGACGGCGTCCGCTATGCCGTCACCGACGCCCTCACCAACGAGGACCTGATGACGCTCGGCCACGCTGTATCCGAGCATGTCCTGTTGACCGGAGGTTCCGGCATCGCGATGGGTCTGCCGCAGAATTTCCGCCGCGCCGGCCTGCTGCCGGAGCGCCCGGGCCCGCAGGAGTTGCAGGCACCGGCCGGCCGCGCCGGCATCATCTCGGGCAGTTGCTCGACGGCGACGCGCGGCCAGATCAAGGCGGCGCTGGAGGCTGGATATCCGGCGCTCAAGGTCGATCCGCTGGCGCTGGCCGCGGGCAGCCAGGATGCAGTCGGGCTCGCTGCCTGGGCGTTGGCTCAGGCGCAGGACAAGCCTTTCCTCGTCTATTCCAGCGACGACCCGGCCGAAGTCTCCGCCGTGCAGGACAGGCTGGGCCGCGAAAAGGCCGGCAGCATCGTCGAGCACGCCTTCGCTGAGCTGGCGCGGCGCCTCTCGGAGGGCGGCGTGACGCGGCTTCTCGTCGCGGGCGGCGAGACCTCGGGTGCGACCGTGCTGGGCCTCGGCATCCGCACGCTGGAGATCGGCCCGGAAATCGACCCCGGCGTGCCCTGGACGCGCGTGGTCGACGGGCCGGACATGGTCGTGGCGCTCAAGTCCGGCAATTTCGGCACCCCGGATTTCTTCCTGAAAGCCTGGAACCTGTTGCGCTGATGCCCGATTTGCCTGCGCTGAATCTCGTATAGGATCAGGGCATCGACCCGGAAAGTGGATTCCGGTTTTCGGGAAAGTCGACGCCGGGTCGAACTGGGAGCCCGCATGGATATGGCGTTTCTCGGCGAACTTCTGACGAGCGTGGCCGATCGTGGCCGCGCCTTGATCGGTTTCGAGCGCTTCCTCGGCAATCGCGCCCGGCCTATCGACCGGCTCTGCGAGGATCTGCTCTCCGGCCGGGGGGAGGCCTCCGGGATGGCGCTGGCGCAGGCGGTGCTCGAAGCCTGGCAGCGGCTCGACAAGCCGGGCCGCCTTGCTTTCTTCAATCTGCTGCAGGAGCGTTTCGGGCCGGATCACGCCCGGCTCGACAAGGCGATCGAGACCTATCGCGCCAAACCCGATGCGGCAGCCACCTCGGCGCTGCATCTTGCTGCGGAGCCGCGTCGGCAGGAGCTGCTGCGCCGCCTCAATCTCGCGCCGGAAGGCACGCCCGTGCTCGTGCGAATGCGCGAAGCGCTGTTCGAGGCGATTGAGACGCAGGCCGATCTCAAGGCGGTCGACGACGATTTCCGCCATCTCTTCGGCTCCTGGTTCAACCGAGGCTTCCTCGTTCTGCGCCGCATCGACTGGCGCACCCCGGCGAATGTGCTGGAGAAGATCATCCGCTACGAGGCGGTCCACGAGATCCAGGGCTGGGACGATCTCCGGCGCCGGCTGGAGCCGGCGGACCGGCGTTGCTTCGCCTTCTTCCATCCCCAGCTGGTCGACGAGCCGTTGATCTTCGTCGAGGTCGCCCTCACCACCGAGATACCGCGCAGCATCGGCGAGGTGCTGAGCCCGGAGCGCGAGGTGTTGGCGGCGCAGGAGGCGACGACCGCGGTGTTCTATTCGATCTCGAACTGTCAGGAGGGGCTGCGCGGCATCTCCTTCGGCAATTTCCTGATCAAGCAGGTGGCGGAGGATCTGAAGCGCGAGCTGCCGGGGCTCGACACCTTCGTCACGCTCTCGCCGGTGCCCGGCTTCGGGCGCTGGCTCGCCGGTGTCGCTGCCGAGCCCGGCGAAATCGCTCTCACCAATGAGGAGCGCTCCGAGCTTGCCCGGCCCGGCGGCGAGACCATCTCGCTCGACGATGCGACGAAGGCGCGTCGCGACAAGCTGCTCGGCCAGATGACGGCGGAATACATGCTGAGGGCGCGCACGAGTTCAGGCCGGGTCATCGACCCGGTCGCGCGCTTTCATCTCGGCAATGGCGCCAGGCTGGAGCGGATCAATGTCGGCGGCAATCTCTCGGCGCGGGGCCTGCGCGAATCGCATGGCGTGATGGTCAACTACCGCTACGACCTCGACGATATCGAGACCAATCACGAGGCCTTCGCCACCCGCAACACGGTCGTGGCCTCCTCCGGCGTGCGCAAGCTGCTGCGCCCGGCGGCAAATTAAGACGGAAACGCCTGAAAGGACCCGAAATCATGGGCAATCACCTGTTTGACCTCATCCGCTCGCGCATGCCGGCGCCGGATGCGCCCTTCGCCGAGCTCGATGACGGCAGGCGCTTCACCTATGGCGACATGCTCGCCGTCTCCGCCCGCTTCGCCAACGCTCTCGTCGGGCTCGGCGTGAAGCCGGGTGACCGCGTCGCGGTGCAGGTCGAGAAGAGCTTCGAGGCGCTGATGCTCTATCTCGGCACCGTCCGGGCCGGCGCGATCTTCCTGCCGCTCAACACCGCCTATACCCCGGCCGAGATCGAGTATTTCCTGGGCGATGCCGAGCCGGCCGTCTTCGTCTGCGATCCCGCCAAGGCCGAAGCGCTGCGTCCCTATGCCGAAAAGGCCGGCGCCAAGCTGGAGACGCTCGGCGTCGGCAAGGGCAGCCTGCTCGACAAGGCCAATGCCGCTTCGGGCGACTTCGCCGATGTCGCGCGCGGGCCGGACGACCTCGCCGCGATCCTTTACACCTCCGGCACGACCGGGCGCTCCAAGGGCGCGATGCTCAGCCACGACAACCTGTCGTCCAATGCGCTGGCGCTGGTCGATTACTGGCGCTTCGGCAAGGGCGATGTGCTGCTCCACGCTTTGCCGATCTTCCACACGCACGGCCTCTTCGTCGCAACGAATGTGATCCTCTTCGCCGGCGCCTCGATGATCCTGCTGCCGAAATTCGATCCGGATCAGGTCTTCAAATACCTGCCGCAGGCGACGAGCATGATGGGCGTGCCGACCTTCTATGTCCGGCTCTTGCAGGATCAGCGACTGACGAAGGAAGCGACGAAGCATATGCGCCTCTTCGTCTCCGGCTCGGCGCCGCTGCTGGCCGAGACGCATCGCGAATGGCGCGACCGCACCGGCCACGCCATCCTCGAGCGCTACGGCATGACCGAGACCAACATGAACACCTCGAACCCTTATGAGGGCGACCGGGTGGCCGGCACGGTCGGCTTCCCGCTGCCGGGCGTCTCGGCCCGCGTCACCGATCCCGAGACGGCCAAGGAACTCGCCCGCGACGAGATCGGCATGATCGAGGTCAAGGGACCCAACGTCTTCAAGGGCTACTGGCGCAACCCGGAGAAGACCAAGGCCGAGTTCCGGCCGGACGGCTTCTTCATCACCGGCGACCTCGGCAAGATCGACCCCGCCGGCTACGTGCACATCGTCGGGCGCGGCAAGGACCTGATCATCACCGGCGGCTACAACGTCTATCCGAAGGAAGTCGAGACCGAGATCGACGAACTGCCGGGCGTGATCGAGAGCGCCGTCATCGGCGTGCCGCATCCCGATTTCGGCGAGGGCGTCACGGCGGTCGTGGTCTGCAAGCCCGGCGCGGATGTCACCGCGAAGGGCATCGCCGCGGCGCTGGAGCAGCGCCTCGCCAAGTTCAAGCAGCCCAAGCAGGTCTTCGTCGTCGCCGAACTGCCACGCAACACTATGGGCAAGGTTCAGAAGAACCTGCTGCGCGAGCAGTACAAGGGCATCTACGCCAGGCAGCTCAAGGCCGGCGAGTAGGCGGCTCGCTCCGTCATTCTCGGGCGAAGAGAAGCTTCGACCCGAGAATCTCGTTCAGAAGATGCTCGGGTCAAGCCCGAGCATGACGGTTGACGCAGTCGGATCACACCAGCGCCGGCACGCCGAGTTCGATCGTCTCGCCATCGGCGGGGATGCGCAGGCGCTGCATGTCCACGCCGCGTTCCTTCGCCGCCTTCCGCAAGGCGGTCCGCGTCACCGTGGCGTGGTCGAGCGCTTCCATATGCGTCGCGATCACTGTCGCGCGCGGGAAGGCCCCGGCGAGATCGAGTGTCTGCGCGTCGTCCATCACGATCAGCGTGTTGTCCCACATCGCGCCGCAGGAATGTGTGACGATGATGTCCGGGCCGGTCGCTGCCACCGCATCGCGCAGCGGCGGGTAGAGCACGCTGTCGCCGCACCAATAGATGGTCGGCTCGCCCGGCGCCTCGAAGCTCAGACCCATGACGTGGCCCATCGTCTCGGCGACGGCGCCGGTGCCATGCTGGGCCGGATGCCGCTTGAGCACGATCGGCCCGAGCCGGACGAAGCAGTCGATCGCCGTGATCGAGGAGAAGCCCGCCTGCGCGATCGCCGCCTCGTCGCCGGGCTGGCAGATGACCGGGAGGTTCTTCGGAACGCGCTGCTTGGCGACCTCGTCGAAATGATCGGCATGGAGATGCGAGACGATCACCGTGTCGACGCCGGCGATGATGTCTTCGATCGGCTCGGGCAGGTCGACCATCGGGTTCTGCGAGCGCCCGGTGAAGGAGCGGCGGCTATGGCGCGCGCCGAAATCGGGGTCGATCAGGAAGGTCCTGCCGCCATAATCGAGTTTCAGCGTCGCGTTGCGGAGAAGTTTGAGCTTCATATCCGTCGGCTCCTCATCAAGGAGGGGCATTGTTCCGCATCCCACCACGAGGAGACCAGTTCGGATTTGTGAAGCGCTTCCCACGTTCGCGTGACGTATCGGCGCCCGTTGGAGAATGCTTCCAGCCCTCATCCTTCGAGACGCCGCTTCGCGGCTCCCCAGGACGAGGGCTGGCGTGATCGGGAAGCCTCTCACGCCGCCGCGAACTGGCCGTAGGGCACGCTCTCGCGCGCCTTGCGCAGCGCGTTCGCCCACCAATGCAACTGCGCCAACATGGTCGCCATCGCCTGTTCGGCACGGTCGGCGTCGAGCAACTGCCCCTCCGCGTCGAAGCGAGACCAGACATCGGCGAAGGCGACGCCGTCGCGGATCGGCGCGGCATGCAGCTCGCCGAAGACGAGACGCAACTGCTCGACGGCGCGCAGGCCCCCCGAGATGCCGCCATAGGAGACGAAGCCGACCGGCTTGCCCCGCCATTCCGGCCCGACCGCGTCGATCAGGAACTTCAGGATCGCCGGATAGCCGCGGTTGTATTCGGGCGTCACCACGACGAAGCCGTCGGCCCAGCCGATGATCTGCCTGAGCTCTTCCAGGGCAGGGTGCTTGCCGCTGACATGGCGTGGCGGCAGGTCGATCGCGCCGGGGTCGACGACGGCAAGATCGAACGGGCCGTCGCCCTGGATCTGCGAGGTCGCCCAGCCGGCGACCTTGTCGCAGAAGCGGCCTTCGCGGCTGCTGCCGTAGATCAGGGCGAGCCTGATCCGTGTATCGACCTTCTGGTGCATGGAAACGCTCCTGTTTGCATCACTGGAGCAGGGCTTATAGAACCTCAACTAAGGTTAAGGTCAAGAGGCTTGTTCCATGTCCCAGCATGCGCGTTTGCCCGGCGAGCTCAGCGTCGGTGATGTCGCCCGCCGCAGCGGCCTTGCCGTCTCGGCGCTGCATTTCTACGAGGCAGAAGGACTGATCCGCAGCCATCGCACGCCGGGCAACCAGCGCCGCTATCCACGCGAAGTGCTGCGCCGGGTCGCGATTATCAAGGTGGCGCAACGCGCCGGCATGCCACTGAAGACGATCCGCGAGGCCTTCAAGGCTTTGCCGCAGGAGCGCACGCCGACCGTCGCGGACTGGACGCGGCTGTCGTCCGCCTGGAAAGAGGAGCTGGAACGCCGCATCGACCGGCTGACGCGGTTGCGCGACCATCTCAATGGCTGCATCGGCTGCGGCTGTCTCTCGGTGCGCGATTGCCCGCTGCACAACCCGCTCGATCGGCTGGGCGAGGAAGGGCCGGGTCCGCGCCTCCTCGATCCGGATTGACGTTCAGCCCGCCTTGTAGAGCGTATCGAGCGGCATCCGCGCGACGTCGGCCATCAGCTGGACAAAGCCTTTCGCCTGCAGGGCAGCGGTGGCCTTGCCCTTCTCGGCCGTGGCGAGGCTGGCGTCGCCGACGGCGCCGGAGCGGTTCACATCCTGCGCCATCCAGGCGAAGGCATGCGGGCCGGTCGGCCGCAAATGCGTGTAGCCTTCCTCGGCCATGGTCACGGTATGCGGCTTGAAGAGTGCGGCCTTGCTCATGTCGACGAGGTCCGGCCGGAAATGCAGCATTAGCGAAGTCTCGACATCGCCGCCATGGATGCCATGGCGGATGTCGAGTTCGTCATAGAGCCCATCCGGCAGGCCGAAGGACATCCAGGCGGTGCAGACGGCGAGCATGCCCTGGCCGACGCGCAGCTCCCGCGCGACGATCTTCATCGGGTCGACATTGCCGCCATGGGAGGTGATCAGCACGAGCTTGCGGAAGCCGGCGCGCTTCACGCTCTCGCCGATCTCGATCCAGGAGCGGATGGCGCTCTCCCAGCCGATCGTCAGCGTGCCCGGCGAATGGAGGTGTTCGTTCGACTTGCAGACGGCCTGAGTCGGCAGGACGAGCACGTCGAGATCGGCCGGCACCAGCGGCATCGCCTGCGCCAGCATGGCGTTCATGACGGTGGTGTCGACCGAGACCGGCAGATGCGGGCCATGCTGCTCGATTGCCGCCAGCGGCAGCACTGCCACGGCGCTTTCGGGCGAGAGCGCGGCGAAATCGGAACTCTT
The DNA here is from genome assembly GCF_056394545.1 of Allobosea sp. 10N428. Taxonomy (NCBI): domain Bacteria; kingdom Pseudomonadati; phylum Pseudomonadota; class Alphaproteobacteria; order Hyphomicrobiales; family Alloboseaceae; genus Allobosea; species Allobosea sp. 10N428. Next base: position 990,521 of record NZ_JBFTIC010000001.1, on the reverse strand, counting down.
CAGGTCGCCCCAGAAACGTGCGGTCATGATGAACAGGCCTGTCAGGAGCCGGCGGGGTTGCCTGGTTTCTGTGCAGAAACCGGGCGGCACGGCGTTGCATTGTCCCGCCGTCCTATCGCATGGGATAAGCAGACGGGCCAGTAGTCGGCTGGCGGCAGGCGCAGGGGAGATATCGAAATGACGACGATGAAATATCGCGTGAACCGGCGCGCCGCGCTCGGGCTGATCGGCGGTTCGACCGCATCCCTGCTCATCCCCGTGCCGGGCGCTCGCGTCAGCGCGCAGACGCTCGACAAGGTCAGCTACCAGACCAACTGGAGGGCCCAGACCGAGCATGGCGGCTTCTACCTGGCCGCGACCAACGGCATCTACAAGAAGTACGGCATCGACGTCGATATTCGCCCCGGCGGCCCGCAGCAGAACCCGACGCAGCTCCTGCTCGGCGGCCGCGTCGACATGATCATGGGCAATTCGCTGGAGGCGCTCAGCTTCGCGCAGGAGAACCTGCCGTTCCTCTGCATCGCCTCGATCTTCCAGAAGGACCCGCAGGTCCTGATCTCGCATCCCGGCCAGGGCAACGACACCCTCGCCGACCTCAAGGACAAACCGATCCTGATCGGCGCGCAGGCGCGCGTCGGGTTCTGGCCGTTCCTGAAGCTCAAGTTCGGCTATCGCGACGAGCAGATCCGCCCCTACACCTTCAACATGGCGCCGTTCCTGGCCGACAAGAAGGTCTCGCAGCAGGGCTTCCTGTCCTCCGAGCCCTTCGTCATCCGCAAGGCGGGCGTCGAGCCGGTCGTCCATCTCCTCGCCGATGCCGGCTTCGAGAACTACAACACCACCATCACGATCTCCCGGAAGATGGCCGAGGAGAAGAAGGAGCTGGTGCAGCGTTTCGTCGACGCGACGTTGGAGGGCTGGGCGGAATACATGAAGGGCGGCCCCAACATCGCCGCTGCCAATGCCCGGATCCTCAAGGACAATCCCGACATGGATCAGGAGAAGATCGACTACGCTCTCAAGGTGATGAACGAACGTGGCATCGTGCTCTCCGGCGACGCGCTGACGCTCGGCATCGGCGCCATGACCGATGCGCGCTGGGCGAGCTTCGCCAAGACGATGACCGAGGCTGGGGTGATCCCGGCCGGCGTCGACGTCAAGAAGGCCTACAGCCTTGCCTTCGTGAACAAGGGCATCGGCAAGGCATAGGGCGCGTCATGCTCGGGCTCGACCCGAGCATCTCGGAAACCAGCGCCTTCTCTTCATGAGCTTCTCGGGTCTGCGCTTCGCTTCGCCCGAGAATGACGGCATTTCGCAGATCGGATCATCAGGCTTTGGACACGGCCTATCTAAGCACATCCGCAGGCAAAGACACCACCGGCAACCCGCTGGTGGCGGTCCGGCACGTCTCGAAGCGCTTCGCCAACGGCACGCTCGCTGTCCACGATGTGGACATCGAACTCGGGGCAGGGCAGTTCGTCAGCCTGCTCGGCCCCTCCGGCTGCGGAAAGTCGACGTTGCTGCGCATGATCGCGGGCCTCGGCGCGCCGACCTCCGGCACGATCACCTGGCCGGCCGAGACGGGCCCCGCGCAGGGCAGCGCCGGCCATGGTGCGCGCGATCTCGGCTTCGTCTTTCAGGACCCGACGCTGATGCCCTGGGCGAATGCCCTCGCCAACGTCATGCTGCCGCTCAAGCTCAAGTGCGTGCCACGGGCCGAGGCCGAGGCGCGCGCGGCGCAGATGCTGGCGCTGGTCGGCCTCAAGGGCTTCGAGAAATCCTATCCGCGCGAACTCTCGGGCGGCATGAAGATGCGCGTCTCGATCGCCCGCGCGCTGGTGATGCGCCCGAAGATCCTGCTGATGGACGAGCCCTTCGCTGCGCTCGACGAGATCACCCGCCACCGCCTCAACGACGACCTGCTGGAGCTGTGGTGGCGCGAGCGCTTCACCGCCGTCTTCGTCACCCATTCGGTGTTCGAGTCGGTCTATCTCTCGCAGCGGATCGTGGTGATGGCGGCCAGGCCCGGCCGGGTCATGGCCGACCTCTCCGTCGAGGCCGACTATCCGCGCGACGAGCTGTTCCGGACCTCCGGCGAATACGCCCATCTCTGCCGCGTCGCCTCCACCAAGCTCAAGGAGGCGATCGGCCGATGAGCGCGCCCGTCGAAACGCTGGCGTCGGACGGCACCGACGCGCAGGCGCTGCCCGTCGCTGCGGCCGAAGCCCGCATTCTCGGCCTGCCGGCCGGTGTTTGGCCGCGCATCCTCGCTCCGCTCGCGATCGGCGTGATCGTGCTGGCGCTCTGGGAATTCGCCGTCCGCTGGAACGAAATCCCGTCTTATGTCCTGCCCGGGCCGATCCTGGTCGGCCAAACGCTGGTTGCCGATTGGGGCACGCTCTCCGGCTCGCTCTGGGTGACACTGAAGATCACCTTCATGGCGCTGGCGGCGGCCATCGTCGTCGGCGTGACGCTTGCCGTGCTGTTCAGCCAATCGAAATGGCTGGAGATGGCGCTCTTGCCCTATGCCGTCATCCTGCAGGTCACGCCGATCGTCGCCATCGCCCCACTGATCATCATCTGGGCCAATGATATCGACTTGTCGCTGCTGATCTGCGGCTGGATCGTCGCCTTCTTCCCGATCCTGTCGAACACCATCCTCGGGCTGAACTCGGCCGACCATAACCTCGTCAATCTGTTCGAACTCTACGGCGCCTCGCGCTGGCAGACGATGCGTTACCTCAAATTGCCGGCGGCTTTGCCTTATTTCCTGGCGGGGCTGAAGATATCCGGCGGACTCGCGCTGATCGGCGCGGTGGTGGCGGAGTTCGTCGCAGGCACGGGCGGCAGCGCCTCGGGCCTCGCCTATCGCATCCTGGAAGCGGGCTATCAGCTCAAGATCCCGCGCGTCTTCGCCGCGCTGGTGATGATCTCGCTATCGGGCATCGCGATCTTCCTGGCGACGAGCTTCGTCTCCCATCTGCTGCTGCATCGCTGGCACGAGAGCGCGATCAGGCGCGAGAACTGACGCTGACCTGGCGGGGAGTGGCCCCGCCGGCGCTTCAGACGAAATAGGCGAGCTTGCGATCGGCCTGCAGCGCGTCGATCTCGCGCAGGCCGGCCTCCGAATAGCCGGCGGCGACGCGCTGCGGCTCGGGCGAGGCGGCAACTGGTTCCTCGAAGGTGAGGTCGTCGTCGAGGAGATGCACGGTTCCCATGCGCGTCTCCGGTGCGGCCTGGTCGTTGAGCTGGTACGGAGCTGGCGGCTCGTCTGCTGCGGCGGCGCTTGCGTCGCGATACTCGCGACGGATCGTCGACGGGGACGGCGCGGTGGCCATGCTCCCCTCGGCCGCCGCGGCCATGATCTCGAAGCTCGTGCTCGGCTCTCGCGAAACCTCGCCGAAGGCGCGCAGGCTTGAATCCAGCATGGCGATGGTGTCGGAGATCTTGTCGATGCGCTGGACGAGCCCGTCGACGACCGCGATCGCGGTCGATATCTCGGCAGAGTGCTGATCGAGCTTGTCGCAGAGCCCTTCCTCGGCGCCCGCCTCGCGCAGGCTCCAGGCCGCCTCCTGGATGCTTTCGGTGGCGGACAGGACGGTGCCGGCTGCCTGTTCGATCCGGGCCGCGAGCCCGGACGAGCGGATGTCTGGCTTGCCGCTCACGCGTTCCAGGTCGCTGCGCAGATCGCTGATCAGGGCGGCGGCTTCGATCAGGTTCGTTTCGCGGCTGGTCTCCTGCACGCCAAGCCCGACGACCCGCTCGATCCGGTGAATTGCGCCGAGGAGCTGGAGCGTATCGGCCTGGCGGTTGCGCTTGGCGTATTCCGTCATGAACCAACGGCCGCGCGACGTCTCCATGACCGCGGCTTCGATTGCCTCGTAGTCGGCCTGGCTCAGCGGTGTCAGCGAGCGCGGTTCGCCCATGACCATTCTGCCTTCGATGAACCGGCCGAATCAACGGCCGTCGGGATGCACCAGGAGCGAGGCTGCTCCACGATTGTTTAAGAAATTGCTGCTTCCGGCGGCGTCGTCAGCGGGGCGCTTGCGAAAAAGGCCGATTCTATGGCCCTTCGGCAACGTTTGCCGGCGGAAGTGCGTTGGACATTGCCCTATGCTTGCCAAGTGCCTTGGTCGCGGCAATACAGAGCTTAAGGGGTCGATTTCGACGCGAGAGACTGGTGTTGCGCAGCCGCGAGGCTGCCCTGGGCAGGGCGAGGGACGTCATAGCGACATGGCGAGCGTTGATACCGCCGAACCGCAGACGATCATCCGCTCCGATGCCGGGACGGTCTCGGTGGCGCTTGCCGGTTCCTGGAGCGCCGACCGTGCGCCGCGCATCGAAAAGCTGATCGCCGAGATCGGCGAGGATCTGCGGCAGGCGCGGCATGTGCGGCTCGATCTTTCCGGCGTCAGTCGTCTCGACACGCTCGGTGCCTATGTCCTCAATCGCTTGAAGGAGCGGCAGGAGAGGGAGGGCGCGGCTGTCGATATCGTCAGCGACAAGCCCGAGCATGCCATCCTGCTTGCGGAGGTCCATGTCCATGACGCGGACCTGCAGGCGTCGCAGCGACATTTCCGGGTGGTCGACATCCTCGTCGATATCGGGGAAGCGGTCGTGCGCTTCGGCCGCGACATGGTCGGCGGCGCCATGTTCCTCGGCGAGGTCGTGGTTGGCTCCATTGGCGTCGTTCTCGGTCCGCGCAAGTTCCGTGGGCCGTCCCTCGTCAACCAGATCGAGCTGATCGCCTTCAACGGCGCGCCGATCATCATGCTGATCTCGTTCCTTGTCGGGTGCATCGTCGCGCAGCAGGGCATCTTTCAGCTTCAGCAGTTCGGCGCCGCGGCTTTCGTCGTCAACCTGACCGGCATCCTAATCCTGCGCGAGCTCGCCGTGCTCCTGACCTCAATCATGATCGCGGGCCGCTCGGGCTCTGCCTTCACCGCCGAGATCGGCTCGATGAAGATGCGCGAGGAGATCGATGCTCTGCGTGTCATGGGCCTCGATCCGATCGAAGTTCTGGTCGTGCCGCGTATTCTCGCTCTGATCATCTCGCTGCCGATCCTGACCTTCATCTCGGCCATGGCGGGCCTTGTCGGCGCCGGCCTCGTCGCCTGGCTCTATGGCGGCATCGGGGTCGATACCTTCCTCGCCCGGCTGCAATCGGTCATCACCTGGAAGCATTTCGCCGTCGGGCTGATCAAGGCGCCGTTCATGGCCTTCGTCATCGGGCTGATCGCCTCGATCGAGGGCTTGGCGGTTCAGGGCTCGGCGGAGTCGCTCGGACGCCAGGTCACGGCTTCGGTGGTGAAGGCGATCTTCATGGTCATCGTCGTCGACGGCCTCTTTGCCATGTTCTTCGCGTCGATCGAGTTCTGACGATGGCTTTCCCCGACAGATCTCCGGCTCCTGCGCCGCAACCCGTTTCATCGGCGGAAAACCCGAAGGCGGGGGAGCCCGAAGCGGTCATCCGGGTGCGCAATCTCAAGGTTGCCTTCGGTGAGAAGGTCATCATGGACGGCCTCGATCTCGACGTGCTGCGCGGCGAGATCCTGGGCTTCGTCGGCGGCTCGGGGCAGGGCAAGTCGGTGCTGACGCGCACGATCCTCGGCTTGGTCCAGAAGGCGCGCGGAACCATCGAAGTCTTCGGCGAGAACGTCGATACGCTGACGCCGCAACAGCGGCGCGTGGTGGAGCGCCGCTCGGGCGTGATGTTCCAGCAGGGCGCGCTGTTCTCGGCGCTGACGGTGAAGCAGAACATCCAGGTGCCGATGCGCGAATATCTGCATCTTTCACCTCACCTGCTCGAAGAGCTGGCGATGGTGAAGCTCGATCTCGTGGGATTGCCGCTCGATGCGGCGGACAAGGTTCCCTCGGAGCTGTCGGGCGGCATGATCAAGCGCGCAGCGCTCGCCCGGGCGCTTGCGCTCGACCCGGAGATCGTATTCCTCGACGAACCGACATCGGGGCTGGACCCCATCGGCGCGGCGGAGTTCGACGACCTCATCATGACCCTGAAGAAGACTCTCGGGCTGACCGTCTTCATGGTGACCCATGATCTCGACAGCCTGTATCATGCCTGTGACCGAATCGCCGCGCTTGCGGACAAGAAGGTGATCGCGGTTGGCCCGCTGGCGACGATGCTGGCGTCGGATCATCCGTGGCTTAAGGCGTATTTCGGTGGCGAGCGCGCCATGGCCCGGCTGCCGGCCGGGGAACGGGAACGAAACGGCTAGGGCATGGAATCGCGCGCCAACTACGCACTCGTCGGTCTCTTCACGCTCGCGGTCCTGGCCGCGGCGTTCGGCTTCGTCTACTGGTTCAACAGTGGCGCGGCCGGGCGCAGGGAGAGCGTGCGCGTCATCTTCACCGGCACCGTGACCGGCCTCGGCCGCGGTTCGAGCGTGCTGTTCAACGGATTGCGCGTCGGCGAGGTCACCAGCATCGAGCTGCAGCCGGACGATCCGCGCCGCATCTACGCCGTCATTCAGGTCGCCAGCACGACGCCGCTGCGCGAGGACACCCGCGCCCGCATCGAGGCGCAGGGCCTGGCCGGTGTGGTCGCGCTCCAACTGATCGGCGGTGCCCCGGACGCGCCGGTGCTGACCGCCAAGCCCGGCGAGCCGATGCCGACGATCATCGCCGAGCGTTCCGAACTGCAGGACATCATCGAGACCGTGCGCAACGTCGCGCAGAAGGCCGACACGATGCTCACCTCGCTCGACGGGCTGATCAAGCAGAACGCCGGTCCGCTCAACAACACCGTCCGCAATGTCGAGAAGTTCTCGGAGGCGCTGGGCAAGAACTCCGACGGTCTCGACAAGCTGATGGCCGGCTTCAGCAACATCGCCGAGACGATTCAACCCCTCTCGCAGCGGCTTCAGACTCTGAGCGAGGAACTGACCGGGGTGGTGCGCTCGGTCGATCGGCAGAAGGTCGCGGCCATCATCGAGAATGTCGACAAATTTACGGGCGCGCTCGGCGGTTCGAGCGCCGACGTTGCCAAGGTGGTCAAGGATGCCGCCTCGATCTCGGCCAAGCTCGACAAGGCGGCCGACCAGGTCGAGGGCGTGTTGAAAGCGGCGCAGGGCTTCCTCAACGCCGGCGCCGGCGGGGAAGGCCGCAGCGCGTTCCAGGAGGTCGCCGACGCCGCCAAATCGATGCGCGTGCTCGCCGACAATCTCGACAAGCGCACGGCCGAGATCACCGCCGGTATCAACCGCTTCACCGGGCCGGGGCTGCGGGATGTCGAAGCCTTGGCCTCGGACGGCAAGAAAACCCTGACCGAAATCAACCGGACATTGCGCAATTTCGAGCGCAATCCGCAGCAGCTCATCCTCGGCGGCAAGCCGCCGCTCCCGCAATACAATGGATCCCGCTAAGCGATGACGATCGAGGCAGCGCTCTTCCCGGCGACGAAGGCTCGCCTCACGGCCCTCCTGCTGGTCACCGGCGCCATGCTTGCAGGCTGCAGCGGTCCGACACCGACGACGTTCGACCTCTCGGCACCGAGCGGCTTCGGCAAGGTCGGCGGCTCGCGCGCCGTGATGGTGGTAGCCGAGCCGACCACGGTGCAGGCGCTCGATTCCGATCGGGTCATCGTCAGGGATTCGGGCGGGGCCCTTTCCTTCGTCGGCGGAGCTCAGTGGGCCGATCGCATCCCCGCGCTGGTGCAGGCGAGGCTTATCCAGACCTTCGAGAATGCCAGCCGCATCGGCTCCGTTTCGGCGCCAGGCCAGCGCATCCAGCCGGATGTGCAGCTCAACACCAACATCCGCAGCTTCAACATCGACGCTGCCACCGGGATGGCGGTGGTCGAGATCACCGCCCGGATCGTTGGCGATCAGAGCGGCAAAATCCAGCGCGCGCGCCTGTTCTCGGCCCGCGTGCCGGCCAGCTCGGTCGACGGGGCGGGAGCCGCGCAGGCGCTCGACCGGGCGCTGTCGCAGGTTCTGATCGAGATCGTGCGCTGGGCGCGCTGAGCCTGCCCGGCCGGCATCGGCTTGAGCATTTTCGAGCGAAGTGGCCTCGGTTCGCGTGAAGAAAATGCGACCAATCAAAGAGCTATAGCACCGGACCGAAAAGTGGAATCCACTTTTCGAAGAAATCCTATGTTAAAACAAAGAGATAGATCGCCACTTCGCGTCCGAGAGGACGCGCGGCGATCTAGAGCATTTCCGCGCTTCGAAGATGCGCGGAAATGCTCTAGATTCTGATTCCGGCTCGGCCCGAGCCTCCCCCCTCCAGCCGGGGAAGTATGATCATACAGGGCATTTTCGACGATCTGACCGACTGTCCGGGCATCACGCATGAGGAGGGATTGCGCTCGCTGCCCGCGATAGGAGGTTCATGTCATGACGTTGTCGGCCCCGATCCATCAACTGAAGCGCAGAGCCAGGCTGTTGAGCTGCAGAGAGCAAATTCCCCTCCACGCCGCTCTCGACCGTATCGCGACAGATGAAGGGTATCGCAGTTGGAGCTTGCTTGTCGCGAAGCAGCCCCGAACCGAAACGGCCCACGCGCTGCTGTCTCACTTTACGCCGGGCGATCTCGTCCTGATGGCCGGGCGGCCGGGCCAGGGCAAGACGCTGGCGAGCCTTGGCCTGCTGGCGGAAGCCATGAGAGCTGGCCGTCGTGGCGTCTTCTTCACGCTCGAATACACGCCGCTCGATGTAGCCGGCCGCCTGCGTGCGCTCGGCATCGAGCCGGATGAGTTCCCCGGCCTGTTCGACTGCGATTGCTCCGATGCGATCAGCGCTGACTACATCGTGGGAATGCTGGCGACGGCGCCGCGCGGCACGGTGGCGGTCATCGACTACCTGCAACTGCTCGACCAGCGGCGCGATACGCCGGAGCTGGCGCTTCAGGTGAGGACGTTGCGAGCCTTCGCGCGGACGAGGGGGCTGATCCTCATCTTCATCTCGCAGATCGACAGGTCCTACGATGCCTCGGGCAAGCCGTTTCCGGACATCGCGGATGTGCGGCTGCCCAACCCGCTCGACCTGTCGCTCTTCGACAAGGCCTGCTTCCTCAACCGGGGCGAGGTGTGCTTCCGCGCCGCGGCGTAGTGTCAGCTGATCTTATCCGGAACCACCATCTCGCAAAAGGAAAGGCCGCCCTCTCGGGCGGCCTTTCTCGTTCCAGTCCACAGGGAACCGGCCGCCTATTCGAAGCGGCCGCTGGCATGGGCCAGCATGGTGTAGACCTTGCCGGTTTCCGAGGTCAGGTAGGTCTTGGCCACCATCGAGTCGCGGTCGTCCTTGGCCGCTTCGCCGAGCAGACGTTCGAACTCGTCGATGTAGCGATCGACCGTCTCCTTGAACTCCGGGTCGCGCCGGTACTTGCGGCGGATGTCGTCGAAGGTCTGCTGGCCCTGCAGCGTGTAGAGCCGGCGGGTGAAGACGTTGCGTTCGCCGCGCTTGTAGCGATCCCACAGCTCGACGGCGGCGTCATGGTCGATCATCCGCGCGATATCGACGGAGAGCGAGTCGAGCTTCTCGATCGAATGGGTCGTCGGCTTGCTGGGCTCCGGCTGCTTGTCCTCGCGCGAAGCGCGGCTGAGCAGATCGGAGAGCCAGCCGGCTTTGGCGGGCTGCTGCACCGTCGCGTCAGGCTGCCGGCGCGGGGCCTCCTGGGTCGGAGCCGGGCGGCTCGGCGCAGGAGTGGGCTCGCCGCGGGGCTCCGCGCGAGGCGTGGCGACGCGCGCCGTCTCGGACGAGGCATCGAGCGAGGGGCGCAGCAGAGGTTCCGCTGCCGCCGGCTTCGGCTGCGGCGCCGGCGTGAAGGCCGGAGCCGACTGCGGGGCGGGGGCAGGGGCGACGGCGACCGTTGCCTTGCGGCTCACGACGGCGTCGATCGGCAGCGAGACGTCGCCGCGCCGGCCGGAACGCGTCACGATCTCGGTGAGATCGTTCAGCGCCTTGATCTGCTCGGCCACGACACGCCGCATCGCAGAGGTCGATTCCTGTGCCTCCTTCGGCAGCTCGAGCACGCCGCGCTTCATTTCTGCCCGCGTTGCCTCCAGCTCGCGCTGGATGTCGCCGGTGATGCCGCGCATATCCTGCGCCGCCTTCTGGAAGCGCTCGGTCACCTTGGCGAGCTCGCCGCTGATCTCGGTCGAGACCTGGGTATAGGCCTCGCGCAGGGCTTCCGCGGTGCGCTCGCGTTCCTTGCCGGTCGCGGCGCGGATCGTCTCGAACTGCTGCGCGATGGCGCTCGTCGTCGACTCGGCCGAGTCGGAGAGCACGGTGCCGATCTGGCGCGCCCGCGCCTCGGCGGTGCCGAGCGACTCGTCGATCAGCGAAGCGAAGGAGCGGGTGATCGCCTCGACATCGTCGGTGCGGTTGGCGATCAGCCCATGGAGCTGCTCCAGCGCATCGCGGCGCTCGGCCAGCGCCTTGCCGACGCGCCCTTCGATCTGTTCGAGCCGGCCGGCAACGGCGTTGAGCGCCGCACTGCTGGCCTGCGTCGCCTCGTTGAGCGAGGTGCCGCGATCGTCGAGCTGGCCGATCAGGGCCGTCGTTTCGCGCAGGGTGTCTTCCGAGTAGCTCTTCAGCTCCGCGATCTGCGCCGTGACCTGCTGCGAGGCGTTGCCTGCCTCCGTCATCACGGTGCCGATGACGTTCTGCAACTCGCCGACGCGGGTCGACAGGCTGTTCTCGACGGCGGCCAGGTTCTTGTTCGCGCCGTTGACGATCTGCTGCATCAGCTTGTTGGCTTCGCCCAGGCGGCCGAGCATGCCGCCGAGCTCCTCGCGCAGCTGCTCGTTTGTGCTGACCAGTGCCTCGACCGACTGCTTCGAGCCGGCCTCAAGCGTCTCGCGCAGCGCGTTGGACGAAGCCTCGACCGCATTGGCGATGGCCGCGCCGCGGTCACGCAGCCCGGCGACGATGGCGTTGCCGCGGCTTTCGAGCGCGCGCACCACCGTTTCCCCGACCGTGGCGAACTCGGCGGCCAGCGCCTCACCACGCTCATTCAACGCCTCGACGGCGCCATTGCCCTTGGCGTCGAAGACTGCGCGCAGCGCCTCGACCCGTTCGTCGAGCGACTGGGTCAGCGTTTCGCCCTGGCGGCCGAGCACTTCGACAAGGCCGTGGCCCTTGGCATCGAACGCGGTCCGCAGCGCATCCGTCTGCTCCTCCAGCGAGTTCGCGATCGCCGCGCCCTGGCGTTCGAGCGCGGTGACGACGCCGGTGCCCTGATCCTCGAAGATCGCGCGCAGCTGCTCGGCACGCTGGTCGAGCGCACCGGAGATGGCGTCGCCGCGCCGGCCGAGCGCCGCGACGATTCCCAGGCCGCGATCGTCGAACAGGGTACGCAGTTGCTCGGCGCGCTCGGTGAGAGCGGCCGCGATGGCTTCGCTCTGTTGGGCGAGCGAGGAGACCATGCCGTTGCCCTGGTTGTCGAACAGCGCGCGCAGCTCCTGCGCCCGTTCCGACAACGTGGCTGCGATCGCCTCGGAGCGTCCCTGCAGCGTCGTCGCGATTTCGTCGCCACGGCTGTCGAGCGTGTGAGAGACGGTGTCGAGCCGGTTGACGACGCGCTCCTCGAAGCGCGCGACGCTCTGGTCGAGCGTATCGGCGATCTGCAGGGCGCGGCCGCCCAGCGTGGCGTTGATGCTGTCCGCCTTGTCGCTGAGCGTGCGCGTCAGCGACTCGCTCTTCGAGGTCACGACCTCGCCGATCTCGTCCGCCTTGGCGGCAAGCGCGCGGGTGACCTCGCGGCCGCCCTCTGCCAGCACCCGGGCGATGTCGACCGTGCGTTCCACCAGCGCCTCGTTGAGGGCAGTGGCGCGCGAGCCGAGGCTGCCGTCGATGCGGGCGATCAGGCTGTCGAGCGCGCCGGCGATCTCGGCGCTCTTGGCGCCCGAGCGGTCCTCGAACAGCTTGATCTGGCCTTCCATCGCATCCGCGGCTTCGCGGGTGCGGCTGGCGAGGAGTTCTGCGGCTTCGAGCGCGCGGGTGCCGACCTTGTCGGCGAGCGTGACGCCGTCCTCGGAGATCAGCTTCTCGACCTGGGCGATGCCGCTATGCAGCGCCTCGGTGAGCTCGCGGGCATCGCCGGAAATCTTGGCGGTGAGAGCGCCGCCCTGATGGACGATCAGATCCTCGAAGGCGCTCAGGCGCGCGCCGAGGGCGGTCTCGACCTCGCGGCCCTGCGTGTCGAACAAGGTGGCCAGCGCCGAGAGGCGGGCGCCGAGCGCGGTGTCGATCTCGCGGCCCTGCGTGTCGAACAGGGTGGACAGCGTCGACAGGCGGGCGCCGAGCGCGGTGTCGATCTCGCGGCCCTGCGTGTCGAACAGCGTGGACAGCGTCGCCATGCGCGAGCCGAGCGCGGTCTCGATCTCGCGGCCACGCTCGTCGAAGAGGCGAGTCAGCGCGTCGTGGCGCTGCGCCAGGGCTTCGGTCAATGCCTGGGCGCGGCCCTCGACCGAACGCAGCATCGATTCCGCGTTGGCGGAAAGCGCTTCGTTGACGCGTCCGCCCTGCTGGGTGAGCGCCATCACGATCTCGCGGCCGGTGCCGGCGAGCATGGTGCGCGCGTCCTCGGCATGGATCGTGAAGGTGTCGCGCAGGCCCTGCGTCGCCTCGAAGACTCGGTCGGCGACATGGCGGCCGTCGACATTGATCGTCTCGGTGAGCGTGCGGGTCGCCTCGGTCATGCGGCGCGCCAAATCTTCGCTCTGCTCGCCGAGCAGGGTGTGGACCTCGCGACCGGTGCTGACGAGGTCGCGGACCATCGTCTCGCGCTGCTCGCCGAGCAGGGCGCCGACCTTGTCGCCGGTCTCGCCGATGCTCGCGAGGAAACCCGTCTGCTGCTGTTCCAGTGCGTTCTGCGCGGCTTCTACGCTGCCGGTGATGCGCTGGGCGAGCACCATGCCGCGCTCTTCCAGCTTCTGGTCGATGCTCTCGCCGGTTTCGGCGAGGCGGGAGATCAGCGCGTTGCTGCGCTCGGCCAGGATGCCGTGCACGGAACGGCCGACATCGGCGACGCGGCTCGCCAGAGCCTGGCTCTCGCTGCCGAGCAGATCCTTGATCTCGAGGCCTGCCTGCGAAACCTTCACGGTCATTGCGCCGGCCTGCTCTTCCAGCAGGGCGCTGACGCGCATGCCGGTCTCCGAGAGGCCCGAGATCAGGCGCTCGCTCTGGTGGCCGACGACGTTCCCGACGTCCTGGCCGGCCTGGGTCAGGCGGCCGACGAGCAGGTCGCTCTCGTCGCGCAGGCGGGTCTCGACGGTGTTGACGGCACCCGACACGCTTGCGACCAGCGCCTCGCTGCGCTCCGAGAGCAGCCGCGCGACATCAGCGCCGGCATCGGAAACGCGGGCGACGGTGGCATCGCCTTGTTCGCCCATGAGCGCGGTCAGGTTGCGGCTCGCTTCGGAAACATTGGCGACGGCCGCTTCGCTGCGTTCCACGAGCAGGCGGGCCAGCTCGCTGCCGGCCTCCGAGACGCGGGCCACGGCGGAACCGCTCTGCTGGCCGACGAGGTTGGCGAGTTCGTTGCCGGCGCCGGAAACGCGCTCGACGAGCTTCTCGGCCTGCTGGTCGAGCAGAGCATGCACGGTCTCGCCGGTTTCGCCGAGGCGATCGACCAGCTTGCCGGCCTGCTCGGTGAACAGGCCGTGCACCTGGCCGGCGACATCGGTGATGCGGCCGGTGAGCGCATCGCCATGCTTCTCGACGGCATTGCTCAGCGTCTCGCTGGCGTCGTTGACGCGCAGGATGATCGCCTCGCTGCGCTCGCGCAGCACATCGTCTACGGTCCGGGCGGTGTCGTTGAGGCGGCCGACCAGCGTGTCGCCATGCGTGCCGATGAGGGCATGGACGCTCTCGCCGACCTGCGTGAGGCGGCTGGCGATGGCCTCGTTCTGGCGGATGAGCAGGCCGTTGACGCCACGGCCGACCTCGGCGAGGCGGGTGGTGACGCTCTCGCCCTCGTCGGAGAGGGCGCTGCGAAGCGCCTCGCCGGACTCCGACAGGCGCTTCTGCAAGGCTTCGCTCTGGCTCTCGATCAGCGCGACCATATTGCGGCTGCTGGTCTCGAAGCGCTCCGCCGCCTCGGTCCCGCGGGCGGAGATGTCCTTGGCCAGCGTCTCGCCGGTGCTCTTCAGGGTCTCGTTGACGACATCGACGCGGGCGGTCAGCGACTCCGCGACCTGCGCGCCGGTCTCGCTGATGGCGCGGGTGACGCCCTGGGCGCTGGCTGTCAGACCTTCGGTCAGCGAAGCGCCCGTGCGTTCCAGCGAGCCTGCGATCTCCTTGGCGCGACCGTCGAGCATGGTCGAAAGATTGTCGCTGGCGCCGGCCAGCCGCTCGGAGACCTCGCCCGAAGTCACCTGCAGCCTCTCGACGAGATCATGTCCGCGGCCGCTGATCTCCTCGACCATCCGCTCGCCGGCCCGGCCGAGCGCCTGGGTGATCTGGTCGCCCTTGGCCCCGAGCGAACCGGTGACGCGGTCGCCTGCCTGCGCGACGGCCTCGGCGATGACACGGCTGGCGCTGTCTAGGTCCTTGGCGAGCCCGTCATGCGCGCCGCTGATCGCGAGCTTGACGCGCTCGGCATTGCCGACCACGGCCTCGCGCTGGGTGACGAGTTCGTCGATCAGAGAACGCAGCCGGATTTCGTTGTCGGCATAGGCGCGCTCGAGCGTCGAGATCTCGCCGCGCACGATCGTCTCCAATTCGCCGGCGCGCGCCACGGCGCGCTCGATGCCGTCGCCCATGGCGGCGACCTCGCGGCGGATGGTCTGGCTGAGCGACAGGACGGAATCCGCCCCTGCGACCTCAGGCTCGGCGAGACGCAGCGCGACCTCGGTCATCGCCCGCGAGATCAGGCGCATCTCCTGCGTGCGGCGATAGAGCGCCGCCAGCACGAAGAAGAACACGACCGGCGCGCCGATCGAGAGCGCAAGCAGCGTCCATTCGCCGATGCCGAAATTGGCGACCGGTTCGGGAAGACCATTGCTGAACGAGCCGTAGCGGCCGAACAGCACGAAAGCGGCGCCGCCCAGCCAGGCGAGCGAGGCGAGCGCGGCGAACCAATAAGGCTTGCGCGACGGGCGGACGGCGAACGCCTGCACCAGCGAGCTGGAATCGCGGCGGTCGTCATTGGCGACGCGGGTGGTGTCGGGCGCGAGCGCGGCACTGGCGCGCGGCTGCGCCGGGGGAGGGGTTACGGGCGCGGGCTGCGCGGCGGCGGCTGCAGGCTCGACACGCGGCAATTCGAGCCTGAGATCATTCTCGCTGGTGATGGGAAGCCGGGGCTCGGCGCTGACCAGCGTCTCCGTCTCGCCTCTGGCGATGTCGGATTGGGGCTGGTCGAGTCGAAGCGCCTCCTCGATCGCCGACATCGCAGCTTCAGTGGGATCCTGGAGCTTCTTGGGTCGATTCATCGTTGCCGCCTCGCCACGCTACTGACGATGGACGCGAAAACCCGTCCCCGTCGCCCCTTGCCGCCTCTGGCCGGGATGATCGGAGACACTGCGCCCATCATTTACCAATTGGAAGGGTAGTGGAGCCCCGTAACCTTGGAAACCCATTTGAGTGCTCGATTCACAAACGTCGTTAACGCCTCGTTCACCATCAAGGCGCTTCTTGGAGTGGGTGAGACCGCCCATGCGGCGATCCGATGTTCACGAGTTGCCCATGCCCCAGAGCGCGATCGATACCGAGCATCTTCACCGCCAGACCGGCGGCGATCATGAGCTCGAGCGCGAATTGCTCACCTTGTTCGCCCAGCAATGCGTGGCGCATCTTCGCACCATCCACGGCAGCGCGGACACGCAAGCTCGGATGGACGCGGCGCACACCTTGAAGGGCGCTGCCCGCGCCATTGGCGCCTGGCAGGTCGCCGAAGCGGCCGACCGGATCGAGCACAGCCTCGGCGATGCGGAGCCGCGTCTGACCGAGAGCGCTCTTGATGAACTGGCCTTGGCCGCCGCCGAGGCGCGGGCGGCGATCGCGCGCTTCGACTGCGCGGCCTGAACGGGCGCTGCGGCGGAAAAGCCCGTTCCGTGCCGCTTTGAAATGCTCTAAGCGAGGCCGTCATAGCGCGCCGGAGTTTCTTATGCCGAACATCACCTTCATCGACGCTCACGGAGAGAGCCGCACCGTCGAGGGCGAAACGGGCTCCACGGTGATGGAAACGGCGATCCGCAACGCGATTCCCGGTATCGAGGCCGAATGTGGCGGCGCCTGCGCCTGCGCGACCTGCCACGTCTATGTCGACGATGCCTGGATGGAAGCCGTCGGCCATGCGGAGCCGATGGAGGAGGACATGCTGGACTTCGCCTTCGACGTCCGGCCGACCTCGCGTCTCTCCTGCCAGATCCGGATCAGGGACAATCTTGACGGGCTGGTCGTGCGCACCCCCGCGCGTCAGGGTTGAAACTCCGCTGACCGACCGGCGCGCGGCGCCCTGCCGCAGCGCGCATTTTGCGCTGGATCATGGCGCGCGTGCTGGCAAACTCCAGAATGGTTCTGCAACCAGCCTTGGAGGATACGATGTACAAGTCGATTCTGGTTCCCGTCGATCTGGCGGAGGCCGATCTTGCCAAGCCAGCGATCGCTGCCGCCGTATCCTTCGCCAAGATATCGGGCGGCGTGGTGCGCCTAGTCTATGTCCGCTCGATGATCCCCGTCACCTACATGGAATTCGTCCCTGCGGATTTCGATTCCGAACAGCAGCAGGACGCCGAAGCGAAGCTTGCCGAAATTGCTGCCACGGTCGACCTGCCGGCCGATCAGGTCTCGGCGAAGGTGCTGTTGGGCTCGGTCCATGGCGAGGTGCTGGCCGAGGCTGATGCGGCCGGGGCCGATCTCATCGTCATCGGCTCGCACGAGCCGGGCATGCTGGCTTACGTCATCGGCTCGAACGCCTCCGCCATCGTGCGCCGCGCCAAGTCCTCGGTGCTGGTGGTGCGCTGAGCGTTAGTCGGGGCGGCCGGGAACGAGGCTGTCGGGCACTTCGCCGGTCGCGAGTTCGCGCGGCCGGTTGAGACTGACGAGCGGCCAGACCTGCCAGAACGAGGCCGCGACCAGCAGCAGGCCGAGCAGCCCGGCATTGGTCGCTCCCTGCTGGAAGGCGCGCAACGTGAAGGCGGCGAGCATCAGCAGCGACACCGCTCCCACGAACACGACGCCGAGCCAGAGCGGCTTCGGCCGCCCGGCGACGAAGCGGGCGCGCGGGTTGGCCCGCGCGATTGCAGCTGACAATGCCGAGACGAAGCGGTGATAGCGCGCATCGTCGCGATCGAGATCGGTCAGCGAGCGCCATGACAGGTTGCCGAAAGTCACGGTCCGGCCGTCGCTGAGCCTTAGCTGCGTCTTGTAGCCCTTGGACGAGATGTTGCCTGGCGCATAGACGAAACGCACCTGCTCGACGGCGCTGAGCCGGACGCTGTCGACGCGGCGCGTCCGATCGATCTCGAGGGTGTCGCCGTCGAGCCTGTAGCTGATCTCGAATCCGACAGGCTTCGGGCGCTGGCGCCAGCTCGGGACAGGGGCGTCGTCGTCGTGGTCGTTCGTCATGGCGGGCAGTTAGAGCATTCCGGCCGCCCAAGGGAAGCGGGCCGATCGTCGTGGTTCAGCGCGCCAGAACTCTCATCGCACCATCGAGGCCGTCGAGCGTCAGCGGGAACATGCGTCCGCCCATCAACCCGCCGATCTGACGGATCGATTGCGTATAGTTCCACAGATGCTGCTGGACCGGATTGAGCCAGACCGATTTCGGGAACTTGTTCACCAGCCTGTTCATCCAGACCTCGCCGGCCTCTTCGTTCCAGTGCTCGACCGAGCCGCCGGGCATCGCGATCTCGTAGGGACTCATCGAGGCATCGCCGACGAAGACGAGGCGGTAATCGGCCGGATAGGTCCGCAGCACGTCCCAAGTCGGGATGATCTGGTCGTGACGGCGGCGGTTCTCTTTCCAGACGCGCTCATAGGGACAGTTGTGGAAGTAGAAATGCTCGAAATGCTTGAACTCGGCCCGCGCCGCCGAGAACAGCTCCTCGGCCAGCTCGATATGCCAGTCCATCGAGCCGCCGACATCGAGGAAGAGCAGCACCTTCACGGCGTTGCGTCGCTCCGGCCGCAGCTTGACGTCGAGATAGCCGTGCTTGGCCGTCTCGCTGATCGTGTTGTCGAGGTCGAGTTCCTCGGCCGCGCCCGTACGGGCGAAGCGGCGCAGCCGCCTCAATGCGACGCGCAGGTTGCGCACGCCGAGCTCGCGCGTGTCGTCGAAATCCTTGAACTCGCGCTTGTCCCAGACCTTCACCGCCCGGAAATTGCGGTTCTTGTCCTGACCGATGCGGATGCCTTCGGGATTGTAGCCATAGGCGCCATAGGGTGAGGTGCCGCCGGTGCCGATCCATTTGTTGCCGCCCTGGTGACGGTCCTTCTGCTCTGCGAGCCGCTGCTTCAGCGTCTCCCAGAGCTTGTCCCAGCCCAGCGCATCAATCTGCGCCTTTTCCTCGTCGGTCAGGAATTTCTCGGCGAGCTTGCGCAGCCATTCCTCGGGAATGCCGGCTTCCTCGATCGCCTGGCCCAGCGTCTCCATGCCCTTGAACACCTGGGCGAAGACCTGGTCGAACTTGTCGAGATGGCGCTCGTCCTTCACCAGCGTAGCGCGGGCGAGATAGTAGAATTCGTCGACCTTGTGCTCGGCGAGGTCGGCCTCGACGCCTTCGAGCAGCGTCAGATATTCGCGCAGGGTCACGGGGACCTTGGCGGCGCGCAGATCGGTGAAGAGGCGAAGGAACATGGAGCCAGCGTCATTCTCGGGCGGAGCGAAGCGTAGACCCGAGAATCTCGTCGAAGAGATGCTCGGGTCAAGCCCGAGCATGACGGCGAGACTCAAGCGGCGTTCGCGCTAGGGAACGCGAACGCCGCTCGATCCCGATGGATGGCGTTACGCCACCGCGTCGGCGAGGTCCTTGGTGACCTTGAACTTCACGACGGTCTTGGCCGGAACCTTGATGGTAGCGCCGGTCGACGGATTGCGGGCCTCTCGGGCCTCGCGCTTGGCGGCGGAGAGCTTGCCGATGCCGCCGAGCGTGACGTCGTCGCCGCTCTTGAGTGTCTTGGCGACGGTCGTGCCGAGAGAGGCCAGGATGGCGGAGACGTCCGCCTTCGTCTTGCCGGTCTCATCCGCGATGGCGGCGATCAGTTCGTTCTTGGTCATGAAATCCTCCTTGAGAAGGTGCTTCAGGCGTCGCGTGCTGGACTACGGCCGTTCATGCTCGTTTCCGACACGAGCGACCGCGACACATGGATGCTATTCGCGGCGCGCAACTCACGCAGTTGCCACGGTTACCGCGGAAAGACGATGCCCGCGGCGGTAGATACGCACAGGAAACGGCTTCGTTCCGTCGATAATAGGGCCGATAATGCCGATTTCTACGGGGGTAGGCACTCCCGGGACCATTTCCTGACGGTGAAAGGCAAACAAGGATCTGCGAATCGCGCCGCCGGCGGGAGCAAGCCCGCCGGCGGCGATGGAGCGCGGAATCAGGCCTGGATGCCGTCCACGTACCAGTCCATCTTGGAGAGCATCTCGTCGCTCGCCGTCTCGCCGGCCTTGAGGCGAACCTCGCCCTTCTGATCCTTCAGTTCGCCGGTGAAGGGGTGCAGCGTGCCGGCCGAGATGCTCTTGATCACCTCGTCGGCGGCCGCGCGTGCCGCGGGCGTGACCGCGTCGTTGTACGGCGCGATCCTGACCATTCCTGCCTTCAGGCCGCCCCAGACGTCGCCGGTCTTCCAGCTGCCGTCCATGACGTCCTTGACGCGCTTGATGTAGTAGCCCGACCAGTCGTCGACGATGGCGGTGAGATGGGCCTTCGGCGCGAAGGCCTTCATGTCGGAGGCCTGGCCGAAGGCGAAGACGCCGCGCTGCTCGGCCGCCTGCAGCGGAGCCGCCGAGTCGGTGTGCTGCGTGATCATGTCCGCGCCCTGGTCGATCAGCGCCTTGGCGGCGTCGGCTTCCTTGGCGGGGTCGTACCAGGTCGAGGCCCAGACGACCTTGGTCTTGAAGTTCGGGTTCACCTTCCGAGCGGCGAGATGGAAGGCGTTGATGCCCATCACCACCTCCGGGATCGGGAAGGAGGCGACGTAGCCGGCCTGGCCGGTCTTCGACATGTGGCCGGCGATGGTGCCGATCACGGCGCGGCCCTCATAGAAGCGCGCATTGTAGGTGGCGACGTTCTCGGCGCGCATATAGCCGGTGGCGTGCTCGAACTTGATCTTCGGGAATTGCTTGGCGACCTGGATCGTCGGGTTCATGAACCCGAAGGAGGTCGCGAAGATCAGCTGGTTGCCGGCCTGGGCGAGCTGGCGCAGCGCGCGGGCGGCATCAGGGCCTTCCGCGACGTTCTCGATGAAGCTGGTCTTGATCTTCGCGCCGTATTCCTTCTCGAGCGCGAGCCGGCCCTGGTCATGGGTCCAGGTGTAGCCGTGGTCGCCGATCGGGCCGACATAGATGAAGCCCACGCCGAGCGGCGACTGTGCCGAGGCGCCCCGGCCGAGGATCGGCAGGGTGGTGGCGGCGGCTGCGCCGAAGGTCAGCCTGCGGCGGGTGATGATGCTGGTCATGTCCTAAACTCCCCGTTGTCGGATGCGGCGTCAGGACGCCGAGAAAGGTTTGCCGAGGCAGGCAGGCGCGTCGAGCCGGCCGGTCTTTCGTCCTAGCGACATCATGGTCAGAACCGCAATGGTCGCAAGGTAGGGGGCCATCGCCAGCACCTCCGGCGCGAGCCAGGTCACGCCGGCGGCCTTGGCCTGTAATTCGAGCGTCATCACGGCACCGAAGAGATAGGCGCCGAGCAGCAGTCGCCCCGGCTTCCAGGCCGAGAACACGACGAGCGCCAGCGCGATCCAGCCGCGTCCGGCGGTCAGCCGGTCCGCCCACATCGGCGTCAGCGCCAGCGAGAAATAGGCGCCGCCGAGCCCGGCCAACGCACCGCCGAAGGCGATCGCCGCGTAGCGGATCGCGATCACGGGATAGCCGATGGCGTGGGCGGAGGCATCGTTCTCGCCGACAGCGCGCAGAATAAGGCCGGGCCGCGTGCGGCGCAGGAAGAAGCTGACGCCTGCGACGAGTGCCAGCGAGAGATAGACGAGGATGTCGTGGCCGAAGATCACCCGCAGCAGCGGGTGTTCCGAAAGCGCCGCCGGAAACACCGGCTGCAGGCGCGTCACGGTGCGCCCGACGAAGCCGGCGCCGATCAGGGAGGAGGCGCCGATGCCGAAGATCGTCAGCGCGAGGCCCGTCGCCACCTGATTGGCCATCAGCGAGAGGGCGAGCACGGCAAAGACCATCGAGGCAGCGATACCGGCGCAGGCGGCCGCGACGAGGCCAATGCCAGTGCTGCCGGTCGAGAAGGCGACGGCGAAGCCGGCGACCGCGCCGCACAGCATCATGCCCTCGACGCCGAGGTTGAGCACGCCTGCCTTCTCGGCGACGAGCTCGCCCAGCGCCGCGAGCAGCAGCGGCGTCGAAGCCGCGATCAGCGTCATCAGGATGGAGACGAGCATGGCGGAGGTCATGCGCTCCACCTCGTCATTCCGGGGCATCGCGAAGCGATGAGCCCGGAACCCATGAACACAGGTTCTTGTCCAGATATGCTAGCTCGAACCCGGCGATCCCTTCGGCTTGGCCGGTGTTCATAGGTTCCGGGCTCGGCCCTGCGGGCCGCCCCGGAATGACGGCGAGGTTCCGTCGCGAAACGCATCACGCCGCCCTCCGCTTGAAGGCGATCCGCCAGCGGACCAGCACGTCCGTCGCGAGCAGCATGAACAGCAGCGTGGCCTGGAACATGCCGGTCGCGGCCTGCGGCAGCCGAACCGTCGATTGCGCGATCTCGCCGCCGACATAGGTCGCGGCCAGCACGAGGCCGCCGAAGACGATGCCGAGCGGATTGAGCCGGCCGAGGAAGGCGACGATGATCGCGGTGAAGCCGTAGCCGACCGGGAATTGCGGGGTGAGCTGCCCGAAGGGGCCGGCTGCCTCGAACAGCCCGGCGAGGCCGGCGAGCGCGCCGCTGATCAGGAGCGTCGCCCAGGTCGTGCGTGCGGCGCTGAAGCCGCCATGGCGGGCGGCGGCGGGCGCGAGGCCGACGACCTTGATGGCGTAGCCGGCGGTGGTCTTCTCCATCAGCAGCCAGGCGATGACGGCAAGGACGAGCGCGACCGGGATACCGAGATGGACGAGCGAGCCTTCGAGCACCGTCGGCAGCGTCTGGTCGGCGGTGAACATCCGCGTTTGCGGGAAATTGAAGCCGTCTGGGTCCTTCCACGGTCCGCGCACGAGGAAATACAGGAACTGGACCGCGACATAGGTCAGCATCAGGCTGGTCAGGATCTCGCTGACCTGCAGCTTGACGCGCAGGAAGGCGGGGATCGCGGCCCAGGCCATGCCACCGAGGATGCCGGCCAATACCATGGCGGGCAGGATCCACCAGCCGGTCATGTCGTAGGTCGCGAGCGCGACGCCGGTACCGGCGATGGCGCCCATGATGTATTGCCCCTCCGCGCCGATGTTCCAGACATTGGCGCGGAAGCCGATGGCCAGCCCAAGCGCGATCATGATGAGCGGCGCGCCCTTGACGCCGATATCGGCCCAGCGCTGCGGCTCCAGGAACGGCGTCAGGAAAATGCTCCCGACCGCATGGAAGCCGTCATAGCCCATGGCGGTGAAGACGATCATGCCGAGCAGCATGGTCAGACCGATCGCGATCAACGGGCTCAAGGCCAGCATCAGCGTGCTCGGCTCGCGGCGGCGGCGCCATTCAAGCATGAACGGCTCCCTCCGCGCCGTGGACGCCGCCCATCATCAGGCCGATCTCGTCGATGCCGAGGCTCGCGACCGGGCGCGGCGCCGAGAGCCGGCCTTCATTGATGACGCAGAGCCGGTCGGCAAGCTCGAGCAATTCGTCGAGATCCTGCGAGATCACCACCACAGCCGAGCCCTTGGCGGCGAGGTCGACGAGTTCCTGCCGGATCGCGGCGGCGGCGCCCGCATCGACCCCCCAGGTCGGCTGCGAGACCACGAGCACGGCCGGCTGCTGGCCGATCTCGCGGCCCATGATGAATTTCTGCAGATTGCCGCCCGAGAGCGAGCGGGCGAGCGCGGCATTGCCGGTGGTCCTGACATCGAAGAGCTTGATGACGCCATCGGCGAAGCGCCGGACGGCGCCCCGGCTGATGAAGCCGTGCGGCGCCAATGGAAGCCTGTGGCGCGCGGTCAGGACACCGTTGTCGGCGAGCGAGAAATCCGGCACAGCCGCATGGCCGTTGCGCTCCTCGGGCACGCAGGCGAGGCCGAGCGCCCGGCGCGTCCCGGCGCCCTCCAGGCCGATGGCCTTGCCGTCGAGCCTGATCGCCTCGGCCCTGCCGGCGAGTTGCTCGCCCGAGAGCGCGGTCAATAGCTCAGCCTGTCCGTTGCCGGCGACGCCGGCGATACCGAGGATCTCGCCGGCCCGCGCCTCGAACGAGACATTTTCCAGATCGGTGCCGAAAGGCGGCTCGCCCGGCAGCGAAAGCCCCTTTGCCTCCAATCGGACAGCGCCGCTGCCGGCCGTCTTGCCGTGCTCGATCTTGCGCAGCTCCGCGCCGATCATCAGTTCGGCCATGCGCTTGGTTGTCTCGATCTTCGGATCGCAGGTCGCCACGACGCGCCCGCCGCGCAGGATGGTGGCGCTGTCGCAGAGCGCTTTGATCTCATGCAGCTTGTGCGAAATGTAGAGGATCGAGCAGCCTTCCGCTGCGATCTGTCTGAGTGTCGCGAACAGTCGTTCCACCTCCTGCGGCGTCAGCACCGAGGTGGGTTCGTCCATGATCAGCAGTTTCGGTTTCTGCAGCAGGCAGCGCACGATCTCGATGCGCTGGCGCTCGCCGACCGAGAGCGTATGCACCTCTCTCTCCGGATCGAGCGGCAGCGAGTAGGATTGCAGGATCGCCGCGACGCGACGCTTCAGCTCCTCGCGATCCACSGCYTCGTCGAGSCCGAGCGCGATGTTCTCGATCACGGTCATCGCGTCGAACAGCGAGAAATGCTGGAACACCATGCCGATGCCGAGCTTGCGCGCCGCCTTGGGCGACGGAATCGAGACGGCCGAGCCATTCCAGTGGATAGTGCCTTCGTCGGCCTGCTGCACGCCGTAGATGATCTTGACCAGGGTAGACTTGCCGGCGCCGTTCTCGCCGAGCAGGGCGTGGATCTCGCCGGGCCTGACGCTCAGGCTGATGTCTTCATTGGCCTTTACGCCCGGAAAGCTCTTGGAGATATGGGCGAGCGCCAGCCGCGGCGGCACTTCCTGCTCACGCGGCTGATTCATGTCTCGGGAGTCTCCCTTTCGCCGGTTCCCGGCGGCCAAGCAAGCAACGCACCAGCTCGGCCGTCGTCAAGGCCGCGATCACCTCCGGGCGCTTGTCGTCCACATCGGAACCGCCGATCGGGCAGGTCAATCGAGCCAGAGCCTCGCGCCGGCCGCCGCTGCGCAGAAAGCTCGCCTCGAAGCGGGCGCGCTTGGTCGCCGAGCCGATCAGGCCGACATAGGCCGCATCGCCGCGCGCCAGCGCCGCCTCGGTCAGCCGGTAGTCCAGCGCGTGGCTGTGCGAGAGCACGACGAAGGCGGCCTTTGCCGGAGCGCTCGCGACCGCATCGACGGGATCGGCCATGCGGATGCAGGTGACGGCGGCTGGCAGCCCGCCCATGACGTCGTCGCGATCGTCGATCAGCGAAACCGAGAAGGGCAGGGGCGCCAGCGCATGGGCCAGGGCCCTGCCGGTATGGCCGGCGCCGTAGATCAGCACCGGTGGCCGCGCCGCTGCCTCCGCTTTCTCGCGGGCGCTGAACAGGGCGATCTCGGCCGTGCCGGCATGGCGCAGCGAAACACGGACCCGCCCCCCGCAGCACTGTCCCATCTGCGGGCCAAGCGGAATGTCGAGCAGTTGGTCCTCGGCGCCCTCGCTCAGCATGTGCCGGGCGAGGTCGATGCAGTGGAATTCGAGTTGCCCGCCGCCGATCGTCCCGGCGATGGCGCCGGGGCTCACGGCCATGCAGGCGCCGGCCTCGCGCGGCGTGGAGCCTTCCGCCGCTTCGATCCGGACGAGCACGACGCCTTCGCGCTGATGGACATCAAGGAAGGCTGCGAGGGTCATGGTGCTGCTCCCCCGTCATTCCGGGGCAAGCCGCAGGCCTGAGCCCGGAACCCATAACCACAGGTCGAGAAGGAAAGGGCAGGCACCGTGACGCTCTTGCGAACGTCGTCGGCGGTTATGGGTTCCGGGCTCTCCGCTGCGCGAAGCCCCGGAATGACCGGGGAGGTTCCGAACCTCATCGCCCAGCCTCCGCCCGGACTCGCTCCACTGCATCCAACACCCGCTCGGGCGTCGCCGGCGCATCGAGGCGCGGGCAGATCCGGTAGTCGCTCACGCTTGCAACCGCATCCGACAGCGCATGCAGAACCGAGATCGCCAGCATCAGCGGCGGCTCGCCGACCGCCTTGGAGCGGTGGATCGTCGGCTCGCGGTTCGGCGCATTCTCCAGCAGGTGGACGTTGAAGATGCGCGGCCGGTCGGAGGCGACGGGAATCTTGTAGGTCGAGGGCGCATGGGTCCAGAGCCTGCCCCTTTTGTCCCAGACCAGCTCTTCGGTCGTCAGCCAGCCCATGCCCTGCACGAAGCCACCCTCGATCTGGCCCTTGTCGATCGCGGGGTTCAGCGACTGCCCGCAATCATGGAGGATGTCGACACGCTCGACCTTGTATTCGCCGGTCAGCGTGTCGATCGCGACCTCGGCAGCCGCGGCGCCATAGGCGAAATAATAGAAGGGGTGGCCGCGCCCGGCCTTGCGATCCCAATGAATCTTGGGGGTGGCGTAGAAGCCCGTCGCCGAAAGCTGGACGCGCGCCATATAGGCGGCGGCGACAAGTTCCTTGAAGGCGATCTCGCGAGCGCCGATCTTCACGCGCCCCTGCAGGAAGGCGATATCCTCCGGCTGTTCCTGCCAGTTCTTGGCGGCGAATTCAGTGAGCCGCTTCTTGATTGTGTCGCAGGCATCGAGCGCTGCCATGCCGTTGAGATCGGAGCCGGACGAGGCGGCGGTGGCCGAGGTGTTCGGCACCTTGCCGGTCGTCGTCGCGGTGATCTTGATCTGGTCGAGCCCGATGCCGAAGGCATGGGCCACCACCTGCGCCACTTTGATGTAGAGCCCTTGCCCCATCTCGGTGCCACCATGGTTCAGCGCGACCGTGCCGTCGGTATAGACATGCACCAGCGCGCCGGCCTGGTTGAACCAGGTCGCGGTGAAGGAGATGCCGAACTTGACCGGCGTCAGAGCGATGCCGCGCTTGACGATGGGGCTCGTTGCGTTGGCCTCGCGGATTGCCGTCTTGCGCGCTTGGTAGTCGCAGCGCCGCTCCAGTTCGGAGATGATTTCGGTCGCGATGTTGTCCTCGACCGTCTGGTGATAGGGCGTGACGTCGCGGCCTGCCCCGCCATAGAGATTGCGCCGCCGCACCTCCAGCGGGTCGAGCCCGGTCGCAAAGGCGACCTCCTCGATGAAGCGCTCGGCGCCGACCATGCCCTGCGGGCCGCCGAAGCCCCGGAAGGCCGTGTTCGAGCAGGTGTTGGTGAAGAGTGGCTCGGAGCGCGCGCGCACCGCCGGGTAGAAATAGCAATTATCCATGTGGAAGAGGGCGCGGTCGGTCACGGGCCCCGACAGGTCCGCGTTCCAGCCGCAGCGCGCTGCATAGACGGCATCGAGCGCATGGATGCGGCCTTCGTCGTCGAAGCCGATCTCGTAGTCGCAGACGAAATCATGGCGCTTGCCCGTGATCGCCATGTCGTCGTCGCGGTCGGGCCGGAGCTTGATCGGCCGTTTGAGCTTGCGGGCGCAGAGCGCGGCGACGCAGGCGAAGAGATTGGCCTGCGTCTCCTTGCCGCCGAAGCCGCCGCCCATGCGCCGGACCTCGACCGTCACCGCATGCGAGCCGACGCCGAGCACGGCGGCGACCATGTGCTGAACCTCGCTCGGATGCTGGGTCGAGACCAGCACGGCCATGTCCTCGTCCTCGCCGGGGATCGCCAGCGCGACCTGGCTTTCGAGATAGAAATGCTCCTGCCCGCCGATCGTCATCGAGCCCTTCAGCCGGCGCGGACTCTCCGCGAGCGCGGCCGCGACATCGCCGCGCTCCAGCTTGAGCGGCGCGGTGACGAGCTTGGCACCGGCCTCACGCGCGGCTGCGATATCGATCAGCGGCTCTTCCTCGGCATATTCCGCCTTTGCCAGCGTCGCGGCGTGGCGCGCCTGTTCGCGCGTCTCTGCCACCACGGCGAAGAGCGGCTGGCCGTGGAACAGGATGTTCTCGGTCGCGAAGACTGGTTCGTCATGCAGATGCGTCGAGGAGATGTCGTTGGCGCCGGGGATGTCCTCCGCTGTCAGCACGGCGACGACGCCCGGCGCGGCACGCACCGCCGCGAGATCGAGCGATATGAGCTTGCCATGGGCGATGGCGCTCGTGCCGAGATAGGCGTGCAGCAGCCCTTCGGGCGCGGCGATGTCGTCGATATAAACAGCTTCGCCCGCGACATGCTTGGGCGCGGAGTCGTGGATGCGGGCGCTGCCCACAGGGCCGCTCTCCAGCGCGATATCGAGCTTGTGGCGTGCGTCAGCCATGAGCGGCCTCCGCCAGCAGGCCGGCGACCCGCGTTTCGGTCGCGGGCTGCGTCGTCTCGATCAGAAAACGGCGCAGGAGGTTGCCGGCGATCTTCAGCCGATAATGCGCCGAGGCGCGCATGTCGTCGAGCGGTGTGAAATCCTGCGCCAGCGCGGCGACGGCGGCTGCGACGGCCCCGTCGTCCCATGCGCGGCCCACCAGGGTGGCCTCGGCAGCCGCCGCCCGCTTCGGGATGCCGGCCATGCCGCCATAGGCGAGGCGGGCCTCGCCGATGCGGCCATCCGGGCCGAGCTGCAGTCGGAAGGTACCGCAGACGGCCGAGATATCCTCGTCGAAGCGTTTCGAGACCTTGGAGGCGTGGAAGAGCATCCCGGGGGCCAGCTTCGGCACCAGCACGGCCTCGACGAATTCGCCCGGGCGACGGTTCTGCTTGCGGTAGTCGAGGAAGAAGCGTTCGAGCGGTATGACGCGGCGCTCGATGCCGGCCTCGGCGCGTCGCGCCAGCACCAGCGTCGCACCGAGCGCGATCAGGGCCGGCGGCAGGTCGCCGATCGGCGAACCATTGGCGATATTGCCGCCGACCGTGCCGGCGTTGCGCACCTGCTCGCCGCCGAAGCGCCGCATCAATTCGTCGAGCTGCGGCGAAAGCCCGGCCAGCGCTGCGCGGACGTCGATATGGCCGGCCATCGCGCCGAAGCGGAGATGATCGCCCTCATCGGTGATCGCGCGAAGAGTCTCTACGCGTCCGAGATAGATCACCGGGTCGAGGCGCTTCATGGCCTTGGTGACCCAGAGCCCGACGTCAGTCGCGCCGGCGACCAACGTCGCCTGCGGATGCGCGGCAATCAGATTGGCCAGCGCCTCGACCGTCGCCGGGGCGTAGAAGCGCCCGCCTTCGCCCTGCAAGGCCAGCGTTTCGGTATCGTTCAGCGCGGTGAGTCTGTTCGCCACGGCCCCGCGTTCCTGCAGGAAGCGATCGGCCTCCCGTGGCGCGATCTCGTCCATGCGGCGGCCTGCGGCGATGATCGGTTCGTAGCCGGTGCAGCGGCAGAGATTGCCGGCCAGAGCATCCTCGATGCGCCCGGTGCTCGGCTCAACCTCGTTAAGCCTGAGCGCCAGCAACGACATGACGAAGCCTGGCGTGCAGAAGCCGCATTGCGAGCCGTGGCATTCCACCATCGCCTGCTGCACCGGGTGGAGGCTGCCATCCGTGCTCTTCAGATGCTCGACGGTCAGGAGCTGGCAGCCATCCAGCGTCGGCAGGAAGCGTATGCAGGCGTTGATCGCCTCATATCGCAGATTGCCGCGGTCGAGCCGGCCGACGACGACGGTGCAGGCGCCGCAGTCCCCTTCGGCGCAGCCCTCCTTCGTGCCGGTCATGCGCTGGTCGAGGCGCAGCCAGTCGAGCACAGTCAAAGTCGGGTCGCAGCGGTCGAGTTCGACCAACCTGTCGCCGAGCAGGAAGCGCAAGGTCTCACGCATCCCGCCCGCTCCGCTCGCATAGCCATTTCATGCCTGCAGATTAGGCACGATCCGCGCTTGGCCGGAAGCTTCGATTTGGTGCAGATGTGATGTGGAATTGTGCCGGAGTTGCCCGCCGTGACTGCACTCGCCGCCCTGCGCGCCCTGCGTGGCCGCCTGCTCTGGTTCGTCGATGATCCGGAGGCAGCAGGCGAGGCTGCGCATCGCTATGTCGCCGACGGGCTGCTGGTCATCGAGAACGGGATGGTCCAAGCGGCGGGCGAGGCGAGGAAGCTGCTGCAGACGCTGCCGGCCGATGCCGAGATCGTCGACCATCGCCCGCATCTGATCATGCCGGGTTTCATCGACGCGCACATCCACATGCCGCAGACGCAAGTTGTCGCCTCCTACGGCGCGCAACTGATGGAGTGGCTGAACAAATACACCTTCGTCGAGGAGCAGAAGCTCGCGCAGCAGGGACATGCGGAGAAGCTTTCGCGCTTCTTCATCGACGAGCTCTTGGCCAACGGCAYGACCACGGCGGCAGTCTATTGCTCGGTCCATCCGCAATCGGCCGAAGCCTTCTTTGCCGAATCTCAGCGCCGCAATACCCGCATGATCGCCGGCAAGGTGATGATGGACCGCAACGCGCCGGAGGCGCTGACCGACACGGCCGAGAGCGGCTATCGCGATTCGAAGGCGCTGATCGCGCGCTGGCACGGCAAGGGCCGGCAGCTGTATGCCATCACCCCGCGCTTCGCGATCACCTCGACCCCCGAGCAGATGGCGGCTGCAGGAAGGCTCGCCGCGGAACATCCCGGCTGCCATGTCCAGACCCATATCGACGAGAACCGGGCCGAGATCGCCTTGGCCAGCGAGCTTTTTCCGCAGGCGGCCGACTATGCCGACATCTACCGGGGCTACGGGCTGCTCGGGCCTAAGAGCCTGATGGGGCACTGTATCCACATGACCCACAATGAATGGCGGGCCTTTGCTGAAACCGGCGCGGTCGCCGTTTTCTGCCCAACCTCGAACCTCTTCCTCGGCTCAGGCCTGTTCGACTGGGCCCATGCCCGGCAGCACGGCGTGAAGGTCGCCGTCGCGACCGATATCGGCGGCGGCACCTCCTATTCGATGCTGCGGACCATGGCCGAGGCCTACAAGGTGCTGCAGTTGCAGGGTCAGTCGCTTTCCGCTTTCGCGGCGCTACATGCGATCACGCGCGGCAATGCCGTCGCGCTCGGCCTCGACCATCTGCTCGGAAGCTTCGAGCCCGGCCGCGAGGCAGATGTCGTCGTGCTCGACACCGGGGCGACACGCGCGATGGCGCATCGCATGGAGACGGTGCGCGATCTGGCGGAGGAGCTGTTCGTGCTCGTCACGCTCGGCGACGAGCGCAATGTCGCCGCGACCTATGTGATGGGGGAGCTGGCAGGCCGGCCCGAGGGCACCGTTTAGCGCCACCCGTCATGGTCGGGCTCGTCCCGACCATCCACGTCTTTCGTCGTCGAGGGCGGCGTTCAAGGCGTGGATGCTCGCCACAGGGGCGAGCATGACGCCGAGATACGCGGTGGCCTGCGATTTCAGCCCAGGACGCCGCCCTTGCGGGCGTAGGCGATATAGATCTCGCGCAGGCGCAGCGCGGTCGGGCCGGGGGCGCCGTTGTGGATCGTGTGGCCGTCGATCGAGGTTACCGGCATGACGAGGCTGGTCGCGGAGGTGATGAAGGCCTCCTCGGCATCGAGCGCCTCCTCAAGCGTGAATTCGCGCTCCTCGAAGGCGAAGCCGGATTCCGCGAGATAGGCGAGCACCGCCTTGCGGGTGATGCCCGGCAGCACCTTGTTCGAAAGCGGGCGCGAGATCAGCGTCTTGCCCTTGACGATCCAGGCGGTGGAGGAGGCGCCCTCCGTCACCACGCCGTCCTCGACCAGCCAGGCCTCCTGCGCGCCGCTCTCCAGCGCGAACTGCTTTGCGAGCACGGGCGCGAGCAGGTTGACGCTCTTGATGTCGCGGCGGGCCCAGCGCAGGTCGGGCGTCGAGACGACCTTGATGCCGGTCTTGGCCGTCGGCGCGTTCACGAAATTGCGGGCCTGGGTGAACATCACCAGCGTAGGCGCGACATCCTTCGGGAAGGGGAAGTCGCGATCGGCCGCGCCGCGCGAGACCTGCAGATAGATGCCGCCTTCGTCGAGGTTGTTGCGCTTGATCAGCTCCTCATGGATCGCGACGAGCTCGGTCTTCGACCAGGGCAGGGCAAGCCGGATCTCGCCGCAGGAGCGCTCGAGGCGGGCCAGATGCGCCTCGCAGTCGACGAGCTTGCCGCCGATCACGGCCGAAACCTCGTAGATGCCGTCACCGAAGATGAAGCCGCGATCGAACACGGAAATCTTGGCATCTTCCTCGGGGAGGTAGGCGCCATTGACATAGACGATACGGCTCATCGCTGCGGACCCGCTGGGTGGGAAAAGGACGCGCTCTTCCTAGCGGAGCTTCGCGGCGCTTGCGAGCATCAAGGCAGGGAAACGGCCCGGCGTCTGGCGCAGGGCGCAGTATTAGGCTTTCAGACTGAGGAACCGCGTCGGGATCGCACCGCGCAGGTTCTGCTCGAAGCCGACGAGCTTCGGCGAGACGAGATTCTTGGTCGAATAGTGCAGCACCGGAATCCAGGGCTCTTCGCTGATGACGATGCTATCGGCCTCGCGCAGGATGACGGCGCGCTTGGAGATGTCGAGTTCGTCGGCGGCGAGCTTCATCAGCGCGTCGAATTGCGGGTTGCCGTACTTGCCGATGTTGAAGCCGACATTGTCGCTCTGGAACAGGAACAGGAAGTTCTGCGGGTCCGAATAATCGCCGATCCAGCCGTAGCGGGCGACGTCGAAATCGCCGCCTTCGCGCAGATAGGCGAAATGCGTCCGGTAGTCGGTCTCGACGAAGCGGGTCTCCACACCGATGGCGTGCCACTGTTCCGCGATCGCCTCGGCGGTGTGGCGGTTGTTGTCGGTCGTGTTGAAGCGGTATTCGATCCGCAGCGGAAAGCCGTTGCCGAAGCCGGCCGAGGCCAAAAGACGCTTGGCCTCCTCCTCACGCTCCAGCACCGAATTGTGCCGGAAATCGAGTTCGGCCCGCTCGCCGTAATTGCCGATATGGGGTGGCACCACCCCATAGGCCGGCAGCATCGTACCGCCCCAGACCCGGTCGGCGATGAATTCGCGGTCGATCTGCAGCGAAAGAGCCCGGCGCACGCGGGCATCGTCGAAGGGCGGCTTGGCGCTGTTGAGGATCAGGAAATAGGTCGCGAGATAGGGGCCGATCCGAACCTGGTCTCCGAGTTTCTGGCGCAGTTGCTTGAACTGGTCTGCCGGAATGTCTGTCGTCAGATGCAACTCTCCGGCCTGGAAGCGCCGGGCCGCCGCCACGAGATCGGAGGCCGGATAGAAGATCACCGTGTCGATCTTCACATTGGCGGCGTCGTGGAAATGGGGGTTCCGATCGAGGCGGATATGCGAATTCGGGGCGAACTCCTTCAGCATGTAGGCGCCGTTGGTGATCCAGTTTTCTGGGCGCCCCGGTTCCTGCGTAGCCTTGGCCGTGCTGGCGGGATGGACGGGCAGCGTGCTCTGATGGGTCAGAAGCTCGAGCAGATAGGGCGTCGGCCGTTCGAGCGCGATCTCCAGCACGTGCTCGCCGGAAGCGACCACGCCGAGATCGTCGAGGGCGGAGCCGGTCGACGCCTTGTGGATCGGCTCGGCATTGCGGATCGGATAGAGCAGGTTGGCGTATCGCGCGCCGGTTTCCGGATCGAGGATACGGCGGAAGGAGTAGACGAAGTCGGCGGCACGTACCGGGTCGCCATTCGACCATTTCGCGTTGGGGCGCAGGTTGAAGCGCCAGCTCTTGCCGTCCGGGCTCATCGTCCAGCTCTCGGCGACGCCGGGCACGACCTCGCCCCTCATATTGTGGATGACGAGGCCTTCGCGCAGGTCGCGCAGCAGATGCGCTTCGGCGACGGTGGAGGTCTTGTGCGGATCGAGCGTTTCGGGGTCGCCGTCATTGCCCCGGTGGAAGACGATCCGGCTCTGGACCGCCTCGGCGCGGGTTGCGGCCAGGATGGCGGCGAATGCCAGAGGAGCGGTGCGGCGCGTGACGTCGAGCATGGCAACCTCCCTTGACCGGGCGTCGTTGCGAGCGATGCCCGACGGAGGGAAGTAGAACCCGCCTGAGTGAGTCTGCCAAGTCGGAAAAGCCGATCCTGCGCTAGGGCGCGTCGACGGCTTGGTCGTTCTCGAAAGCCAGGCGGCAATCCTCGGCCTTCTTGCCGCAATCGGACAGCGCGTTGCGACGGGCCGCCTCGAGATCCTTTTCGCCGTAGCGGTAGGTGAAGCTCTTGCCGGTTCGGCTGACGGCCATCGCCTTTTCACCGGGCGCGCTGAAATAGTTCTCGAACACCGAAGCACGTCCTTCGAGGCCGATGCGGTCGAACTCCGTCTTCGGCCGTTCCGGAGGATGGGTCGGCAGATTCCAGGCGCGCAAAGAAGTGTCCATCTCCCGGAGCCAAACGAAGCGGGCTCTGCCGTTCTGCAAGGCGGCATGGCCGCGTGGTTTGACCTCCGGCAACGCAATGAGACGTACATCGCCGCCACGGTCGAGAGCCGCGCCCCGCATACGGTCGACGAGGGACGGCGGGAAGAGCTCGTCGTTGCCGGCATAGACCCAGAGCTGCGGCACGGTATCCTTCCACGGCCAGTGCCGGACGGTCGCGACGAGCGCGTCCCGGCCCTTCTCGACGCAGTCGCTGAGATCGAGCCCGCCGGCGACGTTGATCACGGCCTTCAGGCCGGGCGGCTTGCGTTGGGCCAGCGCCATGACTGCGGCGCCGCCCGCCGATTCACCCAAGGCGATGACGCGGTCGGGCGCGACGTCGGGTCGCTCTGTCAAAGCCTTGAGCGCGGCCTCGAGCTCCTTTGCGTCGCTTTCGAAACGCGGCACCATGTTGGGCAGGCCGCAACCCGCACCTTCCGTGGAGAAGGGGCCGTCCGATTGTCCAAAACCGCGCCGGACGACGACCGCGGCGATCCAGCCCCGGCGGGCGAGGTCGCGTGCGATGGCCGCGTAACCGACGGCGCGCAGATCGCCCATCCTCGTATGACTCGGCGCCTTGCCATGCGTGATCAGCGCGAGCGGCAGACGGCCCGACGCGCGATCGGGGCGGACGACGAGGGTTTCGAGGCGAGCTACGCGGCCATCGATCTGGACGCGCAGGAAACCGGGCTCCTCGCGCAGCGGCTCCTGTGCCGGTGTCGCCGTCGCGGCCAGGCAGAGACCGATCGTGATGGCCAGTAGAGCGCGTGGCAGGGGCATCGCGCCGATCAACCGGCTGCCGCGGATCTCTCCTGGGCCTCTACCACCGCCACGGCCGTCATGTTGACCACGCCGCGTGCCGTCACCGAGCTGGTGAGGATATGAGCGGGCTTGGCCGTGCCGATCAGGATCGGGCCGACCGGCAGCGCATCCGCCAGCACCTTGGCGAACTGATGGGCGATGTTCGCCGCGTCGAGGTTCGGGAAGATCAGGACGTTCGCCATGCCCTTCAGAGTCGAGGAGGGCAGCACGCGCTCGCGGATCAGCGGCACCAGGGCCGTCTCGACCTCCATCTCGCCGTCGCACTCCAGATGCGGCGCGCGCTCGCGGATCAGCTTCAGCGCATTGCGCATCTTCAGCGCGCTCGGGGTGTCGGCCGCGCCGAAATCCGAATGCGAGAGCAGAGCGATCTTGGGGTCGAGGCCGAAGCGCTGGACATGGCTCGCCGCGAGCACGGTCATGTCCGCGATCTCCTCGGCGCTCGGATCGTGCTTCACATGGGTGTCGGAGAGGAAGAAGGCACCCTTGTTGGTGATGATCAGCGTCATGGCCGCGATATCGCAGACACCGGGCGCCAGGCCGATGATGTCCTTGATGTGCCGCAGACGCGACATGAACCGGCCTTCGAGCCCGGAGATCATCGCATCCGCCTCGCCACGCGCCACCGCGAGCGCGGCAATCACCGTGTTGTTGGTGCGCACCAGCGCGCGCGCCGCCTCTGGCGTGATGCCGCGCCGGCCGGCGATGTCGAGATAGGTCTGGACGTAGTCGCGATAGCGCGGGTCGTCCTCGGGGTTGACCACCTGGAAGTCGACGCCCGGCTTCAGCGACAGGCCAAAGCGCTGGATGCGGGTCTCGATCACGCTCGGGCGGCCGATCAGGATCGGGATGGCGAGGCCTTCCTCCAGCGCGACCTGGGCGGCGCGCAGCACGCGCTCATCCTCGCCTTCGGCGTAGATGACGCGCTTGGGGTCGGCCTTGGCCTGCTGGAACAGCGGCTTCATGATGAAGCCGGAGCGGAAGACGAAGCGCGAGAGCTGCTCGCGATAAGCCTCGACATCGACCAGCGGCTTGCGCGCGACGCCGGTCACCATGGCGGCTTCCGCCACGGCCGGGGCGATGCGCATGATCAGGCGCGGATCGAACGGATTCGGGATCAGCGAGGTCGCGCCGAAGGTCGAGGTCTCGCCGCCATAGGCGCGCGCCGCCACATCCGAGGAGGCCTCGCGGGCGAGCGCCGCGATGGCGCGCACCGCGGCGAGCTTCATCGCCTCGTTGATCGTCGTCGCCTGCACGTCGAGCGCGCCGCGGAAGATGTACGGGAAGCACAGGACGTTGTTGACCTGGTTCGGATAGTCC
This sequence comes from Allobosea sp. 10N428, assembly GCF_056394545.1. Classification (NCBI taxonomy): domain Bacteria; kingdom Pseudomonadati; phylum Pseudomonadota; class Alphaproteobacteria; order Hyphomicrobiales; family Alloboseaceae; genus Allobosea; species Allobosea sp. 10N428. The sequence continues at coordinate 954,667 of NZ_JBFTIC010000001.1, read as the reverse complement.
GAGCGGCCGGTGCAGATCATCGCGTCGGGACGCACGGCGAGCGCGTCCTCGGGCGTGATCTCGGGATTGGGGTTGGCGAGCGCCAGGATCAGCGGCTTCGGCGCCATGCTCTTGGCCATCTCGGGCTTGAGCACGCCTGCGGCGGACAGGCCGAGGAAGATGTCGGCTCCGCCGATCACGTCGGCCAGCGTGCGCGCGTCCGTCTCTTGCGCATAGACCTCCTTCCAGCGATCCATCAGCGTGTTTCGGCCTTGGTAGACCACGCCTTCGAGATCGGTGACCCAGATGTTCTTGCGCTGCGCACCGAGCTCGACGAGCAGGTTGGTGCAGGCGAGAGCGGCCGCGCCGGCGCCGGAGACGACGATCTTGACGTCGGCGATCTTCTTGCCGGCGAGGTCGAGGCCGTTCAGGACGGCCGCGCCGACGATGATCGCGGTGCCGTGCTGGTCGTCATGGAAGACCGGAATCTTCATGCGGGCCTTGAGCTGCTCCTCGATCTCGAAGCACTCCGGCCCCTTGATGTCCTCGAGGTTGATGCCGCCGAAGGTCGGCTCCAGTGCGGCGACGACCTCGACGAACTTCTCGATGTTCTTCTGCTCGACCTCGATGTCGAAGCAGTCGATGCCGGCGAATTTCTTGAACAGGACCGCCTTGCCTTCCATCACCGGCTTGGAAGCCAGCGGGCCGATGTCGCCCAGGCCCAGCACGGCCGTGCCGTTGGTGATGACGGCGACGAGGTTCTGGCGTGAGGTGAGTTCGGCCGCTTGAGACGGGTCGTCGACGATCGCCTCGCAGGCAGCGGCGACGCCGGGCGAATAGGCGAGGGCGAGGTCGCGCTGGTTGCCGAGCGGCTTGGTCGCCTGGATCTCCAACTTACCGGGCCGGGGCTGGCGATGATAGACGAGCGCGCCCGAGCGCAGATCGGAGGAAAGCGTGCTTTTCATGGCGCGGTGGTCCCTGCAGTCCGAAGGATGCTGGTCGCGCGAAAGGCCATGCGGCGTCAAGCGGTCAGGATGCCTCGGTGGCCGCAGCAAGGCAAAGATCAGGCCGCGGCCGATTGAATCAATCCGTGAAAGAGGTGAATCGCTCTGTGAGCAGGCTGCGACAACCCGTTGGCACGACTCAGGAAACGCAGCCTTGAATCAGAAGATGCGCTGGTTGAATCGAAGGCTCGAATGCGAGCGCGGCTCAGAAGGCCTTGAAGGTGATGATCGTGTGCGTGTCCGCGATCTCGGGGATCGACTGCACCTTCTGCGCGACGAAATGCCCGATATCGACGTCGGCGCCGACATGGAACTTGGCCAGGATGTCGTAGTTGCCGGCGGTCGAGTAGATCTCCGAGGCGATCTCGCGATCGGCCAGTTCGCTGGCGACCTCATAGGTCTTGCCGAGCTTGCATTTGATCTCGACGAAGAAGGTCTGCATCGCGCGCTCCGAAACTCTGATGCGGTCTGGATAAGGCATCGGCCCGAAAAGGGAAATGCGGTTTTCGGGCGAGACCGATGCTTCGGCGCAGGCGATCCCCTCTGCGCAGAGATCAAGCGCCAGCGAGCGCCGCGATGCGCCGTGTCATCGGATTGTCCGGCTCCGTCAGCCCGGCGATGATGGTGAAATGATTGGCGCCGGGGATTTCCTCATAGCGCGTCGTCACGCCTTCCAGCCCCCAGACATCGACGATCCGGCGGCTCTGCTTGTGGTACTCGGCGCTCTCCTCGCCGCCGACTACGGCGTCCATCGTCAGCCGCGACGGCGCCGACCAGAATAGCGGACTTTCGAGCTCGGCCGCTTCCATGCTGAGGCCGAGGGCCTTGTTGATGCTCGTCTCGGTCAGGGGTTTGAGGTTGTAGAGGCCGGAAATGCCATAGGCGGCGGGCACCAGATGCTCGGGCAGGTCGGCGCCGACATTCTTCCAGTCGGTAGCGAGCGTGCAGGCGCTGAGATGCCCGCCGGCAGAGTGGCCGGTCGCGACGACCGGCAGGCCGAAGCGACGCCAGAGCGCGGCAGCTGCCTGCTGAAGCTCCCAGACGATATGCCCGAGATGGACCTGCGGGCAGAGATCGTAGCCCACGACCGCCACGGGCAGGCCGAGCTGGTTCAGCCCACGCGCCATATGCGAGAAGAAGCTCCGGTCGAGCGCCTGCCAGTAGCCGCCATGGATGAACATCACCAGCGCGTTGCCGCGGATCGTCTCCGGCTTGAACAGATCGTAGAGCTGCCGCTCGCCCTCGCCATAGGAGACGCCGAGCTCGCACAGCGCGGTCGCCCTGTAGGCGGCGGCGTCGGCCTGCCAGCCGGCGATGATGCCGGGATGCTCCGGCACGCGGGCGCGGTTGTTGTATTCGGTCTCGTAGTCCGGCGACATCGGTATCCTGCTCGGCGGTGGCACGGCTGATGGGTGTACGGTGGCAGCCGTTCGCGGTTTCCGCCAGCGCTTTTGACAGGTGGCGCGCCCGGCGCCAAAAGCGGCAATCCGCAGCAAGCGGAATCTGGAGGTCGCCATGGAAAACCCCGTCCTCGCCGAAGTCACGCGCGGCAATGTCGTCGAATCGCGCCATCGGGGGTCTGCGATCGTCGTCGATGCCGATGGTGGAGTGGTCTTCGCGGTGGGGGACATCGAGCGGCCTGTGTTTCCGCGTTCGGCGGTGAAGGCGATCCAGGCGCTGCCTTTGCTGGAAAGCGGCGCGGCCGACCGCTACGGCCTGACGGAGGCGGAGATCGCGCTCGCGGTCTCCTCGCATTCAGGCGAGCCGCTGCACGCCGAGACCTCGCTCGCGATGCTGAAGAAGGCAGGCCGCGATGCCGGCTGCCTCGAATGCGGGGCGCATTGGCCGATGAATGACTCGGTGGCGCGGGCCTTGGCCAAGTCGGGCGCCGAGCCGAGCGCGCTCAACAATAATTGCTCGGGCAAGCATGCCGGATTCGTCTGCCTGTCCTGCAGCCTGGATGAGGATCCGGCCGGCTATGTGAAGCAGGGGCATGCCGTCCAGCGGGCGGTGCGCGGCGCCCTCGAGGAGGTGACCGGCGCTGAGCATTCCAGCGAGCGCATGGGCATCGATGGCTGTTCGATTCCCTCCTATGCTGTACCCCTGAAGGCGCTGGCGTTGGGCTTTGCGCGCCTCGGCACCGGCCACGGCTTTGGCCCCGAGCGGGCGAAGGCCGCCGCGCGCATTCGCGCCGCCGCAGCGGCCCATCCTTTCATGGTGGCTGGCACTGATCGCTACGACACGCGGCTGATGAGCTTGCTCGGCGCCCGCGCCTTCACCAAGACTGGCGCCGAAGGCGTTTACTGCGCTGCCCTGCCGGAGCTGGGCTATGGCATCGCGCTGAAATGCGATGACGGCGCTGGCCGTGCCGCGGAAGTCGCGCTCGGCGCGCTGATCGCCCGCTTCCTGCCGATGGACGAGGCGACGCAGGCCGCCTTCGCGCCGCTGCGCGAAACCGTACTGAAGAACTGGAACGGCATCGAAGTCGGGCGCATCCGGGCCCCCGCGGCCTGAGATATCTCAGCGCACGGCGTTGTTCTCGATCCTGACGCCGGCCGCCTTCGCGTCGGGCGCCCTGGCGAGGTCGCCCGTGACCGGCTTGCCGTATTCGGTGCCGACGATGGCGCCATTGCGTGCCTCGTCGATGACGTTGTTCGCGATCAGGGCGTTGCGCTCCTTCGGCACGAGCGAGACGGCTATGCCGATGCCGGCCTTGCGCACGATGTTGCCGGTCGCCACCAGGTTGCGCATCCCCCAGGACCAGCCGAGCGAGATGCCGATCTCGCTCGCATTCTCGATCACGTTTCCGGTCACGGCCACCTCGGCCTCGACATGGACTCCGATCCCGCCGACCGGCTCCCCGCCATTGGGCGGCAGGTCGCGCTTGGCGTTGCGAATGATGTTGTTGGCGAAGACGGCGAGCCGCCCACCATGGTCGAGATTGGTGATGTTGGCGCCTTGGGCGCAGTCCTCGACCAGGTTGTTCGCCATGATCGTGCCTTCGAAGGCGAATTCGGCATAGAGCGCGACTTCGCCGCAGCGGCGGCCCTGATTCCCGAGGATCTGCACCCCGGAGCCGGAATTGTTGCGGATGAAGGTCATGGCGCAGTCGCGCAACTGGTTGCCTTCGATGATCACGCCACCGGCGCGGTAGAGACTGATGCCATTGCCGTTCTGCCCGTTGCCGCCTGCATCGGCGCGAATGCGGCTGACGCGATTGCCGCGCAGGATCGAGCGGTCGTCGCCGGCCTGGCTCCGCCAGATCTGGATGCCATTGTTGCCGCAATCCTCGATATCGTTCTGCTCGATGACGAGGCCCGCCGAGTCGAACGAGAACAGGGCGGAATCGCGCATGCCGCGGAAGCGGCTTGCCACGATGCGCCCGCCGCAGCGGTGCAGGGTCAGGCCGACCGACCCGGCCTTGGCGAAGTCGCAGTCCGAGATCGTGATCGCGCCGATATTGTTGCAGGCGACGAGGCCGTCGCGCTGCGGCGAAGGGATGTCGAGCCCGTCGAAGGCAAGGCCGGTCAGATTTGCGCGAGCGATATTGTTGGCGACAAACAGCGGATTGCCATTTGCAGTCACGAGGAGGGTCTGCCCGGGCATCCCGACGATGTTCGCGCCGTCCGGCAGGCGCACTGAGGCAAGTCGGTAGCGCCCAGCTGGAACCATGAGCGGGGCATTGCGCTTTGCCGCTTCATTCAATGCCGCCTGGAGCCGGCTTGACTGATCCTCCGAAGCGCCCGGCCGCAATCCGAACTGGGCGGCGTCCAGGCCGAAATGGCCAAGCGGGCCGCCGCGGGATGGCGCTGCCGATTGCGCACGGGCCGGCAGGTGAAACCATGCCGGGGCTGTCAGGCCGGCAGCCAGGAAACCGCGCCGCGAAAGCACCATGGAACCTCCTCTGCGACCCCGCCGCGATCAAACGGCGTGCCAGCCCCGCTGTCTCGATTTGAAACCGACGCCGCGCAGAACAAGCAAGATGCGGCTGGCGTCGGCTAGAGCCCGAGCGCGCGGGCGATCTCCTCGGCGGCAAGCGTCGGAGCGAGCTTGCCGGATGAGACCGCAGCCTCCAGTTCCGGCGCGCGCGCCTTCAGCGCAGGGTCGTGCCTGAGCTTGGCCTGCAGCCGATCCTGCACCATCGCCCACATCCATTTGACGTTCTGGCGCCGCCGCTTCTCGGTGATCAGGCCCTTGGCTTCGAAGCGGGCGCGATGATCCTCGATCCTGGTCCAGAGCGCGTCGAGCCCTTCGCCGGTCAGGCCGGAGATCGTCACCACGGGCGTGCTCCACAGGGTCGATGTGGGCGCCAGGATATGAAGTGCGGCCCTGTACTGCGCCGCTGCCGCGCGGGCCGCAGTTGCTCCGGCCCCGTCGGCCTTGTTGACCGCGATCATGTCGGCGAGCTCGATGATGCCCTTCTTGATGCCCTGCAGTTCGTCGCCGGCATTGGGCAGCATCAGCACCAGGAAGAAGTCGGTGAGATCGGCCACCGCCGTTTCGGACTGCCCCACGCCGACCGTCTCGACCAGGATGATGTCGAACCCTGCCGCCTCGCAGAGCAGCATCGTCTCGCGCGTCTTGGCCGCGACGCCGCCGAGCGTGCCGGAGGAGGGCGATGGCCGAATATAGGCGTTCGGATCGACGGAGAGACGTGCCATCCGGGTTTTGTCACCGAGAATCGACCCGCCGGTGCGGGTGGAGGAGGGGTCGACCGCCAGCACCGCCACCTTGTGCCCCTTGGCCGTGAGGTGACTGCCGAGCGCGTCGATCGTCGTCGATTTGCCGACCCCGGGAACGCCGGTGATGCCGACGCGGATGGCACGCCCGGTATGGGGCAACAGCCGCTGGATCAGCGCCTGCGCCTGCTCGCGATGGTCGGCGCGGCGCGATTCCGCGAGCGTGATCGCGCGGGCCAGGGCGGCGCGTTCGCCGGCGAGAAGCGCGGCGCCGAGCGAGTCGGCGGTGGGCGTGCGGTGGGCCATGACGCCAGTTAGCAAGGTGCCGCCGAGGGGGACAAGGAGTTCGCCGTGCGCCAGTTGCTTCATCACTGTGTCATGCACGCATCTTGAAGATCGGCGCATCCGGTGAGACGACTGAGCGATGATTGGAGTGGCGGTGCGGTTTCGCGGTGTTGTTTTGGCGTTGTTGCTGCCGCTGGTCCTTGCGGGCTGCTCGACGCCACGCACGCTTGAATTGAGCCAGGCGCCTGCGGCCGACATCGCCGGCACGGTCGAAATCTATGTCGCGACGACGCGCGAGCCCTCGGCGCAGCCGGTCTATTTCAATGGCGAGCGTTCGCCGAAGCTCTCCTTCGCGCGGCTCGACATCACCGTGCCGCGCAGCCACAAGCCCGGCAATCTGGAGCTGCCGAGCTCGGGGCCGGGCGATCCGGCCAAGTATTTCACCGCGACTTATGTCCAGCGGCTCGACCTAGCGCCCGTGATCTCGGATGTGCGCAAGGAACTCCAGAGCCGGCCGGTCGATCAGCGCGACGTGCTCGTCTTCGTCCACGGCTACAACACGAATTTCGCCGATGCGGCCTACCGCTTCGCCCAGATCGTCTATGATTCCGGCTTCAAGGGTGTGCCGGTGCTGTTCTCCTGGCCCTCGCGCGGCGAACTCCTCGCCTATCCCTATGACCGCGAGAGCGCCTACTACTCGCGCGACTTCCTCGAGGCCAGTCTGCGCGGCATCCCGCGCGATCTCGGCTCCACACGCATGGATATTCTCGCTCATTCCATGGGCACGCTGCTGACGCTGGAGACGTTGCGCCAGGCCGCGATCCGCGGCGACGGGGCCTTCGGCGGCAAGCTGCGCGACGTCATGCTGGCCGCGCCCGATGTCGATCTCGATGTCTTCAAGACGCAGATGGCGCAGATCCGTCGGCCCGTCACCGTCTTCGTATCGGCCGACGACAAGGCGCTCGACTTCTCGCGCCGCTTCGCAGGCGACAAGACCCGGCTCGGCTCCGTCTCTGCGAAGGATACCGAGATCATCGCGGAGCTGGAAAAGCTCGGCGTGCGGATCATCGACATCTCGGAGGTGGCCTCGGGCGACAGCCTGAACCACGCCAAGTTCGCTTCCTCGCCCAAGGTGGTACGGCTCATCGGCGAGCGGCTGCGGCAGGATAAGGGCATCGGCTTCGCCGGGCAGCAATTCGGCGACCGGATCGGCGACATCGCCGGCGGCGTCGTCGGCACGGTGGGCTCGACCGTCGGGTTGGTCGTGACCGCACCGGTAACGATCCTCTCCGGCGGGCAATGATGTCACATCGCTGCAACGGTCGGCGATCCCCGCAGCCAGGCCGCAGGGCCGCCCCATTCTGGCCGCGTTAGCCTGCCCTTAAGGCCCGGTTGGCCATTCGGCCTCTCACGATCGATCTTGGATGCCTGCCGCCATGCCTGTCACGAGGCGCGACTTTTCATGCCGCTCGCTGGCGCTCGCCGCGTTCCTGCCCCTCGGGCTTGCCGCCTGCGCCCAGAGCGAGGCGAGCGTCTCGCCCTTCGCCGAGCCGGAGCGCGCCGATAGCTCGGCGCTCGGCAAGGATCCGCGCCTGCTGGTCATGACGACGCGCAGGTCGGTCGGCAATGCCGCGCCCTATTTCGGCACCGATCGCGGGCCGCTGACCTTCGCCGAGGTGCGCCTGTCGGCGCCGGGGAGGGGAATATCCGGACGTGTTTCCTCCGCCGTCAGTGGCGACTGGGCTGTGCTCGGCGTCGGCCGCGAGGTGACCAACGACGCCCCGCGCGCCTTCTCGGATGCCGCCAATGGCCGCGACGTGCTGCTCTATGTCCACGGCTTCAACGAAACCTTCGAAACGGCCGCGCGCAGCGCCGGCCAGCTCTCGCATTCGCTCGAATTCCAGGGCCGCACCGCGCTCTTCACTTGGCCGTCCGGCGGCAAGCTGTTCGACTACGCCTATGACCGCGAGAGCGCGCTCTGGTCGCGCGACGGCTTCGTCCAGAGCCTGCAGGCGCTCGTCGCCAACCCGACGGTCGGGCGCATCCACATCGTCGCCCACTCGATGGGGACCTTCCTGACCCTGGAAGGCCTACGCGAATTGCGCGATTCCCAGGATGTCTATGCCCGGATCGGCTCCGTCGTGCTGGCTTCGCCCGATGTCGACATCGACGCCTTCGAGCAGACGGTGAAGAAGCTCGGACCGCTGGCGCAGCGCATGACCGTAATCATCGATCCCGGCGACCGGGCGCTTGCGGTCTCGGCGCGCATCGCCGGCGGCGTTGCACGCGCGGGCGCTGCCGACCGCTCGCGCCTCGACGCGCTGGGCGTGCGCGTCGCGGATACGTCCGGCCGCGGCTGGAGCATGCTGCGCCACGACCTGTTCCTGTCGAACAGCGAGGTCACTCAGGTCGTGCGCCGCGCCATGGATCGCGGCGCCTGACGAGGCCAGACCCTAGATCGGCGGCAGGCCCGAACGCTTCTTGATCGTCGCGAGCGCGAAGTTGGATTCGACCGACTGGATGCATTTCAGCCGCGTCGCCTTCTGCTTGAGGAAGCGCTCATAGCCTTCGATGCCGTCGGTGACGACGCGCAGCAGATAGTCCTGCGAGCCGGTCATGAGGTAGCATTCGGCGACTTCGCTCCAGCTTTCGACGGCCTTCTCGAATTCGGCGATCTGCTCCTGGTTCTGCTGGGTGAGACGCACCGAGACGAAGACGCTGAAGGGCAGGCCATAAGCCTTGGGGTCGACGACCGCCGTATAACCCTGGATGACGCCGGTCTCCTCCAGCCGCTTGAGCCGGCGCAGGCAGGGCGTCGGCGACAGCCCGACCCGCTGCGAGAGATCCTGATTGGTGATCCGCCCGTCCTCGCGGAGCACCGAGAGAATCCGACGATCGATCGTGTCGAGCATGATATGCTCCGCTGTGCAGGTTTGTGAGCAGGAAGCTGCAATCGTGAGTTTACGGTGAGCTTCATCGACCAAGCAATGGCGCTCTGATGAGATTATTCTCAACGGCAGCGATTCAGCGGCGCGGCCGGAAAAAAGGGAGACAGCTCATGAGCGGGGATAGCTATCACAAGGACCGGATCGCCAACCGAAAGCTCCATCCGGAGACGCTGATGATGGGCTTCGGCTATTCGCCGGCCATGTCGGAAGGTTCGCTCAAGCCGCCGGTCTTCCTGACCTCGACCTTCGTTTTCGAGAACGCCCAGCAGGGCAAGGACTTCTTCGACTTCACCTCGGGGCGGCGCCAGCCGAAGCCCGGCGAGAAGCCGGGGCTGGTCTATTCACGCTTCAACCATCCCAACATGGAGATTCTCGAGGATCGCCTGGCGATCTGGGACGAGGCCGAGAAATGCGCCGTCTTCGCCTCCGGCATGGCCGCGATCGCCACGACCTGCTTCGCCTTCCTGCGTCCGGGTGACACGATCCTCCATTCCCGTCCGCTCTATGGCGGCACGGAAACCCTGCTCAAAAACCAGATGGGCGCCTTCGGCATCACGCCGTTCGGCTTCACCGACGGGCTCGATATCGCGCAGATGCGGGAGGTTGCCAAGGCGGCAGCCGCCAAGGGCCGCGTCGCGATGATCCTGGTCGAAACCCCCGCCAATCCGACCAACGGCCTCGTCGATCTCGCCGCCTGCAAGACGATCGCCGACGAGCTGGAGAAGTCGCAGGGCCACCGTCCACCGGTCGTCGTCGACAACACCCTGCTCGGCCCGAAATACCAGAAGCCACTCAACCTCGGCGCCGACCTCACTCTGCTTTCGCTGACGAAATATGTCGGCGGCCATTCCGATCTCGTCGGCGGCTCGATCAGCGGTTCCGAGGCGCTGGTGCGGCAGGTGAAGGCTTGGCGCGGCTCGCTCGGCACGCAAGCAGACCCGAACTCCTGCTGGATGCTGATGCGCTCGCTGGAGACGCTGGATATCCGCATGAGCCGCGCCAACGAGAACGCCAAGCTGGTGGCGGAGTACCTCGAAAACCACCCGAAGGTGGCTAAGGTCCACTATCTCGGCAACCTCAAGGACAGCGATCCGCGCAAGGCCGTCTTCGACCGGCAGTGCAGCGCCGCGGGCTCGACTTTCGCCTTCGACGTCAAGGGCGGAGAGAAGGAAGCCTTCGCGCTCCTCGACAACCTCCAGATCATGAAGCTCGCCGTCAGCCTCGGCGGCACCGAGACGCTGGTCTCGCATCCGGCGGCGATGACCCATTCCGGCGTCGCCAGGGAGCTGCGTGAGGAGATCGGCCTGACCGACGCGCTGATCCGCATCTCGGTCGGCATCGAGAACATCGAGGACCTGATCTCCGATCTGGCGCAGGCTTTCGAGGCTGTTTGAGAGAAGGTGCGTCATGCTCGGGCTTGACCCGAGCATCCTGGAAACCAGTGCCCTCTCCGGCGGGAGATTCTCGGGTCTGCGCTTCGCTTCACCCGAGAATGACGACCGGCTTCAAACCCCGATCCGCCCCCAGCCCGGCAGCTTCAGCGCCGGGCTGCGCAGGTCGAACCCGGCGACGAGGCCGAGGATGTTGATCTCGATGCCCTCGACCCAGCCCACCGTGACGCCCGCAATCCCATAGGCCGAGGCCTGGATGCCCGTCCTGCTGGCGGTAAGGCCGGCGAACAGCCCGTCGGCGCGCCAGTCCTTGCCGATGGCTGTCGGCGGCAGCGCCTGCCGGAGTTCCGGCACCTCCGACAAAACGTGCTGGACGAAGCTGTTCGAATTCGGTCCCGGCCAGGCGAGATAGCTGTCCGGGCTCGAATAGGCGTAGCTCGCAACCGCCGCCCGAATGCGCGGAATCAGCCGTTCGGCGGCATCGCCGCGGACTTCGGCGACGAGTTCCGGCATATTGCCGAACCAGCGGCCATCGGCGTCGCGATGGTTGATCCGAACCGGCATGCCCCAGCCGACGACGTCGAAGCGCGTATAGGCGCTCGCGCCGCGCTCCTTCACCACGATCCAGGAATGATGCGCGAAGATTCCGCGCCAGCGCCCGACGCGCGCGGCGAAGAGATGCACCGTCGCTTCAGGCTCGACCGCGGCGGCGGGCAAAAGCCTCGCGCTCGTCCAGTCGGCCCGCCGCCAGTCGGGAGCATGCGTCTGCCAGATCCACCAGCCCGCATGGGTCGCGAGCGGCAGCAGGAAGGCGAGGGCGAAGAAAAGCAGGAAGCGGCGGAGGAAGCGCATCCGGCACGGTATGTGCAGAGCGGCAAAAGCCGGCAAGAACTTCGCCGATCACGCTTGCGTCACCCCGCGCGGACATGCTGCAGGGCCTCTTGGCAACCCGGGGCTGCGCGCGCGCATCGGGGGGGGCGCCTGAAGCCGGTTGATGCCGGGGGGAAAGCTGGTAGCGTGCGCGCGCCTGAGCTTGATGGAGGGGCAGATTGGGTAAGACGACGAAGCGATTGGCCGAGGCTATTGCCGCCTGCGCGATCGGGCTGGGACTTCTCGCCGCACCGGCGGCCGCGCAGGAGAAGCAGCTGCGCATCTTCAACTGGTCTGACTATGTCGATCCGGAGGTGCTTGATGCCTTCAAGAAGGAAACCGGCATCACCGTCGTCTACGACACCTTCGACCAGATGGAGACGGTCGAGACCAAGCTTCTGGCCGGCAAGACCGGCTACGACCTGATCGTCGTCACCGCGTCGTTCCTGCCGCGCCACATCCCGCTCGGCCTCTACCAGCCGATCGACAAGGACAAGGCGCCGAACCTCAGGAATCTCTGGCCGGAAATCCAGACCCGTCTGTCGAAATACGATCCCGGCAACAAATACGCCGTGAACTACATGTGGGGCACTACGGGGATCGGCTACAACACCGCCAAGATCAAGGAACGCCTCGGCCCCGACGCGGTGATCGACAGCTGGAAGATCGTCTTCGAGCCCGAGCAACTCAAGAAGCTCTCCAACTGCGGCGTCCATGTGCTCGATGCAGTCGAGGAGATGTTCCCGGCGGCGCTGCGCTATCTCGGGCTCGACCCCGACTCGAAGAACGAGGCCGATCTCAACAAGGCCGGCGAGCTCCTGCGCAAGATCCGCCCGCACATCCAGAAGTTCCATTCCTCGGAATATATCAACGCGCTGGCGAACGGCGATATCTGCCTGGCCGTCGGCTATTCCGGCGACATCCTCCAGGCCAAGAAGCGCGCCGAGGAGGCCAAGAACGGCGTCCAGATCGCCTATTACATCCCGAAGGAGGGCGCGCTGATGTGGTTCGACTCCTTCGTGATCCCGAAGGATGCCCGCAATGTCGACGGGGCGCTGAAGTTCATCGACTTCGTCAACCGGCCGGAGATGGCCGCGAAGAACTCTGACTTCATCCAGTACGCCAACGGCAACATCGCCTCGAAGCCGCTGCTCTCGGCCGCGGTGCGCGACAACCCCGGCATTTACCCGTCGGATGCGGTGATGGCGCGGCTCTATACGATCACGCCCTATGACCAGAAGGCGCAGCGGCTGGTGAACCGGCTCTGGACGCGCGTCAAGACCGGCAAGTGACCGGCTTCGGACAGGTCGCGAGCCCCATGAAGAAGACCTCGCCCGGCAGCGTGCGCCGGGCCTTCCAGCCCTGGAACGACCCGGCGGCGAAGCCGCTGGTGGAGTTCCGGGGCGTGACCAAGCGCTTTGGCGACGTCACGGCGGTGGGCGACCTCTCGCTCGCGCTATATCCCCGCGAGTTCTTTGCGCTGCTCGGTCCGTCCGGCTGCGGCAAGACCACGCTGATGCGCATGCTCGCCGGCTTCGAGACGCCGGATGCGGGCACGATCCTGCTCGCCGGGCAGGACATCACCGGCATCCCGCCGCATCTGCGGCCTATCAACATGATGTTCCAGTCCTATGCGCTGTTCCCGCATCTCAGCGTGGCGGGTAACATTGCTTATGGGCTGAAGCGCGAGGGGCTGCCGCGCGCCGAGATCGACCGGCGCGTCGAGGAGATGCTGGCGCTGGTCAAGCTCTCCGGCCTCGGCGGGCGCAAGCCGCATCAACTCTCCGGCGGCCAGCGCCAGCGCGTTGCACTCGCCCGCTCGCTCGCCAAGCGGCCAAAACTGCTGCTGCTCGACGAGCCGATGGCGGCGCTCGACAAGAAGCTGCGCGAGCAGACCCAGTTCGAGCTGATGGATTTGCAGAGCGAGCTCGGCCTGACCTTCATGGTCGTCACTCACGACCAGGACGAGGCCATGACAATGGCCGACCGCATGGCGGTGATGGACCACGGCAAGCTCGTCCAAATTGGCCCGCCCGACGTGATCTACGAGGCGCCGGCCAACCGGCATGTCGCGGAGTTCGTTGGCGACATCAACATTTTCGAAGGCAGGATCGCCGCCGTCGAGGGCGAACTGGTCCGCGCCGAGGTGCCACATGTCGGCACCGTCGAGCTCGACGAGGACGCGCCGGCCCTGAAGCCGGGCGAACCGCTCGTCATCGGCATCCGGCCCGAGAAAATCGAAATCGCCCATGACGAACCGGGCCAGGCGGTCAACAAGGTCGCTGGCGAGATCTGGGATATCGGCTATCTCGGCGACTTCACCATGATCCAGGTGATGCTCGGCGGGCAAAACGCTCAAGGGGAGGGCGGTCAGCTCGTCAAGGTCGCGCTCGCCAACAGGACACGGCGCATGGCGCGGCCCTTCGCCTGGGACGACAAGGTCTGGCTCTCCTGGGATGTCGAGGCCGGCGTGGTGCTGCCGCCATGAGGTGCGCTGGGGCAGGGGCGTCATTCTCGGGCGGAGCGAAGCGCAGACCCGATAATCTCTGGCAGAAGGAGGCGCTGGAGCCTCTCTTGTCGCCAGATCCTCGGGGCAAGCCCGAGCACGACGGCGCAGTGACATCATGAGCGCGGTCGCTTCGCTGCAGCGGCTTCGACGCCTCGTCGTCGCCGTGCCTTATCTCTGGCTGGCGCTGTTCTTCCTCGCGCCCTTCGCCATCGTGTTGCGCATGGCTTTCTCGCAGGCGGCGACGGCGCTGCCGCCCTATGCGCCGCATTTCGAGGGGCTGGCGCAGCTCGGCGCGTTCCTGTCGCAGCTCGATTTCGAGAATTTCAAGCTGCTCGGCGACGACCCGCTCTATTGGCAGAGCTATCTCTATTCCCTGCGCATCGCGGCGCTGACCACGCTCTTCGCCCTCGCGATCGGCTATCCGCTCGCTTATGCAATGGCCTCGGCGCCGTCGCGCTGGCGCGGTCTCCTGCTCGTCTTCGTCATCCTGCCGTTCTGGACGTCGTTCCTGATCCGCGTCTACGCCTGGATCGGCATCCTCAGGCCGGACGGGCTGCTCGACGCTGCGCTTGCTTTCCTCGGCTTCGAAACCGAGCCGCTGCGCCTGCTCAACACCGAGACGGCCGTGCTGCTCGGCATGGTCTATTCCTACCTGCCATTTATGGTGCTGCCGCTCTTCGCCACGCTGGAAAAACTTGATCGCGGCTTGCTCGAAGCGGCGGCCGATCTCGGTGCAACGCCCGTCAAAGCCTTCTTCACGGTGACGTTGCCGCTCTCGCTGCCCGGTATCCTCGCCGGCTCCGCGCTGGTCTTCATCCCCGCGGTGGGCGAGTTCGTCATCCCCGACCTGCTCGGCGGCCCCGACACCGTGATGATCGGCAAGGTGCTCTGGAGCGAGTTCTTCTCGAACCGCGACTGGCCACTGGCCTCGGCGGTTGCGGTGGTGTTGCTCGTCGTGCTGGTGCTGCCGCTCGTCCTGCTTCAGCGGGCGCGGCTGCGACGGGAGATGGCGGCATGAGCCGGCTCGGCCCCGGGTTGATCCTCGCGCTGATCGTCGGCTTCGCCTTCCTCTACCTGCCGATCCTGACGCTCGTCGCCTATTCCTTCAACGCCTCGCGGCTGGTGACGGTCTGGGGTGGCTTCTCGACGCATTGGTACGGCGCCTTGATGCAGAATGAGCCGCTGCTCGATGCTGCCTGGCTTTCGATCCGCCTCGGCGTCGTCTCGGCGACGCTGGCGACCATTCTCGGCACGCTCGCGGCACTGGCTCTCGCCCGCCATGGCCGTTTCATGGGGCGCACCTTGTTCTCCGGCATGGTGCTGGCACCGCTTGTCATGCCCGAGGTGGTGACGGGCCTGTCGCTGCTGCTGCTCTTTGTAGCCGTCGATGCCGAGCGCGGCTTCTGGACCGTCACGATCGCCCACGCGACCTTCGGTCTCGGCTTCGCCTGTATCGTCGTGCAATCGCGGCTCGCCGGCTTCGACCGCTCGCTGGAGGAGGCGGCGCAGGATCTCGGCGCCACGCCCTTCGTCACCTTCTGGACGGTGACCCTGCCGCTGATTTGGCCAGCGGTGGCGGCGGCCTGGATGCTCGCCTTCACGCTCTCGCTCGACGACCTCGTCGTCGCGAGCTTCACGACCGGTCCCGGCGCGACCACTTTGCCGATGCGGCTCTACTCGGCGGTCAAGCTCGGCGTCTCGCCCGAGATCAATGCCGCCTGCACGATCATGATCGGGGCTGTCGCCATCGTCGTGATCGCCGCTTCGCTGCTGCTGAAGCGTGAGCAGCTTTCCGGCAGTTAAACGGCGGCTGAACGGCGTCCTCAAAGCCCGTTCAGCCGGGTTTTGCGAATGTCCCTCTCACGGCAGGGGAATTCTCCCCGCCGCGAGACAGGACAGGGACCATGTTCCGCAATCGCGCCCGCACCGGTTTGGCGGCCTTCGCACTGGGCGGCATCGTGCTCGCCGCTTCTACCTTCGCCGGAGCAGGAAACGCCCAGGCTTTCGGCGGCCGTTACGAATCCGCCTATGAGCGCCCGGCTTATGGCGCCGATTGGCGGCCCGCGCCGCCCGCCGTCCATGGCTTCTGGGGCCAGCGCCGCTGGCACCGCTACTACGACGGTTACGGCATGCGGCCGCCTCCGCCACGCTACGGCTATGGTTACGGCTGGCGGTAAGTGTCGCCACGCCGGCTGTGACCATGGGGCGGGCGCGGTCTGAAGGCAGCGCCCGCCTTTTCGTTATTCGGCAGCGACCGTGCGCTGGGCGTAGCCCAGCCGTTGGTTCAGCTCTTCCAGAAGCTTCTCGGCGGCGTCGGCGATGACGGTGCCGGGCGGGAAGATCGCCGAGGCACCGGCCTCGATCAGCGCGTCGAAATCCTGCGGCGGGATGACGCCGCCGACCACGATCATGATGTCGGGCCGCCCCGCTTTGGCGAGCGCCGCCTTCAGCTCCGGCACCAGGGTGAGATGCCCTGCCGCCAGCGAGGACACGCCGACAATGTGGACGTCGTTCTCGACCGCCTGGCGCGCCGCCTCGTCGGGCGTCGCGAAGAGCGGCCCGATATCGACGTCGAAGCCGAGATCGGCGAAGGCCGAGGCGATCACTTTCTGGCCCCGGTCGTGCCCGTCCTGCCCCATCTTGGCAACGAGGATGCGGGGGCGGCGCCCATCGGCCTCCTCGAAAGCCCCGCACATCAGCTGGACCCGCGTGACGGCTGGGTTCATCTCGCCGACCTCCCGTTTGTAGACCCCCGAGATCGCCTTGATCTCGGCCCTGTGGCGCCCGAACACCTTCTCCATGGCCATGGAAATCTCGCCGACAGTGGCCTTGGCGCGCGCCGCTTTGACCGCGAGGTCGAGCAGATTGGCATTGCCGGCCGCGCCATCGGTGAGCGCAGCTAGGGCAGCCTGCACCTCGGTTTCGTCACGTTCGGCCTTGAGGCGCTTCAGCTTGTCGAGCTGCTGGGCGCGCACCGAGGCGTTGTTGACCTTGAGCACCTCGATGGAAGCCTCATTCTCCGGCTTGAAGCAGTTGACGCCGATGATCGCCTGCTGGCCGCCGTCGATGCGTGCCTGGGTCTTGGCGGCAGCTTCCTCGATTCTGAGCTTCGGGATACCGGCCTCGATCGCCTTCGCCATGCCGCCGAGCGCCTCGACTTCCCGGATATGGCCCCAGGCCTTCTCGGCGAGTTCCGCGGTGAGCCGTTCGACATAATAGGAGCCGCCCCAGGGATCGATGATCCGGGTCGTGCCGCTCTCCTGCTGCAACAGGATCTGGGTGTTGCGGGCGATGCGGGCCGAGAAATCGGTCGGCAGCGCCAGCGCCTCGTCGAGCGCGTTGGTGTGCAGGGACTGGGTGTGCCCCTGCGTCGCCGCCATCGCCTCGATCATCGTGCGCGGCACGTTGTTGAACACGTCCTGCGCCGTCAGCGACCAGCCCGAGGTCTGACAATGTGTGCGCAGCGGCAGGGACTTCTCGTTCTGCGCGCCGAAGTCCTTGACGAGCTTCGCCCAGATCAGCCGGGCGGCGCGCATCTTGGCGACTTCCATGAAGAAGTTCATGCCGATCGCCCAGAAGAACGACAGGCGCGGCGCGAAGACATCGACCGAAAGTCCGGCCCGCTGCCCGGCGCGGATGTACTCGACGCCATCGGCGAGCGTGTAGCCGAGCTCCAGGTCCTGCGTCGCTCCCGCCTCCTGCATGTGGTAGCCGGAGATCGAGATCGAGTTGAATTTCGGCATGTTCGCCGAGGTGAAGGCGAAGATGTCGCCGATGATCCGCATCGAGGGCGAAGGCGGATAGATATAGGTGTTGCGGACCATGAACTCCTTGAGGATGTCGTTCTGGATGGTCCCCGAGAGCTTGGCCTGCGGCACGCCCTGTTCCTCGGCCGCGACGATATAGAGCGCCAGCACCGGCAGGACAGCGCCGTTCATCGTCATCGACACGCTCATCTGGTCGAGCGGGATGCCGGAGAACAGCGTGCGCATGTCGTAGATCGAATCGATCGCGACGCCTGCCATGCCGACATCGCCAGCGACGCGCGGATGGTCGCTGTCATAGCCGCGGTGGGTGGCGAGGTCGAAGGCGACCGAGAGGCCTTTCTGCCCGGCGGCGAGGTTGCGCCGGTAGAAGGCGTTCGAATCCTCGGCCGTGGAGAAGCCGGCATATTGCCGGATCGTCCAGGGCTGGTTGACGTACATCGTCGGGTAGGGGCCGCGCAGATAGGGCGCGATACCCGGAAGCGTCTCGACGAAGGGCAGCCCTTCGCGGTCAGCGGCCGTATAGAGCGGCTTCACCGGAATATCTTCCGGTGTCATCCAGGGTTCGGCCGCCGTTAAGTCTGCAGATGCCGCCGTCCGGGTGTCGGCGAAGGCGAGCTTCGTGAAATCCGGGATCGCGGTCATGGCTGGCTCCCGTCCGTTCTGTCCCACCAGTGATGGAAATGATGCACCGGTCCGTGGCCGTGGCCAACCGCGACCTCGTCAGCGGCGGCGATGGCGGCGGAAATATAGGTCTTGGCGTGACCGACAGCCTCCGGCAGCGCCAGCCCCTTGGCGAGATTGGCGGTGATCGCAGAGGACAAGGTGCAGCCGGTGCCATGCGTGTTGCGGGTCGCGACACGTGGCGCATTGAAGCGCTGGCGCGCGCCGCCAGCGAGCAACAGGAGATCGCTGCTGACGTTGCCGGTGCCGTGCCCGCCCTTGACCAGCACATTGGCTGCACCAAGTGCGGCGAGCTTCTCGGCCTGCTCGTCCATCGCCACATCGGTCTCGGCTGGGCTGGTGCCGAGCAGGGCGGCAGCTTCGGGCAGGTTCGGGGTGATCAGCGTCGCGAGCGGAAAGAGGTGCTTGCGGATCGCCTCGACCGCCGACGCCTCCAGCAGCCGCGCGCCGGAAGCCGCGATCATGACGGGATCGAGCACGACATTCTTGGCGCCGTGGCGCTTCAGGCCGGCTGCAACTGTCTCGATCAGCTCTGCCGTCGCCAGCATGCCGATCTTGACCGCGCCGACATCGAGATCCTCGAAGACGGCGTCCATCTGCTGGGCGACGAAGTCGCGCGGCACGGCATGGATGGCGCTGACGCCCTTCGTATTCTGCGCCGTCAGCGCGACGATGACGCTGGCGCCATAGACCTGATGCGCCGCGAAGGTCTTCAGATCGGCCTGTATGCCGGCGCCGCCGCTCGAATCCGAGCCGGCGATGGTGAGGGCGATGGCAGTCAAACTCATGTCTCCGATCAGGCCCTTGCGATGGCCTGCGCGTGTTCGAGCGCCTCGACCACATCGCAACCCATGAAGATGAACGAGGATACGCCGGCCTTGTTCAAAGCTTCGCTGTCGGCGGGGCGGCCGGCGAGCCAGACCGTGGCACCGGCCGCGGCGAGCGCTTCGGTCGCGGCAGCGCCTTCTGCGGCATAGGCCGGGTCCGAGCCGCACAGGCAGGCGAGCTTCGCATCCGAGGCGCGGAAGGCCCCGACCAGCGCGTCGAGATCGGTGGCGCCGTCGGTGGCGAAGCCGTCGCCGCTCGGCGCGGCAAGGCCGCCGGCCTCGAACAGGTTGCGGGCAAAGCCGGCACGCGCGGTGAAGTCGGCGATAGAGCCGAGCGTCGCCAGGAAGACGACCGGGCGTTGCGGCAGGGCATCGGCCTTGTCGCGCAGAGCCTCGAACGGCTCCGACAATCTGAGCGAGGGCAGCGCATCCGCGTGCAGGGCCGCGCCGGGCGCGATCCGGGCATCGGCCCGGCCGGCTCCGCCGACGAAGGAGCGTATGATTTCGCCCTGGTTGCGCTCGGCGAGGCTGCCGGGAGGACGTCGTTCTCCGCGGACGACCGGCGCGACTTCCAGCACGGTCACCACGCCCTCGCCGATATTGGGGAACTCGCTGGTGCCGGTGATCGGCTCCCGGCGGGTGGCGATCGCCTTCGTGCGCGCTGTCCTCTGCTCGGCGAGCGTCTTCTGGACGGAACCGTTGGCGAGCCCGGCGACGATGCCGCGCAGATCGCCGCTGCTCTGCCGCTCGATCTCCTGGAAGGCTTGCCAGGCCTTCTCGCAAAGTGCCTGCGTCAACGCCTCGAAGCCGCCGGCGCCAGCCGCCGGATCGGCGACGCGCCAGAGATTGCTCTCTTCGAGCAGGATCAACTGCGTGTTGCGCGCGACGCGGCGCGCGAAGGCGTCGGCCAGACCGCGCGCGGCGGTGAAGGGCTGGACGGTCAGCGAATCCGCCCCGCCGACTCCGGCCGAGAAGGCTGCGACCGTGCCGCGCAGCAGATTGACATGGGGATCGCGCCTGGTCAGCGAACGCCAGGCCGTCTCCGCATGGATTCGCGCCGGCTTCGGGGTCAGCCCGCACGCCTGCTGGATACGGTTCCAGAGCAGCCGGGCAGCCCGGAATTTCGCGACCGTCAGAAACTCGTCGGTGTCGGCGACAAGCGTGAAGGAGAGGGTGTCGCGCGCCTCTGCCAGTGAAAATCCCTGCGCTTCGAGCGTGCGCAGATAGGCAACCGCGGTGGCAAGCGCTGCGCCGAGTTCCTGCGCCTCGCTGGCGCCGGCCTCGTGATAGGGGCGGCTGTCGACAGTGATGAACGGGCCGGAGAAGCCGCGGTCCTTGAGAGCGCGGATGGTCTCAGTGAGGCGGCGCCCGACCTCCGACCAGGAGACGGCGAGCGATCCGAGGCCGGCGAAGACGCCGATCGGGTCGAGGCCGAAATCCATGGCAAGTTCGGCCGGCGCATGGCCCCGCTTCTCGATCAGCGCCGCCAGCAGCAAGGCGTTGATGCGGCCCTCCGGGGCAGGGTCGAGCCGCAGCTGGATGAGATCGAGCATCGCGCCGTCGAGCGCGGCATCGAGAGTTGCGACATCATCGGCGACGAGGCCATAGCCGCGTGCCGCCGGCGCGCCCGCAAAGCTGATCGTCAGCGTGTCGGCGCCGCCTTCCAGATCGGCGAGCGCAAGCGCCTGGGCTTCCTTCGGCGCGGGATGGTCGAGCCGCGCGGCGACATGCCAGCGCCCGGCTTCGGCGCGCAAGGCCCGCGCGGTGGGGGAGGCAGCGGGGTAGAGCGGCTCGATGCGGATGCCATCAGCGGTGCGGCCGACCAGCCGTTTCTCGAAATCCGCACCCTTCAGAACCTTGTCGACCGCCGCACGCCAAACGTCATGCGACGGCGCCGGGAAGGCGTCGAGGTAGGGAAGGTCGGATGGGGCAGCCGAGTTCATGCGCGCCGATGCTCCTCTTCCGCACAATGTGCAGCCGTGGAGCGCTGATTGCCATGGGCGGGCGCGCACCGCCATCCCTACTTCGTCGCAGGGCAGGTGCAGAAATACGAAGGGGATACAAAACGCCGCCGCTATGCCGCACAAGGACGGCGTCGCGACGGCGCAAAAATATCGATCGGGATCAGACGAACTGGCCGAGCCCCGGAATGGCGCCCACGATCGCGCCCATCGCGTCCTCGCCGGCCTTCTCGCGGCCGACGGCAAACATTTCCTTGGACACGCTCTGGATCTGGCCCATCGAGAGGCCCGCGCCCATGAGCTGGCCGCCGAGCGCCATCACGCCGCCGCCACCGCCCATCAGCCCGCCGATCGCGCCGAGCATGCCGCCCTTGGCGCCTCCTTCGGCATCCGCGAGCGCCTGCGCGCCCGGCAGGGCAGCCATCAGCTGGCCGATCTCGGTCGCCGGGCCTTCCTTCTGCAGGAAAGCGAGGATGATGCCGACCGCCTTGCGGGCGAGTTCCTCGTTGATGCCGGCCGCAGCGGCCACTCGCGTGAGCAATTCTTCCATGGTCCCAATCCCCTCGCCAAACGGCTTCGCCGCGAAGCCCAGTAAAAATAGTTTACATATTTACGATCTGATTCCAACGGGCTTGGGCTTCCGCCTTCTGCGTCGTTTGGTTACACCCTCCACTGACGTTCTGGGAAATCTCATAGGCGGGTGTGATGGCGGATGACGGCGCGATTCTGATCGGCAAGAGCGGCAAGCCGGAGAACCTGCTGCTCAAGCTCGCCAATCGCCACGGCCTCGTGACCGGCGCGACCGGAACCGGCAAGACGGTGACGCTCCAGGTCATGGCCGAGGGCTTCGCCCGCAACGGCGTCCCGGTCTTCGCTGCCGACATCAAGGGCGATCTCTCCGGCATCGTGGCGCCGGGCGATTCCAAGCCGGCCTTCGTCAACCGGGCCAAGGAACTCGGGCTGAAATACGAGCCTGATCAGTTCACCACCGTCTTCTGGGACGTGTTCGGCGAGCAGGGGCACCCGGTCCGCGCCACGATCTCCGAGATGGGGCCGCTGCTGCTGGCGCGCCTGCTCGATCTCAACGACACGCAGGAGGGCGTGCTCAACATCGCCTTCCGCATCGCCGACGAGCAGAAGCTCCTGCTGCTCGATCTCAAGGATCTGCGTGCGATCCTGACCTTTATCGCCGAGAATGCGCAGGACTTGACCACCAAATACGGCAATGTCACCTCCGCGACCGTCGGCACGATCCAGCGCGCGCTGCTGGTACTGGAGAACCAGAAGGGCGATTTGTTCTTCGGCGAGCCGGCTCTGGACATCAACGACCTGATGAAGACGGATCGCGACGGCCGCGGCATCGTCAACATCCTCGCCGCCGACAAGCTGATGAACAATCCGCGGCTTTACGCGACCTTCCTGCTCTGGCTGCTCTCGGAGCTGTTCGAGCAGCTTCCCGAGGTCGGCGATCTCGACAAGCCGAAGCTCGTCTTCTTCTTCGACGAGGCGCATCTGCTCTTCAACGGCGCCCCCAAGGCGCTGCTGACGGCGGTCGAGCAGGTCGTTCGCCTGATCCGCTCCAAGGGCGTCGGCGTCTATTTCGTCACGCAGAACCCGCTCGATATCCCCGACACGGTGCTGGCCCAGCTCGGCAACCGTGTCCAGCACGCGCTGCGCGCTTTCACGCCGCGCGACCAGAAGGCCGTGCGCGCCGCTGCCGAGACCTTCCGCCAGAACCCGAAGATCAAGACGGAAGAGGCGATCAGCCAACTCGCCGTCGGCGAGGCGCTGATCTCGATGCTGGAAGGCAAGGGCTCGCCGGAAATGGTCGAGCGCGCGCTGATCGCGCCGCCGATGGCGCAGGTCGGTCCATGCACGCCGCAGCAGCGCCAGCAGGCGATCAATGCCTCGCCCGAGAAGGGCAAGTACGACACCATGATCGACCGCGAGTCGGCCTATGAAGTGCTGATGAAGCGCAAGAACCTCAATCCGGACGGCTCGTCCATCGAGGCGTCCACCGGTGGGGGAGGCGGCATCCTCGACACGATCGGCGGCTGGCTCGGCGGCGGCGCTCCGCAGCCGCGCCCGAAGACGGGGCCGGGTTCGCGTGGCGGTCCGTTGCCGCAGAGCATGGCAGAGAAGGTCATCACCTCGGCCGCGCGCTCGGCCGCGACCTCGATCGGCCGTCAGGTCGGTAACGCGATCCTGCGCGGCATTCTCGGCTCGATGTCCGGGAAGCGCTGAGCCCCGGCGCCATTCTCGGGCGAAGCGAAGCGCAGACCCGAGAATCTCAGCCCCGAAAGGGCACTGGAGCCTCTTTTGGCAGGAGATGCTCGGGCCAAGCCCGAGCATGACGAGTTTTTAATAGGAACGCTGTCTCCGCCGTCACGCTCCGGTCGCGAGATCGAACAGCAGCTTGAGGTTCAGCAGGATGATGATCGCGGCGATGAAGCCCGCTGTCAGGCTGAGCCAGCGCGGCGCCACCAGAGCGCCCATCTTGCCCTTCGATGCGGTGAACATGACCAGCGGCACCACCGCGAAAGGCAGCTGCAGGCTGAGCACGACCTGGCTCAGGATGAGCAGTTTCGCCGTCTGGCTCTCGCCATAGATCAGCGTGACCGCGATCGCCGGCACGATCGCGACGAGGCGCGTCACCAGCCGCCGCATCCAGGCCGGCAGGCGGATGCGCAGGAAGCCTTCCATCACGATCTGCCCGGCCATGGTCGCGGTCACGGTCGAGTTGAGGCCGCAGCAGAGCAGGGCGATTGCGAAGAGCGATGGCGCGATCGAGGCGCCGAGCAGCGGCTGCAGGAGTTCCTGCGCCTTGCCGAGCTCGGCGACGTCGTGGTGGCCGGCCTTGTAGAAGGTCGCCGCGGCGAGGATCAGGATGGACGCGTTGATCAGCAGCGCGAAGCAGAGCGCCACGGTGGAGTCGATCGTCGCGAACTTCAGAGCCTCGCGCTTCTCCGGCAGGGTGTGGCCGTAGGCGCGGGTCTGCACGATCCCTGAATGGAGATAGAGATTATGCGGCATGACCGTCGCGCCGATGATGCCGAGCGCGATGTAGAGCATGTTCGGGTTGGTCACGATCTCGGTCGTCGGCGCGAAGCCGCGGATCACTTCGCCCCAGTTCGGATCGGCGAGCGCGATCTGGATGCCGAAGCACAGCGCGATGACGCCGAGCAGCGTGATGATGAAGGCCTCGATCCACCGGAATCCGCGCGTCTGCAGCCACAAGATGATGAAGACGTCGAAGGCGGTGATCAGAACGCCGATCTCGAGCGGGATGCCGAAGAGGAGGTTGAGGCCGATCGCGGTGCCGATCACTTCTGCGAGGTCGGTCGCGCAGATCGCGAGCTCGGCCAGCAGCCAGAGCGGCCAGGCCATGTAGGGCGGATAGGCGTCGCGGCAGGCCTGGGCGAGGTCGCGGCCGGTGGCGATGGCGAGCCGCGCGCAGAGCGACTGCAGGATGATCGCCATCAGGTTCGAGACCAGGGCGACGACCAGCAGCGTGTAGCCGAACTGGGCGCCGCCGGCGAGCGAGGTTGCCCAGTTGCCGGGGTCCATATAGCCGACGGCGACGAGATAACCCGGACCGAAGAAGGCCAGGAACTTTCGCCAGGTCGAGGAGGTCGGCGTCACCTTGATGGTGCGAAAAACATCCGTCAGGGAGGGCTCGCCCCGCGATCGTAGCCAGATCGACGAGGATTCCGGGGCGCCTTGCGACATGATCTGACCTTGCTGCGACTTGTTTGCAATAAGAAGTAGCCGCCGTTCCGCATGCTGTCAATGCAGTTGCGAAGCGTTGTCAATTAGAGTTACGATCGGGCCGGGCGGCAATGCACGATTGTGGGCTGACGCCGGTTTGGGCTCTTGCCATGATGGCGTCACCTGAATCGCTTCCGATGGCTGCCATGACCAAGCTCCCCGCTATTCTCGACCGTCTCGACGCCGGGCTCGACGCTTCCCTCGAACGCCTGTCTTCCTGGCTCGAAATCCCTTCGATCGGCACCGATCCGGCGTTCAATGCGCAGACACGCGCCGCTGCCGAATGGCTGAGGGCCGATCTTGAATCTCTCGGCTTCAAGGCGGAATTGCGCGAGACCGGCGGACACCCCGTCGTCCTCGCCCATCGGCCGAAGCCGGGCGCGCCGCATGCGCTGTTCTATGGGCATTATGACGTGCAGCCGGTCGACCCGCTGAGCCTGTGGGACACCGACCCGTTCAAGCCGACCGTGCGCGAGCTGGAGCCCGGCCGCAAGGTCATCTCGGCTCGCGGCGCCTGCGACGACAAGGGGCAGGTGATGACCTTCATCGAGGCCGTGCGCGCGATGCTGGCTGAGACCGGCGACCTAGCGATCGGGCTGACGATCCTGGTCGAGGGCGAGGAGGAATCCGGCTCGGTCAACCTTCCCGGCTACATCAAGGCCAATGCTGCCGAGCTGAAGGCCGACTACGCGCTGGTCTGCGACACCGGCATGTGGGACCGCGAGACGCCTCTGATCACCTCGACCCTGCGCGGCATGGTCTATCAGGAGGTGACGCTGACGGCTGCCGATCGCGATCTGCATTCCGGCCTGTTCGGCGGCGCGGCCTGCAATCCGATCCATGTGCTGACGAAGATCCTCGGCGAGCTGCACGACGATGCCGGCCGCATCACCGTTCCCGGCTTCTACGAAGGCGTGCACGAGCCGACCAATGCCCAGAAGGCGGAGTGGGCCGATCTCAACCTGACGGAGAAGGAGTTCCTCGGGCAGGTCGGGCTGAAGCATTCCATCGGCGAGAAAGGACGCATGCTGATCGAGCAGATCCAGTCCCGCCCGACCTGCGACGTCAACGGCATCTGGGGCGGATACACAGGGGAGGGCAGCAAGACCGTCATCCCCGGCAAGGCCTCGGCCAAGGTTTCCTTCCGCCTCGTTGGCGACCAAGACCCGGCGAAGATCGCCGAAGCCTTCCGTCAGTTCATCCGCGATCGGCTGCCGGAGGATGTCTCGGCAGAGTTCATCAGCCATTCCGGCTCGCCGGCGCTGGCGGTGCCTACCGATTCGCCTGTGCTTCAGAAGGCGCGCACGGCACTCGCCGATGAATGGGGTGGGCGCGTGGTTTCGATCGGCAGCGGTGGCTCGATCCCCGTCGGCGGCGATTTCAAGCGGACGCTCGGCATCGATACCCTCTTCGTCGGCTTCGGCCTCGACGACGACCGGGTGCATTCGCCCAACGAGAAATACGATCTGTCCTCCTTTCACAAGGGCCAGCGTTCCTGGGCCCGTATCTTGCAGGCTCTTGGTACATGAGATCGGTTTGTGTCTTCTGCGGTTCCAATCCCGGCGTTGATCCCGTCTATGCAGCCGGCGCCCGCGCCATGGGCGGCGAGATCGCCCGGCGCGGTCTGACGCTGGTCTATGGCGGCGGTGCTGTCGGGCTGATGGGCATCGTCGCGAATGCGGCCCTGGAAGCGGGCGGCCAGGTTCACGGTGTCATTCCCAAGGCGTTGAAGGACAAGGAGGTCGGCCATATCGGGCTGACCTGGCTCGAGGTGGTCGACACCATGCACACCCGCAAGGCGCGGATGGCCGAGCTTTCGGACGGCTTCATCGCGATGCCCGGCGGCATCGGCACCTTCGAGGAGCTGTTCGAGATCTGGACCTGGGGACAGCTCGGCATCCATGCCAAGCCGCTCGGCCTGCTCAACGTTGCGGGTTTCTACGATCCGCTGGCGACCTTCCTCGACCAGACCGTCGAGGCTGGTTTCCTGAAGCAGAGCCATCGCGCCATGGCGATGACCGATACCGAGCCGGCGACGCTGCTGGACCGGATGGGGAACTACGTTCCGGCCGCGACCTACAAATGGATCGAGAAGGAACAAGCCTGACTTTTTCTCGCAGTTTGCGCCTCCAGGTTGTAGGAATATTATCTTGACAGCGTGACGCTGATCGTGTAGAGATCAGGAACGCTCACGAAATCTGCCCGAACGAAGCCGCCGCGCCCTCAGCCGGCGGCTTTTTCGTGCCCGTCATCCGGGAAGGGACGCATGGCCGAAGACGACAGCATGGAAACATTGCCACCGCCCGCCGCACCGAAGCGAAAACGCCAGCCGGTCTCCCGGAGAGCGGTGGTGGGCCAGCTCTGGCACGCCGCCAAGCGCCAGCTCGATTCACATGAGCAGCATCTCGCCGATCTGCCGAAGGGGGCACCGGCGAGCGAGGCCGACGCCAAGGCACTGGCGACGCTGGCGCGGACCGTGCGCGAGCTGGTCGCGATCGAAGAGCCGCAGACCGCGAAAAGGGATAAGCAGCCTGATGAACTCTCTGCTGCGGACGGTCTGCGACATGTCGCACAGCTCCGTCAGGAGCTTGCTCGACGTCTTGAAGCACTTGCCGCCGAAGAGGCGGGTGAGGGTGCTCAAGAAGCTGGTGGAGACGGCCCCATCTGAGATTGTCGAGACCGTGATGGCGGAGTGGACGATCTGGGCGCGGCCGGACCAGTTGCCGCCCCAACCTGCGAAGCCGATCTGGCTCGTCCTCGGCGGACGCGGCGCCGGCAAGACCCGCACCGGCGCCGAATGGGTCAAGGGCATGGCACTGGGCCATCCGCCCTTCGCCGAGAGACGGACCGGGCGCATCGCCCTGATCGGCGAGACCCAGGGTCAGGTGCGCGACGTGATGATCGAGGGTGTCTCCGGCCTGCTCGCAATCCACACGCGCTGGGAGCGGCCGATCTGGCAGCCCTCGCTGCGCCGCCTGCAATGGCCGAACGGCGCGATCGCGCAGGTCTTCTCCGCGGAAGACCCGGAAGGGCTGCGCGGGCCGCAATTCGGCGCGGCCTGGTCCGACGAAATGGCGAAATGGCCGAACCTTCAGGAGTGCTGGGACATGCTGCAATTCGGCTTGCGCCTCGGCGACAGCCCGCGCCAGGTCGTCACGACGACGCCGCGCCCGGTGCCGCTGGTCAAGCGCCTCCTGGTCGAGCCACATGTCGCGGTCAGCCGGGCGAAGACGCGGGACAATCGTTTCAACCTCGCAGCGGAATTCGTCCGCACCGTCACCGAAACCTATGGCGGTACGCGGCTCGGCCGGCAGGAGCTCGACGGCGAGATCGTCGAGGAGAGCCCGGACGCGCTCTGGACCCGCGCGATGATCGAGGCGGCTCGCGAGCGGCAGCGTCCGCCGCTGGCCCGCATCGCCGTTGCCGTCGATCCGCCGGCTTCCTCCTCGCAGCGGGCCGATCGCTGCGGGCTGGTTGTGGCCGGCATCGACAGCGACGGCATCGGCCATGTGCTGGAGGATGCGACGCTTGCCGGTGCACGGCCGCAGGAATGGGCGGAGAGGGCCGTAGCGCTCTATCGCCGGCACGAGGCGGATGCGCTGGTCGTTGAGGTCAACCAAGGCGGCGAGATGGTCGAGAGCGTGATCCGCGAGGTCGATGCCGGCGTGCCGGTGCTCTCGGTGCGGGCAACGCGCGGCAAATACCTGCGCGCCGAGCCGGTCGCCGCGCTCTATGCGCAGTGCCGCGTGCGCCATGCCGGCACCTTCCCGGAGCTGGAGGACGAGATGTGCGCCTTCGGGCCGCGCGGCCTCGAAGGCGGCCGCTCGCCCGACCGGCTCGACGCGCTTGTCTGGGCGCTGACCCATCTGATGCTCGCGCCGAAGGGCCGGCCGCGGGTGAGGGGGATGTAGAGGCGTCATTCTCGGGCGCAGCGAAGCGGAGACCCGAGAATCTCATGACGACAGGGCGCTGGTTTCCGAGATGGTCGGGTCAAGCCCGACCATGACGCCACGTCATTTCACGCTCCAACAGCGAGACCTCCATGTTCGATTTCCTTCGCAACCTGCGCGGCCGAGCCGCGCCGGACCAGAAGCGCTCGCGCGTCGGGCCGCTCATCGCCTTGCACGAGGCGGGGCGGGCGGTCTGGACGCCCCGCGATTATGTCGCCCTGTCGCGCGAGGGCTATGAGCGCAACCCGGTGGTGCATCGCTGCATCCGCCTGATCGCGGAGGCCGCGGCGCAGACGCCGCTCGTCGCCAAGGTCGCAGACCGCGAGATGCCGGAGCATCCGGCGCTGGCGCTGGTCGAGCGGCCCAATCCCCGCCAGGGCGGCATCGCCTTCCGCGAGATGCTGTTCGGCCATCTGCTCGTTGCCGGAAACGCCTATGTCGAGGCGGTGAGCACGGGCCGCGAGCCGCGCGAGCTCTATGCGCTGAGGCCCGACCGGATGCGCGTCGTGCCCGGCCGCGACGGCTGGCCGGAGGCCTATGACTACACCGTCGGCGGCGACACGGTGCGTTTCAGGCAGGACGCGGGCGAATTGCCGCCGATCCTGCATCTGACGCTGTTCCACCCGGTCGACGACCACTATGGCCTCTCGCCGGTCGAGCCGGCGGCGAGTGCGCTGGACATCCACAACGCCGCCAGCAATTGGCACAAGGCCCTGCTCGACAATGCCGCGCGGCCCTCCGGCGCTCTGGTCTATGACGGGCCGGAAGGTGCGACGCTGACCGAGGCCCAGTTCGACCGGCTGAAGCAGGAGCTGGAGGATTCCTTTCAAGGGGCGCGCAATGCCGGCCGCCCGCTGCTGCTTGAAGGCGGTCTCGACTGGAAGCCGCTCTCGTTGACCCCGGCGGAGCTCGATTTCGTCTCGGCGAAGGGCGCGGCGGCGCGCGAGATCGCACTGGCCTTCGGCGTGCCGCCGCTGCTGCTTGGCCTGCCTGGCGACAACACGCACGCCAATTTCGCCGAGGCCAACCGCGCACTTTGGCGCCAGACCGTGATCCCACTGGTGAGACGCACGGCGCAGTCGCTGGCGCAATGGCTCGGCCCCGCCTTCGGTGATGACCTTTTGCTGGAACCTGATCTCGATGCGGTCGAGGCGCTCGCAGACGAGCGCGAATCGCTCTGGCGGCGCGTCGGCGCGGCGAATTTCCTCGACGACGACGAGAAACGCGAAGCGGTCGGCTACGGCCGGCGCGCCTCCGGGAAGGAGCAATCATGAACATGCTCGACCAGATCGTTACGGCCTTCATCGGCCGGGCCGATGTCGGCCATCTCGGCCTGCTGCTCTGGGCGGCGAGCGCCTCCGGACTCGCCTGGCTCGTCCTGCGCGAGCTGACGGCAGCGAACCGCCGCTTCGACGACTTCGTCCGCGAACTCAACCGCTTCAACGCGCGCCACGAGGGGGATCCATCATGAAGGGCAGCAGCGATGCCCAACCGCCATCGACCAGGCCGGGAACCGGCCGGGCACAGCCGGCCAAGGCGCGCCCCCAAGGCGTGACGACGGAGACCTTCAGCAGCTTCGTCCGCACGCTGGCGAAGCTGGAGGGAGGGAGTCCGCAAGCCGGCAAAGGCGCGGAGGGAGGCCGATGAACGGCCCGCATCGGCTTCCACTCGAATCCAAGTTGCTGCCGCTGCAGCCGGCGCGCGTCATGCCGGATGGGGTCTTCGAGGGCTATGCCAGCCTGTTCCGCATCCCCGATCTCGGGAAGGACGTGGTCGAGCCCGGCGCCTTCCGCGATAGTCTCGCCCGGCGCGGGCCCTCCGGCGTCAAGCTGCTCTGGCAGCACGACCCGGCCGAGCCGCTCGGCCGCTGGCTCAGCCTGAGCGAGGACAGCCGCGGCCTCTTCGTGCGCGGCCGGCTTTCGCTTGCCGTCGCCCGCGCTCGCGAAATCCATGCCCTGATGCGGGAAGGCGCGATCGACGGGCTGTCGATCGGCTTCCGCCCCGAGCGCGCCCGCAACGAGCCCCGCTCCGGGCTGCGCCGGCTCGAGCGCGTCGATCTCTGGGAGGTCTCTATCGTGACCTTCCCGATGCTGCCCCAGGCCCGGATCAGCGCCGTCAAGACGGCCTTCCGCCACCTCGCTTTCCTTTGACCTTCACCCGAGGAGATTCCATGACCCATCTCGACCATGCTCCGGAGACCAAGGCGGCCGGCGCCGACCTCGCGCTCGCCTTCGAGGATCTGCGCTACACGCTGGAGAGCTATCGCGCCGCCAATGACGAGCGCCTCGCCGGGATCGAAGCCCGCAACAGTGCCGATCCGCTGACCGAGGAGAAGCTCATCCGTATGGATGCCGCGCTCGACGACACCATGCGCCGCATCGACCGGCTGACTCTCGACCGGGCCCGACCGCCGCTCGGCCAGGACGGCGTGGCCCGCGACCCGCTCGTCGCCGAGCACAAGGCAGCCTTCGCGGCTTATGTCCGCACCGGCGAGGCCGGCGGCCTGAAGCGGCTGGAGGCCAAGGCGCTTTCCGCCGGCTCCGGCCCGGATGGCGGCTACCTGGCGCCTTCGACCGTCGAGGGTGAGATCCTGCGCCGCCTGGCCAACGTCTCGCCGATCCGGTCGCTGGCGACGGTGCGGACGATCTCGTCGGGCACCTACAAGAAGGCCTTCTCGACGACCGGCCCGGCCTCGGGCTGGGTCGCGGAGACGGCGGCGCGCCCGCAGACGGGCTCGCCCACCCTGGCCGAGCTCTCCTTCCCGGCGATGGAGCTCTATGCCATGCCGGCCGCGACGCAGACGCTGCTGGACGATGCCATCGTCAACATCGATCAGTGGATCGCCGAAGAGGCCGAGAGCGCTTTCGCCGAGCAGGAGGGCGCCGCCTTCGTCAATGGCGACGGCACTGACAAGCCGAAGGGCTTCCTCGCCTATCCGACCGTGGCGGATGCGAGCTGGGCCTGGGGCAATATCGGCTTGCTCCACACCGGCGTGGCCGGTGCCTTCGCCGCCTCGAACCCGTCCGATGTGCTGGTCGACCTCGTCTACGCGCTGAAGGCCGGCTATCGCCAGAACGCTTCCTTCGTGATGAACCGCAAGACGCAGGCCGCTGTCCGCAAGTTCAAGGACACCACCGGGAATTATCTCTGGCAGCCGCCGGCTTCCGCCGGTGCGCCGGCGACCTTGCTCGGCTTCCCGCTGGTCGAGGCGGAAGACATGCCGAACATCGCCAACAACGCGGTCTCGATTGCCTTCGGCGACTTCCGGCGCGGCTATCTCGTCGTCGACCGGGCGGGCGTGCGCATCCTGCGCGACCCGTACTCCGCCAAGCCCTATGTGCTGTTCTACACGACCAAGCGCGTGGGCGGCGGCGTGCAGGATTTCGCGGCGATCAAGGGGCTGAAATTCGCGGTCTGAAGTTGCTCAGCGCGAAAACCACCAGCTGAAGGCAGCGCGCGGCTGGGCCGCCTCGTCCGGTGGCGCCTCGCTGCCGAACGAAAGCAGCCGTGCGCTGCCCTCGGAGATCCAGCCGCGGTAGTCGCTGATCGGCGTGATGGCGGTGAAACCGCCGCAAATGCGCCGGGCACGCGTGTTGAGCGGTCCGCTCGACCAGCTCACGATGCCGACGAGATCCCGCGAGCGCGTCGAGCCACGCAGCACCGGACCGCCGGAATCGCCGCGGCACGCGCCTGCGCCCGGCGTTTCGCCGCGCGCCTCGATGTCGACCGCGACCTTGACGGTGTTCTGGGTCGTATAGTTGCCGGCGTTGAGCAGTTGCGTTTCACGCAGGCGACGGGCGGTGCCCTTGTTGTTCTCGGCCGAGAGGCCGTAGCCCGCCATGGTGACGGTTTCGCCTTGCCAGAGGCCGCCGCCCAGCGTGAGCGGCTCGATATCCGGCGGCAGCGGCTGTGCCAGCCGCAGCAGGGCGAGATCGGTGCCCGGTTGCGTGCGCGGCGTAGTGCCGGGCACGAAACTCGGGTGCGGCAGCACCGCGACGACGATCTGCCGCCGCGCGCGGAAACGGGGGTCGAGGCTGACCACGCTGATCGAGCCGCCGCCCATCAGGCAATGCGCGGCCGTCAGCACGATCTCAGGCGCGATCACAGCGCCCGAGCAGAGCTCGCCCCGGCTGGTCTCGACCCGCACGGTCCAGGCACGCGCTCCATGAGCATCGCGCGAGTCGGTGCCCCCGACGACGGCCAGAGCAGGCTGCGCCGTTGCGGCAGCCAGAAGGGAAAACGCGAGAGCGGTAAGCGAGCGCAGGATCATGATGTGAACCAGTGGACGGCCGATCAATCTAGGAGGTGGCGCGGCGCAGTCCAGCGTTTTCACCGGCCTTTTGACCAGCGTGCCGTTTCGCCCCATCGGGAAAGTGTCGTGTCGATCCACTGGCGTTGCGGCGCGACCAGAATGCCCTGGGTGAGGAGGCCGCAATTGCGGCCTTTCGGACCGGTGGACCAACTCGTCACGGCGCTGATGCCGCCATCGGCGAAGATCGGTCCGCCGGAATCACCCTGGCAGGCGCTGGCGCCGGGCTGCTTGCCCGCACCGGCCGGATCGGCCGCCCACAGCAGGATGCGGCTCGGGCCATAGGGCTCGATCGCCGCCAGGGTGGCGGATCGGTATGTGCCCGTGCTGCGGGCTTCGCCCTCGCGGGCGACCCCATAACCGGCGAGCGTGACAGGGCTTCCTGCTGGAGGCAGCGGCCCGTCGGCCAGCTCCGCAGGGGCGAAACGCGCCGGCAGAGGCTCGGCGAGCCGGATCAGAGCGAGGTCGATCGAGCGCCGCCGGCTGCGGATCGCACCGGCATCGAACTCGGGATGCAAGCTGACCGCCGCAGGCGCGATCAGGACGGGCTCGCCAGCTTCGCGCCAATGGATGCGCAGCTCCGTTCCGCCGGCGGCGCAGTGAGCCGCTGTCAGGATGGCGCGCGGCGAGAGCACGATACCGCTGCATACCCCGCCGCGGGCATTGAGCACCATCAAGGTCGAGCCGACGGCGGGTCCGCCTTCACGCCCGCCGACCACGGCCTGCGCGGGCAGGGGGCCGAGCCCGCAGACCGCGCCGCCGAGCGAGGCGGCGACGATCCAATTCGCGATGCGCATCGAGTGCTCCTTTCCGATGGAACGCTGATAGCGCGCCTCGCTCCGCAAATGAACCTTTCAGACGATTCCACGAAGGGGATGAACATGACGCCGCTCGCCCTGGCTCCGCCGACGGCAGAACCGGTCACGCTCAACGAGACCCGGCTATTCCTGCGCCTGGACCATAACAATGAGGATGATCTGCTCGCTACACTGATCACGGCCGCTCGGCTGATGATCGAAGCGGCAGCGGGCCGCTGCCTGATCGAGCAGCCCTGGCGCATCGTTCTCGATCGTTGGCCCGGCAATGGCGAGATCAGGCTGCCGCTGTCGCCGATCGCACGGATCGAGGCGGCGCGGGTCTACGATATGCTCGGGGCTCCGCAACCGGTCGCCGAGGCGGCGCTCACGCTGGACAGGAATGCCGACCCTCCACTGATCCGCGTGACCGGGGAGCTGCCGGAGATCGGCCGCAATCACGGCGCGATCGAGATCGACGTCGTTGCCGGGTACGGGGCGACAGCCGCCGCCGTGCCCGCACCGCTGCGCCAGGCCGTGCTCAGATTGGCTGCCCGCTGGTTCGAGGAGCGCGGCGATGTCGCCAGCCGTGACGCACGGGCGCTGCCGAGTGCGATCGCAGCGTTGGTGGCTCCGTTCCGCCGTGGAAGGCTTTGACCATGGTGAGGGCTGCTGGAGCTGCGATCGGCCGACTGAGGCGTCGGCTCACTCTGGAAGCGCCGGTTTCCACGCCGGATGAGGTTGGAGGCGTAACCCAGGTCTTCGAGGTGGTCGCCGCCTTCTGGGCGCAGGTCGAATGGCTGGCGGGCGCCGAGCAGTGGCGTCAGGGGCGTCCGGAGCAGGTTGCGACCCATCGCGTGACGCTGCGTTGGCGCGGCGATCTCGGCGCCGGCAAGCGGCTGCGCGACGGCGACCGGATCTTGGACATCCGAACGGTCGCCGATCCCGACGGTTCGCGTCGGCACCTCGTCTGCCTTGCGGAGGAGGTGAAGCCATGAGCGGCGCGATCCTTGCCCTGCGCGCTGCAATTCAGGCTCGCTTGACGGCCGATGCTGCGCTGACGGCGCTGATCGGCCCCGGCCGCATCCATGACGAGGCACCGCGCGCGGCTCGCGGCCTCTACGTCGTCCATGGCGATGTCGAGGCCCGCGACTGGTCGACCGGCAGCGAACGCGGCTGCGAGCAGGAACTCGCGCTCGTCGTCTGGGCGTCGCAAAGCGGCTCCTCGCAGCAGGCCTTGCAGGCGGCTGGGCTGATCGTCGGCGCGCTCGACGAAGCCGAACTCGCTCTGGAAGGGCACGCCCTCGTCAATCTGCGCTGGCTGTCGAGCCGGCTCGCCCGCGAGCCGCGCAGCGGGCTCGGCCATGTGACGATCCGCTTTCGGGCGGTCACCGAAACACTCTGACACCGGCAACACCCAATATTGGAAGGAGAAGCCGCATGGCGGCACAGAAAGGCAAGGATCTGCTGCTCAAGGCGGCGGATGGCGCCGGCGCATTCGTCACCGTCGCAGGCTTGCGGGCGCGGCAGATCGCGTTCAACGCCGAGACCGTCGACGTGACCCATTCGGAATCCGCGGGGCGCTGGCGCGAATTATTGGCCGGGGCGGGCGTGCGCCGGGCCAGCATCAGCGGCTCCGGCATCTTCAAGGATGAGGCTTCCGACGCTCTCGTCCGCCAGGTTTTTTTCGACGGTTTGATCCAAGGTTGGCAGGTCGTGGTGCCGGATTTCGGCATAATCGAAGGTCTCTTCCAGCTGACGAGCCTCGAGTACCGGGGCGACCATGCCGGGGAGGTCACGTTCGACCTCTCGCTGGAATCCGCCGGCCCGCTCGCTTTCACGGCGCTTTGAGGAGACGGTGATGGTCAATCGTCACAGAGGCGAGACCGCGCTCATGGTCGCGGGCGATGCCTTGCCCATGCGGCTGACGCTGGGAGCGCTGGCCGAGCTGGAGCATGCCTTCGCCGTCGACAGCCTGCCCGCTCTCGGGGAGCGCTTCGTGCATGGCCGGCTCTCCGCCCGCGACATCATCCGCATTCTCGCGGCGGGCTTGCGGGGGGCGGGCAGGGCGATTCGGGACGAGGATGTGGCGAACCTGTCCTTCGACGGTGGGCTGAGCGGGGCGATCAAGGCCGCGATTGCGCTGCTGGAAGCCACTTTCGGCGAGGGCGATACGGGCCGCCCTTCGCCGCCGCCGGGGGCGTGAAGCCGTCGGCGGCCTTTCCCTGGAGCGATGTCATGGCCTTCGGGCTAGGGCGGCTGGCCTGGCCGCCCGAGCAGTTCTGGGCGGCGACGCCGCGCGAGATCGCGGCAGCCCTGAGGGCACATCAGAGCGAAGCCGTTGGCGCCACGGATCGCGCCGCTCTGGCAGCTCTCATGGCCGCCCATCCAGACAGTTGAGTTGAATTCCTGAATCAATATCTGAAGAGGATGACATGACCGGTGACGATGAGGTCGAGACCGATCGTCTGTCTGATCTGCGGACGATGGATAAATTGACTCAATCTTTGAGCAAAACCTCGGAAAGCTTTGGTAAATCGATCGTAAATGCGTTCTCGCGCGGCGTCGTGGAGGGCAAGCGCTTCGAGGACGTGCTGCGTAGCGTCGGCCGCTCGCTGACCGACAGCCTGCTCAAGACGGCTCTCAAGCCGCTCCAGACAGGCCTTTCCAGTCTGCTCGGCATGGGTGTGAAAAGTCTTACTGACCTGTTCACCGGCGGCTTTGGGTCGGTCGCTGCGAGCATTCCGGTCAAGGCCTTCGCCGAAGGCGGCATCGTTGCTTCCCCGTCCTATTTCCCGACCGGGCGCGGACTCGGCTTGATGGGCGAGCGCGGCGCCGAGGCCATCATGCCGCTGTCGCGCGGACCGGATGGGCGGCTTGGCGTACGCGCGGCGGGCAGCGGCCCAGTGCGGCCGCCCAGCGTTGTCGTGCAGGTGTCGACGCCCGACGCCGAGAGCTTCCGCCGGTCCGAAGCGCAGGTCTCCGCCGCGATCGCCCGCGCCGTTGCGCGCGGCAGCCGTGCGCTATGAGCGGAGAGCCCCATGGCTGATTTTCACGAAGTCCGTTTTCCGACCGATGTGGCGCGTGGCGCGCGGGGTGGGCCGGAGCGTCAGACGCAGATCGTCACGCTCGCCTCCGGGCGCGAGGTTCGCAATAGCCGCTGGGCCCATTCCCGGCGCCGCTACGACGCCGGGCTCGGCGTACGCAGCTTCGATGCCCTGGCGGCCGTCGTCAGCTTCTTCGAGGAGCGCCGCGGCCGGCTCCATGGGTTCCGCTGGCGCGACCAGCTCGATTGGAAGAGCTCGCCTCCCTCGCGCGAGCCTGCCGCCACGGATCAGATCATCGGGATTGGCGATGGCGTCGCCGCGGCCTTCCAGCTCTGCAAGACCTATGGCGCCGGTCCGTCCGCCTATGGCCGCGCGATTGCGAAGCCATGCGACGGCACCGTGCGGATCGCGTTCGATGGCGTCGAGCAGCCGGCGGAGAGCTTCGCTTGCGACACCGCGACCGGGCGCATCACCTTCGCGCCCGGCTCGATCCCGCCACCGGGCGCGACGGTTACCGCTGGCTTCGCCTTCGACGTACCCGTGCGCTTCGACATCGATGCGATCGATGTCGATCTCTCGGCTTTCGAGGCTGGCGAGATCCCGCGCATCCCCGTCGTCGAGATCCTGCCCTGAGGTTCCACCATGCGCGCTATCCCTGCCGCTCTCGCCGCTCATATCGAGAGCGGGGCGACCACCCTGTGCCGTTGCTGGAGCCTGACGCGCCGCGACGGGCTGGTGCTCGGCTTCACCGATCACGACCGGGCGCTTGCCTTCGATGGTCTGACCTATGCGGCGTCGACCGGGCTTGAGGCAGCCGAGACGACGGCCGAGCTGGGATTCGCCATCGGCGGCGGCGATGTCGCCGGTGCTTTCGCGGCATCGGGCCTGAACGAGGCCGACCTCGCGCGGGGGCTCTACGACGATGCGCGAGTCCGCGTCTGGCTGGTCAATTGGGCCGTGCCCGAGCAGAGGTTGCTGCTCGAGGAGGGCTTCGTCGGCGAAGTGCGGCGCGGCGAGTACGGCTTCACGGCCGAGATGCGCGGCATCGCCAAGGCCTTCGACGAGGAGCGTGGACGCCTCTACCTGCGCTCGTGCTCGGCCGACCTTGGCGATGCGCGCTGCGGCGTCGCATTGGCGCCGGTTGCCGCGGCCGTCAGTGGGAGCGATGGCCGCCTGACGCTGACCGCCGGAGGGCTCGCTTCCTATCCCGATGGCCACTTCACCGGCGGACGGCTGGTCTTCACCGGCGGCGCCAATGCCGGCTTCGCCACGGAGGTGAAGCGGCACGGCATCGAGGGCGATCGCGCCGTCTTCCAGCTCTGGCAGATTCCGGCCGCAGCGATCCTTGCAGGCGACGCTTTCAGCGTCGCGCCGGGATGCGACAAGAGCTTCGCCACCTGCCGGACGAAATTCGGAAACGGCGTCAATTTCCGCGGCTTTCCGCATATGCCGACGACGGACTTCATCATCGGCGGCGTACGTCCCGGCGACGGTGCGCTCGACGGGGGGAGCCTGTTCCGATGAGGCGCGACGAGATCGTCGAAGCCGCGCGTCTATGGCTTGGCACGCCCTATCACCACCAGGCCTCGCTGTGCGGCGTCGGCTGCGACTGCCTCGGTCTCGTCCGGGGGATTTGGCGCGATCTGCTGGGCGAGGAGCCGGAAGCGCCGCCGCCCTACACGGCAAATTGGGCCGAAAGCCTGCGGCAGGAGACGCTGGCGAGCGCGGCGCTGCGCCATCTCATGCCGGTCGCGACCGGGGCTGAACGGCGTGGCGATGTGCTGCTCTTCCGCTGGCGCGAGCATCTGCCCGCAAAGCACTGCGCCATCCTGAGCGCGCCCGATCGCATCATCCACGCCCATGACGGGGCGGCCGTCGCGGAGGTCGCCTTCACGCCCTGGTGGCGGCGCCATCTCAGCCATGCCTTTTCCTTCCCCGGAGTGACCGACTGATGGCGACGCTTCTCCTCCAGGTTGCGGGTGCTGCGCTCGGCACAGCCTTGGGCGGCCCGGTCGGCGGCATGATCGGCCAGGCGCTCGGCGGTCTGGCCGGCGCGACCATCGACCAGGCTTGGCTCGGCGGCGCGGGCGGCAACAAGATCGTCGAAGGGCCGCGCCTGAAGGAGGTGAACGGGCTCGCCTCCACCGAGGGCGCACCGATTCCGCGGATCTATGGCCGGGCACGCCTCGGCGGCCAGCTCATCTGGGCGACGCGCTTCGAGGAGGAGGTCAGCGTTTCGGTCACCCGTAGCAAGAGCGGCGCCAAGGGTGGCAGCTCGAAGAAGACTTATGAGACAACCTACAGCTACCACGTCAACCTCGCGATCGGCCTCTGCGAGGGGCCGATCGCCTTTGTCAGGCGCATCTGGGTCGACGGACGCGAGCTGGACGTCAACACGGTCGCGATGCGCGTCCATCACGGGCATGAAGCGCAGGAGCCGGATCCGTTGATCGCCGCGAAGGAGGCGGGCGACGCGCCGGCCTATCGCGGCTTGGCCTATGTCGTCTTCGAGCGCTTCCCGCTTGCCGACCATGGCAATCGCGTGCCCCAGTTCGATTTCGAGGTCGTGCGTGCCGTCGAGGGGCTGGGTGGCATGATCCGCGCCGTCTCGCTGATCCCGGGCGCCGGCGAATTCGTCTACGACACCAGGCCGGTCAGCCATGAGCCCGAGCCGGGCGTCAGCGAGAGCCTGACGCGCCACCAGCTCTATGGCGGCTCGGACGTCGATACGGCGCTCGGCCATCTCCTCGCGCTCTGCCCCGGTTTGCGCTCCGTTTCGCTCGTGGTGTCCTGGTTCGGCGACGATCTGCGCGCCGGTTCCTGCAGCGTCGCGCCGCGCGTCGAGATTCCGCACAAGCCGACGGTCGGTGCCGAATGGTCGGTCGCAGGGTTGGCGCGCGCTTCGGCCCGCCCCGTCAGCCAAATGGACGGCCGCCCGGCCTTCGGCGGCACGCCCTCCGACGAGAGCGTGATCGCACTGATCCGGCGCCTGCGCTTCGATTACGGTCTCGAAGTCGTCCTCTATCCCTTCCTGATGATGGATGTCCCCATCGACAACGCCCTGCCGGACCCCTGGTCGGGTGGGGTCGGCCAGCCGCGCTATCCCTGGCGCGGCCGGATCAGCTGCGATCCCGCGCCCGGCCGCACAGGGAGCGCGGAGGGAACCGCGGCCGCCGCCGCGCAGGTCGCCGCCTTCGTCGGCACGGTCGGGCCGGCCGACATGTCGCTTGTGGGCGATGCCATCGGCTGCTCCAAGCCAGACGAGTGGTCGTACCGCCGCCAGATCATGCATTGCGCGATGCTGGCGCAGGCCGCAGGTGGCGTCGAAGGCATCGTGATCGGATCCGAGCTTGTCGGGCTGACGCATTTGCGCGCAACGTCGGGCTATCCGATGGTCGACCACCTCATCGGGATCGCTCAGGACGTCGCAGCCATTCTGCCCGAGGCGACCCTGACCTACGCCGCCGACTGGACGGAGTATGGTGCCGATGTCCGAGACGGCGGCGAGGACATCGATTTTCCGCTCGATCCGCTGTGGGCCTCGCCGGCGATCGGTGCTGTTGGCATCGACTATTATCCTCCGCTGTCGGACTGGCGCGATTCCGGCGATCACGCCGATGCCGCCGTCGCGCGCGGGCCCGCCGATCTCGCCTATCTCCGCAATCGGCTGACCGCGGGTGAAGCCTTTGACTGGTACTATGCCGATGAAGAAGGCCGTGCAGCCCAGGCGAGGGTGCCCATTACCGACGGCGCCTACGGAAAGCCTTGGCTGTTTCGGCCCAAGGATCTGCATGGCTGGTGGAACAATGCGCATATCCGGCGCTCTGGGGCGCCGAGACCGCTGCCACGCCCTTCGTTCCGGGCGCGAAGCCGATCTGGCTCACCGAGATCGGCATCCCGGCCGTGGACAAGGGCGCCAACGCGCCCAACGTCTTTCCCGACACGCGCTCGGCCGAGGGCGGCTTCCCGCCCTTCTCCAGCGGCGCACGTGACGATCTGGTGCAGGCGCGCGGGCTGGAGGCGATCATCTCCGGCTTCGATCCCGCCCGCCTCGGCTTCGATCCCACGCGCAATCCGGTTCATCCTGTCAGCGGGATCCGCATGGTCGACCCCGCGCATATCGTCGTCTGGAACTGGGATGCCCGGCCATTCCCGGCTTTTCCTGATCTCGGCGGGATCTGGGCCGACGGCGCCAATTTCGAGACCGGGCATTGGTTGAACGGCCGGCTGGAGGGAACACCGGTCGATCGCCTCATCGCCGGGCTGCTCGCCGATTTCGGCCTGCCGCCTGCAGAGGGCATGACCGTGGACGGCTTCGTGGACGGCTACGTCCTCGACCGCCCGCTTTCCGCCCGCCAGGCGCTCGAGACGCTGGCTCAGACCTTCGGTTTCGACGCGGTGATGAGCGCGGGGCGCCTGCGCTTCGAGGGGCGGGGCGGCAAGGTCGCGCGGCTGCTCGACCACGACGATTTCGTCGCGGATCGTGAGGGCGAGCCCTTCACCTTGCGACGCAGCCAGGAGACGGAGCTGCCGCTGGAGCTGCGCCTCGGCTTCAGCGACAGCGAAAACGACTATCGCAAAGCCGCAAGCCGCTCGCGTCGCCTTGCCGGCGCGGCGCGCCGGGAGGTCGCGGTCGAGACGGCGATCGTGACGCGCATCGCCGAGGCCCAACGCTTGGCCGACCAGCGCCTGCAGGAGGCGTGGGCGGCGCGCGAGACGCTGGAATGCGAGCTGTCGCCGCGCTGTCTTGATCTCGAGCCGGGGGACGTCGTCTCCGTCCCGGTCGATACGGGGCGCCGGCTGTTCCGGGTGACGCGCATCGCCGATGGCCCGACCCGGCAGGTCAGCGCGCGCGCGGTCGAGCCGGCGATCTATTCCAGTGCCGGCGCGAAGGGCGGGCCTCGCGCTCCACGGACGCCGCCGGCCTTGCCCGGCCGGCCTCTTGTGGTTCCGCTCGCCCTGCCGATCGTCGCGGCACAGCCACCGGCACTTCTCTCGGTCGCGGCTTTCGCATCGCCCTGGCCGGGAGCGCTGGCGATCTGGAGCGCCGACGAGGCCGGCCTTTTCGAACTCAGCGGATTCGTCGAGGCTCCCTCGATCATCGGCGAAACATTGACGGTGCTGCCGCCAGGGCCGCTCTGGCGGACGGATCGGCGCGCCATGCTCGAAGTCCGGTTGCGCGGCGGCGTCCTGTCGTCCGTGTCGCCGCATGCGGCGCTTGCCGGCGCAAACGCGCTGGCTTTGATCGGCGAGGGCGGCGAGGTCGAGATCGTGACAGCGGCGCAGGTCGATCTCATCGGTCCGCAGCGCCTCCGCCTCTCAAATTTCGTCCGCGGCATTGGTGGATCGGAAGCGGCTGCTTCCCGCCATCTGCCGCCCGGGGCTCGCGTGGTCGTTCTCGACGGAGCGGCGGTGACACTGACGA
Source organism: Allobosea sp. 10N428 (assembly GCF_056394545.1). NCBI lineage: Bacteria > Pseudomonadati > Pseudomonadota > Alphaproteobacteria > Hyphomicrobiales > Alloboseaceae > Allobosea > Allobosea sp. 10N428. The sequence continues at coordinate 912,473 of NZ_JBFTIC010000001.1, read as the reverse complement.
CGCAGCTGTCCGAGATCGGCAAACAGCGCCGCTATCGCATCGGCCCCGCGCGCCACGATGTCGGCGATCCGACGATGACGGAGGTCACGGTCGAGGTGCGCGGCGATGCGCTGCTGCCGTTCTCTCCGGTCCGGGCGAAGGCTCGCCGTTCCGACGCCGGCATTCGTCTGAGCTGGGTGCGGCGCACCCGCAGCGACGGTGATTCGTGGGATCTGGCCGAAATTCCTATCGGCGAAGAAGTTGAGCGCTATGAAATCCGCGTCCTCGACGGCGAGACGCCAATACATGCCGAAATCGTGAACGCGCCCGAATGGATTTATCCAGCCGAGCAGGAGCTTGCGCATTTCGGCTCCGCGCAGCAGGAGCTCGCTTTGTCTTTGGCCCAGCTGAGCACAACCGTGGGGCGAGGGCGCGAATGGCGTGGACGGATCGCCGTCGCATGATCTAGTCTAGGTTGTGGTCGGGGTGATGCATTCATGGCCCATTCACGCGGATGGGATTAGCCCATGTCGATGATGCCGGTCGAACCGATCCTCGCTTTCGCGCTCATGACCTCGTCGCCGATGCCGATCATCCGCGTCGACGATGCGACGCCGATGTCTTGCCTGTCCTCGGATGAAACGCGCGACGCCGTTGCCGAAGGCCGGGTCATGCAACCTGCCGAGGCCTCGCGCCATGCCCGCCATGCGGCTCCCGGCGAAGTCGTCCGCATCAGGCTCTGTCGGCAGGGCGATGATTTCGTCTATGTCGTTACGACGCTGAAACGCGACGGGCGCGTCGCACGCGTGACGCTGGAAGGACAATCCGGCAAGATCGCCACCATCCGCTGAGCGCTTGCCGGCATCTGCACAAACTGGAGCGAACCCACCGTGAGACTGCTCGTCGTCGAGGACGACAAGGACCTCAACCGCCAGATCATGACCGCGCTGGAGAACGCCGGCTACGCCGTCGACAAGGCTTTCGACGGCGAGGAGGGGCTCTATCTCGGCGAGACCGAGCCCTATGACGCCGTCATCCTCGACCTCGGCCTGCCGAAGGTCGATGGTGTCGCGGTGCTGCAGGGCTGGCGCCGGGCTGGCAAGACCATGCCGGTGCTGATCCTGACGGCGCGCGACCGCTGGAGCGACAAGGTTGGAGGGTTCGACGCCGGCGCCGACGACTATGTCGTCAAGCCTTTCCATGTCGAGGAGCTGCTGGCGCGCGTGCGGGCCCTGCTACGGCGCGCGGCCGGCCATGCCACCTCGGAATTGGTCTGCGGACCCGTCCGGCTCGATACGCGGGCAAGCCGCGTGGTGGTCGACGGCAATCCGGTGAAGCTGACCTCGCATGAATACCGGCTGCTCTCCTACCTGATGCACCATCAGGGGCGCGTCGTTTCGCGCACCGAACTGGTCGAGCATCTCTACGATCAGGACTTCGATCGCGATTCCAACACGATCGAAGTTTTCGTCGGCCGCCTCCGCAAGAAGCTCGGGGTCGACATCATCGAGACCGTCCGGGGCCTCGGCTACATCGCCGCCGCTCCGGAAAAGGTCTGATTTAGGGAGATGGTCCTCAAATCCCATCGTTATTCGCTGGGAGCGCGGCTCTTCCTCTCGGCAGCGTTCTGCTGCGTCCTCATCCTGGTCCTGGCGGGCGTCGGCCTCACCACCTTCTACCGCCGCTCGGCCGAGCGCGGTTTCGACGAGCGGCTTTCGGTCTATATCAAGCAACTCGTGGCTGACCTCGCCGCGCCGCCGGAAACGGAGCGCCAGACGGTTGGCGATCTCGGCGAGCCGCGCTTCGATCTGCCGCTGACCGGCTGGTACTGGCAGATCACCCGCCTCGACGGCGAGCGGCCCAATGTGCGTGCCTCGCGCTCGCTGGTCGGCGGCCAGCTGCCGAAGCTCCTCGACCAGTCGATCACGCCGAACAGCCGCGGCCTGCGGGAGAGCTATGTCTCCGGTCCGGACGATCGCATGCTGCGTATTCTCGAGCGCGAGATCGATGTCGGCGAGGACGGTCGCTTCACCGTCGCCGTCGCCGCGCCCGCCGACGAGATCGAGGGCGATATCCAGGATTTCCGCTTCGCGCTCGCCATGACCTTCCTGCTGCTCGGCATCGCGCTCGTCGCCTCCACGCTCGTGCAGGTCCGGTTCGGCCTGCGCCCGCTGGTGCGCCTGCGGACCGCGGTCGGTTCGGTGAGAACGGGCGAGAGCCCGCGCATCGTCGGCCAGTATCCGCCGGATCTCGCCCCGCTCGCCAGCGAGCTCAATCAGTTGATCGATGCCAATCACGAGATCCTGGACCGTGCTCGCACCCAGGTCGGCAACCTCGCCCACGCCCTCAAGACGCCGCTCAGCGTCATGATGAACGAGGCGGGTCCCGGCGAAGGGCAACTCCCGCAGACGGTTCGGACACAGACGGCGATCATGCGCGATCAGGTCCAGTACTATCTCGATCGTGCGCGGGCCGCAGCGTTGTCCGGGGCGCTGGGTGGCGTCACCGAGGTGGTTCCCTCGCTTGAAGCGCTCCTGCGGACCTTCATGAAGATCTCGCAGGACAGGGAGATCGCCGGATCGCACGCCGTTCCGAAGACGCTGCGTTTTCGCGGCGAAAAGCAGGATTTCGAGGAGATACTCGGAAACCTGCTCGACAATGCCTTCAAATGGGCGGCGTCCCGGGTTGAGGTTTCGCTGGAGGGCGCCAAGGCCGTTGACGACGAGAAGATGGCATTGCTGATCGACGACGATGGTCCGGGCCTCCCCGACGGAGCCAGGGCGGAAGTGCTGAAGCGCGGCCGACGGCTCGACGAGGCGACGCCGGGTTCGGGCCTCGGATTGTCGATTGTCGTCGATCTCGCCAAGCTCTATGGCGGCGAGCTGACGCTGCAGCGTTCCCCGCTGGGCGGGCTGCGCGCGCGGCTCGTCCTGCCTTCGATCTAGATCAAATCCAAGCCCGCGTGACCCTTTGTCGCCATGAACTCGACCGGCCGATTCGCTAAGAACACCTCATGATGATCTGGACGATCTTTGCAGCGATGACGGGAGCGGCGATCTTCGCCTTGCTCCGGCCGCTCAGCCACGGCCAGGTTCAGGATTTCGCCGATATCGCGGATGCCAAGAGCCTCTATCGCGCCCAGCTCAAGGAGATCGATCGCGATCTCGGGCGCAAGCTGATCGCGGAGCCGGAAGCGGAGGCCGCGCGTGCTGAAGCGGCGCGCCGCCTGCTGCGGGCCGCCAACGACGAGGTGGGGCCTTCGGGCGAGACCGAACCGTCCTTGCGCCGCCGCCGGGCCAGCTCCGCGCTGATGCTGTCGGTTGTGCCGCTCCTCGCCTTATTGGTCTACGGGCTTTACGGCTCGCCCGGCTTCTCCGACCAGCCGCTGGCCGCGCGGGTCGAGAAGGCCGGGCCGCAGCAGGATTTTGCCGTTGTCCTGGCGCGCATGGAGGCCCATCTCGCGGCCAATCCGACGGACGCCAAGGGGTGGTCGCTGATCGCGCCGATCTATCTGAGACAGGGACGTTACGACGAGGCAGTGAAGGCTTTCGCCGCGACGGTTCGCTACGGCAGGCCCGATACCGATCTGCTCGCCGGGCTCGGCGAAGCCCGCATTCTCGAAGCTGGCGGGATTGTGACCGCAGCCGCGCGGGAAGCCTTGGCGGAAGCGGTCAAGCTCGACCCGAGGAATCCGCGAGCGCGCTACTACCTCGCCGTCGGCAAGGAGCAGGATGGTGACGGGGAGGGGGCACTTTCCGATCTGCAGCAACTCCTCGCCGATGCGCCGCCACAGGCCGATTGGGCCGGCGCTGTGCGCGCCCGTATCGAGCAGAGGCAGGCCGATGCCGGGCGCAAGGCGGTCGCAGCCTTGCCGGAGGCTGAACGCCAGCAGGCGATCAAGGGCATGGTGGACGGCCTGGCCGCGCGGCTGGCCGATGGCGGCGGAACGCTGCCCGAATGGAGCCGCCTCATCCGGGCCCGCGCCGTGCTCGGCGACCGGGATGCGGCGGTGCAAGCGGTGAAGACGGCGCGCGAGCGGCTGTCGCAGGATCAGGCTGCACTTGCGGCCATCGATGCCCTGGTCGATGAATTGGCCTTGAAGGATGCCAAGCCGTGAGTATCGCCCAGCCCACCCGCTCCATGCCGGCCAAGCGCCGCCTGACCCGCAAGCAGCGCCGCCTCGCGCTGATCGCGGCGGCCGGCGCCGTGCTGTGCTTCGCGGCCGGGCTCGTGCTCTTCGCGATGCGCGATACGATCGTCTTCTTCTACGGCCCGACGGAGATCGTCGAGAAGGGAGTAGCCCCCGGTACCCGAATGCGACTTGGCGGCCTCGTCGAGACGGGCTCCGTCCAGCGTGGACCAGGCCAGCGCGTCTCCTTCGCGATCACCGATGGCAAGACCGCCATGAAGGTCGGCTATGACGGGTTGCTGCCGGATCTGTTCCGTGAGGGGCAGGGCGTAGTGACCGAGGGCGTCTTCGAAGGAGCAGGGCGGTTCAAGGCAGATTCGGTGCTGGCCAAGCATGACGAGACCTATATGCCGCGCGAAGTCGCAGACACGCTGAAGAAGCAGGGGCATTGGCAGCCCGGCGGCGCCGGCGCACCCGCCGCGCCCGCGGCCAAGCCGTGAGCCGGGCATGATCGTCGAGATCGGTCATTACGCGCTGGCGCTGGCGCTCGGTGTCTCCGTCATCCAGGCACTGGTGCCGTTCTGGGGCGTCGTGCGTCATGACAGGGCACTGGCTTCGGTCGGCAGCAGCGCGGCGCTGATCAGCTTCGCGCTGGTCGCGTCGTCGTTCGCGGCATTGGTCGCGTCCTATGTCCGTTCGGATTTCTCGGTGGCGAACGTCGTCGCGAATTCCCATTCGGCGCAGCCGTTGATCTACAAGCTGACCTCGGTCTGGGGCAACCACGAGGGCTCCATGCTGCTCTGGGTGCTGATCCTGACCCTGTTCGGGGCGCTGGTCGCGCTGTCGCGCAACTCATTGCCGCCGCGGCTGCGGGCCGGGACGCTGGCCGTGCAGGGGTTGGTCGCCGTGGCCTTCCTCGCCTTCCTGCTGCTCACCTCGAACCCGTTCCAGCGCCTGGCGCAGCCCCCGGCGGAAGGGCAGGACCTCAACCCGATCCTGCAAGACCTCGGCCTCGCGATCCACCCGCCGTTGCTCTACATCGGCTATGTCGGCTTCTCGATCACCTATGCCTTCGCCGTCGCCGCCCTGATCGACGGGCGCATCGATGCGATGTGGGCGCGCGCCGTCAGGCCCTGGACGCTGTTGGCCTGGACCTTCCTGACGCTCGGCATCGCGATGGGCTCCTACTGGGCTTATTACGAGCTCGGTTGGGGCGGCTGGTGGTTCTGGGACCCTGTCGAGAACGCCTCCTTCATGCCATGGCTCGCGGGCACGGCCCTGATCCACTCGACCGTGGTGATGGAGAAGCGCGACGCGCTCAAGGTCTGGACGATCCTGCTCGCGATCCTGACCTTCTCGCTGTCGCTGCTCGGCACCTTCATCGTCCGCTCCGGTGTGCTGACCTCGGTGCATTCCTTCGCCAGCGACCCGGCGCGCGGCCTGTTCATCCTCTTCATCCTGGTCTTCTTCGTCGGCGGTTCGCTCGCGCTCTTCGCCTGGCGTGCGCCGCTCTTGCGGCAGGGCGGCCTGTTCGCGCCGATCTCCCGGGAGGGAGCGCTGGTCGTCAACAACATCTTCCTCGCCACGGCCTGCGCCACCGTCTTCGTCGGCACGCTCTATCCGCTGGTCCTGGAGATGCTGACCGGCGACAAGATTTCGGTCGGCGCGCCCTTCTACAACGCGACCTTCATCCCGGTGATGGTGCCGCTGCTGCTGATCCTGCCGATAGGCCAGTCGCTCGCCTGGAAGCGCGGCGACCTGCTCGGCGCCGCCCAGCGCAATGCAGCCGCTTTCGGCGTGGCGGTGCTGACGTCGCTGGCCGTGATCGCCTTCACCCGCGGCGGGCCGGTTCTGGCGCCGCTCGGCGTCGGGCTCGGCGTCTTCCTGATCCTGGGGGCGGCGGTCGATCTTGGCGAGCGCATCGTCGCGCGAGCCAGCGGTTGGCAGGCCGTGCTGTCGCGCGCCAAGGGGCTGCCGCGCTCAGCCTGGGGCACGGCGCTGGCGCATGCCGGCATCGGCGTCAGCATCATCGGCATCGCCGCTGCCGCCTGGAGCAGCGAAGCGATAGCGGTCCTCAAGCCGGGCGAGCGCCTGACGAGCGGGCGCTACACGGTCGTGCTGGAGGGGCTCACGCCCCGGACCGGGCCGAATTTCCGCGCCGAGGTCGCCCGTTTCCAGCTCTTCTCCGGTGACCGGGAGCTTGCGCCGCTCGAGGCGTCGAAGCGCATCTATACCGCCCGGAGCATGCCGACGACCGAAGCCGGAATCCGTACCGACGGGCTGAGCCAGGCCTATGTCAGCCTCGGCGAGGCGCAGGATGGCGGTGTCGCGGTGCGGCTTTACGACAAGCCGCTGATCCTGCTGATCTGGATTGGCTCGATCATCATGGCCATGGGTGGTGGCCTTTCGCTCACTGACCGGCGCTTCCGGCTGGCGGCTCCGAAGCGTGCCGCGCCGGCGGTGGCCGCGCCGCAGCCGGCGGAGTAGGCCGATGCGTCGCCTTCTCCTGACGTTTGGCATCGTGCTGCTGGCAATCACCGGCGCACAGGCCGTGCAGCCCGACGAGGTGCTGAAGAATCCGGCGCTGGAGCAGCGCGCCCGCGCCATTTCCGGCGGCCTGCGCTGCCTCGTCTGCCAGAACCAGTCGATCGACGATTCCGACGCGCCGCTGGCGCGCGACCTGCGCCTGCTCGTGCGGGAAAGGCTCGTTGCCGGCGACAGCGACAAGGCGGTGGTCGATTTCGTGGTCGCCCGCTATGGCGATTTCGTGCTGCTTCGTCCGCCCTTCAATGCACGCACGGCTTTGCTCTGGGCGGCGCCTTTCGCAATTCTGCTCTGCGCCTTCATCTTTGTCTGGCGCCTGGCCCGCCGTCGGATGGTTCCGGCCGTCGAACCCGCGCGGCTCTCGCCCGAGGAAGAGGCCAAGGTTGCGGCGCTGGTCGCGTCGGAGGACCGCCCTAGTAAGTGAGCTTGCAGGAGCGCCTCAGATCCTGCGCGAAAACATGCTCGCTCGCACCGGAGACGCCATACATGACTCGTCCGTTCTGGGACGGCTGCTGCGAAGCGTAAACGGCGTAGATCCGGGCAAAGCAGGCGGCATTGCTGCCGGAATAGCCGTGGCGGGCGGCAAGGGCGAGGCCAATGCGTTGGGCGATGGCTGGGGAATGCGTGGCCCCGCCGGCCCCGCCGCTTCCTCTAGCCTTTTGCCGCACCGCCAGATCCTGCAGCCGATCGATGCCGCAGCGGGAGCGCTGCTCGGCATTGTAGGCGGGGGTCGAAGGGGCATACCAGCCGCGCCGGCCGTTCGGCTTCTCGACGACGACCGCATGTTTCGCGAAGACGCGAGCATAGCAGTCGGCGTTTTCATAGCCGCGCTCCTGCGCCACCCGCAGCCCGGCGCTATAGGCCGAGCCTTGCTGCGCGAGTGCCGGCCCGCTCAGGCAGGCCACGGCAAACGAAATCCCCCAGATGATACGCATAGGCACCTTCCCCCATCCCAGGCGCAGGGGGCACCGGCGCGCCGCCAGCCGTCAAGATGGTGCGGGCGGTCTTGCCGCTGAATCTTACGAAACCGTCATGTTCAGGCCAAAGCCGCGTAAGGCGGCTGGCATCATCTTCCTCGTCACGAACAGGGAAAACCCTGACGCTCACGAGGTTCAAATCATGACGACACAGAACGAAACCCGTAAGTCCATCCTGAGGCGCGGCGCCCTTCTCGCCGGCACCGCAATTCTTGGCATCGGTCTGGCCGCCGGCCTTGCCGACAGCGCCCTGATGCAGAACCACAACGCCATTGCACAGCCGATTCAGCTCTCCGGCGCGCAGAGCACGCTGCCTTCCTTTGCCGATCTGGTCGACAAGGTGAAGCCCGCGGTCGTCTCCGTCCGCGTCAAGACGCAGGCCGCAGCCGCCAGTGACGAGCAGAATCTGGATGATCTGCCGCCGCAGCTGCGCCGCTTCTTCCGCGAGCCCGGCGAGAACGACCGTCCGAACAAGCCGCAGCCGCGCCAGGGCATGGCCCAGGGCTCGGGCTTCTTCGTCAGCCAGGACGGTTATGTCGTGACCAACAACCACGTTGTCGAGAACGCCGTGGAGGTCCAGCTCGTCACCGACTCCGGCAAGACGCTGGAAGCCAAGGTCATCGGCACCGATCCGCGGACCGATCTCGCCCTGCTCAAGGTCAAGGATGCCGGTGACTACCCCTATGTGAAGCTCGGCGAAGGCAAGCCGCGCATCGGTGACTGGGTGCTGGCGATCGGCAACCCGTTCGGCCTCGGCGGCACGGTCACGGCCGGCATCGTCTCGGCCCAGGGGCGCGACATCGGCTCTGGCCCTTATGACGACTACATGCAGATCGACGCGCCGATCAACCGCGGCAACTCGGGTGGTCCGACCTTCAACCAGAATGGCGAAGTCGTCGGCGTGAACACCGCGATCTACTCGCCTTCCGGCGGCAATGTCGGCATCGCCTTCGCGATCCCGGCCTCCACGGTCAAGCAGGTCGTGGACTCGCTGAAGAAGGATGGCACGGTGGCGCGCGGCTTCATCGGCGTGCAGATCCAGCCGGTCACCGGCGAGATGGCCGATGCCATCGGCCTGAAGGAAGCCAAGGGCGCGCTCGTCGCCGAGGCGCAGGGCAACGGCCCCGCGGCCAAGGCCGGCATCCGCCGCGGCGACACCATCACGGCGGTCAACGGCGAGGCGATCAAGGACGCCCGCGACCTGTCCCGCAAGATCGCGACCTTCGCCCCTGGCACCAAGGCCACGATTACCCTGTTCCGCGAAGGCAAGTCCCGTGACGTGACCTTCGAGGTTGGCCGCCAGCCCGCGGCCTGAACGAAGCAGGCAGGTTCCCTCGGTCTTCCTGTCGCCCCAGCCGAGGGGACCAGCCATCGCGGCGGCAGGCCGGATGCGTATCCTCCGGCCTGCCGTTTTTTGTTTATGCGTGACGTGGAAGCCGGCGCGCGTGAAGAAAATGCGATAGGCGCAAACAGAGCAAAGGCCGGTCCGTTTGATCGGCGTTTGCTCTGAGCTAGGTTATACTCATGCGACTCCTGATCGTCGAAGATGATGCCGAGGCTGCGGCCTATCTGACCAAAGCGTTCCGCGAGGTCGGCCATGTCGCCGATCATGCGGCCGACGGGCTGCAGGGCTATGCGATGGCCGAGGGTGGCGGCTATGACGTGCTGGTCGTCGATCGCATGCTGCCCCGCCTCGACGGTCTTTCCCTGATCCGCTCGCTGCGCGAACAGAAGGACGAGACGCCGGCGCTCATCCTGTCGGCGCTGGCCCAGGTCGACGACCGGGTGAAGGGTCTGCGCGCGGGCGGCGACGATTACCTGCCCAAGCCCTATGCCTTTTCCGAATTGCTGGCCCGCGTCGAGGTGCTGGCCCGCCGCCGCGGCGCGCCGGCTTCGGAGCCGACCAGCTATCGCGTCGGCGAGCTGGTGCTCGATCGGCTCGCCCATCGCGTCACCCGCGAGGGGCAGGAGATCGTCCTGCAGCCGCGCGAGTTCCGCCTGCTCGAATATCTGATGAAGCATGCCGGGCAGGTCGTGACGCGCACCATGCTGCTGGAGAACGTGTGGGACTATCACTTCGATCCCCAGACCAATGTCATCGACGTGCATGTCAGCCGCCTGCGCGCCAAGGTCGACAAGGGCTTTGAGCAGCCGATGATCCACACCATCCGCGGCGCGGGATACATGGTCCGTGACAGCGCCCGCTGATGCTCCCGCACGACGGCGCCAGAAATTCCTGCCGACGCTGTTCCGCACCACCGCCTTCAAGCTGACGGCTGCCTATCTCGTCATCTTCGCACTCTTCGCCGCCTTCGTGCTCGGCTATGTCGCCTGGAATGCACAGCGTCTGCTGACCGACCAGATCCGCTCGACCATCGATGCCGAGATCCAGGGGCTGGCCGAGCAGCAGCGCCAGGGCGGCATCCGCCGGCTGGTCAACATCGTCGAGCGCCGCTCGCGCGGGCCGGGTGCTTCTCTCTACCTCGTCACGACGCCGGTAGGCGAGCGCATCGCCGGCAATGTCGAGGCGATCCCGCCCGGCACGCTCGATCGTACCGGCGAGAGCGAGATCGAATACGCTCGCTCCAGCGAAACGGTCGATACGCCGAGCCATGCGCTTGTGCGCGTCTTCATCCTGCCGGCCGGGTTCCGCCTTCTCGTCGGCCGCGATCTCGAGGAGCGTGACCGGCTTGGCGCCGTGATCCGCCGTGCCGCCGGCTGGTCGGCAGCGCTGGTCTTCATTCTCGGCTGCTTTGCAAGCTGGTTTGTGGCGCGCCGCGTGCTGAAGCGTATCGATGGCATGAGCGAGACGGCGCATGGCATCATGGAGGGCGACCTGAAGGGGCGCCTCGCCATCACCGGCACCGGCGACGAACTCGATCGCCTCGCGCTGAATCTCAATGCCATGCTCGACCGCATCGGAGAGCTGATGGCGGGCATGCAGCAGGTGACCGACAACATTGCCCATGACCTCAAGACACCGCTCACCCGCTTGCGTAGCAGGGCCGAGGAGGCGCTGCGCAGTGCACGGTCGCCGGACGAGCTTCGGGCTGCGCTCGATGGCTCCATCGAGGAGGCGGACAATCTGATCCGCGTCTTCAACGCCCTGTTGATGCTGGCTCGGCTGGAAGCGGGGCGCGTCAGCGACAATATGGCCGAGCTTGATCTCTCGGAGATCGTCTCGGGAATGACGGAACTCTATGAGCCGCTCGCCGAGGATGCCGGGCTCTCGCTGGTCGGCGAAGTCGAGCCGGACCTGCGGATCGTCGGAAACCGCGAGCTGGTCGGGCAGGCCGTCGCCAATCTGATCGACAACGCCCTGAAATACGGCGGCCCCGAACAGGGCGGGGACGGCACCGTGACCGTCGCTGCAAGGCGCAACGGAGCCGAGATCGAGCTTTCCGTGGCCGATCGCGGGCCAGGCATCCCGGAAGCCGATCGCGGCCGCGTGCTCGACCGTTTCGTGCGGCTCGACACCAGCCGCAGCAAGCCCGGCTTCGGCCTGGGCCTGTCGTTGGCAGCCGGCGTCGTGCGCCTGCATGGCGGCCGCCTCGGCCTGGAGGACAACGCTCCCGGGCTGCGCGTCGTCATCGCCCTGCCGATGGCCGAGAGCAAGCCTGTGGAAACGCAGGCGGCTCCCGAAGCTCAAAGCTCGACAGCCGTCGCAAACCCTGCTGGCGTGCCGTCCTCCTGAGGAGGAAGGTGTGCGATGGTTGAGCGGCTCTGTGACAGGCTGGGTGCGGCACCGGTCTTGCCGGCACGCGCCAAGGCCGAGGCGCTGCTGGCGCGCGAGCTGATCGAGCGGCTGCACGACGAGGCGGCGGCCGAGGCGCTGAAGACTCATCTGGCCGAACATCCGCGCAGCGTCGCTCTGGTCGCCGGTGTGCTTGCGCATTCTCCCTTCCTCTCCCAGGTCATGCGCTTCGATCCCGAGGCCCTGCTCGCCTGCCTGACGCAAGCGCCCGAGGCGCGTCGCGACGCGCTGCTCGCCGGGATCGAAGCCTTTGCCGGGGCCGGCTGCGAGACCGCGGACCTGATGCGCGAGCTGCGCCGCTTCCGCCGCGCTATGGCGCTCCTGATCGCGCTCGCGGATATCGGCGGCGTCTGGGACGTCGAGACTGTGACGGCAGCGCTGACTGCGACCGCCGACATGGCCGTGCGCCTCGCGACCAACCATGTGCTGCGACAGGCCGCCGATCTCGGAAAAATCAATCTGGCCGACCCCGCCAATCCGGGCCCCGGCTCCGGCCTCGTCGTGCTGGCGCTCGGCAAGCATGGCGCGGGGGAATTGAACTATTCCTCCGACATCGACATCGTCGTCTTCTTCGATCCCGAGGCGGCGGAAGCGGCTGGCGTCGGGGAGCCGTCGAGCTTCTTCGTCAAGCTGACCCAGCAGATCGCCCGCATCATCCAGGAGCGCACGCCGGACGGCTACGTCTTCCGCGTCGACCTGCGGCTCCGACCCGACCCCGCCTCGACCCATGTCGCGATCGCGCTGCCATCGGCCTATTCCTATTACGAGACCGTGGGCCAGAATTGGGAGCGCGCCGCCATGATCAAGGCGCGCCCGATCGCCGGCGACACCGATCTCGGCCTGCGCTTCATCAAGGATCTCGCCCCCTTCATCTGGCGCAAATATTTCGACTTCGCGACCATCGCGGACATCCATGCGATGAAGCGCCAGATCCAGACGGTGAAGGGCCACGAGACCATCGCCGTCGCCGGCCACAATGTGAAGCTCGGCCGTGGCGGCATCCGCGAGATCGAGTTCTTCGTCCAGACGCAACAGCTCGTCTTCGGCGGCCGCCGCCCGGCGCTGCGGGGGCCGCGCACGCTCGACATGCTCAAGGAGCTGACGAACGAAGGCTGGATCACGCCGCAGGCACGCGACGAACTCTCCGAATCCTATCGCTGGCTGCGCACCATCGAGCATCGCCTGCAGATGCGCGACGACGAGCAGACCCAGACTTTGCCGAAGGCGGCGGGCGATCTCGACGCCTTCGCCCGATTCTGCGGCTATCCCTCGACAGCGGCCTTCGGCAAGGCGCTGACCGCTCATGCGAAGCGTGTCGAGGGCCACTACGCCCTGCTGTTCGAGGAGGGCCCGAGCCTTGCCTCGGAAGCCGGGACGCTCAGCTTCACCGGTTCCGAGCCCGATCCCGAGACGGTCGAAACGCTCGGCAAGCTCGGCTTCCGCGATGGCATGACGGCGGCGGAGACGGTGCGGGGCTGGCATTTCGGCCGCCGCGCTGCCGTCACCAGCGCCCGCGCCCGCGAAGTGCTGACGGAGCTGACCCCGGCGCTGCTGGTCGCGCTCGGCCGCACCGCCGATCCCGACGGCGCGCTCGCCCATCTCGACAACGCCTTCGTGCGGATGCCGGCAGCGGTCGAGCTTCTGACGCTGCTGCGCTCGCATGATTCCCTGCTGACGCTCTTCGCCGAGATCCTCGGCAGCGCCCCGCGTCTCGCCAAGGTCGCGGCCTTGCATCCGCATGTGCTCGACGGGGTTATCGACCCGGCCTTTGGGCAGGCGGTGCTCGACGTCGATACGTTGGAACGCCGCATCCGCAGCTATGTCGGCTCGCCGCCGCCAAGCGTAGAGGACGGGCTCGACCGGCTCCGTGACGCCGCCCGGCAAGAGAATTTCCTCGTGGGCGCGCGGCTGCTCTCCGGCGTCTATCCGGCACAAGGAGCAGGTCAGGCCTATTGCGCCGTGGCCGAAGCCTGCCTGCGCGTGGCCTTTGCCGATACGCGCGCGTCTTTCGCTGCCGATCATGGCGTAATCGACGGGGCGGAGACCGTCGTGCTCGGGCTCGGCCGGCTCGGCGCGGGAGAGCTGACGCCATCATCCGACCTCGATCTCATCCTGCTCTACGATCGGCCCGAGGATGCCGGGCCGAGCAGCGGCGCCAAGAGCCTCGATCCTGTCACCTGGCATATCCGCTTCACCCAGCGGCTGGTCGCGGCGCTGACGGTGCCGACGCGGCGCGGCACGCTCTATCAGGTCGACATGCGCTTGCGCCCCACCGGCAACAAAAGCCCGGCGGCGACGCAGTTCGCCGGCTTCGAAGCCTATCACACCGGTGAAGCGGAGATCTGGGAGGAGATGGCGCTGACCCGCGCCCGCGTCGTCGCCGGCGATGCCGGGCTGGCGAAGCGGGCCGAAGCGTCGATCCGGGCGATCCTCTCCCGCAAGCGCGCGCCTGCCAAGGTCGCGGCTGCCGTCGCCGAAATGCGGGCCCTGATCGCCAAGGAGAAGGGCGAAAAGGACGCCTGGGAGCTGAAGCTGGCTGCCGGCGGTCTGACCGATCTCGATTTCCTCGCCCAGTTCCTGCTGCTGGCCTATGCCAGCGACCATCCCGGCCTGATCGTCAATGACACGGCCTCCGTCTTCGCCGCCGCGCGAGCTGCGGGGTTGCTCTCGGACGGGGATGCTTCGACATTGCTCGACGCACATCGCCTGATCGGCGACGTCCAGCTCTGGCAGCGCTTCACGGTGGAGGAAGCGTTCGATCCCAAGGCCGTGCCACCTCGCGTGCTGCGGAGGATCGCGACGGCGGTCGGACGGCCCGACGCCAAGGTGCTGAAGGCGGAGTTGGACGAGGTGCGCGCAGCGGTGAGGGCGATCTTCACGCGCGTGCTGGGAGAAGCCCGGAAGGGAAACTAGGCGTCACGCTCGGGCCAGGCCCGAGACCCCCATGACGAGAGGACGCAAAAGCCTGTTCCGGCGGGAGATGCCCGGGTCTGGCCCGAGCATGGCGAGGCGGCGGCCGCCGGAGGCGGTCTAGGCTCAGGCCGCCTGCGCGGTGACGCGCTCGGCGCCGCCGTCGAGCGGCAGATGGACCATGACGATGGTCCCGGCGCCCATCGCGGAGCGCAGCCTGAGCGAGCCGCCATGCAGCTCGGCCAGCGAGCGGGCGATGGCGAGGCCGAGGCCCGAGCCCTTGTAGCTGCGCACCAGATCGCCCTCGACCTGCTCGAAGGGCCGGCCGACGCGGTCGATCTTCTCCTTGGGGATGCCGATGCCGGTGTCCTCGATGAAGATGTTGAGCGCGCCGGGCACATGGCGGGTACGCACCGCGATCCGCCCGCCTTCCGGCGTGAACTTGGCGGCGTTGTCGAGCAGGTTGCCGAGGATCTGGTACAACGCGCGCGGATCGGCCTCGAGATGGGTGTCGAGCGGGCCTTCGAGATTGACGATCAACTGCTTGCGCTCGATCTCCGGCTGCACCTTGAGCAGGGCCTGATCCAGCACCGGGCCGATGGCGATCTCGGACTTCTCAAGCCGCATCTTGCCGGATTCGATGCGCGACATGTCGAGAACATCGTCGATGATCCCGAGCAGATAGCCGCCGCTCGAGCGGATGTCGCGGACGTAGTCGGAGTATTTCTCGCCGAGCGGGCCGAACAGGCCGTTCTCCATGATCTCGGAGAAGCCGATGATGGCGTTGAGCGGCGTGCGCAGCTCATGGCTCATATTGGCGAGGAATTCGGACTTGGCGCGGTTGGCGCTCTCGGCCGCCGCCTTCTGCTCAAGGTAGCGCTCGGCGAGATCCGCGAGCTGCTGGGCCTGGGTTTCCAGCTTCTGGCGGGAGGCCTTGAGGTCGGTGACGTGCATCAGGAGCTGGTGCTCGGACTGGGTCAGGCGCTCTTCCTGCTGCTTCAGCTTGGTGATGTCGGTGCCGACCGAGACCGAGCCGCCATCCTTGGTGCGCCGGCCGTTGATCTGGAGCCAGCGCCCGTCGGAGAGCCGCGCTTCATAGGAGGTGGCGCCGGCTGCGCCGCGCTGGACCCGCATCGGCTCCTGGTCGATCTGCGGCTGGGCCGAGCGCTCCATGATCTCGTCATAGCTCGTGCCCGATTGCAGGGCCTCGGCCGGGAGCTGGTGGAGCTGCTGGTATTTGGCGTTGCAGAGGATCAGCCGGTTGTCGGCATCCCACAGCACGAAGGCTTCCGAGATCGCCTCGACCGCATCGCGCAGGCGCGCGTCGGCGGTGGCGGTGCGCTCGGCCATGCGGCGCTGTTCGGAGATGTCGACGACGATGCCGACGAGGTGGCGCGAGCGGGTGCGCCGATCGATGACGAGCTCGGCGCGGGCCTTGAGCCAGATCCACTCGCCCGAAATCGCGCGGACCCGGAATTCCTGATCGAGATGGCTGGCCTCGCCGCGGCTCACCGCATCGGCGATGGCGTAGAGGTCGACGTCCTCATGGTGGATGAAGCTGCTGACCTCGCCGAACGACATGTATTCGCCAGCGCGGTCGTAGCCGAGCAGGGCATACATCGAATCCGACCAGTAGATGCGGCCGCGGGCGAGATCCCAGTCCCAGAGGCCGCAATGGCCGCGGTTGAGCGCGGTGTCGATGCGTTCGCGCACGCAGTCGCAATCCTCGTCGGCGGCGCGGGCGCGCTTCGACTGCAGCATGAAGGCCAGCGTGATGACGCCGAGGACGAGGCCCGCCGCGCCGAACAGGATGGCGAGGCCGGAGCGGCGGATCTGCCAGACCGAGAGGGCGCGCGAGACCGGCTGCAGCACCGCGACCTGGCCGAGCGGAGCGGCGAGGTTGCGCACGCTCGCGAAAACCTCGGCGCCGTTGGGCAGGGCGATGCGCATCACGCCGGCGCGGTCGCCGAAGACGGTAAGCGGCTGGGTCTGGCCCAGGAAGTCGGTGAGGCTGCGCTGCGTCTGGCCGATCACGGGCTCGCTGGCGATGACGCGCCCGTCGGCGCCGCTGACATGGACGATGCGGCCATGGGCGGCGAGGTGGCGGGCCGTGAGCCCGGCGAGCACCGCCGCGGGCTCCTTGCCGGCGAGCGTCGCAGTGTCGAGCTCGCGGGCGACCAGCGCAGAAACCAGATCCATATCGGCCGCGGCATCCACGAGCGCGTCGTCGCGCATTGCGGATGTCTGCATGATCGCGCCGGCGCCGAGGATGACGAGGAAGAACCCGACGAGGACGGGGATCGCAGTTCTGAGTGCGGGCTCGAAGCCCTCGAAGCGCTGATACAACGGATGGGTCAGCGATCTCGCTACACCCAGAATCGTATCGGCGCGCACAGATGCGCAATCCGCGTTGGCACGCGACATGCCCGTCCCCCTTCGGAAAACATTACCGTCAGTAAGATCGGGAGACGTGCCGCATCCCCGCGAATCACAGTCAGTTGAATCCGAGAGCCCGGTTTTGTCTAGCCCTGAGTTGAGTTAGGAGCCCAGAATTCTCCTTTAGGTTGTGTTCCTTATCCGATGAATCCTGCGCGGGTAATGAAACGTTAATGAATTGGACAGGTCGCCGTTAACCTTTGGGGAGAAGGGCTCAGGCGAGGGCTCTTTCGGCGATGTCGGCGACATCCCGCGACAGGTTCGGCATCCGCGCGACGGTGCTCAACGCCTCCTCTGCCAGCCGCTTGCGGCCGGGCTCCAGCATGCGCCAGCTCTTGAACGAGCCGAGGAGGCGCGAGGCAACCTGAGGATTGGTCTTGTCCAGCGCGATGACGATGTCGCAGACGAAGTCGTAGCCCTCGCCATCGGCGCGGTTGAATTGGGTGAGATTGGCCGCGAACCCTCCGATCAGCGCCCGCACCCGGTTCGGATTGCCGAGCGAGAAGGCGGGGTGCTGCATCAGCTGCTTGACCCGCTCCAGCGTCTCGGGCTCGGCGATCAGCGCCTGCGCCATCAGCCATTTGTCGAGGACGAGCGGCTCGCCGGCATAGGCCGCCGCAAAACGGTTTATCAGGGCTTCGCGCCGCTCGCCGGGGATCAGCGTCATCGCGGCCAACGCTGCCAGCCGGTCGGTCAGGTTGTCGGCGGAAGCGAATTGCTCCTCGCACAGAGCGGCGCCCTCTGCCGGGGTGGCGAGAGCGGCGAGCCCGAGCAGTTCGTTGCGAAGTGCGCGGCGCCCGGCGGAGCTGGCGTCCGCCTTGAACGTGCCCTTTGTCGCCAGCGCCTCGCGCAAAGCCGGCAGCTGTGGGAGAACGGCCGCTCCGATGGCGGCCGACAGGCTCCGGTGAGCTTTGAAGATCGCGTCCGGATCGACGTCGCGGCCGATCTCGCGTGCGATGTCGGCGGGAGCCGGCAGGCGCAGCACCTGCGCGGCGAAGGCGGGGTCGGCCAGAGCTTCGGCCTTAAGGAAGCCGTCCAGAGCCCGGCCGAGCCCGGTGGCCGTCGCATTGAGCGCGCTGCGGGCCGCGCCCGGCTTTCCGGCCGCGACGAGGGCACGGATGGCGATGGTCTGCAGGGCCTGCCAGCGGTTGAAGGAATCGCTGTCCGCCGAGAACTGCCTGACGAGGTCGGCGTCCGCGAGATCGAGTTCCAGCCGTGCGGGCGCCGAGAGGCCGCGCAGCAGCGAGGGGATAGGTGGTTCGTCGACATTGTCGAAGGTCACGGAGAGCGAGGCGCTGTCGAGAATGACGAGGCCATCGCCGGCATAGGCATTGGATTGCGTCTGCAGCGGCAGATCGCCCCCGGCTCCGACAAGGCCGAGCTTGATCGGCAGGACCACGGGCTGCTTGTCGCTCTGGCCGGGCGTCGGCGGCGTGCTCTGTGCCAGGTCGAGCGTATAGCGCCGGGTCGCAGCGTCATAGCGGCCGGAGGCGACGATGGTCGGGGTGCCGGCCTGCTCGTACCAGCGGGCGAAATGGCCGAGGTCCTTGCCCGAGCTTTCCGCGAAGCAGGCGAGGAATTCCTCGATCGTCGCCGCCGTGCCGTCGCAGCGCTCGAAATAGAGGTCCATGCCCTTTCGGAAGGCGTCGTCGCCGATCAGCGTCTTGAGCATGCGGATGACCTCCGCACCCTTCTCGTAGACCGTCGGCGTATAGAAGTTGTTGATCTCCTTGTAGGCGCGCGGCCGCACCGGATGGGCGAGGGGGCCCGCATCCTCCGAGAACTGCGTCGAGCGCAGCGTGCGAACGTCGGCGATGCGCTTCACCGAGCGCGAGCGTTCGTCGGCTGAGAATTCCTGGTCGCGAAAGACGGTGAGCCCTTCTTTTAGGCAGAGCTGGAACCAGTCGCGGCAGGTGATGCGATTGCCGGTCCAGTTGTGGAAGTATTCATGCGCGATGATCGCCTCGATCGAGGCATAGTCGCCGTCGGTCGCGGTCTGCGGGTCGGCCAGGACGTATTTGTCGTTGAAGATGTTGAGGCCCTTGTTCTCCATCGCCCCCATGTTGAAATCCGACACGGCGACGACGTTGAACACGTCGAGATCATAGTTGCGGCCGAAGACCTTCTCGTCCCAGCGCATGCAGCGGACCAGTGAATCCAGCGCCCAGCCCGCGCGTCCGGCCTTGCCGGGCTCGACATAGACGGCGAGCTCGACCTTGTGGCCGTCGGCCGTGACATAGTCCTGCCGGACATGGTCGAGCGCGCCGCCGACCAGCGCGAAGAGATAGGCCGGCTTCGGATGCGGGTCGTGCCAGAGGGCAAAATGCCGGTCCGTGCCCGGCACTTCGCCGGTGGCGATGAGATTACCGTTCGAGAGCAGGACGGGCGCCTCGGTCTTCGCCGCTTCCAGCCTGACCGTGTAGACGCTCATCACATCGGGTCGGTCGAGGAAATAGGTGATGCGGCGGAAGCCGTCGGCCTCGCACTGGGTGCAATAGACCTTCGACGAGCGGTAGAGCCCCATCAGCTTCGTATTGGCGGACGGATCGAGCTCGGTCTCGATGGTCAGCGTGAAATCATGCGGCGGCGGGCTTGGTATCGTCAGCGCCTGCGGCGTCGCCGTATAGTCGGAAGCGTCGAGCGGCTTGCCATCGAGGGCGAGCGATTTCAGCGCCAGCTCGTCGCCGTCGAGCTTGAGCGGCGCGCCGGGTTGCCCTTCCGGATTCGGGCGAAAAGCGAGCAGGGCGCGCACGCGCGTCTTCTGCGGCTGCAGGCTGATGTCGAGATCGACCGTGTCGATCAGCCAGTCGGAGGGACGGTAATCCTCGAGGCGGATCAGCGGAGCATCGTCGTTGCGCATGGGAGCCCTGATGGCGAAGTTCAGGGAGCGTTTCTAGAGCATGCCGGCTCGGGAGGGAAACAAGGCCGTCATGCCCGGCTTGACCCGGGCATCTCGTGACAAGGAGGTTTTGGAGGTCCCTCGGGAAAGAGATTCTCGGGCCTGCGCTTCGCTTCGCCCGCGAATGACGGCTAGGAACCGGCCGAAACCGCCGGCTCGGCATGGCTGACCAGCCGGCAGACTTGCGGACGCGCGATCCGCACCGCCCGCTCGATCGCATCGACCGCGTCATGCACGGCCACGACGTTCAGGGCGGGGTCGACGCGGCAGTGATAATTGACCACCAGCCCCTTGGCTGTCTGGCGCACGCGCACGCTGTGGATGTCGTGGATAGGGCCGCCGAGCTTCGCAGTCTCGCCTGCCAGCGCCTTGCCGATATCCTCGACAGTCTCCCAGGCAGCGTTGTGGCCATGAGGCTGGCCGGTCTCCATCGGCTCGATATGGGTCTCGACCTCCGTCTCGCCGCCGAATTCCGCCCGGATTGCGTTTTCGAGCCGGGTCGCGATCTCGTGCGCCTCGCCGAGCGGCAAGTCGGCATCGACCTCCATGTCCAGGCTGACCGAGAGTTTGCCGCCGATGCTGTGGACAGTGACATGGTGCACCGGGATCTTCAGCTTGAGAGCGATCAGGAGCACGCGCTCCAGCGCCGTTTCGTCATCGACCTGGACTGGATCGGCCGTGATGGTGATCTCGGCATCGGGCTCGGCCTTCAGCAGGGCCCCGCCGAGCTCGGCCTTGATCGCGGTGACGCGGTCAAGCGGCAGCGTCCGCGAGACGCTGATGCCGATCTCGCCATGGACGCGCCCGCCGGCGGGCCGGACCCTGAGCCAATTGATCCCGACCACGCCCGGCACGCGCCGCGCGGCCTCGCGCAGCTTTTCGGTGACCCCTTCGGGCGCAGTGTCCATCAGCGTGTCGAGGACGCGGCGGGCCAGCCGGAAGGCCGAGAAGGCGGT
This sequence comes from Allobosea sp. 10N428, assembly GCF_056394545.1. Taxonomy (NCBI): domain Bacteria; kingdom Pseudomonadati; phylum Pseudomonadota; class Alphaproteobacteria; order Hyphomicrobiales; family Alloboseaceae; genus Allobosea; species Allobosea sp. 10N428. Next base: position 891,889 of record NZ_JBFTIC010000001.1, on the reverse strand, counting down.
GTAGGCCGCGATGGCGAAGGCGGCGGCCGTGTCGGCGCGCTCGAAGCCGTACCAGATGCCGATGAGGCCGGCGAGAACAAGCGCCGAGCCGACGAAATCGGCCGAGAAATGCGTGGCTTCGCCGGCGAGCGCCTCGCTGCCGGTCTCCTTTGCGACCTTGGTGAGCGAGCGCCAGCGGATGGCGTCGACCGTCATCGAGAGAAGCATCACGCCGATGACCAGCGGCGTCACCGCGACGTGCTCGATCAGGTTGTGCCACAGCCTGCTGCCGGCCTCCCACAGGATCGCGCCGGCAAGCGTGAACAGGATCGCGGTCTCGACCAGCGCCGCCAGCGCCTCGACCTTGCCATGCCCGTAATGGTGTTCGTCGTCGGCCGGCTTGTCCGAGGCGCGCACGGCGAACCAGGTGAACAGCGTCGAGCCGACATCGACCAGCCCCTGCAGCGCGTCCGTCAGCAGGGCGAGCGAACCGGAAATGATGGCGCCGACGATTTTCGCTGCCGTGAGCAGGATGGTCGCCATCACCGAAAGGATCGCGGCGCGCTGCTTGATCTGTGCGATCTGGGCGGGCGTGGCGCGCTCAGGCGGCGCCATCAATGGGCCGTCTTGCGTTGTCGTCATGGCTCGTCCTGCTTGGCGTACCTTGGAACGCGGCAGGTCTTGCCCGAATTAGAGAAAGGATCAACCCTGTTCCCGCTCAACGAGGAAAGACGATGCGATATCTCCACACCATGGTCCGCGTGACCGATCTCGATCAGGCGCTCGATTTCTACGTCAACAAGTTCGGGCTGGTCGAAACCCGCCGCATCGAGAGCGAGAAGGGCCGCTTCACGCTAGTCTTCCTCGCCGCGTCCGACGATCTGGCCGAGGCCAAGGCCGGCGCCTCGCGCGGCCGCCCGACGCTCGAGCTGACCTATAACTGGGACCCGGAAACCTATACGGGCGGGCGCAATTTCGGCCATCTCGCCTATGAGGTCGACGATATCTACGCGACCTGCGAGAAGCTGATGAAGGCCGGCGTAACCATCAATCGTCCGCCGCGCGACGGCAACATGGCCTTCATTCGCTCGCCCGACAACATCTCGATCGAGCTGCTGCAGAAGGGCGATCCGAAGCCTTTGGCCGAACCCTGGGCCAGCATGCCGAACACCGGGGCCTGGTGAGATCTTGGCCGGCGTCTTCTGCCTCGGCATCGCCACGCTCGACTACGTCTACAGCGTCGAGGCCATGCCGACCCGCGGCGAGAAATACCGCTCGCGCGGGCTCGCCGTAGTCGGCGGCGGCTGCGCCGGCAACGCCTCCGTCGCCATCGCGCGGCTCGGCGGCGCCTGCTGGCTGGCGACGCGCCTGGCCGACGATCTGACCGGCGACCAGATCGTCGCGGATCTGAAGGCGGAGGGCGTCGACGCCGCTTTTGCAAGGCGCGTCGTCGGCCTGACCTCGCCGGTCTCCGCCATCCTCGTCGATGCCGAGGGCGAGCGCATGGTGATCTCCCATTCCGACCCGGCGATGCCGGAGGACGCCGATTGGCTGCCTCCGCGCTTGCCGGAAGGCGCCGACGCCGTCCTCGCCGACACGCGCTGGGGCGAGGGGGCGTTGGCGGCGCTGAAGCTCGCCCGCGCCGCCGGGGTTCCCGGCGTGCTCGACGGCGACCGCAGGCCGCCTCATCCGGAGCTCGTCGGGACGGCGAGCCATGTCGCCTTCAGCCAGCAGGCATTGCGCGAGCTCTCTGGCGAGGAGGATCCGCGAGCCGGGCTCGCGAAGGTGGCGGCGGATGTCCCGACCTGGCTGGCTGTGACGCTCGGCAAGGAAGGCGTGCTCCATGTCGAGCAGGGCGAGGTTCGCCACAGCCCGGCTTTTCCCGTCGAGACCGTCGATACGCTGGGCGCGGGCGATGTCTGGCACGGCGCCTTCGCCCTGGCGCTCGCAGAGGGGCAGGCGGAAGCTGACGCGATCCGATTCGCCTCCGCCGCGGCGGCCATCAAGTGCACCCGCTTCGGCGGCCGCAGCGGCGCGCCCCGCCGCGACGAGGTCGAGCGTTTCCTGGCTGAGGCGTCGCGATAGCCCGATTGCCGGTGGGCGCCTTCGGCCCGGCTTCCGTTCTCCTGTCGGCGTTCTCCGGGGCGTCGCATGTCCGTCACGCAGCTCGGGCATCTGGCCGATGCGCAGCCGCGCATCGGATCAATCTCAGGAGAGAGCATCATGCTGGCGATCCAGGGTCTGAAATGCATCTACGACACCACCGGGCGGGGCTGGTCGATCGAACTTGTCCTCAGGGCAGACGGCGAGGAGGTGGTGCGTCGCTTCGAGGTCGATGGGCCCGATGATGCCGAATTGCTGATCGAAGCCTTCGAGGATTCTTCGGTCAGCGCTTTCGATCCCGAAACCGGCGAGATCGTCTTCGGTTACGAATATCTCGACCTCGACGCCGGAGAAGAGGACGAAGAAGAGGACGAGGAAGAGGCGGCCGAGAACGATGATGAAGACGAGGATGACGAGGACGACGATTCGGCGGAAGATGCCGAAGACGACGAAAAGCTGAAGGCCTGAGTCTGGTATCGGCTGAGCGGAGCCCGGAGGAGTCGGTTCCTTCGGGCATTTCCGGGCGGCGAAGCTGCTCGCAGGAAAATGACCGGACGCGGCGCCGAGCGCCGCGACGGGGAAGAGGCATGATGCACGCATGACAAATCTGGAGAGCGAAATTCCAGCTGTGCCGCCGGTCCCCGTGATCGAGCCGCCGACGTCCCACAGTCCGCTCGGCAAGAAGCGTGGCATCTGCGCCATCAGCGGCCAGGATATGGCCCGTAGGAACCTCATCGAGATCGGCACGCTGCGCCCCGCGCTCGTCGATCACATCCGCGCCGACTTTCCGGATCTGCCCGACCACGCGCTGATCAGCCTGAAGGAGCTGGCGCGTTATCGGACGCGCTATGTCGAGGAGATCCTGCGCGAGGAGCACGGCGAATATTCCGACCTCGATCGGGAGGTGGCCGAGAGCATCGCCCGACAGGAGACCATCGCCGAGAACGTCGAGGACGATTTCGAGGAGCATCGCACGCTGGGCGAACGCCTCTCCGACAATCTCGCGAGCTTTGGCGGTTCCTGGGCCTTCCTGATCAGCTTTGGCATCGTGCTTGTCGTCTGGATGGCGATCAACGCCGCGATCGGGGAGGGCAAGGCCTTTGACCCCTATCCCTTCATCCTGCTCAATCTCGTCCTGTCCTGCATTGCGGCAGTGCAGGCGCCGATCATCATGATGAGCCAGAAGCGGCAGGAAACGAAGGACCGGCTGCGCTCGCTCAACGACTATCAGGTCAATCTGAAGGCCGAGCTCGAAATCCGGCATTTGCATGAGAAGATGGACCATCTGATTACGCGGCAATGGCAGCGCCTCGCCGAGATCCAGCAGGTCCAGCTCGAGATATTGCAGGATACGCAGTTGCCGAAGGCCAAGCCGAAGCGCCGCAAGAAACCGGCCGCCAAGAAGAAGCGGGCCGTGCCGGCCGATGTGGCAGAACAGGAAGCAGACGCGCTTCCTCTGGCCAATCCCGAGCGGAAAGCCTAGCGGGCGCAGTCGCATTCGATGGCTCCGCTTGGTCCTTGACTCCCCATTGGTCGGCCGATTTCTTCGTCGGCAAACGAATCTGATGGAGGAAAATGATGTTCGCTTCGCGTTTCGCGACTGCCGGCGCGCTGCTTGCCGGCCTTGTGCTTGCGGCCGCTGCCCAGCCGGCCTTCGCCCAGGGGCAGGTCACGGTCTATTGCTCGATCCTCGAAGAACAGTGCCGCGAAGGCGCGGCGATGTTCGAGAAGGCGACCGGGATCAAGGTCTCGATGATCAGAAAGAGCACTGGCGAGGTCTATGCCCAGGTCAAGGCCGAGGCGAGCAATCCGCGCGGCGATGTCTGGTGGGGCGGGCCGGGCGAGCCGCATCTGCAGGCGGCCGACGAAGGGTTTCTGGACGAGTACAAGTCGCCGAAGTTGCCGGAGCTGCATGACTGGGCGCAGCGCCATGCCGAGCAGTCGAAGTTCCGCACCAATGGCATTTATCTCGGCGCGCTCGGCATCGGCTACAACACCGAGGTGCTCAAGAAGAAGGGCATCGCCGCCCCTAAATGCTGGGCCGATCTGCTCGATCCCAAGCTGCGCGACGAGGTCCAGATCGCTGATCCCAGCTCGTCGGGCACGGCCTATGTCTTCCTGGCGACGACGGTGCAGCGCCTCGGCGAGGAGAAGGGCTTCGAATTCCTCAAGGACCTCCACAAGAACATCAGCCAATACACCAAATCCGGTATCGCACCGGTGAAGGCGGCCGCGCTCGGCGAGACGGCGGTCGGCATCGCCTTCATCCATGACATGCTGACGCAGAAGCTCCAGGGCGCGCCGATCGAGACCGTCGCCCCCTGCGAGGGCACCGGCTACGAGACCGGCTCGGTCTCGATCATCAAGGGCGGCAAGAACCCTGAAGCCGCGCGCAAATTCGTCGATTTCACGCTCTCGCCCGATGCGCAGAACATCAATGCGAAGCTGAAGATCAACTCGATCCCGTCGAACAAGAACGCGCTGCTCTCGCCGGACGCGCCGAAATTCGCCGAGATGAAGCTGATCGACTACGACACGCCGCGTTGGGGCTCGCCGGCCGAGCGCTCGCGCCTGCTCAAGAAGTTCGACGCCGAGGTCAAGGCGCTGCCGCGCTGACCTCCCACGATCCCGCGAGCTTGGTAGCGCGCCCCTCGGTTTGTGCTACTAAGCTCCGGTCCGGGCTTGAAGCCTCGCGCTCCAGCCCCAGCCATGGGATCGCCGCATATGCTTCGCGCCACTTCCGTCCTTCGCAAAGCCGCTGTTCGCGCCGAGCGCGTCGTCGATACGCTCAGCCTTGGATATCAGGACCGCAACAGCAACGGCGTCACAGTGACGGCTGCAGGCGGGCTCGAATTCGCGATCGATCTCGACAAGCCGGCGACGCTGAACGACGGCGATGCGCTGAAGCTGGAGGATGGCCGCCTCGTGCAGGTCAAGGCCGCTCCTGAAAGCCTTCTGGAAGTCCGTGCCGAGAACCCGCTGCGGCTGGTGCGCCTCGCCTGGCATCTCGGCGGCCATCATGTCCCGGCGGAAATGACGCCCGACGCGCTCTATATCCCCAGTCATCCCGCTTTGGCCGAGCTGGTTCGCGGCCAGGGCTGTTCGATGAYGGATGTCGAGCGCGCGTTCCAGCCGGAGCAGGAGGCCCACCATCACGCCCACGGCGATGACTGCGGCTGCGGGCACGATCATCACGATCACGGGCATGCCCATCACGGGCATGACCACGGCCATGGGCATCATCACGAGCACCATGGCCACGATCACGCACATGAGCACCATCACGCTCACGGCGAGGGTTGCGGCCATGATCACGACCATCACGGCCACGGTGATCACGATCATGGTCGCGGCCATGGCGCCGCCGATGGCCACAAGGGCCATTCCCACGATCACTGAGGCGCCGATACCGCGTCATGCTCGGGCTTGACCCGAGCATTTCCGGCCAAAAGGGGTTTTTTGTCCTGAAAGCGTTTCTCGGGTCTCCGCTACGCTTCGCCCGAGAATGACGGCTTTGGACTATCTTGAGCTATTGCAAATGCGGGCATGAGCCCGCCTTTTGCATCTCATGCAGCGTAACCCTTGAGCTGCGCCAGCGTGGTCATTACGCCGCGCAGCTCCGCGAGGCCACGCAGGCGCCCGACCGCCGGGTAGCCCGGAAAACTGCCCTTGCCGACATCGTCCAGCAACTCGTGGCCGTGGTCAGGGCGCATCGGGATGCGCCAATGCGGGATGCCGGCGGCACGGCGGCGCTGCTCCTCGGCCATCAGCACGTCGATCAGCGCCACCATGTCGGTATCGCCGCCGAGATGCTCGGCTTCCATGAAGGAGCCGTCCGGGTCCTTGGCGACATTGCGCAGATGCGCGAACCAGATTTTGTCGGCGAAGCGTCGCGCGATGCGGGGCACGTCATTCTTCGGATTGGCACCGAGCGAGCCGGAACACAGTGTGAGACCGTTCGACGGGGAATCGACCGAGCCGAGGATGTAGGCGACGTCGTCCTCGGTCGAGCAGATCCGCGGCAGGCCGAAGAGCGAGCGCGGCGGGTCGTCCGGGTGGATGCACATGCGGATGCCGACTTCCTCGGCGGTCGGGATGATCGCCTCGAGGAAACGCTTCAGATTGGCCCGCAGCTTGTCATGGGTCATGCCGGCATAGCGATCGAGGATGCGGGCGAGGCCGGGCAGGTCGTAGCGGTCGAAGGCGCCGGGAAGGCCGGCCATGACGCTGGAGAGCAGCCGGTCGCGATCGGCTTGCGAGGACTTGTCGAACCAGGCCTTGGCCTTGTCCATCACCTCGGCCGAATGCCCCTCCTCGGCGCCCTTGCGCTTCAGCATGAAATGATCGAGCGCGACATATTCATGCAGGTTGAAGCGCAGTGCCGTGCCACCGCCGGGCAGCTTGTGGGCGAGTTCGGTGCGGGTCCAGTCCAGCACCGGCATGAAGTTGTAGCAGATCACCTCGAGTCCGCAGGCCGCGAGGTTGCGCATCGACTGCCGGTAGTTCTCGAAGACGGTTTCAAGGTCGCCTTCGCCGATCTTGACGCTCTCATGGATGGGCAGGCTTTCGACCACCTTCCATTCCAGGCCGAAGCTTTTGTCCGAGCGGATGATCGCCTGGCGCTTCTCGATCTCCTCGACGCTCCAGACCACGCCGTAGGGGATCTGGTGCAGCGAGTTCACGATGCCGGTCGCCCCGGCCTGCCTGGCCTGAGCCAGAGTCACGACATCGTCCGGCCCGAACCAGCGCCAGCATTGTTCCATTGTCGGTAATCCTTCGAGAAAAATCGCTTTATCGGGGCGGATGGGCCTCAGGAGGCATCGTGCTCGAGGCGTGAATCGTCGAATGCGTCCGCATGGTCCTTCGCGATCGTGTCGATCGTCGCGAAGACGGTGCGCAGATGCGCGCGCATCGCGGCCTCCGCGCCTTTTGCGTCATGTTTCATGACGCAGGCGGCGATGATCCTGTGCTCGTGCAGGATCACCTCGGACCAGGACGGGGTTTCGAGGGAGAGGCAGCGCACCCGGTCCATCTGGGCCTTCACGCCCTCGATCATGCTCCAGACGGCCCGGTGGCCGGCGATGCGCGAGATTTCGGCGTGGAACACCTCGTCGAGGCGGAAAATCTCGGACCGGTCCTGTCGCCGCACGGCCTCCGCCTGCTCTTCGATCTGCGCTTCGAGCCGGCGGCGGTCGGCGTCGCCGATGCACTGGGCGGCGAGCACCACGGTGCGGCATTCCAGCGTCTCGCGGACGAACTGGCTGTCATGGACGGCGGCGAGGTCGATCGGCGCGACGAAGGTGCCGACCTGCGGCACCGCGACCAGGAAGCCCTCGTCGACAAGCCGCTTGAACGCTTCCCGCACCGGGGTGCGGCTGACGCCGAAGCGCAGCGCCATCCGCGCCTCGGACATCGATTCGCGGGGCTTCAGCGCGCCGCTGATGATGTCCGTGCGTAGCACGCTGTAGATCTGATCCGTGCTATGACGGGCTGCAGGGTGGGCCATTGCCAAGCTCTTGATGACTAGTATACTAGGATACCGATCAACCGGGGGCTGCGTCAACTTGGCAGGTTCCCGGGTCGCAAGGCGGGCTCCGGATGCGGCGGCCGGACCGTCGGAACATAAAAAAGCTGAAGAAGCGGGCATCCGCATCTGGAGGAGAAAACATGGCTCAGGACAGCATCAATCGGCGCCATTTCATTGGTGGCGTCGCGGGTCTCGGCGCAGCAATGCAGGCGCCGGGCGTCTTCGCGCAGCAGCTCAAGCTGCCGGCATCGCCGCTCACGATCAGCATCATCGACGTCGGCGGCGCCTTGGCGCTGGTTCAGACGCCGCTTGAGAATTACGCCAAGGCAAACCCCAAGGCCGTCTCGCGGATGGTCTTCACCAAGGCTCCGGCGCCCGAGCTGCCGGCTAAGCTGAAGGCCCAGCAGAACGCCGGCCGTTCCGACATCGACTTCGTCATCGGCGGTCTCGACGTGCTCTCCGCCGGCATCGACCAGAAGCTCTGGATCGAGCTGTTCCCGCGCTTCGCTTCCGAATTGCCGAAGCCCGACGACGTGCTCCTGAAGCCGGCGCTCGCCATGCACAATCTCGGGCAGGGCCAGGCCATGGCGATGGTCTATTACCCCTCCGGCCCGCTGCTCGAGTACATGCCGGACAAGGTCAAGAACGTGCCGACCACGGCCGAGGAACTGCTGGCCTGGACGAAGCAGAACAAGAACCGCTTCCTCTATGCCCGCCCGGCCAATTCGGGCCCCGGCCGCACCTGGATCATGGGCCTGCCCTACATCCTCGGCGACAAGGACCCGAAGGATCCGGAGAAGGGCTGGGACAAGACCTGGGCCTATCTGAAGGAGCTCGGCGAGAACATCGAGTACTATCCGGGCGGCACCGGCGCGACGATGAAGGAACTCGGCGACGGCTCGCGCGACATCATCGTCAGCACGACGGGCTGGGACATCAACCCGCGCGTGCTCGGCATCGTGCCGAAGGAAGCCAAGATCCAGGCGCTCAAGGGTTTCCACTGGGTCACCGACGCCCAGTACATGATGATCCCCAAGGGCGTTTCCGACGAGAAGCTCGCCGTTCTGCTCGATCTGGTCCGTCACATGCTGACGCCCGCGCAGCAGGCCTTCACCTATGACGAAGGCTATTTCTATCCGGGTCCGGCCGTGAAGGACGTGCCGCTCTCGATGGCGCCGGCTTCCAGCCAGAAGGCCATCGCCGAGTTCGGCCGCCCCGAATACGAGAAGCTGATCGCCGACAACCCGATGGAAACGCCGCTCGATCCGGAGAAGATGGTCGTCGCCTTCCGCATCTGGGACGAGCAGGTCGGCGGCGCCAAGAAGAAGTAAGACCGGTCACGGTGGCGGGCTTCGGCAGTAGCCCGAAGTCCGCCGCCGTGCGTTTTGACCCCGCTCTCAGATCATCCGGAAGCCATGACCATCAACGCAGCTTCGTTCCGCGAGCTCAAGCTCGACCGCCTGAGCCGTGACTTCGGCACCCACAACGCGCTCAAGGACGTCTCGCTGACGATCGGCAAGGGCGAGTTCATCGCTTTGCTCGGGCCTTCCGGCTGCGGCAAGTCTACGACCCTGAACCTGATTGCCGGCCTGCTGCCCGCGACGGGCGGCGGCATCTGGCTCGACGACAAGCGCATCGACCCGCTGCGGCCGGAAGAGCGCGGCTTCGGCATGGTTTTCCAGAACTACGCCCTGTTCCCGCACATGACGGTGAACAAGAACATCGGCTTCGGCCTCAAGATGCGCGGCATGCCGCGCGCCGAGATCGACAAGCGCGTGGCGGAAGCCGCGGCGCTGGTGCATTTGCAGGGCCAGACCGAGAAGCTGCCCGGCCAGCTTTCGGGCGGGCAGCAGCAGCGCGTCGCCATCGCGCGCGCCATCGTCGTCGAGCCGCCGCTCGTGCTGATGGACGAGCCGCTCTCGAACCTCGACGCCAAGCTGCGCCTCGAGATGCGTGCCGAGATCCGCCGCATCCACAATACGCTCGGCGCCACCACGATCTACGTTACCCACGATCAGGAGGAGGCGCTTTCGCTGGCCGACCGCATCGTCGTGCTGCGTGACGGGCAGGTTCGCCAGGTCGGCACGCCGGAAGACCTCTTCCTGCGGCCGGACCATCTCGACGTCGCCGAGTTCATGGGCTTCCGCAACAAGGTGAAGGGCAAGGTCGTCTCGGCAGGCGAGGGCAGGGCGACCGTGGCCGTCGGCGATGCGCAGCTTTCGGGCCGCGCCCGCGCTGCGGTCTCGGCCGGTGCCGACGGCACTCTGGCCATCCGCCCGGAGGATCTGCATCCCGTGGCATCCGGCCAGCCCGGCCTCAAGGCCAAGGTGGTCTCGACCGAGTTCCGCGGCCGCGAGTTCGTCGGCTTCGCCCGCATGGCTGACGGTACCGACCTCTCCTTCCTGGCCCGCGACAAGCTGTCTCCGGGCGAGGCGGTGACGCTGACCGCCGATCCCGAACGCGTCCTCGTCTACGGAGGGGCGGCGTGAGCACGGACCTCTCCTCCATCCCGCTGAAGCAGAGGCTGGCCGCGCGTGGCTTCGACGGGCTGACCCTGCTCGTCGTGCCGGCGATCCTGTTCCTGCTGGCGCTGTTCATCTACCCGTTCCTCTACGGGCTCGTCCTCTCTTTCGAGCCGAAGGCCGGCGGCGTCTTCGCCAACTACCAGCGCTTCTTCTCCGATTCCTTCCTCTATGGGACGATCGGAACCACGCTGTGGCTCGCCCTGCCGGTGACGGTCGCGACGCTCCTGCTCGCGATCCCGGTCGCCTTCCGCGTCCGGCTGATGCGGAATCAGCGCCTGCTGACGACCATCCTGGTCATCCCGATCACGCTCGGCACCGTGCTTGTCGCTCAAGGCCTGCTAAACTATCTCGGCCCGCAAGGCTGGTTCAACCGCACGCTGATGACGCTCGGCCTCATCTCGACCCCTGTGAAGCTGCTTCACAACTACTGGGGCGTGATGCTGTCGCTGGTCATCACCGGCTTCCCCTTCACCTTCCTGCTGACGCTCTCCTACCTCTCCGGCATCGATCCGGCGCTTGAGCAGGCGGGCGCGACGCTCGGCGCCGGCCCCTGGGAGCGCTTCAAGCACATTCTCCTGCCGCTGCTGCTGCCGGGTCTCGCCATCACCTTCTGCCTGAGCTTCGTGCAGGCCTTCTCGGTCTTCCCCTCGGCGGTGCTGCTCGGCGCGCCGGCCGGGCCGACCCGCGTGATCTCGATCGCGGCCTATCAGGCGGCCTTCGAGGAATACGATTACTCGATGGCGTCCGCCGTCGCGATGATCATGGGCATGGTTCAGCTTGCCATCGTCGTCGTGGTGCTGGCGGCGCGCGGCCTGCTCTATCGCGGCCCTGCTGGCGGCGGAAAGGGCTGAGCCGATGGTCAAGGATACACGTCTCTCGACGAAGCTCTGGGCGGCCGCCAACTGGACGCTAATCGGCTTCTTCATCGTCAACCTCTTCGCGATGATCGCGACGGTGGTGACGTCCTCCTTCGCGACGCGCTGGCTCGGCACCTGGCTGCCGGCCGGTTGGACGACGCGCTGGTACTCGGCAGCCTGGGCCGAGTTCCAGCTCCACGACGTGCTGCTGGTCACCTTCCAGATCGTCTTCCTGGTGGTGGCGCTCTCAGGGCTGATCGGTGTGCCCGCGGCCTATGCGCTGGCGCGGCGGGATTTCCCGGGCAAGAAGCTGGTGATGCTGCTCTTCCTGCTGCCGCTGCTGGTGCCGCCGATCACCTTCGGCATTCCGCTCGCGACCGTGCTCTACCAGACCGGCTTTGCCGGCCAGATGTCGGGCGTGGTGCTGGCGAACCTCGTGCCGACCGTGCCCTTCGTCATCCTGGTGATGATCCCGTTCATCGAGCAGATCGACACCAAGATCGAGTCGGCGGCGCGCGTCTTCGGCGCCAACACCTTCAAGCTCTTCGTGCATGTGCTGCTGCCGCTGCTGATGCCCGGCATCCTCGCTGCATTGCTGCTGGTGCTGGTGCGGACGCTGGCGATGTTCGAGCTGACCTTCCTGACGGCCGGCCCGACCAGCCAGACGCTCGTCGTCGCGCTCTACTATGCGGTCTTCGCTGCCGGCGTGCGCGCGGTGCAGTCGATCGACGCCATGGCCGTGATCTACATGATCACGACGCTGATCTGGCTGATCATCGCTCTGCGCTTCGTCAACCCGACGCAGATCGTCGCCCGCGCCAAGAAGTGAGGCGACGACCCGGCGTGCAAAATCGCGCCGGATGCGTTAGGGGAGCGGCCATGAACTTGCCGCTCCCGAACATGCGCTTCTCCGTGGCGCCGATGATGGACTGGACCGATTCCGCCTGCCGGATCATCCACCGCCTGATGTCGCGCCGTGCGCTGCTGTACACCGAGATGGTGACGGCGCAGGCGGTGATCCGCGGCGACCGCCAGCGCCTGATCGGCTTCGATGCCGGGGAACACCCGGTCGCGCTGCAACTCGGCGGCAACGATCCAAAGCTCCTGGCCGAAGCGGCGAAGATCGGCGCCGATTTCGGCTATGACGAGATCAATCTGAATTGCGGCTGCCCTTCCGACCGCGTCCAGGGCGGGGCCTTCGGCGCCTGCCTGATGCGCGAGCCGGCGCTGGTCGGCGATTGCGTCGCGGCGATGAAGTCCGCGGTGTCCATTCCCGTGACCGTGAAATGCCGCATCGGCGTCGATGATCAGGACCCGGAAGTGGCGCTCGACGCTCTCACTGCTTCTGTCCACGCCGCGGGCGTCGATGCGCTGATCGTCCATGCCCGCAAGGCCTGGCTGCAGGGCCTCTCGCCCAAGGAGAACCGCGAGATCCCGCCGCTCGATTATGAACGCGCCTATCGCCTGAAAGCGGCCAACCCCGATCTGCCGATCGCCATCAACGGCGGCATCAAGGCGCCGTCCGAATGGCCACGGCATCTGGAGAAGCTCGACGGCGTGATGATCGGCCGCGAGGCGTATCAGAACCCGGAGATCCTGCTGCAGGTCGATCCGCTGCTCTTCGGTTCGGATGCGCCCGTGCCGGATGCCTTCGCCATGCTGGAAGCGCTGGAGCCGCATATCGCCGCGCGTCTCGAGCGGGGCGGGAGGTTGCACGCCTTCACCCGCCACCTCGTCGGACTGTTTCCGGCCCGCCCCGGCGCACGCCTCTTCCGCCGCCATCTCGCAGAGCGCTGCGTGGGAGCGGATGCGACGCTGGACGATCTGCGCGCTGCCGTCGCGCATGTCTCGCGACACGAGGCTGCCGTGGCGGCCTGAGCCGGCGTTCAGGTCACGGCTGCAAGTCGGCCGGGGCGATCAGCCGCGTCGTGCCGCCTCGATCGCGGCGACATCGATTTTCCGCATGGTCATCATCGCGGCAAAGGCGCGCTTGGCCTCCTCGCCGCCGATAACCAGCGCGTCGGTCAGCACGCGCGGCGTGATCTGCCAGGAGATGCCCCATTTGTCCCTGCACCAGCCGCAGGCGCTCTCCTCGCCGCCATTGCCGACGATGGCGTTCCAGTAGCGGTCGGTCTCCTGCTGGTCGTCGGTGGCGACCTGGAACGAGAAGGCCTCGCTGTGCTTGAAGGTGGGGCCGCCATTGAGGCCGAGGCAGGGTATGCCGAGAACCGTGAAGGTGACCGTCAGCACATCGCCGGCCTTGCCGGAAGGAAAATCGGTGGGCGCACGGAAGACCGCGTCGACGGCGCTGTCGGGAAAGGTCTGGGCGTAGAAGCGTGCCGCGGCCTCGGCGTCCTTGTCGTACCAGAGGCAAATCGTGTTCTTGGCAGTCGTCATTGCGTTTCCTTTCGAAAAGCGCTCCGGCGGTCAGGCTGCGGCGGTGCGTCCGCCGAGATAGGCAGCGCGGATTTCCTCGTTCGACCAGAGCTGTTCCGGCGTGCCCGAGAGTACAAGCTTGCCGGTTTCCAGCACATAGCCGCGATCGGCCACCGACAGGCCCATGCGGGCGTTCTGCTCGACCAGCAGCACCGTCGTGCCGCGCCGACGGATCTCGGCGATGATCGCGAAGACTGCCTGGACGATGACCGGCGCCAATCCTAGCGACGGCTCGTCGAGCAGCAGGATGCGCGGTTTCGCCATCAGGCCGCGCGCGACCGCCACCATCTGCTGCTGGCCGCCCGAGAGCGTCCAGCCCAGCGCATTGGCGAAGCGGCGGATGTCGGGGAAGAGGTCGAACATCTCGTCCGCCTCGCGCCTGATCGCGGCGGTCTTCAAGCCGGGCCGGTTCGAGGCGCCGAGCATGATGTTCTCGCGCACGCTCAACCCCGGAAAGACGCGCCGGCCTTCCGGCACATGGGCGATGCCGCGGCGCACGATCGCCTCTGGCCTAAGGCCGACGATCGACTGGCCTTCGAAGAGGATGTCGCCCGAGGCCGGCTTCGCGAGGCCGGAGATGGCGCGCAGCGTGGTGGATTTGCCGGCCCCGTTCGAGCCGAGCAGGGTGACGACCTCGCCGGCCTCGACGACGAGCGAGATGCCGTCGACGGCTTCGACCTCGCCGTAGCGAACGACGAGGGATTTCAGTTCAAGCAGGGACATCGGGTGCCGTTCCCAGATAGGCCGCGATCACGTCGGGATGCTTCAGCACGTCGGCGGAATAGCCGTCGGCGATGCGGCGGCCGAAGTTCAGCACGGTAATGTGCTGCGCGACCTCGCTCACCAGGGTCATGTCGTGGTCGATGATGAGGATGGTGAGGCCGCGGGCCGAGATGCGCTTGAGCAGATTGCGCAGATCGACCTTCTCCGAGGAGTTGAGCCCCGCGCCGGGCTCGTCGAGCAGAAGCAGGACCGGGTCGCCCGCCAGCGCGCGGGCGATCTCGACCGCACGCTGATGGCCGTAGGAAAAATTCGCCACGACCTCGTCGGCCCGGTCCTCCAGATCGACGAAGGCGAGCGCCGCCCGCGCACGCGCCAGCAGCGCGGCGGGGTCGTTGCCGATCGGGCTTCCTGGGCGCTCGGCACCGACCATGACGTTCTCCAGCGCCGTCATCGAGCGCCAGAGCCGGATGTTCTGGAAGGTGCGGCCGAGCCCGGCCCTGGTGCGGGCATGCGGCGGCAGGTCGGTGACATCCTGCCCGTTGAGCTTGATGGTTCCGGCCGTTGCCCGGTAGAGGCCGGAGAGGACGTTCAGCGTCGTGGTCTTGCCGGAGCCGTTCGGGCCGATCAGGGCATGCACGCCGCCGCGCTTGATGGTGAGATCGACCTCGTCGACCGCCTTGAGGCCGCCGAAATGCTTGGAGAGCCCGCGCACCTCCATCACGGTCTCGGTGCCTTCACCGCCGCCCGACAGTTGCAGCGTCGCGGCCGTCCGGCCGGGCAGCGCGGCCCGCTTGAAGCGGTCGAGCTGGCCGCGCAGGAAGCCCCAGATGCCGTCCGGCATGAACAGCACGATCAGGATCACCGCCGCGCCATAGATCGCGAGATAGAGGCCGGGGATGCTCTTGAGGAAGCGCAGCCATTCCGGGATCAGGATCAGCAGGCCCGTGCCGATGACGGCGCCGACCGGCGAGGCGACGCCGCCAAGCAGCACCATGGTCAGGAACACCACCGACTCCGCGAAGGAGAACTGGTCCGGGCTGACATAGGCGAAGCCGCCGGCGAAAAGACCGCCGCCGATGCCGCCGAGGATGGCGGAGAGGGCGAAGGCCGTGACCTTGGTGCGGTAGACGTCGATGCCGGCGACGCCGGCGGCGAGTTCGTTGTCGCGCACCGCCCGCATGGCGCGGCCGAGCTTGGTGTCGCGCAGGCGCCAGACCAGATAGCCGAGTATGCCCAGCAGCGCGATGCAGAGCGCGAGATAGGTCGAGCCGTCCGTGAATAGCGGTGGCCGCGGGATGGCGCGGACGCCGTCGGGACCCTTGGTGACGGGAATCCAGTTGATCAGGACGAGGGTGACGATCTGCTGGAAGGAGATCGTCACCATGGCGAGGTAATGGCCGCCGAGCCGGAGCGTCGAGGCGCCGAGCAGCGCGCCGAAGCCGGCGGCAAGGCCGGTGCCGACCAGCAGGCAGACCCAGAAATTCAGGCCGTAATCGGTCTGGCCGAGGCCGACCGCATAGGCGCCGAGCCCGAAGAAGGCAGCCTGCGCCAGATTGATCTGGCCGCAGAGCCCCAGCACTATCGTCAGCCCGAGCACGGCGATGGCATAGGTCGTCGCCTGCATCGAGATGTTGAGGACATAGCCGGTCTTGGGGACGATGATGGCGAGCGTCATCGCCGCGAGGACGAGCAGGATATAGGCCGGGACGCCCCAGCGCAGACGCGGCCGGATGTCGTCTGTGGCGGCGGTGGTTTCGGTCGTGCTCATGCTTTTTCCGCCACGCGCTCGCCGAAGATGCCTTGCGGCCGGAAGATCAGGAAGGCGATCAGCACCAGGAAGGCGAAGCCGTCCTTGTAGGGCACGGAGATATAGGCGGCGCCGAAAGTCTCGATGACGCCGAGCGCGAGGCCGCCGATGATCGCGCCCGTCACGTCGCCGAAGCCGCCGATGATGGTGGCTGCGAAGGCCTTGAGCGCGATGGTCGCGCCCATGCCGATCGAGACGAAGAGGACCGGCGCGACGAGGATGCCCGCAATCCCGCCGATCACCGCCGAATAGACGAAGGTGATCATGATCATCACTGCGACGGGAATGCCGAGCAGCGAGGCCGTCTCCTTGTCCTGCGAGGTCGCCTGCAACTTCTTGCCGAGCAGGGTGTGCTCGAAGAACCAGTATTGCAGCGCGACCAGCAGCGCGGTCACGACGATGATCAGGACGTATTGGTTGTCGAGATAGACCGGGCCGAGCATGAAGCCGGGCGTGTCGAACCAGCCGGAGAGCACCTCCGGCTCCGGTCCGTGGATCGCGAGCGTGGTGTTGGCCATGAAGATCGAGGCGCCGATCGTCGAGATGATGACCGGCAGGTAGGTGCGGTGGCGCAGCGGATAATAGACCGCGAGATTGAAGACCGCGCCGAGCCCCGCCATGCAGACCAGAGCGATGATGAAAGCCATCCAGTAGGGCAGGCCGATCTTGACCGAGAAGACCACCATCAGGAAGGCGGCCACCATCGAGAACTCGCCTTGGGCGAAATTCACGACATTGGTGGCCCGGAAGATCAGGACGAAGCCGAGCGCGACCAGCGCATAGACCGAGCCGATGCCGATCCCGGTGAAAAGAAGCTGAAGAACGAGATCCATCTGTCTACCGCGCTTGCGTGGAGCCGATCGGTCCTTCGCGACGAACGGCGCGAGGCCGCCCGCCCCAAAAGGCGTGGTACGAGATGCGCCGTGCGCCGTGCGCCTTTCGCCGTGCGAGGTTCGTTGTCGAGCCCCGCGCGGCTGCCGGATCCCCGCTTCGCAGAGAAGCCGGCGCGCCTCGGCGGGAATCAGCCGAGCTTCGGCGTGAAGTCGAGCCGTTTGTCGAACTTGATGTCGCCCTTGTCGTTCTTGACGATGTTGTAGCCGTGCAGGCCGTCACCGTTCTTGTCGAAGTTGTATTGGCCTTCGGCGCCGTTATGGCCGCGGATCGCCAGCATGGCCTCGCGCACCTTGTTGGGCTCGGTCGAGCCCGCCTTGTTCATCGCCATGGCGAGGCAGGTCACGGCGTCGTAGGTCCAGGACGACTGGTTGTCGGGCGCGACCTTGCGGACATCGCGATAGGCCTTGCCGAAGGCCTTGGAGGCATCGCTCGAGTCCTCGGCATAGTCCGCCACGCCATAGGTGTTGTACAGCGCCGGGCCGGCGAGCTTGAGCGCCGAGATGTTGACGATCGAGGGCGAGCCGACCCAAGGGATGGTGACGCCGAGCTGACGCAATTGACGGGCGAAGATGCCGAGATCGGTCTCGAAGGTGAAGTAGGTGCCGAGGATGTCTGCGCCGGACTGGCGCACGGCCAGAACGACCGGCGTGAAATCCTGGCTCTGGTTGGCATAGCCCTGGTCGAGCGCGAGCGTCGCGCCGTTGTCGGGCAGGGCATCGGCAAGCGCCTTACCGCCGGCCGTGCCGAAGGCGTCGGTCGAATGGACGATCGCCCATTTCTTCTTGCCGAGCTCCTTGACGCCGAACTGCGCGATGACCTTGCCGGAATAGGAATCGTTCGGGCGGAAGCGGAAGAGCCAGGGATTGCCGAGCTTGGTCAGGTTCGGGTCCGTGCCGCCGAAGCCGACGGGCTTGCCGATCTTCAGCATATCGGGCGCCATCGCATGCATCTGCGTGGAGCGGATCGAGCCGATGAAGGCGACGATGTCGGGCTGGCTGGCGAGCTTGGAGAAGGCGAGGACCGCGCCGGGATTGGTGGTCTGGTCGTCCTCGAAGATCAGTTCGAGCGGCTTGCCGAGCACGCCGCCGGCCTTGTTGACCTGTTCGAGCGCGATCTTGGCGCCGGTCTGGGCGAAGGAGCCGGATTCGGCGGCGGCGCCGGTCATCGGCACGACCATGCCGAGTTTGACGGTGGCGCCTTGGGCGTAGGCAGTCCGTATGACGGCCGGGGCGGCAATGGTACCGGCGAGAACGGTCGTAAACCCGCGACGGGTCAGGTGCATCGTTATCCTCCCGATTTAATGGATTAGATCGGATCTGAGCGCCCGATTGCCGTCATGATGAAATATCTACGCCTCTGTCTGAACAGCGTCGTTGTCATCCTTTAGTCTATGGCCGAGGCGGGCTTCGTAGGTTCTGCATTGCGACGTGCGCGGGTGGAGATCGTCTTCGCGCCATCGCCAACCAAATTGACGCCGGGCCCGATCGACGGCCGATGCGGAATCGAGAGCGGGCCATCGATGCTCGTCCGCCGCCACGGCTCGCCCGCCAGCTGCCTGCGCCGACATGAATCCAGGTGCTTGGACGGACTGCCGGGACAGCCACGTTTGCTGCGCTGGCAGCCGATCTGCCGCGTAAATCAGTGAAGTATCGATAGCAGCGCTTCTGCGCCCCTGCTGGTCATGCGGGGCGAGCGCTCGCGATAGACCACATCTGGCCATGTGCCGTGGTGAAATTACTGGCAGCGTATAAATTGGTGAATTATTGAGCGAGGGATCTCAAATTGTATGCATGACTGCGCGTTTGCCCTGCGCAATCAGTGCCCATCCCCGGCACGGGAGCGCTTCAAGCCCGGCACGGTAACTGCATTGCCCCTCCCGAACGGAAGCGTCCGGCGCAGAGCGGCGTCGGCTATCTCGGGAGAGCACCATGGCCATCACGCGTCGCGCCGCCATTGCCGGAGGCCTGTCCGCGCCATTCCTGATGTCGGGGCGCGCCAGCGCGCAATCACCAAGCCGCGCCGAAACCTTGCTGCTGGTGCAGGAATATGGGCCGAACAGCCTGGACATGCAGGGCATCGGCGCCTCGCAACCTGTGAACGGCGTGGCGCTCAACTGCTATGACCGTCTGCTGYGCTTCAAACCCGTGCCGATCCCCGGCGGTGGCGGCAACCAAGTTTCGATGGGTGAGCTCGAAGGCGAGCTTGCGGAAAGCTGGCAGGTCGCCTCCGACGGCATGAGCTGCACCTTCAAACTGCGCGATGCCAAGTTCCATTCCGGCCGCCCCGTCACGGCCAGGGATGTGAAGTGGTCGCTGGACCGCGCCGTTATCATCGGCGGCTTCGCCACCACACAGATGAACGCCGGCTCGCTGGAGAAGCCGGAGCAGTTCGTTGCCGTCGACGACAAGACTTTCCGAATTGATTTCCTGCGCAAGGACAAGCTGACCATGCCGAATCTGGCGGTCACGATCCCCTTCGTCTTCGACTCCGAACTGGCGATCAAGAACAGCGGCGGCGATCCGCTCGCGAAGGAATGGCTGAAGAACAATGTAGCGGGCTCCGGCGCCTTCAAAGTCGAGAGCTGGAAGCCCGGCGTCGAGACGATCTATGTGCGCAATGACGCCTGGGCTAGCGGGAAGCTGCCGCAGCTCAAGCGCATCATCGCGCGCGACATCGCCTCGCCTTCGACGCGCCGCGCGCTCATTGAGCGCGGTGACGCCGACGTCTCCTACGGTCTGCCCCCTAAGGATTTCAAGGATTTGCTCGACGGCGGCAAGATCAACGTCGTCGGCGTTCCCATTCCCAACGGTGTCTGGGGCCTCTATCTCAACAGCCAGGTCGGGCCGTTCAAGGATGCCCGCCTGCGCCAGGCCGTCGCATGGGTGCTGCCCTACGACAAGATGCTGCAGGCCTCGCTCTTTGGTCGCGGCGTCGACATGTCCGGGGGACCTGAGACTCCGCCGCCGGCCTGGCCGACGCCCTTCGCCTACAAGACCAATGTCGAGAAGGCGAAGGCGCTCGTCGCGTCCGCCGGTGGCGGCTTCTCGACCACGCTGCAGTTCGACGCCGGAAACGCGACCGTGGCCGAGCCGATGTCCGTGCTCATCAAGGAAGCGCTGGGCGCGATCGGCATCGAGGTTGAGATCGCCAAGATTCCCGGCGCGAATTTCCGCACCGAGATCGCCAAGAAAACCAATCCGATGACGCTGAACCGCTTCGCCGGCTGGCTCGATTATCCCGATTACTATCTGTTCTGGACGATGCACGGCAACAATTCGATCTTCAATATCGCCAATTACCAGAACCCGGAGCTCGACAAGCTGATCGATGCTGCCCGCTTCACCACGGACACAGCCGCGTACCAGAAGTTCGTGGTCGACTTCGTCAAACTGGTCGAGCGCGAAGTGCCGATGATCCCGATCTCTCAGCCGACCCACGACGTCGCGATGCAGAAGTCGATCGGCGGCTACCAGTTCCAGCCCTGCCGCGAGCCGGACTTCCGCTACTTCACTAAGGGGTGAGGGGCGTTTTTGACGAGCAGGTGCCATGCGCCTGCTCGTCATCCTCGGGCTCGGCCCGAGCATCTCGATCAAGCGATTCTCGGGTCTGCGCTGCGTTCCGCCCGAGAATGACGCAAGCAATCTCGGGGGAACTGTACATGCTCGGCATGATCGCCGCCCGTTTGAAGACGACGATCCCTTCGGTGATCGGCGTCATCATCGTGACTTTTCTGCTGACGCGCGTGTTGCCTGGCGACACTGCCGCCTATTTTGCGGGCCCCGCCGCCTCGAAGGAGGCCATCGCCGATATCCGCGGCAAGCTTGGGCTCGATCAGCCGCTGCCGGTCCAGTTCGCGTCCTATGTGACAGCGCTGGTTAAAGGCGATCTCGGCACTTCGCTGACGACGGGACAGCCGGTCACGGCCGATCTGGCGCAGCGCCTGCCGGCTTCGGCCGAGCTCACGCTGATCGGCCTGCTGATCTCGATGGCGATCGCGCTGCCGCTCGGCGTGCTGGCGGCCGTGCGGCAAGGCTCCTGGATCGACCATCTCTGCCGGATCGTCGCGACAGCCGGCGTCTCGCTGCCGGTGTTCTTCACCGGACTGCTGCTGGTCTACGTCTTCTATTTCATCCTCGGTTGGGCGCCGGCTCCGCTCGGGCGGCTCGATGTCTTCTTCTCGGAGCCGCCCCGCGTCACCGGCTTCCTGCTGGTCGACAGCCTGATCGCGCGCGATCTCGAGATCTTCCGGGCCGCGCTCGCGCAATTGCTGCTGCCGGCGCTGACGCTCGCGATCTTCTCGCTGGCGCCGATCACGCGCATGACACGCGCCTCGATGCTGGCCGTGCTCGGCGCCGATTTCGTGCGTACGGCGCGCGCCAGCGGCCTGTCGAGCCGCAAGGTCATCGGCACCTACGCCTTCCGTAACGCCATGCTGCCGGTGGTCACCACGCTGGGCATGGTCTTCTCCTTCCTTCTCGGCGCCAATGTGCTGGTCGAGAAGGTCTTCGCCTGGCCGGGCGTCGGCTCCTATGCGGTGGAGGCGCTGCTGGCCTCCGACTATGCGCCGATCCAGGGCTTCGTGCTGACCATGGCGATCCTCTACGTCGCGCTGAACCTCATGATCGACATCCTCTACGGCGTCATCGACCCCCGTGTCCGGCTGGAGGGCTGAGTCATGAACGAGTTGAGCAAGATCGAGCCCGCCCAGCTGCGTTTCGAGGCTCCGCCCTCGACATCCCTGCTGGCCCATGCCCGGCATATCGTCGCGGAAAACCCCGTGACCGGCTTCGCCTTCGGGCTGTTCGCGCTGATCCTGCTGGCGGCGATCTTCGGCCCTTGGCTCGTGCCCTATGATCCGCTGGCCTCGAACACGAATGCGGCCCTGCAGGGGCCGAGCGCGGCGCATTGGTTCGGAACCGACCAGCTCGGCCGCGACATCTTCAGCCGCGTGGTCGCGGCGACGCGGCTCGATTTCTCGATCGCCGTTGCCTCGGTCGCACTGGTCTTCCTGCTCGGCGGGCTTGCCGGCGTCATGGCCGGCTTCTTCGGCGGCTGGGTCGACACGCTGGTCGGGCGCGTCGCCGACACGATCATGGCCTTTCCGCTCTTCGTGCTGGCGATGGGCATCGTCGCGGCGCTCGGCAACAGCGTGACCAACATCGTCATCGCCACCGCCATCATCAATTTCCCGCTCTACGCACGCGTAGCCCGCGCCGAGGCGAATATCCGCCGCGAGGCCGGCTTCGTGCAGGCGGCGAGGCTCTCGGGCAATTCGGAATGGCGGCTGCTGCTGACCCAGATTGTGCCCAACATCATGCCGATCATGGCCGTGCAGATGTCGCTGACCATGGGCTACGCCATCCTGAACGCGGCGGGCTTGTCCTTCATCGGCCTCGGCGTCCGGCCGCCGACCCCGGAATGGGGCATCATGGTTGCTGAAGGCGCGAGCTTCATCGTCTCGGGCGAGTGGTGGGTCGCCTTCTTTCCGGGCCTTGCGCTGATGACCGCGGTGTTCTGCTTCAACCTGCTCGGCGACGGCGTGCGCGACCTCGTCGATCCCCAGCGGAGGAATTGAGATGGCGAACCGAGCTGTCATTCCGGGGCGCTGCGCAGCAGCGAACCCGGAACCCACGGGCAGGGGCACTGCCTGTTCAACCGCTATCGTTCACCCGGTCGTGGGTTCCGGGTTCTCGCCATGCGAGCCCCGGAATGACAAGGGGAGCGCTCTATGAGTGCTCCACCCCTCCTCGATGTCAGGAACCTCACCGTCGAATTCGCGACCCGCCGTGGCACGGTGCAGGCCGTGAAGGCAATCGACATCAGCGTCGGCAAGGGCGAGACGGTCGCGATCGTCGGCGAATCCGGCTCCGGAAAGTCCGTGACGTCCTACGCGGTAGTCCGCATCCTCGACCGGGCCGGCCGGGTTGCGGAAGGTTCGATCGCCTTCTCCGGCGTCGATCTGGTCTCCGCGACCGAGGCCCAGATGCGCGACCTGCGCGGCCGCGAGATCTCGATGATCTTCCAGAATCCGCGCGCCGCGCTGAATCCGATCCGCAAGGTCGGCAAGCAGATCGAAGACGTGCTCGTCCAGCATGTCCAGGCGACGCGCGCGACCGCGCGGGAGAAGGCGATCGAGGCGCTGGAGAAGGTCAGGATCGCGCGGCCGGCCGAACGCTATGACGCCTATCCGTTCGAGCTTTCCGGCGGCATGTGTCAGCGCGTGGTCATCGCTTTGGCGCTGGCCTGCCAGCCGCAGCTGCTGATCGCGGACGAGCCGACGACCGGCCTCGATGTGACCACGCAGAAGGCGGTGATGGACCTCATCGTCGAGCTGACGCGCGAGCGCGGCATGTCGACCATCCTGATCACACATGATCTCGGCCTCGCCGCCGCCTATTGCGACAAGGTCGTCGTGATGGAGAAGGGCCGCGTCGTCGAGACCGCGAGCGCCGCCGACATCTTCCGCAATCCGCAGCATCCCTATACGCGCAGGCTGATGAAGGCGACGCCGCGCATCGGAATGAGCCTGCGCGATCTTTTGCCGGAGGACCAGGCGAAGCGGGCGGCTTCCACCCAGCCGGCCGCGCGCTCCGGCGCGCGCCCACCACCAAGCTCCGCCGGCGCAACGCCGCTTCTCGTCGTCGAGAATCTCGTCAAGGAATATCCTCGCCCGGCCAAGGGCTCGTTCCTCGCCAAGCTCATGGGCAAGGCGGAGCCGGACCAGCCGGCCTTCCGAGCCGTCGACGGGATCGGGTTCGAGGTGCGCCGCGGCGAGACGCTGGGCCTCGTCGGCGAATCCGGCTGCGGCAAGTCGACGACCTCGATGATGGTCAACCGGCTGCTCGATCCGACGTCCGGTCGCATCATCTTCGATGGGCAGGATATCGGCGCGATTCCGGCGAAACAGTTCGCCGCATCGCCCTTCCGGCGGCGCATCCAGATGGTGTTCCAGGATCCGACCGACAGCCTCAATCCGCGCTTTACGGCCGAGCGGGCTATCGTCGACCCAATCCTGCGCATGGGGAGCGTCCGGGGCCGCGCCGCGCTCAGGGCCCGCTGCGAGGAGCTGGCGCAGCTCGTCGGCCTGCCGGTGGAGCTGATCGACCGCTTCCCGCATCAGCTCTCGGGCGGCCAGAAAGCGCGCGTCGGCATCGCGCGGGCAATCGCGCTCGACCCCGATCTCGTCATCCTCGACGAGCCGACAGCCGCTCTCGACGTCTCCGTCCAGGCCGTCGTGCTCAACCTGCTCGAGGAGCTCAAGCAGCGGCTCGGCATGAGCTATATCTTCGTCTCGCACGACCTCAACGTCGTGCGCTTGCTCTGCGACCGGGTGATCGTGATGCGCAGCGGGCAGATCGTCGAGCAGGGCACGGCCGAGGCTGTCCTCGGTGCGCCCACGGCGGAGTATACGAAGGAATTGCTCACCGCGATTCCGCATCCGCCGGCATGACGCCTCCTTCACCCGCACGTCGAAGCAACAGGCCATGAAGATCAACGATCCCGCCATCCTTGCGGAAGTAGAAGCCGCTTTCGCCGAATATGAGAAAGCGCTGACCACGAACGATGTCGAGACGCTCGACAAGCTTTTCAGGAACGCCCCTGAAACCCTGCGCTACGGCGTCGGCGAGAACCTTTATGGCTATGCGGAAATCGCGGCCTTCCGGGCGGGGCGCTCGCCCGTAGGGCTGATGCGGGTGCTGGAACGGACCCGGATCACCACCTATGGCGATGACTTCGCCACCGCGAACACGCTGTTTCGCCGGGATGGCATGACCGGCAAGATCGGGCGCCAAAGTCAGAGCTGGGTCCGGTTTCCGGAAGGCTGGCGCGTCGTGGCGGCTCATGTCAGCATCATCGCCGAATGAGCGGCGGGGATGACCGAGCGAATCTTGCCCGCTAGGCCAGGCGCCCCGGCGGCTCCGCTTACGCGACCGGCCGGCATGCGACGCAGTGCGACCCAGCCCGATGCCGAAGCGGGTGCTCTTACCCGCACCGAGAGCCTGCGCCTCCAGCTCGCCGACGAGATCGTCTCGGGCTTGCTCGCGCCCGGACAGGCTCTTGACGAGCAGGCATTGGCCGGACGCTTTGGTGTCTCGCGCACGCCGGTCCGCGAAGCCATTCGCCAGCTATCCGCCTCGGGGTTGGTGCAGGTCAGGCCGCATCGTGGCGCGCTCGTCGCGTTGCCGACACCGGAGCAACTCCACGACATGTTCGAGGCGATGGCGGAGCTGGAAGCGCTCTGCGCCGGGCTTTCCGCCCGCAACATGAGCGCTGCCGAGCGCCATGCGCTGGAGACGATCCATCAAGAGCTGCGCGGACTGGTGCACCAGGGCGATCCGCTGCGCTACCACGAACGCAACGAGGCCTTTCACGGCGCGATCTATGCCGGCACCCATAACGGCTATCTGGCCGAGATGACGCTGATGACGCGCAAGCGCGTCGCGCCGTTCCGGCGGGCGCAGTTCCGCACGACCGGGCGGCTCGGAGGCTCCTGGCAGGAACATGACGTGATCGTGCAGGCGATCCTGCGCGGCGACCGGCAGGCCGCCACTGATGCGATGCGGGCCCATATCGGCTTCGTGCGCGATGCCTTTCGCAGCTATGCGGGGGCGCGCTGAGCCGACTGCGCCGCGACGAAGGCGCGCCAGCCGCCGAAGTGGGTGACGTCCCGCGCGTCCTGCGTCGCCACGGCCTCGCACAGGAAGCCCTTGACCAGCGTGCCGTCGGCCAGCCTCAGCGTGCCGATCCCCAGCGGCGCGGGAATACCGGCGACGAAGCGGCCGAAGCCCTCCGGCGGCAGCGACCAGACCTCCAGCGAGATGGCTCCGCCGCCATTCGCGACGCGCACCAGGCCCGGCCGCATCGGCGGGCCACCCGGCAAGGCGAAGAGCCGGTAGTCGGGCGTCGTCGTCGTCGCGCGGATAAAACTGCCGCCCAGAGCCGTCAGCTCGCCATTGAGCGGCATGCCTGAAAGATGGGCGCCGACGACCGCGATCTCGATGCCGCCGGGTTCCGCCGAAGTCGGCCAATCCGGCGCCGCCGGCATGGGACGGCCGGTTGCGCCGAGCGGCAGGCCGCTGGCGGCATGGAAGGCGCGCCCGAAGCCTGCAAGAGCCGCATCCTGTGCCACTGGCGCGATCAGCGTGACACCGGCCGCCGTGCCGTCGCTTGCGACGCTGACCGGCAAAGCGAGTGCGCAAAGATCCAGCAGGTTCACGAAATTGGTATAGCGTCCAAGCATGGAGTTGGCGCCGATGGGATCAGCCGCCATCTCGGCGATGGTCACCGGGCGGGGAACCGTCGGCACCATCAGGGCGTCGACGGCCTTCATCGTGGCCTTGGCCGCTAGCGCGAGTTCCGCCAGGCGATAGCGCGCGGCGAAGGCGGCTGCGGCATCCGGCAAGGGCTTGCCGGCGATGACCTGTCGGATCACCGGCAGGATCGCATCTGGATCGCTCGTGTAGAGATCACGGATGGCGAGCCAGCGTTCGGCGACCCAGGGGCCATCATAGAGCAGCCGCGCGGTCTCGTAGAAGGGCGCAAAGTCGAGCGGGACGATCTCGGCTCCAAGCGCTGCCGCCCGCTCGAGCGCCGCCTCGTAGCTCGCTTCGGCAAGGCGATCACCGGCGAAATCGCGATCGGCCGGGCCGGGCACGCCGAGCCGGATCGAGGGCGGTGCGGCGCCGGGGCGGCCGAGCGGTAGCGACCTCGAAAACGGATCGGCCGGATCGAGCCCCGCCATGACATCGAGCACCGCCCAGGCATCATCCACCGTCAGCGCGAAGATGGAGATGCAGTCCAGCGTGCGGCAGGCCGGCACGACGCCGGCGCTCGGTACCAGCCCGACACTTGGCTTGAGCCCAACGAGGTTCTGCAAGCCTGCGGGAACGCGCCCCGAGCCGGCCGTATCCGTGCCGAGCGCAACCGGCACGATTCC
Organism: Allobosea sp. 10N428; assembly: GCF_056394545.1. Lineage (NCBI taxonomy): Bacteria > Pseudomonadati > Pseudomonadota > Alphaproteobacteria > Hyphomicrobiales > Alloboseaceae > Allobosea > Allobosea sp. 10N428. Next base: position 865,101 of record NZ_JBFTIC010000001.1, on the reverse strand, counting down.
GGCCGCGACCGCGCTCGCCGAGCCGGAGCTCGACCCGCCGGAAACGAGGTCGGCCCGCAGCGCGTTGCGTGGCGTCCCATAGGGCGAGCGCGTGCCGTTGAGCCCAGTCGCGAACTGGTCGAGATTGGTCTTGCCGATGACGATCGCGCCTTCTGCCCGGAGCCGCCCGACGGCGCTCGCATCTTGTGTCGGCGTGTAGGCGAAGGCGGGGCAGGCGGCGGTCGTGGGCAGGCCCGCGACGTCGATATTGTCCTTCACGGCGATCGGTATACCCCAGAGCCTGCGGCCTCGCGGCCCTTCCGCCTGCAAGCGCTCGGCTTCCGCGACGACCTCTGCTTCAGGGCGCAGCGCGATGAACATCGCCGGGTCGCCATGCGCCCGCCAGCGCGCATAGCAGCCCGTCACGGTCTCGCTGAGGCGCCGGGCTCCCGCGAGATGCGCGGCCAAAAGCTCGGTCAGGGTTTGCACGCGGCGGCCTCCATCATAATGCCCAAAGGGCAGGCAGTTCCCATGGGCATGCATGCAAGAGTTGTGCGCGCGGCTCGGCATTGCGGCCGGCCGCGCCGAAAACCCGGCGATCGCCGATGACGGCCGCGCCGGAGCGGGCGGGCACGCGCCTTGCAGAGCCTTCGGCATCTGTCGCCCAGGGAGTCGCTATGGGTCGTCTCGTCATTCCGGCTCAGCCCGCGCCTTTCGCGCTCGAACCAGAGCGAACCGCCTTGCTGATGATCGACATGCAGCGCGACTTTCTCGAACCCGGTGGCTTTGGCACGGCACTCGGCAACGACGTCTCGCGGCTCCGCACCGCCATTGCCCCGTGCCGAAGCTTGCTCGACACTGCGCGAGAGGCCGGTCTTTTCATCATTCACACGCGCGAAGGCCATCGCTCCGATCTCTCGGACGCGCCGCCCGCCAAGCTGGAGCGCTCTTCTCCGGGCAAGCGGATCGGCGCCTGCGGCCCGATGGGCCGCATCCTCGTGCGCGGCGAGCCCGGCCACGACATCATTGCCGAACTCGCTCCGCTTTCCGGCGAACCCGTCGTCGACAAGCCCGGCAAGGGCGCCTTCTACCAGACGGATATCGACCTGATGCTGCGCAATCGCGGCATCGCCTTCCTGATCGTCGCCGGTGTCACCACCGAGGTCTGCGTCCACACTACCATCCGCGAAGCAAATGATCGCGGCTATCGCTGCCTCGTACCCGGCGACGCCTGTGCCTCTTACGTCCCGGAGTTCCACGAGGTCGGGCTGCGGATGATCGCGGCCCAGGGCGGCATCTTCGGCTGCGTCACGACCAGCGCCGAGATTGGCGCGGCCTTTGTGGCAGCGCTCGTTCGCATGGAGAGAGCGGAAGCATGAAGACGGCAGACAATTCGCCCGGAGGCTTCGACCCCGCCCGCCATCTCGAGGTGATGGCCCCGACGCTGGGCCTGGCGATCAGCGAGGCACAGAAGCCGGTCGTGCTGCAGTTCCTTGCGATCGCCCACAACATGGCGCGGATCGTCGACGCGACGCCGCTGGCCGACGACAGGCTGGAGCTGGCGCCGACATTCCGCCCCGGCCTGCCGGGAGGTGACCGATGAGCGCCGCCTTCGCCACGGCTCACGAGGTCGCCCGCAGGATTCGCGACGGGGAGGCTACCGCCGAGGAGGTGGTCGCAGCGGCGCTCGCCCGCATCGCAAGGCTCGATCCGCAGGTGAACGCTTTCACCGACGTGACGGCGCAGCGCGCCTTGGAGCAGGCACGCGTGGTCGACGTTGCCCGATCGCGCGGTGAGCCGCTTGGGCCGCTGGCAGGCGTGCCTTTCGCCGCCAAGAACCTGTTCGACATCGCCAGCCTACCGACGCGCGCCGGCTCGAAGATCAATCGTGAGCGGCGGCCGGCCGCGCGGGACGCGGTGCTCGTCGAACGTCTCGCCGCGGCCGGCGCGATCCTGCTCGGCGGCCTCAACATGGGCGAATATGCCTATGACTTCACCGGAGAGAACGCCCATGACGGCCCCTGCCGGAACCCGCACGATCTGGCGCGGATGGCCGGTGGCTCCTCCTCGGGCTCCGGTGCGGCGACTGCCGCAGGCTTCGTGCCGATCGCGCTCGGCTCCGACACCAACGGCTCGATCCGCGTCCCGGGCTCGCTTTGCGGGGTTTTCGGGCTCAAGCCGACTTATGGGCGCCTGCCGCGCACGCGTTCGTTTCCCTTCTGCGATTCCCTCGACCATCTCGGACCGTTGGCGCGGGACGCAACCGATCTCGCGCTTTCCTACGACCTGATGCAGGGCCCCGATGCGGGCGACCCGGCCTGTGCACAGCGGCCGGTCGAGCCGGTGATGCCGCATCTGCATGATGGGCTCTCGGGGCTGCGCATCGCCGTGGCGGCCGGCTATTTCGCGACCGACGGCATGCCGGAAGCTGACGCTGCAGTTGCAGCGGTGGCCAAGGCACTCGACGCGAAGCCGGGCTTGATCATGGAGGGCGCCGCGATCGCACGCGCCGCCGCCTTCCTGATCACCAATGCGGAAAGCTCGACCTTCCATCTGCCGCGCCTGCGCGTACGGGCCGATGATTTTGATCCCGAAACGCGCGATCGCTTCCTGGCGGGCGCCCTGCTGCCGGCCGCGTGGTATGTCCAGGCACAACGTGCTCGCCGCTGGTTCCATGACGAGATGATGCGTTGTTTCGCCGAGGTCGATCTTATTATCGCGCCGGCCACGCCATGCCCGGCGCCGCTCATCGGTCAAAAGACCTTGGAGGTCAGGGGCGAGACTCTTCCGCTGCGCCCAAGCCTGGGGCTGTTCACGCAGCCGATCTCTTGCATCGGGCTGCCCGTTGTGGTCGTGCCGGTCCGGGGCGGCGGGCTTCCGATCGGGGTCCAGCTCATCGCACCGCCGTGGCGGGAGGACATTTGCCTGAGAGCGGCCTACGCGCTGCAGGAAATGGGCCTGTGCAGGGTCGGATCTTCGGCAAGCCTCCACAGTCTCCGCTGATCGAGCGCCGCCGAACCAGCGCTCGGGCGCGACGGCGAGAGCTGCAGCAACCCAAGTCGACTGCACTCCCGCGCTCGGCTGTTTCAGCCGGCAGCAGTTCGAGGATCGACACGCCCGGCTCTTGGTCAAAACTGCAGCCTGATCCTGTCTGTCCGCAGGGGCGCACTCCGGCTAACTGAAGCGTTCCTGCCAAAGGAGACGCGCTTCCTCCAGAGCGCGTGGGTAGTCATCAGCTCCCTGTTTGCGAATGGTCAGAAGCGCTACCGCGGCCGTGTTGACAACCACTTCGACCGCGCGCGCGTCGCGTTCTGCCCCTGCCCAAACCGCTTCCCAGTTTTCCATGACTGAATAGACCGAGCGAGGTGGCGACCTGATCTCGTTCTGCATGGGAAGTATCACCTCGTCCGAGATACCGTCGCAGAGGCGATAGATTTTGGCGGTCTTGAACGGATTGAACTCGGCAACATCGCGGGCGCTGGCTAGTACCGACATTCCCGGCCATTGCAGCAGGTGGGCAGCATCCCGATGCATGCCATGGTAAGTGATGCGGGCGACGCCTGCCAAAATGGCATCGGCTCCCAGTGGGTTGAGCATGTGCACCACTGAATGGATGGGAGTTCGAGACTCGAACACTGGGTAAAGGTCCAGTAGATTTTGTAATTGGGCTCCAAGGGACCGAAGCGACAAGAAGGCAATACCGTCGGACTTGAGTTGCTTTCGGACGTCGGATGGCGATGAACATTTTCGAATGCCCAGTTTTTCCAAACCGAGTTCGGTGAGACTGCTGGCTGCGTCAGTCGTCGGTCCGTGCAGAAGGACCCGATACCCGGCATTGGCGACAAGGCGTGCTGCCTGAAGGAACCATGGTGGACGCGGCGACTGCCTGGGCAGATAGGCCGGCCAGTCGAGATCGACGCCGTCAGGGGACGGCCCTGCTGTTTGACTAAAACGACGAGCTGCGGAGACCATACCGGCAAGTTCAGGCGCGGTCTCGCGCCTATAGTGCATCAGGAGGAGAAACGCGCCAATCTGAAGCGGATCCGCTTGCCCGTTGAGAATGATCTCAAAGCCATCGTCAGCCTCTGCTTGGGTCAATGGCCGGGAGTTGCCAATGCCACGCCCCATCAAAGCCAGATAGCCAGCCAGGCGTCGTCGGGGATCAGAGGTATTCGCGAGCTCAGCCAAATCTTTTGCGAATTCCACAGGAGTGGGCTGACCATCGAGCAACACGCTTGGCCGGATTCCCAGGGGAGGGGACCGGCGCGACAGCGGTTTGGAGCCACGGTGCTCATTCTGCTCTGCGGCTGGCAAATCGTAATTGCGATCGAGCACGCGCTCCACGTCGGATGCAAGATTCCGTAAGGCCAGGCGCATCGCTTCCGCCCGTGGTGTGGGAACCAACTGGCGTCCGGTTCTCACAAAGATCGGATCGCCGACCTCTGCGCGGATCTGCCCCAGAAGGCGGCTCATCGCAGGTGCACTCAAGCCGAGTTGAGCAGCTGCGCCTTTGACGCTGCCTGTAACCAATAGGACGTCCAGCGCCATGAGAAGGCGCAATCTGCGCAGATGGCTTGAACGGGGCGCGCCCACCTCGCGAGTTGACGCAGGCTTGAAAGGCAACTGAGCATCAATCAAGTCCGAGAGACGGGAAGTCGTGTTCACTGTTTCGATCTCGTTGCATCGCCGGAGAATGTTGGGAGATCGTATATGCCTCACTCAAGTCGAATTCAGCATGAAGTTTGATTTTATAATCGCTCTAAAATGCGCAAAACAAAACTTAGACGTGACCTGAAACATCGGTGTTGCGACCGCAGTTTTCCAACCCTTATAGCCTTTTGGATTGCTGAAAGCGGGCTTGGGGTGCGCCGAAGATGAACCAGGACAGGGATCGCGAATCCTCCTCCCAGAACACGTGGGTTTTGGGGCTCACCGTGGGCGCCGCCGCACTCGTTCCATTTGAGGTCATGGCTCAGGCGGCTGGTGAAGCATCAATTGATCTGCCGACGATCGACGTGCAGGGCGGTGCCGGAGGGAACACACTGCAAGCGCAAACCGGTGTCGACCGTCTGCCCGGGCGCGTCAAGGACATTCCGCAGGTTGTCAACGTTGTGCCGCAGGAGATCATCCAGCAGCAGAGGATAACGACGCTCGAACAAGCCCTCCGCAACGTCCCGGGCATCACCGTCGCGATCGGGGAGGCCAATGGCGGGCCGAACGGCGACCGTTTCCGCATCCGCGGTTTTGAGGCGTTCGGCGACAACTATGTCGACGGTCTACGTGATTTTGGCGTCTATGTCCGCGACAGCTTCAACTACGAGCAGGTGCAAGTGCTCAAAGGGCCGTCTTCCGAGAGCTTTGGCGTCGGTACCTCCGGTGGCGCGATCAACACGACCTCGAAGCAAGCAGGCCTTGGTGATCGTTATGACGTGAACGGCTCGTTTGGCACCGGCGCGTTGGCCCGTGGAACGTTCGACGTCAACAAGCAGATCAACGAAACAACGGCGCTGCGCATCAATGGGATGGCAAATCGGCAAGACATTGCCGACCGTGATGGCGTCAAGTCAGATCGGTGGGGGCTTGCCGCCTCGCTGGGCATGGGGCTGGGCACGGACACGACCTGGCACCTGAACTATTTCCACCAGCACAATGACCGCACGCCGGACTATGGTGTTCCGATGATCGGCAGGACTGCCTCGACTATACGTCGACCGGTGACTGAATTCGGCATTCCGCGGAACTTCTACTACGGGAAATCCAGCGATGAGGACATCTCCGACGTCGATATGATCACCTCGCGTTTCAAGACGAAGGTGACGGATTGGCTGACGTTCAGCAACGACACGAGGCTCTCACATTACGATCGCCGATTCAGCGCGACGACCCCAAGCTGCGACCAGGCTTGCGCAAACACGTTCTTCGCTGGTGGAAACCCGATCATCGTCTACGGTGCCGGCGGCGGCCCAACTTATGAGCAGAAGGCCTGGGGTATCCAGAATGTGTCCACCGGCATCGCCAAGTTCCACACCGGCTTCCTGCGCCACGAGTTGATCTTCGGGCTCGACCTGAACCACCAGGACGACAAGCGGCAGGGCTTTTCATACTCTCCCGCGAAGAATCCGATTCCGCGCCTCTGGTCCCCGAATACGTGGGCGAACTATGCGATCTTGCCGAATCCGAACAATGTGAAACGCTCGGAATCCGACGATGTCGCGCTTTTCGCGAGCGACCGTGTGTGGCTCACCGACCAGTTCTCGATCCTGGGCGGCGTTCGCTGGGACTATTTCCGTTCCAAATACGATTTAACCGCAGCGACGGGGCGAACAATCACGTATGCGGATGCCAATTTTTGGAGTCCAAAGGCAAGTCTGATCTGGGAGCCGACCAAGGACTACACCTTCTACGCTTCGTTTGCGTCGGCAGCGAACCTGCCCTTCGGGCAGTATGTTGCCTCCGACGTCAATCCGATCGTCGCCGCACGCACAAATCTTGATCCCGAGACGACGGACACTTTTGAGCTTGGTGCAAAGATCGGTCTTCTCGACGGGCGCCTCGGATTAACCGCGGCTGTATTCCAAGTGACGAAAAACAATGCCTATTACTCCGACCCGACGAGTGGCGTCCTGACGCAGACAGGAGAAAAGCAGCGGGTTCGAGGTTTCGAAGCGGGCCTCTCCGGCAAGGTGACCGATGCCTGGGCCGTCAATCTCGCTTATGCCTATCTCGACAGCGAGATCGTCGGCACGAACGTCGTGGCCAATAAGGGCAATCCGGTGCCGGGCGTGCCAAAAAATTCGGTTTCGCTGTGGACGACGTATGATGTTGCGACGCTTTTCGCAGGCGCGGTGCCGGGAAGTCTATTGGTGGGGGGCGGCTTCACCTATCGCGACAAGATGTATATCCGCAACGACGAGATGGCAGAGCTTCCGTATAGCTTCTCGCTCGATGCGCTGATTTCCTATGAATACGGAAACTGGCGCGTGGCGCTCAACGGCTACAATCTTACGGACCGGCTGAATTACGACTCGTTCTTCCAAGGCGAAAACCTGAATACGGCGCGTGCAATACCGTCAGCTGGACGCACAGTGGTGCTGACGGTGGGAGCCACCTTCTGAGCCAGCGATCAACGCAGCCTTGATCTGGATGGAAGGCCGGTCTCGGTCCTTCCATCTCTTTCTTTCGAGAACACGACATGCTCGTACACATTCCCGGCCTGTTGACATCCGAGGAGGTCCAACACTGCCGCTCCGTCCTTGAGGCTTCGGCCTGGACGGACGGTTCCGTGACGGCCGGCGAGCAGGCTCGCAAGGTCAAGAACAACCTGCAACTTCCCGTGGATTCACCGCAAGCGCGCGAGCTTGGCCAAATCGTGCTGCATGCGCTGGGCCGCAATGCGACCTTCACTTCGGCGGCCATGCCGCTGCGAGTGCTGCCACCGATGTTCAACCGCTACGATATCGGCATGCGTTTCGGCAGCCATGTGGATGCCGCGGTGCGCTCCGCCGCGGGCGGGGCGCGGATGCGCGCCGACATCTCTTCAACGTTGTTTCTAACTCCGCCTGAGGACTATGACGGCGGCGAATTGGTGATCGAGGACACCTACGGCACGCGCGAGGTGAAGTTGCCGGCGGGCGACATCATCGTCTATCCGACCACCTGCCTGCACAGCGTCAACGAGATCACTCGCGGCAGCCGCTGGGCCTCCTTCTTCTGGACCCAGTCGATGATCAAGGACGAGGCCAACCGGGGCCTCTTGCACCAGCTCGATCTGGCAATCATCGGCCTGCGGCAGGACCTGCCGGACGATCACCCCTCCGTGCTGACGCTGGCGAATACCTATCACAACCTGCTGCGGCAATGGGCCGACATTTGAACGCCCCGCGCGACGGATTGGCCGTGCGACGCATCGTCAGGGCGATCCTGGGCGAGGCGAAGCCCCGATCCGCCTTTAGCCGACTCGGGCAGTCGGCCCGGCTCGATCTCCGCTTCGTCACCCATGAGCCTCCCGCCACGGTCGCGAGTTGGAAGGCGGCGTTGGAGGGCGGCGCGCCCGACGCCGTCGGGCGGATCAATGCAGCGGCGCAGGACGGCGACGTCCGGGCGCAGACGGCGCTGGGACACCTCCTCCTCTCGGGTCATGGCGCGGCGCAGGATGCGGCGGCTGCCTGCAAATGGTTCGAGCGGGCCGCTCGTCGCGGCCATGCCGAGGCGGCCAACATGGCCGGGCGCTGCCACGAGATGGGCTGGGGCGTGCCGGCACGTCCCGATCTCGCCGCGGGATGGTACAGGCAGGCGGCAGAAGCCGGCGACGCCTGGGCGCAGTTCAACCTCGCCATGCTGCTCTTCGACGGCGATGGCTGCCGCGTCGACCGGCACGCGGCGCTGGTCTGGTTCCTGCGGGCCGGCCGCCGGGGCCACGCCAAGGCGATGAACATGCTCGGGCGCTATGCCGAGGAGGGCTGGCGGGGGCGCATGCGGCCGGCCGCGGCGCCGCATTGGTATCGAAGGGCGGCGCAGGCCGGCGATTTCCGGGGCCAGTTCAACCATGCCCGGCTGCTCTTCAGTGCCGGGCGGCGGGAGGAGGCGCTGTCCTGGCTCGCACGATCCGTCGAAGCCGGCATCCCGGTCTTCTGCCGCAATGTCGGCGCCGATCTCGCTGGCAGCCGCGACCCGGCGCTGCGGCGCGTGGGGCTGCGCGCGCTCGAACGGGCCTGCGACAGCGGCGCGCGCCATGACGCGGAGACGCTGCGTCGCGCGCGCCTGTCTGGCTTGCCCCAACAGGGGGAGACCCTCTCGCCGTGATCCCCTCCGATATCGTCAGCCTGTCCGATTATGAGCGCCATGCCCAGGCGCGTTTGCCGATGGCGGCCTGGGCCTATCTCTCCGGCGCGGCCGCCGATGGAGTGACGGCGCGCGAGAACCGTACCGCCTTCGACCGCATCCACCTGCGCCCGCGTGTGCTGGTGGCGATGGACGGCGCGACGGCCGAGACCAGCCTGTTCGGAAGCACGCTGTCCTTCCCCGCGTTGGTCGCTCCGATGGCCTATCAGCGCCTCGCCCATGCCGAGGGCGAGCATGCGCTGGCGCTGGGCGCGGCGGTGGCCGGCGTACCGGCCATCGTCAGCACCCAGGCCAGCATCACGCTGGAGGAGATCGCCCTTCAGGCTCAGGGGCCTCTCTGGTTTCAGCTCTACCCCCAGCCGGAGCGGGAGCGCTCGCTCGCGTTGGTGCGGCGTGCCGAGGCGTCCGGCTACGGCGCTGTCGTCGTCACGGTCGATGCCCCGATTGCCGGCATCCGCAACGCGGAGCAGCGCGCCGGCTTCCGGCTGCCGGAAGGCATCGACGCCGCCAATCTGCGCGGCGAACCGCCTTTGCCGCCACCGCACGTTCCGCCCGCGCGCAGCCCGGTCTTCCGCGGAGCGCTCGCCGCCGCGCCCCGCTGGGACGACATCGCCTGGCTAAGAGGTCAGACACGCCTGCCGCTGCTGCTCAAGGGCATCGCCCACCCCGACGACGCCGCCCGCGCGGAGAAGCTCGGCGTCGCTGGGATCATCGTCTCGAACCATGGCGGGCGCGTAATCGACACGGCGGCGGCGAGCATCGACCTCCTGCCGGCCATCGCAGCGCGGCTCGGCGGGCGCCTGCCGATCCTGCTGGACGGCGGCATCCGGCGCGGCACCGATATCTTGAAGGCCCTGGCCTTCGGCGCGCGGGCGGTGCTGGTCGGCCGTCCGCTCACCCATGCGCTCGCCGTGGCGGGGGCATCGGGCGTCGCGCACGCGTTGACCATCCTCGCCACCGAGTTCGAGGCCGCGATGGCTCTGACCGGCTGCCCGACCCTTGCCGATATCGACGCCGGCATCATCGGCCGCTTCCGCGCCGCGGATGAAGGCCTGCCGATCCTGACCCATTCGCTGGAGCAAAGCCCATGTTCATGACACGCAAGACCTTCCTGGGCCTCGCCCTTGGCCTCACCGTTGCCGCGGCTTCCCTCCCGGCCGGTGCCCAGACGCTCACCGTGAAGCACGCCGCTGGCGAGACGACGCTGCCGGGGACGCCAAAGAAGGTTGCGGTCTATGACCTTGCGAGCCTCGACACGCTAGACGCGCTCGGCGTTTCCGTCGCCGCCGTGCCGCGCGGCGGCAAGCCCGGCCCTCTCGCCAAATTCGCCGGCGATGAATACGCGAAGGTCGGCACGCTGTTCGAGCCGGACTACGAAACCCTGAGCGCGCTGTCCCCCGATCTGATCATCGTGGCCGGTCGCTCGCGAGCGAAATTTGCCGACGTCGCCAAGGTCGCCCCCGCGATCGATCTGAGCCTCGACCCGACCCGTCCCTATGACAGCGCCAGGGAGCATATCGCCCTGCTCGGCAAGATCTTCGGCAAGGCGTCCGAGGCCAAGGCGCTGCTCGACAAGCTCGACGCCGCGACCGCCGCGGTCAAGGCTAAGGCGGCGGGCGCGGGCAGGGGGCTCCTCATCCTGACAGTCGGCAATCGCATGAGCGCCTTCGGGCCGGGCTCGCGCTTTGGCATACTGCACGACGCCTTCGGCATCGTCCCGGCCGTGCCCGATCTCAAGATCGGCAACCATGGCCAACCGGCGAATTTCGAGTTCATCCAGAAGACCAATCCGGACTGGCTCTTCGTGATCGACCGCGACGCCGCCCTCGGCAAGCCGGGCAATGCCGCGAAGATGCTCGACAACGAGCTCGTCGGCCGGACCACCGCCTGGAAGAAGAAGCAGGTGGTTTATCTCGATCCGGCCAATTGGTATCTGGTCGGCGGCGGCGCGCAGGCCCTCCAGGCCTCAGTCGACCAGATCGGCAATGCCCTGGCGGCCGCCCACTGAAGCCGAAAAGGATCGCGAGCCGGCATGCGAAACCGCGGCGATCCCCGGTCGCCCCGGCTTCGTGACATTCTCCGATGACGCATCCCGCAGCCCTCCTGCTCCTGGTGGTCGCCACGGCGGCGCTGAGCCTGTTCACCGGCGTCGGCGACATGTCGCTGCGTGAGCTGATGGCCGCCGACCCCGGCGCGACGCTGCTGCTCTTCGCCAGCCGCCTGCCGCGCCTCTTCGCCGTGATGCTGGCCGGGGCCTCGATCGCCATCGCCGGGCTGATCATGCAGATGCTGGCGCGCAACCGCTTCGCCGAGCCTTCCACTGCCGGCACGGTCGATGCCGCGAGCCTCGGCATGCTCACCGTGACGCTGCTCGCGCCCGACTGGCCGGTGCTACCCAAGATGATGGTCGCCGCCGCCTTCGCGCTCGCCGGCACGCTGCTCTTCCTGGGCGTGCTCTCGCGCGTGCCGCTGCGCTCGCCTCTGCTGGTGCCGCTGGTCGGGCTGATGCTCGGCAACGTCATCGGTGCGCTGACGAGTTTCCTCGCCTATCGCCATGACCTGCTGCAAACGCTCGCCGCCTGGTCGAACGGCGATTTCTCGACCGTGCTGCGCGGCCGCTACGAACTGCTCTGGCTCGCCTTCGGGCTGGCTGCGCTGGCCTATTTCGCCGCCGACAGGCTGACGGTCGCCGGGCTCGGCCGCGACGCCGCGACCAATCTCGGCCTGAATTACCGCCGCGTCATGGGCTTTGGCCTGACCGTCGTCGCGATGGTGACGGCGCTGGTCGTCGCCACCGTCGGCATGGTTCCCTTCCTCGGGCTCGTCGTGCCCAACATCGTCAGCCTCTTCGTCGGCGACAACATGCGCCGGACCGTGCCGCTGACCGCGCTGCTCGGCGCCGTTATGGTGCTCGCCTGCGACATCGCCGGGCGCCTGTTGCTCTACCCCTTCGAAATCCCGATCGGCACGGTGATGGGCGTCGTCGGCAGCGGGCTCTTCCTCTTTCTCCTGCTGCGGAAGCGCGCCCGTGTCGGCTGAGCGGATGATGCCTGCCCCCGCCCGCATGCTGGGCCTGCTGGGGGCGCTTGCCGTCGTGGCGATGCTCGCCTTCATGACGGTGGGCCTGAAGGGCCGTTGGGAGTTCGTGCTGCCGCTGCGCGCCGCCAAGCTCGCGACGCTGCTGCTCGTCGGCTACGCCATCGCGCTCTCGACCGTGCTGTTCCAGACGATCTCGAACAACCGCATCCTGAACCCGTCGATCATGGGGTTCGACGCGCTCTACATCCTGATCCAGACGCTGATCGTCTTCGTGGCGGGCGCCAGTGCCTTCGACCCGACCGACCGGCGCCCGCTCTTCGTCATCCAGGCAGCGGCGATGACCGGGTTTGCGCTGCTACTCTATCGCTGGCTCTTCGCCGGCACGACCCGCAGTCTGCACTTGCTGCTGCTGACCGGCGTGGTGCTCGGCATCCTGTTCCGCAGCCTGTCCTCCGTGATGCAGCGGATGATCGACCCCAACGACTTCGTCGTGCTGCAGGACCGCTTCTTCGCCAGCTTCAACACGGTCGATCCGACGCTGCTCGGCATCGCCGCCTTGGCGACGGCGCTGGCCTCGATTCCCGCCTGGCGGAGCCGTCACGAGCTCGACGTGCTGGCGCTCGGGCGCGACAGCGCCATCGCACTCGGCATCAACTACCGCAGCCGGATCACGCGGCTCCTGCTCGTCATCGCACTCCTCGTCAGCGTGTCGACGGCTCTGGTCGGGCCGGTTGCCTTCTTCGGGCTGCTCGTCGCCAACCTCGCCTATGCGCTGATCCGTTCGCACCGGCACATCCTGATCCTGCCGGCGGCGATCCTGCTCGCCATCCTCTTCTTGGTCGGCGGCCAGCTCATGCTCGAACGCGTCTTCGCCTTCGACACGGCGCTGGCGATTATCGTCGAATTCCTCGGCGGCATCGTCTTCATCATCCTGCTGGTCCGGGGGAGTGTCCGGTGATCGAGATCCGCAACGCCAGCAAGCGCTATGACGAGACGCTCGTCGTCGACGGCGTCAGCTTGACCCTGCCGAAGGCCGGCGTCACCGCGGTGATCGGCCCCAACGGCGCCGGCAAATCGACGCTGCTTTCCATGATCGGCAGGCTGATCCCGATGAGCGGCGGGCAGATCCTGGTCGACGGGCTCGATGTGCTGCGCACGCCGTCCGACCATCTGGCGCGGCGGCTCTCGATCCTGCGGCAGGACAACCACATCGCCGCGCGGCTGACCGTGCGCGACCTCGTCGCCTTCGGCCGCTATCCGCATTCGAAGGGCAGGCTTACCGAGGAGGACAGGTACCATGTCGAGCGCGCACTCGCCTTCCTCGCTCTCGAACCGCTGGCCGATCGTTTCCTCGACGAGCTTTCTGGCGGCCAGCGCCAGCGCGCGCACGTCGCGATGGTGCTGTGCCAGGACACCGATTACGTGCTGCTCGACGAGCCACTCAACAATCTCGACATGAAACATGCCCGCGGCATGATGCGCCTCCTGCGCCGCATGGCCGACGAACTCGGCAAGACAGTCGTCGTCGTGCTGCATGACATCAATTTCGCCTCCTGCTACGCCAATCGGATCGTCGCGATGCGCGACGGCCGTGTGCTGCATCAAGGGCCGCCGGAAGCGATCATAACGGCAGAGGTCATGGGCGCGATCTACGATCTCGAGATGGCGATCCACGAGATCGCCGGCGACCGTATCGCGATTTATTTTCGTTGATGACGCCTATCCCTCGAAGCACCCGAGCGGTCGAGTTGTGGGATCCACGTCGCATTTCTCATGGCTCTATCTTGCGGTAAGGCGCTCCAACCTCAATCGATCACGATCATCCGCAATCGCGAAGTCGAAGAGCTGCATAGACAGGATTGCGCCCCCGCTTCAGCTCCTCTCGCCCTTTGCACGCGATGACGCGGGCGCGCTGGCCGACGGTTCCCGCCGGAGGCGCCCTTTCAGCCCAATCAATGGGCGTTCCATGTAGCGCCACGATAGCGCTGCGGCGGCGAATGCAATCAGGGTCTCAACGAGGCCAAGCCAAAGAGGCTCAATGGGTAGCGGCCTGAGATCCACGAGGCCGTGATAGAGGTAGAGGCCGTAGCTGATCTGTCCGACATAGACCAAGGGCTTGAGGCTGAGGGCCCGAACCAAAAGGCTCTTTTGATCACTGACTATTCCGAGCAGCAGCACAGCGACGATCGGCGCGGTCGACGCTCTCAATAGCAACGCCGGCAGGCCATTGGTCGGGTAATGGGAAGCTGCAATGGGCAGAAGAAGGAAGGCTATCAGGGCAAACGGCGCGGCCCTTGCGTAGATGGGGGATGGTCTGATGGCGATGCTGCAGAGCCCGCCGAGAGCCATGAAACCGAAATTGACTGCGGAACCGACATAGATGGCTCGACTGGGGAGGCCAAGCAGCCAGTTCAGCGGGACAGATAGGCCTGCGATGACGATGACAATCATGCAGATGGCGGGAAAATAACGTCTCGGGCTCAGGAGGAAAACCGGTGCTGCCCAGAGATAGAACTGCTCTTCGATTGCGATGCTCCAAAGCGCGCCAATATGCTCGGGATAGTCAGCCCAGTAATAGGCCTGGAAGACATTCATCGTGAACGTCAGGGAGCCCGCCAGCTCGGATGGCGTCAGCGGATTCCATATCCCGATCACGCCCATCGTGAACGCGAATGCAATCGTCAAGAAGTATGGTGGCCAGATTCTGAGTAACCTGTTCAGATAAAAATTATAGATATAGTCGTTATAAACTCCGACTCCCATGTCGATGTTATATTTATAATTTCTAAGTATATTTACGATCAGGAACCCGCTCAAAATAAAGAACAGAGTTACTCCGTAAGATCCACTGTATATATTAAATTCCTGCGCAATTGCCGTCTTGTGGTTGGCCACAACCATCAGTGCCGCGATCGCCCGAAGTCCGTCAAATCCATCAATTCGCCGCGTATAATCGCTGTGAGGCAGTCCGCGCGGTGATTGCAACATTATTCGGCGGCTCTGTCGGTTTCTCGGCACGTCAGTTTGCCGCGAGTTTCACGTTATTCAAGTACAAAATGCAGATTGCCTGATATTTAGGCTAAATCTGACGTTGGATCATGGGAATTAATAGCGGCGGATCGTGAAATATAGCCGGTGTACGATACTTATGTACCGACGCAATATGAACCTATGTCCAACATGGATCAAAGACATTACAATAATAAACCAGGATATGCGTCGATAGATAATTGAGTGAAATATGTCGTTGGCTAAATTGCGTGCACATGAAATAGCCATGCGAAAATTACGTTGCGGAATAACGCTTAATGATAACAATTATATGACACCGAATTGAGCATTATTATTTTATTATGCACAATTCTGCGGCTTGACATAAATGCTGCACTGCGAGAAACGTATAATTAATAGATTATTAATGAATTGAGGGTCGCATGGACGGTACAGGACCGGGCGACGTTAGGGCAGGCGCTGGTCCCGCTCTCGCCGTCAATCCCAGGGTCAATCGATTCAACTGGAGACTGTCGTCAGATTTGCGCGGCGCTGTGAGTTCGCTGTCAGCAGTGATGGCGCTTCTGGTTCTCACGCCGCTCTTCTTCATGATCGCCATTGCGATCCGGGCTAACAGCAAAGGGCCTGTGTTATTCCGGCAATTGCGAACCGGCCTCAACGGTCGCAAGTTCCAGATCTACAAATTTCGCTCCATGTATGTGCAGGAAAACGGCCCGGTCGTGCGCCAAGCAGAGCGCGTCGACCATCGCGTTACTGCAGTTGGGCGCTTCCTTCGTAGGTCGAGCCTCGACGAATTGCCGCAATTATTGAACGTCATGCGTGGCGAGATGGCGTTCGTCGGGCCGCGCCCTCACGCGCTAGCGCATGATGACTACTACGGGCAGCGGATTGCTGCGTATTCGCGGCGCTTTTCTGTCAAGCCGGGGCTTACAGGTTGGGCTCAAGTCAATGGCTCTCGTGGCCCGACTCCAACCGTCGAGAGCATGGAGCGGCGCGTAAATCTCGATATATGGTACGTAGAAAATAGGTCTGTCTGGCTAGATATACGTATAATTCTGACGACGATCTCTATGGAGATAAGTCGAAAATCTGATGCTTACTGAATAATAAGATCAATAATTCGACTTAATATCATTGAATTCAAGAGAATATATTCGAATTTCCGATCGAAATTGGGTTCTGACTTCTCGAGGTGAGGGAATGCAGAGAAAAAAATGGCTGAAGCCGGCAAGCGATCGCATTCCGATCCACTTGGGAGCGACCAGGGGTGCCAAGCCGCTCGACACGATGGTCGTCGGCGGGATTCCGACAGCACGCGTCACGCGCAGGGAGCTCGCTGAGTTGATGCTTCGCGATTGCGGCGCGGCGCGAGCCGGTTCGTTGGCGCATCCCAGAGTCGTTATCGCGTCAAATGGATCGGTCATCGCGCGCTATCACGGTGACGGGGAGTTCCGGCAGCTCGTCACGCAGGCGGACATCGTCGATGCCGATGGCGCCCCCCTCGTGATCGCATCGCGGTGGCTGACAAATCGCCCGCTGCCCGAGCGTGTTGCGACGACGGACCTGATCCATGACTGCGCTGCACTGGCAGCCAAAAACGGCATCCGCTTCTTTTTCCTAGGCGGAAAGCCCGGGGTCGCGGAGCAGGCGGCAGAGCGGCTTACGCGCCAATACCCGCAACTGCGGGTCGTCGGCTGTTGTCAGGGATACTTTGGCGAAGGGGATGAGGAAGCGATCCGTCGGTCCATCACGGATGCAGGCACAGATATCCTCTGGCTCGGTCTGGGTAGCCCTGCCCAAGAGCGTCTTGCGACCCGCTGGCAGGCCAAGCTGGCCGGGCTGGCCTGGATCAGAACCTGCGGTGGTCTGTTCGATCATGTCGCAGGCAATGTTCCACGGGCGCCTATCTGGATGCAGGGGGCCGGCCTCGAATGGCTCCATCGAATGCGGCAGGAGCCGCGTCGCCTGGGGCCGCGCTATCTTTCGACGAACCCGATCGCGGCATTTCATTTGCTGACCAAAACCCGCGCCTGAGCTGGGGGCGCGCGGTCCTTCAGCTTATCGAAGATGCTTTGTTTACGTATGGGAGCCCGTGGCGTGGCAGAGTTTCAACAGGTGATCTTCGTGTCGCCGGGCGGGCGTCTCCAAGGCGGGGGGCTCGGCACGATGACGCGTGAAATGGAAGCGGGGCTGATCGCGGCTGGGAAGCGCACGCATGTTCTCAACACGCGTAGCGAGGGGACCGTTCTGAAGTCGCTCTACGAGACACCTGCAGCTGCCGCAGCATTCGCCGCATTGCTGATGGTCAATCGGCGAAGCGTCGTACATGTCCAATTGACGCAAAGGCTGAGCGTGCTCCGCGAAGGCATGTTTGTGCTGCTGGCCAGGGCGTTCGGAACGCGTGTCATCTTGCATCATCACGGTGCCGAGTTTCCTGATTTCATCGAGACGGCTTCGCCACTATGGAAGCGGATCGCCCGAAAGGTCTGTCAGGCGGCAAGCGTCAACGTCGTTCTCGGCAATGTCTGGAAAAGCGTTCTCAGGGACAAACTTAATATCGCTGACGACAAGATCGCGCTCGTTCAGAATGCTATCAGGCTTGCCGCGCGAAAGCCGCGCAACATTCGGCGCGAGCCGGGGCAGCCGCTCCAACTGGTACTGCTCGCGAACCTGACGCCGCGAAAGGGCGTCCGGGAGGCTCTGCTTGCGCTTGCCGAGTTACGGAAGGCCGGTCTCAATGTGCGGTTGACCCTCGCTGGCGGAGGAATGATCGCCCATTACGAGCAGATGGCCCGCGAGCTCGGCGTGGAAGACTGCTGCGACTTCCTCGGTTGGATCGACAGGACGCGGATGTGGAGCGTCATCGACGCAGCCGACATCATGATCGTGCCCTCGCATCAAGAGGGCTTCCCGATGTCGATCATCGAGGCATTCGCTGCGCATCTGCCAGTGGTTACCACGCCGGTGGGGGCGATCCCAGAAACGCTCAAGGACGGGTTTGACTGTCTGTTCGTCCCCGTCGGAGATCATGCGGCGCTGGCCAATGCCGTCGCGCGGCTCGAACCCGATGAGGCTCTGCGGCAATTGCTTGCGGAGAATGCTTACCGCACCTTTCGGCGCGAGCTCAGCCATGACGCGATGATCGCCAGGATGATGCATATTTGGCAGGGACCGCGAGGCAGCGAGAGCGGGCCTCAGCCCGCGCGTGCAGCATGACTTCGGGGCGCCGTGGAATTCGGAAGCAGAGCGATCTGCGTGCATGGGCGACAAGGGCTGATTGGCGAGAGAGGCGACTGGTGACGCTGAACCTTCAACAAGCCTCAAGGCGGCGTGTCTGCTTCATGGTCAATCATTCGGCGGCGGGCGGCGTCGGCGAGCTCTGGGCTGATCTCGCGGGTGCGCTCGCCAGAAATGGTCACGATAGTGGGCTCGCCGCGTTCTGGCCGCTGCCCGAAGCCGCGAGTGCCACGACCGGCGCAGTCGCATGGACCCATATCTGCGCAGGCAAGCCCCGGACGTTTGGCCAACTGACGGCGTTTTTCTTTCACCTCGTTCGCTATTTTCGCGAGACGCGCCCGGACTGGGTGATCACCGCCATGCCGGGGGCGAATCTGATCGTTCCGCTTGCGGCGTGCGTCGCGGATCTGAAAATCCGGGTCGTATCGACGCATCATACCCCTGCCGACACCTTGAGC
The DNA here is from genome assembly GCF_056394545.1 of Allobosea sp. 10N428. NCBI lineage: Bacteria > Pseudomonadati > Pseudomonadota > Alphaproteobacteria > Hyphomicrobiales > Alloboseaceae > Allobosea > Allobosea sp. 10N428. The sequence continues at coordinate 846,535 of NZ_JBFTIC010000001.1, read as the reverse complement.
GGTGCCGTGGGGCTGCTCGACCGTTACGTCCGGTTGCTGCCCAATGTTGCCGCCGCCGTCAGCGTGTCGACCGCCGTCGCGCATTCCTACGCAAAAGCCGGCAGCTTACTGTCGACGAAACAGAGGGTCATCCACAATGCGCTGCCGCCGCGCATCGAGCGTTGTCTCGCTGCACTCAAGGTGCGCCGCGACGCGCGGCGGGGCGTGGGCCCACGCGATCATGTCGTCGCGTTAGGACGCCTCTCGGAGCAGAAGAATTACGAGGTGCTGATCCGCGCGGCACAGCAACTGCCGGGCGTTCGGATTAGCATCGTGGGGGGAGGCCCGGAGGAAGGCCAGCTTCGCGCGTTCATTGACGCCAGCGGCGTCGCCGATCGCGTGACTCTGCATGGCTTCATGGCGCGTGAGCAGGCCTTGGCGGCGCTGGCCTCGGCTGATGTCTTCGTCCAGATGAGCCGCTTTGAGGGGCACAGCCTGGCGTTGATCGAGGCTGCCAAACTCGGCATTCCCCTCGTCGTCTCCGATATTCCAGTCCAGGTCGAAGGCATCACCGATGATCGGGGGATCGCATGCGGCGTTCTTCTGGGGCTGGAAGATGACGCGGGCCTTGCCGCCGCCATCAGGCGGCTCCTTCACGATGATCCGTTCTACGAGGAGATGAGCGAGCGCGCGGCGCGGTTGGGAAAAACTGCGTCGTTCGACCGTGTAATATTCGAATATCAGCGATTACTTTCCTGATTAATCGTTGGAGCGGAGAATCGTGGCGTATAGTTGTGATGAATTCTGCGTCAAAGCTGGAGAACCCGGGACGCGCTCGATGAAGCTGACGATAGGCATCAAGGCGCTCAACGAGGAGCGGCATATCGAGCGAGCGCTGCAGAGTGCGCTTGCGGCCGCCGAGCGTTTCGGGGGTGAGGTCATACTCGCCGATAGTGGGTCGACCGATGACACGCTGCAAATCGCGGCACGTTATCCGGTAAAAATCGTGCAATTCTCCGACCTCTCCGACCGGTCCTGCGGAGCCGGCGCACAGTTGGCCTTTCAGCACGCGCAGGGTGAATTTTTTTACATCCTCGATGGCGATATGGAGCTGCATTCGGCGTTCCTCGAGGCGGCAATCCCTTTCATGGTGCGCAATCCGCGGATTGCCGGCGTGGGCGGGCGGATCGAGGAGGTCAACGCCGCAAACCACGAGTTCCGCGTACGGCGCCAGGCCCTGCAATCCGACAGCGCCTTCTACCCGGCGCGCATCGACCGGCTGGATTGCGGCGGGCTCTATCGAAGCTCAGCTGTTCGCGAGGTCGGCTACTTCGCCGATCGCAATCTGCACGCCTTCGAGGAGTTCGAACTGGCGGCGCGGCTTGCGAGCCGTGGCTGGGAGCTCACACGGCTTGACATGCCCGCCGTCCGCCACTTCGGCCATACCATCGCGAGCTACGCCCTGCTGCGCAAAAGGATCCGGTCGAAACACACAAATGCGGCGGGCGAGGTCCTGCGCGGCGCACTCGGACGAGCTCATCTCGGCCGGGTCGTTTCCAGGCTGAGTCAGATCCGTAACGGAGCCTTGATCATGATCTGGTGGTTGCTCATTGCGGCAACTTTGATTGCGGGTTCGTTCCGGGCTGGCTGGCTGATCGTCGCTGTCATGGCGCTGGTCGCACCCATCGCATTTCTCTGGTTTCGCCGCGGCACGCTCGCGGGAGCAGCTTACTCGTTTGTCGCGTGGAATCTGACGGCATTCGGGCTGCTGGCCGGGCTGGCAAGCAAACGCAAACCGCCCCTAGCGCCGATTTCGGCAGTCGTCGTGAAGGCGCCGCCACCCGCTGCGTGGGCGCTGACGGCGGCCGCTTCCTGCAGATCGGCGGATTCGCTCGGATGAACGTAACCGAGCAGAAAATGGTTTCGTGGAGCGGGCGAGCGCGCGCGCGACTGAGCGCATGCAATCCGCACCGCCGTGAATCGTTGCGTGCCCCGTCACCGAGGTGTCGGAATTTTTCGGTAATGCGGCGCAGTTCCCTTTGCGGCAGGGGCAATTTCTTTTGGAAGTTACCTTCAGGCATGACCTTTGCTGGTGAGCGCGTGTCGGAACTTCTAACGCGGAGTGGGTTTTAATGGCTCAATTCAGGTCCCAGGCCCCCTCGTTTGCTGCGCTGCTCCGTGCTGTCTGGTCGCACAAGCTCATCATGATCACGTCGGTGATCGTCGGTTTAGGCGCATTCGTGGCGCTCTATCTGCTGATCACGCCGGTCTTCGAGGCTACGAGCACCGTGCTCGTCAGCCAGGGAGGGGGCCCGGAGAGCGGCAACCGGCCCATCGAGATGGTCAGCTCTCAGGCGCGCGTCGCGGAAAGCCAGGAAGTGATCAGCGATGCGATCACGCGAGTCGGGCTGGACAGGTTCGGCACCGCAAGACCGTCGATCCTCGACGGTCTCGGCGGCTCGCTAAGGGCTGTCGTTCACGGAAAGTCGGAGCCGGCTCCGATCAATATTCCCGATGTCGACGTGGCCGCAGCGAAGCTGGCCCGGAACGTCACGGTAAGGACCGAGCCGAACTCGGAGATTATTCGGATTTCGTTCAAACACAGCAATCCTGCACTCGCGGCTGATTTCGCGAATGCGATCACCGACTCCTTTATCGCGCGCCAGCTCAACCTGGCGGAAAAGCCAGGCGCGGCCGACTTCTTCCGCAGTCAGCGTGGCCGGTTCGATGCCGAAGTCGAACGCCGTTCGGCCGCGCTGGAAGATTTCGCCCGGAGGGAGGCCATCTACTCGGTCCAGGATCAGCGCAGTCTGCTGCTGCGTCGGGCCAGTGAACTCTCCGCCTCCTTAAGCGCCACGCGGATCGCGGTCGCGGAGAAGCAGGGACAACGCTCGGGGCTGACGGAACAGCTTCGGCTTCTCAAGCCTGTCACGCAATCGCCTTTCGTCTCCAACCTCGTCGAGAGCCTCGGCTCGGACGCGAGTGCGCCCACACGGCCGGGCGCCCGGCGCGACGCGACCCCGAACGATCCGCCGCTCTTGATGGTGAAGGTCTATCAGGAGGCGATGGTTGCGCTGTTCAAAGTCAATTCAGAGATTGCCGGACTGGAGGGACTTTCCGCTCAGCAGCAGACTGAGATGGGCAGCCTCAATGCCGAGCTGCGCACGCTCTCCGCCAAGGAGGCTGAATTCGAGCGGCTCAAGCGCGAGCTGTCGCTGGCCACGCTAAATGCCGAAACCTACGCTAAGCGCGCCGTCGAAGAACAGATCAACGCGGATCTGCGAGCTGCCAAGCTGACGAATCTGCGGGTCGTGCAGGCGGCGACAATTCCCCTGCGGGCGACGTTTCCAAACGGCATCCAGTTCTTGATTCTGGGAGCGGCCGCGGGGCTGATCCTTGGCGTGGGTTTGTCGCTCCTGCTCGAGAGCCGCAAGCCGGAGCCGGTCGGTGTCGAGCTGCCGGCGATCATATTGGGCTCCACGCGCCTGCAGACGAAGATTGATGCGAGGGTGCGCGAGATGATGTGACCCTTGCTGGTTCTGGGGTGAGTGGCTTCAGGGTTTCCTGTCGCGAAGGCTAATGCCAGGTGCAAATCTTGCGTCAGGTCGCCTGCAGCGGGTGGAATCTTCAACTCAAGCCGCCGCACCTGGGCACGGCCGCGGTGAGGCGCGCGGCGTTCGGGCGTCTGTCTCGGGGAGGTGTGTCGTTCGGCTCGCTCGACCAGCTGCGGCTCGGGCAGGCTCTCGGTTTGTCGGTTCAGCGTCTCATGGTGCCGTAAGGGAGTGACGATGCGATTGAAAAAATTCTGGTGTCGGGCAGCGCCCATACTTCTGATGTCGAGCTTCGCCGCCGGCGAGGCAGCGGCCCAGCAGAGCCCACGGCCTGTGGTTGAACTGCATGATCGTCAGGCTTTCGCGAAGGGACCCTGGCTGGCGTGGCTGGAACCTTGGGGCGCCGGAGCTCTGATCCAAGGGAGGGACTATACGAACTCGATGAAGATCCTTCCGGATCGCTTTCCGGCAGAGACTTCGATTGAGTGGGCGTGGCCGAGTACACCTCCTGCGTCCGGAGTGTTCAATTTCTTGGCGATCAATTTCGGAAACTATTATAACACCAAGCCTCCTGTCCCGATTAGCGCTCGCAAGGTGCGAGACATCGCTGTCCTCAAGCACAATCACGATTTCGCTCTGGCCGGGAATCTCGATCAGTACAATGTCATGACTAATATATGGCTGACCCGGGAAGCCGGCCGTCATGATCAGCAGCTATTCGAAGTGCAGGTCTTCTTTCATGCCGCTGATCTCGCGAAACTCTATGTTCGCTCCTCGACGCCCATCGGGGCATACCGCGATGAGACCGGCCGCAACTGGCAGGTCAGCATTGATCGCACCCGTCAGGTGCCGGACATCCTCCTGCTGCCCTCGACGGACGTGCGAATTTCATCGGTCGATATCCGAGCCATGCTCCTGTGGCTGCGCGCGCAGGGCGTGATAACCGGCGAGGAGTGGTTCAACGGGCTTGGCACCGGAGTTGAAGTCACGCGGGGCTCGGGCTCGATGAAAATCAATGCCCTATCGATCACTTACGAATAGGGCGCCGACGAGTGCCGCTGCTTTTGGGGCGAGACGAGAGGCTGGTACTTCAATGGACCTGTTAGATCGCGGTCGCGCCGGATTTAGGACTGGTGCGATGCCGCACATCTCGGACGGCAGGCGGGGGGGCGAGGCGGACACGATGTCTCGTCTCAAACTCGTCGACATCTCGTTCTTCCTTCTTCTCATCATGGTGATCACGGCGCCAATCGCGACTGATATGAGCGATCTGGCCGTTTCGGCTTCGAACCCCGGCCTGACGGGGCAGGGCACGCTGTGGCGCCAGCTCGTCTATATGGCGATCTTCGGTGCGACCGCCTTCGGTGTCGGGATGCACCGCGACCTTCGGCAGCTCCAGGCAGTTCCGCCCGGTCTGCTGCTCGTGCTGGGCTATTGCTGGCTGAGCCTGTCCTGGGCGATCGAGCCCGATGTCGCTGTGCGCAGGCTGGTACTGACGACGATCGTGGTCGTGACGCTGTCGCTCGGTCTGGTGCATCTGGGCGCGCACCGGGCATTCGCGCAACTTCGCCTGATCCTTGGCGCGGTTTGCCTCCTGAACTTCTCGGCCGTATTCGCCCTTCCGTCGATCGGCGTTCACCAGGCCGACAGTTTTCGGGCCATAGCTCTGGTTGGGGACTGGCGCGGAATATTTCCTGAGAAAAATTATACGGGAATGATTTGTGCGATCACCATACTGCTGTTTTCGTTCTCGCGAACCGGTGGCGCCTATCGTCTGTCTATAATTTTGCTTTCGTTCATCTTCCTCTGGTTCACGAATTCGAAAACCTCATTTGGCCTGACGGTCATCGCCCTAGCTGCGGGGTATCTCTTCTCCCTCTACAGCCAGCGCGACCGCGGGGTCGTGCTGATCGCCGCTTGCCTCGTAGTGCTCGCTCTGACGGCCTACGGCATGTGGCATTGGGAGCAGATTATCGCGCCTCTCGATCGCCAGGACACCTTGACCGGCCGTTCACAGATATGGCGCCCGCTGCTCAGCTATATCGGTGAGAACTGGCTGTTGGGGTCTGGATATGGCTCGTTCTGGAATATCGGCCCGAACAGCCCGATCTTCGAATACGCGCAGCCTGGCAGCTGGCTGACCGCATTGGCCAGCGGCCACAGCGGCTATCTCGATCTCGCCGCTCAAATCGGCATCCCTGGCATCATCCTGGCCGTCTATGCCCTGATCTTACGGCCATTCGTCGCGCTTCTGGGCAATCCGGTGTTCCGATCCCGATCAGGCTGTCTGCTCTTCGCGTTGATGGTGTTCATCCTGGGACACAACGCCACGGAGACGACGATCATGGACCGCGACCAGTTCCTGCAATTGATGCTGGTGATCGTGATTGTCAGCGTCCACGCAAAAAGCAGCGGCCTTGCACAGCCGGTGGGCGAGCGATGACGGCGCCGGCGATGCTCGATCCTGCCACTCCGCATGGTCCAGAGGTTTCGAGGCCATGACCGAGTCGCGTGTGGTGAACGGCTTCAGGAGATCCGGCATCGCGGCTGGTGGGGTTTCGCGCTCGCTGGGTCAGCTTTCGCGCTATGGCATCGCCGCCTTCGGGCCGATCGCTCTGGCAGCAACGCAGTTTCTGCTTTCGCTGCAGATGCTTCGCCTGCTGATGCCGGCCGATTTCGGCACGTTCTCCTTTCTCCTCGTTGTGAGCCAGCTCGCCATGGGGCTGTCGAACGCCTTGTTCTGCGCGCCGATCGCCGTGCTGATTCTGCGAGGCGAGGAGGCGCAGCGGCGGGATATGGCGCGGAGCCTGTTCGCGATGAACCTGGTCTTCACCGCAGCCACTTTCGCAACGATTGGCGGCATTGCCTTGGCCATCGGCTCAAGCATGTTGGAGGCTGCGGTTTTCGCCAGCTTCTCAGCGGCGACGATGCTGCGCTGGTTCGGTCGCGCCTATTCCTATGCAGTTTGTCGCCCGTTACGGGCAACCGCTTCCGATATCGTCTCTGGTGCGGCGCTCGCCATTGCCATGCTTGCGATTTGGGTTGCCGGCCGTGCGGACTCGGTCTCTGGTTATCTCGCGCTTTTGCTGAGTGGCTCGCTGGGCATGCTCCCGTTGGGCCGCGACTACCTTCGGCAACAGTTTTGCTGGCCTGCACGAGACGAGCTGTCTCGCTACAGAGGGATCTGGCGGGAGCATTCCGGCTGGTCGCTTCTGGGTGTCGTCACCACCGAGGCGACCGGCAACGCGCATGCCTATGTCGTCACCCTCGTGAGCGGCGCGGGCGCGTTTGCCGCCATCGCCGCCAGCGCTCTGCTGACGCGCCCGCTGACCGTGGTCATGAATGCTCTGACGGAGTTTGAGCGGCCACGTATCGCGCGCTTCATCAACGAGAGGCAGAGCGTGGAGGCGGAGCGCGCAGTGACCTTCTTCCGCTATATTCTCGTGGCGGCATGGTTGTTGGTGGTAATGGCGGCGGTCTTGCTGCTGTTTTATGCGCCCTGGCTCGTTTTCCCGCGCGAGTACGATCTGAGCTATCTCTCGCAGGGTGTCGCCCTCTGGATGCTTATCGTCGGTGTCAGGATGCTGCGCGCGCCCGACAGCGCTTTGCTGCAATCGGCGGGCAAGTTCCGACTCCTGGCCCATGCGAGTGTTGTCTCCGCCGCGGTCTCGATGATCGCTGTTCCAACCCTGCTCTTCACTGGCGGTCCGCTCTGGTCCGTCGTTGGGATCTTGTTGGGAGAAATCGCCTTCGCGCTCGCGCTCTGGCGTGGCCGGCGCGGTTGGCGGGAGCAGTCGGATGGCTGAACTCCGTATCGTCGCCGAGCAATTCAATCGTTCGCGCGTCCTCGGTGAGCGGCCGTGGCATGGCGGGAGGAGCCTGACTTGCTAGGGCCAGCTTCGATCGCCCGGACCGCAAGACGTTGCATCGAACAGGCGGTGTCGAGCAAGGAAATCAGCCCATCCATGGCCTCGGCGCTCGACCTCACGCGCTGGGTCGCAGCTCTGCTTGTTCTTATCTACCACGTCCGGGAGAACGTTCTCGTTCTGGCCGGCGACACGTCGGAAAGCCTGCGGTCAGCGCTGGTTTCGATTGTTTATCTCGTGACCAGCTGCGGCGACCAAGCGGTTACCTGGTTCTTCATCACGAGCGGGTTCCTGGTCGGCGGCAGTGCGGTCTCGGATATCGTCTCGGGCCGCTTCGAGGGCAGGCACTATCTGGTCAATAGGATATCGCGGATCTACGCCGTGTATCTTCCGGCGCTCGCGTTGGGTTTCGCGCTCGATCTGATCAGGGTGGGACAATTCGGCATTAGCGTCAATGCGGGGGGCGAAACAGTAGCCAGCTATAGCGCTCTTACGGTTATTCTGAATGTCTTGAATCTGCAGACCATTCTTGCGCCGACGATTGGAAGCAATATCCCGTTGTGGAGCATCGCATATGAAATGTTTTATTATTTAACCTTTCCATTCATATTTATCGCTTTCTGGAGGGGGCGTTTAGATCTGAGGATCACATTTATAATTGCATTATATTTTGTAATAGTGTTCAAAAGTAATCCTTCAGTCATAAATTATTTCTTCATTTGGGTGCTTGGGGCGGTTGTCCGATTCATGCCCAGGCTTATTTTTGCGTCCCCGATCTTGGCTTGGGCTGCCGCAGTGGCCGCCTGCTTCAGTTTTCCGGCTCTGGCCACGCTGCTGGGAGGAGGCGCGAAGATCGTTCTCGGTCTGGCTTTTGCGAACGCCCTTCTTGCCGCGCGGTTCAGCAACTCTCCAATGCTGCTGAAGATTGCACCCATCAATGCGCTTTTGGCATCATTTTCATTCAGCTTGTATGTTCTTCATGCTCCCGCACTGCACTTCATCCTGGCGCTAGCGAACGGCCGTGCCGACCCGCGTTTGAGCCTGCAGCCCAGCGGATGGGAGGCTGCGAGTTGGGGCGTTGGGCTGACGGCCGCGCTTGTCCTCTATGCCTTCGCTTTCAGCCTCTTCACGGAGCGCAAGACGCACGTGGTCCGGGCGTTCCTCGAGAGGCAAATTTCCGGAAAATGCAGTGATCAAGTCAGTGCCATAAAGCCTCGATGAGCTCTCGTGTTCACCACAGGTGCCTGGAGAAAGATCGGCCATAATGCGTATACATCAGATAGATGCGTTGCGCGGACTCATGGCCGCCGTCGTCGTCATCCAGCATATCTACCTGTCGTTTCCGACGGGGAGTGGCGCGGAGTGGGTGAATATTATCAAGTACTCACCCCTGCGCATTTTCATCGCGGGGCACGCGGCGGTTTTGGTGTTCTTCGTCATGAGCGGCTTCGTTGTTGCTCTGCCGTTCACTGGCGGACGGTCGCTGGTCTTCAAGGATTTCATCGTGAAGCGGCTCGCCCGGCTCTATCCGCCGTTTGCGGTAGCGGTGCTATTGGCGGCCTTGCTGTTCTGGCTGGTAGGCAATCGCGGCGGGGCGACGGCCAGCGCTTGGCTGCATGAGAATTGGAATGTCGATCTGTCCTTGCCGCTCGTTCTGCTGCATTTGATCGGCACCGGCAGAGCTGACGACATCAGTCTCAATAGCCCGATCTGGAGTCTCATCGTCGAAATTCGTGTGGCGCTGATTTTTCCGGTCCTGCTACTCCTCGCGACACGCTGGCGCATCGGTTCTTTGATCGGCGGGGGGCTCCTCCTGCTTGGGTCGAGTTTTCTCATGCCCGCTCTCGGCGAGGGCCAGCAGATCTACGTATCGTCCACAACGATCCTGGGAAATCTCGTCGTTACCGCGCGCTATCTGATCTATTTCATCATCGGTATCGTGATGGCGGAGACGCTTGCTATCTGGCGCGGCCGGCTCACGGAGCTCAGCGGAGCTCGCCGTCATGTTGTCGTCGGGCTGTCCGTGATCCTCCTGCTGGCTCCCAGCACGCATAGCTATCTGTCGGATTGGGTCATCGGTGTGGGTGCGGTCGGGATCGTGGCGACGACCGTCGCCTATGGCGATCGCTGGCGTTTGCTTCTCTCGGCACCAGCTCAGTGGCTTGGCCGGGTTTCGTATAGTCTCTACCTGATCCACATGCCTCTCTGGCTCGCGGCCATTCACCTCGGAGCTGACAGGATCGGCTTGCCGATGACAGCGTTGTTGTTCCTGGCAATCGTGTTTCCTGCTGCCGAAATGATGTATCGGCTTGTCGAGCAGCCTTCGATCGCGTTGGGACGATACCTGAGTGGCAAGCGGGGCGCGCACGCCGCCATGGGCGCCGAGCCTGCCGCATCTGGAAAGATCAAAGAACCTTTGGCGCTGAGTGGGAAGGGCTGATTGCAGGAAGGCGCGAGAAAGGCCGCATGTGGCCAACCTCTCGCATTCGATTGACGTCGACTCGCCGCAACTACTGGTGGCGGCCCCCTTGGCAAGCTCTGTCGCCGGCAAGATCTTGGTCTTCACCGGCGCGCTGGAGTGGATGATCCGCGATGAGGCCAGGGCGATGGCCGAACGGCTCGGCGCGAAGGTCGCGGGTGTGGTCCCGTGGAATGCCGATCGGCTCGTCGCTGGCTCCGGTGCTGGTCCCAAGCTCAAGGACGCGTCCAAGCCCGGCGTCGAGGCGATCGACGAGGCCGGCTGGTCCGATCTGAAGGGCGGTTGAAGTCCGCTACGGGCGGCTTCGACAAACCACCCGCACCAGCCGACAAGCTTTCCGTACAGCACACTCCGTGTGGGGAAAGGCGAAGTTTGCCGCACCGATTATGAAATGCCCTCATAAGCCATTGAAATATTTCAGCGTCGCTGTGGGGGCGTTTAGGTTGAAAGTGCCGCAAGTAAGGCAAAGCGCTTCCGCAACCAGGACATTGTGTCGTCGCTGGCGGACTGCGTCAGCTGAGCCTCGGCTCGCTTCTGGGAAGGCGGCTTCCGAAGTTAGACCATTCCTGACACCGGAAGCTTCCGCTTCCAAATATATCAAATTCGCGATTGCTCGGCCTCTTCCAGCCCAGCAGAAGCTGGTCCTCGGGCAAGGTCTCGGCCCGGCGGCCGAAACGCCGCCGCTGCAACTCCTTGATGATCTGGCGCAGGCGCTCGATCTCCGCTTCCCGCGCGATCAGCATCGCCTGAAGCGTCTCGGGGTCATGGGGAAGCTCTGGCGGGAGCGAGGCCGTGACGCCGATTCAATCATGTTCGTCAGATGCTTGCGAGCGCTTTCAGCTCGCGGCGACCGGCGCCGCCGCCCGCTGCGGTTCATGGACCCGGCGCCAGTCCAGCCCTTCGAACAGGGCCTGAAGCTGGGCCGCCGTCAGTCGCAGGGCTCCGTCCTCGATCTTGGGCCAGCGGAACTCGCCATCCTCCAGACGCTTCGAGACCAGCACCACGCCGGTGCCGTCCCAGAACACCAGCTTCACCCGGTCCAGGCGCTTGGCGCGGAACACGTAGATCGTGCCCGAGAACGGGTCGGCGCCCATCGTCTCGCACACCAGGGCGGTCAGGCCCTCGGCACCCTTGCGGAAGTCGACCGGCTTCGTCGCGACCATGACGCGGACCGCGCCGGTCGGGCCGATCACGATCCGGCCTTCAATGCGCCGAGTACCGCCGCGATCGTGACCGGCAAGGCCCGGTTCTCGATCGTTACCCTGACGCCAGCGACGTCGATCTCGATGGCTGCCGCGCGGCGCGACCGAGCGCGCCGCTTCGGGCGTGACGACTGCGCCGTCCGCTCCGATATGGGTGCCGGTTCTGGCGCCATCACCGCCGGCACGAACGCGGGCATCGCTTCCGCGGCCTTGCGGATCTCGCGGCGCCAGGTGAACAATTGCTGCGGCGACAAGGGATAGGCGCGGGCGACGGCGCTCACCGTCGCGCCAAGCTCGAAGCTCTCCGCCACAATCCGCGCCTTGTTCTCGGCAGACCAGTCCCGACGGCGCCCCGCACCTGTGAAGACCTCAAACCGCCTAACCGGCTCGTCGATCTCGACGCTCGATTTAAGCGTAAGCTCTGAAATCGTCATATGTCCAAGCCCTCCAGGCTCGGAACATCAACGTTCATGCCCCATCCCGCACTGCAGCTCGGGAGCCAGCCGCCAATTGCCGCTGGTCGTCTCCTGAGCCAGGCTGTCAGCGCCTCTCAGGTCGGATAGGTGAGCTCGAATGGCACCGGCCGGCCGGTCTTCTGCTGGATGATCGAGGTCCTCAGCCTGACGGTTCCGCCGAGCACGATATCACCCACGCGAACCCGGACGAGATCACAGCCACGTAGCTTGCTGTCGATCGCGAGATTGAACATCACCAGATCACGCACACGACGTTCGTGTTGAAGCCGTGTCCTGATGGCCCCGATGTGACGCGGCTTCAGGGGTGGCTTCGGGCCGATCATGCGTCCCGTATCCAGGCTGGAAGCTGATGAGTCTGCTGAGCTTCGACAAGCATGGCGCATCCCCCATCGGATGCTGCGTCAGAAACCATTGTACTACATCCGCCGCTCGTCTGATGCGCCATGACCAGACATTGGCTTGTCCCCGGGAAGCGGACCTTCAGTGAGTAATCGCGGCCCGAGCTAGAGCCGGCCAACTCGTCGGCGAGCCCGGAGCCGATGACCCAGGTCGGCTCCGGGCTTTATCGCTGCATATGTCAGCGAGAGTTGAGAGATGCCGACCAGTTCGACAGCCGCCCGGTATCCGGCCGGTCGAGATCAAGGTCGCGGGTTTCCGGGATCAGCAAGCCAGTCAGCAAGGTGATGCCCGCCACGAACATCAGGTAGAACAGGAACAGCCGATGCTCGCCCGTCTGCGAGAGATAGGTGTTCACGTATGGAGCGGTGCCGCCAAAGATCGCGGTGGCGAGCGAGAGCGGCCCACTTACGCCGGTCGCCCGGACCGGCGTGGGAAACACTTCCGCCCACACCGCCGTGTTGACCCCGAACAGGCAGGCCAGGATCAGCAGCGCGCAGATCATCGCCGTCAGCAGGCCCGAGAAGCTGTTCGTGATCATCCCATCGAGTTGCAAGGTCGCGGCAATGAAGCCGAGCCCGAACAGGATGATGAAGATCCGCCGCCCGTACCGGTCCGCGAGCCAGCCGACGATCGGGATGGCGACGAAGAACACCGCCTGCGCGATCAGACTCGCCGTCAGCGCCGATGTCGCATCGAGCCCGCGGCTGATCTGCGCAAAGGTCGGGCTGTATATCAGCCACGTGTAGAACATGATCGAGCCACCGGCCGAAAGCCCGAAGACGACGGCGACGCCGCGCCAGTTCCGCAGCAGTGGGCCGAGCCCGGTCGCGGTTTTCGCACCCTGCGCGTGCACCTTCGCAAAACTGTCGGTCTCGGTCAGCTTGCGGCGCAGATAAAGCCCGTAGAAGCCGAGGAGCCCGCCGAGCACGAAGGGAATGCGCCAGCCCCAACTTTCCAGGACCGGGCGGCCGAGCGTGGCGTTGAGCAGCAGGCCCGTGACCGTAGCGATCATCGTGCCGAGGACGACGCTCATCCATGACGTGCTGCCATAGAGCGCGCGCCGGTGGCGCGGCGCCCGCTCGACCAGATAGGTGACGGATGTCCCCATCTCGCCGCCATGGGCGATGCCCTGCGCCAGGCGCGCGACCAGCAGGATGACCGAAGCAACGAGCCCCACCATCGCGAAGGTCGGGGCGAAGGCGATGACGAGGCTGCCGCCGGCCGTGATGAACATCGCCAGTGTCAAGCTCTTCTTGCGACCGACCCGATCGGCGTAAAGCCCGAACAGGAAGCCGCCGAGCGGCCGCGTCAGGAAGCCGGCCGCGAAGACGGCGAGCGCCGCCAGCAGCGCCGCCGACTTGTCCGCCGAGGGGAAGAACTGGAGCGCGAAATAGGGCGCGAAGATCGTGTAGATCGTCCAGTCGAACCATTCGAGCGTATTGCCGAAATTGACCGCGATCAGATCCTTGACGCGGCGGGAACGCGGGGCGGCGAAAGCGCCCTCTGCGGCGATGTCAGACATGTGGTGACCCCTCTTTTTATTGATGTTGACGCTGTCGATGGGGAGGTCGGCGCAGGCCTCAGCCAGCGGCGCGGCCTTCGAGGCCGAACCGGGCATCGGCATCAGCACCCGGCACGCGCATTTCGAAGACGTCTTTCACGACCGTGTAGTCGAAGTAGCCGAGGCGGGCGATCGGCTTGATCGCAGGAATGTCGAGCTTGCCTTCGCGCGTGATGAAGCGGTCGTCGATATGGATCGTCTCGACCTGTGCGAAGACGATATCGATGGTGCCGACCGCCGAATTGCCTTTCAGACGGTGCGTGCCGAGGTAGCGGCATTCGAACTTAACCGGGCTCTCCTTGACCATCGGGATGCGGGCATTGTCCGCATATTCGCGCGTCACGTTCAGGCGGTCGAATTCGCTTTCTTCGGGCGGCAGCGCCATCGCGCTCAGGTTGACCGCCTCGCGCAGGTCGTAGGTCGCCATGTTCCAGACGAACCAGCCGGTCTCCTCGGCATTGAGCACCGTGTCCTTGCGGCGCCCGTCTGGATACTGGTTCGCCGAGAACATCACCATCGGCGGATCGAAGGTCAGGTTCTGCCACTGGCTGTAGGGCGCGATGTTCTCGACACCCGCCGCGCTGACGCTGGACAGCCAGCCGATCGGCCGCGGCACAGTACAGCTCTTGAACGGCGAGAAAGGGAGCGGGCTCGGCTCGATGGAGGGTGAATACTTCATAGCGTCGCGTTTCGGGCTCTGGTGGATTTCGATAATATCTTACCAATATATCAGATGAATAACGGTTTGGAAAGCCCGTGAAATCGGCTATCGGATCAAGAATGGAATCGCCTCCCGACCGGAGGCGGCGCTGGGCTGGAAAACGGATGAATCAATCGGAACAGGCGGTCGCCGCCTTGCAGCGCCTGATCGAGCAGGGCGAGCTCAAGCCCGGCTCGATGGTGTCCGAACGTGGCCTGATGGAGGCGACGGGCCTCGGCCGCACCCCGGTGCGGGAGGCGATTCAGCGCCTCGCCCTCAACCACATGCTGCGCATCCACCCCAACAAAGGCATCGAAATCCCGGCAATCTCCGTCGAAGACCAGCTCAGCGGCCTAGAGGTTCGCCGGGCCGTCGAGGTTCTCGCCGTCGGGCTCGCCTGCCGCCGGGCGAGCGAGAAAGACATCGAGGCGATCGCGGCCCTGAAAGCCACCCTGGCCGGCGGTTTCGATCTCCACGGCTATTCCGAGACCGTGCGCCAGACTCACGCCCTGATCATCCAGGCCGCGCACAATCCCTATCTCGAAGCGTTGATGGTGCCGTTGCAGACCMTGTCGCGCCGCTTCTGGATCATGCATGTCCGCGACGAGCAGGCCGAGATCGCCCATGGCAAGCGACTGCACCAGGAGATTCTGCAGGCCATCCTGCTACGCGATCCGGATGGAGCCAGCGCTGCATCCATTGCGCTTAACAGCTACCTCGTCGAGTTCGCCCTCTCCGTAGTGTCGCGTATGGCCACGTCGCACAGTTGAAAGCTGCGATGGCGCGCCAAAGACGCGCCAAGAGCTGACTTCAACTCAGCGTCAGGAAGCGGAGTATGCACGTGCTAGCAGCGCAGCGGAAAGCTCCCCCGCTCGCCGCGACCGAAGAAAGTAGGTGGGACCTGTCCGCGCTCATCTGAAATTGCATCATTCAGCCTTTTCCCGGCTCTCGCGACCACTCTGCCCACCCGTTCGGCGAAACCGCTCGCGTCGGCGGGGGGCTCGTCATCCAGCAGGCGAGCGGTGTCGAGGAGAAGATGAGCGATGTCAGCGCGCAGGGCACCAAAACAATCGGCCGGAAGCGGCCATCGAGGAACGGTTCAACGAGACCGGGCCCCTGCAGCCAAGCCCGCTCAGCCCTTACCCGGAGGGAGTCGGGCGGTTCAGTAGTTCTTGCGAGATCAGCTTCGCAACCCCGGTGACGGCTGTGCGCAGCGTCTCGATGCGCGAGCGATCTTGGATGCGCAGAAAAGGGATGCTGACCGCTGCCACAACCTTGTTCTGCCGATCATGGACCGGAGCTGCGACCGCCATCACGCCAACTGAGAATTCACCATCGTCGAGGGCCGAGCCTGACCGCCTGATCTGGGCAAGACTCCTGCCGATCTCCTCGGGTTCGCACATCGTTCTGTCTGTATAGCGCGGCAGTGGGCTGTTCAGGATCCGAGCAATGTCGCCGCCGTCCATATGAGCAAGCAGGACCCGGCTGGCTGCGCCGGCATGCAGCGGCAGGCGCCGACCAGGTTTGACGGTCAGCCCATAAGCGCCGGAACTATGCGCAACCGCGATGACCAGGACGCCGTCGCCATCCAGCACCGAGAGCTTGCTCGCCTCGCCGGTGGCTAGGGAAAGGCGCTCGAGATGAGTGTTGGCGAGTTTGACCAGCTCGGAATCATGCCCGGTCACGACATTGGCGGCCAGGGACAGAAGACGCGGCCCGAGCAGGTAGGAGCCCGAAACGCTCCTCCTGACGACGTCTCGCGCCTCAAGGGTATTCAGGATGCGGTAGACGGTCGAGCGCGGCATATCGAGAAACTCGCTCAACTCGCGGATCGAGGTGCCGGCCGGGCGCCGCTCTATGATCTCCAGCAGGTCGAGCATGCGCTCGATCACCGGAACCTGGTTTCCCTCGCGCCGCTTCGTGCCCGCTGCGTCGGTCGCTTCGCTCATCGTGATCAACCTTGTCTCCCTTGCGGCCGGCGCCGCTGCAGGACGTCGGCGGCGGTGTCAAACTTTAGCCGGCCGGGGCAATCGACGCCCAGCATCGATTTACAATTGACAGCCCGGACAATCGGCAGATGATTACATAGGAACTGATAGAGTTCAAATAGGAACTGATAACCGCTGGTGCTCTTCGCGTCGCTCGATGCGACGGGGGACGGACCGGCCGCGAGGAACGACATGACGGGCACTACAACGAACGGCTTCAGGATCATGCACACGATGATCCGGGTCGGAGACCTGGATCGCTCGGTTGCATTCTACTCGCGGCATTTTGGCATGACCGTCGTCAAGAAAGTCGATGTGCCCGAGGCGAAATACACCAACGTCTTCATCGGCTACGGCAGCGAGTCGAATGATCCGATGATCGAGCTGACATATAATTACGGCATATCAACCTACGAACCGGGCAACGGCTTCGGCCATCTCGCGATCGGTGTCCGCGACCTCCACGGTGTGTGCCTGGCATTGCGGGAGGCCGGCGTTCGGATCGTGCGCGAACCCGGACCGCTCAAGTTCGGCACCGTGCACATCGCCTTCATCGACGATCCGGACGGCTACCGCATCGAGCTGATCGATCTCGGCACCGGCGATTACGCGGGGCCCGCCGCCTGAACCGAGGCGGCCTTCAGGGTGACACTTCAACCACAGTTCCAACAGATCGGCACCCGAGCCGGCTCCCGTGAGGACACGACCATGACGGCTTGCAGCCCCGAAACGATCCAGTTGCTGAAGCGCGTGCCGACGGCGGCGATCACCGGCATCCTGCTGAAGAAATACGGGCTGCGCATGCGCGCCATTCCGGGCATCGGTCCGATCGATCCGGCCCATTGCCGCTTCGTCGGCCCGGCCTTCACCCTGCGCTATGTCCCGATGCGCGAGGATATCGCCTTGACGGTCGACATCGGCAATCCCGCCAATGCGATGCTGCAGGCGACCCAGCAGATCCCGGCCGGCAGCGTGTTCGTCATGGACATGTGCGGCGTCGGCGCTGTCGGTGGGCTAGGCGACGTGCTGACCACCCGCATGAAGGTGCGCGGCGTGGTCGGCGTCGTCGCCGATGGCGGCATGCGCGATGTCAGCGAGATCCGAGCCTTGGGGATGCCGACCTTCTGCAAGGGGCCGGCCGCACCGGCGAGCCCCTCGGCGCTCATCCCGATGGCGATCCAGCAGCCGATCGGCTGCGGCGGCGTGCTCGTCTTCCCCGGCGACATCATCGTGGGCGACGAGGATGGGGTGGCCGTCATTCCGGTTCATCTGGCCGCCGAGGTGGCCCAAATGGGCGTCGACAAGGAGGCGCTGGATGGATGGGTCCGCGACCGCGTCGCTGAGGGCGGCGACATTCTCGGTCTGTATCCGCCGAACGAGGCGAACCTGGCAAAGTTCGAGGCCTGGAAGGCAATGCAGGGTTGATCTTCCGGCAGCCTTCAGGAGCAGAACATGCGCGTCCACATCCAAAACCATCCCGATGACGGCAATCCGCGTGCGACGCTGGCTCAGTGGCAGGACGCGGTGGCGAGGGCCGGGCAAAAGGCTCATGGCCTGGAGACCAGCTTCGGCGAAACCGCAGCCGATTTCGCAGCCGTCATCGGCGAAGTCGACGCACTGATCACCACCTCCCGGGTGGTGCAGAATTACCTGCCCTCCGCCGAGCCGACGCAACTCAAGCTGATCTTCCTCACCCATGCCGGGGTCGATTCACTGGCGAAGGGCCGCTTTATTCCGGCGGGCGTTACGCTTCTGAACAACAGCGGCGCCCATGGCGTCAAGGCGGCCGAATACGCTCTGATGGCCGTGCTGATGCTGGCCAACCACATGCCGCTTTTCGCGGGGCAGCAGCGCGAGGGCCGCTGGCACCGGAAGCTGGCCTCCTCGGTGGCTGGCCGCCGGGCGACGATCGTCGGCCTGGGCGCCATCGGCGGCGTGATCGCGCAGCGCCTGAAGGCGCTCGGCCTGCATGTCACCGGGGTCCGGACAAGAGCCGAGCCACATCCGCATTGCGACGACGTCATCGCGACGGATGATCTTGACCGCATCCTGACCGCCACCGAATTCCTGGTCCTGATCGCGCCGCTGACGCCCCAGACGACGCATCTGCTGGACCGAAGGCGGATCGCGCTGCTGCCTCCGCAGGCCGGCGTGGTCAATATCGGCCGAGGCGAACTCGTGGAGCAGGATGCCCTGCTCGATGCACTGGATGCCGGCGCGCTGGCAGGCGCGGTTCTAGACGTGGCGACGCCGGAGCCGGTCCCGGCCGGGCACAGGCTCTGGACGACGCCCAATCTCGTCCTGACGCCGCATATGTCGTCCGGCGACCCTCTGACCTACATCCCGCGCAGCCTCGACATCTTCCTCGACAATATCGAGGCCTTCCGTGCGGGCCGCCCCCTTCCCAACGCCGTCGATCTTGCGCGCGGCTACTGAACCGGACGGGTCTTCTCATGCGCTTCAAGCCTTTCGGCAAGACCGGCCTTTCCCTTTCGCAGATCGCGCTCGGCGGCCATGAATTTCTGAAGAGCGGGCTGTCGCGCGGTTTCAACGAGAACTTCGCCCAGGCCGTCACACGCGGATATGTCGCGCCGGGTTTCGGCGGGCCCAAGCGGCTCGAGATCCTGAAGGCGGCCTATGATCTCGGCATCAACCTCTTCGACGTCACGATTGACTCGGAGAAGGAGGCGCTGGGTCGCAACCTGTCCGAACTGCCGCCGCCCTATCCGGTCTATGTCCAGACCCGCCCCGAAGGCATGTGCTACGGCTACGATCCCGGCAACCGGCAGATGCTCGACTACTCATTGCTGCGAGCCGAGACCGAACGCGTTCTGAAGCTGATCCGCCGCGAGATCGTCGACTTCTTCAATATCGGCCTGATCAATGGATCGATCGACGAGACGCCGGACTATATGGCGCGCCTCGCCGACAATCTCGCCCGCCTCAAGCAGGACGGCCTGATCCGTTTTGCAGTGGCCGACTCCCATGCCGGTGAAAGGCTTTACCTCGCCGAACTCGGCTCCGGCGGCTTCGATGCGGTCAATCTCGATCTCAGCCTCGGCGAGTTCGACGGTTTGCACGCAGTGGTTCCACGCGCGCGGGAACTCGGCCTCGGCGTCATCGCGCGGGAGGTCTTCTTCAAGGGGGAACTGTTTCCGATCGCCGAAGAGGTGGGATTGACCGACCGTGCGGCCGTGGCGCGAACCGCGCTGGCCTGGGTCGGCCGCCAGGACACGGACGTGATCATACTTGGCGTCGACAATGCAGAGCAATTGCGGGCCAACGCCGCGACCCTCGACGCTGGACCAGCGGCTCTCGACGAGAACCTGCAGTCCAGGCTCCAGGCGGGCGCCGGCTTCAAAGCCTATCGCGACAGACGAACGGAGCTGTTTTTCGAGCGCCGATAAACGGCCGCCATCGCAGACGCATCGGGCCCGCCCCGATGCAAGCAAATTCTTGACAGGCCGCGCCCGACCGCCCACGATCATAACAGAACACGATCTATTCAAATAGGAATAGATACACCCAACCTGGTCGCCGCCAGAGCGACCGGAATCAGAACGATACCGTCCGGGCAAAAGACCCGGCGGCAACAAAAATAAAAACGATCTCAGGGAGGACCGACAGTGAGATACACGACGTTCAAGCTCCGCCTGGCGATGGCCGCGGCTGCTATCATCTCGGTGACGCCAGCGCTGGCGGGCGAAATCAACTGGTGGGTATCCGAACCCGGCCGGGTCAAGGCCCAGCAGCTTGCGACCGAGTTCGAGAAGGAGAACCCCGGCATCACCGTGAAGCTGCAGGCCAATCCCTATGGTGGCCTCGAAGGCAAGGTGATGATTGCGGTGAGGTCGGGGCTGCCGCCCGATATCATCGAGGTCCAGAACTCATGGATCCCGTCCTATCAGGCCACCGGCGCGCTCGAGGAGGTCGGCGCGGCAATTGGCCAAAGTGTGCCTTTGGGCGATTTTGTGCCCGCGACGCTGGCAGCGACTTCGGTCGACAACAAAGTCTATGGCCTACCTTTCCAGGCCGAGGCCCTGGCGATGCTTTACCGCAAGGATCTGTTCCGCGAGGCCGGCCTCGATGACGGAAAGCCGCCCCAGACCTGGGACGAGATGATCGAAGTCTCGAAGAAGCTGACCTATACCAGCAAGACCGGCCAGCGGCGCTACGGCTACGGGATCGCCGGCGGCGGAGCCGAAGGCCAGGGCAACACGCTGTATCGCTCGCTGCCCTATATCTGGATGAATGGCGGCGACATCCTCTCCCCCGACATGAAGAAGGCGACGCTCAGTTCGCCCGAGGCGGTGGCGGGCGTGAAGTTCTATACGGACATGCTGACCACGTTGAAGGTCGCGCCTCCCTCGACGCTGGAGAATGGCGGCCTCGAACTGCGTCGCCTGTTCATGGCCGGAACCATCGCGATGTATCAGGGCACGCCGACGGAACTGGAACGCTTCGCGCAGGACGCGCCCAATTTGGATTACGGCGTCGCGATCATGCCGTATCCCAAGGGCAAGCAGACCTCCGCATTGCTGGGGGGCTGGGGCTTCATCGTGCCCAAAGCCGGAAAGAACAAGGCCGAGGCGCTGAAGCTGCTCCAGTTCCTGGCCAAGCCAGAGCGGCTCGCGCTCTACACGCGCACCTTCCCGACCACCACGACAGCGATGAACCTGCCGCGCTTCGCCGATCCGAGGCTGGACGCGTTCAAGGTGATGCTGACCCATGCCCGGCCGCAACCGGCCATCGGCACCTGGCTCGAGATTTCCAGCGCCTACTACAAGAGCGTCCAGGAGATCCTGATTGGCGGGGCTACGCCGCAGGCCGCGATGGCCGCCGCCGACAAGGCGATCGACGCGATCCTGAAGAAATAGCCGCCCAGGCGTCACGTCATGCGCTTGCGCGCTGACGTGGCGGCCCCGGCATGCCCCTCCGCGCCGCAGCGTGACGATGATGTCCAACACAGCACAGAGCTTGGCCCCGATCCCAGCCCACTCGCCGCCGCGCCCGCCGGAGCGTCATGCCGACGCCCCGCGCGGGCGGATCGGGCGCTATATCGCCGCCCATAAGGACGGGCCGATCTTCTTCATCCTGCCGGCGATTGCGCTTCTGGCGACCTTCATCATCTACCCGATCATTTCTACGCTGATCCTGAGCGTCACCGACGGAAGCGGGGCCTTCGTGGGCGCGGCCAACTACATCAACATCGTCGAATCCGATCGCACCGCACGGGCCACCGTCAACACGATTTATTTCGTGGCGTCGTCGATCATCCTGCAGCTCGTGCTCGGCACGGCGGCGGGGATCGTGCTGAACGAGCGGTTCCGCGGGCAGGCCCTGGTGCGGGCGCTGACCCTGATCCCCTGGGTCATTCCCGGGATCGTCGGCGCCATGACCTGGGCCTGGATGTTCCATACCGACTATGGCGTGATCAACTATGTGCTGATGTCGAATGGGCTCGTCGACGAGCCGGTCCGTTGGCTGACCAATCCCAGCATCGTGCTGCCGGCGCTGACGGCCGTGAACGTCTGGAAGATGTTTCCCTTCGTGGCGATCATGGTTTTGGCCGGGCTGCAGTCGATCCCTGTCTCGCTCTACGAGGCGGCGAAGGTCGATGGCGCGACCTTTCGCGACGAGGTCCTCTACATCACGTTGCCGCAGCTGCGGCCGATCCTGGCTTCGATCACCCTGCTGCTCATCATCGCCGGCGTGAATTCGATCACGATCATCTATGCAATGACCAAGGGAGGTCCGGCGGACCGGTCGCTGATCACCTCGATCCAGATTTTTGTCGAGGCGTTCCAGTACTTCAACTTCAACCAGGCCAGTGCGCTGTCGGTAATGTTCTTCATCGTCTCTACCGTTTTCATCGTCGCACATATCTGGTTCGACGGCCGCCGGAAGGAGAGCTGAGATGAAGGCGCGCAGTGCCTGGGTCTACCTGCCTGTCCTGATCCTCGTGGCGATCACGGTCGTGCCGTTCTTCTGGATGATCGTCTCGTCGTTCAAAAGCCTGGCCGAGCTCTACCATATCCCGATCACATGGCTGCCGAAGCAGACGACGTTTGCGAACTACCAGAAGGTGCTCTTCGACTCGAACGTGCCGCGGTATTTCTGGAACAGCACGGTCGTCTCGCTGGGTTCCACCATCATCGCGCTGATCTTCGCGACCCCGGCAGCCTATGGCTTCTCGCGCTTCGAGTTCAGGGGGCGCTCGCTCTGGCAAATGCTCATCCTGATGTCGCATCTGCTCCCGTCGGCCGCCCTGATCGTGCCGCTCTACATATTCCTGGGCTACCTCAACCTGCTGAATTCGCTGATCGGGCTGATCCTGGTCTATCTGGTTCTCACCCTGCCGCTCGCGATCTGGATGCTGACGGGTTACTTCAAGAACATCCCGGTCGAACTGGAGGAAGCAGCGATCATCGACGGCGCCTCGCGCTTTACGATCCTTTTGCGGATCATGCTGCCGCTGTCGCTGCCAGGTATCGTCGTGATCTTTCTCTATTCCTTCGTCGCGACGTGGAACGAGTTCATCTTCGCCCTGTCCTTCGCCAACGATACGTCGGTGAAGACCTTGCCGATCGGGCTCGCCGAGTTTTCGACCGAATACGACACCGACTGGGGGGCGATCATGGCCGCGTCCGTGATCATGAGCCTGCCGATCGCGGCAATCTTCCTCGGCCTGCAGAAGGTCTTCGTCGGCGGCCTGATGTCGGGCGCGACGAAGGGCTGACCGGCGGCACCCCTACGGTTTCAATCCCTTGCACATAGCGGGCAGCGCCGATCGCCGCCCACCGGAGCCAGCGTCATGAAGATCTCGTCGATCACGCCCTGGATCGTCAAAGCCGAAGGCACCTTTTTCGGTGAATTCCTGTTCGTCGAGGTGCAGACCGACGAAGGAGTCACCGGCTGGGGCGAGGTCACGACCTCAACGCGGCTCGCCAACCGCACGGTCGCGTCATCCCTGTGCCACCTGAACGAGCTGCTGGTCGGCGCCGATCCACTCAACATCGAGAGCATCTGGAACCGGACCTATCGGAACTTCACCTATATGGGCAGTCGTGGCGCCGCCGCGCTCTGCCTCAGCGGGGTGGACATCGCGCTATGGGACATCAAGGGCAAGGTTCTGGGCCAGCCTATCTACGAACTTCTCGGCGGCAAGGTCCGCGAGGAGGTGCTGCTTTATACCCACCCCGACCAGAACAAGTTCACGACCAGGGAGGGGGTCGTCGAGGAGATCATGGGCATCGTCAACTCCGGTCATACGGCTCTGAAATTCGATCCCTTCCCCCATCTGAACGGGCTTCAGATCCGCCGCAACGGCTATCTCGACGGTGAAATGTCCCGCAAGGGCGAGCGCGTTGCCGCCGAGTTGACCGCGCTGATCCGCGAGACGGCAGGCCCGGATATCGAAATCCTGATCGATGCGCATGGGCGCTTCAACGTGCCGACCGCGATCCGCCTGTGCAACTGCCTGCAGGATGCCGGCCAGATCGACTGGTTCGAGGAGCCGGTGCCGCCCGAGAGCTATCACGCCCTGCGGCAGGTGCGCGACAAGGTCAGCGTGCCGATCTCGGTCGGCGAGCGGCTGCACACGCGTTGGGAATTCGTGCCGATCCTGGAAAACCGGCTGGCCGACTACATCATGCCGGACGTCACCTGGACGGGTGGGATCAGCGAGATGAAGAAGATCTCGACCATGGCCGAGGCCTACTACATTCCGGTCTCCCCGCATGACGCCAGCGGACCGATCAATGTTATCGCAGGCGCGCAAGTCATGATCACGGTTCCGAATTTCTATCGCATCGAGACCTCAATGCATGACCTCTCCTGCTACAACCGCTTCATCGACACGCCCCTCGACAACAAGGGCGGCAGCCTCAGGCTGACGGGCAAGCCCGGCCTCGGCATCGAGATGGACATGGATTTCCTGCGCGGCAACGTCATCGACGGCTTCGGCCGCTAGCCTGCGTCGCGAAAGCGCAGCGGGCGCCAGCCTCGCACTCCCCGATCACCTTGCCTCCAAGCAACGCGCCGGCATCGCATCCGGTGATGACCACGAAGGACCCGACATGTCGCTGATCACCTATCTGACCACCGTCCGGTTTGAGGCGGGCGCCCTGTCGGGCCTCGGCAACGATCTGAACGAGCTGGGCATGAAGGCGCCGCTCATCGTCGCCGATCGGGGCATCGAACGGGCCGGCCTGCTTGACCGCCTTCGCGACGCGCTCCCCGATGGCAGCGGCATGGCTACATTTCTCGACACGCCGCCTAATCCGACGGAAAGCGCGGTTCTCGCCGCGCTGGCCGTGTTTCGTTCGCAAGGGTGCGACGGTCTGATCGCCATCGGCGGCGGATCCGCGATCGACCTGGCCAAGGGTGTCGCGCTGCTCGCCAACCATCCCGAACCCCTGGCGCAATATGCGGCGATCCTCGGCGGCATACCCAAGATCACGGCCGCGGTCGCGCCGTTGATCGCGATCCCGACGACCGCCGGCACAGGAAGCGAGGTCGGGCGCGCCGCCCTGATCAGCCTGGACGACGGTCGCAAGCTTGGCTTCATCTCGCCTCATCTAATCCCCAAGCGGGCGATCTGCGACCCCGACCTCACGCTCGGGCTGCCCGCGTCGCTCACGGCTGCGACCGGCATGGATGCGATCACGCATTGCATCGAGACCTATCTGAGCCCCCGTTACAATCCGCCCGCCGAGGCGATTGCACTGGACGGCCTGGTCCGCGCGATCGGCTCGATCGAGCGGGCGGTCGCAGACGGCAGCGACCGCGAGGCGCGGCGCGAGATGATGATGGCGGCGCTGGAGGGCGGTCTCACCTTCCAGAAGGGCCTCGGCGCCGTCCACGCGCTCTCCCATCCGCTCGGCGGCCTGAAGCAGGTTTCGCTCCACCATGGCACGCTGAACGCAGTGCTTCTGCCCCACTGCCTCACATTCAATGAGTCGCATTGCGCACAGAAATATGCGGTCATCCGGCAACGGCTCGGACTAGCAGCCGGGCACGATCTGGCTGCGCATTTCCAAGCTCTGAACACAAGGCTCGCGATGCCGTCCACTCTGTCCGAAATGGGCGTCCCACCCGACTGTCTATCCCGCATCGCAGAAGCTGCTACGGCCGATCATTCATCCGCCACCAATCCGAGGCCCGCAGATCGGGATGCCTACCTGGCAATCCTGAAATCGGCTTTTTGAGAGTTTCACCGCAGCAACCGAATGGCCGGGAGCAGCCATACCTCGGCCCACCGCCGCGACGGCGGCGCGCGCTTCGTCGGCGTTCTGGACATAGGGGATGAGCAGGGTCTGTGCGCCCAGGTCTAGGAACCGCTTGATGAGCACGGTGTCGTTGCTGGCCGGCCGGACAATGGCCGACACGTCATAGGGCGCAACGGCCTGGAGTTGGGCGAGGACCGTCAGCGGGTCGCCCGGCGAGTGTTCGGTGTCGAACAGCAGCCAGTCATAGCCCGAGCCCGCCATGGCTTCCGCGGCATAGCTGCCGGGCAGGCTGCACCAGAGGCCGAACTGATGGCGGCCTTTCCGCAGGGAAATGGTTTTCGGGCAGTTGCATCACGCGGTCTCAGATGAAGGAGACGCCGATGGCGCCCAGCGGCCCGTAGTCCGCATGGATGACGTCGCCTTTCTTGATATCGACGGGGCGCGTGAAGGAGCCGCCGAGGACGATCTGCCCCTTCTTCAATCCAGCCCCCACATCGTGCAGCTTGTTGACGAGCCACGCGATGCCGGCCGCCGGATGGCCCATGATCGCGGCCGAGACGCCCGATTCCTCGATGATGCCGTTTTGCGAGAGCGTCGCCCCGATCCAGCGCACGTCCACGCAGAACGGGCGGATCGTGCGGCCGCCGAGGACGATGGCACCGAACGCCGCATTGTCGGCGATGGTGTCGACGATCGCCCGGGGAACCTCAGTGCGATAGTCGATGATCTCCAGGGCCGGAACGACGAATTCGGTCGCGCGCATCACGTCGTGGACGCGGCAGGCCGGGCCGGAAAGATCCTCACCCATGATGAAGGCGAGCTCGACCTCGAGGCGCGGCTTGATGAAGGCGTCCGTCTTGAGCCGGGCGCCGTCGTTGTAGAGAGCGTCGTCGAGGATGCGACCGTAATCAGGTTCGGTGATCTTCGACGCCATCTGCATGGCGCGCGAGGTCAGGCCGATCTTGTGGCCGGCGAGCCGTGCGCCATTGGCGATCCGGGCCTCGGCCCAGAGATCCTGGACGCGGTAGGCGTCGGCGATCTCCATGTCGGGAAATGTCTTCGAAAGCTGGATGCAGGGCACGCGGTCGCGCTCGGCTTTCAGGATGGCTTCTGCGGCCTTGCGGCGATCGTCTTCCGTGAGCATTGGGGTGCATTCTCCCTGTCAGGAAACGGCAGCGCTACTTGATGGGCGCGCGCGGCAAAACGGGCTCGCCCGGCTCCATCACATAGGTGTATTCGAGCGCGTACCAGGGAGACGCGACGTCCGGCCGCGACGGATGCGGCTCGTCATGGCGGACGAAGTCTCCTATCAGGGCCCTGGTCACGCCGAACTGGACATCAGTTTCGATGTGCGGATCGGTGCGGTCGTAGACCTGCGAGATCAGCACCTTGAAGCCCGGCTTGAAGATCAGCGCATGCAGGTGGGCGGGACGCATCGGGTGGCGATTCTGCGCCTCGAGGAGACGACCGACCACGCCGTCGGTCGGGATCGGATACCCCACCATCATGACCGAGCTGAACCAGAAGCGGCCATCGGCATCGGTCGTGAACTTGCCGCGCAGGTTCATCTCGGCCTGTTCGGGATCCTGATTCTCGTAGAGCCCGACCGGGGAGGAATGCCAGACGTCGACCTCTGCCCCTTCGATCGGCCGGCCGCCTCCGTCGATGACACGCGCACTGACGAAGAGCGACGCTCCGGGCGTGTCGGAGCGGACTATCGAGCCGCCGTTTTCGACCCGAGGTGAATTCAGCCGCCAGAAGGGGCCCAGCAGGGACTGGGAGGTTTCGGTGTTGCCGCCGTCGCCGTTGTTCAGCAGGCAGACCAGCGAGGACACGCCGAGCGAGCCGGCCATCAGCACGAACTCATTGTGGGTGTCGGAGGCGAGCGCGCCGATCTCGTTGAGGATCGCCGTCGCGTCACGGAATTCGGCTTCCGTGAGCCGGACGTCGCGCACGAAGCCATGCAGATGCGTCACGAGCGAAACCATGATGTCCCGCATGCGCGGGTCCCGCGTCCGCTTCATGACGTCCAGTACGGCTGGCGTGACGTCCTCCTGGCGCTCGATGAGCATGCGCGAACCTCCCTCAAAGATGTGCGGGGCGAGGAGCTTATGTTAAATAATCGATTATCTGTCAACTTGAAGCCGATTCTATGCCCGATTTAGCGCCGACATACTCGCAGAAAGGGCATATTTCGAGGGTTTCCCTTCAGGAGTAGAGGCCTGTTTGACACTCGATAATCGTTTATTTATAGGGTCTGGACGTTCCTCGCAGCTCCGAAAGGTCTGGTGTTGAAACCCGCCAGCGCGCCGACGATGTCTGGAATGGCGCCTGCCGAGTCGGCGGCGGCCGGTGGCGTTTCTGCCGCGCTGTGGCGGACTGCCCTTATCGACGACGGCAAGAACACGATTGCCAGCCAACTGGTTGAGCGGTTGCGGGAAGCGATCGTCTCGGGGCAGCTCGAGGCCGGGGCCAAGATCAACCTCTATCGGGCGCGCGAGATCTTTTCTGTCTCGTTGAGCCCTCTGCGCGAGGCTCTGGCCCGGCTCATCCCGGATGGCCTCGTCATTTTCGAGGACAATCGCGGCTATCGCGTCGCTCCCGTTTCATTGGCCGACCTGCGCGAGATCACGCGGTTGCGCGCGGAGTTCGAGGCGCTCGCCTTGCGCCAGGCGATCGCGAATGCGCCTGCGGAGTGGGAGGGCGAGGTGATGCGGACCTTGCACCGCCTCAACAGAGCCGAACGGAACCCCGCGGATTCGGCCACGCTGGAGCGGTGGGAAGCGCTGCACCGCGAATTCCATCTGTCCCTGCTGGCGGGGTGCGGCATGCCGCTGCTGCTGGGCTTCTGCCGAACGCTTCTCAACTTGAACGATCGTTATCGGCGCAGCTTTCTCGTGCGCACGTCCGGCGACCGGAATGTCAGCATGGAGCACAGTGAGATTGCGCAGGGGGCGGTGGCCCGGGATGCTGATTTTGCCTGCGAACGCCTGCGCGAACACATCCATCGGACCGGCAGCAATCTCGCCGATCATCTCGCTGACAGGGTCGCGCCATGACGCAGTTCATGCCGCCGCTCGGTATCGCACACTTCTCCTGCATCGACGTGCCGCCGGTCGAGTTGGTGCATCTTGCTGCCGAGGTCGGATACGCCGCCGTCGGGTTGCGCCTTCACCCTGCATTTCGAGGAGCGCCCTTCTACACGGTTCCAGCAGGAAGCTCGGAGATGCGGGCGGTGAAAGCTGCGCTGCAGGCCAGCAGTGTCCGTGTTTACGACATCGAATTCGTCGTCATAGACGACGAGTTCTCCGTCCGCGAACTTCTGCCAGTGCTCGAGAGCGCGGGGGAACTCGGCGTACGCCGTCTGAGCGTCTGCGGGGATGATCCGGACGAGGAGAGGTTCCGCGCCAACCTAGCCATGCTTGCCGAGCAGGCTGCCGGATACGGCATGGGGGTCGATCTGGAGATCATGCCCTGGCGCCGCATCGGGTCGCTGAAGGCCGCTGTCCGGGCCGTCGAGGCCACCGGCATGGCAAATGTCGGCGTGCTGATCGACGCCTTGCATCTGTCGCGCTCCGGCAGCTCGCCGGCAGCTTTGCGGGATGTTCCGCAACCCTTGATCCAGAGTGTCCAGCTCTGTGACGCGCCGGCGAGGCGTCCGACTGACAATGACGGGCTCGTTGCCGAAGCTCGCGGCGGCCGGCTCCTGCCGGGGGAGGGGGCGCTGCCACTGCGGGAGCTGCTGGCCGCCATTCCGCCAAGGGCGTCGCTTTCGGTCGAGGTTCCGAATCGGGGCCTACCGGCCCTGACCCATGCGCGGGCTGTTTTTGAAGCGGCAAAAGCGCTGCTCCAACCCCAGAGCGGGGAGAATCCGGCGACCCGATAGAGCGGGCCTTCGATGAGCCTCCTCTCGAGAAGTCGACGATCGTAGGAGCCAGAGCCCAGCGCTCCTGCCGCCAAAGATGGGCCAAGAGCAGAAGTTGGGACCCCACCGGGAAGCGGACCTCCTATTTGTGCGGCGCGGTCTTCTTACCCATGCAAAACCTGCAGGCCAGACCTCCCCCGGCGTGATCTCGACCGCACCGGCAGAATTGCACATGAGCTGTGCAAGCCGACATCGCGCAGCGCGGCCGAGGGTTGCGTCCGACCTCAACAATACGGCGGGCTGAGGGGAGACGTAGCTTGCGATTGCCGCTATGGGGCAGCGCGCTGAGCGCCACGCTGCTCGTACAGATCATCAGTTCGTTTGCTGCAGCCGCGGTTCCTTTGCTCGGCCCGGTTCTGACGCAGCGCTGGGACCTGCCGCCGGAAAGCATCGGCTATATCTCCGCGACCACGTCGATCGGCATCTGCTGGTGCCTTGCCTGCGGAGGTCCGATGCTCGACCATCACGGACCGATCCGTACTCTGCAACTCGGTTTGGCCGCCATCTGCCTGGCGATGATCCTCCTGTCGCAGCCGGTCGCCCCTCTCGGCTTCGTCGGCGCTCTCCTGCTCGGGCTTGGTCTGGCACCGAACAATCCCGCCGGCAGCACGATGTTGATGCGTACGGCACCACCTCGGCACCGCAACTTGATCTTCTCGATCCGGCAAGCCGGCGTGCCTCTCGGCGGCGCTATAGCCGGTGTGTGCGTGGCTCCAGCAGTGGTCAGGCTTGGCTTCGCCTATACGGTAGGACTTATTGCAGCCATCGTCCTGCTGAGTCTGCTGGCCGTGCAACCGTTCCAGAAGCGCCTCGACGTCGAAAGGGGGAAGGCGAATCCGCGATGGGTGCGGACGTTCCTGTTGCCTTCGGCCCTGCACAATGCGGTCAAGGTCATCGGTTCCCATCCATCCCTGCCGCTGCTCACCGGCATCGGAATCTCGTTCTCGCTCGCCCAGGCCAGCGTCACCGCCTTTACCGCGACTTATCTGGTCACGCAGCTCGGCAAGGATCTCGGCCAGGCGGGTTTCCTTATCGCAATGATGCTCACCGCCAGTACGGTCTCGAGGATCGGCCTCGGTTGGCTCGCGGATCGATGGCGTCGTGGCCCGCTCCTGCTCTGCCTGCTTCTGCTCACTACGAGTGCCGCGATCACGTTGCTAATTTGGTCGGCGAACGCATCCTCCTGGGCTCTCTATGGCTCAATCGCCTTCGTTGGCGCGACGTCTTTGGGGTGGAACGGAGTCTACATGGCGGAGCTGGCACGACTGTCGCCGCCTGCACTCGTCGGCGACATTACATCCGCTGCGAATCTGTTCGGCTTTGCCGGGTCCTTCTGCGGTCCCCTGATCTTCGCGCTCATCGCCAGCCGGACGGCGAGCTTCGACTGGCCCTACATCCTCGTCGCGGCGCAATTGGCCGCTTGCGGCATCTTCTCCTTGTGGCGGCGCGGCTGGCGCTGAGCCTAGGGCGGTTTGCTCCCGTCCTTCTTCTGGTAAAGCCGTACGAGGGGGAGCGTGCGCCAGTTCCAGACATTGGGCGATCGCCGCGAAGCGGACGCTCAGGATCAGTTTCGCCGGTCAGATGACGGCCCATCTCGGACCCACGCGGCGGGCCCTACCGAACACGCGACGATGCTCGTGCCGACGTGTTCGATTGCATTGAGCGGTTCCACAATGCCGTTCGCAGGCACTCGACCATCGGCTACATCAGCCCGGTCGAGTTCGAACAGAAGGTGGGGTTCGCCTAACGCCCTGTCCACGAAACCGGCCGCAGGCCACTACGAACATCCCGCTCTCCTCAGGCTCGAATTTCGCCGCAGCCCTCTCAAAATGGCCGCGCTAGGCTTTACCGCGCCGGAGCTCGGAGAGTGTGTACCAGATCACCGCCGCGAAGATCACTGCTCCACCAACGATCGTCGCGAAGGGCGGCGGCTCCGCGAAGAGGAGCCAGACCCAGACCGGCGTCATGACGACTTCGGTGGTGCCGATCAAGGCCGATTCCGCCGGCGGCAGGTGCCGCGCGCCGATGATGAAGAGCACCAGCGCGATCGAGAAATTGGTCGCTCCGAAGGCTGCCAGCACCACGAGGTTATGGGCATCGAGCGAGTTCCAGGAGCCGAACGGCGCGAAGAGCAGGAAGGTCAGCACCGCGCTGATGAAGATCGGCGGCATCGCCGGAAGGTCCGGGTCCAGCCTGGGGATGACGATGACGAAGGCGAATGTCACCGTCATCAGCAGGGCGAGCAGGTCGCCAATGATGCGCCCCGCGCCCAGCGAAGCCGAGATGATGATTCCGACGCCGATGAGGCAGGCGAGCCCCGCGACCATCGTCCGCAGGACGATGCGCTCCTTGAGGAGCAGCCAGCCGAGCACGGCGGCGATGAAGGGCGCGGTCGCGTAGATCACCGCGACATTGGCCACGCTGGTCATGTAGTAGGCGCCGATGAAGGCGGCCTGGCTGATCGTCTGGAACGCGATCAGCGCCAGTCCGGTCGGCCCGAACGCCTTCTTCCAGGCCCGGCGCGTGCCTGCGCCGCCGAACATGGCCATGGGAACGATCAGGAAAAGCGCGGCGAACAGCGCTCGCCAGGCGATGGCGGTCCAGGAATCCGTCGTCAACAGGCGCGCATAGATGCCGCTGGCGCTCCAGGCCACGGTCGCGGCGAAGACGAGCAGGACGCCACGGGAATGGGCTGTTGGGGAAGAGGTTTCGCTGGTCAAAGGCGCACGCATGGCAGGATCGGGCAGCACCGCTCGCACATCGGGCTCCGTCGCGGAATATCATTCCGCGAATAGCGAGATGCTGGCAGGAACATGCCGGCCCTCTCGCGTGGGTGGATTCGCGTCGCTGAAGGGGCGCTCCTGCGCTTGGGCCAGGGCAACTCCGCTTGCGCCGGTCAATTCCCGCATCCTAGGATCGACTGACTGGATTTGCGGCGGCGCGTCCTGCGCAGCTTTTCCACCCCCTTGGGCGAGGGTTCACGGCATGAAGCGTCGGACGTTTCTGGGTGTCGCTGCAGGTGCCGCGGTTTCCACTGTGGCCAAACCGGCCCTTGCGCAGCGGGCAAAGGTGCTGAAATTCATCCCGGAATCGGATGTCGCGATCGTCGACCCGGTCTGGACGACTGCGACCGTAACGCGCAATCACGGCTATCTGGTCTTCGACACGCTCTACGGCCAGAACGCCAATTACGGTTTCGAACCGCAGATGCTCGCCGGCCATACGGTCGAGGATGACGGCAAGACCTGGCGGCTGACGCTGCGCGAAGGCCTGCGCTTCCATGATGGCGAGCCGGTCCGGGCGCAGGACGTGGTGCCCAGCATCCGTCGTTTCTCCGCCCGCGACGCTTTCGGCCGCGCCCTGATGGACGCGACGGACGAGCTCTCGGTCGAATCCGATCGCGTCGTGAAGTTCCGGCTGAAGCGCCCGTTCCCGCTGCTGCCGGCCGCGCTCGGCAAGACCGGCACCTCCATGCCCTGCATCATGCCGGAGCGCTTTGCGGTCACCGACCCGAACAGGCAGGTCACTGAGATGATCGGCAGCGGTCCGTTCCGCTTCAAGGCCGATGAGCGCATCCCGGGCGCACTGACCGTCTATGAGCGCTTCGACGGCTATGTTCCGCGCGCGGATGGCTCGGCCACCTTCACGGCGGGCCCGAAACACGTTCATTTCGACCGGATCGAGTGGCGCATCATTCCCGATCCGCAGACGGCGGCGAATGCGCTCGCCAATGGCGAGGTCGACTGGTGGCAGAACCCCACGCCCGACCTGCAAGGCACTCTCAACGGTCGATCTGGCCTCAAGCTGGAGGGCCTCGACCCGGCCGGCGGCATCGGCTGCCTGCGCTTTAACGCGCTGCATCCGCCCTTCGACAATCCGGCGATCCGGCGGGCGCTGCTCGGCGCCATCGACCAGAGCGAGTGCATGACGGCGGTCGCCGGTGATGAGCGCTCGCTCTGGAAGGATCATGTCGGCGTCTTCAGCCCGGATACGCCGATGGCGACGACGGCTGGGACCGAGGTCCTCGTCGGCAAGCGCGATTTCGCCGCCGTCAAGCGCGCTTTGGCCGATGCCGGCTACAAGGGCGAGCGCGTCGTGCTGCTCGACCCGACCGACTATCCCTCGACCCATGCGCTCGCGGCGGTAGCTGCCGATGCCCTGCAGAAATCCGGGGTGAATGTCGAGCTGGTCTCGACCGACTGGGGTACGGTCGTGCAGCGCCGGGCGAGCCGCCAGCCGATCGACAAGGGCGGCTGGAGCATCTTCTTCACCTATCTGAACGGTACCAATAATTTCGATCCGGCGAGCCAACTCGGCATCCGCGGCAATGGCGACCAGGCTTGGTTCGGCTGGCCGAAATCTCCGCGCCTCGAAGAGCTCCGGCTCGACTGGTTCGCCGCCAAGGATCTCGCGACGCAAAAGGCGATCTGCGCCGAGATCCAGAAGCAGTTCTTCATCGACGTGCCCTATATCCCGCTCGGCGCCTATTACGAGAAGACCGCCTATCGCGGGATTACCGGCATGCGCATCGGTTTCGCTCAATTCTACGACGTCAGGCCGCTGTGACTCAGTCCAAGCTTCGGATCGCCGTTCTTCAGTTCGCGCATGAGACGGTGACATTCCTTCCCAACGACACGACACGGGAGGATTTCATCTATCCAGGCTCACCGGCATCGGGCGAAGCGCTGCTCGCTACCGACCCGAAGGGTTATATGGGCGGCTTCGTGCAGGTGGCCCGTGAGTTCGCCGATGTCGAGCTCTTCGGCATCACCTCGCCACTCTGGCCACGCACCGGAACCGGCTCGGGCTGGGTCACCGAGGATGCCTATGAGCATTTCATGGGCATCATGATCGCGGAGCTGAAGGCGCAGCCGAAGCTCGACGGCGTCTATCTTGCGCTGCACGGGGCGCTCGCCGTGCGTGGCGTGCCGCGGCCGGAAGCGGACATCGCCCGGCGCGTTCGCGAGGTCGTGGGCAAGAAGGCCTTCATCACCGCGACCTTCGATCCGCACGGCAACGAGGACGAGAACTTCCTCGCCCATGCCGACATGGCATTCTGCGTGAAGTATTTCCCGCATTACGACATGCATCTGCAGGGCGAGCGCGCGGCGCGCATGCTGGTCCGCGCGATCCGCGGCAGCTTCAAGCCGGTGCATCGCACTCTGCGCATCCCGATCATCGCCCCGACCGTGGTGATGTGGACCGGCGCCTCGCCCTGGTCCGACCTCATCCAGCGCGCGCTGATCTGGGAGGCGCGCGAGCCCGACGTCTTCGTCAACGTGTTCTTCGGCTTTCCCTGGTCGGACGTGCCCGATGCCGGCATGTCGCTGCAGGTGTTGACCAATGACGACCCGGACCTCGCCGAGCGCGTCATCCGCGACATGGCGGAATGGACCTGGCGCCGTCGTCAGGCGCTGCTGGACACCGTCAGGATCTACAAGACGAAGGAGGCGGTCGCGCTGGCCCGCGAGGCGGTTGCCGAGGGCAAGGGGCCCGTCCTTCTCGCCGACTACAGCGACCGCTCGGGCTATGCGACCTGGCTCCTCCAGGAGATCGTGGCGCACAAGCTCGAACGCACGCTGATCGCGACGATTGCCTCGCCGGAGGCGATCCGCTCCATCATCGCGTCCGGCGCGAAGCCCGGCGATGCCTTCGACGCGGAAATCGGCGGCCTCTTCGATGAATCGGCGGGAGCGCCGATCCGTATTTCCGGCAGGCTGCGATCCGTGGGGCCGGCAACGACCGCGCGCGGCACTGGCAAGGACTGGGTCTGCGTCGAATTCGGCCGGGGCAACGTGCTGGTGCTCAGCCCCTACCTCGCCCAGATCATCGAGCCTTCGGAGCTCTGGCAGCTCGGCCTCGCGCCTGATGATTTCGACGTGATCGCGATCAAGTCGCGCGTCCATTTCCGCCGCGGCTTCGACGATAGCGGCTTCACGCCGACCATCCTTCTGGTCGAGCCGCCCGAGCCCTTCATGGGCACCGTTCATCTCGATGCTCTGTCCTACGAGAATCTCACGCTGAAGGACTATTATCCCTATGGCAGCCCGAGCTTCTCACTGGAAGGCTGAGGAGTAAGGTGGTCGAGAGGGCGCCAATTCCGGACATTTAGTAACTTCCCGGAAGCGGAACTTTCGCTCTCGCGCTGCTGCTGGCGACATTCGCCAGCAGCAGAGTCTAGCTTCTTGCCGAAAAGCCGACCTTAGCGCTTTAGCTGGAAGCAGAGCTTCGTACTGACGTAGGCAGGTGACGGCCTTCTTTAGAAACCGGTTTCGTTATCAGCAGACAGATCGCCGGCGAAGCGCGCGATCGCAAGTCTCATCACCTCTGCGATCTCTGCGGTTCTGTCGAGGCACCGGAACTGCGGGCCTGCAACGACGATCGAGAGTCGCCGGTGGCGGACGGGAAGCGGAAATGCCACGCCGACGAGGTCGGGGCTGAAGTCACCGTTGCTGAAATGATAGCCGCGCGCCGCGGAGCGCCGGATCTCGGCCTCGACCGCTTCGATGCTCATCGGTGTCGTTGCCGAATAGCGCTCGAAGCTGAGCTTGCGGTAGAGCGCCTGGCGCTCCGCCGGGGAATATTGGGCTAGGATGGCGCGGCCCGTCGAGCTGGCATGGATCGGCAGGCGATGGCCGACGCGGGCGAAATAGCGGATCGGCGCCCTCGATTCGACGACATGGATGAAGAGCGCATGCGTGCTCGCGGGCGCGCCGATCGCCGTGGTTTCCCCCGTTTCCTCGGCGATCTCGGTCACGAGCTGGAGGGCTGCCTCCGGCAGGGGTTCCGCCTTCGAGACCGCCTGTGCCATGGCGAGCCATCGCGGGCTGGGGTAGTAGCCGCCCCGCGCCCGCGGCTCATAGAGATAGCCCTTCTCCGCGAGGGTGCCGATCAGGTTGAACGTGCTGGATCGCGGCCAGCCGAGCTCGTCCGAGAGCTCGGCCAGGGTCGCCGGGCGCTGCCGGCGGGCGAAGAACTCGAGAAGCTCCAGAACATTGGCAGCCTGCTTGACCTGCATACGTCTTCCTGTGCGCCTCGATCGTGACTATGCCGGGGAGAGCGACGCCAAAATGCGCTCGGCGGCGCGCAGATGCGGCTTGTCGATCATCTGGCCATCGATTTTCACTACGCCGAGATCGGCCTGATTGCCAAATGCATCGGCAATACGGCGTGCCCATGCGATCTCCTGCTCGCTCGGCCTGAAGGCGGCGTTGACCGGCTCGACATGCTTGGGATGGATCACGCCCTTGGCCATGAAGCCGTCGCGCCGCGCCTCGCGCGCTTCCCGTTCCACCGCAGCGAGATCGTCGATCGTCACGGCGACCGTGTCGACCGCGACGACGCCGGCTGCGGCAGCGCCGGCGAGGCAGAGATTGCGCGCGAGCTGATACGGCGGCAGCACGCCGCTGGCATCGCGATTGGCGGTCGCACCGAAGGAGGCCGCGAGGTCTTCCGCCCCCCACATCATCCCCCAGAGGCGCTCGCTGCAGCCGCGATAGCTGCCCAGCCCGAAGAGGGAGGCAGCCGTCTCCGTGACGATCGCCAGGACGAGGGTGCTCCCGGCGGCGATGCCATTGGCGGCTTCCAGGGCGTCCAGCATATGTGCAAGGCGCCGCACCTGGCCCGGCCCATCGCATTTCGGCAGGGCGATACCGTCGGGGCGGTACGGCATCGCCGCCGCGAGGTCGGCGGCGCTGAGCCCGGTCTCAAAGGCGTTGATCCGCACGAAGAGCTTCTGGCGGCCGCGCGTTGCCTGCAACATGGCGGCCGTCTCGCGCCGGGCCGCTGCCTTGGCGTCCGCAGCGACGGAATCCTCCAGGTCGAGGATCAGTGCATCGGCGTCGCACTCGCGGGCGCGGGCAAATTTACGGGCGCTGTCGCCGGGGACGAAGAGGAGGCTGCGCATCACGCCGCCGCCTGCCGCCGGTGCATCATCGCCATGCGCCGGCACACCGCCACCACCTCGCCGCGTTGGTTGAGGCATTCGTGCTCGAACTCGACCAGCCCCGCCGTCGGCCGCGACTGGCTCTCCCGCTTGCCGAGGACCTTGGTCCGAGAGCGCAGCGTATCGCCCTGGAACACCGGCTTCGGAAAGCGCACGTCGCTCATGCCGAGATTGCCGATGGTGGTGCCGAGCGTGGTGTCGGAAACGCTCATGCCGATCATGATGCCGAGCGTGTAGAGGCTGTTGAACAGCGGCTTTCCCCATTCCGTCCGGCTCGAGAAATCGGCGTCGATATGGAGCGGCTGCGGGTTCAGGGTCATCAGGCTGAAGCTGATATTGTCCTGCTCGGTGACCGTCCGCGAATAGGCATGTTCGAAGACCTGCCCGATCTCGAATTCCTCATAGTAGAGTCCGGCCATCATCGCGCTCCTGTATTTCCGTTCGCTTCGGTGATATCGGCGCCGGCGCGGAGAACGCCGGCCTGTTCCAGCCTATCGATCTCTKCCGTGGGCAATCCCCATTCTCCCAAGGCCGCCCGCCCGCCTTCGCCCGGCGCCCGCCCCGCGGTCGGCCTGGCCGCGGGCGTCCCGCTGAAGCGCGGCTGGGGCGCAGGCTGGAGCACGCCCTCGATCGCGATGAAACTCTCTCGCGCTTTCGCATGCTCGTGCACCGGCGCCTCGGCCAGGCTGAGCACCGGCGCGAAACAGGCATCCGTCCCCTCGAGCAGGGCGCACCATTCGGCACGGCTGCGCTCCGCGAAGCGCCGGGCCAGCAGGTCGCGGGCCTGCGGCCATGACGCCCGCTCGTCGACATCGGGGAAATCCGCGGGATCGAAGCCGATCCGGCGCAGCAATTCGTCCCTGAACTTTTTCTCGATGGGCGCCACGGCGATCCACTCGCCATCGGCGCAAGCGTAGGTCTCGTAATGCGGGGCGCCGGAATCGAGGAGGTTGGTCCCGCGTTCCGGTCGGTGCAAGCCGGCCGCCGCGAGTCCGAAGAGGCTCGCCATCAATGTCGCGCTCCCCTCGGCCATGGCTGCGTCGACGACTTGTCCCGCGCCGGACTGCCGGGCCGCGAGCAGGGCGCAGACGATGCCGAAGCCGAGCAGCATGGCGCCGCCGCCATAGTCGCCGATCAGATTGAGCGGCACGCTCGGCGCCTGGCCCGCCCGGCCGATCGCGGATAGAGCGCCCGAAAGCGCGATGTAGTTGAGATCGTGCCCGGCGGCCTGCGCGAGCGGCCCGCTCTGGCCCCAGCCGGTCACGCGCCCGTAGACGAGGCGCGAGTTCCGTTCGAGACATATTTCGGGGCCGAGGCCCAGGCGCTCCAGCGTACCGGGCCGGAACCCTTCGATCAGCGCATCGGCCTGCGCGATGAGTGCGAGCGCGCAGGCGATCCCCTCCGGCCGCTTCAGGTCGAGCGCGATTGAACGGCGCCCCCGGCGCGTGATGTCGAAGCGGGGCGGCCTCGCGATGCCGAGGCCGCTCGGCTCGAGCCGGTCGAGGACGATGACGTCGGCGCCGAGATCGGAGAGCAGCATCGCGGCCATCGGGGCGGGACCGATGCCTGCGAATTCGACGATCTTCAGCCCGGCGAGGGGGCCGCTACGGCTTTGCGTCATGGCACGCGCCCTTCGACGAGGCTGCGTTCCAGCATCTCGCGATGTTGCGGCGCCGCGATCGCGATCAGGGCGCGGGCACGCTCGGCGGCACTGCGATGGGCGAGTTCCGCGACGCCATATTCGGTCACGATCGTATCGGCATCGGTGCGGGCGAGCGTGACCGCGCCGACGCGCGGCACGATCCGCGAGACCGCGCCCGTCCGGCCGGTCGCGCGCAGAGCGACGATCGAGCGCCCTCCCATCGAGGCACGAGCTCCGCGTGAGAAATCGCAGAGCCCGCCCGTGCCGCCGACCGGAGCGCCCTCGGCGGCCTCCGCATTGACCTGGCCGGACAGGTCCACTTCGATCGCCGCATTGACGGCGATCATCCGCTCCTGCCGGGCCAGAACGGAAAAGGCATGCGTATGGGCGGCGGGGCGCAATCGGATCGCTTCACTGCGATGAAGGAAGCCGAAAGCCGGACTGGAACCGACGACGACATTGGCAATGCCCAGTCCGGGATCCACGGTCTTGCGGGCATTGGTGAAGACGCCGCGCGCCGCGAGGGCCGCCATCCGGTCGCCGAAGACGCCGGAATGGATGCCGAGCTCGCGGTGGCCGGCAAGGCCGTCGAGGATGGCATCGGGAATGGCGCCGATTCCGATCTGGATGGTCGCGCCATCGGGAACGAGCGCCGCCACATGTCCCGCGATCGCGCGCTCGACCTCTCCGGTCGCCACGGCCGGCGCCGAGACCGGCTCCCGGTCCGTCTCGACGATCGCATCGATGCGCAGAGCCGATGGAATTTCGGCCCCGGCGCACCAGGGTGCCCGTGCGTTCACCTCGGCGATCACGCAACGCGCCCGACGGGCGGCGGCCAGGACATAGTCGTTGGCCAGTGTCGCGCATCGGCCGCGGGGCCCTTCCGCGAGCTGGATCAGCACGACATCGGCCCGGATCGTGCCCGATGCGAAGCCGGTTTCGAGCGCGCTGTAGTGCAGAGGCCAGACATCGAGCCGCCCACGCCGGGCGATGCGGCTCGCGCGACCCATGGCGCCGTAGCCCGCGAACGGCATCTCCGCCGGGGCTGTATCGAAGCTGTTCGACACCACCGTGCCGAGGAAGGTCTCGAAAGGCCCGACTGCCCCGAAGGCGGCCGGCAGCGCGGCCGCCAATGTCTGCGGTTCGGCAGAAACCTGACCGCACAGCACCCGGTCGCCAGGCCTGATGAAGGCGGCCAGATCCAGCGAGTCTGGTTCGATCCTGCGCATGCCGCTCAATAGGATTTGGGCAGGCCGAGCACCTTCTCGGCGATGAAGCACAGAACGAGCTGCGGGCTGATCGGCGCGATACGCGGGATCATCACCTCGCGCAGATAGCGCTCGACATGGAACTCCTTGGCATAGCCGAAGCCGCCATGGGTCATCACCGCCTGCTGGCAGGCATCGAAGCCGGCTTCGCCGGCGAGGTATTTGGCGGCGTTGGCGCTGGCGCCGCAGGGCAGGCCGGAATCATATTCCCAGGCCGCGCGCATCACCATTAGCCAGGCCGCTTCGAGCTGCATCCAGTTGCGGGCGAGCGGGTGCTGGATCGCCTGGTTCTGACCGATCGGACGATTGAAGACGACGCGCTCCTTCGCATAGGCCGTCGCCCGCGAAAGCGCGAGCTGGCCGAGGCCGATCGCCTCGGCGGCGATCAGCACGCGCTCGGGATTCATGCCGTGCAGGATGTATTCGAAGCCGCGGCCCTCCTCGCCGATGCGATCCTCGACCGGAATCTCGAAGCCCTCGATGAAGAGTTCGTTCGAGTCCACGACCTTGCGGCCCATCTTCTCGATCTCGTGCACCTTGATCCGGCTGCGATCGAAATCGGTGTAGAACAGGCTGAGGCCATGGGTCGGCTTCTTCACCTCCTCCAAAGGAGTGGTCCGGGCCAGCAGCAGGATCTTGTCGGCGACCTGCGCGGTCGAGATCCAGACCTTCTGGC
Source organism: Allobosea sp. 10N428 (assembly GCF_056394545.1). NCBI lineage: Bacteria > Pseudomonadati > Pseudomonadota > Alphaproteobacteria > Hyphomicrobiales > Alloboseaceae > Allobosea > Allobosea sp. 10N428. Next base: position 805,648 of record NZ_JBFTIC010000001.1, on the reverse strand, counting down.
CGTCGACGACATAGCGATCGCCCTTGCGGACGGCGCGCGTCTTGAGCTGCGTCGTGTTGAGGCCGGTATTGGGCTCGGTCACGGCGAAGCAGGCTTTCTCCTTGCCCTGCACCATCGGCGGCAGCATGCGCCGCTTCTGCTCCTCGGTGCCGTTCACCAAGACCGGGTTGAGTCCGAAGATGTTGATGTGCAGGCAGGAAGCGCCCGACATGCCGGCGCCGGATTCGGCGATGGCGCGCATCATGATCGCCGCTTCGGTGATCCCCAGCCCCGAACCGCCGTATTCCTCGGGGATGCAGATGCCGAGCCAGCCAGCCTCTGCGAAAGCCGAATAGAAATCCTGCGGAAACCCTCCCTCGCGGTCGCGCTTCAGCCAGTAGTCGTCGCCGAAGCGTTTGCAGATCGCGGAGATCGCCTCGCGGATCGCTTCCTGGTCGTCACTCAGTCTGAAATCCATCGGGTCGTCCTCAATTTTCCGCCATGTCCGGGGTGCGTTCCGTGACGAGCAGAGCCCTCTGCAAGGCGAGCTTGTTGATCTCGCCGTCCGAAAAGCCCGCCTCGCGCAGGATTGCGACGCCGTCCTCGCCCTTGTGAGGGGGCAAACGCGTGATTTCCGACGGCGTGCGGGACCATGTCGTGGCGAGGCGCATCATGCGCAGGCGCCCTTCGGTCGCATGGTCGACAGGCTGGAAGAAGCCGGTTTGCACGAGGTGCGGATCGTTGAGGACGCTGTCGAAATCATGCATCGGCATCGACGGGATGTCGGCACTCTCGAGCAGTTCCAGCCATTCCGCCGTGCCGCGCTGCGTGAAGATGCGCCCGAGCTCGCCATAGACATGGTCGATATTCGCGATGCGGTTGGCGAAATTCGCAAAGCGCGGATCGCGCTGTGGCAGATCCGCCTGGCCGATGGCATCGAGGAAGCTCGCCCATTGCTTGTCGGTATAGATCAGGGCGCAGACATAGCCGTCACTGGTCCGGTACGGGCGCCGCTCCGGTGAAAGCTGGCGTCCGTAACCCCCGCCGCCGATCGGCGGCTCGAAGGTCAGGCCGCCGAGGTGGTCGCCCAGCACGAAGCCGACCATCGTCTCGAACATCGGTATATCGACTTGCTGACCCATGCCGGTGCGGTCGCGATTGACCAGCGTGGCGCAGATCGCGCCGACAGCGGCGAGCCCGACCACACGGTCGGCGATGGCGGAGGGAACGTAGCCCGGCGTGCCGTCGCCCGCCTTCGCGATCAACGACGACATCACCGAAGCGCCCTGGATCAGGTCGTCATAGGCCGGCTTGGCGGCATAAGGGCCGCTCTGGCCGAAGCCGAAGAGGCCGGCATAGACGAGGCGCGGATTGAGGGCCGCCAGCGTCTCGTAGCCAAGCCCCAACCGCCGCATCGCCTGGGGGCGGATATTGTAGGCCAATACATCAGCGTCGGCCGCCAGCCGGAGCAGGGTCTCCCGGCCAGCGTCCTGCTTGAGATCGAGGCAGATGCTGCGCTTGTTCCTGTTGGCGTTGAGATAGATCGCGCCCATCCCCGGATTGCGCGAGGGGGCGATCTGCCGCGTGACGTCCCCGTCGGGGGCTTCGACCTTGATGACGTCGGCTCCCATGTCGCCCAGCATCTGAGTCGCATAGGGACCCATCAGAACCGACGTCATGTCGATGATCTTGATGCCTTCGAGCGGACCCATGCCTCATCCTTTCCGAGCTTCGACGGCTCGCTTTGAATTCATATACAGAGATTTTTTATTCAGCAAAGGCAAAATTACTGCTGCAATGCAGCGACGATTTGTTGCGATGCAAGGTCAATTCCTACCGAGTTAAACATGGAATAATTATTGAATATCAATATGATAACCCCAGCGATATGCTTTTTCGCGCCTCGCGCAACCAGTTGACACTTGAATTCATGGATGTGTACACATTCGCCAAGCTCATGAACAGGAGGCGCTCGTGACCGTCGCGTTGAACTCCGGACTGCGCCCGCATACGCAGGAGGGTTCCCTGCGCCGCTACGATCGCCTCTTCATCGGCGGCGAATGGGTTACGCCGCTGGATGGCGGCCTCGTCGAAAGCATCGACCCGGCAACGGGATTGCCCTGGGCGGAGGTCGCGTTCGGCGGACCGTGCGATATCGATCGCGCCGTCGCGGCGGCGCGCGAAGCCTTCGAGGGGCCGTGGCGCCGCATGCCCGGCTGGGAACGCGCGGCACTGCTGCGGCGCCTAGCCGACCTCTACCGCGACTTCGCCGGCGAGATGGCGGTGCTGGAATCGCGGGATTCCGGCCGCGCCATCCGCGAAGCGCGCAGCGATGTCGGCGCACACCACCACTGGTACCAGTGGTTCGCGTCGCTCGCCGACAAGATTTCCGGCCGCACCATTCCGATGGACGACTCGGTGCATTGCTTCACCACCCGCGTACCGGTCGGCGTGGTCGGTGCGATCACGCCTTGGAACGCGCCGATGCTGACGACGACCTGGAAGGTCGCGCCGGCTCTCGCCGCCGGCTGCACCATCGTGCTGAAGCCGGCCGAGCAAACACCTGTCACGGCCCTGGAGCTCGCGGGGCTGATCGAGAAAGCCGGCTTCCCGCCGGGCGTCTTCAATGTCGTACCGGGCAATGGGCACGATGCCGGCGCCCATCTCGTCGCCCATCCGGGCGTCGACAAGATCGCTTTCACCGGCGAGGGCCGCACGGCCAAGACGATCCTGCGCAACGGCGCCGAGAATCTGAAGCGCTTCTCCTTCGAGCTCGGCGGCAAGGCGCCTCATATCATCTTCGCCGATGCCGATGTCGAGCAGGCCGTCAACGCGGCGACATCATCGGCTTGGGCGGTCTGCGGCCAGAGTTGCGCGCTCGGCTCGCGCGTGCTCGTGGAGCGACCGATCTACGACCGAGTCGTCGGCGCCTTCGCCGAGCGCGCCACGAAGGTCCGGGTCGGCATGCCGCTCGAGGAAACCACGCATATGGGCCCGCAGGCCCATGTCGAGCAACTCGACAAGACACTGTCCTATATCGACATCGGCAAGTCCGAGGGGGCCGAGCTAGTTGCCGGCGGCAAGCGGCTGTCCGACGGCGCGCTGGCGAAAGGCTTCTTCGTCGCCCCAACGGTCTTCGCCAATGTCGCCAACGACATGCGGATCGCCCGCGAGGAAATCTTCGGTCCCGTCGCCTCGCTCATCCCCTTCTCCGGCGAGGAAGAGGCGGTCGAGATCGCCAACGACACGACCTATGGGCTGACCGCCGGCCTCTGGACCAGCGATGTCGGGCGGGCGCACCGCGTCTCCGCGCGCATCCAGGCCGGCATCGTCTGGGTCAACACCTACCGCTACATCCGCTGGTCGACGCCCTATGGCGGCTTCAAGGGCAGCGGCTGGGGGCGCGAGAACGGGCTCGAAGCGCTCGACAACTTCCTGGAAACGCGGACCACGGTCGTCAGCACGACCGGCCAGTTCCCGGATGCCTACGCACAATAGAACAGCCGGAGGAAACGACCATGCGTCTTGCGGGCAAGCTTGCCGTCATCACCGCGGCGGCATCGGGGATGGGGAAGGCCGGGGTCGAGCTCTTCCTGCGCGAAGGCGCCAAGGTCGTCGCGATCGACGTCGACGCGGAGGCCCTGGCGCGCCTCGCCACGGAAGCGAAGGCGAGAGGCCAAAACGTCGAGACGCTGCAGGCGGACCTCTCCCGACAGGAGGTGATGCGCTCCTCCGTTCACGAGGCGGCGGCGCGCCTTGGCGGCATCGACGTCATGTGGGCGCATGCCGGCATTCCCGGCCCCGCCGGTATCGAGGACCTCGATCTCCCCGCCTATGACCGGGCGATGGCGCTGAACATCGATTCGGCAGCGCTCGCCGCCGGCGAGGTCATCAAGCACATGCGCAAGCGCGGAGGCGGCTCGCTGATCTTCACGGCGTCGGTCTCGGGGCTCGTCGGCTCGATGTTCAGCCCGGTCTATTCGGCGGCCAAGTTCGCCGTCGTCGGGTTGACCAAGTCGCTGTCGCAGACATTCGCACCCGACAAGGTCCGCGTGAACGTGATCTGCCCGGGCCTCACCGATACGCCGATGGCGTTCAACTTCACCAGCCGCTCGGGCGATCCGGCCGAGGCGGCCGCGAACGAGAAGAAGCTGCTCGCAGCCGTGCCCCTTGGACGGCTCTGCCGCCCGGACGAGATCGCCCATGCCGCGCTCTGGCTGGCATCCGACGACGCGTCCTTCGTCACCGGCGTGGCCCTGCCGGTCGACGGCGGCTTCACGGCCCGCTGAGCGCCAGGAGGACAGCATGCGCTTCTTCTGCATCGAAGAGTTCGGCGCTCCGCTCGTCGCCGGCGAGAAGCCCCAGCCGGTCCCGACCGGTCGCGAGATCGTCATCCGGGTCAAGGCGGCAGGCGTCTGCCACAGCGACATCCATCTCTGGGAGGGCGGCTACGATCTCGGCTCCGGGCGCAAACTCTCGCTGAGGGACCGCGGCGTCGCGCTGCCGATCACCATGGGGCACGAGACGGTCGGCGAAGTCGTCGCGCTCGGGCCGGACGCCGAGGGCGTCGCGCTGGGCGAACGATACCTGGCCTATCCCTGGATCGGCTGCGGTCAGTGCCAGACTTGCCGGGACGGTTTCGAGAACTACTGCGCCAAGGCCGGCTATCTCGGTGTCCACCGCGACGGCGGCTATGCCGAATATTTGCGCGTGCCGGATGCCCGCTATCTCCTGCCAATCGGCGATCTGGACCCTGCGCAGGTGGCTCCGCTCGCCTGTTCCGGCGTCACCACCTACAGCGCACTCAGAAAGCTCGGCGACCAGATCGAGCGCCAGCCCGTCCTGGTGATTGGCGCCGGCGGCCTGGGGCTGATGTGCATCCAGATCCTGCGCGCCATCGGCGGCGTCGGCGCCGTTCTCGTCGATCTCGACCCGGCCAAGCGGCGCTCGGCCCTGGAAGCGGGAGCGCTCGCGGCCATCGACGGCGCCTCGCCCGATGCCCTGGCACAGATCGCCGAGGCCGTCGGTGGCTCCGCCCAGTCTGTGATCGACCTCGTCGGGAACGAGACATCGGCCGCGCTGGGTTTCGATGCCCTCGCCAAGGGCGGGACGATGGTGATCGTGGGGTTGTTCGGAGGCACGGCACCCTGGTCGCTGCCGCTCATCCCGATGAAGGCGGCCCGCATACAGGGCAGCCTGGTCGGCAACCTCGCCGAACTACGCGAGCTCCTCGCGCTGGCCCGCGCCGGCAAGATTTCACCGATTCCGGTGACGCGGCTGCCGCTCGAGAACGCCAACGAGGCTCTGATCGGTCTTCGCGAGGGCCGCTTCGTCGGCCGTGCGGTGCTGTGCCCATGAGCTGAACAACCAGAACGGCAACGGGCGGAAGAATCCGTCGCCGCATTCATCAGGGAGGGAAGGCAACCATGACGAAATCAGGAATCGACCGCAGGCAGACGCTGCTGATGGGGGCGGCGATAGCCATGCCGGCCATCATTCCGTCCCGCGGCCATGCCGCGACGGACGCGCTGAAGATCGGCGTGCTGGTGCCCACCACCGGCGTTCACGCCTCGGACGGCATCCGCATGCTCAAGGCGCATCAGCTCGCCGCCAAGATGATCAACGACGCGGGCGGCCTCAAATCGCTCGGCGGCGCCAAGGTCGAGCTGGTGGTCACCGACATCCAGTCGAAGCCCGAGGTCTCGCGCGCCGAGGCGGAGAGATTGATCAGCCGCGAACGGGTGAGCGCGCTGACCGGCGCCTGGGCCTCGGCGACGACCATTCCCGCCGCGCAGATCGCCGAGCGCAACCGCACGCCCTTCATGATCACCAGCGCGGTCAATGACGCCTTGACCGAACAGGGCATGAAATACGTCTTCCGGACGGCGGTGAAGGCGAAATGGTTCGGCGGCTATATCGCCGATTTCCTCGACTACCAGAAATCGAAGGGTATTTCGGTCGGCAAGATCGCGCTCGCAACCGAAGACGGGCCCGCCGGCCAGGCGGTGCGCAGCAACTACACCTCGGTCATGCCCGGACGCGGTTATCCGATCCTGACGGACGAGACCTTCCGCACCGGCACTCCCGATTTCAGCACCATCGCCACCAAGCTGCGCACCAGTGGGGCCGAAGGGCTGCTGACCTGCGCCTATGCCGAGGATTCGACGGTATTGCTGCGCGCCCTGGCGGCCCAGAATTTCCGGCCGCTCTATGTCGGCTTCGGCGGCGCGCATGTGAACCAGACGGTGCTTGCCGCCGGCAAGCCGAGCGACCGGACCTTCGGCGTCGTCGAATGGTCGCCCGACCTGAACAAGCCCGCGAGCCTGGCCTTCGTCAAGGCCTTCGCAGAAGCTCATCCGGGTGAGACGCCGCTCAGCAACCAGGCCCAGGCCTTTGTCGCGACCTACGCGCTGGCACTCGCCGCAGATGCCGCCAAATCGACCGACCGCAACGCGATTCGCGAAGCACTGACCACGCTGAAGATCACGGACGGGCCCGCCGCGGTGCTGCCGGCCCCCGTTCTCTCCTTCGACGAGCAGGGGCAGTCGCCGGCTACCTGCGTCATCGTCCAGGCCATCGACGGCAAGTTCGTTACCGTGTGGCCCGAAGCCGTCGCCGTCCGTCCGCCAGAACCCATCAAGGGCTGACCGACCGACCCGTCACAAGCCGCCGCGCCAGTGCCACAAGGCGATCGCGCGGCGCATGAGGAGCCGCATGTCGACGACCATATTTCTCCAGGCCCTGCTCAGCGGGCTCACGAACGGGGCGATCTATGCGCTCGTCGCCGTGGGGTTGACGCTGGTCTTCGGGGTCATGCGCATCGTCAACTTCGCCCATGGCGAGTTCCTGATGCTCGCCATGTATGGCGGCTACCTCGCCTTCACCTTCCTGGGGATCGACCCGATCCTGGCCGTCTTCCTGGTCGCTCCGGTGTTGATGCTGATGGGCTATCTGCTTTTCGGAGGCCTGATCCGCCCTGCGCTCAAGGTGCCGGAAATCAATCAGATGGCGGTCACGCTCGGCCTGTCGCTGTTGTTGCAATACCTCGCGCTCGTCGTCTTCAAGGCCGACAACCTGCTGGTGACGCAGGAGCGGTCCACCGCGAGCATCTGGCTCGGCCCCGTGCTGATCCAGATGCCGCAGGCGATCGCCGCGCTCGCCTCCGTCATCCTGCTCGGACTGTTCTACGTCGTCCTGCGCAAGACCGATCTCGGCCTGATCATGCGCGTCGTCTCGCAGTCGCGCGACGGCGCGGCGCTCTCCGGCATCGATATCGGCGGCACCTATCGCTGGGCGATGGCGATCGGCCTCGGCACGCTCGGCGTAGCCGGACCGCTGATGGTCTCGGCGCTCTACGTCAATCCGCATGTCGGCCAGCTCTTCACGCTGAAGGCCTTCGTCATCGTCATCGTCGGCGGCATGGGCTCCTTCGGCGGCGTCCTGATCGGAGCGCTGCTGGTCGGCATCGCCGAGAGTATCGCCGCGTCCTGGTTGACGGCGTCGGTCGCAGCCGCCGTGCCCTTCGCGCTGTTGATTCTGGTCATGCTGCTGCGGCCGGAAGGCCTCGTCCCGGCCGGAGGGTCGCGCTGATGCTCCGCCGCTTCCTTCCGGCGCTGGTGCCGACGCTGCTTGCGATCGCCGGGTTCGGCGTCAGCCTCACCGACCCGTATTTCATGGAAATCTTCATCATGGTCGGGCTGATCGGCACCGTAGCGGTCGCCTGGAATCTGATGGCGGGCTTCACTGGTCTGGTCTCGCTCGGTCATTCGCTGTTTTTCGGCATCGGTGCCTACACCGTCGCCTTTGGCCAGGTCGGCTTCGGGCTCGGACCGCTCGCGACCTGGCCCATCGGCGTGCTGCTGGCGGTCGCGAGCGCGCTCTTCATCGGCCTGCTCTGCTTCCGCTACGGATTGCGGGGCTATTTCTTCTCGATCGCCACGCTCGCCTTCAGCGAGGTGGCGTTCCTGCTCGTCTCGGCCACGCTCTGGCTCGGCCGGTCGGACGGCATGATGCTGCCCTCTTCATCCGAAACGCTGCGCTATCTGCAATTCGATCACAAGTGGCCCTATGGACTGATCGTCGTCACCTTTCTCGCCGTGACGCTTTTCCTCTCCCAGGCATTCCTGACGGCCCGGCCAGGCTATTACTGGCGTGCCTTGCGCGACAACGAAGGAGCGGCCGAAGCGCTCGGCGTGCCGGCGATGCGTTACAAGCTGCTGGTCTTCGCACTCAGCGCCGCGCTGACCGCGCTGGGCGGCGCAATCTTCGCCAACACCTTCGCCTTCGTCGATCCGCGCTCGACGCTCGGCGTCGAGCTCTCGATCCAGCTCTTGGTCTTCGGCATCATCGGCGGCCTCGGCCTGCTCTGGGGGCCGTTGCTCGGCGCCGCCCTGCTGATCCCGGCCGGCGAGCTGCTCCGGACCTATCTCGGCTCCAGCTTCCATGGCGTCAACATCGTCGCCTATGCACTGCTGATGATCGTGCTGGCGCTGGTGCTGCCGCAGGGGCTCGGAGGTGTGCTGAACGCGCGGCTCCGGCGAGTCCTTCCAAGGAAGCGCGGCTCCGCAGGGGATTCGCTCGCCATGGAGGGCGCATCGTGAGCGCCCAGCAGCCATTGCTTGCCGTCACCGGGCTCGGCAAGTCGTTCGGCGGGCTGAAGGCGGTGTCCGATGTCAGCTTCGCAGTGATGCCCGGCGAGATCTTCGGCATCATCGGGCCGAACGGCGCCGGCAAGACGACCCTGTTCAACTGCCTGTCGGGCCTGCTCCCGCTGTCCGCCGGCACGGTGCATCTCGACGGGCGTCGCATCGACGGCCTGCGCTCGCACGAGATCTGCCGGCTCGGCCTCGCCCGGACGTTCCAGATCGTGCGCCCCTTCCACGGCATGACCGTTCTGGAGAACGTCAAGGTCGCCGCCTTCGCTCGCCACCAGGCATCCGCCGCCGCCGAACAGCACGCGCGGCTCGCGCTGGCGCGGGTCGGCATGACGCATCTGGCCGATCTCGACGCCGAGCGGCTCAGCGTCGCCGAGATGCGTCGTCTCGAGATCGCGCGCGCCGTCGCAACGGAACCGCGCCTGCTGCTGCTCGACGAAATGCTGGCGGGCCTCACCGCGACGGAGGCGGCCGCGCTCTGCGAACAGATCCGGCGGATCAACGCGGAGGGGATCACCATCATGATGGTCGAGCATTCCGTGCCGATCATCAGCGAGCTCTGCGGAAACGCGATCGTGCTCAATTTCGGCGAGATGCTCGCCAGCGGCGCCACCCGCGCGGTGCTGGCCGATGTCCAGGTGCAGGAAGCTTATCTCGGGAGTGCCGTGTCGTGAGTCGCCTCGTCCTGCAAGGCGTCGCCGCCGGATACGGCAAGGCCAATGTCATCCGCGGCATCGACCTGACCATCGAAAGCGGCCGGCGCGTCGCGCTGATCGGCTCCAACGGCGCCGGGAAAAGCACGATCGTCAAGGCGATCAACGGCCTGCTGCCCACGCGCGCCGGAACGATCGCCTGGGACGACGGCGTCCTCGGCACGATGAAGGCGTCCGACCGGACGCGGGCCGGCATCGGCACCGTGCCGGAGGGGCGGATGCTGTTCCCCGACTGCACGGTGAAGGAGAACCTTGTCGCCGCCAGCACCTTCGGACATGCGAAGGAACATCGCGAACAGGGGCTCGATCGGGTCTACGGGCTGTTCCCGCGCCTGCGCGAACGCTCCAGCCAGCGCACCGGCACACTCTCCGGCGGCGAGCAGCAGATGGTCGCGATCGGCCGCGCGCTGATGACGCGGCCGCGCCTGCTCGTCCTCGACGAACCCTCGATCGGCCTCGCCCCCAAGGTCGTCGCCGAAATCTTCGAGGTCCTGAGCACGCTCACCCGGGAGGGGCTCAGCCTGCTTCTGGTCGAGCAGAACGTCCAGCTCAGCCTGCGCTCGGTCGACGACGGCTATGTGTTGCGCCAGGGCGAGATCGTACTGCGCGGAGAAGCGGCCGAGCTGCTGGCCGATCCTCAGGTTCGCGCAGCCTATCTGGGGCAATGACGCATGAACATCGCATCTCTCCTCGGCCGCGCCGCCAAGCTGACACCCGGGCGCATCGCCGTCTTCGACGGCACCGCGCCGGTCTGGAGCTATGCGGCATGGGGCTCGCTGGCGGCACGGCTCGCGGGAGGGCTCGTCGAAAATCACGGCCTGAGGCCCGGAGACCGGGTCGCGCTGGTCATGCGCAACTGCCCGGACTATCTGGCGCTGCTCTTCGCCTGCTGGCGAGCCGGGCTCGTCTGCTTGCCGGTGAACGCGAAGCTCCATGCCAGGGAGATCGCGCATATCCTCGACGATTCTGCTGCGGCCCTCGTCTTCGTCACTGCGGATCTCGCCGGCACGGTTTCGGAAGCGCTGGACTTCATACAGCAGCGCCAGCCCCCGGTCGTCGCCATTGGCAGCCGGGATCATCGCGCGCTCGCGCAGTCGGATGAAGCAGCCGAGCGCGATGTCGCCGCCGGAGATCCGGCCTGGCTGTTTTACACCAGCGGCACGACAGGGCGCTCGAAAGGGGCGGTATTGACCCACCGCAACCTGCGGGCGATGACGCTGGGCTATCTAGCGGAGGTGGATACGGTTTCGCCGGGAGACTGCATCCTGCACCCGGCGCCGCTCTCGCATGGCTCGGGCCTCTATGCCTTGCCGCATGTCGCCGGCATGGCCGCCCAGGTGGTACCCGAGAGCGGCCGGTTCGACCCGGCCGAACTCGCCTCGTTGCTGCGCAGCTATCGGGGCTGCGCCTTCTTCGCCGCGCCGACGATCGTGACCCGCCTGATGAGTGCCGGCGTCATCGGCGATGCCGAGCGTGCGGGCCTGAAGACGATCATCTATGGCGGCGGTCCGATGTATGTGGAGGACAGCCGGCATGCGCTCGAGGTCTTCGGCCAGCGCCTCGTCCAGATCTACGGGCAGGGCGAAAGCCCGATGACAATCACGGTGCTGCCGCGCAGCCTTCACGAGGATGTGGGCGACGGTATGCTCGATCACCGGCTCGGCTCCGTCGGCTACGCACAGGCCATCGTCTCTCTGCGGGTCGCCGGCGATGACGGCGCGACCCTGCCTGCGGGCGAGATCGGCGAGGTGCTGGTCCGCGGCGACAGCGTCATGAGCGGATACTGGAACAATCCGGAGGCGACCGCGGCGGCGCTGCGCGACGGCTGGCTCCATACCGGAGATCTCGGTTCGCTCGACGAGCATGGCCTGCTGACGCTGAAGGACCGTTCCAAGGACGTGATCATCTCCGGCGGCGTGAACATCTATCCGCGCGAGGTCGAGGAGGTGCTGCTCCTGCACCCGGCCGTCGCGGAAGTCGCGGTCTTCGGGCGCCGGCACCCGGATTGGGGCGAGGAGGTCGTTGCGGCGCTCAGCCTGCATGAAGGCGCCTCCGTCGCCACTGCGGAGCTGGACGCCCTGTGCGGGGCACACATTGCTCGCTTCAAGAAGCCCAAGCACTACCGCTTCTTCGACGCCCTGCCGAAGAACTCCTACGGCAAGATCCTGAAGACGGAGCTGCGCCGGCAGGCCGATTGAACCCACTCACCTCAAGAGCGCGGCTGCAACGCGCCTTCCATTCGAGACGGAGGAAAAAACATGAACAGGTCCCTGACGGCGGCGTGCGTTGCCGCGACCGCGCTCGGCGTGCTGAGCGCTTCCGCCAAGGCGGAAACCCGCAAGCTGCGCGTGGCGGATTCCTTCCCCGCCGGTCATTACCTCGTGAAGCTGATCATTCAGCCCTGGATGGCTGAGGTCACCAAGCGCACGAACGGAGGCATCACTTTCGACTATTTCCCGAGCCAGCAGATCGGCAAGGCGGCCGACATGCTGAAGCTGACCCAGACCGGTGTCGTCGATATCGGCTATGTCGCGCCGGCCTATGTCTCCGACAAGATGGTCGCCTCCGAGGTCGCGATGCTGCCGGGCGGCTTCACCACGGCTTGCGAGGGGACGAAAGCCTATCTGGAAACGGCACGCAACGGGCTCGTCGCGGCCGAGGACTACGCGCCCAACAAGATCAAGCTGCTGCTCGCCGTCGCCTTGCCGCCTTATCAGATCCTGACGGTGAAGGCACCTGTGGCATCCGATGCGGACCTGAAAGGGCTGAAGCTGCGCACGACGGGCGGTGCGCAGGATCTGACCCTGCGCAGCATCGGTGCGACGCCGGTACGCATGGCCGCGCCGGACACCTACGAGTCGCTCTCCCGCGGCACGCTCGATGGCGTCTTGTTCCCGCTCGACAGCGTGATCTCCTACAACGTCGACAAGCTGGTGAAGTATTCGACCGAAGGCGAGAATTTCGGCAGCTTCATCGTGGCCTATTCGATCAGCGACGCGGCCTGGAACAAGCTCGCGCCCGAGACCCAGAAGGCCATGACCGAGGCAGCGGACGCGGTCAACAAGAGCGCCTGCGCCGAGGTCGACCGCCAGGACGACGAGACCCGGCAGAAGCTGAAGACATCCGGCGTCACCTTCGCCCCGCTGCCGGCAGCGATGCATACCGGCATCGCTGGCAAGCTCAGCGCCGTCGGCGACGAATGGGCCCGGGGTCTCGATGGGCGCGGCAAGAAGGGCACCGAGGTGCTCAGAGAGTTCCGGGCCCTTCTGAAGAAGCAGGCCGGCGGCTGATGCGCCGCAGCGCGCGGGTATCCAGCCCGCGCCGCCCACGTTCGCCGAAAGGAGTTCAGATGAAGCCGATCCTGCGCGCGCTGTCCGCCATCGAGGATGTGCTCGGCTGGCTGTCCGCCACCGCAATGTTCGTGATCATGCTGATCGTCTTCTGCGACGTGATCATGCGCTATTTCTTCCACAGCCCGCTGTCCTGGGCCTATGACTTGATCTCGCTCTATCTCGTCGCCGCCGTCTTTTTCCTCTCGCTGTCGGCCGCCTATACCGAGGGAGCCCATGTCAATGTCGACATCCTGCAGCAAACCTTTCCACCACGAGCGATCCGGCTGACCGAACTCGTCACCACAGCGATCGGCGCACTCGTCTTCGCGCTCATCACCTATTTCGGCGCGCTGAGGGCGATCGATGCCTATGCTTCCCGCGATGTGCTGTCGGGCGCCATATCCTGGCCGACCTGGCCTTCGCTGGCGCTGGTGCCGCTCGGTTGCGGGCTCATGACGCTGCGGCTCGCAGTCCAGTTCATCGCCCAGCTGCTCAGCCTCGCCACAGGGCGTGACGTCGTGCCGGTCAGGATCGGGCATGGCGAGGGAGAACATTTCGAATGATCGTCGCCATCGGACTGGGCGTGCTGTTCTTCCTGCTCGCCATCGGCACGCCTGTCGGCTTCGCCATGATCGCATCGGGCGTCCTCGGCCTCTGGCTGGTCGGCGGCATGTCGATGCTCGCGGGCATCCTCGAGACGGCGCCACTTTCAACCGTCGGAGCTTACGAGCTCATCACCATCCCGATGTTCCTGCTGATGGCGGAACTCGTGCTCCTGAGTGGCGTCGCGGACGATCTCTTCCGCGCGACGGCAGCGTGGATGGGGCGGGTACGCGGCGGCCTCGCAATGGCGACGGCGCTCGCCGGCGCCGGCTTCGGCGCCATCTGTGGAACGAGCACGGCCTCCGCAGCCACGCTCTCGGCAACGAGCCTGCCGGCGATGCTCAAGCAGGGCTACGAGCCGGCGATGGCCGGCGGCGTCGTCGCGATCTCCGGCACGCTCGCGATGCTGATCCCGCCCAGCGTCGCGCTCGTGATCTTCGGGCTGCTCGCCGAGGTCAATATCGGTGCGCTGCTGATCGGCGGCATCATACCCGGCATCCTCGTCATGCTCACGATCATGGCGACGGTCTACGTGCTGGTGTTGCTCGACCCCTCCCGCGCCCCGCCGGCAAAACCCGTCCCCTGGCGCGAGAAGATCGCCTGGCTTAGGGTCGTCGGCCCGATGGTCGTCCTGTTCGGAGCGGTGACCGGCGTCATTTATACCGGCATCGCCACGCCGACCGAGGCTTCGGCACTCGGCGCCGCCGGCGCTCTTGCCATTGCGGCTTGGTACGGCAAGGTCACGCTGCCGGCACTGGTGCGCGTCCTGCGCCGTTCCGCGAACGGCACCTGCATGATCGTGATGATCCTGCTCGGTGCCCAGATTTTCGGCTATTTCTTCACGCTGACCCAGGTCACGCAGACGGTTGTCGGCTGGGTGGGCGCGCTAGAGGTCTCGCGCTGGCTGATCATCGCGATCATCCTGTGCGGGTACATCGTCCTCGGGATGTTCATGGACCAGATCGCCATCCTGGTCCTGACCGTGCCGATCGTGCTGCCGCTGATCAAGGTGCTCGGCTTCGATCCGCTCTGGTTCGGCATCATCAAGATCGTCACGGCCGAGGTCGGGATGATAACGCCTCCGATCGGGCTCAACTGCTTCGTCGTGGCGCGTTATTCGGGGCGGCCGGTACAGGAGATCTTCCGCGGCTCGCTGCCGCACTTCATCGCCCACATCGTCATCATCGCGGTGCTGGTCGCGTGGCCCGAGATCATACTCTGGCTGCCACGCAAGATGATGGCCGGCTGACGATCTTTCCTTCACTCATTTCAGCAGTTCAGCGTGGCGCAAAATGACAGAAGCGGGGTTCTCTACCAGGATGCTCGTCAGGGAATCGTCACTCTGACCCTGAACAGGCCCGAGCTCCGTAATCCGATCTCGGACGAAGATATAGTCACAGCGCTGCTTGCCGCCTTCGACAGGCTCCAGGCCGATCCGGCTGCCCGATCTGACCGACTTCGAATGGCGTGGGATCGAGGCGCTTCAGCGCGAGGAAAGACCCGCTAAGAAGGCGGGCGAGCACCCTGCAATAAAATTGCCGCAGTTTCGTCCGGCCCGGATTCGGCGCCGTGCGAGCGCCGCTTATTGGCTTATCACTACGATGTATGACGCACCCATAGATTGCGATCATCCTCCTATTGCAATCGAAATTGGGGCACATTTCTCGAACTGCGGCAAACTTCGCCTTCCCCCACACACCGTTTCCCTCGAGCGAACAGGGCTTGACGGCGTCGACGGGTTGCTTTTAAACTTAACTCAATGGTTAAGTGTCAGGTGGCTCAGCTCGACAGGACGTTTTCCGCGCTGGCGGATCCGACGCGGCGGGCCTTGCTGGCGCGGTTGGAGCGGGAAGACGGGCTTTCCGTCAGCGAGCTGGCGAAACCGTTCCCGGTCTCGCTGCCGGCGATCATGAAGCATCTCGACGTGTTGTCGGATGCAGGGTTGGTCACGCGGACGAAGACGGGGCGCACCGTGTCCTGTCGTCTCAATGCCGAGCCGATGGAGGAAGCGATGGGTTGGCTGGCGCATTATCAGCGCTTCTGGACCCAAAGGCTCGATGCGCTCGAGGCGCTGCTCGAGGCGCGGCGCAAGGGCGAAGGCTGAAGGGATGGGCACATGCATCAACAGGTGACACCGAGCCTCACGATGAAGCGCCGCCTCAACGCGTCGCCGGCCGAGGTCTACACGGCCTGGACCGATCCGGAGCTGCTCGTGCGCTGGTTCGGGCCCGAGAACGTCGTGGTGCAGGAGGCCGAGATCGATCCGCGCGTCGATGGGGCCTATCGCGTCGTGATGATAGAGAATACGGGCCAGCGCCACGAGGTGTCCGGGCGCTACCTCGAAGTCGTCGAGAACGAGCGTCTCGTCTTCAGCTGGTCCTGGGTGACGACGCCGGAGCGCGTTTCTCGCGTCACCGTCACATTGAAGCCGGATGGTGAGGGCACGATCCTGACGCTTTTGCACGAGAAGCTGTTCGACGATGCGGCCGTGCGCGGCCACACCCATGGCTGGACCGGAACCATGGAAAAGCTCGAGGCCTACTTCGCCTGAAAAAGGAGCGCGGCGCTGCCCCGCCGGGCAAGCGCGTGGAAGAGCTGCCGGCGTGGGCCGGCGGAAACACAGGGAGCGGAGACGATGGAACACAGGATCGTATCCCGTGAAGAATGGCTTGCGGCCCGCAAGGCCCATCTCGCCCATGAAAAGGAGTTCACCCGGCAACGCGACGCGCTCTCGGCCGAGCGGCGCGCGCTGCCCTGGGTCAGAATCGACAAGGACTATGTCTTCGCCGGTCCGAACGGGCGGCTGTCGCTGGCCGATCTGTTCGACGGCAAGAGCCAGCTGCTCATCTATCACTTCATGTTCGGGCCGGGCGCCAAGGAAGGCTGCCCGGGCTGCTCCTTCCTCGCCGATCATTTCGACGGCGCGAACCAGCATCTGAAACATCACGACGTCAGCCTGGTGGTGGTCTCGCGAGCGCCTTATGCCGAGTTCCAGCCGTTCCGGCGCCGCATGGGTTGGGATTTCCCCTGGGTGTCCTCAGCCGGTAGCGACTTCAACAACGACTTTCACATCTCGCCGAGCCCGGCGGAGAAGGCGGCCGGCCGCTACGAATACAACTATGAGACGCATGAAGGCGAAGGCGGCGAGATGCCGGGTTTCAGTGTCTTCTATCGCAATGCGGCCGGCGAGATCTTCCACACCTACTCGACCTATGCGCGCGGCGGCGACCTGCTGATCGGTGCCTACAACTTCCTCGACATGATGCCGAAGGGCCGCAACGAGGACGGGATCATGGACTGGATGCGTCACCACGATCGCTACGAGGACGAGCCGAAGGGCGCAGCGAACTTCCAGCCTCTGCTGGCAACCGGCTCCTGCTGCGCTTGAGCGCGCTTTTCCGCATCGAACAGCAGGAAGCGTCGGTCGATATCAAAGTTTTGAGACGCGGCCGCACGGACGGCCGCAAGTGAGGAGAACGCTATGGCTTATGTCGATGGTTTCGTCGTCGCGGTCCCGGCCGCGAACAAGGATGCATATCGCAAGCAGGCCGCTGCGGCGGCGCCGCTGTTCAAGGAATTCGGCGTCAGGCGCCATGTCGAGGCTTGGGGCGACGATGTCCCGGACGGCAAGGTCACGGACTTCAAGGGCGCCGTGAAGGCGACGCCCGACGAGGTCGTGGTCTTCTCCTGGTTCGAATACCCCGACCGGGCCACACGTGACGCCGCGAATGAGAAGATCATGAGCGATCCGCGCATGAAGGAGATGATGGGCCAGGAGATGTCCTTCGACGGTAAGCGCATGATCTATGGCGGCTTCGCCTCGCTGATCGATGAAGGCGAGGGCGGTGCGATGGGCTACCTCGATGGCGTCCTGGTTGCCGTGCCCAATGATCGCAAGGCCGATTATCGCAGCTTCGCCGCCGGGCACGCGGCGCTGTTCAAGGAGTTCGGCGCCCGCCGCGTCGTCGACGCCTGGGGCGACGATGTGCCGGATGGCAAGGTCACCGATTTCAAGGGAGCGGTGAAGGCTGAAGCCGGCGAGACGGTTGTCTTCAGCTGGGTCGAGTGGCCGTCCAAGGAGGCGCGCGCCGCGGCCTGGGGCAAGATGATGGCGGATCCGCGCATGGGCGAGCTCAAGATGCCTTTCGACGGCAAGCGCGTCGTCTATGGCGGCTTCGCGCCGCTGCTGGATGTGTGATCGCGGCTGATGAAAGCCTCCCTCGTTCCGGGCTCGCCCTGGAATGAGGGTTTTGTGGCAGGAGTGAGCCGTCAGGCCTGCGGCCGACATTTCCCGTCGCTCGGTCTCCTCCGCGAAAGAGGGGGACGTTCGGCAGAATCGCCGGCACGGTCGATCCCTACGCACCGCGTCAAGGAGAGGTTCGGCCTGGCGCTATGATTTCTCGCAGCCGTCATGCGGGGTCGCATCTTGTCCCGGCCGCGCAAATGGCCGAGAGATCGGGCTGCCCAACCGGATCGAGCTTTCATGTTTGCTGGCATTCCTCTCGGCGATCTCGCCTTCCTCGCCGTCTCCCTCGTGCTCGCCGGCGCGGCCACGGGGCTTCTTGCCGGCGTCTTTGGCGTCGGCGGCGGCGCGGTCATCGTGCCCGTGCTGTATGAGGTCTTCCGCGTCATCGGCGTGGCCGACGAGGTGCGCATGCCGCTTGCGGTGGGCACTTCGCTGGCCGTCATCATCCCGACCTCGATCCGCTCCTTCAACGCGCACCGCGCCAAGGGACTCGTCGATCTCTCGATTCTGAAGATCTGGGCCGTTCCAGTCGTGGTCGGCGTCATCGTCGGCAGCTATATCGCCCGCTACGCGCCCGCCGATCTCTTCAAGATCATCTTCGTCGTCGTGGCGCTGATTTCGGCCGTTCGCCTGCTCTTCGCTGCCGATCGCTGGAAGTTCGGCGAGGAGATGCCGGGCAAGCCGCTGATGGTCGCCTATGGCGGCGTCATCGGCGTGCTCTCGGCGCTGATGGGCATCGGCGGTGGCCAGCTCTCCAGCCTGTTCATGACCTTCTATGGCCGCCCGATCCATCAGGCCGTCGCGACCTCCTCCGGCCTCGGCGTGCTGATCTCGATCCCCGGCGCACTTGGCTTCATCTATGCCGGCTGGCCGAAGATGGACATCCTGCCGCCGCTCTCGCTCGGCTATGTCTCGCTGATCGGCATGATCCTATTCATCCCGACCTCGATCTGGACCGCGCCGATCGGCGCGCGCATGGCGCACCGGCTCTCGAAGCGGCGGCTGGAGGTCGCATTCGGCCTGTTCTTGCTCTTCGTCGCCAGCCGCTTCATCTGGTCGCTGCTGCACTGAGCAGGCGGGGCGGCCGATGAGCGAAACCGCGATCCGGCTGCTCCAGCCCGCCGATCATCCGGCGCTGGCCGCGCTGATGGTCGAGATGCAGGGCCACTACGCGGTGCCTTGCCCTCCGGTCGCCGAGATCCTTGTGGGTCTCGCGCAACTACCGGCCGGCGTCGACATTCTCGTCGCAGTGGAAGGCGAGGCGGTGCTCGGCTTCGCCTCGGCCTGCAATCTTTATCCGGGCCCGGGGCTGAAATCCGGCTTCTTCCTGAAGGAGATCTACGTCGCCGATGCGGCGCGCGGTGGCGGCCTGGGGCGCGCGCTGATGGAGGCGCTGGCCGAGCTCGCGCTCGAACGCGGCCACCGCCGCATCGACTGGACTGCCGATGCCGACGACCCGGCCCTGCTGCGCTTCTATGAAAGCCTCGGTGCGGCCGCACAGCCGAAGAAGCTCTTCTTTCGTTTGAGCGGAGAGGCTCTTGCCGCCTTGGACCGGCGGCAAGCCGGGGCTGCTCCGAGCGGTGCAATGCATCCGCCATCAAAGAGCTGAGTTCTGTTCCCGCGAGAGGCTGGTCGGTCTGAAGTTACGCCCCTGTCGCAACGCGGAAGGATACCTTTCAGATCAAGATTGGCGCCGCTGCTACCAGGCGACGCAGCGGCGTACGCCGCCTACGACCCCGTAGCGTCGGCACACGGCGCCGTGCGAGCGCGGAGCGACATAGCCGCGCCTTGCGACGACGGCGCCGTTCGGCCCGGCGCATCCAGCCCGGTAGACGCCCTTGGCACAGACCACGGCGGAGGCCGTGGACGGAAGAACGAGGCTCGACACCGCATAGGCGGCGGCAACGGCGAACAGTCCGGCCGGGAAGCCAAGAAGAGCTTTGCGCATGGCATTGTCACCTAACGTAAGCAGACGGGAGGCAAGCAGAGCGAGCGCTCACAAATCGTTGCCGTCAAGTCCCCGTTGCGCATTCGAGCCTCCCGCCATGACGTTTGGCGGCGGTCCGCGTGGGTGCGCGGCTGATCAGGCGCTCGGATGGAGCATGAGCGCAAGCCCGAGATAGATCGCGATCTCGGCGAGCTGCTGCGCCGCGCCGAGGATGTCGCCGGTCTGCCCGCCGATCAGTCGTTGCGCCAGCCGCGACAGCACGGCTGCGGCACCATGCGCCAGCGCGAAACCGAGCAGCAGCCCCGCGACCGGGAGTTGCGCCCACAGCGCGATCCCGGTCGCGAGGAAGAGGCTCAGGGCGAGCGCGATCCGCGCCGTGACGATCGTCGGCTGGCCGACAGCCGCGGCGGCGCCGCTGCTGCGCGCCGCCGGCTGCGTCGCGAGCAGGAAAAGCCCTTCGGCGCGGGACCAGGGGGCTGCGACGAGCAGCGCCGCTGCCGCCGCCCAGGCGCCGGAGCGGTCGAGGATCATCGCGATCAGGCTCGCCCGCAGGAGGAGCGACAACCCCAGCGCCAGCGCACCATAGGAGCCGATGCGGCTGTCCTTCATGATCTCGAGCCGGCGTTCCGGCGTGTGTCCGCCGAACAGCCCGTCGGCGGTGTCCGCCAGCCCGTCCTCGTGAAAGGCGCCGGTGGTCAGCGCTAGCACGGTCAGCGCGAGCGCAGCCACGACGAAACCACTCAGGCCCGCCAGCCCGGCACCGAGTGCGACGAGCGACGCCGGCAGCGCGATGACGAGGGCTGCGAAGGGCAGAGCGCGTGGCACGCTGCGGAAATCGGGGATGGCGTGGCTGTCGGCCTCGCCGGGCAATGGCGGGACGGGCAGGCGCGACCAGAAGCGCAGGCAGATCGCCGTCGCGATCGTCCAGCCCGGCCAGTCCGGCGGGTTCGTCTCCGTCGTCGTCTCGGCTTCAGCCATGCCTGCCGCGTTGTTCTGCTCGATTGTCTTCACGCTCCCGACCCTATAGCAGCAGCTTCAATCCTGCCGCCATGCCGATGCGCTGATGCGGTTCCTTGCGTAATGGATTTGCCCATGGCCGCCTCCGGATTGCCCTTCGACGATATCCGCGAACTCATCGCCGCGATGCCCGGCCCCGACATGGCGGCGGCGAACGCGGTGCGCGCCCGCGACGCCAATCTCACCAAGCCGGCCGGCAGCCTTGGCCGCATGGAGGAGATCGTGGAATGGCTCGCGGCCTGGCAGGGCAAGGCGCCGCCGCGCGTCGACCGGCCGCTGGTCTGCGTCTTCGCAGGCAATCACGGCGTCGTGGCTCAGGGCGTCTCGGCCTACCCGCAGACGGTGACGCGCCAGATGCTGGAGAATTTCGCGGCGGGCGGCGCTGCGATCAACCAGATCTGCGCGGCCTATGATCTCGGCTTCAAGGTCTTCGATCTCGCGCTGGACCTGCCGACGGGAGACTTCACCCAGACCGATGCGCTCGACGAGCGCGCCTGCGTCGCCACCATGGCCTTCGGCATGGAAGCGCTTGTCGGCGGCACCGATCTGCTCTGCCTCGGCGAGATGGGCATCGGCAATACCACCTCGGCCGCGGCGATCTACGCCGCTCTCTATGGCGGCGACGCCATGCATTGGTGCGGGCACGGCACCGGCGTCGATGAAGCCGGCTTCAAGCGCAAGGTCGCGGCTGTGGAGAAGGGGCTGGCCCTGCATCGCGCCCATCTCAAGGATCCGCTTGAAGTGCTCCGCCGCCTCGGCGGGCGCGAGGTCGCGGCGATTTGCGGCGCGATCATCGCCGCGCGTTCGCAGCGTATCCCGGTGATCCTTGATGGGTATGTGGTGACGGCCGCCGCCGCGATCCTGCATGCGATCGAGCCGTCGACGATCGACCACTGCATCGCCGGCCATCTCTCGGCTGAGGGCGCGCATGCCGATGTGCTGGCACGCCTCGCCAAGGTGCCGCTGCTCGCGCTCGACATGCGGCTGGGTGAGGGCACGGGCGCGGCGCTCGCCGCAGGCCTCGTCAAGGCGGCGGCGGCGGTCCATTCGGGCATGGCGACCTTCGAGCAGGCACAGGTCGCGCGGAAGGATTGAGATTAGCAGTCATGCTCGGGCTTGACCCGAGCATCTCGGAAACCAGTCTTCTCTTGTTCTGAGATTCTCGGGTCTGCGCTTCGCTCCGCCCGAGAATGACGTTCCGCTCACTCCGTATAATCAGTCTTCAGCCCCGCCCGCTCGGCGTGGCGCTCCTGCGCCAGTTCGATCAGGCGGGTGATCAGCGCGGGGTAGGGCAGGCCTGAGGCCTCCATCATCTTCGGATACATGCTGATCGCGGTGAAGCCCGGCAGCGTGTTGATCTCGTTGAAGTAGAAGGCGCCGCTCTGGCGGTCGAGGAAGAAGTCCACGCGCGCCAGCCCACTGCATTCCAGTGCGACGAAGGCGTCGATGGCGAGCTGGCGCACGCGTGCCATCTGGTCCGGATCGAGCTTCGCCGGCAGGTCGACGGTCGCGCCGTCCTGGTCGATATACTTGGCCTCGTAGGAGTAGAATTCGTGCTGCGGGCCGGCGTTGAGCTCGCTCGCGACGCTCGCCACCGGTGGATCGCCGTCGAGAACCGCGACTTCTATCTCGCGGGCATCGATGCCCTGCTCGATCAGCACCTTGGTGTCGTACAAGAAGGCGTCGGCGAGCGCCGCGTCGAGATCCTCCCAGCGCTTGACCTTATGGACGCCGACGCTGGAGCCCATATTGCAGGGCTTGACGAAGATCGGGAGCGTCAGCGCCTCGCGCGCGGCACTGGCCGATCCCTCGGGGTCGCGACGGTAGTCGCGGCGCGACAGGGCAAGATAGGGCGCCACCGGCAGCCCAGCGAGCGCGGCGAGGCGCTTGGCGATGTCCTTGTGCATGCCCACCGCGGAGGCCAGCACGCCCGAGCCGACATAAGCCGCGCCGGCGAGCTCCAGCAGGCCCTGCACCGCGCCGTCCTCGCAAAGCGGGCCGTGGATCACCGGGAACACCACATCGACCGGCGCGATGGCAGGCGCAGTGTTGTCGGCGGGCAGAATTGTGGTCTGCGTGCCCTGCGCTTCCAGCCGGATAGCCGGAGAATCCGCCGGGATCGGCAGGCTGTCGCCGTTCGTCGCCTCGATGCGCCGCAGATCGTGGCATTGCCAGCGGCCCTGCTTGTCGATGCTGACGGGAACGGGCTCGAACCGGTCCCGGTCGAGATAGCGCAGGACGGAGGCCGCCGATTTCAGCGAGACCTCGTGTTCGCCCGATTTTCCGCCATAGAGCACGGCGACGCGCGTTTTCCGGTTCATGATGCGATGGTCCGAGAGGAGAGTGTGGGCGCCCCGAGCGAGGCGTCTATGGATGTTGCCCATCGATGGGGCGAGATTCGGGCGTTGCCGCCGCGGATTTGCAGTTCATGCCGCCCGCGACTTCGGCTCGGGCAGGGCGGCGAGGGTGTCCATCACGCGCTCGGCCGGCAGGGTGATGGTCACTTCCGTCCCGGCGCGCGGCTTCGATTTCAGGTTGAAGCTGCCGCCGTGGAGATCGATCAGTCCCTTGACGATCGGCAGGCCCAGCCCCGAGCCCTGCTCGGCGGTTTTGATGGCGAGCGAGCCGCGCCCGAAGCTCTGCATCACGATCGGGATCTCGTTCTCGGGGATGCCGGGCCCGGTATCGGCGACCGAGACATACTGTCCGCCCGTCGCCGTCCAGCCGACCTTGATCGTGACCTCGCCGCCCTGGGGCGTGAATTTGATCGCGTTCGAGAGCACGTTGAGGACGACCTGCCGGATGGCGCGCTCATCGGCCCAGACCCGCGGCAGTTGCGGCTCTGCAAGCGTGCGGATGCTCTGGCCCTTGGCCTTGGCGCGCATTGCCAGCATGTGCCGGCAGTCCTCCACGATGTCGACGAGCGACAGCGCCTCCTCGTTCAGCTCGTATTTGCCGGCTTCGATGCGCGACAGGTCGAGGATTTCGTTGATCAGGTTCAGCAGGTGCTGGCCCGAGCCGTGGATATCGGCCGAATATTCCTTGTAGGCGGCATTGGCGTGCGCGCCGAAGATCTCGCTCTTCATCACCTCGGAGAAGCCGAGGATGGCGTTGAGCGGCGTGCGCAGCTCGTGGCTCATCGTGGCGAGGAAGCGCGACTTGGCGAGATTGGCTTCCTCCGCCTTGCGCCGGGCCTCGTCGGAATTCGCATTGGCGGTTTCGAGCTCGGCGATCAACGCGTCCTTCTCGGCCCGGAAGCCGATCGAGTCGACCGAGCTGGCATAGAGCCGGTTGGCCAGGAAGATGAAGAAGAGCTGTGCCGAGGCCGCCATCAGCGCCATCGTCACGCTGTCCATGTCGCGCCGTTCCCAGAAGAACGCCATGATGCCGGCGATGATCGGCGTCAGCCCGGCATAGACCGCGATGGGAATCGTGGCGGAGAGCATGACCGTGAGCGCGCTGACGATGAGCAGCGCCGTGGTGACGAAGACCTTCGCGCCGGGAGCCTCGACAGGCGCGAACAGCAGCAGCAGAAGCGCCCATGAGAAGCCATGAATGCCCTCCGCCAGGGTGAAGAGCCGGCGCCAGCGTTTCAGCCGCACCGTATCGGCGGGCTTGCGCAGATAGCGGCGCGACAGGGCGACGATGATGAGCGTGCTGGCTAGGACCGTGGCGCTCCACAGCGCGACATACATGGTCGGCAGCCACAGACAGGCGGCTGCGGCGATGCCGATCACCAGCACCAGCGTGCCGGCGGAGCCGGTCAGGCGGTATTGCGCGAAGACGCGCAGCAATTCGGAATCGAAGGCGCGCTCGAGCCCGGTCGAGGACGTCAGGCGCTCGCGCACGGATTTCACTTCCCGTGAAACGTGCTTGCGGCGCGCCACGACGGAAGGATCGGGCCCGCGCCCGCGCTGCACCTGTTCGGCCGTCACTTCCGCCATGGTCGGAAAGATGTATCCTCGTGCCGCCGCGCGGGATGCGCAAACGGCTCGCCATCATGGACACCAAATCGTTAAGCTCTTCCTGATGGCTCCCTTCGGATTTAGCAGCTCTCGTTCCGGCCCCTTCGGCTGGCGCCGTGTCGGCCGCGTCACGGATTTCGCCGTGGCGCTCGGCTTTCTCGGCTTTTTGGCGCTCGCTGGTGCGATCCTGCAATACCGCCTCGGCCCCGCCCGGACGCTGGTGGGACCTGCGCAGGCGATCGATGGCGATTCGCTGAGGCTGCTCGGCGAGGAGCTGCGGCTGGAGGGGATCGACGCCCCTGAATATCGCCAGAGCTGCACCGACCGGGCCGGCCGGCAGGTTTTCTGCGGGCGCGAGGCGCGGCGTGCCTTGCAGGCCATGCTGGCCGGGGGCATGGCGACCTGCGAGATCGGCAAGGTCGATCGCTACGGCCGCGGGCTGGCCCGCTGCCGGGTGGGCGAGGAGGACGTCAATGCGCGCATGGTCCGCGACGGCCAAGCTGTGTCCTATGGTGCTTATCGGGCCCAGGAGGATGAGGCGCGGGCCGCCGGGCGCGGTCTCTGGGCGCTCCAGTTCGAGCGGCCCGAGGCCTGGCGTCGTGCCCATCCGCGCTGACCCCGGGCCCTCCCGGCGGATGCGGCATCGCCCGCCTTGCTGGTGTCACGAAACCGCAGCATGTGGTTGACCTTCCGGCGCGGGCCGTGATCCGGTGCACCGGAGACGGAGAACATCTGATGAAGCTCTACGATGGCGGGCGGGCGCCAAATCCGCGGCGGGTCCGCATCTTCTTCGCGGAAAAGGGCGTGGCGCTGCCGGATCTGGTGGCGATCGACATCGCCAAGAAGGAGCATCGGACCGAGGCCTTCGCCCGGATCAACCCGGCGCAGCGCCTGCCGGTGCTCGAACTCGACGATGGCACCGCGCTTGCCGAGACCATCGCGATCTGCCGCTACATCGAGGCGCTTCATCCCCAGCCGGCGCTGTTCGGCCGCGATCCGAAGGAGCAGGCGACCATCGAAATGTGGAACCGGCGGATCGAGCTCGGGCTGTTCGCCAGCGTTGCCGCCGTCTTCCGCCACAGCCATCCGTCCATGGCAGAGCTTGAGGACCAGGTCCCCGAATGGGCGGAGGCCAATCGGGACCACGTGGACGACCATCTCTGGCTGCTGGAATTGCAGCTTGCCGGCAATGCCTTCGTCTGCGGCGAAGCCCTCTCCGTGGCGGATATCACCGCCGGCATCGCCATCGACTTCATGAAGCCCTCACGCATTCCGCTCGCCGAGGACTTCGTCCATATCCGCCGCTGGCACGATCAGCTGTCGACGCGTCCGAGCTGGAAGGCGTGATGCGCCGGTTGTTCCCGTTCCTGTTGACTCTGCTGGTTCCGGTCACCGCGGCGCAGGCGGTCGAACGCCTGAGCGGCGAGGCGATCGAGCGCGCCTTTCGCGGCAACACGGTGTCCGGGCGCTACACCAATGGCGGCTTCTTCACCGAGTATCACGATCCGAACGGGCAGGCGCTCGGCCATAATGGCTGGCAGCCCAATACCGATGCCTGCTGGATCACCAAGCCGGACCGCATCTGCTACTATTACGGCCCGCCGAGCGATCGCACGGTGCATTGCTTCACCGTCGAGATGAGCGGCGACCTCTACGTGCTGCGCAACGTCGGCAACGGCATGGTCAATGCGCTGGCCAAGGTCGAACTCGGCAATCCGCGCAACCATACCGACAACGGCACGCCCTGGTATTGCGACGGTTTGATCTCGCGCGCCCCGGCGCCGCCGATGAGCCGGAAGCTGGCGCAACGCTGATGCGACGGTGCTCGGGCATCGCGGCCGCGGTCCTTGGGCTTCTCGCCGCGACCGGTGCCGGCGCGGCCGAGCGGCTGAACGGCGAGCAGATCCGGCGGCTGTTCGAAGGCAACACCGTCTCCGGTGTCTATACCGGCACCAACCTGCCGTTCAGCGAGTTTCACCATCCCGACGGTCGCGCGAGCGGTCACAACCGCGGCGTGTCGAACAAGGATGCCTGCTGGACGACGACCGCCGATGCGATTTGCTACTACTACGGTCCGCAGGAAACGCGCCGGACCTATTGTTTCACTATCGAGGTCAGCGGCGATCTCTATGTCATCCGCAACCATCCGAGCGGCCGCATCAACGGTCTCGCCCGGATCGAGAAGGGCGATCCGCACGACTATGCGGCGAAGCAGCCCGCTTGGGTGTGCGATGGGCTGATCTCGCAGGCTCCCGGACGTTCCAGGCTGGCAAGGCGATGAGCGCGCCGGAAACGCTCGACGAGGTGCTGGCGGAACTGCGGGCCTGCCGGATTTGCCGCGACGCGCCGCTCTACCTGCCGCCGTTGCCGCACCAGCCGCGCCCGGTGATCCAGGCTTCCGCGACGGCGCGGCTCTGCATCGCCGGGCAGGCCCCGGGCACGCGCGTTCATGCCAGCGGCCGCCCGTTCACCGACCCTTCCGGCGTGAGGCTGCGGAACTGGCTCGGCATCGACGAGGCGGCGTTCTACGACGCTGCCAAGGTCGCCATCGTGCCGATGGGGCATTGCTTTCCGGGGCTGGACGCGAAGGGCGGAGACAAGCCGCCGAGGCGGGAATGCGCGCCGGCCTGGCGCGGGCGGCTCTTCGCGGCACTGCCGCGGATCGAGCTTGTGCTCGCGATCGGGCGCTATGCCCAGGGCTGGCATCTGGGTGCAAAGGAGGCCGCCAATCTCTCGGGGACGGTGTCGAACTGGCGTGAGATCCTGGCCCGGCCGGTGCATCCGCGCGTGCTGCCGCTGCCGCACCCGTCCTGGCGCAACAACGCCTGGCTCAAGCGCAATCCCTGGTTCGAGCGGGAGTTGGTTCCCGTGCTTCAGGCGGAGGTCGCGCGGCTACTGAAGCCTAAGGACGAGAGCGTCCTCGAGAGCAGCGGACACCGGCTCGCGTGACGACAACGCATTAGAAAATAAAGAGATCAGTAGCGGAACGGCCCGGAATCCAGGCCGCGATCGACCCCGCCGCGAACGCTGAGGACCGAGCGGACAGGCCCGAGGGCGGTCTGGCCACGGCTTTCGAGATAGGCCATCCCGTCCGCGCGGCTGCCATAACCGTTGCGCGAGCTCTTCCCGAACTCGGCGCGGACCGAGCCGCCGGCCCGGACGCAGAGGGAGGAGCCTTCGAGGCGGACGAAGCCGGCGCCGTATTCGGGGCAGGGGCGGGCGCCTTTGCTGGCCGCGGGGGCGGGTTTGCTGAAGGATTCGCGAGGAGCGGCGCGCCCCGGCAAGGGCTCGCCGAGCGATTGCGCTGTGGCTGCGGTCGCAAGGCAGGTCAGGAGCAGGGCGAGGACGGTGCGGGGCATGGCGATTTCCGAACGATGACGCCTGCTAACCGCAAAGCAAGGCGCGGTCGTGGCATCTCTCCCTTGATAGCATGGCGCGTGTCGCCGAGGGAGTGGTGCAACGTCATGAAAAACCCCGGCTTGCGCCGGGGTAAGTATCGCTCGCGTTGGAAGCTCCGTTGGGTCAGAGCAGGTTCGAAACACGCGAGCGGATCAGGAAGTTGTCGTAGGTGTATTCCGCGATCTGGAACCATAGATATTGGTCGCCGCGGAAGGCCGACATCGAATCGTAGATCTTCTTGAAGTCCGGATTCTTGGCGCTGGTTTCCACGTAGACTTCCTTCGATGCCTTCAGGCAGGCTTCGAGGATCTCCTGCGAAAACGGGCGCAGCTGCGCGCCGGCGGCGACGAGGCGCTTGAGCGCGGCCGGATTGCGGGCGTCGTACTTCGCCTGCATGTCGATATTCGCCTGGGCGGCGGCTGTCGTGAGCAGCGACTTGTAGACCTTCGGCAGTTCGTTCCACTTCGCCGTGTTGATGAAGAAGTGGAGCGAGGCTCCGCCCTCCCACCAGCCGGGATAGTAGTAATAGGGCGCGACCTTGTTGAAGCCGAGCTTCTCGTCATCGGCGGGGCCGACCCACTCCGCCGCGTCGATGGTTCCCTTCTCCAGCGCCGGGTAGATATCCCCGCCGCCGATCTGTTGCGGCACGACGCCGAGCTTGCTCATCACCTGCCCGGCAAAGCCCCCGATGCGCATCTTCACGCCCTGCAGGTCGGCGGCGGTCTTGATCTCCTTGCGGAACCAGCCGCCCATCTGGCAGCCGGTATTGCCACCGGGCAGGGCGTAGATGTTCGCCTTTTTGTAGAACTCGTTCAGCAAATCCATACCGCCGCCATGGTAAAACCAGGCGTTCTGCTGGCGGGAATTGAGTCCGAACGGCACGGCCGTGCCGAAGGCGAAGGTCGGGTCTTTTCCGACATAGTAGTAGGAGGCGGTGTGGCACATCTCGACGGTGCCGTTCGTCACGGCATCCGCCGCCTGCAGAGCCGGCACGATCTCGCCAGCTGCGAAAACCTGAATTTGGAAATTGCCGTCAGTCGCTTCTGAAACGGCCTTGGCCAGAACTTCCGAGGCGCCGTAGATCGTATCGAGCGATTTCGGGAAGGACGAGGTGATCCGCCATTTGATCTCCGGCATCGGCTGCGCAATGGCCGGGCTCGCGATAGTTCCCGCAGCTGCCCCGATTGCTGCGGTCTTCAGGAATAGACGACGCTTCATCCAGTTTGCCCTCCCTCAGAGGCATGCACGCCGGTTTTCCGGTCGTTGCTGACACACGCCAGCAAAGCAGGTCTGGATTTCGGCGCAAGATGTATTTGCATGGCAATCATGCAATTTCGTCATGGAATGCGGGACAGAGCCGATAATCGGCAATGGATCGCTCGCCGCGGCGACCAGCCAAATAAAAAAGGCCCGGCGTGATGCCGGGCCTTCGAAACAACGATTTGGCGTCCGCCGTTCAGCGTGCGCGCGTGCGCACCTGGAAGACGTCGAAGCTCAGCTCCGCCACCTGCCACCAGAGATACTGGTCGGAACGGAACGCGGCCATGGTCTCGATCGCCTTCTTGAAGTCCGGGTTCTTCGCCGAAATTTCGGAATAGAGCTCGTTCGAGGCCTTGAGGCTCGCTTCCAGCACGTCCTGCGGGAAGGGGCGCAGCTGCGTGCCGGCCGCAACCAGGCGCTTCAGCGCCGGCGGGTTCACGACGTCATAGCGCGCCGCCATCTGGGTGTTCGCATAGGTGCAGGCGGCGGTGAGCGCGGCCTGATAGGTCTTCGGCAGCGAGTTCCACTTCTCGAGGTTCACGAAGGCGTGGACGGTCGGTCCACCCTCCCAGAAGCCCGGATAGTAGTAGTACGGCGCGACCTTGGCGAAGCCGAGCTTCTCGTCGTCATAGGGCCCGACCCACTCGGCGCCGTCGATGGTGCCCTTCTCGAGCGCCGGGTAGATGTCGCCGCCGCCGAGCTGCTGCGGCACGACGCCGAGCTTCTGCAGCACCGAGCCGGCGATACCGCCGATGCGCATCTTCAGGCCCTGGAGATCGGCGGTGGACTTGATTTCCTTGCGGAACCAGCCGCCCATCTGCGCGCCGGTATTGCCGCAGGGAAGGCCGTAGGCGTTGAACTTCTTGTAGAATTCGTTGAACATCTCGTTGCCGCCATGCTGGAACAGCCAGGCGTTCTGCATGCGGGCGTTGAGGCCGAACGGCACCGAGGCGGGGATCGCGAAGGTCGGGTCCTTGCCGACATAGTAATACGAGACGGTGTGGCACATCTCGACGGTGTTGTTCGTGACGGCGTCGAGAGCCTGCAGGGCCGGGACGATTTCGCCGGCGGCGAAGACCTGGATCTGGAACTTTCCGTCGGTCAGCTCGGAGACCATCTTGGCCATGATCTCGGCACCGGCATAGATCGTATCGAGCGACTTCGGGAAGCTCGAGGCCAGGCGCCACTTCACCTCGGGATTGGACTGCGCAACCGCAGGCATGGCCACAGCGCTGGCCGCGGCGCCGGCAGCCGCGGTCTGAATAAACTGACGACGCTTCATCTAGCGATTCTCCTCGGACATTCAGGGGGTGCGGGCGTTTCGAAAGGGGTTCTGTCGCCCGACGTTCCGAAACGCGTTGTAGCGAATGGATTTTCGAAGCGCGAGGGATTTCATCGATGATTCTTGCGACTTTCGGCTAGTTCCGATGCATCTCTTGGCTCGCTCCCGCGGCGATGCTTAAAGCGGCCATGATCGAGACTGAAAACCTGCGGCTGCGCCGCCCTGAGATCGATGATCTCGATGCGATCCACGCGATGCGCAGCAACCCGGATGTCGTTCGCTACCTCGGCGGCCGGGCGCTCAGCCGGGAGGAGGCCTGGCATCGGTTGACCCGCATCGCCGGCCATTGGACTCTGCGCGGATATGGCATGTTCATGGCGGTCGAGAAGCGCAGCGGCGCCTTCGTCGGCGAGATCGGCCTGTTCGACGGTTGCCGTGGGCTGTCCCCGCAGTTCGACAGTGCTCCCGAGGCTGGTTGGATTTTGGCCGCGGAGGCTCACGGCAAGGGCTATGCAAGCGAAGCGGCGGCTGCCGCTCACGGCTGGTTTGCGGCGACCCATGGCGCGCGGCGCAGCGTCTGCATCATCGCGCCCGAGAACGTTGCTTCCCTACGCGTCGCGCAAAAGCTCGGCTACAAGGGCTTCGGACAGGTCGAATATCAGGACCACACGGTGCTGATGCTCGAGCGCATTCCGGGCTGAGGCAAGTCCGCGAGGAGGCAGGCATGGATCAGGACAGGCTTAACCGGCTCAGGCAGCGCTACGCCGGCGCCAGCGGCGGCGACATTCACGATCCGCGCTTTGCCAAGGTCGCGGCAGGCCAGTTCACCGGCGACAGGCGCAAATGGCCCTTCGCCGATGTCGCGACCTTCGTCGGTGCGCCCTATCGCCCGGATGCCCTCGCCAAGCCCGATATCGGCGGCCTCGATGTTGCGATCATCGGCGTGCCGATGGATCTGGGCGTGACCAACCGGGCAGGCGCCCGCCTCGGCCCGCGCGCTGTCCGTGCCATCGAGCGAATGGGCCCCATGGATCATGCGCTCGGCACGGCGCCCTTCACCATGATCAAGGCCGCCGATGTCGGTGACGTGCCGTTCCGTTCGCGCTATTCGCTCGAAAGCTGCCATGAGGATATAGAGGCGACCTTCCGGACGATCGTCGAGGCCGGCGTCTCGCCGCTGGCGGTGGGCGGCGATCACTCCATCACCTATTCGATCCTCAAGGCCGTGGGAGCGAAGCGCCCGGTCGGCATGGTGCATATCGACGCTCATTGCGACACGTCCGGCCCCTATGAGGGCTCGAAGTTCCATCATGGCGGCCCGTTTCGCCAGGCGGTGCTGGATGGCGTGCTCGACCCCGAGCGCGTCATCCAGATCGGCATCCGCGGCGGCGCCGAGTATCTGTGGGAGTTCTCCTACGAGTCCGGCATGACCGTGATCCATGCCAATGAAGTCGACGACCTCGGTCTTGATGCGGTGATCGCCAAGGCGTTGGCCGTGATCGGCGACGGGCCGACCTATGTCTCCTTCGATGTCGATTCGCTCGACCCCGGTTTTGCGCCCGGCACCGGCACGCCCGAAGTTGGCGGCTTGACGCCGCGCGAGGCACTGGCGATTTTGCGCGCGCTCAAGGGGCGCGACATCGTGGCGGCTGATGTCGTCGAGGTCGCGCCGCAATACGATGCGACCAGCAACACGGCGCAATGCGCGGCGCAGGTTCTCTTCACCGAGCTCTGCCTTCTGGCTGAGGCTCGCGCCGCAGGAAAAGGAAGACCATGACGAGGTTCGGTTCGATCGCACGGCTCGCCGCCCTGGGCGGGGCCTGTCTCCTGGGGTTCGCAGCGCGCGCCGAGGTGCCGCAGAACGGATCGGCCTATATGGACGCCGCCGCCGCGTCGGTCGAGACGATGATGAAGGCGTCGGAGAGCCAGCCGAGCCTGCCGCGCCTGGCCGATCCCGTCGAAGGCAAGGTGCTGGCTGACGTCTGGGACGAGCAGGCCATCCTCGGCAAGAAGCCCTACACGGGCGCCGATATCCCGGCGTTGCTGAACATCGTCCAGAAGCAGACGAGGATCCTGCAGGCCTATACCCTGTTCTCGGCCGATCGGAAGCCGCCGGACACGGCCAAGAACGTCGCCGAGTACCAGGACGAGTTGACGCGGACCCATGTCTTCCTGCTGAAGGCTGTCGCAGCGTCGCTGCAGGCGATCAACAATTTCGGCGCGCATCTGCAGGCCGACGAGAAGACCGATGCTCGCTTTCACGGCATCCGGCAAATGCGCCTAGGCCTGCAGCAGATCGTCACCGGAGCGGCGCTGGCGCTGCGCAATCCGGCGTTGAAGCCTCAGAATCAGCTCTTGATCGCACGCAGCCTTGCCGAGAACGCGGCCGATATCGCCGCTGGCATCGCGCCCCCGGATCGGCAGGCGCTGATCGCGTCTTTGCAGGCGGCTCAGCCCGTCCTGAAGCCGGATGCGCAGAAGGCGGTTGGCGAATTCATCCAGACCGTTTCGGCGGCCCCCTGCGACGGGCTCTGCCGGCTCAACTGAGGAGATCGGCCGGTATCCCGGCCGTTCTTCGGTATCGCTAGCGCCGCGCCGCCAGCCAGATCACATGCCGCGCCCCGCCGCCCGTGCGGCGGGCGCGTGCCGTGATCTCCTCGGTGACGAAGCCTGCACTGCGCAGGCGCCGGGTGAAGCCGTGGTCCGGGCCCGACGACCAGACCGCGAGGATGCCGCCCGGCCGCAGCGCCTCCTTGGCGGCGTGCAACCCTCCTGCCGCATAGAGCCGGTCATTGCCGGCGACTGTCAGCCCTTTCGGCCCATTGTCGACATCGAGCAGGATCGCGTCGTAGCGGCCCCTGGCGTCGGTGATGACGCCGGCCACGTCGGCGACGGTCAGTTGTGTGCGCGGATCGTCCAGGCAGCCGGCGAAGACCGCCGCCATCGGCCCGCGCGCCCAGTCGACGACGGCGGGGATCAGTTCGGCCACCTCGACCTCTGCATCCGGCGGCAGATGGGAGAGGGCGGCGCGCAATGTGAATCCCATGCCGAGTCCGCCGATCAGCATTCTGATTCCAGGGCGCTGGCCCAGCCGCTCGCAGACCAGCTTCGCCAGCGCCTCCTCCGAGCCGCTGAGGCGGCTGTTCATCAGCTCGTTGCTGCCCAGCATGATCGAGAACTCGCTGCCCCGCTGTTTCAGGCGCAGATCTCCGCTGCCATCGGGCAGGGGGGCGCTGTCGAGGACCGTCCAGGGAATCACGTTGCTCTCACCTGTGTCTGAACCCGCCTTATAGCCTTCGCGCGTCCGAAGCGTATCGGTCGGATTTCCATGCCCTCAGTGCATGGGGCTGCGTCGTTTTCGCTGCTGCTATGGCGTGTCGGAATGGCTATTCCATGTTGCGGCGCAGCATCGCGCGCCCATCCCTTCGAAAGCCACTTATGAGCCTTGCCGCGCATGATCGCAGCCTGAACACAGGCACGTCCGCCATTCGCTCGACGCCGGTCGGGCTGGTACTGTTCGCGCTCGCCATGGGCGGTTTCGCGATCGGCACGACCGAATTCGCGGCGATGAGCCTGTTGCCCTATTTCTCGGCCGGCCTCGGCATCGACGAACCCACCGCGGGGCATGTCATCAGCATCTATGCGCTCGGCGTCGTGGTCGGCGCGCCGCTGATTGCGGTGCTGGCGGCGCGGGTGCCGCGCCGCACGCTGCTGATCGGCCTGATGACGGTCTTCGCGATCGGCAACGGCCTGAGCGCTTTGGCGCCGAACTATCACTGGATGCTGGCCTTCCGCTTCTTGAGCGGCCTGCCGCACGGCGCCTATTTCGGCGTCGCGGCGCTGGTCGCCGCTTCGCTCTCGCCGCCGAACCGGCGGGCGCAGTCGGTCGCGCGAGTCATGCTCGGCCTGACGATCGCGACGATTCTCGGCGTTCCCGCCGCGAGCTGGATGGGGCAGGTCCTGGGCTGGCGCTCTGGCTTCGCCATCGTCGCGGGGCTGGCGCTGCTGACG
The DNA here is from genome assembly GCF_056394545.1 of Allobosea sp. 10N428. Taxonomy (NCBI): domain Bacteria; kingdom Pseudomonadati; phylum Pseudomonadota; class Alphaproteobacteria; order Hyphomicrobiales; family Alloboseaceae; genus Allobosea; species Allobosea sp. 10N428. Next base: position 771,239 of record NZ_JBFTIC010000001.1, on the reverse strand, counting down.
GTCCTGCTGATCGCGCTCTACGCGCCGCGCGACAAGGTCCAGCCCGGCGCGAGTCCCTTGCGGGAGCTCGGCGCGCTGAAGCGTCGGCAGGTCTGGCTCACGCTCGCCACCGGCGCGATCGGTTTCGGCGGACTCTTCGCGGTCTACGCCTATCTCGCCTCGACCCTGATGGCGGTGACCGGTGCTTCGCCCGCGCTTGTGCCGGTCGTGCTCGCCGTCTTCGGGCTTGGACTGACACTCGGCACGCTCTTCGCCGGCTGGGCGGCAGACCGGGCGCTGGTTCCGGCAACTGCCGGCCTCTTGCTCTGGAGCGCTTTCTGGCTCGCGGCTTTCCCCTTTGCTGCCGGCAACATCTGGGCGGTGTCGCTGGTCGTCTTCATGATCGGCAGCGGCGGCGGTCTCGGTGCCATGCTGCAGACGCGCCTGATGGATGTCGCCGAGGACGCGCAGACGCTGGCCGCCGCGCTCAACCACAGCGCCTTCAACACCGCCAATGCGCTCGGCCCGTGGCTCGGCGGCATGGCGATCGCTGCTGGCTATGGCTGGACCTCGACCGGCTGGGTCGGTGCGGCGCTTGCGCTGGGCGGCCTTGCGATCTGGATCGTGGCGGTCATCGACGCTCGTCGCTGAAACGCGCGGCCCGGTCGGGCCTCCCGCACAACGCCAGTCTTCTCCTTTGGCAGTATTGACCTCGTTGCCAGCCCTTTGGGCGGTGCCGGCCGTCAAAAGCTGCGGGACACCCTCTTGCGGGTAAGGCGAAACTGCGCCCAATCTGTCGCAGCGGGGTCGGACCGGGGACAAGGGTAAATCCGGCGGCCTCGAAACTGCGGGAGGTTTCATGAAGGGTTTCGTTCGTTTCGTCGCTGCTGCGGCGCTGACGCTGGCTGGTGCGACAGGCGCTCTCGCCCAGGCCAAGGAGTGGAAGGAGATTCGGATCGGCACCGAAGGCGCCTATCCGCCCTACAACAATCTGAACGCCAAGAAGGAGCTCGAGGGCTTCGAGATCGATTACGGCAACCTGCTCTGCGAGAAGATGAAGGTGAAATGCACCTGGGTGGTGCAGGATTGGGATGGCATCATCCCGGCGCTGCTCGCCAACAAGTATGACGTCATCTTCGCCGGCATGAACGCCACCGACGAGCGCAAGAAGCGGGTCGACTTCACCGCGGTCTACAGCAAGACGCCGATCTGGGCGATCGGGCCGAAGAGCACCAAGTCGGACGACATCTCGCCGGCCGCGCTCAAGGGCAAGTCGGTCGGCACCCAGGGCTCGACCATTCACGCCAACTATCTCGAGAAGTTCTACAAGGACTCCGACATTCGCCTCTACCCGACGCAGGAAGAAGCGAATCTCGACCTGCTCAACGGCCGTCTCGACTACATCGTCGCCGACGCGCTCGCGCTGTCCGACTTCCTTCGGGGCAAGGGCAAGGATTGCTGCCGCAAGATCGCCGAGGTGAAGCGCGACGACGCCATCCATGGCCCCGGCGTCGGCGGCGCCGTGCGCAAGTCGGACCCGGAGCTCAAGGAGAAGATCAGCAAGGCCATCGCCGAGACCATGGCCGACGGCTCGCACAAGAAGCTCGAGGACAAGTGGTTCAAATACGACTGAGCCGGCTGTGCTGAACCGTTCCCGCCGGCCCGGCTGGGCCGGCGGGCATAAGCTTCTCCTGCCCCGGCATCTTCATGCTCGATAAATTCGCGCTGCTCGGCTTCGGCCCCGAAGGCTGGGGCTGGGCCCTGCTGCAGGGCGCCGCCGTCACGATCTCGATCGCGCTGGCGACGCTGCCTTTCGGCCTTGCGCTGGGGCTGATCGTCGCGCTCGGCAAGCGCTCCGACAACGCGCTGCTGCGCTGGATCTCCACGCTCTACACCACCGTCTTTCGCGGCGTGCCCGAGCTGCTCACGCTCTACATCATCTATTTCGGCATCCAGATCCTGCTTCAGCAGCTCTGGCAGAGCCTCGGCCTGCCCGGTTCCTTCAGCATGCCCCCCTTTGTTGCGGGCATGGTCGCGCTCGGCGTCGTGCTCTCGGCTTTCTCCAGCGAGGTCTGGGTCGGCGCGCTGAACTCGATCCAGAAGGGCCAGCGCGAGGCTGCCGCGGCGCTCGGCTTGAGCAAGGGCCAGGCCTTCCGGCTTGTCGTGCTGCCGCAGCTCGTCCGTGTGGCGCTGCCCGGCCTCGGCAACAACTGGATGGTGCTGCTCAAGGAGACTTCGCTGGTCTCGGTCATCACCCTGCCGGACATCATGTTCATCACGACCCGCGCCAATGTCGTGACCAAGGAACCCTTCCTGTTCTTCGGCGCGGCGATGATGATCTACCTCTTCTTCTCGCTTATCTCCGCCCGGACGATCGACGGGCTGGAAAGGCGCGCCAACCGCGGCTTTGCGGCCTTCGGGGGCGCGACGCGATGAACTGGTGCGAATATCCCGGCTGGTTCGTCGGTAGCGAAGTCCTGCAGAACTACGGCTGCCGGATGGCGTCCGGCCTCTGGATCACGGTCGAGCTGGTCTTCTTCTCGGTGCTGCTCGGCTTCGTCATGGCTTTCGGCCTTGCGGTCGCGAGGCTTTACGGGGCGCCCTGGGTCGGCAAGCTGGTGAGCGGCTACACCACCTTCTTTCGGGGGACGCCGCTACTCTGCCAGCTTTTCCTCGTCTATTACGGCCTCRGTCAGTTCCGGCTGTTCTGGCAGGATGTCGGGCTGTGGTGGTTCTTCCGCGATCCGTTCTATTGCGCGCTCCTCACCTTCACGATCAACACGGCGGCCTATCAAGCCGAGATCCTGCGCGGCGCGATCCAATCCATCCCGCGCGGGCAGTTCGAGGGGGCGCTCTCGCTCGGGCTGCATCGCTGGGCGACACTGCGTCTCGTGATCATGCCGCAGGCGATGATCCTGGCGCTGCGCCCGCTCGGCAACGAGCTGATCGTGATGATCAAGGCGAGCGCCATCGCCTCGCTGGTCACGCTCTTCGACCTGATGGGCGCGACGCGGCTGGCCTTCGCCCGCTCCTTCGACCTGTCGATCTATCTTTATGCGGCGCTGATCTATCTCGTGCTGGTCGAGATCATCCGGCGCGTCTGGGACAGAGTCGAATTGAGGCTCAGCCGGCATCTCTCGCTACGCTGAGCCGGCCGTAGCCCGGCGCGGGCTTCAGCCCGGCAGGGTCAGGACGACGGCGCCGCGCGGTGTCGCGACCACGGTGTGCTCGTACTGGACTGTGGGCGCGCGGGGATCGCTGTAGAGCGTCCAGCGATCGCCATCCCCTTGTTCTGCCCAGTCCGCGCCCAGCGAGAGAAACGGCTCGACGGTGAAGACGAGCCCGTTCGTCATGGTCCGGCGCTCGCCCCGGTCCGGCCAGGTCGCAATCTCCGTCGGCTCCTCGTGGAGCGAGCGGCCGACGCCGTGGCTCGCCAGGTTGCGCACGAGCGTATAGCCGTTGTTGTCCGCGAAGCGCCCCACGGCCTGGCCGATGCCTGCGAGCGGCTTGCCGGCGCCGACCTGCCCGATGCCGGCCCATAGCGCGCGCCGGCCGTCGCGGCACAGCCGCTCGACCTTCGGCTTGACCGGCGGCACGGCGAACGAGGCTCCGGTATCACCGAAGAAGCCGTCCTTCTCCGCCGAGACGTCGATATTGACGAGATCGCCCGCGAGGATGCGCCGCTCGCCGGGAATGCCGTGGGCGATCTCCTCGTTGACGCTGATACAGGTCGCGCCAGGGAAGCCGTAGGCCAGTTCGGGGGCCGGGCTTGCGCCGTGCCGCTCGAGGAAATCGCGCCCGATCGCGTCGAGTTCCGCAGTGGTCATGCCGGGCTCCAGCGCCTTGCCCATGGCTGCAAGCGCGCGAGCCACGATGCCGCCGATCTCCTTGAGGGCCTGCAATTCGTCGTCGTTCGATATGGTCATGGACCGCAGCTAAGCCGCCAGTCTCCCGGCTGCAACGGAAAATGCCGCATGGGCCGTTGGCGCGCATCCGCCTTCCCGGACCGGCAACGGCGCGCTAAAGCGTTTCAGTCTTCAAAAAGGAGCGGGAGCTGCTTATGGCCAAAGTCGCGTTCATCGGTCTCGGCGTGATGGGATATCCCATGGCGGGCCATCTCAAGGCCAAGGGCCATGAGGTCACCGTCTACAACCGCAACCCGACGAAGGCGCAGGCCTGGGTCGCCCAGCATGGCGGCTTGTCCGCAGCGACACCGGCCGATGCCGCCAAGGGCCAGGAGATCGTCTTCGCCTGCGTCGGCAACGATGACGATTTGCGCTCGGTGACGACAGGCGAGAATGGTGCCTTCGCGGGCATGGAGAAGGGCGCGGTCTTCGTCGATCACACCACCGCGTCGGCCAATGTCGCGCGCGAGCTCTACGAGGCATCGAAGCAGGGCGGCTTCGGCTTCGTCGACGCGCCCGTCTCGGGCGGGCAGGCTGGCGCCGAGAACGGCGTTCTGACCGTGATGTGCGGCGGCGAGCCTGAGACCTACGCCCGCGTCGAACCGGTCATCGCGAGCTTTGCCCGGATGTGCCGCCTGATGGGCCCGGCCGGCTCCGGCCAGCTCACCAAGATGGTCAACCAGATCTGCATCGCCGGCCTGGTCCAGGGCCTGTCCGAGGGCGTGCATTTCGCCAAGCGCGCCGGGCTCGACGTCGAGACCATGCTGGAGGTGATTTCCAAGGGCGCCGCCGGCTCCTGGCAGATGGAGAACCGCGGCAAGACGATGAACCAGAACAAGTTCGATTTCGGCTTCGCCGTGGACTGGATGCGCAAGGACCTCGGCATCGTCCTCGACGAGGCCCGCCGCAATGGCGCACAGCTGCCGGTCACCGCGCTGGTCGATCAGTTCTACGCCGAGGTGCAGAAGATGGGCGGCAATCGCTGGGACACCTCCAGCCTGATCGCTCGCCTGGAGCCGTAAAGCGGCGCTGACACCGGAAACCTGAGACGGGCCCTCGCGGCCCGTCCACCGTCAGGCGGCCTCTTTCGAAGGATCGGGGCGGCGGTCGAGCTTCAGCCGGGAATCCGGTCGCACGCGCTGCCGGTGCATCGCGTAGAGCCCGCTGCCGACGATCAGCCCGATGCCGAGGAAGGCGAAGAGATCGGGCACGTCGCCCCAGACGAGATAGCCGAGCAGTGTCGCGAAGACGATGACGGCGTAGCGGTACTGCGAGATCACGCCGACATCGGTGCGGCGGAACGCGCTGATGATGAAGAAGGTGCCGACTGTGACCAGAACGGCGGCCAGGGCGACATAGACGGTCTCGAGCCGCCAGACCGGCAGCCATTGTTCGGTCAGGCCGTAGCCGAGCGCGGCGACGCCGACGAGGACCGTCGTGGTGAGCGAAACGACTGTCGAGGGCACGTCATCGCCGATGGTGCGGGTCGCGAGATCGCGGCAGGCGACGAGGAAGGTGCTGAACAGGGCGACAAGCGCTGCGGAATTGAAGGAGGCCGCGCCCGGCTTCACCACGAACAGCACGCCGATGAAGCCGACGGTCAGCGCCGTCGTCCGCCGCCAGCCGACGCGTTCCATCCCCAGAACCACCGCAAGCGCGACGATGAGCAGGGGCGAGGCCATGTTGATCGCGGTGATGTTGGCCAGCGGCAGCAGCCCGAGCGACCAGCCGAAAGTCAGCGCGCTGAGGGCCTCAAGGCCCCCGCGCAGCAGCACGCGCGGCCTGAAGGCCATGGCGAGGCGGTCGCTCTCGCGGGCGAGGAAGACAAGCCCGAAGCCGACGACGATCGCGAAAGCCGTCCTCAGCGCGATGGCTTGACCGGCCGGGTAGGTCTGGCGCGCCAGCTTCATCAGCGTGTCGTTGAGGACGAAGAGCGACATGGCCGCGAGCATGAAGATGATGCCGCGGCGATTTTCGGCTGCGCTGGCCAAAGGGATATCCTGCCGGAAAGGCTCAGGCCGCGAAGCGGGAAAGCGAGAAAGGAGAGAGGTCGAAGGGTGAATGGCCGGTGGTCGACAGATCGGCGAGGATTTCCCCGATCGCGCTGGCGAATTTGAAGCCATGGCCGGAGCAGGCCGAAGCGAAGACGGCCTGCGGCACGCCCGGCACCGTGTCGATGATGAAATCCTCGTCCGGTGAGACCGTGTAGACGCAGCCCTTGACCGTCAAAGGCTCGCCCGCCGCATCGGGAAGGTAGCGCGCGAGGCACTCTCGAATGAGGCTGACCTGGTTCTCGCTCGGAGTCCTGTCCGGCTCGCGCGGATCCATCGGCTCGCGCCCGAAATGCGGCCCGCCGAGCTTGAAGCCGGGGTGCTCATAGAGCGGGAAGCCGTAGAAATTGCCTTCCTCGACGCTGAGAATGAACACGGGGAAGGCGCCTTCGCGGAACAGCTCGGGGCGGCGCGTGGTGAACCAGCCGATCGCCTGCTTCACGGTGTTGACCCGCTGCGATAGCGCCGGCACCGCATCCGCGATCCAGCCGCCCGAGGTGATGACGAGGCGACCGGCGGAATAGGTTCCGCGCTCGGTGCGCACGATGACGCCGCCTTGCGCGGTCGGCGTCCAGTCCAGCAGCGGTTCGTTGATGCGGATGTCGGCGCCGCGCGATTGCGCCAGGCCGACATGGGCATAGATCGCCTTCTCGGAGGCGACGAAGCCCCCATCGGGCTGCCACAGGCCGATATGCCCTGCCGGCAGCTGGAAGCCGGGAAAGCGCCGCATCACCTCGGCCCCCTCCAGAACCTCATGCGTCAGCCCGTGGTCGAGGCAGGATTGCAACGAGGATTCGACAGGTCCGCCGCCCTTCGGCGCGAGATCGAGCGAGCCGGTGACATGCAGCAGCTTGAGCCCTGCCTGCTTGCCGGTCTCGGCCCAGAGCTCATGCGCCCTGCGCACGATCGGGACGTAGTGCGAGCCCTCGAAATAGGCGAGCCGGATGATCCGAGTCAGGCCGTGGGAGGAGCCCATGGCGTGGCCGAGGTCGAACCGCTCGAGCCCCAGCACCTTGAGACCGCGCTGGGCCAGGTGCCAGCAAGCCGCCGACCCCATGGCGCCGACCCCCGCGACGATGACGTCATAGCTGTGCTGGCTCATGGCTCTTGCCCGTGAGATGCGGAAGGCCAAGCCATACAGGCGCCTGGGAGGACGGTCCAATGCTTCTGCGGCACAGGCGCCGTGCAGCCGTCGAGGAAGCTTTTTGTTAACCCTCGCCACCCATAACCGATTCAGGGCTGACCTTAGGTGAGACTGGGCTGGGGATGCAGGGCAGGATACGACGCTGGCTGAGCGCCCGAACTGCAGCTGGCAGCGAGGCTTCACCGGAGCCGATGACGGCCGAGACGGCAGAGGCGCCGGCTCCACAGATCGCCCCCAGCGATCTCTCCGTCCGCGATGCGGTTGATGATATCGAGCGCGATATCCTGTTCGCGATGGATCGGCTCACGAAGGAATTGGGCGAGGTCGAGAAGCTGTCGGCCGATTCCGAAAGCGGCTCGCGCACCATTCTGGAGAGCGCCGGCAGCATGCGTATGGCCGTTGGCGCCGCGAGCGAGAACGCTTCGGTCCTTGCGGCGGCGTCGCAGCAGGTTTCGCAGTCGGCCGAGCAGGTCGACAGCGCCATGGCCAGCGTTCGGGACCGGCTCGACGCTGCCGTCGCGCGCGCTGGCCAGGCCACCTTGATGCTTGATGGGCTCGCCGAGGCGACCGGTGAGATCCGCGGCATCGTCGATTCCATTGCGGAGATCGCCCGCCAGACCAATCTGCTGGCGCTCAATGCGGCCATCGAGGCGGCCCGTGCCGGCGAGGCCGGGCGCGGGTTCGGTGTCGTCGCGCATGAGGTGAAGACGCTCTCCATCGCGGTGAGCGAGGCCGTCGAGCACATCCGCAGCAGGGTCGATCGGCTCACCCACGCAGCGCAGAGCTCGACCGGCATCGTCAACGAAGCGCTCCAGATCGTGCGGGACGTCAATCCGCTCATGAGCACGATCAGCGAGGCCTCACAGGAGCAGGCGGCCTCGACGGCGGAATTGTCGCGCAATGCCCGCGAGGCGGCGCTTTTCGTCGAGGGCGTGGCACGCCGCGCCGATGAAATCGATCGCATCGCGCATGCCACGGTCGCCGAGAGTGAGCGGGTGCGCCGCGCCTCCGAAAAGGGCAGCCGGCTGGTCGGCCGCATGCTCCGGCGCTTCAAGCCGGTCCTGCGGCACTCTGCCTTTGCCGACAGGCGGCGCTTCGATCGCTTTCCGACCGCGCGCCGTGCCCGGCTGATGCTCGGCGGTATCGATCTGTCGACCCGCATCGTCGATGTCGGCCGCGGCGGCGCGCTTCTCGCCGACGCGCAGTCTGCCCGGTTCGGCGGCGGCGTGGGCACGCTTACCATTGACGGTCTGCCGCCGCTTCCTTGCCGGATGGCAGGGCAAAGCGAGCAGGGATTGCACCTCGCTTTCGATCCGGACGCAGTCGCCGGCAGCGGTGCGCTGGCGCAGATGATCGAGGACATCGAGCGTTCCTATCGGCCGCTCATCGAGCGCGCCCAGGACTTTGCCCGCGAAGTGGCCGCGGTGATGGAAGCCGCGATCGAGAAGGGGCTTGTGGCGGAAGAAGACCTGTTCGAGGCGGATTACACGCCGGTTCCCGAGAGTGACCCGCTCCAATATCTGAGCCCGAGCCTGCCTGCGCTGGAAGCGCTCTTGCCGCCACTCCTGGAGAGGGCGCTGGCGAGCGATCCGCGTCTGGTCTTTGCCGTGCCGAGCGATCGCAACGGCTATGTGCCGGTGCATCACACCGAGACGTCCCTGATGCCGCGCAGCCATGATCCGGCCTGGAACGCGATTCATGCCCGCAACCGTCGCATTCTCGAGAGCCGTTCCGGCATCAGCGCGAGCCGCTCTGTGCGTCCGTTCATGGTCCAGCTCTGCCATCATGACTTCGGGAATGGCAGCAGCGAGGCGCTGAGCGAGATCAACGCGCCGCTGCGCGTGCGCGGGCGCCATTGGGGCGGCGTGCGGATGGCCTACAGGCTCTGAAACCCGCCACGCGCCGGCCCAAGCAGGGCAGGCGGCTTGGTCGAGGCTACAGCCTGTCCCAGGTCACCGCGATGTTGAGCTTCTGAAAGGCCTGCTTCCAGAGCGTGGCGGTCTGCTCCAGCCGGTTCGGGTCGTAGACGCCCTGAACCTGATGGATGCTGAGCGTCCACGTCTTCGCACCCGAATCCTGCCAGACTTTATCGAGCAAGCGCCGCAGCCGCTCCGGGTCGCGCGCGCCGGCGGCATTGCCGAAGACGGTGAACTGCCCGGAGTTCTGCAGCATGTCCGAGACGAGGACGAGCGAGCGGTCGCCATTCGGCACGCGGTTCTCGCGGCGCGACACCACGTCGCCGATGGCCTCGACGATCGGAGACTGGTTGCCCTTCGCCGGCTGTGTCAGCACGGTCAACGCATCGTCGAGCGGGCGGCCGAATTTCTCGACCCATTTCACATATTCGCGGCGCGGATTGCCGATCAGCTCGCTTGCGGTCTTGCCGGGGTTGCACAGCGAGATCAGGGCCGGGAAGCCGGGCTCGAAGACGTCGTTGAAGACGTAGATCGAGAGCATGCGCTCGGCCGGCAGCTCGTCGCCGATCTGCTTGACCAGCTTCTTCAGCCGTCCGGCCTGCACCTCGCTCCACGGATCGGTCTTGTCGACGAGGATCAGCGTATGGCCGACCGGGCCGGTCTTCGGGCACAGCGTCTCCTGGTCGCGCGGCGGGCCGCGCAGCAGGGAAGGGGCCGCGAAGAAGCCAACGAGCGCGACGCCCGCGAGCAGGGAGGCGACGATGGCCAGGTTCTCGGTCTTCATGCCCCGACCTTTAGCGTGGCATTGCGGCGAAATCCTCCGCCGCCTGCTTCTGGGCCGCCTCGTCGCGCTCGAAGGCTTCGCGCCCCGCCTGTGCCGCGCGCAGCTTCACCTGCTCGATCTCGCCGGCGAGATCGACGCCGCGCAGCAGCATCAGCCTGTCCTTGAGCTTCGCCTCGATAAGCCCCGGCATGCTGGTGAGCTGCTGCTCGAAATCCTCTATCTGCCGGCGCGCCGCGACAATTTCCGGCAGCTCGCCGGGCTGGTCGATCTCGGCGAGGTTGAGCGATTGCGAGAAATAGGCTGGCGGCAGATCGGTGCGGACCCGAAGATTTGCTTCGCGATATTGCATCATCGCCGCGTCCTTGGCCGCGCGCAACTGGCCGAGGCGGGAGAGATAGAGGTCCCGCGCCTTCTCGACTGCCGCCTTCGTGCCCTGCAGCTTGCCGAGTTCGTCGCGGCAATCGGCGCGGAAGCCGTCGATCTGGGTACGGATCGCCTCCAGCTCCGGCAGCAACTCGCCATCGAGCCGGCGCCGCTCTTCCTCGACCGCGCTCCAGCGCTGGCGCCAGCGCTTATAGGCGGCGGCATGGCCAGGATAAGTGCCGAAGGCGGTATAGCCCTTCGTCGCCGCGACGAAGGCGACGAGGCAGCCGATGATGACCAGCGCGACCGATTTGATGTCATAGATCGCGAGGGGGTTTTCCATCATGCGCGGCATGACCTGGAACGAGCGCGCATCCGGATTGGCGATCAGCATCTCGCGGTAATGGCCGACCGCGAGGTTGAACAGCACGATGAGTGCGATCATCCCGGCATAGGCCGGCAGGGCCCAGAACAGATGCGAGCTCTTGACGTGCTGGCAGTAGCGCGCCGGGCCGATGCCCATGCAAAAGCCGAGCGCGATATTGAGCGCGGAGATGATGACGGCGGTGGCCGCGCCGCCGACCAGGCCGAAATCGCTGGCTTCGGCAAAGAAATTGCCGTTGAGCAGGCTCTCGATCACCAGCGGCACGACGAGGAAGAACAGGATGAACTGCCACTTGTCGAGCTTGGGGTCGGCGCGGCGCTTGTTCTCGTAGTTGAAGAACGCGTATTCGCGCTTGGCGCGGAGCGCGTCGTAGACGCGCTGCTCCAGCTCGCTGCCGTGCTTGTTGAGCATCGCCCGCATGGTCGCCTCGACACCGCGCACCCGTCCCTCGAAGCGTTGCTGCGTGAAGAGTTCCCGCCGGCTGACGATCTCGGCCTGGATGGCGTTGAGCCGCGCCGCTGCCTCCTGCCGCAGCTTGGCGTGGTGTTCGCGCACCCGGGCGATCAGCGTCTGCTCGGTCTGCGACAGCATGGTCGCGTCGGCCGGGGGCAGGTTCTCGACTGCGTCGCTTGCGCCGTTGTGGCCGGCCCTGACCGCTTCAGCGAGATGGTGCGCCGTCATCGCCGGGGTGATGCCATGGGGCGAGGCCGTGCTGCCATTGTCATTCGCCATGGGCGGCTCGCGTCAGAAACTGGCGGGCATCGACGACATCGACCCAGAAATCGCGGAAGCCGGGATAGGCCGGGCGCAGATAGGCGCGCTCGAACCACATCGTCAGCGCGACAAGTCCCGCGCCGGCCAGCATTGGCAGGGTGCCGACGAGGGACAAGCCTGCGGAATCGAGCGCCGAAAGCCGCCAGCCGAGTCCCGCCAGCACCATCGTGCAGGCGATCACAAGCAGGGCGCGCACGCGGTGCCGCCCGGTGTCGTAGGCGAGCTGCAGTGCGGCGGTCATGAGTGTGATCGCGAAGGCCGCACAGAGTTCGAGCACGACCAGACCCGCCAGGGCGCCCACTATTCCGGCCCCGATCCAGGTCGCCGATGCCGGCGCGAGTGCAACGAAGACATTGCGCCCGCTGGACCAGCCGAGGAACAGGCAGAAGAGCAGGGTGGTCGCGACGAGGATGGCAAGAAGAGGCAGGAGCCGCCGCAGCCGCAGGGCCATAACGGCCAGACGCGCGGCGTGGGTCTGCCTCATGGCGTCAATGATTGCGCTTGCGGCCGCTCTCACGCGGCCTGCGATCGCCTTGAACATGACCCGCAGCAACTCCACCCGTCGCCTGACGGTGCCGGTATTCGCCCAGCCGGTCAAGCTGACGCGGCAATCGCCGTCCTGCCGATCAGCCGCCGGTGACGCTCATATGCCGGCCGACGGCGGGGCGCGCATGGCGCCGGTCGATGATGAAATCGTGACCCTTGGGCTTGCGGGCGATGGCCTCGTCCATGGCGCGGTAGAGCAGGGCGTCGTCAGGGGAGGAGCGGACGGCGGCGCGCAGATCGGCAGCGTCCTCCTGGCCGAGGCACATATAGAGCGTGCCCGTGCAGGTCAGCCGCACGCGGTTGCAGCTCTCGCAGAAATTATGGGTGAGTGGCGTGATGAAGCCGACCAGTCCACCGGTCTCCTTGACGCGGACATAGCGCGCCGGCCCGCCCGTGCGGTAGGGGTCGTCGACGAGCGAGTACTTCTCCATCAGCCGTCCGCGCACCACCGAGAGCGGCAGATACTGGTCGATGCGGCCGACCTCGATCTCGCCCATCGGCATGACCTCGATCAGCGTGAGGTCCATGCCGAGGCCGTGCGACCAGAGCATCAGCTCTTCGATCTCGTCGTCGTTGACGCCCTTCAGCGCCACCGCGTTGATCTTGACGCGCATGCCGGCCTTGCGCGCCGCCTCGATGCCGGCGAGCACGACCTTGAGGTCGCCCCGGCGGGTGATCTCGCGGAACTTGTCGGCGTCGAGCGTATCGAGCGAGACGTTGATGCGGCGCACGCCATAGCCGGCGAGCTCATCGGCATAGCGCGAGAGCAACGAACCGTTGGTCGTCAGGGTCAGCTCGTCCAGCGCACCGGATGCGAGGTGGCGCGAGAGCGAGCGGAACAGGCTCATGATGTCGCGGCGCACCAGCGGCTCGCCGCCGGTGAGTCGCAGCTTGCGCGTGCCGCGGCTGACGAAGGCGGTCGCGATCCGGTCGAGCTCTTCCAGCGTCAGCAGCTCCTTCCGGGGGAGGAACTGCATGTTCTCGGCCATGCAGTAGACGCAGCGGAAATCGCAGCGATCCGTCACCGAGATGCGCAGATAGGATATTTTCCGGCCGAACGGATCGACCAGTGGCGTCAGCGGCTTCATGTCGTCGAGCAGCACGTCTGCCTCAACTCCGAACGCCCAGCCGCTCCGACCAGGATGCGGACTGGTTTGCACATTGCTATAGCAGGACATTGGCACTGCTGCGGCCAAGGTCAAGCGCGTGACTGCCGCAGCCTGCGAAGGACGTACACGATCATGTCATCCTGGCCGACCGAAATCCGCCTGTCGAAAGACCGTCGCACCCTGCACGTCGCCTTCGATGACGGGGCGAGTTTTGCGCTGCCGGCAGAGCTTCTGCGCGTCGAAAGCCCCTCGGCCGAGGTCCAGGGCCACCATCCCAGCCAGAAGACGATCGTCGCCGGCAAGGCTGCGGTCGAGATCCTCAGGGTCGAGCCGGTCGGCAACTACGCCGTCAGGCTCGGCTTCGACGACATGCACGAGACCGGCATCTATGCCTGGGACTATCTGCGCGAGCTTGGCGAGCAGGCCGACGAGAAGATGAGGGCCTATGAGGCGGCGCTGGCGGAAAAGGGGCTCTCCCGCGAGCGGCAGCGCTAGAGCTGCTCAATCGAAGAAAGCGAGAAGTCTTCGCCAACCGGGTTCTCGCCAACCACAAGCGTCGTATCGCTGGTGTAGTGGTGTGGAGGGACGGGAAGATTGTATGGCGCGGGAACGCCTCGGAACACGCGTCCAGCCAAATCGTATTTCGACCCGTGGCAAGGGCAGAAATAGCCCCCCGGCCAGGAAGCATCAATGCTGGGATCGCCTAAATCGGGCCTGACGATGGGTATGCAGCCGAGGTGGGTGCAGATAGCAATGAGAACCATGAATTCGGGATTGCTCGAGCGACACCAGTTCCTGGCATAGTCCGGTTGCTGATAGACGGAGGAATCGGGATCGCTGAGCCTCGCAATGAGGCTTGAGTTCTTCAGTTCTGCCAGAGCTTGGGCGGTTCGATGCAGCACCACGATCGGCTTCCCTTGCCAAAAGAAAGAAATCTGCTGGCCCGGCTGAATCTGGGAAAGATCAATAGAAACCGGAACACCGGCGGCCTCTACATCGGCGGATGGGTTCATCGAAGCGATGATGGGCCAGGCCGCAGCAATTGCCCCGACCGAGCCGAACGCTGCCGTGGCCAAGAAGATGAAGTCGCGACGGCTGGGGTGCTCCTGATGGAAGCCAGTTCGGTTTGCTCGGACATCTGCGCGTCTCATTGAGCGTGGAGGCGTCGCGGGATCGCTGACTACCCAGAAAAGCACTGCTCCGGACGACGTGGTGCCGCAGTTGCAGAAAACAAGGACGCCTGGGGCTTGGCGACGTTGCACGGAAACGCGCCGTCATCCCGGACTTGATCCGGGATCCATGCCGGAGCATTTGCGGTCGAGGTTCAGGCATGGATCCCAGCTCTCGGCTTCGCTGCGGCAGGGATGACGGGCGCTTCCGTGAAGGCGCCAGGCGATCTCAGGGGCTGGCGACGCGCTCCACGTCCGGCAGCTTCCAGCTCTTGTCGAAGAGCGGTTTCTCCGGTCCGTAGAGCCGGAACAGCAGCTCGAACTTGCGATTGGGATCGGTCGGAACCCAGTTCGTTTCCTTCCCGGCCGGAGCCAGCGGGCCGAAAATCACGTCGACCGACCCATCCTGGTTCTTCTGCACGCCGGGGCTGATCGAGGCGAGGCTGGCACGGTTCATGTTCTTGACGAGGGCGTGCGTCTCCCGGTCGTAGACTGTCGCCGACCAGTATTGCTTCACCGGTGCGTTGGGCGGCACGGTCAGCCGGTAGGTGGCGCCGCCGTCGAACGCGTTGCCGTCTTTGTCCTTGTTTGCCATCAGGTAGAATTGGGCGGTGCCGATGCGCTTGATGCCGGTGAAGCCGAGCGTATAGGTGACGCCGCGCGCATCGACCGGATAAAGGTCGATATCGGCATAGCCGTTCTGGACCGCCTTGATCACGTCCGGCATCGCAGCGGGGAACCAGCGTATCCCCTGATTGATCACCGGGAAGCCGGCGTCATAGCGCTCCGAAAGCAGCGCATGGGCTTCCTTGGCGCCGGCGCCGAGAGCCTCCTGCGTCTTCGCATCGGGATTGAAGGACTTGCCCTTCTCGATGCCGAGCGTCTTCAGTTGATCGATCATCACTCGGTCGCGCTGCAGCCAGGGCTCGTTCTGCACGACGCGGTCGAGGTTTCGGTAGAAGCTGGCGTCGTATTTGATTGTCGAGTCGAACATCACGTCTAAGGCATCGACGCAATTCGTCGTCGGCGGGTTCGCGGCGCGCGACAGCGGATAGATCCTGACTTGCTTGCCGTAGGCGACCGATTTCGCAATATCCGCGGCGCTGTGGCTCGGCAAATTCGAGCGCAGCAGCGCAAAGCCACTATAACTGTCGGACGGCAGATGGATATAGCCGGCCGGAACCTTACCCCTATAGCCCGGCGGCGTGATCAGATACTTGCCGCCCTTGCCCTTGTCCGCCCCTTCGGGCCCGGCATCTTCGAGCGGCATCTGCCAGATGGTGACGATGTTCCCCGCGATCGATCCGCCCTTCGCAGGCGGGATCTCGATAACGATGGGGCCGTCCTTCACGTTCCAGAACGACATGAAGTAGATCGAATCCGGATTCGGCGTCAGCGTCTGGTTCTTCCAGTTGACCGGCTGCGACCAGAAGACGATGTCGTTCGGCTTCGCCTTGGTCTTGCCGAGGGCCTCCTGGAGCATCAGGTCGGTGTTGACCGCGGGCATCGCCCAGATCATCGCCTCGACGGCGCGCCGTTCGATGTTGCGCCGCGCCAGATCGTCCGCCGGCCCCGTCTGGGCCTGGGCCGGTAGTCCGCTCAGGACCATCAATGCGCCGCCAATCCGGCTCCACCGCATCGTCGCCTCCAGCGCAATCGTTTGAAGCCGCAGCTTCGCATGCCGTGCCAGTCTGTCGAGGCTGTAACAGTTACATTTCCGGTTCGCCATTCGACGGCGGATCGATTGCGTCACAAAGATGCCGAAGTCTCTCGTCATAGCGCAGGTCAAGCGACGCCTAATTTGGTTAATGTTGAGTTAAGGGTCCTTGATGGAAAGTAACATTTGCGCAGATATCTGTGCGGTGAATAGGATTATGTTCAGGTATAGCCGGGCCGAGTGCTCGTGCAGGTAGGAGCTTCTTTCGGAAGGCTTTCGCCCTGTGCCTCTCGGCGCGCGATGATCGCTCCTGATATCGCGGCGATGCCAAGAGCCGCCGGCGCGACAGAGCCTATCCCCTGCGTTCTCCTGCCGTGGCAGATGGCCTGCGATCCCCCGCAGTCCTGCGCCTGATCCGATTGCCGCCTGGCGCCGCCAAAGCCAGCGACGAGCGTAGCAGTCCAACCGCGCCTGATCCCCTCCCGGGCCAAACGCTAGCTCGTTTCCCTTCCCCCTTTCCAGCAAGTTCCAGCCAAGCGAGCCGCTGATCTCGCCGCCGGTATCGGTGCGGCGCCTGCTCGGCTTGCCCCTATTTCTCCGGAGCATCCTTCATGAAGCGCATCGTCCCGCAGGCGCTGCTCGCGCTCGCGGCTCTCGTCGTGCTGCCTACCAAGACCCTGCCAACGACGTCGCCCGCCCCGTCGCGCATCCCCCTCGGTGTCGATAGCCGCACACTGGGTTTCCATCCGACGGAGCTTCCCGAGAGCCGTCTCCATGCCGATGACCTGCGGCTGTTCGGCAGGCTGAACAGCCCGATGCTCGCATTGGCGATCGTGCACGAGCCCGCGGGCAAACCGTACACTGGTCTCGCGCGCTTCTCGCGCGACGGCGAGCAACGCGAGAAGGCTCCGCCCGGAGCCGCGCAGCCTTCGCGCGAGGGTCTTGCGAAAAATGATGGAACGACCCCGCGCCCTGCCGCGACCGCGGCGCAGAGCGTGCTTACTCCGACGAGCGAAGCCACGACGATCGCCTGGGTAACGCCGACGGGCATTATCGTCCTGCCCGGGAAGGAGCTTGAACCGCGGCAGACTTATGTCGGGCTGATCGAGCCCGAGAACCTGGAGCGCGAAGAGCGTTGCCTGGCCCAGGCCGTCTATTTCGAAGCGCGTTCCGAAGTGGAGCAAGGGCGGGCCGCCGTCGCCCAGGTCGTGCTCAACCGGGTCAAGAGCGGTGTCTATCCGGCGACGATCTGCGGCGTGGTCTTCCAGAACCGACATCGCAAGCTGGCCTGCCAGTTCACCTTCGCCTGCGAGGGCAAGGCCTTGCGGATCACCGAGCCCGAGGCATGGAAAGCCGCGATGCGCATCGCCCGCGAAGTCTACGAGGGCAAAATCTATCTCGAGGAGGTCGGGGCCGCCATGCATTACCACGCCGACTATGTCCAACCCGGCTGGGCGAAGAAGCTCAAGAAAATGGACGTGATCGGCCGGCACATCTTCTACAGTTGACGATCGCGCGGGTTATCGCGATCGAACGCCTGCGTCCGCGAATGTCAGCGACGGGTCTTGCGGAGCGCCAATGCGACGCCGCTGAGCGCGACGCCGATGGCGAGGATTTCCCGCGAGCCCAGGGTATCTCCGAGCAGCGGTACGGCCGATAGCGTTCCCACGATCGGGACGATCAGCATGCCCGTTGCCGCCGTTGACGTGGGCAGGCGTTTCAGCGCCCCAAACCACGTCAGATAGCACAATGCCATCGGCCCCGCCGCCATATAGGCCAGGCCGACCAGGCCCTGACTGGATAATGCGAGAGGATGAGGCTGTTCGAGAAACAGGCTCAGCGCGATCATCGGCAGGCAGCCGAGTGCCACCTGCCATGCCGTCAGCGCCATGAAAGGCATCGCGATGGGCTTGCGTGCCATGACGGTGCCGACAGCGAACAGAATGGCGGCCGCTAGGCCGAAGAGAACGCCCGGCAGTTTTTGGACGGCGAGGTTCGGGCCGCCCATCAAGATCGCGATGCCGGCAACGCCGAGCGTCAATGCAAGCAGGCTGCGGCGATCCGGGCGTTCGCCATGCAGCGGCCAGGCAATCAGCATCGCCCATATCGGCATCGAATAGGCGATGAGGGCGCCTTCGGAAACCTTCAGCCAATTCAGGGACAGGGCCGTAAAGCCCATCCAGGCGAACACGTTGATTCCGGCGGCGATAACGAGCGGGAGGCGGAATTCGCGCGGCAGGCCAAGCGGCTCGCCGCGGCGCCATGCCAAAACCGCCAGGCCGGCCGCGCCGAGGAGGCCAGCCATGCCGCGCGCAAACAGCGGCGGCCAGTCGAGCAGAACGAATTTCAGGACCGACCAGTTCAGGCCCCAGCCGCATGCGGTGATGACAAGCAGGATCTGGCCGAGCCGCCGCTCGGCCGGCTCGGCAACTGTTCCCTGGCTTTGGACGGTGTTCGCCACAGCTCAACGACGTCCGGCATTCGATGCCTGGGCGGGAAGGTCGTGTTTGGTCCAGTCCTTTGGAGCCATGGCTGTTTCCCGATGCTCTTCGATTTTGCTTCGTCCGGCCTGGCGATCCGGCGTGCATGCGCATCGTCGTTGAAGTTGAGCGGTGGCGTTCGCGAATTTTGACTGTCGAATGGCGAATTTGGCCGATGGTTTCGGGTTCTTTGATGAAAATGGTCGAGCCCGATGAATGTGCGCGTGTCCCGAGCCGGAATGGCGCCGGGAGCTCCGCTGTCCCTCGTCTCCTGAGCGCGCAGCGTTCTCCCGCAACCACGCGGTCATCCCGGGCCTGTGGCGTGGCTCGTCAAGAAGTCGGCAATTCCCACGTCCGCGCGACCGACGCGCGCGAGGTCGCGTCGTGGCCAAACCCTTGCGTTGCGAGGGCCATGCGACCGGTCGATCGCGGGGCGAGCCGGCCAAACAAAAAAGCCGGCGTTTCCGCCGGCTTATTCGATGGGAATGAAGCGTGAGCGACTCAGCGCGCGACGACGACGCGGGTGCCGACCTTGGTGCGCTCGTAGAGATCGATGACGTCCTCGTTCAGCATGCGGATGCAGCCCGAGGAGACGGCCTGGCCGATCGTCTCCGGCTCGTTCGAGCCATGGATGCGATAGAGCGTCGAGCCGAGATACATGGCGCGGGCGCCAAGCGGGTTGTCCGGGCCGCCGGGCATGAAGCGCGGCAGGTCGGGACGGCGCTTCAGCATCTGCGACGGCGGGGTCCAGCTCGGCCACTCGGCCTTGCGGGTGATGCTCTGGCTGCCCGCCCAGTCGAAGCCCGGGCGGCCGACGCCGACGCCATAGCGCACCGCCTTGCCATTGGGCATCACGAAATAGAGACGGCGCTCCGTCGAATTGATGACGATCGTGCCCGGCTGGTATCGCGTCGGATAGTCAACGACCTCGCGCGGAACGGCGGTAGCCTGCGCCTTCGCCGGGTCGACATATTGCACCAGAGGCTGGCGCGTCAGCGGATCGATTTCGGCCCGGGCGGCGGAGCCAAGGGCAAGCAGGCCAAGACCGGCGAGCATGGCCAGACGGATGGAGCGGATCATCGAGAACCTCGGGCGGTCGGGGCAGCGTGTGGACACGAAGTTGACACGGAAAAGTCAACGTCTCCTCAACGTCCTGTCAGCTTCCCGGGGCCGCTGCAATCGGGCTTTTATCACATCACTGAGAGCGTTCGAGCTTTGCCATTCCGCGTTGCGCACATGCAACATGGCTGCGATGGATCAGCTCCTCAGGACCACGCAGGCGCCGCGATCGATCTGGATGCGCCGGCAGAGCGCGGTTGCCTCGGCGCGCGTCGCCGCGGGCAGCCGGACCCGGTAGAATGCCCGCGTGCCGCGGCTGCGCAGGCGCGTGCCGATGATCATCGGCTCGAGCTCGCCGATGATGGTGCGGTGGCGAGCGCTCGCGCGCTGGAAGCTGGCGAGTGCGCGGGCCTTGGAGAAATTGCCGGCGAGCTGGACGCCCCAGGGCGCGAAGGGGGCCTCCGCAATTGCGGGGAGGGCCGGGCGAGCCTGCCGGATCGCGACCAGCGTCGGCGCGCAGGCGGCCAGCTGATCGCGTGTCGCCGGTCGCGCCGGCGGCGAGCGCCCGTCGCCATTGGCGCTGTTGCGGGCATCCTCGGCCCAGTCCTCGACTGAGGCGCCGGTGATCAGCAGGACATAGTTCTCGGTCTCCATCGGCAGGAAGCGGGTCTGCCCTGCAGCGCGGGCGGTAAGCCAGCCGGCAAGGCGGTTCGGGCCGCCATTATAGGCCGCCGCCGCAAGCCCCCAATTGCCGAAGCGGTTGCGCAGCTCGGCGAGGAAATGCGCAGCCTTGGGCACGGCCTGCTCGGGGTCGAACGGATCGAGCAGGCCGCGCTCGCGCGCCGTGCCGGGCATGAACTGCGCCACGCCCTGTGCGCCGGCCGGGCTCGTGACATGCGGGCGAAAGCTCGATTCCTGGAAGATGAGCCGGGTCAGAAAGGCCGGCGGCACCGCGTGCTCCCGTGCGGCGTCGTCGATCAGGCGGCATAGTGCATCCTGGATGCCGGAGGAGGCCGGCAGCGGCTCGTCCGCACCGTACCCGGGGCCGGGCAGCAGGCAGAGCGCGAGCAGGGCGGCGATAAGTCGCTGCGCGGGGCTGGCCAGACGGCGGAAGGCGCCTGAGATCATCTGGCCTCTCTCGCATGTTCGCGCGGCGGCTGCCAACTGCGGCGCCTTCCGCGTTGTGACGGAGGCATCCCATGTGCGAAGAGGGCGCCGGCCGGCTAACCGGTCAGGGTCATGACATTGGAGTACAGGGCCAGCATGGAGAAGGCCTGGATCGTCTGGTCGCGGTGGTTCCTGGTGGCGGCGGCGGGCTGCGCCGGGCTGCTGTTCGCGTTCGTCGCTGCGCTCGATCCTTTCGGCATGCGGGTCGCCGCGGGGCAGCCGGCCCGGCCGATCATGGATATCAACCAGCGCTTCATGTACCCGCAGCTCGTGCGCTCCGGGCGCTTCGATGCGGCGGTGCTCGGCACCTCGACCATGCGCCTTCTCGATCCGCAGACGCTTTCGCAGGGACTCGATGCGCGCTTCGTCAACCTTGCGATGAATGCCGCGACGCCTTGGGAGCAACTGCAGATGGCCGGGCTGTTCCGGGATCATGTCAGCCTTCCCAAGCGAATCATCTGGGGCCTCGATGTCACCTGGTGCGAGCCCGATGCCACCGATGCGGCGAAGCGCCTGACGCCGCGGCCGATGCCGGACTGGCTCTCGCGAGAGGTTCGCTGGACCGATTGGCCGAAGCTGCTCAACCTGACCAATCTGGAGATCGCCGGCCGGCTGATGGCCTATCGTCTCGGCTGGTCGCGAGAGCGTATCCGCGGCGACGGCTACGAGGTCTTCACGCCGCCGGAGGCGAGCTACGATCTGGCTCGCGCGCGCAGCCACATCTACATGAGCAATGGCGGCCAGAAGCTGGATTTGACGCCCTTGCCGCCGATGCCGGTGTCAGCCGCTGAAAGCGCTGGCTGGCGCTTTCCCGCTCTCGCCTGGCTGGAGGAGGCGATCGCCGCCTTCCCGAAGGAAACGCAGGTGATGCTCGTCCTGCCGCCCGCACATCTGATGGGCTACCCCCGCGAAGGCTCGGCGGGCTGGCAGCGCTACGGTGCATGCAAGGCGGGTATCGCCGCATTGGCGCGGCGCCATGGCGCGACGCTGGTCGACTACGCGCATGCCTCGCCGATCACGGCGCGGGATGAAAATTACTGGGATCCCCTGCATTTCCGCCTGCCCATCGCGGCCCGGTTCGCCGAGGAACTGGTCGCGATCGCAAAGGGAGGCCAGCCGCTGCCGGATGGTGCGGCCCGGGTCCTGCGCTGACGATGTCGGGAAAATGGTGGGCGGCACAGGGATCGAACCTGTGACCCCTCCCGTGTGAAGGGAGTGCTCTACCGCTGAGCTAGCCGCCCGGACCGGCCCTCTCCTAGTCGGCGCGCTTCACGCCGTCAAGGACGTGCAGGTACCAGATTGAGCGCCCGATCCACAGCGTCCGGCAACTCGTCGAAGTGCTGGATGACGAAATCCGGTTCCAGCGTCTCGATCGGCACGTCGGTATAGCCGAAGGGCACGCAGATGGACGGGATGCCTGCCGCGCGCGCGGTCGCGATGTCGGTGCGGGAATCGCCGATCATCACGGCGCGCGAAACGTCGGCCTTCGCAGCCTCGATGGTCATCGTGAGGTGGCGCGGATCGGGCTTGAACCAAGGGAAGCTGTCGCGCCCCGCCACGGCGGCGAAGCGTTTGGCGATGTCGAAATGGTCGAGGATCAGGCGCGTGTGCAGGATCGGCTTGTTGGTGCAGACGGCGAGCGCGTAGCCCTCGTCGGCCAGTCTATCGAGCGCGCCCAGCACGCCGTCGAACAGATGGCTGTGGGAGGCGACATCGTCGGCGTAGATGTCTAGAAAATCCGCGAAGAGCCGCTCCAGGGTCTCCGCGTCGAGCGGCTGGCCTGACACCTTGAAGCCGCGTTCGATCAGGGCGCGCGCGCCCGCGCCGACAAGCTCACGTGCCCGAGCCAATGGCAATGCAGCCAGGCCTTCGCGCACCAGAATGACGTTCAGAACCCGCATGATGTCCGGTGCGGTCTCGGCGAGCGTTCCGTCGAGATCGAAGACGACGATCGGGGGCTGGCTCATGGCGTGGCTTTCCGGGCAATGCGGCAGACGACCGGCTTAAACGGCTTCGCGGGCCGGCTGGCAAGTGCTCTCCCGCAAAGGGCCATCGTCACCGGCTCCCCAAATTCGCCGCGCATGATGGTATCGTTCGCTCGATTCGTCGCCCCGCGGCAGGGAAACATGTCATGTCGAAGTTCATCGCAATCCGGCCCGGCGTGACACGCCTGGGATTGGCACTCGGCCTTGCGCTGCCATGTGCGCTCCCGGCCCTCGCAGGGCCGTTCGAGTTCGCGCCAGCGCCGCAGACCGATCTCAACCGGGTCTACCGTATCGACAAGGCGACGGGCGAGGTCGGTGCCTGTCAGTTCCAGCTGAAGGAGGGCGGCGTCGGCCTCACCGTGTGCTTCCCGACGGGCGAGGGGGCTGGGCCTCAGGCGCCGAGCGACTATGCGCTGATGCCCTCCCGGCACGAGCGCGAGGGCGGCATCTTCCGCGTCAATATCCGTACCGGCGAGATGAGCATCTGCTACGTCTTCGACGACAAGACGGTGTGCACGCCGCAAGCGAAATAATGCGTTGCGACCTGCGCGCGCTGGACATGGAGCGCGGGGCGCGGCAGGAGAGCGGCGCTACTTTTCGTGGGTAGCGGCCGGTCTCCATCAAACTCCATCCGGGCAAATCCTATGAACGCCGATGATCTGAAGAAGCAGGCTGCCGCCCGCGCGCTCGAGCTCGTGAGGCCCGGCATGCGCCTCGGTCTCGGAACGGGCTCCACCGCGAAGCATTTCGTCGATCTCCTCGGTACGAAGGTCGCGTCCGGCTTCGCGGTGACCTGCGTCGCCACCTCCGAGGCGACGCAGGCGCAGGCGGTCTCGTTGGGTATCCCGATGTCCACTCTCGACGAGACCCCCGAGCTCGATCTGACGATCGATGGCGCCGATGAGCTCGATCCGCAGCTGCGGCTGATCAAGGGTGGTGGTGCGGCACTGCTGCGCGAGAAGATCGTCGCCGCCGCTTCCGCGCGCATGATCGTCATTGCCGATGACGGCAAGCTGGTGCAGCAGCTCGGCCGCTTCCCGCTGCCGATCGAGATCGTACCCTTCGGCCTGGAAGCGACGCGCCGTGCGGTGGCTCAGGCCATCGCCGCTTCCGGCTCCGCCGGCAAAATCTCGCTGCGCGAGCGGGCCGATGGCACGACGCTCGTCACCGATGGCGGGCATTTCATCCTGGACGCCCATCTCGGCGCCATAGAGCGGCCGGAGTTGTTGGCCCAGGCCCTGAACATGGTGCCGGGGGTCGTGGAACACGGCCTGTTCATCGGTCTCGCGACCGGAGCGATCCTCGCCGGTGCCGAAGGGCTCAAGCTGCTCGGCAAGATCGAGTGATTCCATTCCTGTGCGATCCACGCTAAGGAACGCGCGAAACAATGGTCGGCTCGGCAGGGCCGGCGACGCTGCCGGTCGCATCGGCGGCTCGTCAACGATGAAGGGGTTTTGACCGCATGATCCGCCATATTCTCGCCAGCCTGGCCCTCGGCCTCGCGCTGCTGGGCGCCGCTCCCGCCTCTGCCCAGACGCCGACATTGACGCCGAGCCATCTCCAGGCGGCGCGCGAGGTCATGGAGCTGACCGGCGTCACGCAGAATATCAACAATATCTATCGCGAATTCGAAGAGAGCGCGAAGGGCCTCGTGGCAACCCGGCCGGAAATGGCGAAGGACACCGATGCCGTGCTCGGCGAGCTGAAGGCCGAGGCCGACAAGCGCTCGGAGGAGATGATCAAGACGTCTGCCGCCGTTTTCGCCAGCAAGATGACGGAATCCGACCTGAAGGCGGTCGCCGGCTTCTTCAAGTCCGAGGTCGGGCAGCGCTATACCAGCCTGCGTGGCAAGGCGATGGAAGAGATCTTCCCGCTTCTGCAGCCCTGGAGCGTGCAGACCAGCAATTATCTCTTCGATCGCTTCTCGCAGGAAATGCGCAAGCGCGGCCATACGCTCTAAGGCAGCTGGCCGGGGGCAGCGCCCAGCCATCGACGCCTCCCCTTCGCAGGAAGGGGAGGCGTTTTCGTTCGGCGCGTCGGTTTAAGGCCTGTGCCGCCAAGGTCCTTCATCGGCGTATCGCCTGCCCGTTTCCCGGTTCGGCGGGCGATGGGAGTGGAGACACGCCACAGCGCCGCACCGCCGGCGATCTGCGCCACTGCGGTCGCGCATTGCGTCCCGGTGCAGCCGATACATGTTGGGCGCTGGCGTTCGTTCGGCTGCCGACCTATCTGCGGGATGTCGCAGTTGCAGCTTTCGGAGCCAGGACCATGACCCGCGACCTCGTGCTGGTGACCGGAGGCTCCGGCTTCGTTGCAGGACATTGCATCCTGAAGCTGCTGGAGGCGGGATTCGATGTTCGTGCCACGCTGCGCTCGCCAGCGCGGGAAGAGCGCTTGCGGGAAGCCTTGAAAGCGGCGGGGATCGATGCGGGCGAGCGCCTGCAGATCGCCGCTGCCGATCTGATGCAGGATGCCGGATGGGATGCGGCGATGGCCGGTTGCTCCCATGTGATGCACGTCGCATCGCCGCTGGCGTCAGCGGCTCCCAGGGACGAGGATGAGCTGATCCGTCCGGCGCGCGACGGCACGCTCCGCGTTCTCCGCGCCGCTCGTCGCGCCGGGGTGAAGCGCGCCGTGCTGACCTCTTCCTTCGCGGCCATCGGCTATGGCCGCGCGCTGAGGCGCCCCTATGACGAGCGCGACTGGACCAATCCGTCCGCGCCCGGCCTCGCCGCCTATCCGAAGTCGAAAACGCTGGCCGAGCTTGCCGCCTGGGATTTCGTCGACGGGGAAGGGCAGGGGCTCGAACTCGCCGTGGTCAATCCGGTCGGCGTCTTCGGTCCGCTGCTGGGGCCGGACCTTTCCGCCTCGATCCTGCTAGTGAAGACCATGCTGGAGGGGAGGCTCTGGGCGGTTCCGCGGCTGATGTTCGGCGTGGTCGATGTGCGCGACGTCGCTGACCTGCATTTGCGCGCCATGACCGACCCTGCCGCGGCGGGCGAGCGCTTTCTCGCGACCGCCGGGGATTTCATGACGATGCACGCCATCGCCCAGGCGTTGAAGGATGGGCTCGGCGAGCGCGCCGCCGGCGTCTCGACCCGCACATTGCCGGACTGGCTGGTGCGCTTTGCCGCGCGCTTCAGCGCCACCGCGCGTCAGGCAGCGACGCCGGAGCTCGGCCGCGTCAAGAACGCGACCAGCGCCAAGGCGCGGGCCATGCTGGGCTGGCAGCCCAGGCCGCCTGCAGAGGCGCTCGTCGCGACCGGCGAGAGCCTGCTGCGGCTCGGCCTCGTCAGTCCTCGGAGGCCTTGAAGCGGTTCAGCCCCTTCATCGCGAAGGGCGCGACCAAGGCGAGCGCGGCGATGCCGAGCAGTGTCGCCGAGATCGGATTCTCCAGCAGGATCATCGGGTCGCCGAGGCTGATCTGCAAGGCGCGGCGCAATTGCTGCTCCGCCATCGGCCCGAGGATAAGACCGACCACCATCGGCGCTACCGGGTAGTCGTAGCGGCGCATCAGGTAGCCGATGAAGCCAAAGACGAAGAGCATGGTCAGTTCGACCGCCGAGCCGTTGACCGCGAGCGTGCCCATCGTCGCGAAGACGAGGATGCCGGCATAGAGCCAGGGCTGCGGGATCGCGAGCAGCCGGACCCAGAGCCCGATCAGCGGCAGGTTCAGGATCACCAGCATGACGTTGGCGATGAAGAGCGAGGCGATCAGGCCCCAGACGAGGTCCGGCCTCTCGGCGAAGAGCAGCGGGCCGGGGTTGAGGCCGTATTGCTGGAAGCCGGCGAGCATGATCGCCGCCGTCGCCGAGGTCGGCAGGCCGAGCGTCAGCAGCGGCACCAGCGTTCCCGCGGCGGAGGCATTGTTGGCTGCCTCCGGCCCGGCGACGCCCTCGATCGCGCCCTTGCCGAACTCGTCCGGGTATTTGCAGAGCTTCTTCTCGGTCGAGTAGCTCAGGAAGGTCGGGACTTCGGCGCCGCCGGCCGGCAAGGCGCCGATCGGGAAGCCGAAGGCGGTGCCGCGCAGCCACGGCGCCCAGGAGCGCTTCCAGTCCTCCTTCGTCATCCAGAGCGAGCCCTTGATCGGGATGATCTCTTCCGGCTCGCGGAAGCGCTTGGAGGCGACGTAGAAGGCCTCGCCCACGGCGAAGAGACCAACGGCCAGCGTCGTCACTTCGACGCCGTTGAGCAGCTCCGGCACGCCGAAGGTCAGGCGCGCCTGGCCGGTCAGCTTGTCGATGCCGACCAGTCCCAGCGTGATGCCGAGGAACAGGCTGGTCAGCCCGCGCAGCGGCGAATCGCCGAAGGTCGCCGATACCGTGACGAAGGCGACGATCATCAGGGCGAAATAGTCCCAGGGACCGAACTTGACGGCGACCTCGACGAGCCAGGGCGCGAGGAAGGCAAGCCCGATCGTCGCGATCAGGCCGGCGACGAAGGAGCCGATCGCCGATGTCGCAAGCGCGGGGCCGCCGCGGCCGGCCTTGGCCATCTTCGAGCCTTCGAGGGCCGTGGCGAGAGAGGCGCTTTCGCCCGGCGCATTGAGCAGGATCGCGGTGGTCGATCCGCCATACATGCCGCCATAGTAGATGCCCGCGAACATGATCAGCGACCCGGCAGGGTCGAGCTTGAAGGTGACCGGCAGCAGCAGCGCGACGGTCAGCGCCGGGCCGATTCCGGGCAGCACGCCGACTGCGGTGCCGAGAAAGACGCCGATGAGGCAGAACAGCAGCTTGGAGGGCTCGAAGGCGACGCCGAAGCCGTTGAGCAGCGAAAGCAAGGTATCCATCGTTCAGCCCCGGCTCAGAGGAAGAGTTGCTCGAGCGGTCCCGACGGCAGGATCAGCGTCAGGAGCTTCGCGAAGACGAGGAAGATGATCAGGCCGAGGACGAAGCCGATTGCCGCATCGATGAGCAGGGCCTGCCGGCCCATGCCGCGCGCGGTGCAGGCGAAGACCACGGAGATGGCGATGATGAAGCCGCCGCCAAGCCCGATGCAGGCAATCAGGAAGACGAGGCCGCCTGCGATCCACAGGAGGGCCTTGTTGTCGGCCGCCTCCGGCTCGGGCAGGCCTTCGCGGAAGGCGACGACGAAATGCGCCAGGCCGAGGATGACGAGGCCGACCGTCACGACATAGGGCATGGCTGTCGGCCCGATGCCATAGGTGGAGGTGATGGTCTGCGTGGAGGCATCGTAGCCCACGAGGGCGGCGACGATCAGCAGCAGCACACCGACGACCAGTGCCGGCTTGTTGGCACCTTGCGTGCGAGTCTCGTTCGTCATGGCGTTCCCGCAGGGTAAGGCCGGCGCTTTCGCGCGCTTCTGGCGGTGAGAAAAGGGGCCGGTTTCCCGGCCCCTCCGATCTTAGACGTCGGAAGAAATTACTTCACCAGGCCGACTTCGGTCATCACCTTCGAGACGCGTTCGATCTCGGCCTTCAGGAAGGTGTCGAAGGCGGCGCCAGCAAGGAAGGCGTCGTCCCAGCCGCGGGCCTTGAGGATTTCCTGCCACTCCTTCGACTTGACCATCTTCTCGACGGTTTCGGTCAGGGCCTTGGTCTGGTCGGCCGAGAGGCCGGGAGGAGCGACGACCGAACGCCAGTTCAGCAGTTCGAGGTTGATGCCCTGCTCCTTCAGCGTCGGCGCGTCCGGCGCATTCTCGAGGCGCTTGGGCGAGGAGACGGCGAGCACGCGCAGCTTCCCGGCCTTGATCTGGCCTTCGAACTCGCCATAGCCCGAGACGCCGGCGGTCACGCGCCCACCGAGCATCGCAGCCAGCGCCTCGCCGCCGCCCGAGAACGGGATGTAGTTGATCTTCTTGGCGTCGGCGCCGACTGCTTGCGCGAACAGCGCCGCGAGGATGTGGTCGGTACCGCCGGCCGAGCCGCCCGCCCAGGTCACCTTGGCCGGATCGGCCTTCAGGCGCTCGGCCAGGTCCTTGGCGGTCTTGAGCGGGGATTCCGTCGGGACGACGATGACCTCGGCCTCGGCGGTGAGGCGCGCGATCGGCGTCACCTGCGTCAGGTTGACCGGCGACTTGTTGAGGAGGATCGCGCCGACCATCACGAAGCCGTTGACCATCAGCTGATGGCCGTCGCCTTTCGCGCCGATGAGCTGGGCAAGGCCGATCGTGCCGCCGGCGCCGGTGACGTTGTTGACCTGCACGCTCTTGACGATGCCAGCCGAGGTCAGAGCCTGCTGCATCGAGCGCGCGGTGCCATCCCAGCCGCCGCCCGGCGCTGCGGGGGCCATGATCTTCAGTTCAGTGAGCTGGGCGAAGGCGGCCGTCGAGAGAGCGGCGAGAGCCACCGCAGTCAGGGCAGTGCGCTTCAGAACAGATGTCAGCATGGATTTCCTCCGATTACGGCCCCTGCCGTGGTTTTTTTGGGCAGCTTCGGCTGTGACACCTTGCCACGCAGGGCGTCAATTGCGCCTGATTGAATAATGACTTGACAATAATCGTCCGGTTCCGCCGCGTTCGCCCTGGCCTCTGCTCCTTTCGTTCTACGACTCCGGCCGGCTTCCGGATAAGTCTCTGGCGGCGCTTCTCGCGATCGCGTAATCGCAACCCATGAGTCAGATGCGTTTCGCCGACCGCCACGAATCCGCGCCCGACAGGGGGAAGTTGCCGTCGCGCCTGACGGCGATCGGCGTGGCGCTCATGGTGCTGATGCCGCTGGCGATGTGGCTGGCCAACCGCTCCGCCCCGCTCATGCTCGGCTTGGCCGTCATTCCCTTCATGGCCGCGGCCGTCGCCGCGGGCCACGCGGGAGGCGTCGCCGCGCGCTTGCGGAGCCTGCTTGCGACACCCCTGGGACTGACCCTGGCTGCCTTCCTTGCCTGGGCGCTGATCTCGATTGCCTGGAGTCACAAGCCGGGCGCCTCCCTGCGCGCCTGGGCAGAGCTTGTTCTGCCGATCGCCTTCGCGTTTGCGATTGCCGCCTCGGGCCGGTTCAGGCCAAGGCCGGCGTGGCTGCGGGCGCTCGCATTCGCGCTGATCCTGGCGTGCCTGCTATCGATCGTCGAACTTGCCTCTGGCCTCTCGCAGCGGGCGGCGCTCGGCGTCGGCAAGCTGATGAGCTTCGTCTTCAACCGGCCCGCAATCACAGCGCTGATGCTGGCCGTTCCGACGATTCACGGTCTCTGGAATGCGCCGGCCGCACGCCGGTCCGACCGGATATTGGCGGTCATCCTCGGTTTGACTGTTGCCGCATTGGCACTGCGCTCGGAGAGTGCGTCCGCGCGGCTTGGCGTCGCGGTCTGTGTCGTCTGCTGGGCGTTGTCGGCCTGTTGGCCGCGCCTGACGCTGACGGCGGCCGGCCTGGGCTTCGTCCTCGCCATGGTGATGGCGCCGGTGCTCGGCATTGCCGCCCACAATTGGCTGCCCTCGATGATCCTGAACCGCTTCGCCGTGATGACCGGGCAGGCCCGCATCGATATCTGGCAGAGCTTCGGCGAGGTCGTGCGGGTGCAGCCGATCGCAGGCGCCGGCTTCGGGACCTCGGCCAGCATGGACCAGCACCCCGTGGCAGCCGAGGTGGCGCCGGAGCACAGGACGCTCCTCGGCGTCGGGCATCCGCATGACATGCCGCTGCAGGCATGGGCGGAGACCGGGGTGATCGGAGCAGGCATCCTGCTCCTGGCGGGCCTTCTCCTGCTCGCGCGGCTGCGCCGGATGAGCGCGCGGGAGATGGCGCCGCGCCTGGCCATGTTCGCTGCCGCTTTTGCAATTTCCGTCGTCGGGCACGGAGCCTGGCAGGGCTGGTGGATCGCACTGCTGGGAGCCGGAATCCTCTGGTTCGGACCGGGGCGCCAAGGAGAAGATCATGGCTGAATTCGACGTCGATCTCTTCGTCATCGGGGCGGGCTCCGGCGGCACGCGTGCGGCGCGCATCGCGGCGGGGCATGGCGCCCGTGTGATGATCGCGGAGGAGGATCGCATCGGCGGCACCTGCGTCATCCGCGGCTGCGTGCCGAAGAAGCTCTTCGTCTATGCAAGCCGCTTCGCCGAGGATTTCGAGGACGCGGCCGGCTTTGGCTGGACGCTGGGCGCCAAGCCCGCCTTCGACTGGCCGACACTGCGCGATGCCGTGGCGAACGAGGTCACGCGCCTGTCCGGCCTCTATCGCAAGGGTCTGGAAGGCGCCAAGGTCGAGATCCGGGAAGAGCGCGCCGTCGTCGAGGGGCCGCATAGCGTTCGGTTGGTCAAAAGCAGCCAGACCGTCACCGCCCGGCACATCCTCGTCGCGACCGGTGGCTGGCCCGCCTTCGACCCGCCGATCCCCGGCGGCGAGCTCGGCATCTCCTCCAACGAGGTCTTCCATCTTCCGGCGTTGCCGAAGCGGCTTCTGGTCGTTGGCGGCGGCTACATCGCGCTCGAATTCGCCAGCCTCTTTGCTCGGCTCGGCGTTGCCGTGACGCTGCTCCATCGCGGCGATAACATCCTGCGCGGCTTCGACGAAGACGTCCGCAACCGCCTGCGCGATGCTCTGGCCCATGCCGGCATTACCATGCGTCTCGGCTGCACCATTGAGCGTATTGAGGAACTGGCCGACGGCAGCCGCCGCGCCCATTGTGCCCATGGCGCGCCGATCGATGCCGATGTCGTTCTCGTCGCGACCGGCCGGAGGCCCAACACGAAAGGTCTGGGGCTCGAGCGGGCGGGGGTGAAACTCGGTCCGCTCTGCGAGGTCGCCGTCGACGCAGCCTCGGCCAGCAGCGTGCCGTCGATCCACGCGGTCGGCGATGTTACCAACCGCGTCAACCTGACCCCCGTCGCAATCCGGGAGGGACATGCCTTCGCCGACAGCACCTTCGGCAATCGGTCCTGGGCCGTTGATCACGCCACGGTCGCCTCGGCGGTCTTCACCACGCCGGAGATCGGTACGGTCGGCCTGTCGGAGAACCAGGCGATTGCCGCCGGGCATGATGTCAGGATCTTCGAATCTGGCTTCCGCCCGATGAAGGCGACCATCTCCGGGCGGCACGAGCGCACCTATATGAAGCTCGTCGTCGATGCGGCCACCGACAAGGTACTCGGCGTCCATATCCTCGGCCATGACGCCGGCGAGATCATCCAGGCCATTGCCATCGCAGTGACGATGGGGGCGACCAAGGCGGATTTCGACCGCACCGTCGCCTTGCACCCGAGTGCAGCCGAGGAACTCGTGACGATGCGCTCGCCGCGGGCGGGCTAGCGTCGGCGCAGCGTCGATTCCGTCGGAGCGGAACCGCCCGGCGACGCGCGGTGCAATCGCCCGCGCGGAGGGCGGAAGGTGGCGTGCCGCTGCGCTGGAGCCGCGTTTCGGCTCTCGTTTTGGTATGCCGAAACCTGCTGCTGGCGCGCGGTGGCTATTCTCGTGCCTTGGGTGTATAGCCGCGCCTTCGCGCTACCAAGAGGTTAACCACGCGCGATCTCAAAGATCAGGAGCACGTAGTCCCATGTCCGAGCGGTGGACGCCAGAGAGCTGGAGGGCCAAGCCCGCCCAGCAGATTCCGGATTATCCGGACCAGGCAGCCTTGAAGGCGGTCGAGCAGCAGCTCGCCGGCTTTCCGCCGCTCGTTTTTGCAGGCGAGGCGCGCAAGCTCAAACGGGCGTTGGGCAAAGTTGCGGCCGGCGAGGCCTTCCTCCTTCAGGGCGGCGACTGCGCCGAGAGCTTCGCCGAGCATTCGGCCGACAACATCCGCGATTTCTTCCGCCTGTTCCTGCAGATGGCGGTGGTGCTGACTTTCGCCGGCGGCTCGCCGGTGGTGAAGGTTGGGCGCATCGCCGGCCAGTTCGCCAAGCCGCGTTCGGCGCCGACGGAGAAGGAAGGCGGCGTCGAGCTTCCCAGCTACAAGGGCGACATCGTCAACGACATCGCCTTCACGGCGGAGGCGCGCATCCCCGATCCGCGCCGCCAGCTCGAGGCCTACCGGCAGTCGGCAGCGACGCTGAATCTGATCCGCGCCTTCGCGACGGGCGGCTACGCTAATCTCGACAACGCGCATCGCTGGATGCTCGGCTTCGTCAAGGATAGCCCGCAGTCGCATCGCTATCAGGAAGTCGCTGAGCGCATCACCGAGGCGCTCGACTTCATGCGCGCGATCGGCATCGACCCCGAGACCCATCCGGAGATGCGCACGACCGACTTCTACACCAGCCACGAGGCGCTGCTGCTCGGCTACGAGCAGGCGATGACCCGCACCGACTCGACGACCGGCGAGTGGTACGACACCTCCGGCCACATGGTCTGGATCGGCGATCGCACGCGCCAGCTCGACCATGCCCATGTCGAGTTCTTCCGCGGCATCAAGAACCCGATCGGTCTGAAATGCGGTCCCTCGACCACGGTCGACGGCCTGCTCAAGCTGATCGAGGTGCTCGACCCGCAGAACCAGCCGGGCCGCCTGACGCTGATCGCCCGCTTCGGCGCCGACAAGGTCTTCGACAACCTGCCGGCTCTGGTGCGCGCGACCAAGCGCGAAGGGCGCAACGTCGTCTGGTCCTGCGACCCGATGCACGGCAACACGGTCAAGGCGGCGAGCGGCTACAAGACCCGGCCCTTCGACCTGATCATGACCGAGGTGAAGAACTTCTTCGCCGTCCACCAGGCTGAAGGCACCCATGCCGGCGGCCTGCACCTGGAGATGACCGGCAAGAACGTCACCGAGTGCACCGGCGGCGCGCGCGGCATGACCGACGCCGATCTCAACGATCGCTATCACACGGTCTGCGATCCCCGCCTCAATGCCGAGCAGGCGCTGGAGCTCGCCTTCCTGGTTGCCGAACTCGTCAAGCGCGAGCGGGCAGGGCGGACCCGGCCGGAGGTCGAGGCGGCCGAATAAGGCCGCGCGGCAGAGAGAAAAAGCGGAAAGGCCGGGACGTTTCGTCCCGGCCTTTCCGTTTCTGGCATTGTCTGAATTCAGAACTTGACGGCTGCTGCCGCCCGCGCGGTGTTGACAGTCGTCGTCGTGCCCTCGACATCGGCGAAGCGAATGAGCTGATATTCGCCGCGCAGGATGAGATTGTCGGACAGGGCCCATTCCACGCCGCCGCCTATGGCGAGGCCGAAGCCGTAGACGTTCTTTTTGGTGGCGCCGACAGGCGGATCGCCGGGCGAGCGCCCGACCGAGTAACCGGACTCCGGCAGCCCGGTTACAGGATTCGTTCTGGTCAGATAGTTGGTCGTGGCGATCGTCGAGCTCGTGTTGAAGCGTCCCACCGCTCCGCCGATCGTGGCGAACGGCATGATGCTGCCGTAGCTCCAGCCCATGCGCAGGCGGGCCGTGACGTAGTCGTCGAGCTTGGCACTTTGATTCGTGTTCAACGAGAAATCGTTGATGGTGCCGTCCGAGGTAATGAAGCGGCGGGCAATGAAGTCGTTGATTTGATAGCTTTGTCCGGAGCGCGTGTAGTCGGCCTCCAGGCCCAGTACCACATCGCCGAACGCCCAGTTGTAGCCCAGGAAGCCGAAATAGGTCGCGCCGCTATCGCTCTTCTCGGGCAGGTTGTTGACCAGCGAGCCCATGTTGACCTGTTGGCCAAGCAGCGTGTTGCGGAATGCGAAGTTGGCAAGGTCCTGCAGCCCCGTCCCGGGCTTGAACTTGGTGTCGGAGACGCCGGCGCCGCCGCCGAAGTAGAAGCCGGACCAGTTGATGCCACGGTCGATCGTCGGCTGTTCCTGAGGCTCGATGACCTGCGAGCCGCGCAGATAATCCGCCGCGTAGGCAGGGGCGGCGAGTAGAACTGCCGCGAGGGCAGTGGCCGCGAGCGCGGGCTCGATGGAACGGATACGCATCCTGATCTCCCAGAGCAGCTGTCCGGCTCCACCCGTTTCGCCCTGCTCGAAGACAATTCATGCCTTGGTAACCCTAATACGCGGTTAACGGTGCGGCATGGCCCGGAAAGACGCGATTGTCGCCTGCCTGCAAACGCGCCATAAGCCGCGTCATGACATCGCCCCTGGTTCGCTTCGCGCCGTCGCCCACCGGCTATCTCCACATCGGCAACGCCCGGCCGGCGCTGTTCAACTGGCTCTTCGCCCGCCGGCATGGCGGCCGCTTCCTGCTGCGCTACGACGATACCGATCTCGGCCGGTCGAGGCCCGAATATGCGCAGGCCATTGCCGAGGATCTCGGCTGGCTCGGCATCGTGCCCGATCTCGTGATCAAGCAGTCGGAGAGGCTTACGGTCTATGACGCCGCGGCTGAGCGCCTGCGCCAGGCGGGGCGTCTCTACGCCTGCTACGAGACCGCCGACGAGCTCGACAGGCGCCGCAAGCGCCAGCTCGCCCGCGGCCTGCCGCCGATCTACGACCGGGCCGCGCTGAAGCTCACCGCCGCGCAGAAGGCGGCCTTCGAGGCGGAGGGGCGCAAGCCGCACTGGCGCTTCCTTCTGGAGCCGCGCGAGGTCACTTGGGAAGATCTCGTGCGCGGCGCGTCGCATGTCGACTGCGCCTCGCTCTCCGATCCGGTTCTGGTGCGCGAGGACGGCAGCTATCTCTACACCCTGCCGTCGGTGGTCGACGACATCGAGACCGGCGTGACGCATGTCATCCGCGGCGAGGACCATGTCACCAACACCGCGGTGCAGGCACAGATCTTCGAGGCGCTGGGCGCGAGCCTGCCGGCCTTTGGCCATCACAACCTGCTGACCACCGCGAGCGGCGAGGGGCTTTCCAAGCGCCTCGGCCATCTCTCGCTGCGCGGCCTACGGGACAGCGGCGTCGAGGCGCTCGCGGTCGCGGCACTGGCGACAATGGTCGGCACCTCCGATGCCGTGCGCCCCGTCGCTAGCCTCGATGAACTGGCAGGCCTCGTCGAGCTCGCCCATGTCTCGCGGGCGCCGGCCAAGTTCGACGAGCACGAGCTGGCGGCGCTGAGCGCACGCACGCTCCATCATTTCTCATTCGAGGCCGTTGCGGAGCGGCTCGCCGCGCTCGGCGTCGGCGGCGGTGAGCCTTTCTGGCTGGCGGTGCGCGGCAATCTCGCGAAGCTGGACGAGGCGACCTTGTGGTGGCAGGTCGTTCAGGGCGCCGTCACGCCCGTGATCGCGGATCAGTCATTCGCGGCTACGGCTGCCGGCCTGCTGCCGCAGGAGCCCTTCGACGCCACGACCTGGAAGAGCTGGACGCAGGCCGTTTCGGCCGCGACCGGCGCCAAGGGCAAGGCGCTGTTCATGCCGCTGCGGCAGGCGCTGACGGGTCTTGATCACGGCCCGGAACTGGCGGCGCTGCTGCCGCTGATCGGGCGCGAGAAGGCGCTGAAGCGACTGGCCGGCGAGAGCGCCTGAAGGTTGTCATTCCGGGGCGAGCGCGTGGCGCTCGAACCCGGAATCCACGACTGGGCGAGCTCTTGATGACGGCGCCTTGCAGCGATTTACCCAGTCGTGGGTTCCGGGTTCAGGCCTGCCGGCCTGCCCCGGAATGACAGGGCTTCTTCACTCGTGCCGCTCCATCGCCGAGGCGTGCTTGGTGTCGCGCATGGTCGAATAGACCAGGAACGACAGGAAGATGATCCCGGCAAGGTAGTAATAGAACCACTCTTCGTGGCCCTGCTGCTTGAAGAACAGGGCGATGGCGGGCGCCGTGCCGCCGAAGATCGAAACCGTGACCGCATAGGGCACGGCGACGCCCGTGGCGCGGATCGCCGTCGGGAAGAGTTCCGCCTTCACGACGGCATTGATCGAGGTATAGCCGGCGGTGAAGATCCAGGCGCCGCAGATCAGCAGGAAAGCCATCCACGCCGATTTCGTGCCGGCGAGCGTCATCAGGATCGGCACGGTCAGGAGCGTGCCGGCGAGGCCGAAGAACATCAGCATCGGCTTGCGGCCGATCTTGTCGGAGATCAGCCCGTAGATCGGCTGCAGCGCCGCCGCGAAGATCAGCGATCCCGCGATGACATAGGTCGTCACGATGTCGGAGAGGCCGACCGTCTGCCTGACGAAGGTCTGCATATAGGTGGTGAAGGTGTAGAAGGCGGCCGTGCCGCCGGCGGTGAGGCCGACCACGATGGCGACCTCGCGCGGATAGCGCAGCAGGCCCTTGAGCGAGCTTTCGCGCTTCATCGTGCTCTTGGCCGCCTCGAAGGCTTCGGTCTCTTGCATATGTCGGCGCATGAACATCGCGGTGACGGCGAGCAGCGCGCCGATCACGAAGGGGATGCGCCAGCCCCAGGCGACAAGCTGCTCATGCGTCAGGAAGACGTTCTGGAGCAGCAGCAGCACCAGGATCGCGGTGAGCTGGCCGCCGATCAGCGTCACGTACTGGAAGCTCGAATAGAAACCGCGATGCTCGGGGTCGGCGATCTCGGAGAGATAGGTCGCGCTCGCCCCGTATTCGCCGCCGAGGCTCAGCCCCTCGATGATGCGCGCCAGCGCCAGGAGGGCCGGGGCAGCGAAGCCGATCGTCGCATAGGTCGGCGTGAAGGCGATGAGGAGCGAGCCGAAGCACATCATCAGGACCGACACCATCAGCGATAGCCGCCGCCCGTAGCGGTCCGCAAGATGCCCGAAGAGCCAGCCGCCGACCGGCCGCACGATGAAGCCGGCGGCGAAAAGCGTCGCGGCATTGAGCTGCTGCACGACCGGATCATGCGAAGGAAAGAAATGCGGCGCGAAATAGAGCGCAAAGGCGGTGTAGGCGTAGAAATCGTACCATTCGACGAGATTGCCGACGGAGCCGATGAAGATCGCCTTGAGGCGTCGTTTGGCGTCGTCGAGCTCGATCGGATGGGGATGCTGCGTGGTGGTCGTATCGGACATGGCGGCCTTCTGGAGCTGGGGAGCGTCAGAGGCGAGCGCGCGGCCCGAAGGCCGTGGAAGGCAGTCTGGCGGCCTCCCGAGGGCGGCTTGATCGCTCCTTATGCGCCGGTTTTAGCCATGCGTCCAGCGGCCGGCGCGCTGTCGTCTTGCCGGCGTTCCTGCGTAAGGCGCATGGAACTTTGCCGGATCAGGGCCGGA
This sequence comes from Allobosea sp. 10N428, assembly GCF_056394545.1. NCBI lineage: Bacteria > Pseudomonadati > Pseudomonadota > Alphaproteobacteria > Hyphomicrobiales > Alloboseaceae > Allobosea > Allobosea sp. 10N428. The sequence goes on along the minus strand of NZ_JBFTIC010000001.1, from coordinate 733,823 downwards.
CGAGTTGCGGACTCAGATTGGGCGCGAGATTGGGCGCGACGATCCGGACGCTGCGGCGTTCGCCGGTAACGCTGCGCGACTCGCTCTTCAGCCCGTCCTTCTTGTCGAGCACCTTCTCGCCGACGATGTCGGGGCCGACACCGGCTGACTCGGTGCCAGACGTCGGCGAGTTCTCGGATGGCATCGGCTTGTCGTCGGCGACCTCGGGCACGGTCCCAGTGGAGGTGGGAGCCGGCTGCTGCGCCGCGCCCCGCCGCTTGGCCTCCGCCTTCGGGTCGATCTTCGGGCGCGAGAGCTCGGCCGCGCGCTGTTCCGTCAGAATGACGTCACCCTTGCGCTTGTCGAGCAGATACTCGGCATTCCTGAGCGCCGCCGACCAGCTCTCGCCCTGGCCGCGGCAGGTGCAGGCCGCGTCGAAACTGCGCGTGTACTTCAGCGCGTTCGGCAGCGAAGAGTAAGGCTGCCCGGTCGAGCGCGAGGCGGCGTTCTGGACGTCGCCGCCGGCACTCATGCCGTAGGCGAGCGTTTCGACGCCGGGGCAGAGCGCCTGGCACATTTCGTCGGGATTGCCGGTGTTGTTGCTCAGCGGAAAGAAGAAGCCGTCGCAGGTTCGCACGCAGACGGTCTGCGGGCCGCCGAGGCGCGGCTTCGCCGGTTCCATCGGCTGCTCCGGGTCGAGTTCCGGCATGGTCGAATCGATCTCGCCGCCGCGGCGGGGCTCGATCCCGAAGATCGTCTCGAAGAAGCCGCGCGGCTGCGCCCGGCAATTATTGTTGATCGCAGCGGCGAGCTGGGCGCGCCGCTGCTCGACCCCGCCGCTCTGCGCCTGCCGCTGCAGCGCCGCATATTGCGACTGCAGCTGGCCGAGCTGGGCGCGGATCGCACCGCATTGCGGCGGGCCCGAATCGAAAATGCCGAAAGAACGCTCGCAGCCCATCGCGCGATATTGCCCGTTGAGCTGCGAAAGCTGGGCGCCGACACGTTCGGCGGCCTGGGCAGCGCGCGGGTCGCCGCCGCTGCGGCCTTGCAGGCTTTCGAGTTCCGACCGCCAGGCGTCGCAGGAAGGCGATTGCGCTGCTGCAGGCCCGCTGAGGGCTGCGAGCGCCAGCAGCGCCATGCTGAAACGTCTGGAAAGTCGCAGGATCATCGCAGGTCGGGTCACGCCATCCATGGTCGAAAGCCGGTTTGCCGGCTCCGCCCAACAACACCCGCCAAACACGACGGAACTATGGAGCGGCCTGCGTCGGTGCGCCGCGGACCTGGCTCCCGCTCGAGGCTTCGCATGCCATATTCGGGCCGTTGCAGCAATCGGGGGAAGCACATGCCGCCGCGGTGGTGGAAAACGCGCGCTTTCGCTAGAAGGACTGCCTGAACGGCGCTCCGGCGCCTGTCCGCGCGCTCCGTCAAAGAGGCAAGCACCGCCATGTCCGATTATCTGCCTCTTCACGAAGCCGTCATTCCGGAACTGCCGAACTACTATCGCGGCAAGGTCCGCGAGAATTACGATTTGCCGGATGGCCGCCGCATCCTGATCTCGACCGACCGGCTCTCGGCCTTCGACCGCGCGATCGCGTCGATTCCACTCAAGGGCCAGGTGCTGACCCAGACGGCGCGCTACTGGTTCGAGCAGACCGCCGATATCTGCCCCAACCACGTGCTCGAATATCCCGATCCCAACGTCGTCGTCGGCACGCGCCTCGAGATCCTGCCGGTCGAGATCGTCGTGCGCGGCTATTTGGCCGGGACGACCGGCACCTCGATCCTGACGCTCTACAAGCAAGGTCAGCGCGACATGTACGGCGTCACCCTGCCGGACGGCCTGCGCGACAATCAGGAGCTTCCGGAGGCGATCATCACGCCGACGAGCAAGGCCTTCGACGGCGGCCATGACGAGCCGCTCTCCGAGCGCCAGATCGTCGAGGGCGGACTGCTGACGCAGGAGCAATGGGACACCGTCTCGGCTTACGCGCTCGCACTCTTCGCGCGTGGCCGGAAGCTCGCCCGCGAGCGCGGCCTCATCCTCGCCGACACCAAATACGAGTTCGGCACCGACGCCGAGGGGCGCATCCTCCTCGCCGATGAGATCCACACGCCGGATTCGAGCCGCTACTGGTTCGCGGAAAGCTATCCGGCCCGTTTCGCCGCCGGCGAGAAGCCCGAATCCTTCGACAAGGATTTTGTGCGCAACTGGGTGGTCGCCCGCTGCGACCCCTACAAGGAAGCGCTGCCACCGATCCCGCAGGAGCTGATCGACCAGACCTCGGCGGTCTATGTCCGCGCCTTCGAGACGATCACCGGACAGCCCTTCGCCTATCCGCCAGAGGGAGAGGATCCGCTGCCGCGGATCAGGCGCAATCTGGCGCAGTATTTCTAGGGGCGCTGCGGGAATGCACGTCATTCTCGGGCTTGACCCGAGAATCTCAGGCCGGACGAAGCTCGGAGCCTCCGCGTCACGAGATGCTCGGGTCAAGCCCGAGCATGACGGCCGTTACCTTCAGGCCCCGTCCTCGTCGCGATAGCCGCCGGCAAGATGCCGGCCGCGCTCGGTCAGGATCGACAGCACGCGCTCGAACACCTTGAGCTCGTCGGGGGAGATGTCCTCGACCCAGCGCGCCTCGAAGCCGAGCGCCAGCGGCACGATCTGGTCGTAGATGCGCTTGCCCGCCGCAGTCAGCGTCACGAAGGATTCACGCCGGTCCTGCCGGTTCTCGGCGCGCGAGATGAGGCCCCGCTTCTCCAGCTCGCTGACGGCGCGCGAGACCTTGGTCTTGTGCATCTGGGCGAGTTCGCCGATGTCGCGTGAGGTCAGCTTGCCGAATTCGCCGAGCTGCGCCACCACCCGCCATTCCGGGATGCCGATGCCGAAATGCTCGCCATAGATGCGGCCGAGCGCGCGGCCGCCCAGCGTGCCGACCACGTTGAGGCGATAAGGCAGGAAGCGCTCCAGATGGAGCGCCTTGGTCTCGGGATCAGTGGGTGGTTTCGTCGTCATGGCGATGCGATCTGGCGATGAAAAGGCGCGCCTCAGCGCGCCTTCAGCCGGTTCATGAACGAGTCGTAGGACAGCTCCGCCACCTGCCACCAGAGCAGGTTCTCGCCGCGGAAGGCGACCATGGAGTCGTACCCCTTCTTGAAGTCCGGGCTCTTGGCGCTGGTCTCGGCGTAATATTCCTCGGCCGCCTTGAGCGCGGCCTCCATGACTGGCAGCGGGAAGCCGCGCAGCTGCGCGCCCTGCGCCACCAGCCGGCGCAGGCCGCCCGGGTTCACGAAGTCGTACTTCGCCAGCATCCAGTTGTTGGCGGCTTCGCAGGCGTTCTGGACGATGGCCTGGTAATGCTTCGGCAGCTTGCTCCAGGCGTCCTTGCCGATGATGAGGTGCAGCATCGCGCCGCCCTCCCACCAGCCGGGGTAGTAGTAGTATTTCGCGACGCGGATGAAGCCGAGCTTCTCGTCGTCATAGGGGCCGACGAACTCGGCAGCATCGATGGTGCCGCGCTCCAGCGCAGGATACACGTCGCCGGGCGCAATCTGCGTCGGCACCACGCCGAGCTTGGCGAGCACGGCGCCGCCCATGCCGCCGATGCGGAACTTCAGGCCCTTGAGGTCGTCGAGGCCGGCGAGTTCCTTGCGGAAGAAGCCGCCCATCTGGCAGCCCGAATTGCCGCAGGGGATGGAATAGGCGTTGAAGCGGTCGAGCACGCCGTTCACGATCTGCTCGCCGCCGCCGAAATACCACCAACTATGCTGCTGGCGGGCATTGAGGCCGAAGGGGATGCCGGTGCCCAAGCCGAGCGTCGGATCCTTGCCGATATAGAAATAGGTCGGCGAATGCGCGCATTCGACAGTTCCCGAAGACACCGCATCGAGCGCCTGCAGGCCGGGGACGATCTCGCCGGGAGCGAAGACCTGGATGTCGAACTTGCCGTCCGTCGCCTCGGATACGTATTTCGAGAACTGCTGCGCGGTGCCGAAGATGGTGTCGAGCGACTTCGGGAAGCTCGACGTCAACCGCCATTTCACCTCGGGCTGCGACTGGGCGATCGCCGGCATCGCGACGGTCGTCGCGGCGGCGGCGAGTGCCCCCGTTTTCAAAAAGCTGCGACGTTCCATATGGTCTCCTCCCGAAGGCTCGTTGCGTCCTTATTGGCGCGTCCGGGAAGGAATGGAAAGAGATGAAGCTCGCTTCGCTTACGCATGGCCGCGATGGCCGCCTCGTCATCGTCTCGCGGGATCTGACCCGTGCGACCGACGCCTTCCCGGTCGTCGCGACCCTGCAGGCCGCGCTGGACGACTGGAAGCGCCTTGCCCCGCGCCTCGCCGACCTGGCCGAGGGTTTGGAGCACGGCTCGGTGCCGTCCTTCCGCTTCCATGAACATGACTGCGCTGCGCCGTTGCCGCGCGCCTATCAGTGGCTCGACGGCTCCGCCTATGTGAACCATGTCGATCTCGTCCGGAAGGCGAGGGGGGCGACCATGCCCGAGAGCTTCTGGACCGATCCGCTGATGTATCAGGGCGGCAGCGACGCGCCGCTCGGTCCGCGCCAGGCGATCCATGCCCGCAGCGAGGAGGACGGCATCGATTTCGAGGCGGAGATCGCGGTCGTCACCGACGACGTGCCGATGGGCGCGAGCCGGGAGGAGGCGCTCGCCCGCATCCGCCTCGTCATGCTCGCAAACGACGTGAGCTTGCGGAATCGGATTCCGAGCGAACTGGCGAAAGGCTTTGGATTCGTTCAGTCAAAGCCGTCTTCGGCCTTCTCGCCGGTCGCCGTCACGCCTGAAGAACTCGGCGCGGCCTGGCGGGATGGAAAGCTCCATCTGCCGCTGCTGACGCAGGTCAACGGCAACCCCTTCGGCAAGCCCGATGCCGGCGCCGACATGACCTTCGACTTCGGCACGCTGGTAGCGCATGCCGCCGCTACGCGCCGGCTTTCGGCCGGCACGATCATCGGCTCCGGAACGGTCTCGAACCGCGATGCCGATGGCGGGCCGGGCCGGCCGGTGGCGGCGGGCGGCCTCGGCTATGCCTGCATCGCCGAGCAGCGCATGGTCGAGACGATCCTTCAGGGCGAACCGAAGACGCCCTTCCTGCGTTTCGGCGACACGGTTCGCATCGAGATGAAGGATGCCGCCGGGTACTCCATCTTCGGCGCGATCGAACAGGAGATCCTGCCCCATGTCTGAGCCGCGCGATGTCTGAAAACGCGAGCCGGCGCGGGCCGCTGAGCGCCCATTTCCGCAAGATGGCGCACAACAACGCCTGGGCGAACTGGCGGCTGCTCTCGGCTTGCATGCGGCTGGACGACGGCGCCTTCAAGGCAATGCGCACGAGCTTCTTTCCCTCGCTGCGCGAGACTTTGAATCACAATCTGATGGTCGATCTCTACTATATCGACGCGCTCGAGCGTGGCGGGCTCGGTCGGCAGGTCTTCGAACGCTTCCGGCCCTTCGAGGCGCCGGCGCTGTTCCAGGCGCAGAGCGCAGCCGATCGCCGCCTCATCGCCGTCTGCGATGGGCTTTCGGACGCTGCGCTCGATGCGACCGTCGCTACGGACCGCGGCGAGCATGGCGCGGTCGAGGAGCGGATCGACGATCTGCTGGCGCATCTGTTCCAGCACCAGATCCACCATCGCGGCCAGGCCCATGCGATGCTGGCCGGGACCGACATCGCGCCACCCCAGCTCGACGAATATTTCCTGCTCTACGATTCGCAGCAGACGCGCGTCGAGCTGCGCCGCCTCGACCTGCTGCCGCCGGAAGTGCTGCTTTGAGCAGGGAAGGGGTTTGCCGTGCTTGGCGGCGGCCCGCACGCCGGATAACCTGACCCACGAAGCGCCGATGCCTGCCGCGAGAAACGAGCCGCCATGATCGAGACCGTGCCGTTCTATTCGACCATCGTCCCGCTCGCCTTCTTCATCTGGGGGCCAGTGCTGGTGGTGGTGCTGTTCTGGGCGGTCGGCTTCTGGTCGAGCCGGCAGGGCGTGCCGCGCATGCTGGAGAGCGACTGGGACGGCTACAACGTCGCCGATGTCGAGAAGCTGTTCTCGCTCTATGGCGAGACGAGGCGGGCGCGCTATCGCAACCGCGTGCTGCCCGCAGATGTTGCTTGCGCCTTCACCTATGCGATCGTTGGCGCGCTGCTGATCGCCGGCCTCGCCACGCGCGGCCAGCCCTGGTGGGTGGCGGCGCTCTGCGGCGGCGGCTGGTTCCTGGGCGGCCTCTGCGACGTTGCCGAGAATTTCGCCGTGGCGCGCCTGCTCGACCGTTATCCGCAGGTCGATAGCGGCAATGTCGCCTTCGCCAGCACGATGACGCGGATGAAGCTCGTCCTGTTCGCGCTCGGCGTCGTCGGCGCGCTCGTGGCGGCCTATCTCGTCTTCAAGCCTCTGGCGGCCTGAGCTTCGGCCACGCGCCGCGCTTGAGCCACAGCCGCGCCGCCGGAACGGGCGGATCGCCGATGAGGATGCGGGGGTCCGTCGGCGCCGCCGCGAAGCCCAGCCGCCCGGCCAGACGCAGCGAGGCGGCGTTGAGCGGATGGGTCGTGATCCCGATCATGGGGAAGCCGAGCGTGCCGAAGCCGTAGTCGAGGAGGCAGGCCGCGGCTTCGCCGGCATAGCCCCGCCCCCAATGCCGGACCGCGAAACGGTAGCTGATCTGCACATCCTCCGCCGCGTCGCCGTCGGGAATGAGCCCGACATAGCCGGTGAATTCTCGAGGGTTCGCCTTGGCGAAGACCGACCAGTAGCCCAGCCCGCGCTCGACATGGTTGAAGCTGCGCGCGGCGACGGCCTCCCGCCCCATGGCCGGGTCTCCGACCGCCGCGATATGGCGCATCACCTGCGGGTCGGCGTTCATTCGTATGGTGGCGTCGATATCCGCAAGCCGGCGCGGGTGCAGCAGCAGCCTTTCGCTTTCCAGTTCCGGCAGCACGCGGCGATCCTCTTCCCGGCGGTTGCAGCGCAATACTCTGGTGCAGCGGCGCAGGGCTTCCCATATCGTGCCGGGCGCCGATCTGGAACGCGCCGGGAGGATGAGAATGCTGCTTCGTCGTTGGGCTCTGGCTGCGCTGGCCCTCACCCTGTCGGGAATGGCGCTGTCGCCAGCGCTGGCGCAGGAGGACCTGATCTTCCGCAAGTCGACCGTCTGGAAGATGCTGACCCCGAACGACAAGCTCGCCGTCTACGGCGTCGACGATCCCATCGTCGAGGGTGTGGCCTGCCACTATACCGTACCCGAGAAGGGTGGCGTTTCCGGCATGTTCGGCGTGGCCGAGGAGGTCTCGGAGGTCTCGCTAGCCTGCCGCCAGATCGGGCCGATCAAGTTCAAGGAGAAGGCGGAGCAGGGCGATGTCGTCTTCCGTGAGCGCCGCTCGCTGGTCTGGAAGAAGATGCAGATCGTGCGCGGCTGCGACACCAAGCGCAACGTGCTGGTCTATCTGGTCTACACCGACAAGCTGATAGACGGCTCACCGCAGAACTCGACTTCGACCGTGCCGATCATGCCCTGGGGGACGTCCGGCGAGCCACCGAAATGCTCGGAGTGGATTCGCTGATCGGCCTGCGGGTCAGTTGCTGCAGGTGATGCTGAGCGGCTGCTCGGCCACCTGAGCCGGGCTCGGGCGGGCGACCGTGCCGGTGAAATCCTCGCGATCGGCCACGCCGAAGGCGACCGCCTTGCCGAAGCCCTGGGACTCGCACCAGGCGTTCGCGACGATCTTGCCGCATTCGGCCTTCGTCGAGATGCAGTCGGCGACGCCATAGCCGTCGCTGGCGGGGATCAGGAAGGTTCGCGGCTCGTTTGCGGCGGCGACCGAACGGCTGGGCGGCATGATCGAGAGCGAGATGCCGGCGGCGACGATCCCGAGCAGTCCGACGAAAGCCACGGCGCGGCGCATGAAATCTGGTTCCTGATGAAGACGGGCGGAGAACCCGTGAATCGGGAGGATGGTTCCGGGCGGTTAAATTTGCGTGAATTGCGGCCGAAATGTTGCGCCGCAACAAATAGGGCGCCCTCTTGACGCAAGGCCTGTGGACAGGCAATCACTTTCCATCATGACGCGAGCCGCCATCAACAGCCCTTGCATTATTTGCCGCTAGCTTTCGCTGGCCGGCTGCTCACGTCCTCGTCCTGAAAACGAACCGACAAAAGCGCCCCGGCCAGCGGCCAGGTCTTTTCCTATTTCGCCGTTTCGTTCGTTCCAGGATTTGCCCCCGATGTCGCCGACCCTGAGGCTCCACAACACGCTGACGCGGACGAAGCAGGACTTCGCGCCGATCGATCCGTCGAATGTCCGCATGTATGTCTGCGGCCCGACGGTCTACGACTACGCCCATATCGGCAATGCCCGCCCGGTCATCGTCTTCGACGTGCTCTACCGGCTGCTGCGCCACATCTATGGGGCGGAGCATGTCACCTATGCCCGCAACCTCACGGACGTCGACGACAAGATCAACGCCCGGGCCGCCCGCGATTTTCCCGGCCTGCCGCTGAACGAAGCGATCGCACAGGTCACGCGGACGACGACGGCGCAGTTCCATCATGACGTGGATGCGCTCGGCAATTTGCGCCCGACGGCGGAGCCCCGCGCCACCGACCATATCGACGAGATGAAGGCGATCATCGAGCGCCTGATCGCGCGCGGCATCGCCTATGTCGCCGAGGAGCATGTGCTTTTCCATGTTCCGGCAGTGTCGCATCTCGCCAAGGCGCCGAAATACGGCACGCTCGCCCGCCGCTCGCTCGACGAGATGCTGGCCGGTGCCCGCGTCGACGTCGCACCGTACAAGCGCGACTCCATGGATTTCGTGCTGTGGAAGCCGAGCCGCGACGGCATCGATCCCGGCTGGCCGTCTCCGGCCGGCATCGCCACGCCCGGCCGCCCTGGTTGGCACATCGAATGTTCGGCCATGTCGATGGCGAAGCTGCTCTCGCCCTTCGGCGGCGGCCTTGCCTGCGACGATCCGGCCAAGAACGTCTTCGATATCCATGGCGGCGGCATCGACCTCGTCTTCCCGCACCATGAGAACGAGATCGCCCAGTCCTGCTGCGCCTTCGGCGGCGGGGAAGGGCAGCCGCTTATGGCCAATATCTGGATGCATAACGGCTTCCTGCAGGTCGAAGGCGAGAAGATGTCGAAGTCCCTCGGCAACTTCGTCACGATCCATGAGCTGCTGGAGACTGACGCGTTCGGCGGCCGCAAATGGCCGGGCGAAGTCCTTCGCCTCGCGATGCTGAAGACGCATTATCGCCAGCCGATCGACTGGACGGTGAAGGCGCTGGAGGAGGCGGAGCGTAAGTTGCGCCAATGGGTAGCGCAGATCGAGTTCAACGAAATTTCGGAGGATCAGATCGCTCTGCCGCCGGAATTCGTCGAAGCGCTTGCGGATGATCTGAATTTTGCCGAGGCAATGAAAGCAATCGAGGGGGCGCTCAAGGATGGAACTGGCCAGCGCACTCTTGTCGCGATGCTGGAACTGGTCGGGATCGATATCTGGAGATTCGCTCGCGAAGAGGCAGAGCGAAACAGCGCAGCCCTGCGCGCAGAGGAAGAAGCTGCGGGAGTGGACGTCGAGGCGCTGATCGCCGCCCGCCTCGACGCCCGCCGCGCGAAGAATTTCGCCGAGTCCGATCGCATCCGCGATGAGCTGGCCGCCATGGGCATCGCGCTCAAGGACGGCAAGGACCCCGCCACCGGCGAGCCGACGACCAGCTGGGAGGTGAAGCGATGAGCCCGAAAATCCGCCCCGCCGGCTCGCTCTCCTTCGCCATCAAGATGGTCATGCTGGCGATGGTCGTGCCGCGCGTCGTCCGCTTCAAGCTGAGGCGGGAGCGATGAGCGCGCCCCGCGTTCATCTCTTCGACACGACGCTGCGCGACGGCGCCCAGACCACCGGCGTCGATTTCTCGCTCGACGACAAGCGCGCCGTCGCCGCGCTGCTCGACCGGCTCGGCGTCGATTATGTCGAGGGCGGCTATCCCGGGGCCAACCCGCTCGACACCGCCTTCTTCGAGGAGAAGGCGACCACGCAGGCGAAGTTCGCCGCCTTCGGCATGACCAAGCGGGCAGGGCGCTCGGCGGCCAACGACCCCGGCATCGCCGCGCTGCTGTCGGCGAAAGCCGATGCGATCGTCTTCGTTGCGAAGAGCTGGGACTACCATGTCCATGTCGCGCTCGAGATTTCGCTGGAAGATAACCTTGCCGGCATCCGCGAGAGCGTCGAGGCCGCAAAGGCCGCGGGCCGCGAGGTGATGCTCGATTGCGAGCACTTCTTCGACGGCTACAAGGCCAATCCCGACTACGCGCTCGCCTGTGCCCGCTCGGCTTATGAGGCCGGCGCCCGCTGGGTCGTGCTGTGCGACACCAATGGCGGCTCGCTGCCCGACGAGGTCGGCGCCATCGTCCGCGAGGTCGCCAAGGTCGTCCCGGGTGACTATCTCGGCATCCACGCCCATGACGATTGCGGCTGCGCCGTCGCCAATTCGCTCGCGGCGGTCGAGGCCGGCGCTCGGCAGATCCAGGGCACGCTGAACGGGCTCGGCGAGCGCTGCGGCAACGCCAATCTCGTCACGCTGATCGGCGCGCTCAAGCTCAAGGAGCGCTATCGCGACCGTTTCGAACTCGGCGTCAGCGAAGGCCAGCTCGGGGAACTCACCCATGTCTCGCGCGCGCTCGACGAGATGCTGAACCGCGCGCCGAACCGCCACGCGCCCTTCGTCGGCGCCTCGGCCTTCGCGACCAAGGCCGGCATCCACGCTTCTGCCGTGCTCAAGGATCCGCGCACCTATGAGCATGTCGCGCCGGAGGCGACCGGCAACACCCGCAGGGTCCTGATCTCCGACCAGGGCGGCAAATCGAATCTCGTTGCCGAGCTGGAACGCATCGGCGTCACGCTCGGCCGCGACGATCCGCGGCTCAACCGCGTGCTGCAGGAGGTCAAGGACAAGGAGGCACAGGGCTACGCCTTCGAGGGCGCCGATGCCTCCTTCTTCCTGCTGGTGAAGCGCATTCTCGGCGAGGTGCCGGACTACTTCGCGGTCGAGCGCTTCGCCGTGAATGTGGAGCGCCGCTACAATGCGCTGGGCGAGCTCGTCACCTTCTCCGAGGCGATCGTCAAGGTGAAGGTCGGTGACGACCTGCTGATCTCGGCGGCGGAGGGCGATGCCGGCCCGGTCAACGCGCTCGATATCGCCTTGCGCAAGGATCTCGGCCGTTACCAGTCGCTGATCGAGGGCTTGCGCCTGGTCGACTACAAGGTGCGTGTCTTCCAGGGCGGCACCGACGCCGTGACCCGCGTGCTGATAGAGTCGGGTGACGAGACCGGCGAGCGCTGGACGACGGTCGGCGTCAGCGCCAACATCATCGACGCCTCGTTCCAGGCGCTGGTCGACTCGATCACCTACAAGCTGGTGAAGGCCGGCGCGACGGCTTGAAACCTCGCGCCGTCATGCTCGGGCTTGACCCGAGCATCTCTTGCCGATGAAGGCGCTGGAACCTCCATGGTCCTGAGCTTCTCGGGTCTGCGCTTCGCTCCGCCCGAGAATGACGGGGTTCAACCTCACTCCGTCAGCCGGATGACGCGATCCTTGCACAGGTCCATGTCGGCGTCGCTCTCGGCTTCGTCTTCGAACCGCGCCTGAACCGTATAGGAACAGCCCTGCGGCTTGTTGAGCTTGAGTGCGACGCTCTTGCCGGGCGCCAGCGGCTTGGCGAGCTTGGCGACGAGACGTTGCTGGTCTCCGGGCGTCGCGATCTCGAAACTGTTGAGCGGAACGCTGCGCTGGTTGCTGATGGTGATCTGCGCATGCGGTTTGCCGGACTGCGCGGTGGCGGGCAGGATGGCGAGCATGAGCGCGGCGGCGGCGCCTAGCCCCTTGGCGACAAGATGTTGATCTCTCATGGTTGTTTCTGTCCCCGATCCCGAGCGTCGAACGCTCTGGCAGGATCAGACACCGGGCTTTCGACGAGAGCAAGGCGGCTTTCAGGCGGGACCGCAACGGATGGCGATGCGATCCCGCATGCATCGGCGCGCAATTGGGTCTATACGGGCGCGCCAACTGGAATCGTTTGAAAATGTCCGCGCCGTCAGCGCCCCCTCCGGCGTCGAGCTTCCACCGTTCTGCCGCCATCCAGCCGGGCTCCGGCTTCTTCGCGACCTTCCGCGCGCTCTGGCCCTATCTCTGGCCGGCGGAGCGTGCCGATCTGCGCAGCCGCGTCGTCGCGGCCTTCGCCCTGATGTTGTGCGGGCGGCTGGTGCTGATGGGCGTGCCCTTCACCTTCAAATGGATAACGGACGCGCTCGCCGGCACCTATTCCAATCTTGAGAAATGGCTTCCCTGGCTGGTCGGCGCACCGCTGGCCTTGACGGTCCTCTATGGTCTGGCCCGCGTCGGCGCAGCTGCCTTCGTCCAGATGCGCGACGCCATTTTCGCGCCGGTCTTCATGCACGCGGTGCGGACGCTTGCACTGCAAACCTTCGGCCATCTCCACCATCTCTCGCTCCGCTTCCATCTGGAGCGCAAGACGGGCGGGCTCACCCGCGTGCTGGAGCGCGGCCGCAACGGCATCGAGGAGATGGTGCGCCTCGGCCTCAACCAGCTCGTGCCGGTGATCATCGAGGTCGTGCTGATCATCGCCGTGCTGCTCTATCTGTTCGACTGGCGCTATGTCGTCGTGCTGGTGGCGATGGTCACGGCCTACATGACCTACACCATCAAGGCCACGGAGTGGCGCATCGCCATCCGCTCGGCGATGAACGAGTCGGATACCGACGCCAATGCCAAGGCAATCGACTCGCTGCTCAACTACGAGACGGTGAAGTATTTCGGCGCCGAGGCGCGCGAGACCGCGCGCTACGACCAGTCGATGGCGCGCTACGAGCGTAATTCGATCAAGTCCTACACCTCGCTTGCCTGGCTCAATTTCGGCCAGGCCGCGATCTTCGCGGTCGGGCTCACGCTGTCGATGGTGATGGCGGTGCGTGGCTTCCAGGCCGGCACCAACACGGTCGGCGATCTCATCCTGATCAACGCGATGCTGATCCAGCTCTATTTGCCGCTGAATTTCATGGGCACCGTCTATCGCGAGATCAAGCAGGCGACGCTCGACATCGCACAGATGTTCTCGCTGATCGGCCGCGACCCCGAGATCCAGGACAAGCCCGGTGCGAAGCCGCTGCAGGTCCCTGCCGGCGAGGTCGCCTTCGAGGATGTGCATTTCGCCTATGTGCCGGAGCGGCCGATCCTGCGCGGCGTCTCGTTCAAGGTCCTGCCGGGGCAGACGGTTGCGATCGTTGGCCCGTCAGGCGCCGGCAAGTCGACGATCTCGCGTCTGCTCTTCCGCTTCTACGAGCCGCAGAAGGGCCGCATCCTGATCGACGGCCAGCCTATCGCCGATATCCAGCAGGTCTCCCTGCGCGCCGCCATCGGCATGGTCCCGCAGGACACGGTGCTGTTCAACGACACCATCGAATACAACATCCGCTATGGCCGCCCCGATGCGACGGCGGAGGAGGTCGAGGAGGCCGCTCGCCTCGCCCAGATCGACCGCTTCATCCGCCTTTTGCCGGAGGGCTATGCGACATCGGTCGGCGAGCGCGGCCTCAAGCTCTCGGGCGGCGAGAAGCAGCGCGTCGCCATCGCCAGGACGATCCTGAAGGGGCCGCCGGTGCTCGTCCTTGACGAGGCGACTTCGGCGCTCGATTCCTTCACGGAAAAGGAAATCCAGGACGCGCTCGACCGGGTCAGCGAGGGCCGCACGACCCTCGTCATCGCGCATCGGCTCTCGACCGTGGTGAATGCCGACGAGATCATCGTGCTCGACAAGGGCGTCATCGTCGAACGCGGCCATCATCGCGACCTGCTCGCGGCGGACGGCGTCTATGCCGCGATGTGGAACCGCCAGCGCGAGGTCGACGAGGCCAAGGCCACGCTCCAGCGCGCCACCGAGGCGGAAGGCGAGAGCGTCAGGGTGAGCCTCGCCACATAGCGGCGCGGTCGGCGCCCCGTCATGCCCGCTCTTGTGGCGAGAATCCACGTCTTGAACACTGGCCTCGCCAGAGGAAGACCTGGATGGTCGGGGACAAGCCCGACCATGACGGATATGCCGTCAGCCATGCGCCTCCCGCCAGTTTAAAACCGCTCGCAACTTCGGCGTGTTTCCTGCATGCTCCGGCCGCAGGGCAAAGGCATTGGGGGAGCGGCTGCCATGTTTGATCCGACGACATTCGTAGGCTTTCACACCTGGCTCAGCCTGATCGCGATCGTGGCCGGGATTCCGGTCGCGGCCGGATTGCTCCACGGACATACGCGGCCGGGCTGGACAGGCGTTTTCCTGTCGACCGCCTTCGCCACCAGCGCGACCGGCTTCGGCTTTCCCTTCAGCGGCATCCTGCCATCCCACATCATTGGCGCGATCCATATCGCTCTGGTCGGAATTGCGGCCTTCGCATTGTATGGACGGAGGCTGGAAGGAGGCTGGCGCCGCACCTATGCGATCACAGCGATGCTGTCGTTCTACTTGCTGGTTTTCGTGCTGGTGGCGCAAATGTTCGGCAAGATCCCGGCCTTGCGGGCGCTGGCCCCGACCCAGTCGGAACCTCCCTTCGCCATCGCAGAAACATTAGTGCTGTTCGCCTTCGGCTTCCTGACCTGGAGGGCGGCGGTTCGCTTCGTCCAGATGCCACGGATCGTCTAGGGGAGGGGCTGCGGCTTCTGAGGTCCGGTGTCCGCGGCGCGGCCTGCTTCGGGTCGCACGGCTCGCGCCATACCTCTCCACCGGTTTCCACTCCGGTGCACGGGGGGGCGACGTGGATTCCGGCCTGCGTTACGTTTGAGCGGTGAATCCGCCGCAATGTCGCAGCTTCCGGGCTTTCCCTGGCGGGCAGAAGGCCCTAAATCAGCGCAACGCCCGTGGCCGTGCATGCCAGGGCATCGTCGTTCACGCGCGCTCGATGCGCCGACAGGTTCAACGGATACCGCCTCATGTCTCTCGTCGATTCCGTCCGCAAGGTGATCGTGCCCATCCACAAGGAGGGCTATGTCTTCATCGCCATCGGGCTGGTGGCCACGATCATCCTCGCCAATCTCTGGTCGCCCTTTGGTTGGGTCGGCGCGATCATCACGGTCTGGATCTGCTACTTCTTCCGCGATCCCGTCCGCGTCACGCCGCAGCGAGAAGGGCTGGTGATCTCGCCCGCCGACGGCCGCATCAGCCAGATCGCCCAGTCCCTGCCGCCGCCGGAACTCGAGCTGCCAGCCGAGCCGATGACGCGCATCTCGATCTTCATGAACGTCTTCGATTGCCACGTGAACCGCGCGCCGGTGCCGGGCCGCATCGCCAAGATCGCCTATACGCCGGGCCTCTTCCTCAATGCCGAACTCGACAAGGCCAGCGACGACAACGAGCGCAACGCGCTGGCGATCGAGACCGCCTCCGGCATCGTCGGCGTCGTCCAGATCGCGGGCCTGGTGGCGCGCCGCATCGTTCCCTTCGTCAAGCAGGGCGATATGCTCGCGACGGGCGAGCGTTTCGGCCTCATCCGCTTCGGCTCGCGCGTCGACGTCTATCTGCCGACGCATGTCGTGCCGCTGGTCGGCGTCGGGCAGACCGCGATCGCCGGCGAGACCGTGCTGGCCGACATGAGCGGTAACGAGCCGGTCGCGCGTAACTTCCGCGACATCTGAGAGGGTAGGGTGGGGACGACGTGCCTCGCCACGTCCTCGGCTGCTAGCGCGGATTTGAGAAACCGCGTATTTCGGCAGGCATGAGCGACCTGTTTCCTCCTTTCGAGCCCGAGCGCGCCGAATCAAAGCGCGCTCGCTTCAAGCCGATCCCCTTCCGGCTGCTGGCGCCCAACGTCATTACGCTGCTGGCTCTTTGCCTCGGCCTGACGGCGATGCGCCTCGTCGTCGAGGGCAAGCTTGAAACGGCGACGATCTGCATTCTGATCGCTGCGGGGCTGGATGGCGTCGATGGCCGTCTGGCGCGCCTGCTCAAGGGCACGTCCCGCTTCGGAGCCGAGCTCGATTCGCTTTCGGATTTCGTCAATTTCGGCGTCGCCACGGGCTATGTGCTGTGGATCTTCGTCCTGCACGACCTCAAATCCTTCGGCTGGATCATCGTGTTGACGCTGGCCTGCGCCATGGCGCTGCGCCTCGCGCGCTTCAACGTCATGATCGACGATCCCGACAGGCCGGACTGGCAGAAGGAGTTCTTCGTCGGCATGCCGGCGCCGGCCGGGGCGATCACGGCCATGCTGCCGGTCTATCTGCACATCATCGGCGTTCCCGTGCAGGAATACGGCGCGATCTTCGTCGGCATCTACATCCTGTTCATCGCCTTCCTGACGATCTCGCGCATCCCCTGCTATGCCGGCAAGACGCTCGGCACGCGCATCCCGCGAACCCAGGTGCTGCCGATCTTTGTCGCCGTCGTGATCGTGGCAGGGCTGCTCTTCGCCTACACCTTCGAGGTGCTGACCGTCGTGGTTCTGGCCTATCTCGCGCTCATCCCGGTGAGCGTGGCGCGCTACCGCAAGCTCGAGCGCGAGCATGGCTTGTCGTCACCCGCTGCCGCCGTGGGCAGTGACGCTCCGCAAGAACCAGTCTGAGATGTAAGCCAGAGACGGATTCGCCGATCGGTTCGCGGTGCAAGCCGATCGGTAAAACGGTCTCCAGGCGCGCGCTTTTAGCGCCGGCCGCCACTGAGCCGGGCGGCGTTGGCCCGGGTGCGCCGCGCAAAGGGCTCCAGCGTGCTGTCGGCGACGCGGACCGCCGCTGCCGCGAAGTCGAATTGGCCTGGCAGATGCAGCGCCAGTCCCCACCAGAACGCCGTGGCTGCCTGCGTCGCGGCCAGGCTGCTCTCAACCACCGCGGAAACCTTCTCCATCACGGCCTTGGTCGCTTCGCGCTGGCCGTGGCTGTCGCCGAAGGCGCCCTTCATCAGGATCGGCATCCGCATCGCGATGGTGAGGCCGGCTTCGGCCTGCATGGTCAGCACGCGCGCGGCAAGCACTTGTGCATCTGCTCCCGTCGCGATGGCGGAGCGCGATGACTTGCGCGTGCTCGGCATGGACAAACTCCCAAAACGATGCGGCGTCATGCCGAGGGGAATCGATCCTGCCGTTGCTGGCTCGACTTGGCAACCAGTAGTATACCAGTTCTCCCGCCCTGCTTTATGCAGGAAGCGCGGGGCAGCGGGCTCCAACGACCGTTGACACAGACGGTTCGCGCCGCGGTTGCGGATTTATCGCTGCGCCGAAATACATTAAGGCTGGTCACGCGCCGGGCGTCTCCGGTGACGGAAAAGTGTCGGGCTGTCTTTTGAGTTTTTTCTCCTCCCCCAAACATCCCGGCTGGCGCCCGATGCTGGTGCTCGCCTCGGCTTCCCCGCGCCGCCTCGCATTGCTCGAGCAGGCCGGGCTGAAGCCCGATGCGCTGTTGCCGGCCGATCTCGACGAAACGCCGCACAAGGGTGAGCGCCCGCGCGATCTCGCCCGGCGGCTGGCGCGCGAAAAGGCGGAGGCTGCGCGAGAAGGGGCGAAGGCGCGCGCGGATCTGGAGGGCTGCTACATCGTCGCGGCCGATACGGTGGTCGCTGTCGGCCGGCGCATCCTGCCCAAGGCCGAGATCGTGGACGAGGCGGCGGCCTGCCTGCGCCTGCTCTCCGGGCGCGCGCATCGTGTCTATACGGGCGTTGCACTCGTAACGCCCTCGGGAACGATTCGGGACCGCATCGTCGAGACCCGGCTGCGCTTCAAGCGGCTCTCGACTGAGGACATCGAGCACTACCTCGCCTCCGGAGAATGGCGCGGCAAGGCGGGCGGCTATGCCGTTCAGGGCATTGCCGGCTCCTTCGTCATCAAGCTGGTGGGCTCCTATACCGGCGTCGTCGGCCTCCCGCTCTATGAGACCGTCAATCTGCTGGGCGGAGAAGGCTTCCCGATCCGCTTCGGCTGGATGAACGCCGCCTGAGGGGGCTGCCCGCACACGACGTCGGGTCCCGGCACGATGAGTGCGCTGCTTTCGACTGAAAAGTGGGGCCGGCCGGTGCGATCACAGACGGGTGGATCGCCGCCGTTGCATCCGATAGGACGCATGGCGATCTATGGCACCGGGGTCGAACTGGCCGTGGATGGAGGCATCACGCTCAAATATGACTGAAACCGACAAGCCGGCGCCGGCTGCGAAGCCCTGCTCGATCTGCGGCAAGCCCGCGGTGGCGCGCTTCAAACCGTTTTGCTCGGCGCGCTGCGCCGATATCGACCTCGGCCGCTGGCTGAAGGGAAGCTATGTGATTCCCGGCGAACCGATCGAGGTGGCTGAAGAGGCTCCGCCCCAGCCTGATCGCGAGAATTGAGGCGCTGGCCCGTCCGGACGGCCTCGCTCCGGGCGTGAGAACCGCGGCGGCGGATGATGCGGCGATGATTCTCGTGGCCACCGGCATGAGATCCGGTTGGCCTTTTTGCGACCAGAACTCGGCGCGGCGGGAATAGGCGGGTTGCGACCGCTGCCTGATCGCATGCTGCAAGCCGGACTGGGACCTGCTAGGCTGTGGAATGACCGATTTTCCCGACATCATCCGCTCGCCATTGTCACAGCGCTTCACCGAAGACGGCGTCACCGTCCAGGTCGAGATCTACCGGGTCGACGGGACAGAGGGCTGGACGCTCGAGCTCATCGACGAGGAGGGCGGCTCGACGGTCTGGCAGGACAGCTTCGCGACGGACGCCGAGGCCTTCGCGGAATTCACCGACGGCGTCGAGCAGCTCGGCCTGGCGAAGCTGATCGACCCCGACGAGGACGACCTCGCGACTGTGCACTGAACTGCGGTATCATGGCCTATACCGACGAGCTCGACGCGGTCATCGCCTGCGAGCAGCGGCTTCGCCGGCAGATCGCCATTCGCCTGGGGGAAGAGACCGGGATAGCGTCTGACCTTAACCTCACGGAAGAGGCCTTGGCCGCTGCCGATGCCGCCATCGCGGCATGGTGTGCGCAAGGCGAGGAGCAGCAGGACCTGGCGGCCTTCAGGCCCATCGGTCCGCTCCAGGAACTGCTAGCGGAGCATCGCGGCATCGTCGAGCGCATCGAAGATATGCGCGACCGGCGCCTGGGCTGAGGCTGCCTGCGACGCTTCGCGGCCCCGCCCGCTGGCGATGCCCGCAGCGCTTCGGGGCGGGCCTTCCCAATGCGATCGGGGTCGCGATTCGACATCGAATGGTCGATTGCCGCGGCGTCCCGGCTGTGTTCGTCTTCGGTCGACGAACGAGAAATGCAGGGAGGCCCAGGTGCTGTTCAACAGTCGTTTCCTCGCTGTTTGGATGAGAACGGCCATTGTCGCCGTCATCTTTACTGCCGTCGTCGTGCCGATGGTGGTAGCGCATTAGCTTTGGCGCCTGACGCCGATTTAATCCGGCCGTAACCGCGGGGCGGGTTCCTCACACTTAAGAGCATAGCCACTCGTCTTCGGAATGGACCAGCCAGACATGGCCCACGCAGGCGAGTCCGGCGCCGGCGCCTGCGGAGAGGGAGCGCGCCGTTGGGAGGCGGCATCGCTCCCTCTCCAACACATCGAAGTCTTGCAGCGCCGGCCGGCCGGGGCGCGGCGTTCTGACGCAATCATCCGATTGAAGGAGGAAGATGTCGTTCTCGCACGCTAGGTAGCGTCAAGGCCCGACCAGTCTGATGCCGCGCCAGATCTTTGGTTTGATTGTTCGGCGTGGCGGTCGGTCGTTCTCAAGCTGGCGAGGTCGACATGGATCGTCTGATTGGTTCGCTCTATCTGGCTGCCATCGCGCTGACGATGACCACCTGGATCGGACTGATCGGCTACGGCGCCTGGCATTTCCTGTTCTGAGAATCCCAAGGCTCTCGCGCGTGGCCGGGCAGCGACTGCTTGCCGCAAGCTGGCCCGCCCAAAAACAGTCTTTCAAACCTTTTGGAAAAGGAATGGTGCCCAGGGACGGCGTCCGTCAATTGGGCTATTTCAAGCGCTTAGCGCAGCAAACCGCTTGGGAGCATCTGAAGTTGCGCCGGTTAGAATAATATTGATGACGCCAGAGGCCGCAGATATCTGCAACAGTGGAGAGGGGTAAGGCACAAATTGCGCGCCAATGTCAACCCTCCGGCGCTCCCGAGGACACCTCGCAAGAGTGAGACGTGGTTGGGCTCGTCCTCGCCGTTGAGGGTTGGACAACAAAACGCAACTCTGATCACCCTCAGAATTGGGTGAAACAAAAATTGAGAAATCCACCCGGCAGAATCAGCTTCTATTGCAGCTGTTGGAAACATAACTGCCCGACGGAAAAACCAACGCGGAGATATTGCAAATACCATTGAGTCCGCAGATGGTAACGCAACGTTAATTCAAGCGCATCCGGATATCCCAGCCATGCCGACGCCGACCCTGCCGCCCGCGCGCAATCGCACGATCCGGCGCATGGCTCTCATGAGCGTCGCCGCGCTGGCCCTCTCCCATCTTGATTGCAGCTCAGCCCTGGCGCAGCAGACGGGCGGCAACGGCGGTAGCGTCTTTCTCCCAGGCTTCGGGTTTGGCGCAGGCGGCCTCAGTCCTTCCTCCGGCGCAGGCTGGGCGGGATTTAACGGGTCTACAGTAAGCTTGGGTGGTGGCGGTGCGGGCGGTGGCGGGGCTGGCACTACCGGCGCAGTCGGAGGCAATGGCGGGGATGATACCAGCAATAGCGGCGGTGCGGGCGGCACTGGCGGCTCACTTGCCGTTGGAGGCATCGGCGGCAACGGCGGTGCCGGTGGAAGTGGCACGCAAAATTCTGGCGGCGGTGGTGGAGGCGGCGGTGCTCATGGTGGCTTCGGGTCGACCTTCCCGGCAAGCGGCGTTGCTGCGGGCGGAGCCGGTGGTGCTGGCGGTGCCGGCGGCGCAACAATGGGCGGCGGAGGCGGTGGTGGCGCTGGTGGCTATGGTTTCGTCATCCAAGGGGCCGGGGGCAGCAACACACTGACTGTCACCGGTGGAGCCGGTGGCAACGGTGGTTCTGCTTCCAGCACTGGCTCGTCCGGCGCTGGCGGCGCCGGGGGTGGCGGCGGCGCCGGAATATACGCTAACTCGGGAGCAATCATAACCAATCTGGGCTTTGTTCAAGGCGGCGCCGGTGGAGCCGGTGGCACCGGCCTCCTCGGGAATGGCGCAAACGGCGCCGGCGGTTCAGGCATTATCGGTGCTGGCATCACCATCAACCACAACGGCGGATCGATCTCCGGCGGCTTCTCAGGTAATGGCTCAACGCTTGCTGATGCCATTACCTTCACCGGCGGCAACAACACCCTGTCGCTGAATGGCGGAACGCTCGGCGGCAATATTGGACTGAACAATACGAGCTCGCTCAGCTTCGTCCAATCCACGCCGGCAACCTACGGCTACAATATTACCGGCGACGGCTCCGTTACCCTGTCTGCGGGGCCGCTCACGCTCACTGGTATGAACACGTATACCGGCGCCACCACCATCACTCCCGGCACCACGCTCGCGCTGTCCGGGCAGGGGCGCGTCAACGCCTCTAGCGGCGTCGAGGTGAACGGCACATTCGATGTTACCGCTGCGGCATCCGCTCAGATAAAGGCGCTGACCGGCGCGGCGACAGGCACGGTGCAGCTTGGCGCGGCCGGGTTGATCGTGAACAACGCTTCCGGAACCTTCGCTGGCGCGCTGCACGGATCCGGCGGCCTGCAAATTACGGGCGGCACACAGGTTCTCTCTGGCGCCAGTGACTTCACGGGAGGGGCGGGCATCTCCGCGGGGGCAACACTGCGCATCGGCAATGGCGGCACCACGGGCTCGATTACCAGCGACGTCACCAACTATGGAACGCTCGTATTCGATCGCTCGAACGAGATGACTTACGCCGGAGTTGTGACGGGACCGAATACGGGAGCGATCTCGATTACCGGTGGCGGCAAGATCATCCTGACCGGCACGAGCAGTTCGCGGGCTCCCGTGACCATCGATGCAGGTAGCACGCTTCAGCTCGGAAGTGGCGGCACTTCTGGCTGGCTTGGCGGCACCGGAGCCTATGTCGGCTCGATCAACAATAATGGTTCGCTGGTCTACAATCGATCGAACAACGTCTCCTATGCCGGTGTCATTTCAGGAGGCGGCAGCGTCGAGCAGGCTGGGCCGGGCACGCTGACCTTGAGCGGAACGCATACCTATACGGGCGCGACGTCCATCACCGGCGGCACGCTCGTCGTTAACGGCTCAATCGCTTCCTCCTCGGGGCTTACGATTGGGGCGGCCGGGCGCTTGAGCGGCTCGGGCCAGGTTCCAGGCGTCGTCATCACCGGAACCCTCGCTCCGGGCAATTCACCGGGTACGATGACGGTCAACGGCAATCTGACCCTGACCGCCGGCTCGGTATACGAGGCCGAGATCCAGGGCGCGGTATCGGACCGCGTCAACGTCACTGGCACGGCGGCGCTTGCTGGCACGCTGAAGATCATCCCGCTCGGTGGCGCCTATACCTTCAACAGCCCCTACACGTTGCTGTCGGCGGCAGCGGGACGCACCGGCACCTTCAGTCCCGTCAACACGACGGGAAGCTTCGGCGATGGCGTCACCACGACAGTGAACTACACCGCCACCGACGTCCAACTGACGCTCGCTCCGAAGCCGCTGGTGCCGATCGTCGAGAATCCGACGGCACCGGCGCCCACCTCGCCCCGTCTCGGCGTCGTCGCCCCGGCCAACGCCTTTGCGATCGCGTCGGTGATCGATCGGGCGGTTGCAGCCGGGGGCGACCCATCCTCGCTGTTCGGGATCTACAACCTGCCGGCGGCGGCGATCCCGGCCGCGGTCAACCAACTCTCTGGCGAAATCCACACCGCGGCGCCGGCGCTGGCAAACGGCGCGGCCGATCAGTTCCTGCGCGCCATGCTCGATCCGATGGCGGCGGGCAGGCTTGGTCTCGCTGCGCCCGGTCCAGGAGCGGCGGCCTTCTCGGGGCTGGTGCGTAAGGGTGCTGATGAGCCCGCGGCGCCGGCGAGGCTCGATGCACCGGTCTATTCGGTTTGGGGCTCGGCTTTCGGCTCATACGGTCGCACCGACGGGGATGCGGCGATTGGCTCGGCCCGACGCACGATCGACGACGCCCATATCGCGACCGGTATCGACGTTCGGCTGATGCCCGGCACTGTCGCCGGCCTTGCGATCGCCGGCGGCAAGGCCCGGGCTTCACTGCCCGGACTGGTCGGCAAGATCGACGCGGATGTCTTCCAGGCCGGCCTCTACGGCGTCACGCAACTCGGTCCGGTCAAGCTTGGTGCCGCAGCGAGCTATGCCCGGCTCGACAACGACGTCAGCCGCGGCATCCCGGCACTCGGTAGCAGCCTGTCGTCATCCTACGAGACCACAGCCTGGAGCGGACGCCTGCAGGCAAGCGTAGCGGCCTTCAGCTGGAGCGGGTTCAGCCTCTCGCCGCTCGCCGCCATCCAGGCCACGCAGGCGCGTAATCCGGCGGTATTGGAGGCAAACTGGAGCGGCGCCAGCGCCGGCGCACTCGCCATCGGCAAACGCAATGAGGTGACGTCGCGCAGCGAACTCGGCCTGCAGCTCGATGCGGACAGCGTCTTCGGCGGCATGCCGGTCACGGGATATGTTCGTGCTGCTTGGGCGCATTATCTCCAGCGCGATGCCGACCTGACCGCGGGCTTCGTGGGCCTCCCTGGCTTGGCGTTCGCCGCGACCGGAGCCAAAGTCGACCGCAACAGCGCGCTGGTCGCCGCCGGCATCAGCGCCAAACTCAGCGAGCGCGTCTCGCTTGGCCTCAACCTCGACGGCGAACTTGCCTCGAGCGGCAGCCGCCTCGGCGGATCGGCCCAGATCAGGGTCAGCTTTTGAAGGGCCGGATGCGCTAGGAGAGAGCGGCCCCAAACCCCGCTGCTTAGAATGTCAGAACAACGGCGTTTGTTCGAAGCAATGCACCGGGCCTGACGCAGAAGATCAGGCCGATGCGATCGATTGTCCGCCAAACCAAAAAGGCCCCGCCAGCCGAAGCCAGCGGAGCCGAACTCATGCAGCAGCAGATCGTCGGTATCTTTCGATGGCCCGGTGGGTCAGATCATCTTCATCTTCAGCAACCTGCGCCAGCGCGGCTACGATACAGGCCAGTCTGGTGCGCTCACGCTCATCAAAAGCACTGGGGATGGACGACCTGACTTCGTCCCAAGCCGCATCCAAAGCCGCCTGGGCCCGAGCGAGGTCAACGGGATCACGCAACGATGAGAACGGCATGCTCCATCCTCCGACATGTTTCTCGCGTCGGGGAATCTAGGCAGCAGCGGCAAAACCACAATGTCAAAAAATAGGCCCGATCCCCTTTCGGAGACCGGGCCTTGCAGCTTTGGCGATCAAAGGGGCTCGCTGCGAACCCGAGACTGCTCGGTGAGATTTCTCAAGGCAGGAGCGCCCGCGGCGGCCGGTATCCTCTGCGAGGCCACATGAGGCTGACGCAATGTCAATCAGCCGCCGCAATCAACAAATCTCAATTGGCCACGCCGTCATCGACGACCACAGGGCCAGAACCTTCAACCGCCCTCACCTTCATGGCGGCATCCATCGCCTTCGCCTTTGGGTTTGCGGTGCAGTAGGTCTTCATCTTGGCATCGACCTCCGCGGCCATCTTGTCTATGGCAGCGTCGCCGGTCTTCGGCGTGCCGCCACTGGGCGCTGCGGTCTTGAGGTAATCCGCGCAGGCCTGCCTTGTCGACATAGTGCTCGGCAACATGGAGCCGATGGGCCGCAAGATCGCTCGCGACGATGTCGGCCTTGCTGGATGCAGAGTTGGCCGCGAGCATCGCCTCGGTGCGAGCCCGGCTGACGATCGCCTCGATCCGCGCCCAGATGGCACCGAGTGCACCCAGCACGGTGATGATGAAGACAACGAGTTCCGAGGTGATCGTCTCTTCCCGCTTTCCACCCGCAGGCGCCGACGCCTTTGGCGTTGAGCTGGTCGTTCTGCGCCATCGTCTCGGGCGTGTCGCGGGAGGGCGAGCCGCATCGGCCGCCTCCTGTTGCTTGCGTTCGATGTTGACGGATGCGGCTTCCTCGCCACGGCGGTACTGGTCGCAGCCATAGAGGCCGACCAAGAGCAGCACCCCGGCCACCGCCCAGGCTTGCCAGGGCAGGACGCAGGCCGCCGCGAGCACCGCGAGAAGCGGGTTCATGCCGCCACGCCTTCGGGCAGATCGAGCGCTTCCGCCCGTGCTTTCGCCCGGTAGTTGGCAACCCAGCGATGGACGAGGCCGCCGGCGGCGAGCAGCACGCCGGTGACGACGAGGGCGGTGACGATGTTGCCGATCAGGGTCGACGTCGCGGCCAGCCGGTCGAGCTGCTGGCGCGCCTGCTCCAGCACGCCGGCGAGGCCGCCGGTGCCGACGCCGGCGCCGGTCGATGCATCGGCGATGCCCTTCGCCGGCAGTGGCTTCGCCTGGTCGATGGTTGCCTTGGCATTGCCATTGAGGAAGAAGACCGGCTGCGGCCCGACCGAGCCACCCGCCCAGGCCCGCCCGATCTGCTTCACCTGAGCCACGCGGCTGCCCCAGCCGCGTCCGAAGGTGCTCCGTGTCTTCAGCGCCTGCAGGAAGGCAAGGCGCCGGCCGATCATCAGCGCTATCAGCTGGTCGTGGTCCTGATGAGCCTCGACGGCGGCGAGCGTCGCCTCGCCCCGCCGATGAGGACGAAGCCTGAACGGATGTTTCCCACTTTTCCGAGGCGGTTGTGCCCGGTGAGAAAAATCAGCCGAAAAAGCTAAGTCTTTTCAATGCTTGGAAAAAGAAATGGTGCCCAGGGGCGGAATCGAACCACCGACACTGCGATTTTCAGTCGCATGCTCTACCAACTGAGCTACCTGGGCGCCCCGGGGCGCGACGCGCCGTCCGTGTTGGTGGGGGCGATATAGAGGCTGTCGTCAGGCCTGTCCAGTCACTTCAGCCGGCTTTCTACAGTCCCTGTGCAAGTGTGGAGAAATCTGGCCCCGCGAGCTGGGAAATGGCGGGAATGGTGCCGGCCTCAGGCCGGCATCTGGGCTTCTTCCCGCCACGCGGCGCGGTCGATCACCGTCGCCAGGCGATCCACTGCCATCAGTGCTTCGCGTCGCGCCTGCTCCGATTCGAGGATCGCCGCCTGGCCGTAGAGGAGCCGGGCGAAGGCAATGACACGGTTCACCACGAGGAACGACGCATCCTGCAGAGCCTGGGATTCGCGGAGAACCTCATAGAGGTGCGCCACATGGTTTTCGGCACTCTCCTGCAACGCCTTCGCATTGAGGACGCCAGCCTTGAGCACATCGGCGCGCAGGGTCTCTATGTCGCGCGCCAGCAGCTCCTTCACCCTCTCAGCCATGGTTCCCCCTCAGAAGGAGATTGTTCTGTCGGCCAGATCGAAAATAGCACCGAAGGCAGCGCCGATCAGCGCCAAGCATGACGTTTGGTTACCTGCTTCTGTACGGCGGCCATTTCAGCTTGCGGCAAATTTGATCGGAGCGGAGATGTGCTCGGGCCCCAGCCGGCTCAATCCTCGGAATCCTGGGCGATCGGCGTTTCCGCAGGGCGAAAATACTTGCCATTGACGATGCGCACGAGCGTCCGGACCAGAGCGGCCACCACGATGACCAGCGGAGCGCCATCACGGCGTTTCCCTCCAGCGCCAGCTACAGCGCCAGGCCACAGCTCGCGGCGTTTCCGATGACAAGCAGGAGCTTCGAGCTTCATCATCGTGCCGGATGATCCTGCTTCGGGGTGGGAAAGGGGGTGGTGCGAACGCGGCTAACTTTCGGTTTCGGCGCCGCAGCCGCGCGTGGCCGCGTGAATCGCGCGGCTAAGGCCCAACACCCACCAAAAGGCGCTATTGACGCTGGCAACCGCGCGGGAAAGGATGGCGCGTGCTTGCCGTCGCAG
Source organism: Allobosea sp. 10N428 (assembly GCF_056394545.1). NCBI lineage: Bacteria > Pseudomonadati > Pseudomonadota > Alphaproteobacteria > Hyphomicrobiales > Alloboseaceae > Allobosea > Allobosea sp. 10N428. The sequence goes on along the minus strand of NZ_JBFTIC010000001.1, from coordinate 706,902 downwards.
CTCCCGCGTGCCGGGGCGCTCATCGATCGGATCGACCGCGGAGGCGCTTTCTCCTGGCGCTGGCCAGTCTCCCCTTGTGCCTCGCAGCGGCGCGGGCATTTGCGGGAGATTTGTTGCCATGGCCCGACGAAGCGTCGCCGGCGCTTGCACTCGACCGTCTTGATGGCCCGGCGACCGATCTCGCCGATCTGCGCGGCCGCCCCGTCATCGTTCATTTCTTCGCGACATGGTGCGCGCCCTGCGTCGAGGAGTTGGCCTCGCTCGATGCGCTGGCGGCGCGGCTCGGCGCGGGTGCGAGCATCCTTGCCGTCGATGTCGGCGAGGTCGATGCGCGGGTCCGCAATTTCTTTCGGCAGCGCCCGGTGCGTTTCCCGATCCTGCTCGACCGCGACCGTGCGGCCATGAAACGCTGGCGGGTGGAGGGGCTGCCGACGAGTTTCGTGCTCGATCGCGATCTGCGCCCCGTCGCGCTCGCCGCCGAGCCGCTCGACTGGATCAGCCCGCCGGTGCTGGCCGCGCTCGAAGCCATGGTCGGAGCCAAATCAAGCCCATCCGACGCCAACGACGACAAGGGAAGGAGCACACCATGATCAGCCGTCGCGATATGCTCAGGACCGGTGCCGCCGCGGGGGCGGCACTTGTGCTGCCGCGCGCGGGCATCGCGCAGGCACCCGCCTTCGCTCCCAAGCCCGGCAAATGGCGCGATTTCGAGGTGGTGACGCGGCTCGATCTGGCTGGGCGGGGGAAGGCGCAGGCCTGGGTTCCGCTGCCCTCCGTCACCGAGGTCGACTGGATCAAGCCGGCTCGCAACGACTGGCAGACCAATGCGGCCTCCGCCGAGGTCGTCAGCGATCCGAAATACGGCGCACGGATGCTGCATGTCGTCTTCAAGGAGGGAGAAGCAGCCCCGGCCGTCGAGGTCCGCAGCCGCTTCGCCTTGCGCGACCGCGCCGAGGATTTCGCTGCGGGCAAGGCGCTGGCGCTGGGCGCGGCCGACCGCAGGCTCTATCTGGAGGCGACCGAGCTCATGCCGACGGACGGCATCGTCAAGGAAACCGCCGAGAAGGCCGCTGCCGGCAACGCCAGCGATATCGACAAGGCGCGCGCGATCTACCAATGGGTCGTCGCGAATACCTTCCGCGATGCGAAAACGCGCGGTTGCGGCACCGGCGACGTCGCCTCGATGCTGCGCAGCGGCAACCTCGGCGGCAAATGCGCCGATCTCAATGCGCTCTATGTCGCGCTCGTGCGCTCGGTCGGCATCCCCGCGCGCGATATCTACGGCATTCGCGTCGCGCCTTCTCAATTCGGCTACAAGAGCCTGGGCGCCGGTTCGGAAGTCATCACCAAGGCCCAGCACTGCCGCGCCGAAATCTGGCTCGAAGGCCATGGCTGGGTGGCGACTGATCCCGCCGATGTCCGCAAGGTCGTGCTCGAGGAGCCGCCCGGCAACAATGCCGTCGACAATCCGAAGGTCGTCGCCGCGCGCGAGGCCCTGTTCGGCGCCTGGGAAGGCAACTGGCTCGGCTACAACATGGCGCATGACCTCGAATTGCCGGGCTCGAAGCACAAGGTCGGCTTCCTGATGTACCCGCAGGCGGAGGTGGCCGGGGCGCTGCTCGATTGCCTCGATCCCGACACCTTCAAATACACGATCAGGGCGGCCGAGATCACCGCCTGACGATGTCGTCCCGGCCGGGGCCGCGTCGGCGCCCGGCCATGCCGCCCGGAGACCGATGATGAATGACACGATCGAGCTTGAAACGCCGGCGAAGCCTGCCGCCCCCCGGCTCACCAGCCTGGCGCATGGCGGCGGCTGCGGCTGCAAGCTGGCGCCCTCGGTGCTCCAGCAGCTCCTGGCCGAGCATCCGGCCGCGGGGCCTTACAAGCAGCTTCTCGTCGGCACCGAGACAGGTGACGATGCGGCCGTGTGGCAGGTCGATGAGAATACATGTGTGGTCGCCACCACGGATTTCTTCATGCCGATGGTCGACGACCCCCGTGATTTCGGCCGCATCGCCGCGGCCAATGCGATCTCGGATGTCTACGCCATGGGTGGCAAGCCGATCATGGCGCTGGCGATCCTCGGCATGCCGCTCGACAAGTTGCCGATCGAGACGACACGCGAGATTTTGATGGGCGGCGCCTCGATCTGCGCCGAGGCCGGCATCCCCGTCGCGGGCGGCCACTCGATCGATGCGCCCGAGCCGACCTACGGCCTGGCGGTGATCGGGCTTCTGAATCCACGGAATCTGCGCCGCAACAGCGGGGCAAGGCCCGGCGATGCGCTGATCCTGACCAAGGCGCTGGGCGTTGGCATCTATTCGGCCGCCTTCAAGAAGGAACAGCTCTCGCCGGCGGCCTATGACGAGATGATCGCATCTGTAACCTTGCTCAACCGCATCGGCGCCGAATTGGCGGAGGATGACGATGTTCACGCCATCACGGATGTCACCGGCTTCGGCATCCTCGGCCACGGGCTGGAAATGGCACGCGGTTCCGGAGCTACGCTGCAGCTGAAACTGGCCGATCTGCCGTTCCTTTCGCAGGCGGAACGGCTGTCGCAGGAGGGCAGGGTGACCGGCGCCTCGCACCGCAACTGGGCAAGCTATGGCGAAGGCGCCGAGTTGCCGGCTGACTTGCCGGACTGGCGGCGCCATTTGCTGACCGATCCGCAGACCTCCGGCGGGCTTCTGGTCTCCTGCAAGGCGCAGCGGGCACAGGACATCCTCACGCGGATCAAGGCGGCGGGCTATCCAGCCGCGCGGATCATCGGCGCGGTCGAGGCGGGACCGGGGCGGGTCGTGGTGGCCTGAAAAGAGAGACTCCGTCATTCTCGGGCGCAACGCAGCGAAGACCCGAGAATCTCTTCCCGTAGAGGGCGCCTTCTCCTGCCTGAGATGCTTGGGTCAAGCCCGAGCATGACGATGGAGGCTGCTCAAGCCTCCCGGATTTCCAGATTCCGCCCCCAGACGTCGAAGAAGGCACCCTTGTTAAGGACCAGCCGGTCTTCGCGCAGGGTGTCCTCCAGCTCGCGCAGCCGCCTGCGGGCAAGGTCATCGGGCACGAGCCCGCCGCCCTCGTCGCGCGTCGGAAAGAAGGCCGCTCCGTCCCAGCTCACGCCGGCACCGCGCAGCATCAGGACGATGTCGCCCCAGTCGATCTCGTCGCCGACGACATGGACGAAGGTCGAGCGCAGCGGCTCTACCTTCGGCTCGGTGATCTTCACGAGCACGATCAGCGCGGTGAACGGGCCCTTGCGGAAGAGCTTTCCGAGCCAGCGGTCGAAATCGGTTCCGAGGCCTCTAGATGTCGACACGCGGCGAACCCTCGGTCGGGCATGCCGCATCGGCGGCGCACTCGAAATGCAAGATCGGGTCGAGGGCAAGGGCCGCGCTATCGATCATGCCGCCTCAGTGAATTGGCGGAAGAGAATGGGAGTCGAACCCACCAGAGACCGTCTGACGGCCCCTCCCGGATTTGAAGTCCGGACGCCCCACCGGGGACGCTTCTCCTCCAATGGGCATCGCCGCCTGCGGGCCGAACAGATCGAGCCTTTGCCGGTTGATGCGCCTGAGATCGCCGCGGCGGATGGTGAGGCCATGACGATCGAAGAATTCGAGTATCTGGATAGCCACCTTTCGGCCGTTGTCGAGCCTGTCGCGAAACTGCGCGGCGTTGAAGCCGGCCGGATGCGTGCCTGCCAGCGCCACGGCGATGCCGACCATCTCGGTCAGCGTCGTGCGCAGGAAGAAATGATCGAGCGCGACCTCATGGACGTCGCCGCGCCGGCCGGCGAGGCGGAACAGCCGGCGGATATCCTCTTCGCGGCGGCCGAGCATCTGGCCGATATCCCGCACGCGCGGCGGCCGAAAGCGCTCCTGCGCGTCGATCAGCGGCGCGATCCGTTCCCAGAGCGCCTCATCTTCCGGCGATAGCCGGACCTCATGCCCCGGCCGCCTTACCCATGAACCGACCGTGACGAGCGCGCCGTCATCGGCCAGACGCGCCAGCACCATGCGGAAGAGTGGCGCGTGCAGGCGCGGCGCGACGGCCAGACGCAGCCGTTCCAGCCCGATGCCCGGCAAATCGGGATGCTCGGCATGCCAGGCGTCGAGCCGCTCCACGGTCGCTTGCGCGAGGGCTTGCCAGTTTTCCGGCAGCATCGCGAGTGAGCCGATTCGGACGAGACCGAGCCCGGCCACCAATTCGTCCGCCGCCTCGGCGCCCAGCGCGCGGTCGCGTACGAAGCCGTCGAGATCGGCGTAATGCGGCGGCAGGGATAGAAGGCCGCGCAGAGCCTCCTTGGGGTCGGAAAGCCCGAGCGCCGCGAGCTGTGCCAGACGCTCCGGGCTGCGGCGCCGGCGCTCCGGCGCGCGTAGATCGAGCAGGCGTCCGCCGCCGATGGTGCGCGAGGCGCTGGCGTCGCGCAGCACGAAGCGGTCGAGCGCCGCGGCGGCCAGAGGGGTGTCGAGGACGAGCTGAACGAGAGCCGTGGCGCCGGGGGCGATCTCCTCCCCGAGCAGCACGATGCGCGCTCCGACCTCCGCCGCCGCATGGTGCAGCCGCACCGGCTGCCACATGCTCAGCGGCTTTGCCTCGGAGGGCAGGACCGTCACCTGCGCATCGATCCGCAGTGTCGGTGCATGAAGGGGGGGCGTCAGCACGATATCGCCATGCCGGATCGCCTCCTTGGAAATGCCCGGCCCAGCGAGGTTGAGCGCACAGCGATCTCCCGCTGCGCCGCGCTCGGCCGGGCGGTTCTGGGCGTGGACCGAGCGCACGCGTGCCACTGTCCCGGCCGGCGAAACGATGACGCTGTCGCCCACGGCGACATTGCCGGACAGCACGGTGCCGGTCACCACCGTGCCCGTGCCCTGGAGGGTGAAGCAACGATCGACCGCAAGGCGGAAGGCGCCATCGCCGCGCCGCGGGTGGCTCGCATGCGCTTTCTCGGCAAGCAATGTCGATAGCACGGCGATGCCGTCACCGGTCACGGTCGAGACGGGGACGATCGGTGCTTCGGCGAAGGTTGTTCCGGCCAGCAAATTCGCGATCTCGGTCGCGACCGTGGTGAGCCTGTCTGGACCGGCCAAATCCGCCTTGGTGAGCGCCACGACAGCCTGTCCGATGCCGAGCAGCCGGGCGATGGCGACATGCTCGCGCGTCTGCGGCATCACCCCGTCATTCGCCGCCACGACGAGCAGAAGCAGGTCGATGCCGGAGGCGCCGGCCAGCATCGTATGGACGAACTTCTCGTGGCCGGGCACGTCGATGAAGCCGATGATGCTGCCGTCCGCCTGCGGCCAATAGGCGAAACCGAGCGCGATGCTGATGCCGCGCGCCTTCTCCTCCTTCAGCCGGTCGGTATCCACGCCGGTCAGTCGCCTGACCAGCGAAGTCTTGCCGTGGTCGATATGACCGGCCGTGCCGATGATCATCACCCGGCCTCCGCCGGGGCGGCGGCGACCCGTGCGGCTTTGATGAAGGGAGCCGCGAGCAGGCTGCCCTTCGCCTCGGCCGCGAGCAGGAGCGCAAGGGCTCGGTCGGCATCCTGCGGCACGCCCTGGCCGAGCAGGGTCGCGGCGCCGAGCATCGCTTCGGAGTCCGGGTCGCCTGCCGACATCCCGCGCTGCCACCATTGCGAGGCCAGCGTCGCGTCGCGCTCAACGCCGAGCGCATCGTGATGCATCATGCCGAGCCTGGTCATGCTGGTGGCTATCCCGCTTTCGGCTGCGGCCCGCGCCCAGCGCAGAGCCTCGGCGCGATCGGTGACGCGCCCGCCTTCCAGCAGCATCCACGACAGCATGTCCTGGGCGGGGGCGTCGCCCTGTTCGGCTGCGAGGCGGTAGAGGCGCAGCGCCTCGTCGTCGCTCTGCTCGACGCCATCGCCCTTGAAATGCAGGGCCGCAAGATTGCGCTGCCCGACCGGGTCGCCGCCCTCGGCTGAAAGCGTCAGCCAGCGCAGGGCCAGCGCCGGGTCGCGCTCGACGCCGAACCCTTCGGCGAAGCAGGCGCCGATATTGTTCTGGGCACGACTGAAGCCGGCATGGGCGAGCGGACCCCAGATCGCGAGCGCGGCCGCATGATCGCAGCGCTCGACAGCGGCGGCCGCTTCGGCCATGGCCGCCGCCACATCATGGCCGCTCTCGGGCACGCCCATGGAATCCTTGCGGAAGAAGCGCTCAAGCCACCCCATTGCTCGGCTCCGCGTTTAGCGCCGCGAGCTGCGCGGCGAAGAGCGCCTCGTCCTCGAGACAGCGCAGGTCGAAGATCAGCGCGCCCTGCGCGATCCTTCCAATGATCGGCACCGGGACGGCCCGAAAGGCCGCAGCCAGCTTCTCGATGGCCGAACCAGTCGTCTTGCCGGCCGGGCGCAGCGCAAGACCGGCGCTTGGCAGCGTCTCCAGGGGCAGCGCGCCGGAGCCGATCTGGCTGGCGCAGTCGATGACCTCGACCTGCCAGCTTGGGCCGAGCGAGCCGATGAGGCCGGGCAGGAGACGTTCCGCTGCGGCTCGCAACTCAGCCGCCGTCCGCGTGAACAGCCTGAGCGTCGGCAGGCGCTGCGACAGGCTCTCGGGATCGCGGTAGAGCCTGAGCGTGGCTTCGAGCGCCGCCAGCCTGAGCTTGTCGAGGCGCAGCGCCCGCTTCAGCGGGTTTTTCGCCAGCTTGGCGATCAGATCCTTGCGCCCGGCGACGATGCCGGCCTGCGGGCCACCCAGCAGCTTGTCGCCGGAGAAGGTGACGAGATCGGCGCCGCCCTTCAGCGCGTCCTGGACCGTCTTCTCCTTGCGAAGCCCCCAGCGCGACAGATCGATCAGCGTGCCCGAGCCGAGATCGTCGACGAAGGGCAGGTCGTGCTGGTGCGCGAGCTTGGCCAGTTCCGCCGGTTCCACCTCGGCGGTAAAGCCCTGCACCACATAGTTGGAGGTGTGAACCTTCATCATGAGCCCGGTTTCCGGGCTGATGGCTTCGGCATAGTCCTTGAGATGCGTGCGGTTGGTCGTGCCGACCTCGCGCAGCACGGCGCCCGCGCGCGCCATGATGTCCGGCATGCGGAAGGCGCCACCGATCTCGATCAGCTCACCGCGCGAGACGATGGCCTCGCGGTTCCTTGCGAGGGTGTTGAGCACCAGCAGTACGGCCGAGGCGTTGTTGTTGACGAGGATCGCATCCTCGGCGCCTGTCAGCTCGCGGATGAGGCCGCGCACATGGGCGTCGCGCTCGCCGCGCTGCCCGGCTTCGATCTCGTATTCGAGATTGGTCGGCGCACGCATCGCGGCGACGACGGCCTCGATCGCCTCCTCGGCCAGCAGGGCGCGGCCGAGATTGGTATGCAGCACCGTGCCGGTCAGGTTGATGACCGGGCGCTGAGAGGGCCGCCCGCGCTCTTCAAGCCAATCCAGCGCCATGCGGCTGACCTGTTCGAGGGAGGCGGCGGGCGGCTGGCCGCCGGCACGCAACTGCTCCAGAACCTGCCGGATCGCATCGGTGGCCGCTGCCCGTCCATGGCGAGCGATGGCGAGTTCGCCGCCGGCGCTGCGCAGCACGGTGTCGACCGATGGCGGGAGGAAGCGTTCGGGCTTGTTCATCAGGCTCCCTCCGGGAGACGCTTGATCAGTAGCCGAGCAGGAATGGGTTCACTCCCGCGCGCCGCCAGCCGGCCTCGCTCACCAGCAGGTCAAGGCCGAGGCTCGCGACATCGTCGGCGACCGGCTCCAGCTCCATATCCTTGCGACGGTTCAGGATCTTCACATAGGTCCTACACTCGTCGCAGGTCTCGGCCTTGATCGTATCGGCGATGCCTTCGATCGCCTGATAGGCAATGCCTTTGGTCGACCCACACGAGACGCACTTGACCCGGACATGGTTCCATTGCGTCGCGCAGAGCGAGCACTGGACATAGCGCACGCCCTCGATATTGGCGTCGCCGACCACTGTGCTGCTGACGGGCGGTCCACCGCAGCAGGGGCAGACGCCGTCGGCGACAGGTTGCGGCAGGACAGGGTCGAGCTGCGCTGCGCGTTGCGCCGCGACGATCTGCACGGCCGCCGCGGCGAAGATGTGCTCGGCGAAGGCCTCGACCGGGACGGCATCCGCCAGAACCGCCGCGAACATCGCCCGCCGACCTTCGTCGTCGGCTTTGCCGGCACGATCGAGCGCGGCGCGGGCGAGATCGGGCATTGCGACATCGGCGAGCAGCGTCACGAGCCGCGCAAAGGCTTCCGAAGTGGTGGGTTCATCGGCCAACTCCTCACGCGGCAGGATCGGCATCGCGTGGCCGGCGCGTTGGCGCATCTGCGCCAGTGATGGCAGGGCAGGGGGCGGCAGCTCGCGCGCCAGCTTGTCCTGCACCTTCGAAAGCTCGGAGAGGAAGAGGAGATAGGCTTCGAGCTGATGGCCCGGAGCGAGCGCCGCGAAGCGCATCGCGCGCAGGCCGAACAGACTTTCCGGCTTCGGCAATCTGACAAAAGGCGGCTTGTCGCGTTCGGCGATACCGACATCTTCGAAGGCGGCGAAGCCCGGATCGTCACTCATTCACTGTCCTCTCGAACCGCACCGGTCACGGGAGGCGGAGCGGCCGGAGCCGCCCCGCAATCGGATCTATTCGGCCGGGCCGGCGCTGTGGCCGCGCGGCGGTAGTTGACGTTCGTCGATCACGCCCTCCCGCGCCTCGTGCCGCAGCCAGAGCCGATGGTGCCGGAAGGCCCAGCCGCCCGTCACCTTGCCCTCGGTCATCGCGTTGATCGTACCGCGCACATAGAAGCCGGCATAGATATGGACGATGACGACGAGCAGCATCGCGACGGCTGCGAGCGCATGGATGATATGGCCGAAACGCTGCTGCTCGATGGTGAAGCTCGCTCCGAAATACTCGTACCAGATCATCAGGCCCGTCCCGAACAGAACGAGGATCAGGAGCGTCATCAGCCAGAAGACGATCTTCTGGGCGCCATTGTACTTGCCGACTTCCGGGGCGTTTTCCTCCCGGCCCGACATCACCTCGCCGATATGGCCCATCCATCGGGTATCGGCCTTCGTCCAGAAATTGTAGCGGACCATCTGGATGAACAGGATGGCGAAGCTCGCCAGCAGCACGACGCCGATCCAGGGATGCAGGGCCCGCGTGTTGGAACCACCGCCGAACAGGCTCGACAGGAAGAACAGCGTGGGGTGGAACAGCGCGGCCCCGCTGAACGCGAGCAGGATGAGCGAGATCGCGGTGATCCAGTGATTGACGCGCACGCGGCCGGGGTAGCGGTCGACGGTCGTGCGCTCCTCTTCACGCCTCACGGCCACGGGCAGCCTCCTCGTCGATCAGATGCTCGGCCTCGCGATCCTCCGCGCGGCTGACATCGTTGCGTCGCGCCACCGTCGCATGGACGAAGGCGAAGGCGGCGGCGAAGCCCACCGCTGCCATGCCGGCATATTTGGTCAGCCCCTTCCAGAGCTCGACCACCTGGCTGATCCGCGGGTTCGCCGGCAGGTTGGCGTAGAGCTGCGGCTGGTCGGCATGATGCAGCACATACATCACATGGGTGCCGCCGACGCCCGGCGGATCGTAGATGCCGGCGTTCCTGAAGCCGCGGGACTTGAGATCCGTCAGCCGCGTCTGCGCATGGTCGAGCATCGCCTGCTTGGTGCCGAACACGATCGCGCCGGTGGGGCAGGCCTTGGCGCAGGCCGGGGCCTGGCCGACCGAGACCCGGTCCGAGCAGAGCGTGCATTTGTAGGCCTTGTGGTCGGACTGGCTGATGCGCGGGATGTTGAAGGGGCAGCCCTTCACGCAATAGCCGCAGCCGATGCAGTTCTCCGAGACGAAGTCGACGATGCCGTTGTTGTACTGCACGATCGCGCCGGGGGCCGGGCAAGCCTTGAGGCAGCCCGGATCGGCGCAGTGCATGCAGCCATCCTTGCGGATCAGCCATTCGAGATTGCCGCTCTCGGGGTTCTCCCACTCGGTGAACCGCATCAGCGTCCAGGTGTTCGGCGTCAGATCATGCGGGTTGTCGTAGACGCCCCGGTTGATGCCGATCTCCTCGCGCAGATTGTTCCACTCGAGGCAGGCCGCCTGGCACGCCTTGCAGCCGATGCATTTGGAGACGTCGATGAGCTTCGCCACCTCGAAATCGTGGCGGACATCCGGCGGCCTGAAAGTGGTCGCCGAGATGCGGGCGAAGTCCTGACTCTGCAATCCTGCCATCGGACCCTCCCTAGCTGACCGCTGGCCCGTTGGACGGCTCGACATTCACCAGGAACGCCTTGAACTCGGGCGTATCGGTGTTGGCGTCGCCGACGAACGGGGTGAGGCTGTTGGGGCCGAAGCCCTTCCTGGCCGCACCGGTAAAGCCCCAGTGGAGCGGGATGCCGACCACATGGATGGTTTTGCCATCGCAGATCAGCGGTTTGATGCGCTTGGTCACCACGGCTTTGGCATAGACCGAGCCGCGGTTGGAGGAGACCTTCACCCACCCGCCCTTCTGGATGTTCTTTTCCGCCGCCAGCTGTTCGCTGATTTCGACGAAGAACTCCGGCTGCAGCACCGCATTGACCCAGACATGCTTGGTCCAGAAGTGGAAGTGCTCGGTCAGGCGGTAGGACGTCGCCGCATACGGGAACTTGTCCGAGGTTCCGAGCGCGGCGAGGTCCTCCTTGAAGATGCGGGCGACCGGGTTGCCGCGGATCTTCGGCGCCGTCACGTTGACGACGGGGCTTTCGAAGGGCTCGTAATGCGCCGGGAAGGGGCCGTCCCGCATCATGCCGCGAACGAAGAGGCGGGCCGATCCCTCGGGGTTCATGATGAACGGGCCCACATCCTGCGGCTTGGCCGTCGGCGCGATGTCCGGCACGTCGTAGCCGGTCCAGGCCGTGCCGTTCCATTCGATCAGCTTGCGCTTGGGATCCCAGGGCTTGCCGTCGATATCGGCCGAGGCGCGATTGTAGAGGATGCGCCGGTTGGCCGGCCAGGAGAAGGCCCAGTTCGAATAGGCGCCGGTATTGCCGGGATCGTTGGTGTCGCGCCGGGCCATCATATTGCCCCGCTCGGTCCAACTGCCCGAATAGATCCAGCAGCCGCAGGCGGTCGAGCCGTCATCGCGCAACTGGCCGAAGGTATCGACCTGCTTGCCCTTCTCCAGCAGCACCTTGTTCGGATCGGCCGGGTCCGCGACGGTGGAGACGACGTAGCCGTTCAGCTCCTTGGCCATTTCGTCGGGCTGCGGGTCCTGCGGATCGCGATAGGGCCAGTGCAGATTGACGATCGGGTCGGGGAAGGCCCCGCCCTCCTTCTGGTAGAGCGCCCGCAGGCGCATGTGGAGCTGCGCCATGATCCAGGTGTCGGCCTTGGCCTCGCCCGGAGGTTCCTGACCCGGCCAGTGCCATTGCAGCCAGCGGCCGGAATTGACCAGCGAGCCCTCGTCCTCGGCGAAGCAGCTCGTCGGCAGTTCGAAGACCTCGGTCTGGATCGACTCCGGCTTGACGTCGTTATGGACGCCTTCGTCTTTCCAGAAACGCGCTGTCTCCGTCTGCAGCGGATCCATCACCACGAGGAATTTCAGCTTCGACAGCGACGCCGTGATCTTGCCCCGGTTGGGCGCGGACAAGAGCGGATTGAAGCCCTGGCAGAAGTAGCCGTTGACCTTGCCCTGATACATCAGGTCGAAGGTGCGCAGCATGTCGTAGCCGGGCACGTCGAGCTTCGGCAGCCACTGATAGGAGAAATCGTTCTCCGCCGTCGCGGCCGGGCCCCACATCGACTTCAGGAAGCTCACCATGAACTTCCTGTAGTTCTGCCAATAGCTCATCTGGTTGGGACGCAACGGCTTGAAGCCGCGCGTCGACATATAGGTCCCGAAATCGACCTCCCTGTCCTTCGGTATCGCCAGATAACCGGGGATCAGGTCCGACATCAGGCCGATATCGGTCAGGCCCTGGATGTTGGAGTGGCCGCGCAGCGCATTCATGCCGCCGCCGCGCACGCCGATATTGCCGAGCAGCAGCTGCACCATCGCCATCGAGCGGATGTTCTGCGAGCCCTTCGAATGTTGCGTCCAGCCGAGCGCATACATCGACGTCATCGTCTTGTCGCGCGCCGAGCACTCCGAGATCATCTTGCAGATTGCAAGGTATTTGTCCCTTGGCGTGCCGCAAATGCGCTCGACCATCTCCGGCGTATAGACGGCGGTATGCTTCTTCAGGAGCTGGTAGACGCAGCGCGGATGCTGCAGCGTCTCATCGACCTGCACATAGCCGTCCGCACCGAGCTCATATTCCCAGGTCGAGCGGTCGTAGTCGCGCTTGGCCTCGTCATAGCCGGTGAATAGGCCGTCCTGATAGCTGAAGCCCTCCTTCACGATATAGGGCGCATTGGTGAACATGCGCACGTAGTCGTGCTGGATCTTGTCGTTGTCGATCAGGTACTTCATCACCCCGAGCAGGAAGGCGATGTCCGTGCCTTGCCGGATCGGCGCATAGAAATCGGCGACCGAGGCCGTGCGCGTGAAGCGCGGATCGACAACGATAAGCTTGGCGCCACGCTGAGCCTTGGCCTCAGTGACCCATTTGAAGCCGCAAGGGTGCGCCTCGGCGGCGTTGCCGCCCATGACGATGATGAGGTCGGTGTTCTTGATGTCCGTCCAGGAGTTGGTCATCGCACCGCGACCGAATGTTGGGGCCAGACTGGCCACCGTCGGTCCGTGTCAAACACGCGCCTGGTTGTCGAACGCCAAGACTCCGAGGCTTCGCACGACCTTGTAGGTCAGGAAGGCCGTTTCGTTGGTGGTCGCCGAAGCGGCCAGGAAACCGGTGGTCAGCCAGCGGTTGACCGTCGCGCCGTCCTGGTTGGTGGCGACGAAGTTCTTGTCGCGGTCATCCTTCATCAGCCGCGCGATGCGGTCGAGCGCCTCGCCCCAGCTGATCTGCTTGAACTCGCGCTGGCCGGGCCCGCGATATTGCGGGAATTTGGTGCGCGTTTCGGAATGGACGAAGTCGAGGAGGGCGGACCCCTTCGGGCATAGCGTGCCGCGATTGGTCGGGTGGTCCGGGTCGCCCTCGATATGGATGATGGCCGGGTGAGCGTTCTTGGAGTTGTCACCCAGGCTGTACATGATCACGCCGCAGGCGACGGAACAGTACGGACAGGTATTTCGCGTTTCCGTGGTGCGCGCCAGCTTGAAGGGCCGCACGGCCTGGGCAAGCGCCTCTTCGGCACCCCCGAACCCCAGCGCGGCGACGGCAGAACCGCCCAGACCCGCGCCTGCGGCTTTCAGGAACTGGCGACGCGAGAGCTCATGCAGCATCTCAACCTCCCAGGCGAACAAGAGCGTCTTGTTCCTCTTTGGAATAGTGAAACTCTGCCCGGAGGGCGTCAAGCTGCCCATCCGCTGGGCAATGGCGCGCGATGCTAGACTTTAGGCGTACGCCTCGGTTGCGGGAGAGCGCGAGGTGGAACGCTGTGCGCCGTCGTGGCTCCAGGGGCTCGCGGGTGTCGCTTCGCAAGATTGGAGCGTGATCCGCTATATCGAAGTTATACAGATGTTTAGCAGCTCTTGTGAGCGCCCCTGCGGCTCCGAAGCGGGGAGCGTTGAGTGATGATCCGAGGCTGAAGAGATCGATAGGGCGCGCCGGCCGGAGCGCGCGCGGTACGCCACATGACGCGATCGTGACTTGCGGGGCGGCGGGCCGTTGCGGCCCCGCACCATGCGCGGCCGTTCCGCGAGGGGCGATAGGACGGAATCAGGCGCTCAGCCGCTCGATCATCGGTGGCGGGTCATGAGGCACATTGACTTCCTGCGTCGCTGCGCCGCTCCACAATGATCTGAGCTGCGCGACGACGTACTGGCCGAAATGCTCGTAGGGGATGCGGATCGAGGTCAGCCAGGGCGCGATCCAGCGATTGATCGCGTTGCCGTCGATGCCGATCAGCGCGCAGCGCTCGGGAATGGCGACGGCGCTTTCGGCCGCCAGGCGATAGGCGCCGTAGGCGATCATGTCGCTGACGCAGAGGGCGCTGTCCGGCCAGCCGCCGGCCGCGACCATATTCCGCGCGGCGGCATAGCCGATCTCGATATGCGACAGGCCGGGCGCGCTCGCACGGCGGATACGATCGACCCCAAACCCGCGCGCGATGAGTCTGTCGACGAAGCCGTCGGCACGCTCGGCTGTGCTGGAGGCGTTCTCGGCCGCCATCAGCACGGCCGTGCTGTCGATGCCCCGCGCGAGCAGGTAATCGGCTGCGTCCGCTCCGGCGGCGCGGTTGTCGATGCCGACATACGCCCCGCCGCCCAGCGGGTTGCGCCGCGCCACGAAGACCATCGGATCGCCGCGCTTCGATGCATCGGCAAGGCCGGGGCTGCTTACCGCGCTGACCATGACATAGCCGGCGACGAACTGATCACGCATCGCGCGCAGATAGTCGTCCTGCAGATCGGCCCGGTCATGCGTGTCGCAGAGGATCATCACGAAGCCGGCGCCGCGCAGCGCGGCTTCGGTCGAGACTGCGATCGCGGCCATGGCGGGATTGTCGAGATTGGGCGCCAGCATCGCCACGACGCGGCTGGCCCGGCGCTTGAGTGCCCGCCCGACCGGGTTCGGACGGTAGCCCAGCCGGAGGATGGCTTCCTCGACCCGGGCGATCGTATCGGCGGAAGCCCGGCCGGCCTTGCCGTTGACGATCCGGGAAACGGTCGCGACCGAAACGCCGGTGTCGTGCGCGACGGTCGCCAGCGACGCCAGGCTCTGCTGCGGTCTTGCGGCCTTCGCCGTCATGATCCTCCCCGATCCCTTCGCACGGCATTGACGCCGGTGGGTGGGCATAAGCCGGCCGCACGCAGCAATGGCGTGCGCGTCGCCCGTTGACAAGCAAGGCAAACGTTTGCCTTAGTAGTTGTCAAGACGCTCGTTGAGGCGTCGTCATTCAGGGATGGAACGCAGATGCAGAGGAAGCAGTGGATTTCCGCGCTCGCGCTGACGGTTGGCCTCGTCGCCGGTAGCGGGGCCTTCGCCCAGACCACGGTGCGTATCGCCTGGTACTCCGACGGCAATGAGGGCGAGGTCGTTTCCGATCTGCTGAAGCGCTTCGAGGCTCAGAACAAGGACATCAAGGTCGTCCTCGATCAGGTGCCTTATAAGGCGATCACCGAAAATCTGCCGGTCCAGCTCGCCTCGGGGCAGGGCCCGGACATCGCCCGCGTCGTCGATCTCGGCGGCATCGCCCGCTATGCGCTCGACATGCGCCCCTATCTGAAGGACGCCTCCTACTGGGAGAAGAATTTCGGCCCGTTCCTGCCCTGGATGCGCCCTGAGGGTGATTCCAGCGCGATCACCGGCTTCATGACGCAGCTCACCGTCACCGGCCCCTTCGTCAACAAGACGCTGTTCGAGCAGGCCGGTATCGCCATGCCCGGTGCGAAGGCGACCTGGGAGGAGTGGGGCAAGGCAGCCAAGGCCGTGGCCGACAAGGTCCAGGCGCCGTTCCCGCTCGCGATGGACCGTTCCGGCCACCGCTTCTTCTCGGTCGCTGTCTCCGAGGGCGCCAAGGTCTTCGACGACAAGGGCGAGCCCGCGGTGGTCGACGAGGGTTTCAAGCGCGCCGCCAAGCGGGTCTATGACTGGCACAATGACGGCGTCATGAAGAAGGAGCTCTGGGGCTCGGTCTCCGGCACGGCCTATCGCGGCGCCAATGACGAATTCAAGAACGCCCAGGTGGTGATGTACCACTCCGGCTCCTGGCAGATCGCCCAGTTCGACAAGACGGTCGGCGATGCCTTCGACTGGGTCGCGGTTCCCTCGCCTTGCGGCGCGGGCAACTGCTCGGGCATGCCGGGTGGCGCCGGCCTCGTCGCGATCAAGACGACCAAGAGCCCGGAAGCCGTCGCCAAGGTGATGGATTATCTGGCGAGCGAGCCGGTGCTGAGCGAGTTCTATGCCCGCTCCCTCTTCGTTCCCGGCCATCTCGGCATCGCCGCCAAGGGCCTCGATTACAAGGATGCCAAGCCGCAGGCCAAGGCCGCGCTCAAGGTCTTCTCGGATCAGGTCGCGCAGCTCTCGCCGGTCGCCTACAAGCTGCAGGGCTACGTCAACAACCGCGTCATCTTCAACGCGACGATCAGCCGTCTCGGCCAGGCGATCTCGGGTGAAGGCACGCTCGACGAGGCCTTCAAGCGGATCGAATCCGACATCGCCCAGCAGATCGCCGAGCGTAAGAAGTAAGACGGATGGCCTCCGCCGACATGAACCCGCGCCGCGAGGGGGCGGGCGCCGCTGGCACTCTCGCCGCGCCGCTCGCGCTGCTCATGCGTCTCGTCGACTGGCCGATGCGGGCGCTCCAGCGCCTGATCGGCGAGCGGCGGATGGCCTATGTCTTCATTCTGCCCAACCTCGCCTTCTTCTCGCTCTTCGTCTTCCTGCCGCTCGTCATCAATTTCATCTTCTCGGTGACGGGCGGGGCAGGGCTCTTCCCGACCGAGCGGCCCTATGTCGGGGCGCAGCAATACGCCTATCTTTTCGACTGCGGCTCCTTCCTCGACCCATCGTCCTGCCGCGAGGATCATTTCTGGCGCGGCGTCTACAACACCGCCCGCTTCACCGCCTTTCAGGTCACGGCGATGGTGCTGTTCTCGCTCCTGACCGCCGTCGTTCTGAACATGAAGATCCGGGCGCGCGGCTTCTTCCGCGCCGTCTACTTCTTCCCGGTGCTGCTCTCGCCGGTGGTGGTGGCGCTGACCTGGAAATGGATTCTCCAGCGCGACGGCCTGCTCAACGCCGCCATCACCTCGCTTGGCGGCGAGCGCATCCTCTTCCTGGTCGATCCGAGCTGGGCGATGTTCTGGATCGTCTTCGTTTCGGTCTGGGCCCATATGGGCTTCTACACGCTGATCCTCCTCGCGGGCTTGCAGGCGATCCCGGCCGATCTCTATGAAGCCGCCGAGATGGACGCGACGCCGCGCTGGCGCATGTTCTGGCGCATCACCCTGCCGCTGCTCTGGCCGAATATGATCGTCGTGATCGTGCTGGCGCTGATCAAGGGCGTGCAGACCTTCGACGAGGTCTTCGTGCTCACCGGCGGCGGGCCGGGCACCGCGACGCTGCTGGTGGTGCATTACATCTACGAGACCGCCTTCGCCAATCAGGTCCAGAATTTCGGCCTGGCGGCCGCGGCCTCCGTGGTGCTCGGCGTCGTGCTCTTCGCGCTGACGCTGGCCCAGCTCGCGGCGAGTCGCCGCAAGGGGGCCGCATGAGCCAGACCGTCCACACCAACCGGGCCGTCGCCATGATGACCGCGCGTCGCAAACCCGGCCGCTGGCATTGGACCGACATCGCGGCTTACGCCTATCTCCTGTTCGGCGTCGTATTGATGTTTGGGCCGGTGCTCTGGCTCGGCATGTCCTCGTTCAAGACCCAGGCCGGCCTGCTCGAATTCCCGCCCTCGCTGCTGCCGATGTCGCAGAAGGAAGTGGTCGTTCCCGGCCAGTCCCAGAAGCTGCCGCTCTTCGAGGTCGAGATGCCCGATGGCAGCAAGCGCGTGCTCGCACAGGTGCGTCGCATCGGCATCCAGGCACAGATGGTCGATCCGGCCAATCCGGGCGAGACGATCCGCGTCCCCATCGACAAGCGCACGCCCGTGCGCGAGTTCAAGCTCGCCACGGAGAATTACACCGAGCCGCTGGAGCGCTTCGCCTTCACCCGCTTCCTCTGGAACTCGGTCTTCGTCACGTTGGTCGCGACGATCATCACGCTGATCATCAACTCGATGGCCGCCTATGCCCTGTCGATCTACGAATTCAAAGGCAAGACGGCGGTAATGCTGATGGTTGTCGGCACGCTGATGATTCCGATCACCATCATCCTCGTGCCGGTCTATCTGGTCATCACCAAGCTTGGTCTCGTCAATTCGCTCTGGGCGGTGATCCTGCCGGGAGCCGCGACACCGACCGGCGTCTTCCTGCTGCGCCAGTACATGCTGACTCTGCCGCGCGATCTGATCGAGGCAGCGCGCATGGACAAGGCCTCGGAGTGGCAGATCTACTGGCGCATCGTCATGCCGCTCGCCATGCCGGCGCTGGCCGTGCTCGCGATCTTCTCGATCATGTGGCGCTGGAACGAGTTCCTCTGGCCGCTCGCCGTGCTGACCAAGACCGAGGCCTACACGCTGCAGATCGGCCTCAACGCCTTCCAGGGCGAGTTGCAGACGCAGTGGCACTACCTGCTCGCGATGACCGTGGTGACGCTGCTGCCGGTCGCGCTCGTCTTCGTCTTCCTGCAGCGCTTCATCACCACCGGCATCGCCAACACCGGCATGAAATGAGGGAAGTGAGTTCCGCATGGCCGAACTGAAGCTCTCCGCCGTCCGCAAGGCCTATGGCGCGACGACGGTGCTCCACGGCATCGACCTCGCTGTCGCCGACGGTGAGTTCGTCGTGTTCGTCGGCCCCTCCGGCTGCGGCAAGTCGACCCTGCTGCGCTCGATTGCGGGGCTGGAGGAGATCACCGGCGGCACGATCGCGATCGATGGCGCCGACGTCACCGGTCTGCCCGCCTCCGAGCGCGGACTCGCCATGGTGTTCCAGTCCTATGCGCTCTATCCGCATATGAGCGTCTACGCGAACATGGCCTTCGCGCTGGAGAATATGGGCTTCAAGCGCGACGAGATCGACAAGCGCGTGAAGCGCGCGGCCGGGATGCTGCGGCTGACCGATTATCTCGAGCGCAAGCCCAAGGCCCTCTCCGGCGGCCAGCGCCAGCGCGTCGCGATCGGCCGCGCCATCGTGCGCGACCCCAAGATCTTCCTCTTCGACGAGCCGCTCTCCAACCTCGACGCGGAGCTGCGCGTGGCCACCCGCAAGGAGCTCGCCGCGCTCCATGCCGAGCTCGGCGGCACGATGATCTACGTCACCCACGATCAGGTCGAGGCGATGACGCTGGCCGACCGTATCGTCGTGCTGCAGGGCGGGCGGATCGAGCAAATCGGCACGCCGCTCGAACTCTACAACCGCCCCGATAACCTCTTCGTCGCCGGCTTCATCGGTTCGCCGCGCATGAACCTCTTGCCCGGCCGCGTGACCGCAGCGGGTAAGGTCGCGCTGGGCGAGGGAGGCCATGAGGTCGCCTGCGCCACGGGCAGCCTTGCCGCTGGAGCCAAGATCACGCTCGGCATCCGGCCGGAGCATCTGGCGCTGGCGCCGGAAGGGCAGGGGCTGCCGCTTGCCGTCGATCTGGTCGAGCGCCTTGGCGGCGAGAGCTACCTCTACGGGGCTAGCGCCGGCCTGCCGCAGATCACGCTCCGGCTCGACGGCCAGAGCGAGCATGAGCGCGGCCACGTGGTTCCGCTCGCCTTCCCGCAACAGAGCCTGCATCTGTTCGACGAAGCCGGCCAGGCGGTCCGGGTTTGAACAGATGCCCGGGTCATCCCGGCCGGAGCGAAGCCTAGAGCCGGGATCCATGCCTGAACCTTCATCGGGAGCGCTCAGGCATGGAACCCGGGTCTCCCTCCGGTCGCCCGGGATGACGGCGCGAATGAAATTTCGGTATTCGGAGACCAATCCATGAAAGCCCTGGCGCAAGGCCGCTATCTCGGCCGCGATGGCGAGGCCGCCCTGTTCGATGTCGGGCTCGGCAACACCATCACCGTGCGCATCCTTGAAGGCGATATCGGCCGGGTGACGCTGAAGCCGCAGGACGGCTACCGGCTCGATCGCGGCTGGTCGATCGCGCCCGGTGGGCTGGAGCCGCCCTATGAGGGCCGTCCGCGCGATAGCCTCGCCGGCTTCGCCTGCCCGAAGGCGAGCGTGAGCGAGGGGAGCGGCAAGGTCACGTTGTCCGCCGGCGGGCTCACCGCCGAGGTCACGCTTGAGCCGTTCAGCATCGCCTGGCGCCGCGACGGCGAGGACAAGCCCTTCCTCCAGGACCGCACGACCCAGGCCTATCTGGTCTCGCCGCGCACCGGCGCGCTGACGCATTTCATGGCGCGCGATTATGCCGAGCGCCATTACGGCCTCGGCGACAAGGCAGGCCCGCTCGACCGGACCGGCCGCCGCTTCGCCATCGACGCGGTCGACCCCTGCGGCTTCGACGCCGAACTGTCCGACCCGCTTTATAAGATGCTGCCGTTCTTCATCGTCGATGGGCCGACGGGCGCGCATGGCCTGTACTACGACAACCTCTCGACCGGCAGCGTCGATTTCGGCTGCACGCTCGACAATTACCACGGCCTGTTCCGCTCCTGGAAAGGCGATGACGGCGATCTCGACTACTACGTCATCGCCGGCCCGGCCGTGCCGGACGTCGTCAAGCGCTTCTCCTGGCTGACAGGCGGACAGGCCTTCGCGCCGCTCTGGTCCTTTGGCTTCGGCGTCACCTCGATGGCGATCGCCGATGCGCCGGATGCCGACGCCCGCATCAGCGATTTCATCGGCAAGCTCGAGACGCATCGCATCCCCTGCGACAGCTTCCATTTCGGCTCGGGCTACACCCAGATCGGCCATCGCCGCTACGCCTTCAACTGGAACCGCGACAAGTTCCCCGACCCGAAGGCGACGATGCAGCGGCTGAACGATGCCGGCATCTTCACGGTCGCCAATCTCAAGCCCTGCCTGCTGGACGACCATCCGCGCCTGCAGGAAGCGCTCGACGACGGCTTCCTGGTCAAGGACGGCAAGACCGGCGCGCCGGCCGTTGCCCAATTCTGGGATGGGCTCGGCTTCCATCTCGACTACACCAACCCGAAGGGCCGTGCCTGGTGGCGGGGCGGCATCGAGACCGCGCTGCTCGATTACGGTTTCACCACGGTTTGGAACGACAACAACGAATACGAGATCTGGGACGAGGATGCCGTCTGCGATGGCGACGGCCGCCCTTTCCGGCAGGCGCTGGCGCGCCCCGCCCAGCCTTTGCTGATGACCAAGCTCTCTTATGAGGCGCAGGCCGATCGCCAGCCCGGCAAGCGGCAATATGCGATCACGCGCGGCGGCTGCGCCGGCATCTCGCGCTACGCCCAGACCTGGTCGGGCGACAACGAGACCGCCTGGAAGACGCTGCGCTACAACTTGACGCAAGGCCTCAACATGAGCCTGTCGGGCATGTTCAGCATCGGCCATGATGTCGGTGGCTTCCATGGCCCGACGCCTGGCCCCGAGCTCTTCGTACGCTTCAACGAATTCTGCGCCCTGTGGCCGCGCATGGTGATGAACTCCTGGAACGACGACGGCGTCGTCAACCTGCCCTGGATGTACCCGGAGATGGTGCCGCAGGTGCGCGAGGCGATCTCGCTGCGCTACCGGCTGATGCCCTATCTCTACACGCTGATGTGGCGCGCCAGCCGCGACGGCACCCCGGCGATCCGCCCGCTGCTCTGGGATTTCCCGAAAGATCAGCAAGCGGTCAAGACCGACGACGCGTTCATGTTGGGCCCGGATGTGCTGGTCGCGCCCGTGCTGGAGGAGGGTGCCCGTGAGCGCAGCGTCTACCTGCCGGAGCACGAGGGTGGCTGGTATGACTGGCACGAAGGCAAGCATTTCGCCGGTGGCGCGATCGCAACGGTCGCGGCGCCGCTCGGGCGCCTCCCGGTCTTCGTCCGCGCCGGCGCGCTGATTCCGCTCGGCAACGCCGAGGGCATCGACGACCAGCGCGAGCTCCTCGTCTGCGGGGTCGTCGAGGGCGCTTCCGGCGAACTCTACGAGGACGATGGCGAGACCTGCGACTGGCGCGGCGCCGGCGGGACAATCATCCGCTTCAGCGTCCGGGGGGGCGAGATCGAAATCGATCAGGAGGGCGAGACCGAGCCCCGGTTCGATCGGATCGCGATCCGGCACATCAGCGCGAACGGCGCCGTTTAGGGCGTCTGACGCCCGGGAAATGCCGAGCCTTCCAGCCCGATCTATGTCGGGTTGGAGGGCTCGTTTTTTTTGAGCCGCCCGCAAAATCGGGCGGGACGACAGAGTTTGACGCCTCGTCGGTTTCAGCTAGCCTGCCCGTCGAGAGAGCTTGTGTACGTCACGCCGCAAGCGCACGCCGGAAAACGATGTCGCGTGACTGAGATAAATCTCGTTTGATATCGGTCAATGGCGGCGCTGATACTTGCTGATATCCATGCGGACAACGCGATTGTCAGCGCTCATTTCTGACAAGCATTTGATGATTTCTCGATCGATTGGGCCGAAACCGCGCTGAAGACACCGCATCCGCACTGTGCCGGCACCGAACAAGCCATTCGCTCGCAAGCAGGCCGTTCCTGCTTCAGGGGTGTTGCATCGAAGGAGACGACTGGTCATGGCAAAGACGATGAAGGCCGCCGTTGTGCGGATGTTCGGCAAGCCGCTGACAATCGAGGAGGTGCCCATTCCTGAGCCCGGCCCCGGCGCCATCCAGGTTGCGATCCAGGCATCGGGCGTCTGCCACACCGATCTCCATGCCGCCGAAGGCGACTGGCCGGTCAAGCCGAACCCGCCATTCATTCCCGGCCATGAAGGCGTCGGCTATGTCTCGGCCGTCGGTGCAGGCGTGAAGCATGTGAAGGAGGGCGATCGCGTCGGCGTGCCCTGGCTCTACACCGCCTGCGGCCATTGCCGGCACTGCCTGGGCGGCTGGGAGACGCTCTGCGAAAGCCAGCAGAACACCGGCTACTCGGTCAATGGCGGCTTCGCGGACTATGTCATCGCCGATCCCAACTATGTCGGCCATCTGCCGGACAACATCTCCTTCAACGAGATCGCGCCGGTGCTCTGCGCGGGCGTCACGGTCTATAAGGGGCTCAAGGTCACCGACACCAAGCCCGGTGACTGGGTCGCGATTTCCGGCATCGGAGGGCTCGGCCATATGGCGGTCCAATATGCCAAGGCGATGGGGCTCAACGTCGCCGCGATCGACGTCGACGATGCCAAGCTCGATCTCGCGCGGCGTCTCGGCGCCACCGTCACCGTCAATGCGCGCGATGAGGATCCCGGCACCGTAATCCGCCGCGAGACCGGCGGCGGCGCGCAAGGGGTGCTGGTGACGGCTGTCAGCCCCAAGGCCTTCGAGCAGGCGATCGGAGCGGTGGCGCGTGGCGGCACTGTCTCGCTCAACGGCTTGCCGCCCGGCGGCTTCCCGCTCGACATTTTCGGAATGGTGCTGAACGGCATCACCGTGCGCGGCTCGATCGTCGGCACGCGGCTCGACCTGCAGGAATCGCTCGACTTCGCCGCCGAGGGCAAGGTGAAGGCCACGATCACCACGGCAAGGCTCGAGGAAATCAACGACATCTTCGATCGGATGCACAAGGGCCAGATCGAAGGGCGCATCGTGCTCGACATGACGAACTGATCGCCGGGCGGCCCAATCTCGGGCCAGCGGCGAACGCCCGGCCTGACGTTATCGATCGAACGGCCCAGCGCGATCCTGGAGGTGCCGTTTGAGCGCAGTCCCGCCGCCGAAAAGACGAAATGTCTTGTCGGCGGAGGGATATATGTTGTCCGCTTAGCAAGAACAGCGCCAAGCAATTGCGGCCGCGACCGTTGCGAAGACGTGTTTGCGCTAGATCAAGGTCCTGAGGCGGGCGCGTTTTCGGGCGACGACGACAGTAGACAAGGAACAGTATTTCAGTTTCTATTTCTTCGATCTCAAATCTGGTGACGGCGCGATTTGTGAACGCCCCGCACGTGAAAGGACGAGAGATGACGATGGAGGCCGCGGGGGCGAGTGGCCCGGAAACCGCTTCGGAAAGGCCGACAAGGCGAGCCGAACTCCTGGCTTTCCTCACGCTGGCGGTGCTCATTTGGCCAATTGTGGCTATCGGCGTCGTCGGCGGTTACGGCTTCCTGGTCTGGATGTTCCAGCTGATTGTCGGTCCGCCCGGACCTCCGCATTGAGGCCGGGCCATGGAACGCACCGCCATTGATCGCGGGCGCCGCAACTTCCTGACCGGCCGGCGCCTCTCATTGCCAGACAGGGTTCGCCCACCCTGGTCCCGTGCCGCGTCGATCGCTGCGGCCTGTACCGGTTGCGGCGCCTGCCTGCCCGCCTGCCCGCAGCACATTATCGTGCTCGATGAGTCCGGCCGGGCCGGCCTCGACTTCAGTGGAAGCGAATGCAGCTTCTGCGGCGCCTGCGCCGACGCCTGCCCCGAGCCGGTCTTCGATCGCGCCATTGCGGCCTTTGAGCATGTCGCCGTGATCGGGCCGGAATGCTTCGCCAGCCGCGGCATCGTCTGCCAGAGCTGCGGCGATGCCTGCCCGGAGAGCGCGATCCGCTTTCGTCCACGGCTTGGCGGGCCGGCCCTGCCGGAGCTAGCTGCCGATCTCTGCAGCGGCTGTGGCGCCTGCATTGCGGGCTGCCCGGCCGGGGCCATCAGCGCCGGAGCGCACCCGCCGGAGGCACCCCATGGCTGAGCCATCGCGCCCGCGCTTCCATCACATTTCGAGCGCCGTCGTCTCGGCCCTGCCGGCGCGTGTCGATGCGGTGCTCGCCCGCATCCGCGAGTTGCCGGAGACCGAGATCCATCGCGTCGAGAACGGCAAGATCGTGATCGTGCTGGAGGGATCGAGCACCGGCGTCATCGGCGACCGGCTGGCCGCGATCAGCCTGATCGACGGCGTGCTCTCGGCCAACATGGTGTTCGAGCAGATCGAAGACCTCGAAACCCTCGACGACCCCGGAGTAACCCCATGACCCTGTCCCGTCGCGAGATGCTGAAGGCGCAGGCGGCCGGCGTCGCCGCGCTTGCCGCCAATATGAGCGTTCCGGCAGATGCCCAGCCGGTCACCGGCGGCGTCGACACCTTGCAGATCAAATGGTCGAAGGCGCCGTGCCGCTTCTGTGGCACCGGCTGCGGTGTGATGGTCGGCGTCAAGGAAGGCCGCGTCATCGCCACCCATGGCGACATGAAGGCCGACGTCAATCGCGGCCTGAATTGCATCAAGGGCTATTTCCTCTCCAAGATCATGTACGGCAGCGACCGGCTGACCCAGCCGCTGCTGCGCAAGAGGAACGGCGCCTACGCCAAGGACGGCGAGTTCACGCCGGTCTCCTGGGAGGAGGCCTTCGACACCATGGCCGCCAAGGCCAAGGCGACGCTTAAGGCCAAGGGGCCGACCGCGCTCGGCATGTTCGGCTCCGGGCAGTGGACGATCTTCGAGGGCTATGCCGCGACCAAGCTGATGCGGGCCGGCTTCCGCTCCAACAATCTCGACCCGAACGCCCGCCACTGCATGGCCTCGGCCGCCTACGCCTTCATGCGCACCTTCGGCATGGACGAGCCGATGGGCTGCTACGACGATTTCGAGCATGCCGACGCCTTCGTGCTCTGGGGCTCGAACATGGCGGAGATGCACCCGATCCTGTGGACGCGGGTGACGGACCGCCGGCTCGGTCAGCCGCATGTGAAGGTCGCGGTGCTCTCGACCTACACGCACCGCAGCTCGGACCTCGCCGACATCCCGATCGTGTTCAAGCCGGGTACCGATCTGGCGATCCTGAACTACATCGCCAACCACATCATCTCGACGGGCCGGGTGAACAAGGACTTCGTCGGCAAGCACACCACCTTTGTGAAGGGGGCGACCGACATCGGCTATGGCCTGCGGCCCGACGACCCGCGCGAGGTCAAGGCGAAGAAGGCTGCGGATCCCACCGCGACGACGCCGATCGATTTCGAGGCCTATGCCGCCTTCGTCAAGGACTACACGCTGGAGAAGGTCTCGGCCCTCACCGGGGTCGAGCCCGGCTTCCTGGAGCAACTCGCCGAGCTCTACGCCGATCCCAAGCGCAAGGTCGTCTCGCTCTGGACCATGGGCTTCAACCAGCATGTGCGCGGCGTCTGGGCCAATCAGCTCGTCTACAACCTGCACCTGCTGACGGGGAAGATCTCCGAGCCGGGCAACAGCCCGTTCTCGCTCACCGGCCAGCCCTCGGCCTGCGGCACGGCGCGCGAGGTCGGCACCTTCGCCCATCGCCTGCCGGCCGACATGACGGTGGTCAATCCCGAGCATCGCAAACATGCCGAGGAGATCTGGCGCGTCCCGAACGGGATCATCCCCGAGAAGCCCGGCTACCATGCCGTCGAGCAGGACCGGATGCTCAAGGACGGCAAGCTGAATTTCTACTGGATTCAGGTCAACAACAACCTGCAGGCCGCGCCGAACAGCAGCAACGAAACCTATCCGGGCTACCGCAACCCGGAGAACTTCATCGTCGTCTCCGACGCCTATCCGACGGTGACGGCGCTGGCCGCCGACCTGATTCTGCCGGCGGCGATGTGGGTCGAGAAGGAGGGCGCCTACGGCAATGCCGAGCGGCGCACCCATGTCTGGCACCAACTCGTGCAGGCGCCGGGCGAGGCGCGTTCGGACCTCTGGCAGCTCATGGAGTTCTCGAAGCGCTTCACCACGGACGAGGTCTGGCCGGCGGAGATCCTCGACGCCAACCCGAACTATCGCGGCAAGACGCTGTTCGACGTGCTCTATCGCAACGGCAATGTCGACAAGTTCGCGCTCTCCGAGATCAGCCCGGATTACGACAATCAGGAGTCGAAGGATTTCGGCTTCTACGTCCACAAGGGCCTGTTCGAGGAATACGCCACCTTCGGCCGCGGCCATGGCCATGATCTCGGACCCTATGAGCTCTACCATGAGGTTCGCGGCCTGCGCTGGCCGGTGGTCGACGGCAAGGAGACGCTCTGGCGCTATCGCGAGGGGCTCGACCCCTATGTGAAGCCCGGCAAGGGCATCGAGTTCTACGGCAACAAGGACGGCAAGGCCCGCATCATCGCGGTGCCCTACGAGCCGCCTGCGGAATCGCCCGATGCCGAGTACGATCTCTGGCTGGTCACCGGCCGCGTGCTGGAGCACTGGCATTCCGGCTCGATGACCATGCGCGTGCCGGAGCTCTACAAGGCCTTCCCCGGCGCGCGCTGCTTCATGCACCCGGAGGATGCCCGCAAGCGCGGACTCAACCAGGGCGCCGAGATCACGGTGATCTCGCGCCGCGGCGAGATGCGCACCCGCGTCGAGACGCGCGGGCGCAACCGCATGCCGCCCGGCGTGGTCTTCGTGCCCTGGTTCGACGCCAGCCAGCTCATCAACAAGACGACGCTCGACGCCACCGATCCCATCTCCAAGCAGACGGATTTCAAGAAATGCGCGGTCAAGATCGCACCGGTCTCGGGCTGATGCGCTCGCGGACCTTCCTCGGGGCCGCCATGGCGGCGGGCCTCGTCCTCGCCTTCGGCGCCGCCTTCTCGCAGGAGGGGGCGCCGGTGAAGATCGTGCCGCGGCTGACTGGAACGGCCGACCCGATGGCGCTCGAACGGGTGCCGGCACTCGGCCGGCCGATCGTCGACGACGTCAGGCGCATGCGGAACTATCCGGAGCAGCCTCCGGTGATCCCGCATTCGATCGACGGCTACCAGCTTACTCTCAACACCAACCGCTGCATGGACTGCCACAAGCGTGAGTTCACCGAGGGCTCGGGCGCGCCGATGATCAGCATCACCCATTTCCAGGATCGCGACGGGCAGGTGCTCTCCGACGTGACGCCGCGGCGCTATTTCTGCACCGCTTGCCATGTCCAGCAGACCGATGTCGCGCCGCTCGTCCAGAACCGGTTCCAGGACGCCAAAGACGTCGGCCGGAAGCCTTAGGCGGGACGGATCATGGCCAGGCTCAAATCCTTCTGTCTCTGGTGCTGGAGCGTCGTCGTGCGCTTCTGGCGCATCATCAGCCGGCCGAGCGCCTATCTGCCGCTCGGCTTCCTGACCCTCGGCGGCTTTGTCGGGGGCGTGCTCTTCTGGGGTGGCTTCAACACCGCGCTGGAGATCACCAATACCGAGAAGTTCTGCACCTCCTGTCACGAGATGCGCGACAACGTCTATCAGGAGCTGCAATCGACGGTGCATTTCTCGAACCGCTCGGGCGTGCGCGCGACCTGCCCGGACTGCCATGTGCCGCATAACTGGACGGACAAGATCGCCCGCAAGATGCAGGCCTCCAAGGAAGTCTGGGGCAAGATCTTCGGCACGATCTCGACGCGCGAGAAGTTCCTCAATCATCGGCTCGAGCTCGCCAAGCACGAATGGGCGCGGCTCAAGGCGAACGACTCGCTCGAATGCCGCAACTGCCATTCCTCGGTCGCGATGGACTTCACCAAGCAGACGCGCCGGGCGGCCGAGATCCACAGCCGCTTCCTGGTCACCGGAGAGAAGACCTGCATCGACTGCCACAAGGGCATCGCCCATCTGCTGCCGGACATGACCGGCATCGAGCCGGGCTGGAAGGACGCGCCGGAGCTGCAGGGCAAGGGCAGCGCCTCCTGGCACGGGCCTGAATGGGCTATGCGGACCTATCTGGCGGAGATCGAGAAGCGCTGAACCGACCGGCGCATTCGCGGCAGCCCGCGCCGGGCGTAGCGGTCGCGTGTGCCATCGTCCGGCGCAACGCCGATTGCCATGGCGGCGGAGGCCGCCATGGCAAAGGACGCGCAAATCGCGCCGGGCGCGGCGCGCCCTCAGCCGCCGATGGCCACCTTGATGCCGCCGAAGGCACCAAAGCCCGAAACCAGGAAGCCGACGGGGTTCTCCCAGCGCTTATCGAAGAGATTGTCGATGCGGCCGAACACGGTGAGCTTGTCGGTCGCCTTGTATTCGGCCGCGAGATTGACCAGCGTCGCGCCCTTCGCGTTCATTCGGGCGACCGAGAAGTCGCGATTGCCGTCCACCCAGGAGCCGACATAGAGCAGCGTCGCCGAGAGCGTGAGCTTGTCGGTCGGCGTCCATGTCGCGGTTGCGCTCGCCTTGTGTCGCGGCCGGCGCAGCAGCTCCTGTCGCGCGATCTCGTCCTTGGCGAGGGTGAAGGTGTAGTCGGCGCGGATGCGGAATTGTGGCGAAATCTCCAGCGCGGCGAAGGCCTCGACGCCCTTGGTTCTGGCCTTTCCGACATTCGCATAGGAATCGAAGGTGGCGTTGGTGACGATCAGGTTGTCGATGTCGTTCTGGAACCACGTTGCACCGAACTGCAGCTTCCGGTCGAAAAGCGGCTGCTCGAAGCCGGCATCCCAGCCGCGGCTTTCTTCCGGATTCAGGTTCGGATTGCCATGGAAATTGAACCCGGGGCGATAGTCGACGAAGAGCTCGTTGAGCGTCGGCGCCTTGAAACCGGTGCCGTAGCTCGCCTTCAGCTTGGTCTCGGTGCCGGGGATGATCAGCGCCGGGGCGATGCGGTAGGTGGTGTGGCCGCCATAGCTGTCGTCGTCGTCGCGTCGGATATTGGCCACCAGAAAGAAGCGGTCCTGGATATTGCCCTGATATTCGAGGAAGCCCGCCTTGTTGCCGTTGGAGGCGACGAGGCCCGTGGTATCCAGGCGCTCGCGCTCGTATTGCAGGCCCATCAGCAGGTTGTGGCCCTTGGCGATCTCGAAATTGCCGCGCCAGTCGAGCTTGGTGCGCTCGCCCAGATTCGCGTTGGGCAGGCCGAGGATGCCGGTCGTTCCGTTCGCCGTCCGCGTCGCCCGGTCCTGGTTGGTGTAGGAGATGCCGAAGGTGTTGACGAAGCGCCCGCCGAACGGGTCCCAGACGACCTCGCCGCGGGTGAAGGCCTGGGCATAGTTCTGCAGCGAGCGATAGGGCGCAGGTCGGCTCGGGAAGCCGGTGTCGCTGGTGAAACGCAGCTGCCCGTCTTGATAGCGGCCGATCCAGTTCAGTGTCAGCGTGTCGCTGAGCGCAGCGCCGACGCGGCCTGAATAGCTGTAGTTGTCGAAGGCATTGGGGTTGATGCGCCGGCCCGGCGGGACGAGGTTCGGCGGCGTCACATCGGTCGCGTCCGAGCGGAAGTGGGCGGCGTTGAAGGCGTAGTTGAAGCGGTCGTCGCCGCCGCTGAAGCCGGCAGACTGGTTGAAGGTGCCGTGAGAGCCGGCCTCGACGCGTGCCGTTGCCTTTGGTGGACCCTCGCCGCGCTTCGTCGTGATCGAGATCACGCCGCCGAGCGCGTTGGCCCCGTAGAGGCCGCTCTGCGGGCCGCGCAGCACCTCGATGCGCTCGATGTCGTCCGTCAGCATCGAGCCGAAATCGAAGGAGCGGTTGGGAGTCGCGGGGTCGTTGGCCTCGATTCCGTCGATGAGCACCTTGACGTGGTTCGAGTTGGTGCCGCGCATGAAGACCGAGGTCTGGCCGCCCGGCCCGCCGGTCTGCACGATGTTCATGCCGGGCACCGTCGCGAGCGCCTGCGGCAGGGTACGGCGCTGCTGCTGCTCGATCTCCTTCGCAGTGATGACGGTGACGGAGCTCGCGATCTCGCGCGCCGGGGTCGGCGTCCCCGTGGCGCTGACCACGATCTCGTCGAGCGCGACGGGGCCGGCGTCGCTTTGCGCCAGGGCAGGGGCAGAGCAGGTGAGGGCGAGAAGGGAGGCGGAAAGCAGCGGGCGGCCGCGTCCTGCGGCTGGAGAGAAGACGTTCACGATGGAGACCTCGGGCGGTTGACGTCAGTGGCACGTCACCGCGAACGCGATCTCCCATCGGCCGCGCGAGAGGCGGCAAACAGTCTAATCAGCGATCGGCGCACCCCGTCCGAACGTGTTCGCGTGTGACCACGGCTGACGGCAGGTCTCCTGGCTCGCGGGTCGGTGCCTTCACGCCGCCTTCCCAGGTCCGAGGTCCCAGTGGCGTCTGGCGAAAGGCTCGCCGCTTACAGTTGCGGGGGCAGCCGCGGCATGGGGCAGAAATCCGCCCGCACCGCGTTCCCTTTTGATCCCGTGAAGGAACCGTCGCGGCGACGATTAGGGCGGAAATGCGGCCGCGTCAAACCGGGTTGGCGCGCTGCAGCGACAGCAGATCATCATCTGCTACAGTCTCCGGCGAGGCAGGATTGGGGCCAGCCGACGTTCCGGCCGGGGCTGCGCATCTTTGGCCTGAATTCCGGGGAAAGATGGGGCACCGGGACCTCGCTGATGCAGTTGCATCGTTGGTCGCCGGATTGTCGCAAGACTCACTCAGTGTCGTGAGTTCACGCCAGCGGAGACGGCATGGATTATTTCAGGCGCTTCACCTTTCTGTTCGCGACGCCGAATTTCGATGCCGAGGATCTCGAAGGGATCCGCTTCAACCAGATCATCGAGGAGATCGAGCGCTCGGGCTTCGAGGTCGTCAAGGCGCGCAAGCTCGAAGATGCCGAGATCGCGGTCCAGACCGATGCCGCCATCGGCTGCATGGTGGTCGATTGGGGCAAGAAGGGACTCGAGGGCAAGACTGCCGCGCTGATCAATCTGATGCGCCGGCGCGGCCTCGACTTCCCGATCATCCTGCTCATCCGCCGCAAGCGCTTCGAGGACGTGCCGGTCGAGGTGCTCGATTTCATCGACGGCTACATCTTTCTCTCGGAGGAGACGCCGCCCTTCATCGCCAAGAGCCTGATCAGCCGTCTCAAGCAATATGCCGAGACGCTGAAGACGCCGTTCTTCGGCGCGCTCGTCGATTATGCCGAGGAAGGCAACCATCTCTGGACCTGCCCGGGACACAATGGCGGCGTCTTCTACAGCCGTAGCCCGATCGGACGCGTCTTCATGGAGCATCTCGGCGAGGCTGTGTTCCGCGACGACCTCGACAATTCCGTGCTCGATCTCGGCGACCTGCTGACCCATGAGGGCCCGGCCCTGAAGGCGCAGAAGGAAGCGGCGCAAATTTTCGGGGCGGAGAAGACCTATTTCGTCCTGAACGGCACCTCGACCTCCAACAAGGTCGCGCTCGCCGCGCTGGTTTCGGACGGCGACCTCGTGCTGTTCGACCGGAACAACCACAAGGCGGCCCATCACGGCGCGCTGCTGATCGCCGGGGGCATTCCGGTCTATATCCCGACCGCGCGCAACGCCTGGGGGCTGATCGGCCCGATGCTCTGGGAGAGCTTCGACGAGGAGGCGCTGCGCGAGCGCATCCGTACCAATCCGCTTATCAAGGACCCCGACGCCTGGAAGAAGCCGCGCCCGTTCCGTGTCGCGGTGGTCGAGCAGTGCACCTATGACGGCACGATCCACAGCGCACAGATGATCCTCGACCGGATCGGCCACCTCTGCGACTACATCCTCTTCGACGAAGCCTGGGCCGGCTTCATGAAGTTCCATCCGCTCTATGCGGGCCGCTTCGCCATGGGCCTCTCCGGCCTCGGCCCGGAGTCCCCCGGCATCATCGCGACCCAGTCGACGCACAAGCAGCTCGCGAGCTTCAGCCAGGCGTCCCAGATCCACATGAAGGATCGGCACATCAGGGGCCAGAAGCGGCGCGTCGAGCACCGGCGCTTCAACGAGAGCTTCATGCAATATGCCTCGACCTCGCCGTTCTATCCGCTGTTCGCCTCGCTCGACGTCGGCGCGCAGATGATGAAGGGCCGTTCCGGAGAGGTGCTCTGGGACGACACGATCCGGCTCGGCATCGAGCTCCGCAAGAAGATCCGGGCGGTCAGGCGCGAATTCGAGGAGAAGGAGACGAGGCCCGAGCGGCGCTGGTTCTTCGAGCCCTTCGTGCCGGATCGGGTCAGCATCGCCGACGCCTCGCGCGAGGGCGCCGTCCATGATGTCGCCTGGGAAATGGTCGCGACCGACCAGCTCGCAAGCCATCCGGCCTATTGGCAGCTCGCGCCCCATGCGAGCTGGCACGGCTTCACGCGGATGGAGTCGGGCTTCGCCATGACCGACCCCAACAAGCTGACCCTGTTGACGCCTGGCTTCGACCGCGAGACCGGGACCTATGCCGAGCACGGCATTCCCGCACCGGTCGTCGCGCAGTTCCTGCGCGAGAACCGGATCGTCGCCGAGAAGAACGACCTGAATTCGCTCCTCTTCCTGCTGACGCCGGGCGTCGAGGCGAGCAAGGCCGGCACGCTGATCAGCGGTCTCGTCGCCTTCAAGAAGCTGCATGACGACAACGCGCTGCTCGAGGAGGCCATCCCCGAGTTCTCCCGCCGCCGGCCGGGCCGCTATGCCGGCGTGCGGCTGCGCGATCTCTGCGGCGAGATGCACCGCTTCTTCCGCGACCATGACGTCAGCAGGCTGCAGAATCGGCAGTTCTCGCCCGAGCACCTGCCGGAGATGGCGATGTCGCCGCATGACGCGGCGCGCTGCCTCGTGCGCAATGATGTCGACTACCTGCCGATCGGTGCCATCGAAAACCGCATCGCGGTGACGCCTTTCGTCGTCTATCCGCCGGGCATCGCCACCATCGTCCCGGGCGAAAGGCTTTGCGCGCGGGCCAAGCCGATGATCGACTACCTCAAGATGTTCGAGGCGAGCTTCAACGCCTTTCCCGGCTTCGATGTCGAGATTCAGGGCATCTATCGCGAGGTCGATGCCGCCGGCCAGGTGCGCCTCCACACCTATGTCGTCAGCGAGCAGGCCCAGGGCTGAGGTCGCGACGAACCATGGAGAGCGACCTGCCCATCCTCATCCGCCCCTCGCGCGATACCGATGTCGAGCCGATGCTGGCGATCTATCGCCGGCATATCCGCGGCGGCATCGAGGCCGGCGTGGAGGATACCGGCACGCCGGAGCCCGACGATCTGCGCGACCGGCGCAAGAACCTGCGCAACCGCCGGCTGCCGCATCTGGTGGCGACGCGGGGCGGCGACGTCGTCGGCTATGCCTATGTCGTGCTGTTCCGCAAACGCCCGGCCTATCGCTTCACGGTGAAGCACTCGATCTATGTTCATCACGAGCATCTCGGGCACGGCGTCGGGCGGCTGCTGATGCAGGCCCTGATCGACGCCTGCGCCGCCGCCGGCTTCCGCCAGATGATCGGCTATATCGACGCCGGGAACACGGCGTCGTTGCTGCTGCACGAGCGCTTCGGCTTCGCTCGCGTCGGCCTGCTGCCGGCGGTCGCCTATCGCTACGGAAAATGGTCCGACAGCGTCATGGTTCAAAGGTCGCTCGGTGCGGGCGCCACGCAGCCTATCCCTCCGGGTTGAGCCTGTCGCTCGACACCGCGCAGGACTGAAGGCGCATCATCGAGACCTGGCAGCCGGTACGGAGCGTCCGCGTCGAGCGATTTTCCTGAGAATCCATATGAGATAGGTCAAATGTGCACCGCCGCAGCGCCGTGCGTCGCAGACGCGGATTGCGGTTCCCGGGAAAATCGGGACAAGAAGACGATACGCTGAATCGCCAGATCGCCTGATCGCAGACTCCGATGATCTGGCGGAGAACCGGGCAATCTAGATGGTCACACGCGCAGAGCTCGTATCACGTCTGGAACGGGCGTTCCTGGACCATGGTTACGCGCATCTGACGATGATCACCATCGCGGAAACCGTCGATGTCACCCGGCGCACCCTGTACAATTATTTCAGCAATAAGGAAGACGCGTTTCGATTTCTGATCGAGCATGCCAACGCGAATGCCGTCGAGGCCGGCATGGCAGCTGGGCGTGTTGCGCTCGCGGAAGGGCGGGGCGCAGTCGAGATTCTCGCGACCCTTCTCGACGTTCGCTACGGGAACACCCGTCGCCGGCTGGCGAAATCGCCTCATGCGATCGAGATCAATGATCAGGCATTTCGCCGCTGCCGAGACTTAATGATCGGCTCCGCCATTGCCTTTCAGGCCGAATTGGCGGCGTTCATCGTCGAACTCGAGCAGCGCGGCATTCTTCGCGTCAGGAGCGACGTGACCCCTGAAGACCTCGCACAGCTTCTCGCCGACGGAGCGCGGGGCACCAATCAGAGCCTCCCGCCGATCGCTCCGGAACGGCTGCATTTGCGCTATCGAAGCATGGTCCAGGCGCTGCTCAACGGCACGATCGAAAGCCAGGGCTGACCGCCGAAGCCGATCGCGTCGATGAGGTGATCTCGGCGCCAACGCGCGGCCGCCCCGCGCTGTGGGGCGCGACGGATCGTGGTTCGCCCGGTATTCTCAATTTTCATCATGTTGTGCAAAATGTGCGCGCTTGATGGGGGCTGGCGCCGGGTCGTCCGGCAGGGGGGAGGCTGTCTTTGGAGCGGGAGATCGATCGGCTGCTAGCCGATCCGCTGTTCGACCAAGCCATATATCGTCTGGCCGTCGGTTTTGTGCGCGTGCAGGCGGCAGCGCCGCGCCTGGCCTCGCAATTTGCGACGCAGCAACGCTGGCTGATGTCGCATGCGGCGTTGGCGCGCTATTTCCGCTGCCTCCGCGCCGGACGTCCGGGCCTGTCCGGCACGAATTTGTCGAGACGTCGCGGGCCCATGGGCTGGCCAGCCGCAACACGGCGGCGGCCTTTTTTGCGGAGGCGCTGCAATACGGCCTGATCCAGCCGACCGAGCCCGCCGGCGACAGCTCCGAAATGGTAGAGCCTTGCCCCTCGACGCTATGGGCACTCACCGAGTGGTACGCCTTGCACCTTGCGGCGCTCGATGCGCTCGATGGCCGAGGCCGTGTCGAGCGCCTGCGGCAGGCCGACCTGATGCTCCTCGCCGAGATGGAGCCATTGGTCGCCGATGGCCTGCTAACCTGTGAGCTGATCCGGGTGCCAGCGCCGATCTATGCTGTGTTCGCTTCGGTCGATGACGGCGGCAGCCTGATGGATCGACTCATGGTCGGGCTGGGCGCCGATACCGCATCCATCGAGGAACGGGCGGTTACTGACGTGACCTCCGTCTCGGCACTGGCCCGGCCGCTCAACCTGTCGCGCACCCATACGGGAAGGACGCTGGCGGCGGCGGCTGCGCTCGGCGGGTTGGGCTGGAGCGGCGCGCGCGGGCGCTCCCCGATCTGGCTTTCAGGGAGCTTTCGCGCGCAATACGCGCAGGTTCAAGCCGCGAAGCTCGCCATCATCGGCGCAGCCTTCGAGGCCGCAGCGGGAGTGGCAGATGCGGCGGCGCCGCCGGCCACCATGATCGCCCCCGACAAGGGGCGCAGCCACTGGAGCGAACCGGCATGCTGAGGAAATTGGCGCAGGCAGCGCCCGCTCCGGAGCAGCCTTCGGAGGCGACGATCGCTGCACGTCTCGACGCGCTGCCCTTCTGCCGATTGAGGCTGGCGATCTTCGCCGTCGCTACGCTGGCGCTCTTTGCGGACATCGCCGAAGTTGCCCTCGGAAACGCGCTGGGAGTCGTATTCCAGGCGCCGCCGCGCAGCATGACGCGCGTGGAACTTTCCCTGTTCCTGGCCGCAATCTTTGCCGGTGGGGCCGCGGGTGCCCCGGGTTTCGGCCTGCTAGGGGACCGGACGGGCCGCCGCCTGGCTCTCCAGGCGGCGCTCCTCGTCGTCGCCATCGGCTCGATCGGCGCAGCGGCGAGCAATGACGCCGTGGCGTTGATAGGCTTCCGCTTCCTGTCGGGACTCGGCATCGGCGCGTGCCCGCCGCTGATCGCCGCCTACCTGGCCGATGTCATGCCGCCGCGGCTGCGCGGGACCATGGTCTGCCTCTGCGCCGGCATGGCTTTTCTCGGTGCGCCCGCCATCATCTTCCTGATGCGCGCCACGTCCCCAAGCTTTCTCGGCCTGGACGGGTGGCGCTGGGCGCTCGGTTCCGGAGCGCTCCTCGCGTTTCTCGCGGCAGCGCTATTGAATATGCTGCCGGAATCGCCGCGCTGGCTTGCTGCGGCCGGTCGCTTCGACGAGGCAGAGGCGGCCCTGCGCCGTTTCGGTGGTCCAGGTGCTCGTGCCGTCGACGTTCCTCTTCCGGCGCAGGCAGTCGCCCCGGCGGCCGAGGACCGGGGGACACCCACCGTCCGCCGGCGCCTGCTCCTGCTGTGCGCTCTCTATGCGCTCGCGCCATGGGCGACGATCGGCTTCCCGCTGATGAGCGGCGTCGTCATGGTCAAGAAGCAGTTCAGCATCAGCGACTCGGTCGTTGCCGCGGGTCTGATCATGTTCGGGCCGGTGATCGGCAACCTGCTCATGGCGTTTGTGATCGACAGGATCGGCCGAAGGGCGAGCCTTATTGCCAGCGCCGTCGCGATGACCGTGCTGGGATTGTGCTTCGCGGCGGCGACCGCGTTTGCCGTCCTGGTCTGGATCGGGATCGCTTTCGCATTGTGCAGCGCCATCTATGCAAGCGTCCTCGGTGTCTACGCGGCCGAAATCATCCCGACGGCATTGCGCTCCTCGCGGACATCGCTGGCTTGGGGGCTCGGCCGATTCGTCTCGATCTTCGTGCCCTTGGTCTTCTTCGCGCTGATCCACCATGTGGGCCCCTGGGCCATGTTCGCCTTGATCGCAATTGCCCTCGGTCTCAGCGCTTTGCTGGTGGCCCGCGCGGGACCGGCCGGCCGGTCGCGGCAGCCCGTCGCCTAGGCGGTTGGTCCCGGCTCGGCTGCGCCGCACGGGGGCAGGCGGCCCGAATTCCCGATGGTCAGAACATGTGACCATTTTTGAAACGCATATTGCACATTACAGAGCAATCTGAGAAATATCGACAATCATCGAGGCGAGTGATCGCCTCGACGCGAGTCCTCATGGGTTTTTCGCCGCCCCTTGGCGAAGGCGCCGGACTACGTCGAGGGACGAAATCTCCTTGAAGCAAAGGCCGTTCCGGCATGCTGGCCGGATGGCGAGCGGGCATCGGGGGTTACGTGAAGTCGAAGCGATTGAATTCCTGCTGGGCGGGCTTCGGCATCGCCTTCGCCATGTCAGCCGGCTCGGCGCTGGCTCAGCCTGCCCCTTCGAAGCCTGCAAGCCAGCCCGCCGCAGCGGCGCCGGGCCCTGCGGCGGTGCCGCCGGAGCCGAGCAGCACGACGGCCAGCTTCGGCGACTGGACTCTGCGCTGCCAGCGGATAACCGATGCCGGAAAGACGCTGCGGGTCTGCGAAGTCGCCCAGGTTCTGCAGGCGCAGGGCCAGCAGGCTCCGATCGCACAAGTCGCGCTGGGGCGGATCGCCAATGGCGAGCCGGTGCGCGTCACGGCGGTGATGCCGGTCAGTGTCACTTTCCCGAGCAGCGTGCAGATCGTCATGGGCGAGAAGGACGCCAAGCCCGTCGAGCTGCCATGGCGGCGCTGCCTGCCGACCGGCTGCTTCGCCGAGGTGGCCCCCGGCGACGACGTTTTGAAGCAATGGCGCAAGGGCACTGAGGCTGGCCGGATCCTGTTCAAGGACGCAGCCGGCCGCGATCTCGCACTGCCCCTCTCCAGCCGTGGCCTCGATCAGGCGCTCGAAGCGCTCGCGAAGGAGCGCCTCTGACATGTCGAAGCGTCGTCAGGCCACCGTGTTCGTGCCGCGGGTAGGCGGCGTACGGCAGAGCGACGCATTCGCACCAAGGCCGCGCTCGATCCTGGCGTCCTGGCGGCAGCGCTGCCTGGTCAGCCAGGCCATGGCGTTGGCGCTGTGGAACGCGCCCGCCTTCGCGCAGAACATCATCACGCCGGACGGGCGCACCCAGACCAATGTCAGCGTCACCGGCGCGACGACAACGATCACGACCCAGACCGTTTCCGGCGGTGCCGGCTACAACTCGTTCTCACGCTTCGAGCAGGCGGCGGGCACGACCGTCAACATGCACCTGCCGCAGAACACCGGCGCGCTGGTCAATATCGTCCGCGACGGCCCCGTCGTCGTCAACGGCATCCTGAATTCCTACCGGAACGGCCAGATCGGCGGCCATGTCTACTTCTCGGATTCGGCTGGTTTCACCGTTGGGCCGAGCGGCGTCATCAACACCGGCCAATTGACCGTCAACACACCCACGCGCGCGTTCCTCGATCAGGTGATAGGGCCGAACGGCGTCGTCAACGAGGCGATGGCGGCTCGCCTGCGGGCAAATGACGTGCCGATCTCGCCCGACGGCACGATCACCATCGACGGCCGGATCAATACGCGCCGCGGCGTAACCCTGAACGGTCACACGGTCAGCGTCGCCGGTCAGATCGAGGCGAATGCCGCCGTGATCGATGTCGGCGAGCGGCGCCGGCAGCACAGCGCCGCCTTCGCGCAGAGCGTCAACACTTCGGGCCTGCAGCAGGGCGGCACCATGGTCGCGCGCCGCGGCGGCGGCATCGAGATCGTCGCGGCCGGCACGGCCTCGATTTCCGGCACGCTGAATGCGAAGGCGACGGCCCGCCGCCCGGCAGGGTCGATCGCCATCCGCTCCGGCAAGGGCACGGCTATCGCCGCGACGGCGCGCATCGACGCCACGGGTGTGGCCGGCGCGCAGCGGGCGGCCTCGCCCAATCGGCCGATCGTCAACACCGG
Organism: Allobosea sp. 10N428; assembly: GCF_056394545.1. Classification (NCBI taxonomy): domain Bacteria; kingdom Pseudomonadati; phylum Pseudomonadota; class Alphaproteobacteria; order Hyphomicrobiales; family Alloboseaceae; genus Allobosea; species Allobosea sp. 10N428. Next base: position 667,798 of record NZ_JBFTIC010000001.1, on the reverse strand, counting down.
CGACGGCGGCACGATCTCGATCGTCTCCGATGGCGGCATCACCATTGCCCGCGGGGCCCTGATCGATGTCAGCGGCGTGCAGAACGCTGCCGCCAAGGGCGGTTCGGCCCGGATCTTCGCCGGCACCAATCTGAACGTGGAGAGTGGCGCGCTGTTCCGCGGCACGGCGGGCACGCTCGGCGACGGCGGCTTCATCGAGCTCAGTGCCAAGGACACCGTCACGCTTGGCGCCATCGACGTCGATCTCTCGGCCCGCAGCGGCAAGGCCGGCCTGCTCTATATCGACCCGACCAATATCGTCATAGGCAGCGGCGGCAGCGCCAACATGATCACCAACGGCACCAACGTGTCGCTGGAGGCTACGAGCAGCATCACCATCGCCGGCGACGGCATCATCGATACCCGCAATTTCAACCGTTCCGCCAACAACGGCGAGCTGTCGGCGGCGAATCCCTCGCTCGGCAGTTCCGGCAACATCACGCTGACGGCGCCGACCATCGCCGTCCGTGGCAAGCTGCTCGCGGGTGTCAGCGAGGGCAGCATCTACGCGGCAGGCGACGTCACGCTCGATGCCAGCCAGTCGCAGACGCTGATCGCCGGGCTTGCCAGCGCCAGTGCCGGCATCAAGGTCTCCGGCACCATCACCGGCCGCGACATCCTGATGACGGCGGATGCGCAGGCCGTTTCCTCCTATATCGACCCGAACGCGGGAACGCTCGTCGCAATGGCGGCCCAGACCGTCGGCGGCGCGATGTTCGGGCTGAACGGCGCCTATGTCGGCAGCACCATCTCCGCCAAGATCGAGATCGAGGATGGCGCCGACATCAAGGCCTCCCGCGACGTCAAGCTGACGGCCACCGGCCGCCAGGACGCGTCTCTCCCGGCGATCACGATCTCCGGCAATTTTCCGTGGGGCGCGGCGGTCTCGATCGGCGAGATCTCCGGCGAGGTGAAGGCGGATGTCGCTTCCGGCGCGAAGATCGCAGTCGGCCGCAATCTCGACGTCAAGGCCTATAACGACGTCAACCTGATGGCGACGGCGCTGACGATCACGACCGGCGAGAGTCTCGTCGCGGCGACCGTCGCCTATGGCGCCGTCGACGTCACGACTTCGGCCAAGGTGCATTCCGGCGCCGCGATCACCGGCGCCTCGACCAGCAACATCAATGTCGCGGCCGGCAATTCGAACAGCTTCTCGACTTCGGCCACGGCGATGGCGTCGGCCGGCAGCGTCGGGGGCATCGCCTTCGCCTATTCCGACTACAAGGCGAGGGCGGAAGCGCAGTTCGGCGCCTCGCTCGGCTCGAACGGAGGCACGGTGCAGAGCCTGGTCGTCCAGGCCGCCTCCGACACCGCCAAGAACGCGACCAGCGCCTCGACCACGGTCGGCGACAACGCATTCTTCAATGCCGGCCCGCAGGGCTCGACCGTCTCGAACATCCTCAGCCAGATTTTCGGCAAGCTGAAGACCGGCAGCGGCAGCGTGCCCGCCAAGGTCGGCAGCGCCATTGCTGTCGCCAACAGTGACCTCGGCGCCAATGCGACCATCGGCGCGGACACGGGCGCGACGGCGCCGTCGATCTATGCGTCGGGCGACGTCGTCGTCGCGGCACGGCAGCGCGATTTCGGCGTGCGCGTCATCGCCGACAGCTCGACCAATTCGAACTCCAAGGACCCGACGGCGGCGAATCCGTCCACGCCGATCTCCGTCTCCTTCGGCATCGGCGTCGGCGAGTTCCAGCACAAGGCGAACGCTTCCATCGGGGCGAACGTCTCGATCGAGGCGCGGCACATCGGTGTCGCTGCCCTCAACGAGATGCCGATCTCCAACACCTGGGAGAACTGGTCGGGCCTTGGCGAGACCTTCTCGCACATCAACGGCAATATGGGTGTCGTCAACAACATCCTGACGACCTATGCCAACGCCTCCGGACAGGCGACGCAGCTCGGGCTCGCCGGTGCGATCAACTATTTCCGCGTCGACAACGAGAGCTCGGCCTATGTCGCGAGCGGCGCGCGGCTGAAGCAGAACGGCGCCACCGGCGCCTGGTCGTCGCAGCTCGACTACAATTATGATCAGCAGTGGGACCAGGCCGTCCATGTCGCTGCCGACACGGTGACGCACAGCATCGACGTTGGCGGCAATTTCGCCTTCCTTGGCGGCACGACGGGCGGCGGGTCGGCCGCCGGCGGCTCGATGCTGAACATCGGCCGCAGCAGCGAGACCATCGCGGCGATCGCAGCCGGCGTGAGCATCGAGGCGACGGGCATCGCAGTCACGGCCACGACCAGCGACAAGATGTTCGTGATCGCGACGACCTCAGGTGAATCCGCCGGCACGATCGGGCTCAACGGCATCGTTTCGCTCGCGGGCCTGAGCAATCGTACGCTGGCCTCGATCAGCAATCAGGCGACGATCACGGCCGCGACCATTGCCGTGAAGGCGGACCAGCTCGTCTCGGTCTTCGGGCTGAGCGGCGCGCTGGTCGCGGGCGGCTCCAATGCGATCGGCGCCTCGGTCGCGGTCCTCGACACGGCCTCCGTGACGCGCGCCTATATCGGTGACAATCACGACGATCTCTCGGATGGCCGCCTGGCCGGCAGCGCCGCGCAGGGGCTGATCACCGCCAACACGGTCGATGTGACGGCGGTGACCGAGGGCCGCATCACCGTCGCCGCCGCCGCCGGTGCGGCGGCCGGCGTCGGTGGCGGCGGGCTCGAGAATTTCCTGCCGCCGGGGACGCCCGACTTCGTCAAGGACGCGATCGCGGCCTCCAACCGCAAGACCTCCTCCTCGGTCAGCCTTACCGGGTCCGGTGCCTCCTCCGTCGCGCTGACGACGCTCGGCACCTCCGCCTGGATCGATGGCGCGGTGATCGTCGCCAAGGGCACCGATGGGCTGACGACGACCGTCACCGCATTGAACTCGACCATCGCCGAGATCGGCGCGGGCTCGGCCGCGATCAACCTCGCCGGCAACAGCAGCCCGCTCAGCGGCGCCTTGGCCGGCGCCGTTGCGATCGGCCAGTTCGACAACAGCACCGATGCGCGCATTGCCGGCTCGCGGCTGACCGGCGTCTACGACACGACGGTGCAGGCGATCGCCGGCGGGCGGATGACCGTCGTCGGGCTCGGCGTCGCCGCGGCGAGCTCGAATGGTGGAGCTATCGCCATTTCTGCGGCGCTCGGCCTCGTGACCAACCGCGTCGCCGCACGCATCGAGGATTCGATCCTGTCCGGGGTCGCGAGCAGCGCCTCGCAGGCCGTGCGGGTCAACGCCTATCAGACCACCGATATCGGTATCGGCGGCGGCGCTGCCTATGCCGGCGGCCAGGTCGGCGTCGGCATGGCCCTGACCTATGCCGATATCCGCGACCCCGACGGCGAGGAGGCCGTCAGTGCCAAGGTCCTGCGCTCGAGCCTGACCGGCATCGATTCATTGCAGGTGCGCGCCACCAATGCCAGCCGCATCGCTTCCTCGGCGGCGACCGGCGGGCTCGGCGGCAACGGGCTCGGCGGCGCTTTCGTCATCAACCGGGTCACGCCGACGACGAGTGCTGCGATCGCGGGCGTGAGCGGCGCGCTGGCGACCGTCTCGGTCCTGGGGGGCACGGTCACGGTGCTCGCCGATGGCAGCCGGGTCGCGGAATATGACGACCTGATCGCCGGCCGACAGGACGTGTCTTCGACCGATTCCTCGCAGGTCGATTTTTCGGGCCGGGCCGCCAATAACGGCACGGCCAATCCGGACGGCGCCGCAGTGCTCGCCATCGCCGGCGTGGTCCAGGCCGGCCGCAACAATGCCGGCGTCGCACTGCTCGACAACACGATCGCGCAATCGCATATCGCCTCGATCGATTTCGCCAATGTCACGGCCTCCGGCAGGGTCAGCGTCGTGGCACTGGATGGCGCGACGCTGACCGGCGTCGCCGTCGGGCTCGGTGCTGCGACCGGCCAGTTCGCCGGCACCGCCTCGGTCGTGCTGCAGTCGATCGAGAACGTCGCTCGCGCGCATATCGGCGGGGCCGGCACCAGCATCTCCGGGGGCATCGTCGAGGTCACCAGCACCGGAAGCTCCGCGATCCGCGGCGTCGCCGGCTCGCTCGGGCTCGGTTTCGGAGCGGCCGCGCTCGGGCTCTCGGTGGTCGAGAACAACATCGCCAACGAGATCAAGGCCGAGATCGACGGGGCGCGGCTTACCGCCTCCAGCGATCTCGTGATGCGCGCCGGCTCGACCGCGACCATCGACACGCTGGCCATCGGCATCGCCATGTCTCGCAATGTCGGCCTGGCCGGCTCGGTCGCCAACAACAGCGTCGCGACCGATGTCGGCGCGACGGTCACCGGCGCCGACATCGTCGCCGGCAACAATCTCGGGGTGTTCGCCGCCAATACCGACCGGATCACGGTGTCGGCCGGTGCGCTCGGCGTCACCGTGGGAGCGCCCAGCGTCGCGGGCGGCTTGTCCATCGTCAACAACACGATCGGCGGCACGACGAGCGCCGCGATCGGTGAGGACAGCGTCGTCGACGCGCGCGCCGGCGGCAGCGGCTCGCTGAGCTACAATGCCGGCCAGCTCGTGACGGCCTTCAACCTGAGCACGGCCAACAATCCAAGTTCCGCCCAGCCCTCCCTCGCGATGGCGGCGCGCAGCATCCATGGGCTCGGCGTCATCGCCACCTCGCAGCAATCGGTGCTGGCCAATGCCGTGACCGGCGGCGTCGCGATCTTCCCGATCTCCGCCGCGATCGCAGTCGTTCCGATCCGCAACGTGCTTGCCGGCAGTACCAGCGCGACGATCGACGATAGCCGCGTCAATACCCGCCTCACCGGCACGGATTCGACCGCGGTCGCGATCGAGGCTGCGAGCCATTCCTATGCCGCGACCTTCATCACGGTGGGCTCGATCGGCGGCGCTGCGGCCGCGGGCGCCGATGCCAACACGATCATGGCGCGCAGCACGCATGCCGGGCTGACCAACTCCACCCTCGGGACAACGACGCCCGGCTTCACAGGTGCAGGCGTCACCGCGCTCGACATTGCGGCCAACGCCTCGCAATCGGCGGCGAGCAATGTGCTCGGCTTCGCGGTGGGCATCGGCGGCGCGGCGGCCTCCGGCGTGGTCAACAGCTTCTCGGCGACGACCACCGCCATGCTCGATCAGGGCCTGGTCACTGCCGGGCGCGTCGGCGTCAACGCCGAGAGCCGCAATGGCTTCTATGCCCAGGCAGTGACCGGGGCGGCTGGCGGTGTCGGCATGGGCTCGTCCTTCGTGGTCGGCACCAGCCGCAACACCACGCTCGCGACCGTGGGGGGCGGCTCCGGCCAGACCGTTCTCAATCTCAATGGCGCGCTTGCGGTCGCGGCGCGCAGCGTCAACGCCTTCACCACGCTCTCCGCCGGTGGCGCGGCCGGCGGCTTCGCTGGCGTCGCCGGCATGGTCTCCTTCGTCGATGTCGAGAACGAGACCCGCGCCGGGCTCTACGGCGTCGCCGCGACGCTGCGCCCCGCCAGCGCGGCCGGCATCAGCGTCACCGCCAACGAAACCACGACCATCGCCGCGACGACGGCGGCCGGCGCCAATGGCGCGTTCGGCGCCGGCGCCGCCGCGAATATCGCAAGCCTCGACAGCCGCGTGCTGGCGGATATCACCGGCTCTGTCCTGTCGGCGCCGGGCGCCGTCTCGGCCTCGGCGACCTCCGACCGCATCGTCGAAGCGACCACCATGACCTATGGCGTCGGCGGCTCCGTCGGGATCGGCGCGGCGGTAGCGATGATCTCGGTTGGCACCGGCACGCCTTCCGGCGCAGGCGCCGAGCTCAACGCCAACGGCAACGGCACGCTCGCGCGCGTCGACCAGCTTACCGCTGGCAATGCCTCTCTCGTGCTGAGCGCGAGCGGGCTTTCCGCCTATCGCAGCTATCGCGGCGCGGACGGCGCCGCCATGAGCGACAGCGAATTGCGCAGCGCTGCGCAGGCCGATTTCAACCTGCTGCTCGCCAACGGCACCGTCGCGAACGGTGCGTTGACGCTGACGGATTCCGGCGTCGCCGGCCTGCGCAGCGCTGCGGCAACCGGGCTCGGCATCGCCAGCCCCACCGACGCGCAGGTGCGCAACTGGGCGGGGCAGCGCTACACGGCGCTGAGCGGCGGCGCCGTGGGCTATCTGATGAGCGATGCCGGCGTCTCGGCCTATCGCGCCACCGTGACCGCGACGACACCGGATGCGAGCGAAGATCAGATCCGCAGCGCCGCGAACGACGCCTATGCTCGGCTCCTGAACAATGGCGCCGTCGCCAACGGCGTGCTGACGCTGAGCGCGGCCGGTCTCCAGGCCTATCGCAGCGAGGCCACCGCCAGCCTGGGGCACGCCGCCAGCGACGCCGAGGTGCGGGCCTATGCGGCGCAGCAATACAGCTTCTTTACCGCCAACCGCAGCCGCATCGTCGCGCCGACCTCCCAGAGCGCCAGCGCCTTGCTCGACTCCGCCGGCTCGCGGACAGCCGCGACGGTCACCGGCGGCAGCATCACCAGCGGCTCGGTCGCGGTCTCGGCGCTGTCGCGCACGGCGACCAACAACATCGCCAGCGGCGTCGGAGCCGGCGGCGCGGCCGGCGGCGGCGCGGCGACGGCCTATACCAATATTGGCGACAATGTCGTTGCGAGCCTCGCTCCGACGACCGCCACCACCGGCGCGATCAGCGTGACTGCGACCTCGACCGACGGTACGGGCTCCGCCGCGCGCGTCGAGGCGACCGCAGGGGCCGGCGCTCTCGCCGCCGCGGCCGGCGCCGCCGTCGCCAAGGGCACCCTGTCCAACCAGGTGACCGCGACGCTCGGCGGCGCGCTGACCACCACCGGCGCGACCACTGTCACTGCATTCAACAGCCAAACCGGCCGTTCGGATGCCTTCGGCGCGACCGTTGCCGGCGGCTTGGCGCTCGGCGTCTCGCTGGCAAAGAGCGCGGCCGAGAGCACAGTTGCCGCGAACTATCTGGCCGGCTCGAATTTCACCGGCACAGGGCTGTCGATCAACGCGACCAGCAGGGGCGCGGCCCATGCCGCCGCGGTTGCCGGCGTGGGCGGCCTGCTCGCGGCCGGCGCAGGCGCCGATGCGGACGCCGATGACAGCACGAACGTCTCCGCCACGATCGGCGCCGGTGCCCGCGCGAATGTCGGGACGGGAACCATCACCGTCGCGGCCACGGCCTCGCCGGACGCCAAGGCCTTTGCCAAGGGCGTTGCGGTGGCCGGTGGCCTCGCCGTCGGCGTCGCGATCGCCAATGCCAGCGCGGCACCGACGGTGCGCGCCGCCATCGAGGACAATGCCAGTCTGCCTGCGAGCCAGTTCACCGCCGGCAGGCTCTCCGTCCTGGCGACGGGCTCGGTCTTCGGCACGCCGGTCGGCGATGCCTCGGAATTGCCGGACGCGACCGGAGACTTCGAGCGTGGCGGCACCTCCGCCGCTGCCTCGGCGATCGCCGGTTCCGGCGCCTATTACGTTGCCGCGACCGGCACCGATGCGCAGGCCCACAACACCGCCTCGGTGACGGCGTCGGTCGGCAATTATGTCCGCCTGCCGACGGGGACCGTCACGGTCACCGCCAGCAACACCACGATCCAGGCTGCGACCGCGACCGGCATAACCGCCGCCGGCACCGCAGCCATCGGCTCGGTCAGGGCCAAGGCCGACAGCGGCACCACGACGCTGGCCTCGCTCGGCAATGGCGCCACCATGGCGGCGAGCGGCGCCGGCAGCTTCTCGCTCTCCGCGAGCGGCAGCGACACCCAGATCGTCCATGGCAAGGCGGGCAGCGGCGGGCTCTATGCCGGCTCGGGCGCGGAGGGAAGGACCGGGAATACTGCCACCGTGACGACCTCGGTCGGCGAAAACGTCTTGATCAATACCGGCCTCGTCACGATCGCGGCGAGCCATGACGACCGCTATGCGGCGCTGATCGACAGTTTGCAGGCTTCGGCCGTGGGTGCCAGCGCCGCGCTCGGGCGTCATGACGCGGTCGTCGACGTGCGCACCTCGCTCGGCGCGGGCAGCCGCATCACCGCGACCGGCCCGAACACGGCGGGCTGCTATCTGTCGAGCTGTCTGCAGGCGGTCTCGATCACCAGCCGCAACGCTTTCACGCAGCTCGACCTCGGCGACACCGTGCGGGCGGCGGCGGGTGGCGGCATCAACGGGGCCGGCGCGACCTCGATCACCGACATCACCGGCACCTCGAAGGTCGTCCTCGCCGACAATGTCGGGATCGCCTCGGGCATGAGCCCGACGGCGGCGCCCGGTCCGATGTTGTTGCAAGCCTGGACGGAGCTGACGGCCGATGACACGGCCTCGCTGACCACGGGCGGCCTGCTGCAGGGGGCCGGCGTCACCACGCATTACGGCGCCCATGTCGACAACGAGGTCACGCTCGGCAGCAACGACACGCTGAGCTCGTTCGGCACGATCAACATCGGCACCTATACGACTGCCACGGTCCGCGCGAACGCCTATGTCAACACCTACGGCTTGGCAGGTGTCGGCGTCGCCGATGCAGATGTCACGATCATCACCAACAACGACGTCAAGGTGGGCACGAATTCGTCCCTGATCGGGCTCGCCGACGTGAATGTCGTCGCCGGTCGCGAAGGTTCGGGCCTGCGCCTCAACAGCCTCACGGGCAAAGCGACCGCACTCGGCTATGTCCGCGGCATCATCGCGGTTCCGGTAGCCGATGCTTCGACCGATTTGCAGAACCACGCCAAGGTCCAGGTGGATTCCGGCGCCACGATCTCCAGCGCCCAGAATGTCGGCCTCGGCGCTTATGACGGGCTGCTCAATGCGGATGCCGACGGCACCGGCCACGGCTACCAGCTCTATTTCATTCCGGTGACCTCGGGGACGAGCAGCCCAGGCTTCTCGTCGTCCTCGACGCTGGTGATGAACGGCACGGCGACCGCCGGCATCTACAACACCCAGCGCATCGAGATCGGCTGCGGCGTCAACGCGTCGGCACAGTGCAGTCCCAACGAGGCGCCGACGATCCGTTTCATCAGCGGCGCCCCAGTCACCATGGGCTATGATCCGGCCTTCAACACGGTCGCCTACATCAATGCCAATTACGACGCGTCGGTCGCGAGCACGCTGATCTCCGGCGTCAACTCGTCGCCGGTCAAGGCCGTGCGCCTGAGCCAGCTCTACGCCGCTGGCGGCAACATCACCGTCAATGCCAGCAGGGTTCAGGGTAACGGCACGCTCACCGCCAAGGGCGGTCCCTCGATCACCGTGATCAACCGCAGCAACGCCTATCTTCTGCTCGACGGTGGCGCCTATATCCCGGAAGCGACCGGCGGCCAGATCATCGGCTCCAGCGGATCGCTGACACGCAACAGCAATCCCGATGCGACGCCGCGGATCGTCATCGACAACAGCTATACCGGTGCCCTCGACAACAGCGGCAAGGGGCCGGCGCTGCTCATCTCCGGCGACATCACCAATCTCGCCGGCCTGGTTTCGATCAACAATACGCAGGGCTCGTTCGGCTTCTCCGGCCAGCGCATCGATGCGCTGCAGTTCAACGCCACCGTGCCCAATGGCGCCGTCGCGATCTCGTCGAACGGGCCGAACGGCATGTACAATGCCGGAGCCTCGCCGCAGGCGGAGTACGGTTCCTACATCTATTATCCCGGCGGCGGTCCGGGCTCTGGGAGTTTCGACGTCAACGAGGCGGTCTACGCCGCCGCGAACGCGCTCGCTGCGGGGCAGGGTGCGACCGATCTGAATTACTTCCTCTACGGCAAGCAGGACGAAGGCACGCGGCGCAATTTCTCGATGCAGTTCTATGGCAACTGCATCGGCTATATCGGCGATGCCGGCTATGCCTGCACCGGCGGCTATGACATGGGCAACGATATCCGCTTCATGGTCATCCCGACGCGCCAGACCTATCGGGAGAGCAACCCGGTCGCGCAGGGCGGCGGCACGCAGATCTACGGCGCACAGGTCGCGATCAAGGCGACGACGATCAACGTCAACGCTTCGATCGAGGCGGGCCGGATCACCGACTGGCAGGGCACGATCGGTGGCGTCGTCGGCGACATCCTGCGCAACAACCGTCAGAACTGGCTCAATGACGGCTACTCGACCATCAGCTTCGCGAGCATCTTCGGCGGCGGCTGGGCTGCCGCGAACGCCGTGCCGATCTCCTACGACGTCGTCAACAACCGGCTGGCCATGGCCGATGTCAATGCGTCCTCGGGCGGCGGCTCAGTCCTGCTCGACGGCCAGATCATCAGCACGAACACGCTCGGCAACATCAAGGTCAATGGCGGCTTCGGCAATGTCAGCGTCAACAACCAGTCGGGGCTGGATCTCGTCACCAACCGTATCAACACCGGCACTGCCGACGGGGTGAACGCCAGCGTAAGCAAGATCACGATTGTCGACCGGCTCATCACCTCCGGCTTGAACACGAAGATCTACGCCTATACGCCCGGCTCCGGCATCGCCGTCTACAAGACGATGAACGGCGCTTTGCCGACATCCGGCCCCGTCGAGTTCATCTCGGGCGCCACTGCGAGCTACGATCCCGTCGCCGGCACCCGCTACGAGTGGACGCAGCAAGCCCTGCTCCAGAAGGAGGGGCTGACGCCGCAGACCACGCAGGTGCGCGACCTCGTCTCCTACTGGCGCTACGATTCCGGCACGTCGGGCAACCCTTGGGTCTATGTCGATGCCCAGTCGCCGAGCACCAATCCCGGCGCGGACTGGATGTACTGGTGGTCGCGCAATGCGCAGGCTCCGAGCGGTGGCGTGTCGGGCCGGATCACGAACAAGCCCGGCCTGACCGGCGTCGGACTGACGCAGGAGATCACCGGCGGCCAGCTCGACTTCATCAACAACGAAGCACATTACAGCGGCTGCAACGGGCAGGCGATCAATCACTGCGACCGCGACTTCGTCGCGCAGCCCGGAGCGGGGCAGGCAATCTGGAACTATCAGATGGTGACCCGCGCCTTCGTGCAGGTCACAGCCTCGGTCAAGGCCGATAATCGCTTCGGGATCAGCTTCGCCGGCAATGCCGCCGGCAACGTCAACATCAACTCGAACAGCTCGGTCCTGCTGCAGGGTAACATCGTCAATCCCAGCGGATCGACGACGATCAACGCCTCGGCCGGCAGTATCACCCAGGCGCCGAATGCCTCGATCTTCAGCAATAACCTGACGCTGACCGCGCGCGATTCGATCGGTACGGCCGCTCAGGCGATCACGACGACCCTGACCTCGGGCGCGCAGCTCAGCGCGGTCACCGGGAGCGGCGGCATCAATCTCGACATCACCGGCAGCGCCCGCATCGCCGCATTGCGCGCCGATGGCAATCCCAACGCCTATGGCGACATCAGGGTCCGCGCCACCGGCGGTCTGGAGACGGTGACGTCCGCCACGGCGAACGTCATCGGCCGCAACATCACGCTGTCCAGCGAGACAGGCAGCATCGGCTCGATCGTCAACCCCCTGAAGATGCGCGCGGTCGCGACGTTGCTGCCGAACGGCAGCTATGTCGACGGCGTCGTCAACATCAGCGCCCGTGGCGATATCGGCATCGCGCAGCTCGCTGGCGATCTGCGCGTCGGGGAGATCGCGAGCGAAACCGGGGACGTCCGCATCGACGTCAATGCCGGCCGGCTCGTCTCGGCGTCCGGGCAGACCGCGGCGCAGGCGCTCAGCGCCGACCAGCTCTCGCAGGTTTCGCGTGCGCTGAAGTTGACCTCGGCTGATGGCGCCGACGCGGCCGCGCAGGTCAGCGTCGCCAGCTTCGAGAAGCAGGTGACGCAGAGCTACGGGCTCTACAGCACGCTGGTGCGCAACGGCAGCGTCAGCAACGGCGCTTTCCTGCTGAACGACAACGCGGTCGCCTTGTATCAGGCGTTTGCCGATGCCACGCTCGGCCGGACCGCAAGCACGCGGGAGGTCAAGGACTACGCCGCGCAGCGCTATGCCGCCTATGCCGGCGTGTTCGAGACGGCCTATGGCAGCGCTTGGGCGAGCCAGGTTCGCTTCAGGCCCGCGACGCTCGAGAACAATTTCAGTTTCAGCGCCGCCGCGTCCGACGCCGCCCCCAATTTGGCGACCCGTATCGCCGGCGACGCCGTCTGGACCGACCGGCAGCTGGTGTCGGCGATCAACAAATCCGCGCTGCAGCCCGCATCCGGCGTTGTCGGTAACGGCACGGCGCTGGTCGTCGGCCATGATGTGACGCTCAACATCGCCGGCGCCATCGGTTCGCTGGCGCCGGACATGCAGGTCTCGCTGGACGCCATCCGCAACGGCTCGATCAGCAATGCGCAGCTCGCCGCGCTCTCGGTCGCGACGACGGCCGGCAGCGTCAGGATCATGGGGCAGAGGCAGGATGGCAGCCTTGTCGAGGTGACCGATCTCCAGAACGTGCCTGCCGGCATCACGCTCACCCGCGTCGACGTGAAGCAGACAGCGCCCCTCTTCATCAACGCGACCGGCACCTTCTCCGCCTCGGCCCAGGGCGACGTCTATGTGCAGGCGACCACGAATGTGCAGTCGTCCTCCACGCCGCGATCCGCCGGCGGAACGCTCACGATCGGTCAGGTCACGGGAACCGGCACGATCAACCTGCAGGCGCCGCAAGGCATCGTCGTCGGAATGCAGGCTAACGGCACGACGCCGCGCAATCCGATCCAGATCCAGACCAATGGCGATCTCGTGCTGGTCGCGGGCGGCGGCGGCATCGGCTCGGCCGCGGCGGGCCTGACCTATCAGATCGGCGGGAAGCTGGTCTCGGCTTCGGCTGCGGCCGGCGACGCCTATCTCATCGCCAATGCCGGCAATGCCGAGATCGGACGGATCTTCGCCTCCGGCACGGCCTCGCTGACCGCGCGCAGCGGCGCCATCCAAGGCTATCTGCCGGGCATCGCGATTTCGGGAAGCTCGGTCCAGCTCAATGCGAGCGGCAATGTCGGCTCGGCTTCCGCCGCGCTCGGCCTTCAGATCGGCAGCAGCGGAACGGTCTCGGGCCAGATCGGTGGCCAGGCCTGGCTCTCGGCTCCGACCATCTCCGGCCAATCGGCCAATACGCTCAGATTGGGCGGGCTCAGTGCCGCGAACGGCCTTGTCGCCACGGCTGATGGCGAGATCGACGTTCTCGGCAGCCTGCGCTCGTCCGCCGGTGCGATCACGCTGACCGGCGCCAAGATCATCATGGGCAACGGTGCCGACATCCAGGCCGCCGGGCGCGTCAGCCTCGGCTCCGGCAGCGACATCAAGCTGGGCCACGTCGCCAGCACGCTCGCTGCGCCGACGGGTACCGCCTCGATCCTGATCACGGCGGCAGGCTCGATCCTGGGCAATGGCGACGCCGGCACCCTGCTGGAGGCCAACGGGACCGGCGGCGCGATCGACCTCCGAGCCGGCACCGGCGTGGGCAGCGCGACCGCCGCCTTGATCTTCGCGGCGCCGACGCTTTCGGCGCACAGCCTCGCCGGGGACATTCGGCTGGCGACCTCGGGCGCGACGCGCGTCACGAGCCTCCTGGCCGATACCGGCGCAGCGACGCTCGTGGCAGGCGGCAATCTGAGGGTCGATACCGTCACGACCGCTGGCAGCGCCAACTTCTCCACGACGGCGGGCACGCTCGATCTCGCCAGCCTGACGGCAGGCGCAAGCTCGCTGCTCTCGGCCTCCGGCGCGGTGACGCTGGGCGATGCGAACACGACGGCGGGCGATCTCGCGGTGACCTCGACCGGCGGCAAGCTGGTGCTGGCGGGTCTCGACATCGTCGGCGGCCTGACCCTGACGGCGGCGACGTCGATCGCAGCGACGGGTGCGATCCTGACCGGCGGCACGGTGGACGCGACCGCGCAGAACGGCGCGCTGACCCTGGCCAGCCTGACGGCGGGCGATGCGACGCGGCTCAAGGCGACCGGGCTGATCAGCCTGACGCGCGCGACCACGACGGCGGGGCTGTTCAAGGCTGAGTCGAGCGCGGCCGGCATCACCGCCGGGACGATCGATGCGGCCGGCGCGGCGACGCTGACGGCGGCGGGGCCGATCGCGGTGACGACCGGCCTGACGGCGGGCGGCGCGGCCGAGGTCACGACGACGGCGGGCACGCTCGACCTTGCCAGCCTGACGGCAGGCGCAAGCTCGACGCTGTCAGCCTCCGGCGCGGTGACGCTGGGCGATGCGAACACGACGGCGGGCGATCTCGCGGTGACCTCGACTGGCGACAAGCTGGTGCTGGCCGGGCTCGACATCGCCGGCAACCTCACCCTGACGGCGGCGACGTCGATCGCGGCGACCGGCACGATCCTGACCGGCGGCACGCTCGACGCGACCGCGCAGAACGGCGCGCTGACGCTGGCCAGCCTGACGGCGGGCGACGCGACCCGGCTGAAGGCGAGCGGGCTGATCAGCCTGGCGAGCGCGACGACGACGGCCGGGCTGTTCTCCGCGATCTCGAGTGCGGCCGGCATCACGGCCGGGACGATCGCTGCGGCGGGCGCGGCGACGCTGACGGCGGCGGGTCCGATCGCGGTGACGACCGGCCTGACGGCGGGCGGCGCGGCCGAGGTCACGACCACCGCCGGCACGCTCGATCTCGCCAGCCTGGCGGCAGGCGCAAGCTCGACGCTGTCAGCCTCCGGCGCGGTGACGCTGGGCGATGCCGAGACCAATGCGGGTAGTCTGGCAGTGAGCTCTATATCCGCAGGCGTAACCGCTGCGAACCTGTCGGCGGCAAGAAACCTCTCTCTCGCGGCTGCAAGGTCAATCGAGATCGGAACCTTCGAAGCAGGCAATAGTGCTGTGATTGCGGCCGGAGGCCATCTGCGGCTTGCGGACGGGAATGTCCGCAACGGCAGCTTGTCGATCGCGGCAGCCTCCGCCGATGCGACGCGGTTGCAGGCGGGCGGAGCGCTCGATCTGCTGGCTTCGGGATCAATCCTGCTCGGCTCGGCGGGTGCTGCGGCGGATCTTTCCATCCGCAGCTTGGCTGGCGCTGTGACGGTCTCCTACGTGAGAGCGGGGCAGGGGGCTTCGATCGATGCAGCGCAGGCATTGACGTTAGGCGCCGTCTCGGCCGGCAGCGGAGGCATCTCTGCAAGGTCCCGGGACGCGGGGATTGCAGGCGGCGATTTGCGGAGTGAAGGCGATGTCGCGCTTGCTGGATTTGGTACCGTTTCGGCCGAGAACCTGTCAGCACGCAATGCGGAGGCGACAGCTTCGACCGGGACGCTCGCGATCGCGGCGCTCGATGCCACCGGTTCGGTGACGCTCCGATCGGCATCGGCCCTTTCCGTGGGGCGCCTGGTGAGCGCAGCGACGTCCGACATCGCGGGGCTGGGTCGCGTGACGATCGGAACCCTTCTGGCTGGCGGCGATATCCGGCTGGTTTCGACGGAGGCCGTCATCACGGTCTCGATGGCACGGTCCGGCGCTTCTGCCTTGGTCATGGCCGGGGCCGACATCGAGGGTGGCACGATCACAGCCCAGGATAGCCTGGCGCTTCTGGCCGGAAGCATCGGCCAGGGCTCGATCGGCCTCGGTCACGGCGCTGCGCGCCGTCTGATCGCCGCCGCTCCGGATGGGATCCGGCTCGGCCGGTTCAGCGCGGGCGAGAGCGTCGTGATCATGGGCACGCGCATCGCGGCGAATATCGTCCAGGGTTCCGGCCGCGAACGTCCGCTCGCGCTCGATGTCGCCGGTTTCCGAGCGCGCAGCGCAGATCGTGTCGACCTGGCGGTCGATGCAAGCAGCCTCCGCGCCGGTCGCATCGATGCGATCGACGGGCTGCTGATGACGACAGCAGGTCGGCTGAGCATCGCGGAAGCATTCATTCCCGGCGCCCTGACGCTGAAAACGCCGTCGATGGCGGTCTTCGCCAACAACCGCAGCCCGGCACCCGACTATGCTTACGATGTCCAGCTCTATTCGAGGGGGCGCCCGTTCTTCCTCGACCTGACCGGCACCAAGCTGAAGACGGACGCCTATATCGTCCGCTTCGATGCGGATGTTGCCGACATCCCGCCGACGGCCGGCGGCTCTCTGACGCGCGATCTTGCCCGGCTGGGCATGATGCTGACATTGAGCGGCATGCCCGCAGACGTCGCCGGCGGCTTACCGTTCGGCGCCACCGGGGCGTGGCGCGGCATCTGGGGCGGCCGTGGTGCCGGACACTGGAGCGGCGCCCTGTTCGAGCATGCTCGCGGCTTCGTTGCCGCAGCCGAGCCCGGCAAGGCGCCTGTCAATCTGGACGATTCCGAGGGCCGGCCTTGACGACAGCACGGCGCGCTGCCTGGCGTCTCGCAGGAGTCCTCCTAGGCGGATGCGTTGCAGGTTCGGCCTCCGCTCAGATCGTCTCGCGGACGATCGAGAGCGAGGCTGAGCGGCAGCGGCTCGAGATCGAGCGCCAGACGGCGCCGCAGCGTCAGAGCGGCCCTGGTGTCGTTGCGCCGCCTGCCGGCCCGCGGCTGGAGTTTCCCGCCGGCGGAGCGAGCGTCGTTCTGACGCGCATCGACTTCGACGCCTCGCGCTTCCTGAGCGCGGCCGAGCTCGATGCGATCCGGGCACGCTATGTCGGCCGTCGTGTCGATCTCGCCGAGATCGGGAAGATCCTTCAGGCCGTCAACGATCTCTACGCCGAGAAGGGCCAGATCACGGCCAGCGCCGTTCTCCCGCCGCAGAAGCTCACGGGCGGTGTTCTCAAGATCGGCCTCGTCGAAGGCAGGATCGGCAAGGTTTCCATCTCCGGCGCCGTCCAGACCTGGCCTTGGTACGTTCGCTCGCAGGTGCCGGTCGTCGACGGCGAGGTTGTCGACGCACCGGATCTCAATCGCGCCGTCTCGATCTTCAACCGCCTCAATGAGGCGCAGATCAGGGCGCAGCTTAACGCTGGCGCCGCCTTTGGCCTTACCGATCTCGACCTCATTCTCACCGAAGCGCCGCGAAATCTCGCTCAAATCTCCTTCGACAACCAGGGAGTGCAGTCGACAGGCCGCTATCAGGGCACCCTCTTCCTGCGCCACACGAACCTGCTCGGCATCGATGACCGGCTGATCTTTTATGGTTCGCGCGCGCGCGGGAGCATCGTCGGGACCGGGAGCTACACGCTGCCGGTCTCACCCTGGAGCACGCGGCTCGGCCTCAGCTTCACGCGCTCCGCCTATCACATCGTCAATGGTGCGATCCGCGAATTGCGACCGGAGGGCGTTTCGGAAAACGGGGCGCTGACCCTGTCTCAGCCGGTGTTCGCGACGGACGCCATTCTCCTGCAGGCCACGGGCGCGCTCGGCTTCGGAGCCGGGCACAGCAAGCAGCTGGATATGACGACGGTCGACACCACCTACACCCGCGCGAGCGCCGGAGCTGCGCTGAGCGTCAATCTTGCCAATCTGAACCACTCCTCGGCGGTGAACTGGTCTCAAATTGCCCACAGGGACAAGCTCGCCGACACCAGGCGCAACTACTCGATCTGGACCGGCAACACCGCTTCGATCTGGCGCGTCTCGGACGACGTATACGGTTCGCTGGTCGGAGGCTGGCAGTATACCAGCGAGACGCAACTCCCGGGCGATCAGATCTTCCAGATCGGCGGCCCGACGACCGTGCGCGGCTATCCCATCGGCGCGGCCTTCGGCAATTCGGGTTTCTACGGGCAGGCGGAACTCCATTACACCCTTCCGGACGTCCTGAAGCAGTTCGAGGCTTTCGTGTTCCTCGATCACGGCAGGACCTATGCCAGTGCCAACTTCACGAGCCGGGCCACCTCGCTCGGCGCCGGGCTGATCTGGCGCCCGCTCGACTGGGCGACGCTCGAAGGCGGAATCGGCCACCCGCTCGAACGGGTCTCGGCGGTGCAGCGCGATGCGGAGCTCTATTTCCGCCTGACGCTGCGCAAGACCATCTGAACCACCGACATCAGCATCACGCCATCAGGACAGAACCATGGCCCCTCTGCCGCTCTTCTATTCCAGCATCGCCGCTCTCGACCGCAACACGCATCACCAGGCGCGGCTCGCTCCGGTCGACAAGCCCTATCTCTTCGCGGCCCAGGCACATGTCCTGCCCGCTCTCGCCGCAGAGTTCGTGCTTGGCTGCCGCGACATGCCGATCCTGTTCCTGGAGGAGGCCGGCACCCTCTCCCCGCTGTTCATGGTCGGGATGCGCCCCGGTGAAAGCCGTTTCGTCGACAGCGAGGGGCGCTGGCGCGGCCAGCACCCGCCGGCCTATCTGCGACGCTATCCCTTCATTGGCGGCGATATCGCGGCCGAACAGCAGATCGTCTGCATCGATGGCGGCTTCGCGGGGCTGCAGAACGAGGCAGGCGAGCGACTTTTCGGGGAAGATGGCGAACCGGCAGAAGCCCTGCAGCGCGTGATAGGCTTCGTGGCCGAATATGCCGAGGCAGCCAAGGTAACCGCAGCTTTCACGGCCGAATTGAAAGCTCTGGATCTGTTCCAGACGATCAACATCGACATCCGCGCGGCCGATGGCGCGACATCCAGCTACAGCGGCTTCTCCGCGATCAGCGAAGAGCGCCTCAACGCGCTTTCGGACGAGGCCTGGAGCGATCTGCGACGCAAGGGCTATCTGATGCCGATCCATGCCCATCTGATCAGCCTGGCGAACTTCGCGCGGCTCGGCGAGCGCCTCTGACACAGATCTCGCCCCGGGCCATGCAAGTGCTTGCTGATCACGCAGGGATGTTGGCCCGGAGAGCTCAGTCTGCGCCCGCCCGGCCGCCGGCGATGATTCGCACCGACCCGTGGTCGTCATTTCGGAGCTGGATTGGCTGAATCTTGGGCACCCCCGAGCCCCGAGGTAGGTGGATGCCATTTTGCGCAACCACTTCTTGGAGCCTGCCCGCGCGCCCGACCGGGGGCGGCCAACCCTGTGGTCGTTTCGAATGGTCCGTCAGCGATAGCACGGTTGCGCCACGGCCAAACGTTCGCGTTATCCGAGCGACCCGCGGCGGTCAGGGCGAGGATGCGATGCGCCTTGAGGAGCCCATCGCTGCGATCGCCCCGTGGTGCGCAGGCGAAATCAACGCAGGCGAATCCTCGTCCCCGAAGGTTTTGCACGAGTACGCGCAGAGGGCTGCCTCCCAGGCATCCCTCCCGAATTTCGGAGCCGTCGCCGAAAAAAGGTGATGGTTTTCAGATGGGTGAAGAAAGTGGCGGAGACGGAGGGATTCGAACCCTCGATACCCTTGTGGGGTATGCTCATTTAGCAAACGAGTGCCTTCAGCCTCTCGGCCACGTCTCCGGCGAGAGGCTCTATGCCCGATTGCAGAGGCCTTTGACAAGTCTCGCCGACAACTTCCTTCGCGCGACCTGTGTATTCGCGCGGGCGCATCTCCCGATCACTCCCGTGCGAAGGGCGCGGTCGGGAGGTGCGAGGCCGCCGCAACGGAGCCTTGCGCCGGCTCCGCTTGCTCCCCGGCGGCGCTGCCATTAAATTGGCGCTGTCCGTTGGGGTGCCGAAAGGCTGAGAGGCGTGGTTCGCGCCAACCCATCGCACCTGATCCGGGTAATGCCGGCGAAGGGAACGGTCTTCGGCTCGCAGACACCTCGCTCGCGCCTCAGGCCGCTGCCTTCCCGGAAGCAGGGAAAGCATGACGCCAGAACGTCCTCACTCAGTCCTGACAGCCGCTGTGGTCGGCGCTGGCGTCGTCGGTCTGGCCTGTGCCACCGAGTTGCTGGCCCGGGGTGTGCAGGTCGTCCTGCATGAACGCGGCCCGCGCATCGGCGCCGAAGCCTGTTCCTGGTATGCCGGCGGCATGCTCGCGCCCTGGTGCGAGGGCGAGAGCGCCGAAGAACCGGTGATTCGGCTCGGGCAGCAGGCGGCCGATTGGTGGGAGCGCCATGCCGGCGGCGTCGCTCGCAACGGCACGCTCGTGGTTGCGCCGAGCCGGGACCGTTCGGAGCTGCGCCGCTTCGGTCAGCGCACCGACCATTTCGAGGAGATCGACGGCGAGGCCATCGCCGGGCTGGAGCCCGATCTGGCCGGCCGCTTCTCGCGCGGCCTGTTCTTCTCCGCCGAGGCGCATCTCGATCCGCGCCAAGCCATAGCGGCCCTGGCCAAACGCCTCGTCGCAAATGGGGCCGCCCTTCATTTCGGCAGCGCGGTCGAGCCGGCCGATCTCGATGCCGATATCGTCCTCGACTGCCGCGGGCTGGCGGCGCGCGATGTCCTGCCCGATTTGCGCGGCGTCAAGGGCGAGATGCTGCTGCTCCGGAGCGACGAGATCCAGCTGTCGCGGCCCGTCCGGCTGCTGCATCCGCGCATCCCGCTCTATATCGTGCCCCGCGCAGACGGCCTCTTCATGGTTGGCGCGACGATGATCGAGAGCAGCGAGCGCAGCCGCATCTCCGCCCGCGCCATGCTGGAGCTGCTCGGCGCGGCCTATGCGCTGCATCCCGCCTTCGGCGAAGCGGAGGTCGTCGAGATCGGCACCGATGCCCGCCCGGCCTTTCCCGACAACCTGCCGCGGCTGACGCGCCGCGGCCGCGTGATCCATGTCAACGGGCTCTATCGCCACGGTTTCCTGCTCAGCCCCGCCATGGCGCGGATGGCGGCGGAGGCCGTGCTGAACCCGCAAGCAACACCGGAGATGCTGCATGACCTTGCTGCTTAACGGCGCGCCGCAGGAGATCGCGGCGAAGACGCTGGCCGAGGCGCTGGCCGAGCTCGGCTTTGCCGACCGCATCGTTGCGACGGCGGTGAATGGTGACTTCGTGCCGGCGCGCAAGCGGGCGGACGTCGCCTTGAGCGAGGGCGACCGCATCGAGATCGTCGCGCCGATGCAGGGAGGCTGAGATGGCATCCTTCTATGGCTTCGCTCCGCAGAACCCGCTTTTCCTCGGCACGGCGCAATATCCGTCTCCCGCCATCCTGGCCGAGGCGGTGAAGCGCTCGGGCGCCGAGGTCGTCACCGTCTCGCTGCGCCGGGAATCGGCCGGCGGTGCTGGTCAGGCCTTCTGGGCGCTCATCCGCGAGCTCGGCGTCAGGGTGCTGCCGAATACGGCGGGCTGCCACACCGTCAAGGAAGCCGTCACCACCGCACAGATGGCGCGCGAGGTCTTCGGGACCGACTGGATCAAGCTCGAGGTGATTGGCGAGGACGACACGCTGCAGCCGGACGTGATCGCGCTGGTCGAGGCGGCCCGCATCCTCGCCGATGACGGCTTCAAGGTTTTCCCCTACACCACGGAGGACCTCGTCGTCGGCGGGCGCCTCCTCGATGCCGGCTGCGAGGTGCTGATGCCCTGGGGCGCGCCGATCGGATCGGGCAGGGGACTCAACAACCCCTACGGCCTGCGCAGCATGCGCCAGCACTTCCCCGACATTCCGCTCGTCGTCGATGCCGGCATTGGCCTGCCCTCCCACGCCGCGCAGGCGATGGAGATGGGCTATGACGGCATCCTGCTCAACACCGCCGTCGCCAAGGCCGGCGATCCCGCCGCGATGGCAGAGGCTTTCGCGCTTGCCATCCGTGCCGGCCGCCAGGCCTTCGCCGCGCAGCCGATCGAGGCGCGCGACATGGCCGCTCCTTCCACCCCCGTCATGGGCAAAGCCTTCCTGGCCTGAAAGTCTGCTCCCGCATGAAGCTCGACCCGTTCTACCCCATTTTCGACAGCGCCGACTGGCTGGAGCGGATGCTGCCGCTCGGCGTCAAGCTGGTGCAGTTGCGCGTCAAGGATCGTTCCGAGATCGAAGTCGCACGCGAGATCGCCCGGGCTAAGACGCTCTGCGCCGCGGCCGGCTGCGTGCTGGTCGTCAACGATTATTGGAAGCTCGCTATCGCGGAGGGTTGCGACTTCATCCATCTCGGCCAGGAGGATCTCGACGACGCCGATCTCGGCGCGGTCCGCAAGGCGGGGCTCAGGCTCGGCCTTAGCAGCCATGACGAGCCCGAGCTGGAGCGCGCGCTGGCGGCAAAGCCCGATTATGTCGCGCTCGGCCCGGTCTATCCGACGATTCTGAAGCAGATGCGCTTCGGCCCGCAGGGGCTGCAGCGGCTGGGCGAGTGGAAGCGCCGTATCGGCGATCTGCCGCTGGTCGGCATCGGCGGCATCTCGCTGGAGCGCGCGCCAGGGGTCTTCGAGGCCGGCGCCGACATCGTCGCAGCCGTGACCGACATCACGCTGAATGCCGATCCCGAGGGGCGGCTGAAGGCCTGGGTCGCGGCGACGCGCGGGCGCCTCGCCTGACAGGCGTCATTCTCGGGCGGAGCGAAGCGCAGACCCGAGAATCGCATGACAAGAAGGCACTCGTTTCCGAGATGGTCGGGTCAGGCCCGACCATGACGGCGAGGCAGCGCTTCAGCTCTCGGCTTCCGCCGACATCGTGTGACCATCGACATGGCCGAGGCTGCGCTCGGGGTCGAGCCGGTCGCGCACGCGCTGCTTCAGCACCTTGGAATCCGGGAAGCCGCCATCGGCCTTGCGGTCCCAGATCAACTCGCCGTCGTAGTGGATCTGGAAGATCCCGCCGGTGCGCGGGATCAACGCGACCTCGCCGAGATCCTGCCCGAAGGTCGAGAGCAGCTCCTGGCCGAGCCAGGCCGAGCGCAGCATCCAGTTGCACATCGAACAATAGGTGATGGCGATGCGGGGGGCGGGCTTGGTCTGTGTCATGACAGGCTACCATCCGAGAGGAGTTCGCCCCGACATCCCGCTTCCGTCGCCGCGACGCAAGCCTGAAAGCGGCATGTCGGCTCGGTTTTGTCAGCCGGCCATCGTGCTCAGGCTGCGCGAGGGATAGCGCAGCGCGACGTCGAAGGGATTGAGCTTGGCGCCCAGCGCCTCCGCCTCGCTGCGTAGCATGGCGATGATGTTCGGCAGCCGGTCCTCGCGCAGCCGCTCGGCGAGGGTGCCGACGCTGAGCGCCGCGACGACGCGCCCCCGCGCATCGAAGACCGGCACGGCAACGCCGGCCATGCCAGGGATGAGGCCGGTGTTGAGATTGACCGAGCCTTGCGCTCGGGCCGTCGCGATGGCGTTGCGCAAAGCGGCCTCGTCGAAGAAGCCGCGATCGAGCAGGCGGGGCATGTTGAAGCGAATCACCGCCTCGCGCTCGTCGTCGGGCAGATGCGCCAGCATGGCGAGGCTGCCCTGGCCGATGCCGAGCGGCACCTTGCCTCCGATGTCCCCGGTGAAGGAGCGGATCGGGAAGGGGCCCTCGATCCGGTCGAGGCAAACCGCGTCGTAGCCGTTGCGGACGAGCAGGAAGATCGTGTCGCTCAGCGTGGCCGAGAGCCGCAGCAGCGCAGGCCGGGCGAGCTCGCGCAGGCCGCCGGCCTGGCCGGCGCGGGCGGCGATGACGAAGAAATCGAGCGCGAGCCGGTAGCGCTTGCCGCCCGCCGCCTGTTCGACGAAGCCCTCCGCCATCAGGTCGCGCAGCGCGCGATGCGCCGTCGGCTGGCCGCAGCCGGCAGCCTCCGCGATGTCCTTCAGCCGCATGCCGTCGCCAGCGCCCTTCGAGAGGATGCGCAACAGCCCCAGCGCGCGGCGAAGCGAGGAAACGGGTTCGTCGACTGCTTGCATGTGAGAAAATCAAATGTGAAATGAAGCAATAAAAATTCTACATAGAGAAATTTTGTCAACATAAATTCTCTAATGCGGAATTGAAGATTGACGAATTTGTGTCGTCTCCCTTTGCTTGCACCCATCGCAGTCCGGCTTTTCCGGCGAACGGAAAGCCTGCCGATCGAGGTGTTCATGGGCTTCCTGACGCTGCAATCGCTGAGCAAGGTCTTCGGCGACTTCACCGCCGTCAGGGATGTCGATCTCAGCGTCGCCAAGGGCGAGTTCGTCTCGCTGCTCGGCCCTTCCGGCTGTGGCAAGACGACGACGCTGCAGATGATCGCGGGGCTGGTCGAGCCGACCAAGGGCGCGATCACCCTCGATGGACGCGACATCACCCGCGAGAAGCCAAGCCGCCGCGGTCTCGGCATCGTCTTCCAGAGCTATGCGCTCTTTCCGCATATGACGGTGGCTGAGAACGTCGCCTTCGGCTTGGAGATGCGCAAGGTCGCCAAGGCCGAGCGCGACCGGCGCGTCAAGGAGATCCTCGGCCTCGTCCATCTCGCGCCTTTTGCCGAGCGTTATCCGCGTCAGCTCTCGGGCGGCCAGCGCCAGCGCGTCGCCATTGCCCGCGCGCTCGTCATCGAGCCGCCGGTGCTGCTGCTCGACGAGCCGCTCTCCAATCTCGACGCCAAGTTGCGCGAGGAGATGCAGTTCGAATTACGCCGCATCCAGCGCAGCGTCGGCACGACCACGATCATGGTCACGCACGACCAGGCCGAGGCGCTCTCGATCAGCGACCGCGTCGTGGTGATGGAGCAGGGGCGCATGACGCAGATCGACGCGCCCTATCGCCTCTACGAGCGCCCGGCGACGGCCTTCATCTCCTCCTTCGTCGGCAAGATGAACCGCATCGATGCGGTCTGGCGTGCGGGCAGGGCCGAGGCCGGCGGCGTCGCGCTGCCCAGCGAGGCGGCGAGCCTGCCCGATGGTTCTGCGGCTATCCTGACGCTGCGGCCCGAGAAGATCCTGCTGAAGCCGGCCGGCCAGGGTTTATTGGACGGGAGGGTCACCAGCCGCTTCTTCCTCGGCAGCTATTGGCTCCTCAATGTCGAGACGCCGGTCGGGCCGATCCTGGTCTCGGCGCCGAACCAGGGTGGCGAGCCGGCTGGCGAAGGCGAAAGCGTTGCGCTCCACTGGCAGCCGGACAGTGCCGTCGTCGCGACTGCGGGAGCGGCGGCATGACCGGGCAGCGCGGTCTGGCGCCATGGCTGCTCGTCTCGCCGGCGACGCTGCTGTTCCTCGGATTGGTGGTCCTGCCGCTCATCCTGACTGTGATCCTGTCCTTCCATGCCTATGATCACACCACGGGCATCCAGAACAGCTTCACCCTCAAGCATTACCTGACCGTCGCATCCGACGATTATTACCTCACGATCTTCTGGCGCACGCTTCGCCTGGCTGCGCTGACGACGCTGATCTGCGCCGTGATCGGCGCACCCGAGGCCTATGTGCTGGCGCGCATGGGCGATCCCTGGCGCTCGATCTTCCTGCTCGTCATCATCGGCCCGCTGCTCGTCTCGGTGGTGGTGCGCGCCTTCGGCTGGAGCATGCTGCTCGGTTCCGCCGGCTTGCTGAACCAGGCGCTGCAGGCTCTGGGCCTGAGCCCCGTCCGGCTGCTCTACACCGAGACCGCGATCGTGATCGCGCTCGTCCACGTCATGCTGCCCTTCATGGTCATCCCTGTCTGGACGTCTTTGCAGAAGCTCGACCCGATGGTCGAGGCCGCGGCCTGGAGCCTCGGCGCCTCGCGCTTCACGGCGCTGCGCCGGATCGTGCTGCCGCAAGTGTCGCTCGGTATGCTCTCCGGCAGCCTGATCGTTTTTGGTCTCTCGGCCAGCGCTTTCGCCATCCCCGGCCTGCTCGGCGGCCGGCGCCTCAAGATGGCGGCGACGCTGGTCTATGACGAGTACATGTCCGAGCTGAACTGGCCGCTGGGCGCCACGATTGCGATCATCGTGCTCGCCGCCAACCTCGTCATCATGCTGGGCTACAACCGTCTCGTCGAGACGCGCGCCCGCCGGGCTCTGGGCTGAGGGACGCTCCATGCATCGCAATGGTCCCGTCGCGCTTCTCTTCCACGGCCTCGTCGTCTCCTTTGTGCTGGCGCCGCTCGTTGTCGTCTGCCTCGTCGCCTTCACACCGGAGAACACGCTCTCGATCCCGACGACGAGCTTCTCGCTGCGCTGGTTCGAGGCGATCTTCAAACACCCCGATTTCGTGCCGTCCTTCCACAACAGCCTGTGGCTGGCGACGCTGGCCGCGACGCTCTCCGTCGCGCTCGCGGTGCCCGCCGCGCTCGCCATCGACCGCTACCATTTCCCCGGCCGCGATGCGTTGAACGGGCTCTTCCTCTCGCCGCTGATCATTCCGCATCTGGTGCTGGGCGTCGCCTTCCTGCGCCTCTTCGCCCTGATCGGCGCGACCGGTTCCTTCGCCTGGCTGGTCGTCACCCATGTCATCGTGGTCACGCCCTATGTGATGCGCCTGGTCATGGCGGGGCTGTCGGGCATGGACCGCAGCGCCGAGCAGGCGGCGATGACGCTCGGCGCCTCGCACTGGACGGTGTTCCGCCGCATCACCGCGCCGATGATCCTGCCCGGCATCACCGGTGGCTGGCTGCTCGCCTTCATCAACAGCTTCGACGAGCTGACCATGTCGATCTTCGTCACCTCGCCGCAGACGGTGACGCTGCCGGTGCGGATGTACATGTACGCGACGGAGTCGATCGACCCGATGATGGCGGCCGTTTCGGCCCTGATGATCGCGCTGACGGCAGGCGCCATGTTGATCCTCGACCGCGCCTTCGGCCTCGACAAGA
The DNA here is from genome assembly GCF_056394545.1 of Allobosea sp. 10N428. Lineage (NCBI taxonomy): Bacteria > Pseudomonadati > Pseudomonadota > Alphaproteobacteria > Hyphomicrobiales > Alloboseaceae > Allobosea > Allobosea sp. 10N428. The sequence continues at coordinate 641,367 of NZ_JBFTIC010000001.1, read as the reverse complement.
TCCTCGTCGGTCAGAAGTGATCGCCATGTCTTTGAACCAGAAGCAGCCGCTGCTCCATCGCATCACCCGCAAGGATCATGCAGCCATCGCCTTCACCCTCGATGGCGAGCCCTGCGAGGGCCGGGCCGGCGACACACTGCTGAGCGCGATCCTGAACCGTGCCGACAGCCTGCGTCGCGCCGAATTCACCGGCGAGCCGCGCGCCGGCTTCTGCCAGATGGGCGCCTGCCAGGATTGCTGGGTCACCACCGAGACGGGCGAGCGCCTGCGCGCCTGCACGACGCCGTTGCAGCCGGGAATGCGGATCGTGACCGGCGTCGGGAGGGCGGCATGAGCACGCGTCCGCAGCCCCTGATCGTCGGCGCTGGGCCAGCCGGCATTCGCGCCGCCGAGGCGCTGGTCGCCGCCGGCCTGCGCCCGCTGGTGGTGGACGAGGCGCCGGCCTGTGGCGGCCAGATCTATCGCCAGCGCCTTGTGCAGGATGGCCGCTCGACCAAGGACCTCTACGGCTCTGAGGCGGGCAAGGCCGAACGGCTTCACGCCGCCTTCGCCGCGCTCGACGGCAAAATCGACTACTGGCCGCAGGCACTGCTCTGGAACCTGCGCGACGGCACCGCCGACATCGCAGTTGCCGGCGTGACCCGCCGGGCCGCCTATGACGGACTGGTCCTCGCGACCGGCGCCACCGACCGTGTCCTCCCGATCCCCGGCTGGACGCTGCCCGGCGTCTTCACCCTCGGCGGCTCGCAGGTCGCACTCAAGGCGCAGGGCTGCGCGATTGGCCGTCGCGTCGTCTTCGCCGGCTCCGGCCCGCTGCTCTATCTCGTCGCCTGGCAGTATATGAAGGCCGGTGTGGAGGTCGCGGCGGTGCTCGACGCCGCCCCCAGCTCTGCCAAGCTCAACCTGCTCAAGGCCCTGCCGCTCGATCCCGGTATCGTGCCGCGCGGAATGCGCTTCGTCGCTGAGCTGCGTCTGCGAGGCGTCGCCATCCGCACCGGCATCGAGGGCTTGCGCATCGAGGGCGAGGGCAGGGTCTCCGGCGTCGCCTGGCGCGAGGGCGGCCGCGAGCGGCGCCTTGCCTGCGACGGCGTCGGCTACGGCCTTGCGCTCCGCTCCGAGACGCAGCTCGCCGATCTCGCTGGCTGCGCCTTCCGCTTCAATGAGCGCGATCGTGCCTGGCTGCCGACACGGGATGCCGCCGGCCGCGCCTCGGTCCCGGGCGTCTATCTCGCGGGTGATGGCGCCGGCATCGCCGGAGCCGATGCGGCGGAACGGGCCGGCGAGCGTGCTGCGCTGGCACTGCTGGAAGACAGCGGCCTGGCGTTCGATAAGACGCGTGCTTCTGCGCTCGAAGCCGAGCTTGCCCGCATCGGCCGGCTGCGCGACGTGCTCGAAGCTGCCTTTCCCTTCCCGGCCCATTGGGCGAGGGCGATCGACGACGCCACCACGCTCTGCCGCTGCGAGGAGATCACCGCCGGAACGGTGCGAGAGGCCGCGAGCCGACTGGACATCAGCGAGATCAATCGGCTGAAGGCGGTGAGCCGTGTCGGCATGGGCCGTTGCCAGGGGCGGATGTGCGCTGCGGCTTCCGCCGAGGTGCTGGCCGCCGCGACGGGTAAGCCCATCGCTGCCATCGGCAGGCTGAGGGCGCAGGCTCCGGTAAAGCCGATCCCGCTCGCCCTGCAGTTGGCGGCCGAGCTGCCGGAGGCGGCAGAATGAACCGGCATCTCGACATCGACGTCGCCATTGTCGGCGGCGGCCTGGTCGGCTCTTCGGCGGCGCTGGCCCTGCGCAATATGGGCTTCAGCGTCGCCCTGCTCGACAAGGGCTTCTGCGGCGCGCAGGCGAGCGGCGTGAATTATGGCGGCGTTCGCCGGCAGGGCCGCCCGCGCGAGCAGCTGCCGCTGTCGCAGCGCGCCCATGCCGTCTGGCCACGCCTCAAGGAACTGATCGGCATCGACGGCGAGTTCCTGCGTTCCGGCCATCTCAAGCTCGCATGCAGCGAGGGCGACATGGCGTCCCTTGAAGCCTATGCGGCCGAGGTTGCCGATCAGGGCCTCGGCCTCGAACTCATCGGCCATAACGGCCTGCGCGAGCGCTTTCCCTGGATCGACGGCAGCATCCTCGGTGCCTCGCTCTGCGCCGGCGACGGCCATGCCAATCCGCGCCTCGTCTCGGCCGCCTTCGCCAGTGCCGCCCGGCGCGCCGGCGCGCATGTGCTGGAGAACACACCGGTCACCTGCATCGCGCGCAACGGCGAGGGCTTCGCGCTGGAGGCCGGGGAGGGCGTCAGCCTGACGGCCAGCATCGTCATCAACAGCGCGGGCGCCTGGGCGGATCGCTTCGCTGCCGATTTCGGCGAGCCTGTGCCGCTCTCGCGCATCTACCCGTCGATGATCGTCACCGAGCCGCTGGCGCCGGTGATGACTGTCAATATCGGCATGGAGGGCGGGGGCATCTATGCCCGGCAGGTCGAGCGCGGCAATTGCGTCGTCGGCGGCGAACGCGCCCTGCCGCTCGACGATGCCGATTTCTCGCGTCCGCGCGGCGCTGGGGCGCTGGCGATCATGAACCGCACGGCCGAGATCTTCCCGGTGCTGCGCCATGCCCAGGCGATCCGCTTCTGGTCGGGGACCGAGGCGTCGATGCCGGACCGGAATCCCGTGATCGGCTTCAGCGGCACCACGCCCGGCCTGATCCACGCCTTCGGCTTCACCGGCGCGGGATTCCAGATCGCGCCCGGCGTCGGCGAGGTGCTGGCCGAGCTTGTCCGCGACGGCAGCACCTCGACGCCGATCGAAGCCTTTTCCATCGCCCGTTTCAGCCGGCCTTCCGGGCCGGCGGGTCAGGACCGCATCAGCCACGGCTCGGATGCGCGTTCGCAATCAGAGCCGCAAAGCAGGGGAGCCCACTCATGATCACTCGTCGCACCGCCTTGGCCGGTACCGTCGCCGCGCTCGCGCTGACCGCTGCCGGCAGCGCCTTCGCCCAGACCAAGACGCTCTATGTCGGCATGAACGGCGGCAATTTCGAGCGAACCTTCACCCAGGCCGTCTTCCCGGATTTCGAGAAGGCCAACAACGTCAAGATCGTGGTGGTGCCCGGCACCTCCTCGGACATCCTCGCCAAGGCGACCGCGGCCAAGGACAAGCCGCAGATGCACATCATGTTCCTCGATGACGGCGTCATGGTCCGCGCCATCGGCGCCGGCCTCTGCGAGAAGATGAAGGACAGCCCCGGGCTGGCTCAGCTCGACAAGGGCGCCCGCATGAAGGACGACATGGCGGTTGGCATCGACATGGGCATGACCGGCCTCGCCTATAACAAGAAGATGTTCGACGAGAAGGGCTGGGCGGCGCCGACCTCCTGGATGGACCTCGCCGATCCCAAGTTCAAGGACAAGGTCGTCTTCCAGTCGGCCTCGGCCTCGTCCTTCGGCCTGCACGCCTTCCTGATGTTCAACCGCATCCAGGGCGGCACCGAGGCCAATGTCGAGCCGGGCTTCGGCAAGTTCCGCGACACCATCGGCAAGAACGTGCTCGAGTTCATCCCCAACTCGGCCAAGATCTCCGAGATGGTCCAGACCGGCGAAGCCGCGATCTTCCCGCTGACGCCGACCGCCGTCGCCACCCTCAAGGAAAAGGGCATCCCGGTCGAATACGCCCAGCCGAAAGAAGGCTCGGTCGTGCTGATGGTCGCGCAGTGCGTCATCGCGAACAATTCGGAGCAGGAGCTGGCGCAGAAGCTCGCCGCCTACCTGCTCTCGCCCGAGGCGCAGTCGAAGGCGCTGGCGGCCGGCAATGTCGTGCCCTCGAACCCGCAGGCCAAGGCCGAAACGGCCGACGCCGAGAAGAAGCTCGAGGCCTTCCACACCAACATGAAGACCGCCGTGGTGCTGGACTGGGACGCGATCAACGCCAAGCGCCCGGAGTGGAACAGCCGCTGGAACAAGATGATCGAGCGCTGAGCCCCCACGCTCTCCTCATAGGAAGACGGCCGGTCCGTAAGGACCGGCCGTTCTGGTTTAAGGGATTCGCGTTTCGTCTCAGCCGACCCGTTCAACCCGCTGAGGAGAATCGAGAAACGGCCATCCTTCCAACGGGCGTCATTCTCGGGCGGAGCGAAGCGCAGACCCCGGGAATCTCTTGCCGGAGGAGGCCAGGGAGCCCGCATGTCACGAGATGCTCGGGGCAAGCCCGAGCATGACTGGAAACGTCGCGGCCGTCACACCTCCTCGACATAGCGACGGCGCAAATGCGCCTTGAAGACCGAGGCGTCGAGCGGCCGGCCTGTCGCTTCGGTGAGCAGATCGTCGGTCGAGAGCAACGAGCCCTTGCCGTGGATATTGGCGCGCAGCCAGCCGACGAGCGGGCTGAAATCCCCCTTGCCAATGCCGGGCAGGATAGCGGGCTCGGCCCGGCAGGCTGCGTCGAAGATCTGGGCTGCGGTCATCGCGCCGAGCGTATAGGTCGGGAAATAGCCCCAGCCGCCGGACGGCCAGTGAATGTCCTGCAGGCAGCCGACCCGGTCGTCCGGGACGGTGACGCCGAGCAGGGATTTCATCCCGGCGTTCCAGGCCTCGGGGAGTTCCGCGAGCGGCATTTCGTCGGCGATCAGCGCCTTCTCCAGCCTGTAGCGCAGGATGACATGGGCGGGATAGGTGACCTCGTCGGCATCGACGCGGATGAAGCCGGGATCGACGCGGGTATAGCGGCGCCACATCGCCTCGGTTTCCCATGCCGGGCCATGACCCCCAAAACTCTCCCGCATCAGCGGGGCGGCGAAGGCGAGGAACTGACGTGAGCGGCAGGCCTGCATTTCCATCAGCAACGACTGGCTCTCATGGACGCTCATGCCGCGCGCCGCGCCGACCGGCTGGTTCATGTAGCCCTGCGGCCGGCCCTGCTCGTAGAGCGCGTGGCCGGTCTCGTGCAGGACGCCCATCAGAGCCTTGGTGAAGTCGGCCTCGTCGTAGCGCGTGGTGATGCGGACATCGTTGTCGGCGCCGCCGCAGAACGGGTGTGTCGAGATATCGAGGCGCCCGCGCTCGAAATCATAGCCCAAAGCCGACATCAGCCTCAGGCCGAGCGCCCGCTGGGTCTCGGTGGGGAAGGGGCCTTCGAGGGCCGGCAGGGCGGGCCGGCGCGCCTGCACCGCCATCGCCTCCTGGGTGAAGCCGGGCAGGAAGGCGGCGAGATCGTCGAACAGCGCGTCGATCTTCGCAGAGCTGCCGCCGGGCTCGTAGTCGTTGAGCAGCGCGTCATAGGGCGAGACGCCGAGCTTCTCGCCCTTCGCCTTGCCGATCTGGCGCTGCAGGTTCAGTACCTCCCCGAGATAGGGCAGCAGGCCGGCGAAGTCGGAATCCGCCCGCGCCTGGCGCCAGCGCATCTCGCAGGCCGAGATCGCCTTGCTCGACGCCTCGACGAGATCGGCGGGCAGGGCGGTGTCGACCGTCCAGACGCGCCGGACCTCGCGCAGATTGGCTTTCTCCCAGACGCCGAGGCTGCCGTCGCTCTCGGCATCCGCGAGCCAGCCGCCGATGCGGGCGTCGGTCGCCAGTCCGTGGCGCATGACATGCAGCAGCGCCATGCTCTCGGCCCGCGTCTCGGCGGCGCCCTTGGGCATCATCGTGTCGTTGTCCCATTGCAGGATGCCGATGGCGTTGGAGAGCGCGGCGATGCGGCCGAAATGGGCGGTGAGGTCGAAATAGGCGGTCATGGGAGTCCTTGAACGGGGGATCGTTCTGTATGGAAATGCGCCGTCATTCCGGGGCAAGCCGGAATGACGAGGGGGATGCTGGTCAGGCGAACAGCTTGGAATACTGCCGGGGCTGCGAGCGCAGATACTGGTCGGGCGCCTTGACGCTGGCGCCCAGTTCCGCCGCCGCGTGCCAGGGCCAGCGCGGATCATAGAGGATGCCGCGCGCCAGCCCGACGAGATCGGCCTCACCCGTGCCGATGATGGCCTCGGCCTGCTCCGGCTCCGTGATCAGGCCGACGGCGATCGTGGGAAGCCCGGTCGCCTGCTTCACGGCCCGTGCGAGCGGGACCTGATAGCTCGGGCCGAGCGGGATCTTCTGGGCCGTGGACAGGCCGCCGCTGGAGACGTGGATGAAGTCGGCGCCCCGTGCCTTGGCTGCCATGGAAAAGGCGATGCTCTGTTCGACATCCCAGCCGCCCTCTACCCAGTCGGTCCCCGAAATGCGGAAGCCCAAAGGGAAGCCAGCCGGCACCACCGAGCGCACCGCGTCCAAGACCTCCAGCGGGAAGCGCATGCGGTTCTCCAGTGACCCGCCATACTCGTCCTCGCGCTTGTTCGAGAGCGGCGAGAGGAACTGATGCATCAGATAGCCATGGGCGCCGTGCAGTTCGATCGCCGCGAGTCCAAGCCGGACGCTCCGCCGCGCCGAATCTGCGAAAGCCTCGATGAGGCTGGCGATGTCGTCGCGGGTGAGGGCGCGCGGCGGGCGCGGATAGCTTTCGAAGCCGACCGCCGAAGGCCCATGCACATGCCAGCCACCCTCGTCGAGGCCGAGCTGGCCGCCGCCCTTCCAGGGCTGCGCCACCGAGGCCTTGCGGCCGGCATGGCCGAGCTGGATCGCGATCGGCATGTCCGACCAGGAGCGGGCGGCTTCCAGCGCCTTGCCCAGCGCTGCCTCGGTCTCGTCGGACCACAAGCCGACATCGAACGGGCTGATGCGCCCGTCCGGCTCCACGGCGGTGGCTTCGATGATGAGCAGCGCCGCGCCGGAAAGCGCGAGATGCCCGAGATGGATGGTGTGCCAGTCTGTCGCGCAGCCATCCTTCGCTGAATACTGGCACATGGGCGCGATGACGATGCGGTTGGCGAGCGTGAGGCTGCCGAGCTGATAAGGGCTGAAGAGCTGGCTCATGTCGGAAAGGCTTCTCAAAGAGGGAAGGTTGGAGTGCAGTCTAGAAGCGCTTTCCCCCGTGAGGCCAGAGCAAGCCTTGCAAATCGGATGCGCGCCACGCTGAGGCACTGCTCACGATTCCGCGTTCGACATTGTGCGACCGCGAAACCGCCGTAATCTGGCATACGATAAGCAGGCTTACGTTCCGGAGATTCTGTATGAAGCGACCACTGCGGCGGGAATTCATGTTCCAGCTTGTCGAAACCTCCCGCCTGCTGCGGACTTATGTCGATCAACGTGCGCGGCAGCACGGTACGACGCGGGCGCAATGGGGCGTGATGTCCCGCTTGCGGCGGCAGGAAGGCTTGAACCAGGCGGCGCTGGCCGAGCAGATGGATCTGCAGCCGATTTCGCTCGCAAGGTTGCTCGACCGGCTTCAGGGGCAGAGCCTGATCGAGCGCCGCGAGGACCCGGCCGACCGCCGCGCCTATCGCCTTTACCTGACGCCGGAGGGCCGGGCGCTGGTCGACGACCTCGATGAGGTGCGCACCGCGATTGCTCAGGAGGTTCTTGGCGGGGTGGAGGAAAGATCGATCCTTTCCGCGCTGGATACGCTGGCCACAATCCGTGAACAGACCCGCCCCCAGCGGGAAGACAAGATGCAGATGCCGGCTTCCGCCGGCCAGACCGCCTGAACGAGTGGGGCGAACATGAAGCGTTCAGGTTTTGTCACCGGGCTGATGCTCGTCGCGGCCGCGGCCGCGGGCGTCTGGTATTGGCGCTCGCACGGCTCGGAAAACGCGCAGGCGGCGCGCGGGCGTGCAGATGGCGCGCCCGTCGCGATCGCCTCCGCCGCGGCGGTTCAGGTCGATTTCCCGGTGCGCAAACGCGCCATCGGCTTCGTCGAGACGCCTGCGAGCGTGCTCGTGCGCTCGCGGATCGACAGCCAGATCATGCAGCAGCACGTCACCGACGGGCAGTTCGTCAAGACCGGCGATCTGCTCTTCACCCTCGATGATCGCGACATCAAGGCTCAGATCGCCAAGGACGAGGCGATGCTGGCGCGCGACGAGGCGACCCATACGCGCAACCTTGCCGATCTCGAGCGCTATAAGCAGCTTCTGGCGCGCAATGCCGGTACGCAGGTGCAGGTCGACCAGGCAATCGCCGACGAGCGCAGCTCCGCCGCCAGCATCCAGGGCGACCATGCAACGCTCGACGCGGACCGGTTGAAGCTGAGCTATACGCGAATCACGGCCCCCATCGACGGACGTATCGGCGCCGTCCAGGTCACGCCGGGCAATCTCGTCAACGCCAGCAACAACAATAGCGGCACGGGCCTGCTGACCATCACCCAGATGAAGCCGCTGCGCGTGACCTTCGCCATGCCGGAGCATGAGCTGCCGACCCTGCAGGCCGCGCTCGCGGCCGCCAAACCGATAGCGGTGACGGCCCGCGTGCCGAATACCGGCCGTCCGCCGGCGGAAGGCAAGCTCAACTTCGTCGATTCGACCGTCGACATGACATCGGGAACGATCACGGCCAAGGCAGCCTTCGCCAATGACGATCTCACGCTCTGGCCCGGCCAGTATGTCGATGTCGAGATCGTCCCGGAAACGCTGATGGGCATCACCGTAATTCCGACGGTGGCGGTTCAGACCGGGCAGAAGGGCCCCTATGCCTTCGTGGTGAAGCCTGACTCGACCGTCGATCTGCGTCAGATCAAGGTCGCGCTGAGCGACGGCGACAAGACGGCGGTCTCGGAGGGGATCGCTCCGGGGGAGCGGGTCGTCACTGACGGCCAGATGCGGCTGAAGCAGGGAACGCGGGTGCGCGAGCGCGCCGCGACGAGCGATAAGCCGCCTGCCAGCACGCCGGTGGCCGAGGGCGCGCGCTCATGAACATTTCCTCCTTCTGCATCAGGCATCCCGTCGCCACCATCCTGATGTCGGTCTCGCTGGTGCTGGCGGGCCTGTTCGCCTGGCGTTTCCTGCCGGTCGCGGCGCTGCCGCGCGCCGAATTTCCGGTCATCAACGTCTCCGCCCAGCTTCCCGGCGCCTCGCCGGACACCATGGCGACCTCGATCGCGACGCCGCTGGTCAAGCAGTTCGGCACCATCGCCGGCATCGACTCGATCTCGACCACGAACTCGCAGGGCGCGACCTCGATCGCCATCCAGTTCGTGCTGAACCGCGACATCGACGCTGCCGCCGCCGACGTGCAGGCCGCGATCACCCGCACCCTCCGGCAATTGCCGATCGAGATGACGACGCCGCCGAGCTATCGCAAGGTGAATCCGGCTGACGCGCCGATCATCCTGATGGCCCTGAAGAGCGATGTCGTGCCGCTGTCGCAGCTCGACGCCTTCGCCCAGCAGGTCATCTCGCCGGCGCTGTCCACCGTGGAAGGCGTTGCCCAGGTGCTGATCTGGGGCAGCCAGAAATACGCGGTCCGCATCCAGATTGACCCGACCGCGCTGGCGGCGCGCGGCATCGGCCTCGACGAATTGCAGCTTGCGATCACGGCCGCCAATGCCAACACGCCGGTCGGCACCCTCCAGAATACGGCCCAGCAGCTCACCATCCAGGCGCAGACCCAGCTCGCCAACGCCGCCCAGTTCTCCAACGTCATCATCGCGACGCGCTCCGGCAAGCCGGTCAGGCTTGGCGACGTCGCCAAGGTGATCGACTCCGTCGAGAACACCCAGACCCGCAGCACCTATGACGGCATGCCGGCGATCGTGCTGGCGGTGCAGCGCCAGCCCGACGCGAACACCGTCGAAGTCGTCGATCGCGTCAAGGCGATGATCCCGACCTTCCAGGAACAGCTGCCGGCCGCAGCCGGGCTCTCCCTGCTCAACGACCGCTCGACCTCGATCCGCCAGGCGGTGGAGGATGTGCAGTTCACCCTGCTGCTCACCATCGCGCTCGTGATTATGGTGATCTTCGTCTTCCTGCGCCGGATCGCCGCGACCTTCATCCCCGCCGTGGCGGTGCCGATCTCGATCATCGCGACGCTGGCCGCGATGTACATGCTCGATTTCTCGATCGACAATATCTCGCTGCTTGGGCTGACCCTCTCGGTCGGCCTGGTGGTCGACGACGCCATCGTCATGCTGGAGAACATCGTCCGGCACATGGAGGAGGATGGGCTTTCGGCCTATGAGGCATCCCTGAAGGGCGCCGGCGAGATCGGCTTCACCATTATCTCCATCTCGCTGTCGCTGGTCGCCGTCTTCATCCCCGTGCTGCTCATGGGCGGCGTCATCGGTCGCATCTTCAACGAGTTCGCGGTGGTGGTGACGGTCGCGATCCTCGCCTCCGCCTTCGTCTCGCTGACGCTGACCCCGATGCTGTGCTCGCGGTTGCTCTCGGGCTACTCCGAGCACCATGAAGAGAACATGCTGGGCCGCTGGCTGGAGAAGGGCTTCGATGCAGTGCTGGCCGGCTATGACCGTGGGCTGAAATTCTGCCTGCGCTTTCAGCCGCTGATGCTGCTGGCGTTCTTTCTCACGATGGCCGGCACCGTCTGGCTGCTGCAGACGACGCCGAAAGGCTTCTTTCCGCAGGAGGATATCGGCCAGCTCCAGGTTTCGACCGAAGCCCGTCAGGACATTTCGTTCGATGCGATGCTGAAGCTGCAGTCCGAGGTTGCGGACATCTTTCGCAAGTCGCCCTATGTCGCGCATGTCGCCTCGTCGGTCGGCGGCAATGGCGGTGGCGGCAGCGCGCTGAACGCCGGGCGTCTCTTCGTCGAGCTGAAACCGCTGGACGAGCGCCCCAAGCTGCAGGAGGTGCTCGCCTCGCTGCGGCGCGATCTCGGACAGGTGGCGGGCATCAACACCTATATGGTGCCGGTCCAGAACCTGAACATCGGCGCACGCGCCTCGAAGAGCCAGTACCAGCTCGTCGTTCAGGGGCTCGACCAGGCGCTGATGAATGATTGGGCTCTGCGGCTCGCGGATGCGATGAGCCGCGATCGCGCGATCTTCGCCGACGTTACGACCGATCTCCAGAACAACGCCTTGCAGGCGACGCTGACGATCGACCGCGACAAGGCCAACGCGCTGGGTATCGGTGCCGACATCCTGCGTTCGACCCTCTATTCGGGCTTCGGCGTCCGGCAGGTCTCGACGATCTACACCACCGGCGACAACTACAACGTCGTCGTCGAGTTCAATCCCAACGAGCACTGGACGCCCGAGCATCTGAACGCCATTCGGGTGCGCGCCAAGAACGGCACGTTGGTCCCGCTCGGTGCCGTCGCCCGGGTCGAGCGGACGGCCGGCCCGCTCACGGTCAACCAGCTCGGCCAGCTCCCCGCCGTGACGATTTCCTACAATCTGCCGGCCGGCGTGGCGCTCGGCGACAGCGTCAACCGCATCAACACGCTCAAGGAGCAGATTGGCTTGCCGAAGTCGCTCTCGACCACGCTCGCCGGCACTGCCAAGACCTTCCAGGATTCCTTGGCCAACCAGGGGCTGCTGATCGCGGGCGCGATCCTGACGATCTACATCGTGCTCGGCATCCTCTACGAGAGCTTCATCCACCCGCTGACGATCCTGACCGGCCTGCCTTCGGCCGCGATCGGCGCGCTCGGGGCGCTCAGGCTCTTCGACATGGACCTCTCGGTCATCGCCATCATCGGCCTCCTGATGCTGATCGGCATCGTCAAGAAGAACGCGATCATGATGATCGACGTAGCCCTGGTGCTGCTGCGCGAGGGCGCGTCGGCGCACGAGGCGATCCACCGGGCCTGTCTCATGCGGTTCCGGCCGATCCTGATGACGACGCTCGCGGCGCTGATGGGCACGCTGCCGATCGCGCTGGGCGCCGGCGCGAGCGCCGAGTTGCGCCAGCCGCTCGGCATCGCCGTTGTCGGCGGCCTGATGATCTCGCAGGTCTTGACGCTGTTCATCACGCCCGTCCTGTTCCTCTACATGAACAGGCTTTCGGACGGGCTGACCCGGCTGTTCTTCGGCAAGCGGGAGCCGGAACACGCAGCGCATCCGGCGGAGTGAGGATCGCTCAATGCTTCGGCATGAGCCAGCCGCTGTAATGCACAAGCAGGCCGGCGAAGGGCAGCGTCAGCTTCACGTCGAAGTGGAAGCGCTCCTGCGCGTCCGTCGCCTCGCACGCATCCGAGCGCGGCAGCAGGATACGAGGCAAGGGAATGCCGAGGAAGCGAGCCGAGACAATCGGCAGGCTGATGCGCCCGTACTGCGCCTTGGCCCCGAGCTGAAAGGCTATCGGGCCAAAGCGTTCATGCAGCCGGTTCTGCCCATCGAGATTAAGCTCGGAGGAGAATCGCAGGCCGCCGAAGTTCCGCGTCCAGATCTCGGCTCTGCCATTTTCAGTAGTGCGGCGGTCAACGCTTACCGTAACCGGGATGTCGTCCCCCGCCTTCGGCAAGCCTATGATCCAGCGCAGTAGTCGCGCAATCGGACTCGCTCCGTTCGCGACGCTGGCCCGGCCATGCCAGACCGGATGGCCTTCCGAGCCGTGAAACATCCGCAGGGGCTGGGGTAGCGCGCCGAACGCCGCTTTGCCTAGCGCTGTTTCGACAATTGCGGCGTTGTGTGCTGCACTCTCGATCTGCGTCGACAGCGCATAAGGTATCATCTCGGCCTCGATCTGTGACAGCGACAGCGAGCTTCCTGCCGAGCGGGCGCCTGGTTTCAGCAAGCCATCTCGGATAGCACGTGCTGCGGCGGCGGCTGCGAGCGTTGGAACTTGCGGTCCATCGCCCTTTTCCGCGAGCAGTGACCACTGTGCGTGCCTCAACTTGCCGGCGGCGTCGAGCCCGGTAGCGGATACCAGCATGCCGCCGCGATCCGAAGTCGTGACTCGCGTCAGCCTGCGCACAGCGAGCAGGGCTGGCAACAACGCGTCGAGGCGACCGACCAGCCCGGCCCGGCGCAGTCGCGCCAGCAGCATTAGTCCCCACTGCTCAATTCCGGATTCCAGCCCTGCATGGAAGGCAACGCGCGACGCGACTTCCAGTGTCGGTCCGAGCGCCTGAGCGTCGACCGTTTCCACCGCCGCAACCCGCTGTCTCCGCAGACGCGGCATCGCCACAATGCGACTGTCGAGCCAGCCGGTCGTCTGCTGCAACTCGCCCTCGCGCCAAACTGGAATGGGGAGGCCAGTATAGGTCAGGATCGCGGAGATCACCGCTTCGCCGACCTCGCTGCGCCCGCCGGGTGTGATTGCGATGTCGATGGTGTCAACGCGCCGCCAATCTCGGATCAGCTCGCTCACGACCGCGGCGGACAGGGCAGGGGTCGAGCTCGCTCCGGCCAAGGCCACGAGACCGCGAGACCGCGCCAGTTCGTCGAGAGCTTCGCCGTAGCCGAGAATGCAGTCGCGCGCGTCGGCGAGGTCGATCGCATGGGCGCCGCCCTCCAGCGCCGCTCGTGGCACGCCGTAGCCCGCGCCCTGGAACGGTCCGGAAGCATCGATGACAAGCCAGGGCGCGATTCCCTTCAGCCGGGTCGCGAGCTCATGGCGGTGATCCAGCCCGATGCCGGAGACGCGCGTGCTTGCTGCGCGCTCGATCTTGTCCGCCAACGTCCGCGCCTTCTCGGCTTCTCGGGAGGTCAGGATCAGCTCGATCCCCTCGAAGGTGGCGAGATGGCGAGCCAGACGGCTCCCGAAAACCCCGGTCGCGCCGATCAGCAACACGCGCTCCTTGCGCATCATGCCTCCGGTAGGACGAAGCGGTGCCGCTGGGCCGGGTCGGGAAGCCCGCAAGCGTCCTTCCGGCCGAAGAGACGATAGCGGTTGCGCGCGAGACGGTCGTAGAGCCAGTCTCGCGCGGGCCTTGGCAGGAGCCACCCGGCCTTGAGCAAGCGTGCCGGGCCGTTCAGGTGCTCGACGAGCGCGAGCACGCCGTCGGATTTCGGCCATGCGCGGCCGCGTTCGATAAAGAGGAAGGTCACGGGATCGTCGGGATCGATGCCGTGCCGCTTGGCAAGCGCGCGCCCTTCGGGAGACTGGATCGCGATGAAGCGTATCGCCGGGCTGCGCTCGTGCTTCAGCGTGTACTGCACGCTGCCGACGCAGAGTATGCAGACGCCATCATAGAGCCAGATCGGCGCCTCACCCATATCGTTCCCCATCGACCCGCCCACGCGATGATCGGCATCACGCGGGAAATTTCAATGCGGCCGATGGCGGCAGCGGCTCAGGCGGCGTCGAGGCCGTAGAGCGAGTGCAGGGTGCGGACCGCGAGCTCGGTATAGGCCGCGTCGATCAACACCGAGAACTTGATCTCGGAGGTGGTGATGGCGCGGATGTTGATGCCCTTCTCGGCCAGCGCCCGGAAGGCGCGGGCCGCGACACCGGCATGGCTGCGCATGCCGACGCCGATCGCGGAGATCTTCACGACGTCGATCGCGCCCTGGATCTCCTGGTAGGAGATCACATCGTGCTTGCTCTCGAGCAGCGTCTTGGCGCGCTCGTAATCGGCAGTCGGCACGGTGAAGGTGATGTCGGTCGTCGCCTGATCGTCGGAGACGACCTGGATGATCATGTCGACATTGATGTTGGCATCGGCGAGCGGGCCGAAGATCGCCGCGGCGACGCCGGGCTTGTCGGCCACGCGCCGGAGGGTGATCTGGGCTTCGTCCCGGGAGAAGGCGATGCCGGTGACGATCTGCTGTTCCACGATGTCGTCCTCGTCGCAGATGAGGGTGCCAGGATTGGGGTTTTCGGGGTCGTCGAAGGAGGAGCGCACATAGGTCGGCACGCGCTGCGTCATGGCGATCTCGACCGAGCGCACCTGCAGAACCTTGGAGCCGAGCGAGGCCATTTCGAGCATTTCCTCGAAGGAGACCTTGTCCATGCGCTTGGCCTTCGGGACGATGCGCGGGTCGGTCGTGTAGACGCCGTCGACATCGGTGTAGATATCGCAGCGATCCGCCTTGAGGCCGGCCGCGAGCGCGACCGCGCTGGTGTCCGAGCCGCCGCGGCCGAGCGTGACGATGCGGTGCGTGCGCGGGTTGACGCCCTGGAAGCCGGAGCAGACGGCGATCTCGCGATTGCGGTCGAAGCCGGCGAGGATGCCGGCGCCGTCGACGCCTTCGATGCGGGCCGAGCCATGCGCGTCCGAGCCATAGAGCGGGATCTGCCAGCCCTGCCAGGAGCGGGCCGGCAGCCCCATCTCCTGCAGCACGATCGCCATCAGGCCGGAGGTGACCTGCTCGCCGGAGGCGACGACGGTGTCGTACTCGGCCGGGTCATAGAGCGGCGCGGCTTCCTTGCACCAGGCGACGAGCTCGTTGGTCTTGCCCGACATCGCAGAGACGACGATCGCGACCTCGTTGCCGGCGTCGAACTCACGTTTGACGTGCCGCGCCGCGTTCTTGATACGCTCGACAGTGGCGACTGAGGTGCCGCCGAATTTCATCACCAGACGGGCCATGACGGTATTCGGGCTCTCGATAGCTGTCCCCGGCCGAAGAAGCCGGGTCGAAACGTCGCCCTCGCACTGGCGGCGGGGCGGGTGTAGATGACGGGCGTCAGGCGCGGTGTCAATGTGGCATCGCATAAACGAAGGACGGGTTCATGGCGGCTGCGGCTGAGCGAAAGGGATCGACGATCGATCCGGCCGAAGTCGCGCGCTTCGATGCGATCGCGCGCGACTGGTGGGACCCGAAAGGGCCCATGGCTGTCCTGCACAAGTTCAATCCCGTGCGCCTCGCCTATGTCCGCGACGAAGCCTGCGCGCATTTCGGCCGTGATCCGAAGCGGATGCGGGCGCTTGAAGGCCTGACTCTGGTCGATATCGGCTGCGGCGGCGGCGTGCTGTCGGAGCCGCTGGCTCGGCTCGGCGCGGAGGTGACCGGGCTCGACCCGGCGCCGACCAATGTCAGCGTCGCGCGCGCCCATGCCGAGAAGAGCGGCCTGACCATCGACTATCGCGAGGAGACGATCGAGGCGGTCGTCGCCTCCGGCAAGCGCTTCGACATCGTGCTGGCGATGGAAGTCGTCGAGCATGTCGCCGATGTCGAGGCTTTCATCGCCGCCTGCTGCGCGGCTGTGAAGCCCGATGGTCTGCTGATCATGGCGACGATCAACCGCACGCTGAAATCCTATGCGCTGGCCATCGTCGGCGCCGAATATGTGCTGCGCTGGCTGCCGAAGGGCACGCATGATTGGGAGAAGTTCGTCACGCCGGCCGAACTTGGCGGTGCCATCGAAGGCAACGGCTTCGCGCTGGGCACGCAGACTGGCGTGGTCTTCAATCCGCTGACCGGCCGCTGGAGCGCCGCCCGCGACATGGACGTGAACTACATGCTCGCCGCCAGCCGCAGCGGTCAGGCCTGACGTTTAGCTCTGACGTTTAGTCTTCCGGCGCTGCCATCGCGGCGCTGGCCGCTGCAAGCCGCTGGAGGAGATCGGGAGGCAGCGTCTCCGTCACGCGAGCCTGTGCGCCTCGCCAGGCCGGAAGAGCTGCCTGTAGTCGCCTGACTCCCTCTTCCGTCAACCAGACCGCACGGCGGCGCAGATCCTGCTCGACAGTCGCGATCTCGATCAGCCCGTCGCGCTCCAAAGCGCGGAGGTTTCGCGAGAGTGTCGAGGGATCGAGCCCGGCTTGCTCCGCCAACGCCGCCATCCGGTCGTCTTCGTTCGTCGCTATCACCGCCATCAGGCCGAGCTGGGCGACGCTCAGCCCGCTATCCTTCAGCGCCTCGTCATAGATCCGCGTCACGCGCCGCGCGGCCTGCCGGACGGTCAGCCCGGCGCAGCTCGCCGCCAACTGGCGCACCTCTTCCCGTAATCCGTGCAGTCTTCGCATGCCAGCAATTTACATGCAGATACAATAATTGCATATACATCTAATTGCCTGCCGATCGCGAGGTTTCCGATGCCTGCCATGCCTGCCGATATTCTCAGCCGCATCGGCGGCACCACCTTGCTGCCGCTACGCCGCATCGTTTCCGAGAACGGCGCCCGCATTCTGCTGAAGCTTGAATGCGAGAATCCGACCGGCTCGATGAAGGATCGCATGGCACTCGCCATGATCGAGGCCGCCGAAGCAGATGGGCGGCTCCAACCCGGTGGCAGCGTCGTCGAATATACCGGCGGCAGCACGGGCGTTTCGCTCGCCCAGGTCTGCGCGGTGAAAGGCTATCGGCTGCACATCGTGACCTCCGATGCCTTCGCCCGCGAGAAGCTCACCCATATGCGTCTGCTCGGCGCGGAACTGACGATCATCCCGAGCGAATGCGGCGGGATGACCGAGAAGCTGACGCGGGACATGATCGAGGCCGCGCGCGTCATTGCGGCCGAGACCGGGGCCTTCTGGACCGACCAGATGCGCAACACCGACCAACTCGCCGCTTATGACAGGTTGGCTGGCGAGATCTGGGAACAGACCGGCGGCCGGATCGACGGCTTCGTCCAGAGCGTCGGCACCGCCGCCTCGCTGCGTGGGACCGGGGAGGCGCTTCGCCGCTTGGCGCCGCCGCTCGCGCTGGTCGCGGTCGAGCCGGCTGAATCGGCCGTGCTCTCGGGTGGCCCGACCGGCGCGCACAAGATCGATGGCGTCGGCGCTGGCTATGTCGTGCCGCTCTGGCGGCCCGATCTCGTCGATGCGATCGAGCCGGTTTCGACCGCAGAGGCGAGGGCGATGGCGCTGCGGCTGGCACGGGAGGACGGGCTGTTCTGCGGGACGTCCACCGGCGGCAACGTCGTCGCGGCGCTGCGCCTTGCGGAACGGCTCGGGGCCGGCGCGACCATCGTCTCCGTCCTGTGCGACACCGGCATGAAGTATCTGAACAGCTTCGCCGCGGCGCTGCCGGACTGACGTCTAGGGCCTGAACACGGCGGCGACCACGAGCAGGAACAGGCCCGATGCGAGCGCGATCGCTGCCCGCAAGGCGTCGGGGTCCAGGCGCGTCGGAACGCCGAAGCGATGCCACAGCCACGCCCCGGCAAAGCCGCCGAGCAGGATGAGCCCGGCGTTGAAGAGCGTCCCGAAGCCGGCATTCCCGAGCAGCAGGTCGGAAATCCAGCCGAACAGGAGTACGGTCAGAACGATCATCGTGACGATGAGGATGACGGAAAGCATCGGCAGATCAGGCAGGCCGACCATCATCAGCAGACTGCGCATGGGTTCTTCTCCTGGCCGCGCCGGCACCGAAGATCGCCTGGAAGCGTGAAGAAAACGCAAGCGCTCCGGCTGGCTGAGACAGGGAATTTTGCGCCGCGGTGTAATTCCTTAGATCAATGGCGCAGCGCAGCATATGGTGCATGATCGGCACCCACATCCGCAGGACGCGCCCAGGCTCGGTCAAGGACGGATGAGAGCAGGGAGGACGACCATGTCGCAGTCGCAGGCCGCCGTTAAACCGCTCAAGGATCTCTACGAACTCGACGAACTGCCGCCGCTGGGCCATGTCCCGGAAAAGATGTACGCCTGGGCCATCCGGCGCGAGCGCCACGGGCCGCCGCAGGAGAGCTTCCAGGTCGAGGTCGTGCCGACCTGGACGATCGGCGAGGAGGAGGTGCTGCTCCTCGTGATGGCGGGCGGCGTCAACTACAACGGCATCTGGGCCGGGCTCGGGCAGCCGATCTCACCCTTCGACGTCCACAAGGCTCCCTTCCACGTCGCTGGCTCGGATTGTGCCGGCATCGTCTGGGCCGTCGGTTCCAAGGTGAAGCGCTGGAAGGTCGGCGACGAGGTCATCGTTCACTGCAACCAGGACGATGGCGACGACGAGGAGTGCAATGGCGGCGACCCGATGTTCTCGCCCTCCCAACGCATCTGGGGCTATGAGACGCCGGACGGCTCCTTCGCCCAGTTCTGCCGGGTGCAGTCGCGCCAGCTCATGCAGAAGCCGCGGCACCTCGCCTGGGAGGAGGCTGCCTGCTACACGCTGACGCTGGCGACAGCCTATCGCATGCTCTTCGGCCATGCCCCGCACGCCATCAAGCCGGGCGATAACGTCTTGGTCTGGGGCGCCTCGGGCGGCCTCGGCGTCTTCGGCGTCCAGCTCTGCGCGGCCTCCGGCGCCAACGCCATCGGCGTGATCTCGGACGAGACCAAGCGCGACTACGTGCTCGGCCTCGGCGCCAAGGGCGTGATCAACCGCAAGGACTTCAACTGCTGGGGCCAGATGCCCAAGGTCAATTCGCCCGAATACGCCGAATGGACCAAGGAAGCCCGCAAGTTCGGCAAGGCGATCTGGGACATTACCGGCAAGAAGGATGTCGACATCGTCTTCGAGCATCCGGGCGAGGCGACCTTCCCGGTCTCCTGCCTCGTCGCCAAGCGCGGCGGCATGGTGGTGTTCTGCGCCGGCACCTCCGGCTTCAACATCACCTTCGATGCCCGCTATGTCTGGATGCGGCAGAAGCGCGTCCAGGGCTCGCATTTCGCCCATCTCAAGCAGGCCAGCGCCGCCAACCAGTTCGTGATCGACCGGCGCATCGACCCCTGCATGTCCGAGGTCTTCCCCTGGGACAAGATTCCGTTCGCCCACCACAAGATGTGGAAGAACGAGCATGCACCCGGCAACATGTCCGTGCTGGTCTATGCTCCGCGCACGGGGCTGCGCACCTATGAGGACGTCGCCGAGGCGCTGGGAGGCTAGGCGCGCATATCCGGTTGCAAAGCGAAATCGGTTTGGCTACAGACTGCTTGCGAAAAACAAGCGGTCGGAGGAAGCCATGACATTGACGCTCTACGCCCATCCCTTCTCGTCCTACAGCCAGAAGGTGCTGATCGCGCTTTACGAAAACGGGACGCCCTTCACCTATCGGGTGCTCGGCCCGGATGATCCGGAGACCGGGGCGGAATGGGTTGGCCTGTGGCCGCTGAAGCGCTTCCCCGTTCTCGTTGATCGCGGCGAGACCATCGCGGAATCGAGCGTCATCATCGAGCATCTCGAACTCCATCATCCGGGGCCGGTTCGGCTCCTGCCGGATGATCCCAAGGCCGCGCTTGGAGCGCGCATGATGGATCGCTTTTTCGACAACTACGTGATGACGCCGATGCAGAAGATCGTCCTCGACCATCTGCGGCCGGACGGCGAGCGCGATCCCTACGGCGTGGCACAGGCGCGCGAGCAGCTCGACGACGCCTACCGCTGGCTCGACGCGGCGATGGCCGAGCGCGAATGGGCTTGTGGTGAGGCTTTCACCTTGGCCGACTGCGCGGCTGCTCCGTCACTGTTCTATGCCGACTGGGTCCATGAGATCGACACGGCCTTCGGCCACGCCCGCGCTTATCGGGCCCGCCTCCTGGCCCGGCCTTCCGTCGCCCGTGCGGTCGACGAGGCGCGGCCCTACCGCAAGCTCTTCCCGCCGGGCGCTCCGGACCGGGATTGACAGGCGGCTCCGGCATGGCCTGGCGGCGCTGACGGCCTGTCGCGTCCAGCGGAACCGGGCTAGAGACGGCCGTTTCCGTTTGCCTCGCGGGTTCCCATGCCGCCCCTGCTTCTGCGCGCGATGCCGCTGCTCTTCACCTTCCTGTGGTCCACGGGCTGGGTGGTTGCCGGCTATTCGGCGCGCTATGCCGATGCCCTGACCTTCCTCGTCGTCCGGTTTGCCTGCGCTGCCGCCCTCCTGACCGCGATGGCGCTCGCGACCGGCGCGCCCTGGCCGCGCGGAAGACGCGCCGTGCTGGACATCGCCGTCACCGGCATCCTGCTGCACGGCATCTATCTTGCGGGTGTCTGGTGGGCCGTGCGCCACGGGCTGCCGGCGGCCATCTCCGGGCTGATCGCGGGATTGCAGCCGATCCTGACGGCACTGTTTGCGCCGGCCCTGGTCGGAGAGCGGATTTCCGGCATCCGCTGGCTCGGCATCGCCTGCGGCTTCCTCGGCATCGCGCTGGTGCTGGAGCCGCAACTCGCCGGCGTCGAGCCGGCTGCGCTCTGGGGCGTTCTCGCACCGATGCTCATTAATATCGGCGGCATGTTCGCGGTGACTTTCGGGTCCTTCTATCAGAAGGCGCGGATCGTCTCCGGGGATCTGCGCACGATGACCGCGATCCAATACACGGCGGCGGCGCTGATCGTCGTGCCCTTCGCCTTTCTGTTCGAGCCGATGCGGATCGAATGGAACCTGACCATGCTGCTGGTCCTCGCCTGGTCGGTCATCGTGCTGTCGATCGGCAGCATCTGGCTTTATCTGTTCATGATCCGCCGCGGCGAGGTCTCGCGCATCGCGACCTTTCTCTATCTGGTGCCGGCATTGGTCGCCGTGGAAGCCTGGATGCTCTTCGGCGAGACGCTGACTCCGTTTCAGATCGGCGGCATGGCGGTGACCGTTCTCGGCGTGGCGCTCGCCAGCCGCAAATAGGCTGGCGGTCATTGCAGGCTCCTCCGCAAAAAGGAGGATTTCGGTTTCGCCGGAACTCCTCTTATGCTGCGTCGCAACAAAGGGAGGCCGAAACGATGAGCGCCAACACCGCCGCTAAAACCGAGGCTCGAGCCGATGCGGTCGCGCTGATTGCCGCTGCGCTGCCGGGCTTCGAGGGGCTGTTCGAGGAGGCTGTCGCCGCGGTGCGGCAGAAAGTGCTCGTCGACGGCCGGATTTCCTCGGCTCGGCTCGAGGCGGAGCAGCATGCCGCCCATGGGCTGTCCTGGCTTGCGACCTATGTCACGGCGCTGCGCGAACTCAAGGCCTATGGCGAGCGCCTTCAGGCCGAGGAGCGCTACGGCGCCGTCGAGGACTATGCTCTGCGGATCGGCGCCGGCGAATACGCCGCCCAGATCTTTGGCGGCATCCCGATGAGCCAGGGCGAGATTGTGCGCCTGTCGGCGCTCGGCCTCTCGCAGAAGGCTGTTTCAGCCGCCCGCTCGGATGCGGCCGAGGCGCTGATCGCCGAGGGCAACACCCCGGAGAACCGCGCCCGCTTCGTCGCCCTGTTCAGCCAGAGCGACGGTTCCCACAGCGTCGGCAATCCCGGCCTCGACGAGACGCTGGAGGCGATCCGCTCCGAGATGCGCCGCTTCTGCGCCGCGGAGGTCACGCCCCACGCCCATGAATGGCACCTCGCCAACGAATACATCCCCCTGCCGGTCGTCGAGAAAATGGCCGAGCTCGGCGTCTTCGGCCTGACCATCCCCGAGCAGTTCGGCGGCATGGGGTTGTCGAAGGTCTCGATGTGCGTCGTCTCGGAGGAGCTGTCGCGCGGCTATATCGGCGTCGGTTCGCTCGGCACCCGCTCGGAGATCGCGGCCGAGCTCATCCTCTGCGGCGGAACTGACGCGCAGAAGGAGCATTGGCTGCCGAAGATCGCTTCCGGCGAAGTCCTGCCGACAGCCGTCTTCACGGAGCCCAATACCGGCTCGGATCTCGCGTCGCTGCGCACCAAGGCAGTGCAGGAAGGCGAGGGGGCGGATGCTGTCTGGAAGGTCTATGGCAACAAGACCTGGATCACTCATCCCGTCCGCGCCGACATCATGACGCTGCTTGTCCGCACCGATCCCTCGGAACCCGGCTACAAGGGCCTGTCGATGCTGATCGCCGAGAAGCCGCGCGGCAACGACGAGGATCCTTTCCCCGTCGCCGGCCTCACCGGCGGTGAGATCGAGGTGCTCGGCTATCGCGGCATGAAGGAATACGAGCTCGCCTTCGACGGCTTCGCGGTCAAGGGCGAGAACCTGCTCGGCGGCGTGCCGGGGCAGGGCTTCAAGCAGTTGATGCAGACCTTCGAGGCTGCGCGCATCCAGACCGCGGCCCGCGCCATCGGCGTGGCGCAGTCGGCCTTCGATCTGGGGTTGCGCTATGCGCAGGAACGCATCCAGTTCGGCAAGAAGCTGATCGCCTTCCCACGCGTCGCCGACAAGCTCGCCATGATGGCGGCCGAGATCCTGATCGCGCGCCAGCTCACCTATTTCGCCGCCCGCGAGAAGGATGCCGAGCGGCGTTGCGATCTCGAGGCCGGCATGGCCAAGCTGCTCGGCGCCCGTGTCGCCTGGGCAGCGGCCGACAACGCTCTCCAGATCCATGGCGGCAACGGATTCGCGCTGGAATATCCGGTGAGCCGCGTGCTCTGCGACGCCCGCATCCTCAACATCTTCGAGGGCGCCGCCGAGATCCAGGCGCAGGTCATCGCGCGCCGGCTGGTGGAGGGGTGATGCCCAGACGACGGGATAGATCGGCGCTTTATGTCGATAGGGTGCGCGGGGATCAGGGGGGCTCCTTACCGAAGCGGCAACATGCGGCGAAGCGTATCGTCCCGGCGGACCGTATGATGCCAGAGCGCGGCGATCGCATGCAGCACCGCCAGCGCGATGAGCGCGTATGATGCCCATTCATGCCATGCGCGAATGGGCCGCGTCTCGGCGCGCGGTGCGGGCGCAGCCAGGGGCGGGATGCTGAACAGGCCGAGATCGAGCCCTTGCCCGCGTTTGATCGCATAGACGAGGCCGATCACCGGGACGACGAGCATCAGCACGTACAAGCCGGCATGACCGAGGCGCGCTGCGACCGCGAGGAGAGGCGACGACGCCTCCGGTTCGGGTGGGCGATGTGTCAGACGCCACGCGCAGCGCGCGACCAGCAAGACGATCAGCAGGATGCCGATGGCCTTGTGACTCTCGATCGCTGCCCGTTTCCAGTCGCTGGGGAAGGCATCGATCGTCAGTCCGAGTACGAAGGCCAGGACGATCAGGAGCGCCATCGACCAGTGGAGAAACCGCGCGATTGGGTCATAGGATTCTCGAGCGGCGATCGGGACGGAGGTCAAAGGCACTCTCCTAGATTAGAATCACTACAATCTATGAGGGCGGCGTATCAGATCAAAGTTACAATTCGTCCATCTTCGCGCTTCGTCATCCCGGCCCTCCCGGACGCTCCATCCGCGGGGTTTGCGGGCCTCGTCGTGATAATTTCGACAAGATGTCCCTGCTCCGATGATGCGCTCGGCCATAGAGGCCGGGCGTGAACGAGGAGTCATCATGTCGAACCGCCTTGCCTTCGCTCTGGCCGGGACCGTGCTTGTCGGCGCAGCCGCATTGCTCTCCGCCCCTGCGATGGCCCAGCAGAACCCGCCCGGCCAGCAGCCTGCGCGCATCAGCGTGACCGGCGAGGGCGAGGTCAGCGTTGCGCCCGACATGGCGATCCTCAACCTGACCGTGCTGCGCGAGGGCGAGACGGCGCGCACCGCGCTCACCGCCAGCAGCGAGGCGATGAAGCAGGTGCTGGCGGCGCTGAAGGAGGCCGGCATCGCCGAGCGCGACCTGCAGACTTCGGGCCTGAGCATCCAGCCGCGCTTCGCCCAGCCGGCCAAGGATCGGAATGTCGAGCCTAAGATCACCGGCTATGCCGTCAGCAATGGTCTGACCGTTCGCGTTCGCAAGCTGGCGGACGCCGGTTCCATCCTCGACAAGGCCGTGACGCTGGGCGTCAACCAGGGCGGCGGCATCGTCTTCGTGAAGGACGATCTCAAGCCGACGCTGACGGAAGCGCGCAAGCTCGCGGTCGCCGACGCCGTCGCCCGGGCCAGGACGCTGGCGGAAGCGGCCGACATCAAGCTCGGCCGGATCCTGACGATCGAGGAGCAGTCGAGCCTGCCGCGTCCGATGCCCTATGGCGGGCCGATGAAGATGGCGGCAAGCGATGCCTTCGTGCCGCTGGCGGCCGGCGAGAATGCCTATCGCACGCAGGTCAACGTGGTCTTCGAGATCGCGAACTGACCCGCGAGAGCCGGCCGGGCATATCGTTCAGACCACGGCGCACCCGGGAGCCAGCCTGCTGCGGCAGGCTGGCGACGATGACGCCGCACAGGACCACAAGCCCCGGCAGAAGCAGATCTTTCGGCGGCAGCTCCGCCAGAATCAAATAGGCCGCCAGCGTGATCAGCGGCACGCGCAACGTGTCGGCGCTGCACAGCTGGAGCGGCGTGCCGTGGCGCGATGCATTGGCCAGCGCAGCCTGCGAGACGAAGCCGCCGACGATCAATGCCAGCACAGCCCCGCCGATCACCGCCAGTTCCGGCGCTGGGAAGGCGAGTCGATAGGGCTGCGGCGGCGGCGACCACCGCTCCGGGACGGAGAGCCAGAGGAGCAGGTAGAGCGGCAGCTGGATCGCATGCATCAGGAACACGATCGACAAGGTGCTGCGATTGGCGGCGAGGCTGGCCAGCATGAGGTTGGTGGTGGTCAGGACGGCGACGGCTGCGATTGCGATCGCGATGTCGCTATTGGGAACGGCATTCAGCTTCAGCAGCAACAGGCTGATGCCGATCGCGAGGAGCGCCAGGCCCAGCGCGGGGATCGTACCCGGTCGTCGGCGAAGCGTCAGGAACAGCAGCACTCCCGCGAAAAGCGGCCCGGTGAACTCGATGGTGGTGACCAGCGCCAGCGGCAGATGCGACAGGCTCCAGATCAGCGCCAGCGAGCCGGCCAGATGCAGCACGCTGCGGAGGATGTCGTCTCGCGGTTTCGCGGGCAAAAAGCCGTGCTGCCGGCCGCTGCCGCTCGCCCAGACGATCGAGCCGGCGATGGCCAGGCTGCCGATCGAGCGCAGCAGGCCGATTTCGATGATGGTGAGATAGCCCGCGAGAAGGCGGATCGACACGGCGATGGCGAGGTAGGAGGCGAGATAGGCGCTCATCCACCCGAAGAACGCCGGAAATTGTCGGCCTGGCCGGTCCAGGGAATGCCCAGCAGCATGCGCTCCAGGATGGCCATCCGCATCGGCACCGAAAGCTGAACCTGGCGGAAATAGCCTGCGTTCGGAAGGCTGTCGCATGAGGGGTCGAGCTCCGAGAAGCGCGGGAGAGGGTTGAGGATCAGAGTGTCCGAGCGGGCATCCAGGATCTTGCGGGCGGTGAGGGTGAAGGGCTCGCTCTCTTTTTCCTTATCGACGGCCTCAGTGCCGAGCGAGGCATGCGCGAATTTGCTCATATCCTGCATCTGGATGCTGAGAACGTCATGATCGAGCGTGTGGCGGATGTCGTGAACGGTGCCGACCGCGGTGCCGAGGTCGGAGAGCACGGTCATCGCCTCGCGCATCGCCGGATTGATCGGCACATCGGGCAGGCAGCACAGGGTGAAGCGCCTGGGCGGGCAGATCCGCAGCATCTTGACGAAGGAGACGGCGAAGCGCGCCCGCGTATCGCTCGACAGGGCGATGCTCAGCGTCTCGATGTCGCCGCGCATCTGCCGGATGGAAAAGATGTCGACGAGGGCCTGGCTCGGATGCTCGTCGGCGCCGTTGCCGGCGTTGATGACGGGCAGGTAGCTCAGCCGCCCGACGCGATAGGGCATGTCCTCCAGATGCGAGCGGACCACGAGCAGGTCGCTATAGAGCTCGACGGTGCGGATATGGTCCTCGATGGATTCGCCGGTGGTGTTGCCGATGCGGCTGCGATCGGTGTCGTAGGCGTCGATCGACTGGTGGCCGAGCCGGGCGGAGGCTGCCTGAAAGCCGAGCCGCGTGCGCGTGCTGCGCTGGTCGAACAGGGTGGCGATCACCTTCGGGCGCCTCCGCGGCGCCGGCGGCTGCTCTGGAAGCGGAAGCCCTGCCTTTTCCATCTCCTCCTCGCGCAGATGCCGCTCGGCGCGTTCGATGATGTCGTCGAGGTCGAAGCGCGAAACGGCGTCGGCGCTCAGCAGATCCTTCCCGCTCGGATAGTTCGGGCGCTGCATCCAAGGCCTCCGGCTCGCGCGGGCGTCTGCGGCCGGAGCGTTTCAGGCAAACTGGCTGAAGCGATCCGACTTGCGCCAGCCGGAGCGTGAGCGTGCTGCCCTCGTCCGTCCCGTCGCTACACGAGTGCCGATCATGGGCAGCAATTCCTCCGCTGTCATCGGCCGAGCGAAAACAAACCCCTGAATGCCATGGACGGCATGCTTTTTGATGATTTCGAGCTGCTCCTGCGTTTCCACGCCCTCGACGATCAGGCGCAGTTCGAGGTCGTGTGCGAGCTGGGTGATCGCGTTCATCAGCGAATCGGCCTTGCGCGAGGTGCCTACTTCCTGCGTGAAGGCCTGGTCGATCTTGATGGTGTCGATCGGCAGATGCGCCAGATAGCTCAGCGAGGAGTAGCCGGTGCCGAAATCGTCGAGCGCGATCCGCACACCGAGCTTCCGCAGCGCGATCAGGCGGGAGACGACATGGGCGGGGTCGTCGATCAGCGAGCTCTCGGTGATCTCGATGGTCAGGCGCGCCGGCTCGATGCCGTTCATCCGGATCAGCGCCTCGACCGTGCCGACGAGATCGTGGCCATGATCGAACTGACGCGCCGAGACGTTGACGCTGACGCCGACGCTGCGCGGCCATGACTGGGCGGTCCGCATGGCTTCTCCGAGCGCCCAGGAACCGAGCACGGTGATAAGGCCCGTCCGTTCGGCCAACGGAATGAAGATATCGGGGCGCACCATGCCGCGGTGAGGATGGTTCCAGCGCAGCAGCGCCTCGACCAGCGTCGCCGAGCCGGAGCGCGGATTGTAGATCGGCTGGAATTGCAGCTCGAACTCGCCGCGGCGCAGCCCCTCCCGCAGTTCGGTTTCGAGCGCCAGGCTGTCCTCATGCTCGTCGCGAATGGCGGCGGTATACACGACGAAGCGGTTCCTGCCGTCGAGCTTGGC
Organism: Allobosea sp. 10N428; assembly: GCF_056394545.1. NCBI lineage: Bacteria > Pseudomonadati > Pseudomonadota > Alphaproteobacteria > Hyphomicrobiales > Alloboseaceae > Allobosea > Allobosea sp. 10N428. Next base: position 613,945 of record NZ_JBFTIC010000001.1, on the reverse strand, counting down.
GCGATACAGCGCGATATCGACGCATTTCAGCGCCTCCTCGATCGAGGGCGCGCAACCGGCGGGCGCAATCCCCATGCTGGCCGTCGCAGTGATGTAGCGCCCGCCGATGAAGCGTTGGCTCGCGAGCAGCATGACGAGCCTGGCCGCCAGCGCTGTCGCGCCGTCGATGCTGCGCGTGGTCGCGACCATGAATTCGTCGCCCCCGGTGCGGGCTGCGATGTCGCAGGGTTCGAATTCCGCGATCAGCGTCTCGCTGACCGCCTTCAGCAGCGCGTCGCCGACATCGTGGCCAAGGCTGTCGTTGATGCCCTTGAAGCGATCGATATCGATCGAGATCAACGTCACGGGACCGCCGGCCGCCGCCATGGTCCGGATCTCGCGCATGAAGCCGCGGCGATTGTAGAGGCTGGTGATCGTGTCGTTGACGGCGAGATGCTCCAGCTCGCGCATCGAGCGCAGCCGGGAAAGGAAGATTCGATGGATCACTTGCGCGCTGGAGAATGTCAGCACGGCGGTCAGCGCCACCGATAGCGCGATGATGAGATAGGCCGGGTCCTTCGTCCAGAGCAGGGCCAGCGTGAACGGCGCTGCCGCTGCGAGAACCTGCACGCGGGGGATCATCGGCCGTGAGCTGTTCCGCCCGGATATGCCGGCGAGATAACCGATGGTCTGGGCGATCGCTAGCACCGCGACGGGATCATGGGTGTAGCGCAGGATCGCGTAGGCACCGAAGGCTGCGATCAAGGCGGCCGTCGACCAGGCACCGGCCATCGCGAGCTTCTCGAGGCGGTCGATATCGCCGACGCTCGCAGATGCGAGGTGGATGGATTTGTAGTGGTGGTGCGAAATGTGGCGGAAGCAGCCGATACCAACCATGGCGGCGGCCATCGCATAGAAGACGGAGTCGTTGCCGGTCAAAAGCCCGGCCGCGATCATGACCGCCGTGACGGTTACGGTGCCGATGAGAATCGTGCCCGGTGTCGCGTAAAGCGCTGCCACCAGTTCGGATTTCATCGCGATGTCGTTTTCATGAACATCAACGATCATGGGAGCGCCCTGTCATCAGGTCCGAATTGACCCGACGAACGCTCCATTCTCGATAAAAACCTATTAAGGAACGGTATGTGATTTCTGCGGGTTCGCCGATAATTTATGCAAATTCTGCTTAGTATTCAGGCTTTTGCTTCCAGTCGGTACTTCATGAAACCTTCCGCGTTTTCGCCCGCGGGGTCGGCCTTCAGGCTCGCCGGCAGTTTGCCGGCGGCCGCCGGCGAGGTCGTGAATGTGACGTTGACGCCCGCGGGCAACGGCGCCAGCGACCAGTTGCCGTCCGCCTTCGGCTCGATCGCCTTCTGCCCGACGATGTGGCGGACGATGACGTCGCGGTTCAGGTCCGGCGCTTCCAGAACGACCGTCGTCTTTGTGCCCGGGAAATTGCCGCCGCCGGAGGCGCGGTAATTGTTGGTGACGACGAGGAAACCGGCCTGATCGTCGATCGGCTGACCCGCGAAGGCGAGATCGATGATGCGGTGCGCATTCGGTGCGACGAGCTTGCCGTCATTGTCGTAGCGCGAGGGTTGTGTGACGTCGATCCGATAGGTGACGCCGTCGATGACATCGAAGTTGAAGGCCGGGAAGGCCGGGTTGATCAGCGGCTGTTCCTCGGTCTTCGCACGATCGACGCGGTTGAAGATCCCGGCCGAGCGTTCCAGCCATTCCCTGATCTCGGTGCCGGTGACTTTCACGATCTGCACCGTATTCGGGTAGAGGTAGATGTCGGCGATGTTCTTCAGGGCCAGCGGCCCGGCCGGGATGTCGGTGTAGAAGGACGGACCGGCGCGCCCGCCCGATTTGAACGGAGCTGCCGCCGAAAGGATCGGCAGGTCCTTCCAGCGCGTCTGCGCCATCAATGGCTTGGCATAGGCGATCTGCGCCTCGGCGACGATCTGGATCGATGGGTCGTCCGCCACCAGGGCGAAGTAGGAGTTGATCGGGGAGGCGGTGCTGCCGACCGGTTCGCGCATATAGGCGAGCGTCGCCTCGTGGTCGGCCTTCACCGTCGCCAGGATCGCCGGCTCCGCACTGGCCTTGGGCACGATCTTGCGGTCCGGCGTGCGCTCGTAGATCGGCTTTGCCTCGACCTTGAAATCCGCGATTCGCCACCGCTCGCCGCGCTTCTCCAGTTCGAGATCGACGATGCCGAGATGCGAGCCCCAGAAGCCCGGCTGGCATGCCGGCTTGCCGTTGAGCGCGCCCTTGACGTTGTCCACGCCCGCAATGCCGTCGAAGGCCTTGCCGCCGGGGAAGACCAGATGCTGATGGCCGGTCAGGATGACGTCGATGCCCTCGACCTTCGAAAGATGCAGCGCCGCGTTCTCCTCCATGCCGTGTCTCGCGCCACCGGCGATGCCGGAGTGGCAGAGGGCGATGACGAGATCGGGCTGGGCGTCGAGCAGGTCTGGCATATGCTTCTCGGCCGCATCGACGATGTCGGTCGCGACGAGCTTGCCGTCGATATTCGCCTTGTCCCATTGCATGATCTGCGGCGGCGCGAAGCCGATCACGCCGATCTGCAGCACATGCCGGTTGCCTGCCTCGTCCTCGAAACTCTGCTCGAACAGGCGCCAGGCATCGGCCAGTGTCCCGCCGCCGACCCGCTCGATATTGGCGCAGACCAGCGGGAATTCGGCCTTGGCGAGACCGTGATCGAGGAACTCCAGCCCGTAGTTGAATTCGTGGTTGCCGAGGGTGCCGCAGAGATAGGGCAGGGCGTTCATTGCGGCGAGCATCGGATGGGTTTCGCCGGCCTTCAGCCCCTTCTTGTAGGCGACATAGTCGCCGAGCGAGGAGCCTTGCAGGAAATCCCCGTTGTCGAAGAGCAGGCTGTTCCTCGCCTCGCCCTGCGCCACCTTGATCAGGCTCGCGGTCTTGGCGAGGCCGACGGTGTCGTCCGGCCCGTCGCGAAAATAGTCGTAGGGCACGACATTGACGTGGAGATCGGTGGTTTCAAGCACCCGCAGTTTGAGCCGCGCCGGCGTCTGGGCGGAAGCGGGCAGGGCGGCGCTCGCGACGATTGCGGCTCCGGCCTTCAGCGTCTCGCGCCGGTTGAGATAGTGACCTCGCGCCCGACGACCTTGTGCCATGCCCTGCTCCCGCTTCGCGCAACGGAGCAGGACGGTAGCATTGCGGCAAGCCCATGACAGGGGAAAGATGCAGGCCCCGTCGTCGTTTCGGAACATGATGAACGAGGCCCGCCATGATCCTGATCGGCCAGTACGACTCGCCTTTCGTCCGCCGCGTCGGCATCACGCTGGCGCTCTATGGCCTCGCCTTCGAGCATCGGCCCTGGTCCGTCTTCGGCGAAGGCGATCAGGTCCGCGCCTTCAATCCGCTGATGCGGGTGCCCACGCTGGTGCTCGACGATGGCGAGGTCCTCTACGACAGCGTCAGCATCATCGACTGCCTCGATGAACTGGCCGGGGAGGAACGCGCGCTTTGCCCGCGCGCCGGTCCGACGCGTCGCCATATCCTTGCTGTCGTCGCGCTCGCCATGGGCGCAGCCGAGAAGGCCGTCAGCCTGTTCTACGAGTTGCGGCTTCACAAGGAGGTCTCGGCCGTCTGGGCGGATCGTTGCAGCGGCCAGATCCTTTCGACGCTCGCTGCGCTCGAGCGTGACCGGGCGAGCCGCACTTCTCCCTGTTGGTTCGGCGGTTCGATGAGCCATGCCGACATCGCCGTCGCTGTCTCGTTGCGCTTCATCAGGGAGGCGCATCCGGGCTTGGTCGCGGAGGAGGATATCCCGGCACTGGCGGCGCATGCCGCCGCGCTCGAAGTGTTGCCGGTGTTGCGGGACGTTTCGCAGCCTTTCGTCTCGCCCGCTTGAAAGCGGCGGATCAGATGGCGGTCGCCGTCACGGCGCCGGCGAATTCCGCCCGCAGCGCCGCATCATGCTCGCCGAGCGCGGGGACCCGCCGCATCGCGACGCGCCGGCCATCGACGATGATCGGCGGTGCCAGCATCTCGACGGGCCCGTTCGGGGTCGGAACCGGCACAGCCGTGGCTGCCGGATGCGCGATCAGACCGCCGACCGTCGAGACCGTGCCATAGGCGATCGCATGCCGGTCGAGCGCGGCGGTGACGTCCGCGAAACGGCGCTGGCCGAGGCGTATCTGAACCTCGCCGTCGAGCGCGGCGCGAGCCCCGACCCGCAGGACGTTGGAAGCATAGCGCGGATCACTCGCAAGCTCCGGGCTCTCCAGCACGTCGCGGGCGAAGACGCGCCATTCCCGCTCGCTCTGGATCGAAATCAGCACCTCCCCATCGAGCAGCGAAAAGACGCCGTACGGCGCAATGGAGGGATGGGCGAGGCCGATGCGCGCAGGCTCGATCCCGCCATGCCGGCGCGTGATGTAGGGCACGTTCATCAGCTCCGCGAGCGTGTCGAAGAGTGACAGCGCGATCGCGGAACCCTCGCCGGTGCGGGCCCGCCGCAGCAGCGCCTCCAGGATGGCGGCATAGGCCGCCTGGCCGGTGGCGATGTCGGCGATCGAGATGCCGATCCTTGAGGGACCGGAATCGGCCGTGCCGGTGATCGCAGCGAGCCCCGATTCGGCCTGTATCAGCAGGTCGTAGGCCTTGCGAAGCTCGTGCGGCGTGCCCGGCGCATAGCCGGAGATGTCGCAAGTGATCAGCCGCGGGTGACGCTGGCGGAGCGTCGCGCTGCCGAGGCCAAGACGCTCCGCAGCGCCGGGAGCAAGGTTCTGGATGAAGACGTCCGCGCCGGCGATCATCGCCTCCACCAGCGCCAGATCCTCTGGTCGTCGCAGGTCGACGCGGCAGGATTCCTTGCCGCGGTTGATCCAGACGAAATAGGAGGATTGCCCCTTGGCGAAGCCGTCATAGCCGCGCGCGAAATCGCCCTCTGGTCGTTCGAGCTTGATCACGCGCGCCCCGGCATCCGCGAGCTTGCAGGTCGCCGTGGGAGCGGCCACCGCCTGCTCCAGCGCGACCACCACGATACCTTCGAGCGCCTGTGTCATGGTCGATCCGGACCTCATCCTTCGGTTGCGCGCAGAGGAGAACGATGCCCTGCGGCGCTGTCAAATCTGCCTTGGCAGCCCGGCCCTGCGCCTGTTGCGGGGGAGCCCGGATCGCTACCGCCTTGCAACGAAGGCCGCCAGCCGGCAGCTTGCCTGCCGATTCCGCCGGGGCTGCGCCTTCGGCCAGAGCGATCGGGAACGAACATGAATCAACATTTCATCAATGGCCGGTATGTGCCTGGCCAGACTGGCGAAACCATCGCCAAGCTGAACCCCGCGACCGGCGAGGAGTTCGCCCGCATCGCCTGCGGAAACGCCGCGGATATCGACGCCGCGGTCACGGCTGCGCGCGCCGCCTTCGACGGCGCCTGGGGCAAGCTGACGGCAGCAGAGCGTGGGCGCCTGATCTCGAAGCTTGCGCTCAAGGTGCAGGATCATTTCGACGAACTCGCCCAGCTGGAAGCCCGCGACACCGGCAAGCCGATGAGCCAGGCCCGTGCCGATATCGACGCCACCATTCGCTATTTCGAATTCTATGGCGGCGCCGCCGACAAGGTACACGGCCACGTCATTCCCTTCCTGAACGGATATCATGTCAGCGTCATCCATGAGCCCCATGGTGTTACCGGCCACATCCTGCCCTGGAACTATCCGGCGCAGATGATCGGCCGCTCCCTCACCGCCTCGCTTGCCATGGGCAATGCGGTGGTTCTCAAGCCGGCCGAGGATGCCTGTGCCACCGCCTTCCGCCTCGCGGAGCTGGCGAGCGAGGTCGGCTTCCCCGACGGCGCCATCAACATCGTTGCGGGCCGCGGCCATGAGGCGGGTGCGGCGCTCTCCGCCCATCACGGCATCGGCTTCATGTCCTTCACCGGCTCGCCCGAGGTCGGCAAGATGGTGCAGCACGCCTGCGCCGAGCATCTCATCCCCTGCACGCTGGAACTCGGCGGCAAGTCGCCTCAGATCGTCTTCGAGGATGCCGATATCGACGCCTTCGTGCCGATCGCCTGCAAGGCGATCGTCCAGAACACCGGGCAGACCTGCTCGGCCGGTAGCCGCCTGCTGGTGCAGAAGTCGATCTATGACGACGTCATCTCCGCGGTCGCCAAGGAATTTTCCAAACTCCGGGCCGGCACGCCGGAGATGGACCTCGACTGTGGCCCGGTGATCAACGCCAAGCAGCGCGGCCGCGTCCAGAGCTTCATCGATCAGAGCCGCGAGGCCGGCATCCCGGTGATCGCGCAGGGCCAGATCGCGCAGGGCGTGCCGAATGGCGGCTTCTATGTGCAGCCGACCCTGTTCGGCCCGGTGCCGCGCGGCAACCGGCTTGAGCAGGACGAGGTCTTCGGCCCCGTGCTCGCGGCCTTCCCCTTCGACGACGAGGAGGATGCGATCAAGGCCGCCAACGGCACCGATTACGGCCTCGTCGCTGCGGTCTGGACCAAGGATGGCGGGCGCCAGCAGCGCGTCTCCAAGCGCGTCCGCGCCGGCCAGGTCTTCATCAACGGCTATGGCGCCGGCGGCGGCATTGAGCTGCCCTTTGGCGGCACCGGCAAGAGCGGGCACGGTCGCGAGAAAGGCTTCATCGCGTTGGAGGAGTTCGCGGTGACCAAGACCATCGTGCACAAGCACGGGTGAGGCCGGCGGCCGTCATTCTCGGGCGACCGTAGGTCGACCCGAGAATCTCTGGCCGGATGAGGCTCCGGGCCTCCATCGTCACGAGATGCTCGGGTCGAGCCCGAGCATGACGGCGGATGTCACATCCTGACGATGTGCCGGATCGTCCGGCCCTCGTTCAGCGCGTCAAATCCCTCGTTGATCTCGTCGAGGCTTCCCGAGCTGGTCCAGAGCCGGTCCACCGGCAGACTTCCGCGCTGGTAGAGCTCGATGAAGCGCGGGATGTCGCGCGAAGGTACGCAGGAGCCGACATAGGAGCCCTTCAGCGTCCGCTCCTCCGCGACAAGCCGCACCGGCGAAAGCGAGAGTGTATGGGCGGGGTTGGCGAGGCCGGCTGTCGTCGTCGTGCCGCCGCGTTTGGTGACCTGATAGGCGAGGTCGAGCGCCTTCACCGAGCCGGCCATTTCCAGCCCGTGGTCGACGCCGCCCCTCGTTGCCTGCTTGATCGCCTCGATGACGTCCGGAGCGCCGGCATTGAAGGTGTCGGTCGCACCGAGCGCCCGCGCCAGTTCGAGCTTGTCGTCTGCAAGATCGACGGCGATCACCCGCGAGGCGCCGCACGCGATGGCGCCGAGCAGCGCGGAGAGCCCGACGCCGCCGAGACCGACAACCGCAACCGTCTCGCCCGCCTTGATCCGCGCCGTATTCACGGCGGCGCCGACCCCGGTCAAAACGGCGCAGCCGAACAGCGCTGCGATCTCATGCGGGATATCGGCCTCGACCTTGACCAGCGAGCGGCGCGAGATCACGGCATGCTCGGCGAAGGCCGAGACGCCGATATGGTGATGCACCGGCTGCCCATGGATGGAGAGCCGTCGCCCACCGCCCAGCATCTCGCCGCGCCCATTGGCGGCATTGCCGGGCTCGCAGAGGGCAGGGCGGCCTTCGGCGCAGGGCGCGCAATGGCCACAGGAAGGCACGAACACCATCACCACCCGGTCGCCGGGTTTGAGGTCATCGACGCCTTCGCCGGTCTCGACGACCTCGCCTGCGGCCTCATGGCCGAGCACCATCGGCACCGGGCGCGGGCGGTTGCCGTTGATGACCGAGAGATCGGAATGGCAGAGCCCGGCAGCACGGACCCTGACCAGCACCTCGTCGCGGCCGGGCGGGGCGAGGTCGAGTTCTTCGATCCGCAGCGGGCGGCTTTGCGCATAAGGCGCCGCAACCGGGCTCGCGTTCAGGACGGCGGCGCGAATCTTCATGGCGCAAGCTCCGGTCTCGTGATCCGGCGCCATCCCGACAGGAGAGGGCGCCGCTGTCAAAATGCCGCTTCCGCTCCCCCTGGATTGCTTCGCTGCGCTCGCAATGACGAGGAGGATATTCGGGCGCCGTTCAGGCCACTTCGCTCAGCGTGCCGCCGAGGAAGAGCTGGCCAATACGTGGATCCGCTAGGATCTCCGCCGCAGGTCCCTGCATGCGGGTGCGACCGAGTTCGAGCACCAACCCCTCGTCGGAAATCTCCAGCGCCGAGCGGGCGTTCTGCTCGACCATGAGGATCGAGACGCCCTTGGCGCGCAACTCCCTGAGGATGCCGAAGGTCTCCTGCACCATCAGCGGGGAGAGGCCGATCGAGGGCTCGTCGATCAGCACGAGCTTGGGGTCGAGCAGCAGGCCGCGCACGATTTCGAGCTGCTTCTGCTCGCCGCCGGAGAGGGTCGAAGCCTGCTGGTCAGCCTTGCGCCTGAGAGCCGGAAAGCGGTCGAGCGCCGCCTCAAGCCGTTGCGGCATATCGGTGATGCCGGAGCCGGCGGCAACCGCGCCGAGCTCGATATTGTGGCGCACCGACAGCTCCGGGAAGATATTGCGGCCCTGCGGAACATAGCAGATGCCGGCTTCGAGCAGCTTGCGCTGGTTCCAGCCGGTGATGTCGCGGCCGTCGAAGCGGATGTGGCCCTCGCGCAGCTTGAGCAGCCCGAAGATCGCCTTGAACACGGTCGACTTGCCGGCACCGTTCGGCCCGATCACGGTAGTGATCGCGCCCCGCTTCACCGCGAAGCTGGTGCCGTTCAGGATGGTCATGGCGCCATAGCCGCCGACTACGCCGTCGAGTTCGAGGATGGGGGTGGTCATTCCTTGTCGCCCTCTTCCGCGTCATTCTCGGGCGAAGCGCAGCGCAGACCCGAGAATCTCTTGCAGGAGATGCTCGGATCAAGCCCGAGCATGACGTTCCCTAGTGTCCCAGATAGGCTTCGATCACGGCCGGGTTGGCCCGCACCTCGGCCGGCGTTCCCTCCGCCAGCACCTTGCCTTCGGCCAGCACGATAACCCGCGTGCAGAGCGACATCACAAAATCCATGTTGTGCTCGATCACCACGAAGGTCGCGCCCTGCTCGGCGTTGATGGCGCGCAGGCGTTCCTTAAGGTCGCCCAGCATAGTGAGGTTGACGCCGCCGGCCGGCTCGTCGAGCAGCACAAGGCGCGGTCCCGCCATGAAAGCCATCGCCGCGTCGAGCAGCTTCTGCTGGCCATAGGATAGGCCGCCCGCCTTGGCGTCAGCGAGATGCCCGAGCTTGAAGAAGCCGATCATCTGCTGGGCCTTGTCGGAGAGACCTGCATCGCGCGCACCGAACAGGCGGCCGAGCATCGAGCCCTGATGCTCCTGCCCGGCGAGGATCAGGTTCTCGCGCACCGACAATTCGGGGAAGACCTGCAGCAGCTGGAATGTGCGGCTGACGCCGAGCCGGTTGAGCGCGGACGGGCGCATGTTGGTGACATCGAGACCGTCGAGCTTCACCGCGCCTTGCGTCGGTTCGAGCTGGCCGAGGATGCAGTTGAACAGGGTCGACTTGCCGCAGCCATTCGGCCCGATGATGCCGAGGATTTCGCCTTCCCTGACCGAGAAGGAGACGCCGTTCACGGCCTTGATGCCGCCGAAGGCCTTGTGCAGGTCGCGGACTTCGAGGACCGGGCTCATTGGGCGCCTCCCGTATTGCGCCGCAATGCGAGCCAGCCGCGCTCGATGAGGCCGCAGACGCCCTGCGGGCAGATGACCAGCAATGCGAGCACGATCGTCGCGAAGATGATGAGGTAGAGCGAGCCGGCGAAGCGCAGCCATTCCGGCAGCACGACGCCGAGCAGCGCCCCCACGAAGGGCCCAAACAGATAGCCGGAGCCGCCCGCAACGACCATCAGCAGCAGGAACAGGCTCTGCGACAGCGAGAAGGGCGAGGGGTCGATGAACTCGACCAGCGGCGCGTAGAGCGAGCCGGCGAAACCGCCATAAGCCGAGCCGATGGCGAAGGCGAGCAGCGTATAGGCGCGCGTATCGATGCCCAGACTCGCGGCGCGGACCGGATTCTCGCGGAGCGCCGTGAAGGCGCGGCCCCAGGGCGAGCGCACCAGCCACCACAGCTTCAGCGACAGGATCAGCGTGACGAGCACGACGAAGCGGTGGAATTCCAGCGCGCCGAACAGCTTGATGCCGAAGAAATCAGGCCGGTTGATGTTGGAGATGCCGTAGACGCCGCCGGTCAGCCACTGTTCGTTGCGGATGAGCAGCCAGATCAGCGTCGAGAAGGCGAGCGTCACGAAGGCGAGGTAATGTGTCCGCACCCGCAGCGCCGGGAAGCCGAGCAGGAGGCCGACCGCGAAGGTCAGCAGGCCCGACAACGCGAAGGCGGCGTACCAGCTCACGCCGTATTTCGTGGTCAGGATCGCTGTGGCATAGGCACCGAGCCCCATGAAGGCGGCCTGCGCCAGAGAGCTCTGCCCGGCATAGCCGAGCGTCAGGTTGAGCCCCATCACGCCGATGCTCATCACCAGCCAGAGCGAGAGCACATAGGTGCCGTAGCGGCCCATCCCGACCGGGGCGAACCAGAGGATGACGGCGCCGAGGACGAGCGCGATCAGCGCGGCATCGATCCGGCGGGCCGGGCGACGCGAAGCTGCGGAATTCTGGACGGCAGGGGCGCTCATACCCGGCGCTCCTCCTTGCGGCCCATCAACCCTTCCGGCTTGATCAGGATGATGATGACGAGCAGCACCAGCGGCACGGCGAGCCTGTACTGCGTCGAGATGTAGGCGGCGGCGAGCGAATCCGCGACGCCGATCAGCAGCCCGCCGACCAGCGCGCCCCGCACCTGGTTGAAGCCGCCGACGATGGCCGCGATGAAGGCGAAGAGGCCGATGGTCTCGCCATTCGAGAACTTCGCCAGATAAATCGGCGAGATCAGCAGCGAGGCGACGACGGCCAGCGCTGCGTTGAGCAGGAAGGTCAGCAGCACCATCCGCTCGACGGGAATGCCGAGAATGCGCGCGACGGTCGGGTTCTGCGCCGTCGCCTGCATCTGCCGGCCGAGCTTCGTGCTGCCGACAAACCATTGCAGCAGGCCGATGGCGGCGAAGGCGACGACGATGATCGCGAGATGCTGCAGCGAGATCGATACGCCGAGCAGGTTGATCATGTCCGTGGGGACCAGCGAGGGGAAGCTCTGCGCCTCCGCCGAGAAACCATCCTTGGCGCCTTCCTTCATGATGATCGAGAGCGCCATGGTGGCGATGGCGAGCGGCAGCACGCCATGCTTGATCATCGGATCGACGACGACGAGCTTGAAGCCCGCACCGAAGATCAGCAGGAAGACTGCGATGCCGATGAGGCCGCCGGCCCAGAGCGGCAGGCCGAAGAGCTTGACCGCGAGCAGGATCAGCACGGCCGGCAGCATGACGAACTCGCCCTGCGCGAAGTTGATCGTCTGCGAGGTCTGCCAGACCAGCGTGAAGCCGATCGCAGCGAGCGCGTAGATCGCGCCCGTGGCAATGCCGGCGATGAGATAGGCGATGAATTCGGCCATGGCTGATTTTGTCTCGGTCGACTGGCGTCATGGCCGGGCTTGACCCGGCCATCTCGGAAACCAGCGTTTACGTCACGAGATTCCCGGGTCGGCGCAGCGCGCCGCCCGGGAATGACGTCCGGTAGCTACGGTTTGATCCGCGGCAGGGTGGTGTTGATCACCTGCTTGCCGTTCACGACTTCGGCGAGGAAGCTCTCGCGGTCGAGGTCGCCGTTCTGCTCGATGACGGTATCCATCAGGATGCCCGGCTCCTCGCTCGCCTTGATCGTGGCGCCGCGCAGCGTGTCGGCCACGCCCTTCTTGTCGAGCTTCTTCTGCTTCTCGGTAGCCCATTTCACCATGAAGACGGCCATGTAGCCCTTCACGCCGTTATGGTCGGAGGAGAAGCCGTATTTCTCGCGGTAGCGCTTGCCGAATTCCTGCAATGCGGGGATCGGCGCGTCGGTGGAAAGGCCGACATGGCCCTTCGCGCCGTTGGCGGCGTCACCCGCGAGCTCCAGCACCTTCGCGCCGAGCAGGGTGGTCTCGCCGATCATCGGCTTGGTGATGCCCTGCTGCTTGGCGGCACGTAGGAAGCGGGCGCTCTCCTCCTCGTTCAGATAGACGAAGACGGCATCGGCATTGGCGTTCTTCACCTTGATCGCGTCGGCGGTGAAATCGGCCTGACCCTGCTCGGTCGAGACGTCGACGGCGACCTTGATGCCGGCCTTCTCAAGCTCGGGCAGGATGGTGTCGCGCCCACCCTTGCCGAAGTCGTTATTGACCCAGACCACGGCGATCGAGCCCGCCTTGACGGTGTCCTTCAGGTACTTCGCGATCTTCGGCATTGCCGCCGCCTGGCTGATCGAGGTGCGGAAGATGTAGGGGTTGCCCTGGCGGGTGAAGCCGGCCGCCTCGCCGCCGACGATCTGGGCGATTTCGGCACGCTGCGAGATCTGCATGGAAGCGCCGATCGGGCCCGAGAAGATCGGGCCGAGGATGGCGTAGGCGTTCTCGTCGATGGCGCGCTGCACGGCGGCGCGCGTGTTCCCCGGATTGGTCTGCGTGTCGTAATGGACGATCTCGACCTGCTTGCCGAGAATGCCGCCCTTGGCGTTGATGTCGGCGGCGGCCATGTCGGCGCCGTTCTTCCAGTTGGTGCCGGCGGCGGCGCCCGCGCCCGACAATTCGATGACGTCGACCAGCTTGACCTTGTCCTGCGCCTGCGCGGGCAGGCTGAGGGCGGCGCCGAGTGCGGCCATGACCCAGAGCGATTTCATTATCTGCTTCTCCCGAACGTTTCTCATCACACGCGCGATCTTCAAGCCGCGGCGTCCGCCCGCTTCTTGCAGGGCTTTGGGCCGGGATGTCCAGAGGCGAAGAGGCCGGGTGGGGCAGGCGTTTCCGCTTTGCCGGGGATGGTGTCAGGAGGGCCGCTGACGCTGGTTGTCAGCAGGGGGCGCCGGCGGCCTGTCGCCTCGGGTCGATGGTGCTAAACAGGAATGGCTGTGCCGGAGGAACCCGCATGAAACAGGACCCGTTGTTCGAGCGCCTCTGGGACGGCTCCGCCGCGATGGAAGAGTGGACCGCTGCGGTTTCGCATGGCGCGATCACGCAGGTGGACGACAACATCATCACCGTCCACACCACCTATTTCTGCGGTAGCGTCACGGCTATCGGCACGGCGGAGGGCCTCGTGCTGATCGACACCGCCAAGCCCGACACCGCCAAACAGACCTTGGACGTCATCCGCTCCTGGGACGATGGCCCAATCCATACCGTGATCTTCACCCACGGCCATATCGATCATACCAGCGGCATCAAGGTCATCGATGAGGAGGCGGATGCGCGAGGATGGCCGCGCTCGCGGATCGTCGCCCACCGCAATGTCGCGCGGCGCATGCAGCGTTACGAGGACACTCACGGCTTCAACAGCCTCGTTCAGGGCCAGCAATTCGACAAGCCCGGCTACGTCTATCCGATCGGCCAGCGCCGGCCGGACGAGGTCTATGACGACAGGCTGTCCCTCGCGATCGGCGGCGAGCCGATCGAGCTCTTCCACGGCCGGGGCGAGACGGACGACGCGACCTTTGTCTGGCTGCCGGAGCGGCGCGTGCTGGCGAGCGGCGATTTCGTGATCTGGGTGTTCCCCAATGCCGGAAATCCGCGAAAGGTCCAGCGCTACGCAGCAGAATGGGCCTCGGCCTTGCGACGGATGGAGCAACTCGCACCCGACATCCTGATCCCCGGGCACGGGCCGGTGGTCTTCGGCGCGGAACGGGCCAGGCAGATGCTCCAGGACGGTGCCGAGGCGCTTGAGCATCTCGTGCGCGAGACGCTCGCGCTGCTGAACCGGGGGGCCACGCTCGACGAAATCCTGCATGGCGTGAAGGTGCCGGCGGAGTATCTGGCGAAGCCCTATCTCCTCGCGAAATACGACGATCCGGAATTCCTCGTCCGGGGCATCTATCACTTCTATGCCGGCTGGTTTGACGGGAGCGCGGCGCACCTCAAACCCGCCCCCGCGGCGGAACTGGCAGCCGAACTGGCCGGTCTCGCCGGTGGCGCGGACAAATTGGCCGCGCGAGCCCAAGTTCTTGCGGGGCAAGGGCAGACACGGCTGGCCGTCGAGCTGGCGGAACTTGCCGGCGCTGCCACGCCGGACAACGGGCGGATTCAGGCGATCCGGGCCGAGGTGCTTCGGACTCTGATCGGGACGGAAAGCTCCTTGATGGGCAAGGCCTTCCTCGCGGTCTACGAACGCGATGCGGCCCAACGATCCAAGGCCTGACGGATACGCCGGGCCATTCTACGGCGCCGGAAGTTCTCTCGCCTTTCGTTCAAGTTCGCGGAACACCGGCAGCGTCTGGGCGGCGAAGCTCTTCAGTTCCGGGTCGGCACCCTCGCCGGCGTAGCGTTCCATCAAGACGGTCGATTCATGGTGCGCGCTGCGTTGGGCATCGACATAGGCCCTGTCGAAATCGGCGCCCTGTTTGTCGGAGAGGTCACGCAACAGGTCGAGATGCTTGCCGTCGGGGCGATCGGGCAGGGCGATGTCGGAACGCTTGGAAATGATGCGGCGCAGGCTGCTCGTCGCCGCGGCATGATCGTCGGCGAGGCGATGGGCGAAATCCTTGATAGCCGCGGAATTGGTTTTGTGCAGGGCGAGCGTCGCGGACTCCATGCCGAACATGTTGGCGACCGCCGTCTGCGTGACGAAGTCCTGCGCGGGAATCGGCTGCTGAGCGCGGACGATTCCACTGGAGACCAGCGCCAGTCCGACAAGCCCGAGCGCAAACGCTCCCGGAAAACGGTGATGCTTCAAGGTCATATTTCGGCAACCGGGAAGAAGGCCGGAGGTTCCATCGCATAGGCCCCTTTTCGCAGCGCGCCTTGTCGCGTTCTGGGTGCTGCGTTAGCAGGGCGAAGGCGCTCCGCCTTGCCCGATGCTGAGGGAATTCCATGCCGACCACTGTCGAGACCGTGCGCGATGCGCTCGTCCGGGCCCGCCGCGACCGCTCCCTGATCGAGACGGCAGCCCTGCCGGTGCCGGATTCGATCGCTGATGGACACGTGACGCAGGCGGCCGTCATTCGGGCGCTCAACCTGCCGGAGGCCGGCTGGAAGGTCGGCATCGCCGAGGACGGCACGGCGATCGCGGGCCTGATGCCCGGCCCCTATCTCGCGCCGGGCGACGTCTACGAGGGCGCCATCGGGGCGGAGCTTCGCGTCGAGATCGAACTCGCGCTCCGGCTCACACGGGACGTGCCTTTCCGCCCGGCCCAGCCCTATTCGCGGCCGGAGCTGCTCGCCTGCTGCGACAAGGCCTATCTCGGCATCGAGATCGTCGAGAGCCGCCTCGCCAACTGGCACGGCAAGGTCGCCTTTCCGCTCTGGCTCGCCGATGCGATGGGCCATGGCGGCTATTTCCTCGGCCCGGAGGTCGACATCAAGACGCTCGATGACCTCACCGGTCTCGGCTGCTTCATCTCGCTCAACGGGGTGACGATCTATGACCAGCCCGCCGTCCACGGCAACGGCGATCCGATGGTGCCCTTCCTGGCCTGGGCCAATCGCCAGCACGATAACCTCGGGAGTCTGCGCGCCGGGCAGATCATCACCACCGGCAGCCTCTGCGGCGGCGTGCTCTCGCCCGGTAAGGGCGAGGTCGTGACGAAACTCTCGCCGCTGGCGACGGTTTCTCTGACGCTCCGATAAGAAACAAGGGCGGCAGGCATAAGCGCTGCCGCCGCCGTCTTTTCCGCAGGCGCTAGGCGCTCAGCTCCTGTGGCGGCGTCTCGTTGCCGACCACGCGGTCGCGTCCCTGCCGCTTGGCTTCGTAGAGATGCGCATCGGCATGGGCGACGAGGCCGCGAATATCCTTGGCGTCGTCGGGGAAGGTGGCGACGCCGACGCTGATCGTCGGGGCGCCTGCGAATTCCTGCGCCAGGGTGCGGTGGACGGCGATCCGCATCCGCTCGGCTGACACCATCGCTGCGGGATGCGACATGTTCTCGCAAAGCACGACGAATTCCTCGCCGCCATAGCGGAAGATGAGATCGTCGCTGCGGATTTCCGCGCGCAGGCACTCCACGACGCGCCGGAGGACCTCGTCGCCAACGACATGGCCGTAGCGATCGTTGATGCTCTTGAAGTGATCGACATCGAGGATCGCCAGGCTGACGGGCCGCTGCGTTGCGATGCCTCGCGCCAGAATGGTCTGGCCGAGCGTCTCGAAGCGTTCACGGGTCAGCGCGCCTGTGAGGGCGTCGCGGCCGCTTTTGCCGAGCAGCTCCTCATATTTGTGCCGGTAGGTCAGCTTGTGGAAGATGTCTGAAAGCGGCTGCGGCGCGAGTTCCGGTGTCCGGCGTTCGAACAGGTTGAGATAGAGGCCCATCAGCATCGCATAGGTCGCGGCTGCGCCCATCTTTGCCACCCAGCCGCCGAACAGCGCGCCGAGCGGCGTGCCGGTCACCATATGCAGCCCTATGAAGAATCCGACCTGATCGAAGGTCAGGATGATCGCCAGGCTCAGGCAGGAGCGCAGAACCAGCGATCGCGGCAGCAGCAGGCGCAACCTCTCATAGAGCAGGATCAGCGCGATGGAATCGATGAAGAGCAGCGTCGTGCCCCAGACCATCAGCGCGCCCATCTGATCGATCAGCACGAGGTCCGGATTGTAGCCGGGCAGCGTGACCGGCGGGCCGTAGAGCCTGAGGGTCGCCACCAGCGCGACCATCAGGAAATTGCCGATCAGCAGTCCGTAGATCGGCTGCCGCACCGTCTCGGCGTCTTCCCGGATATAGAAGAGCAGGATGATGGCGAGCTTGCCCGAGAACAGCACTGTCGAGCCCGGCGAGAGCAGGCCGAAGGGCAGTTCGATGAAGAAGACGGCGGCGAGATAGGTCTCCAGAAAGTGCATCACGCCGAGCGCGCAGAGGAAGGCGCCGAGTCCCATCACGTGCCGCAGCCGGAACAGCGCGGCCATGACGCCGAAATAGATCAGGGCTTGCGTGAGCAGCAGGATGGTGCCGGGCATGCTGAGTGTCTATCGCGGTTGGTTCTAACGAGGGATCAACGGTGTTCAGCCCGATAGCGCACCCGGCAACGGTGGTGACTTTCAGCTATTAACCTTCGTGCTCTCGAAAACCAATGCTTAGTCTTTTCACGACAGGCTCTTTCTAATCCGGTGGGCAGCCCGAAGGATTACAGGTCCTTGAGCATTGCGCATGCTCACTCTCGCCTTATGATGACGGTGGGTATCGGACACGGTTTCGATTGCGTGGCGGGGTGGCTTGGAGGGCGGATGCGGTTGTGGCGTAGGGCAGGGCGTACTGTCGCGCTGAGCGGCGGCTGTGCGTTTGCCACACTGCTGGGCCTGCAGGCTGAATCCGCCCGGGCTTTCGATCTTTCGTCGCTGGACGTGTTCGGCCTCTTTACCAAGAAGGACGAGCCACCGGCGGCGAGCGCGTCGAGCCTGCCCTACAAGCTCGACTTCGATCTTGGCGATGCCGAAGACGCCAAGGCGCTGACCCGTACCCTGCAGGACGCTTCTCTGCTCTACCGGCTGCGCCAGGATGCGCCGCCGGACGGCGAGACGCTGGCGCGGCGCATGGCCGCCGATTTCAACCCGCTCGTCGATGCGCTCTGGTCGCAGGGCTATTTCAACGCCGAACTCTCCATGGTCGTCGACGGCGTTTCGCTCACGCTCGGGGTAGAGCCGAACGCGGCGTTGATCCGGGCGCTGGAGGCGCATCGCAATCGCGATGCGGTGCCGATCACCATCAGGGTCCGACCGGGCAAGGTCTTCGGCCTGCGCAAGATCGACGTGGTCGAGCGCGACGAGGCGGGAGGAGCCGTGATCTCCGATCCGCTCAAGGTCGCGAAGCTGAAAGAGGGTGAAGCGGCGACCTCGGCTGCGCTGCGCGGCGCGCAGGCGGCGTTGGTCGATTATATGCGCGCCCAGTCGCACCCGCTCGCCAAAATGGTCGAGCTTAGGCCGGTCGTCGATCACGCCACCGGCATCATGGACGTCACCTACGTCCTGGATCCCGGCCCGCTCGCGGGCTTCGGCGACATCACGCTTGGCCAGACCGACGAGATTCCGCCCGAGGTGGTCCGCTCCTTCATCTATCTCGAGCCCGGCGATCCCTACTCGCCCAAGGCGCTGGCCGATATGCGCCGCTCGATCGCGAGGATCCCTGCTGTCGGTTCCGTCCGCATCCGCGAGGGCGACAAGCTCGACCGCGCCGGCAACCTGCCGATCTTCGTCGACGTCACCGAGCGGCCGAAGCGCCTGCTCGGTTTCTCCGCCCGCTATTCGACCATCGATGGCCCGACGGTGAAAACCTACTGGGAGCACCGCAACCTGTTCGGAGGCGCCGAGCGGCTGCGGCTCGAGGGCAGCATTTTTCTGGCGCCGCGCATTGACGGCACGAAGATCAAGAGCTTCGGCGATTTCGAGGAATCCGACATCGGCGGGCGCTTTGGCTTCAGTTTCCTGAAGCCGGCATTGGGCGGCAGCCGTTACGACTGGCTCATCGACGGCGTCGCAACGCGCGAGCGCGTCGGCACCGAGCGCTATGGCGGCTACACGGCCCGCTACGCCAATGTAACCACCGCGATCATGCGCCGTTTCAGCGACACCTTCTCGGTCCAGGCCGGTCTCGAGGTCGAGCGCGGCCAGACCAGCGACGTGCTCGGCCAGATAACCTACACATTGGTCGGCATTCCGCTCTCGGTGAAATACGATTCGACCGACAGCCTGCTCGATCCGACGCGCGGCTTTCGCGTGAACGCGTCCTTCGCGCCCTATCCGACCTTCCTCGGCTCGACGGTCGGCATCTACCAGACCAAGGCGACGGTCTCCGCCTACTACGCACTCGACGAGGACGCGCGCTATGTCCTGGCCGGCCGCGTCGGCTTCGGCTCGATCTCGGGCGCGAGCCTGAACGAGATCCCGCCCACGCGGCTCTTCTTTGCCGGCGGCGGCGGCTCCGTGCGCGGCTATGCCTATCGCAGCATTGCGCCGCTGGGGCCGTTCAATCAGGTCGTGGGTGGGCGCAGCCTGCTGGAGCTCTCGGCAGAGGCGCGCATCAAGATCACCGAGACCATCGGCATCGTGCCCTTTTTCGACGCCGGAACCGCTTTCGAATCGAGCTTCCCGGACGGCAAGCAGCAGCTGCAGATGGCCGCCGGCCTTGGCCTGCGCTACTACACCGGGATCGGGCCGATCCGGGTCGACGTCGCCGCGCCGCTCAACCCGCGCAAGGGTGACAAGCCGGTCGCGCTCTATGTCAGCATCGGGCAGGCCTTCTGATGCGCCGCCTTCTCACCATGCCGCGTCTGGCGCTCTTCGCCCTGCTGCTGACGGCAGGGTTCCTGGCCTCCGCCCATTTCGGCGGCTTCGCCCAGAACGCCCAGAGCGATCGCGGCATCGTCGCCGATCTCATCTCAAAGGCGCTGTCCAGCGATACCAGCCAGGTCTCGATCGGCGAGGTCAATGGCGCGCTTTCTTCCGATGTCGAGATCCGCGACATCGTCCTGTCGGATCGCGATGGCGTCTGGCTCCGGCTCGATCGCGTCCGCCTGATCTGGACTCGCAGCGCGCTGCTGCTGCGCAGGCTCGATGTCGACCGCCTCGAAATCGGCAAGCTGGAGATGCTGCGCAGGCCCGCGCCGCAGCCGGCCGGCACCGCGCCTGCGAGCAATGAGCCGATTCTGCCGGAGCTGCCGCTCAAGGTGATCCTGCGCGCCTTCCAGCTAAATGAACTGGCTTTGGGTGAGCCGGTTCTCGGCGTCGCCGCGCGCCTTGGCGCGACCGGATCGGCTTCGCTCGGTCCGCCGAGCGAAGGGCTCGACCTCAAATTCGAGGCGCGCCGCCTCGACATGGGCGGCACCTTCAACGTCGATCTTGCCTTCGTCCCGCAGACGACACGTCTTCAGCTCGCCGCCAAGCTCGACGAGCCGGCCGGCGGGCTGATCTCGAAGGTTGCCGGTTTGCCGGGCGAGCCGCCGGTGAGGCTCGATCTCAACGGCGACGGGCCGCTCGACTCCTTCCGCTCGAACCTGACCTTCACCGCCGGGCCGACGATCGGCGCGGAGGGCTCGGCGACGCTCAATCGTGCAGGCGTCGAGCGCCAGCTTGCTCTTGCGCTCGAGGCGCGCATCGAAGGGCTGATGCCGCCGCCGGTTGCTCCGGTCTTCGCGGGCTCGACCCGCCTCGACGGCGCGGTCGGCCTTCGGGACGATGGCGGCGTCGATATCCGCAATCTCGCTTTGGTCTCCGCGCTGGCGCGTCTCGACGTGCTCGGCCGCTATAATGCCGACAAGACTCTCGATATCCGCGTCGGCGCGGCTTCGCGCCCGAATGCTAATGGCCGCACCGTCTCCTCGGGCGCGGAGATCGGAAAGCTCGCCTTCGATGCGACGATCCGCGGGCCCGTTGCGGGCCCGACCGTGGTCGCGACCCTCGACGCGCAGGATGCCAAGATGCCGGCCGGCCGGTTCGGAAAGGTCGCGCTCGCCTTCAACGCGACACCGACCGGGACCATCGGCGAGCCGGGCACCCGGATCACGCTGACCTCCGACGGCGAGGCCAGCGGGATCGCGCTGACCGACAAGGCGCTCGCACGCGCGGTTGGCGATAAGGTCACCTTTACCCTGCGTGGCGTCGGCCAGGACGATGGCACAGCCGATTTCGAAACGTTGAAGCTGGCCCTCTCCGGCGTCGAACTCGACTACAAGGGCAAGCTCGGCCGAGCGCGCGTGCTCGGCAAGCTCAAGGCCGTCCTGCCAGATCTTTCGCGCCTCAGCGGACTCGCCGAGCGCCCGCTTGGGGGCAGGGCGGAGGTCACGGCCGATCTCGACGCGACACCGCGTCTTAACAACTATACCGCGACGCTCGACGGCAAGGCCGAGCGCCTCGCGACCGGCACCGCCGTCGTGGACCGATTGCTGGCGGGCAACCTCACCCTGGCCGGGCGTGTGAATGCGCTTGCCGGAGATTACACGGTGGATGGCCTGCGTGTGGCCGGGCAGCATGCGGCCTTCACCGCCGATGGCTCGCTCGGCCGGCAGCAATCCAGCCTGAAGCTGGCGCTTGCGCTGCCTGATCTCAAGCGCGCTGACTCGCGCCTGTCCGGTCGCGGCGACATCATTGCCGAGATCACCGGCCCGCAGAACAAGCTCGACGCGACCGCCCGCATCGCCATTGCCAATGCGACCGCGCTCGCCCGGCCGATCCCGCGCCTGACCATTGACGCGGTCGCAAAGGATCTGCAGGGCGCACTGAGCGCCAGCGTCAACCTGACTGGCGAAGTGGATGCCAAGCCGGCGTCCGGCCATGTCCAGCTGGCGCGCCAGCCCGACGACGGCTGGAACCTCTCGCCCCTCGATCTGTCGATCGGCTCGGTCCGGCTGAACGGTGGTCTCACGCTGGATCCGGCGAGCCGCGCGGCCGGGCGGCTGACCCTGGCCGCGCGCAATCTCGATGACCTGTCGGCGCTGGCGCTGACCAAGCTTGGCGGCCAGCTCGACGCGGACATCGTCCTCGCCACGCCGGAGGGGCGGCAGGATATCGACCTGACCGCACGGGGCTCGCGCCTCGTCGGGCCGTCCGTTTCGATCGAAAAGCTCGATGCGAAGATCGGCGCACGCGACATATACGACCGGCCGATGCTCGATGCGGCCGTGGCCATCGATCGCGCCATCGCCGCCGGCGAGACGATCAGCGCCATTCGCTTCGACTCGAAAGGCGCGCCCGACGCCAGCGCCTTCACGCTGAGCGCCAATGCGCGTGGCTTTGCCCTGAAAGGCGCCGGCCTGCTCGTGCCCGGCGAGCCTCTCAAGTTGGAACTCGCCTCCTTCGATGCCCGCCGCGACGGCCGGGCGATCACGCTCGCGAATCCCGCCACCTTCAGCTTCCCGGCTTCCGGGGTCGAGATCGCCGGCCTCGCCCTGACGATCGACAAGGGCAAGGTGACGCTCGATGGCCGGGCCGGTGAGACACTCGATCTGCGCTTCACGGCCCGCGACGTGCCGCTGGCAGCCGCCCGCATCGCATCGCCCAGTCTGAATTTCTCCGGCACCCTGAACGCCGAGGCGCAGGTCAAGGGCAAGCCGGGCGATCTCGCCGGCCCCTGGAAGGTGAGGATCGCCCAGCTCGTGACGCCCGAGACGCGTCAGGCAGGCTTGCCTCCAGTCGAGATCACGGGTGAGGGGGCCTTCAAAGGCGATGCGACCAGCGTTTCCGCCACTGTGAATGCCGGCCGGGGCGCGAGCCTGACATTGCGCGGAACCGCGCCTCTCAACGCGACGGGGCCGCTCGATCTTGCCGCGCAGGGCCGCGTCGATGCCGGGCTCGCCAATCCGCTGCTGGCCGTGAACGGGCAACGCGTGACCGGCAGCGTCGCCGTCGACATGCGCGCCGGAGGCACGGCGTCCGCGCCACGGTTGAGCGGTAACGCGACCCTGTCGAACGGGAGCTTCACGGATGCGCTGCAGGGGATCCGGCTTAACGCCATCGAAGCCCGCGTCGCGGCGAATGGCGATAATCTGACCGTCGAACGCGCTTCGGCGCGTGCGCCGAATGGTGGCACGATCACGGCCAGCGGGCAGGTCAAGGTGGACCCCGCCGCGGGATTCCCCGGCAACATTCGCATCCGCGGCGATCGTGCCCAACTTGTCTCGAGCGGGCTCGTCACCGCGGTTGCCGGGTTGGATCTCGAGATCAGCGGTCCGCTGGCGCAGCGTCCGCGGCTCGGCGGGCGCATCGACATCGTCTCGCTCGAGGTCACGGTTCCCGATCGGTTGCCGGCTTCGCTTCGCCCGGTCGACGGCATCAGGCATATCCATGCGCGTGGGACCGCGGCCGCAAGGCTCGCGGCAGAACGCAAGGCACGGGAGGCGCGCGGCCGCGGACGAGCAGCGCCCCCCTTCGACGCCACGCTGGCATTGACGGTCTCGGCGCCCAGCCGGGTCTTCATCCGTGGCCGCGGCATCGATGCCGAACTCGGCGGCGAGATCCGCGTGGCCGGGACCTCTTCAGCGCCGGTCTTGAACGGTGGCTTCGAATTGCGCCGAGGCCGCATCAGCGTGCTCACGCAACGCCTCGACTTCAGCCGTGGCAGGCTCACTTTCGCCGGAGGGCTGATTCCGGAACTCGATTTCGTTGCCGAAACCAGCGCGGGCGACGTGACGGCAAGGATCACCGTCAGCGGCCCGGCCGACCAGCCGAGCTTCGCCTTCACCTCCCAACCTGAATTGCCGCAGGACGAGGTGCTGTCCCGGCTGCTTTTCGCCCGCGCCTCCGGCTCGCTCTCGCCCTTCCAGGCGCTGCAGCTTGCCCAGGCTGCAGCGCAGTTCGCCGGCGGAGGCGGGGATGACACCTTCGAACGGCTGCGCAAGTCGCTCGGCGTCGACAATCTCGATATCCAGATGGGCGCGGGCGGCCCGACCCTCGGCGCCTCGCGCTACATCAGCGACAACGTCTCCATCGGCGTGAAGGTGGGGACGAAGCCCGAGGATAGCGGTGTCTCGGTCGGCGTCGACGTGACGAAGCGCCTGAAGCTCCAGGCGGAGACGGGGGCGGACGGCAGCGCGGCCGTCGGAATCGGCGCCGAGTGGGAATACTGAGCCGCCGGCGCCGCGGGGAATCACGCACCGCGAGATTCGCCGCCCGGAAGGCTCGCCGGCTTCATGTTTCCCCTTTGGATCGCTTCAAAACCAGCCCGTCGGGCCGTCGAGCGTTAATGCTTCGTAAATTTCGGGCTTCAAAGCGTGGCTCGACTGCAACACCGGATTTCAAAGCACCCCATGCACAGCCCTTGGCGGCGGATCATGGTTGATCGGCGAGGGCGCATTCGTATGGTGGAAATGCGTCGGGACGTTCCCGGTCGCTGTTTTTCGTCCTCGCCTCCGAAATAGGTCGGTGACGCGGGCGAAAGACCGGGAATAGGCAGGTTCTGCGATCAGGCTGAAAGTCTGGGGCGGGGGGCAGGCTGAAGCCCGAGGGTCTCGAAACTCTTTTGGAGGTTACCAAATGAAGCTCGTTAAGAGCCTCCTCCTCGGTTCCGCCGCCGGCATCGCCGCGGTCGCCGGGGCTCAGGCCGCCGACCTTCCCTCGCGGAAGGCCGCTCCGGTCGAATACGTTCGCGTCTGCACTGCCTACGGTGCCGGCTTCTTCTACATCCCGGGCACTGACTCCTGCCTGCGCATCTCGGGCCGCGTCCGCGCCGAGTACGCCATCGGCACGCGTTACAGCGACTTCCAGGATGCCTACGGCACCCGCGCCCGTGGCCGTCTGAACGTCGACGTCCGCACGCAGACCGCTTACGGCACCCTGCGTACCTTCATCCGCTACGAGCTGACCAACAACACCGGCATCTACAATGCTGGCGGCGTGACTCCGTTCAACGTTGGTTCGACCGTCCCCGGCCTCGTTCGTGGCGCCTCGTCCACCACGACCGGCTCGCTGGTCGATCTGGCCTTCGTGCAGTTCGGCCCGATCACCGCTGGTCGCGCTCAGTCGTTCTTCGACTTCTACGCTTCGGACCTGAACTTCGCTTCGATCCGTACGGCTGACTCGCGCGTCAACCTGCTGGCCTACACTGCGACCTTCGGTTCGGGCTTCTCGGCCACGATCTCGGCTGAAGATCGTACTTCGGGCACCTCGGGCCGCGAGCTTGCGGGCGCAATCTTCAACCCGCTCACCCCCGGCGTCGGTGGTATTGCGGTTACCGCTCAGGGTCAGAACTTCCCCGATCTCGTCGCCTCGCTGCGCGTCGATCAGGGCTGGGGCTCGGCTCAGCTGTCCGGTATGGTCGGTCAGCGTAGCTACGCCACCGCGACCAATATCACTGCGGTCAACGGCGATGAGATGGTCTGGGCCATCCAGGGCGGCGTGAAGATCAACCTGCCGATGCTCGCCGCTGGCGACGCTCTGTGGTTGCAGGCTGCCTATGCTGACGGCGCCCTCGGCTACCTCGGCTGGTCGCCGAACAGCCTCGGTCTCGGCCGCGTTGGTGCCCTGACGCTCGCCGACGCCGCGATCAACCCGATCACCGGCAACATCAACAACTCGACCGGCTGGTCGCTTGTTGCGGCGTTCCGCCACTTCTTCACCCCGACGATCCGCACCGAGATCAGCGCTTCGTACTCTGAGCTGAAGTTCAAGTACAACGACGCAGCCTCGGCAGCCTTCAACGGTGTCTTCGCCCGTTCGGCTGACCCGAAGGAGTTCCTGCTCGCTGGTGCTCTGATCTGGTCGCCGGTCTCCGGTCTGGATATCGGTGTCGAAGTGCTCTACTCGCATCTCGACGTCAATTCGCCGGTCGGCGTCATCAGCAACAACAACGTCCGCAGCGGCGTGCTCGGCATCAAGTCCGACGACACCGTTGCTGGCCGCTTCCGCATCCAGCGCGACTTCTGATCGGTCTCCGATCTCAGTCGGAAGCCCCGGGGAAACCCGGGGCTTTTTTATTGCCTGTGGATTGAAGCACGCCGCGACCGAGGGGCCTTTACGATCCGGTTGAATCGGGGGCGATCCATCGTTCGCGTCGGCGGCCTGGACCGGGTGAAGCTTGGCGGCGCTTAAACAAAGCCTGCGGATCGTCAGGCAAATTATTGATAGAATGGAACGGTCGCGGTTGTCGGATGCCTGGGCCTGAGCATTGGCCGGAACGGGTAAATAGGGGCGTGACATGTCGCAGCCGACGCGCTGGTTCTGGGGGCTGATCCCACTGGTCCTGCTGTGGGGGGCCGGGAATGTCGGGCTGGACGCAGCCATCGAGCAGGATGTCGGCGCGCGCGCAGTGAGGGCCGTTGCGGCAGCGGCCGGGCGGACCCCAGGGGCCCGTCCTGTCGTGGCGCAGGTCGAGGGACGCGACGTCACGATTGCAGGAGAGGTTCTGTCGACCGACGGCGCAACCCGCGCGATGGCGCATCTGCGCGCCGAATTCGGCGTGCGGCGGGCGTTGGGCGGTCTGTCGCAGGTCGTTGCGCAGAAGCCCTATTCATGGTTCGCAGGGCGGCTGTCGGATAGCGTCACGCTCGGCGGCTTCGTCCCGGATGTGCAGACGGCCGAAGCCAATCTCGTTGCGGCAGGCGCGGCGCTGCCCGGCCTGCATGTCGACGATCGCCAGACCATCGCGTTCGGCGCACCGGACGGCTTCGGGGCCATGACCGCCGCGATGATCGCCGAACTGCCGAAACTGGCTTCCGGACGGATCGCGCTCGACGACAGTCGCTTCTGCATCGAAGGGAGGGCCGTGAGCCCCGTTTCGTTCCGGGCCCTCGAGGCTGCTATCGTGCAGCTGGCGCGGCCTGGCTTCCAGGCCGTGAAATGCGATCTTGAGCCTCCGATCGTGGCACCATATCGATGGAGCGCCGAGCACCGCGCCGATGATGAACTCGTCCTGCGGGGCTACTACCCGAACGACGAGGTCCACAGGCAGCTCCTCCAGGCGGTGCAACGCGCCTTCGGGGCGGCGATCATGTTGCGTGACGAATTGCAGCCGGGGGATGGCGCACCGTCTGCATTTCTGGAGAAGATCGCTCGCGCCGCGGCCGACCTCGCTCGGCTTCGGGAAGGCAGGGCCGAGCTCAACGGCGACATCTATACGCTCTCCGGCAAGGGACCGGACAGCTATGAGGCATGCCAGTCGCTACGCCTGCAGATTGCGCAGCAGGACGGTCCCGATTCGGTCGCGCGTGTAGAGATCGACTGTCCTCCGGAACCGCCGCCGGCGCCTGTTGTCGTGCCACCGCCCGAGGTGCCGGGCCTGATCCTGAAGGACGTACTTCCGGCAAATCCCGCGGCCGATCGCCCCACCTCGGCTTCCGCCGCTCCTCTCGGTTCCGGAGCTGGCGAGCAATCGGGCGCGCCTCCCGTGTCCGCCGCCAGGCAGACAGACCCGCCGGTAGCAGCAGCCCCGGTGCCGCTCGACTGGAACGCTGGACGCGCTGATGGGCGCGTCTCACTGGGCGGCGTGGTGGCGAGCGAGGCGCAGCGCGACAACGCAATGGCCGCGGCGCGGCGTCTGTTCGGGGAGGCAGCGCTCGAGGACCGCATGAGCATCGAATCTGCGTTGCGCTCCGAGCTCGATATTCCCGCATCGCTGTCTTTCGCACTTGAGGCCTTGTCGCGACTGAAGTCGGGATCTGTGACGATCCGCGACAAGGACTTCGCCGTAGTCGGGGAGGTTGCGGATGCGGCGAGGCTGGCGGCGCTGCATGATTTTCTTGCTCGCGGCGCTCCGGCAGGGCTTGCCGTCGCGTCTCCGCCGGAAAGCGTCGTGGTGCGGCCTTATGGGCTGACGTTGTCGATGGATCGCACCGGCTTGCGGCTCAGCGGTTATGTTCCTGATGAAATAACGCGCGCCAATCTCCGTTCCGTCGTGGCCGATTCTCCCCTGAAGGATCGGCTCGACGACGGGTTGGTCGTCGTGCCGGGAGCGCCGTCCGATTTCGGCTCTGCCGCGAGAGTGATCCTCGCGGATCTGCTCAGGTTGGATCTGGGCTCCGCTTCGATCGAGGATGACCGCGTCAGCATCCGCGGATTGACCTGTCGCGAACTGATCAGGAGCGAAATCGAGACCAGCGCGGCGTCCGGCCTGCCGGCGGGGTTCAATGCCGATGCCGCAATCAGCCTGCGCCAGACCGGCTGCGTCGTCGACCCGCCGGTGAACTGCCAGAACGATCTCGATGGCTTGACCCGGCGCAACGCCGTGCTGTTCGGGCAGGGCACCTCGGTCGTCGAACTCGATGCGACGACCGAGCGAGTAATCGGCGAGGCGGCGGCCATTCTCAAGAGGTGCCCCGACGCTTCGGTGACCATCGAAGGGCATGCCAACCGCGACGGCGAACGGCGCGGCTTCGACAATATGGACCTGTCTTTGCGCCGGGCCACGCGTGTCCGTGAGGAGCTCGCGCGCCGCGGCATCGACCCCGCGAAGCTCACGGTCAAAGCCTACGGCAGCGCGCGCCCGATCCTGCCCCACGACATGCAGGAAGCCAAGGCGATGAACCGCCGCGTGCAGTTCACCGTGGCGAAGTAGGAGGCGGTCATGCTCTATCTCGCCAGTCAGTTCGTCTGGTTCCTGCTCGCCGCCTTCGGCCTCGGGCTCGCCATGGGCCGGATCAGCCAAGGTGGCGGTAGAGTCCGGCTGTGGAACGGTGCCTGGACGGTTGTCGCCGCGTTCTGGGCCCTTGGTGCAGCCCTGGCCTGGTTCCAATGGCTCAACGGGGCCGTTGCGACATGGTTGGAGACCGCGCTGCTGTTCATCGCTGCGTACTGGGCAGGTTGCGCCTGTGCCAGTTTGTTTCACAGGCCGACAGCGGTGAGCGTAACCCGGGTGACGGCCGATGTGCTTCCGCCCGTCGAGAACGAGGCCGATCTGCCCGGCCGTCGGCCCGCGGGTCAGGCGGTGGCTCGCGATGGAAAAGCTGACGATCTGAAGCTGATCAAGGGTGTCGGCCGGCAGAGTGAAGGTCGCCTGCACGGCCTCGGCATCTGGCATTTCGAGCAGATCGCCGCCTGGGCGCCCGACAACGTCGAATGGGTCGGCAGTTACCTTGCCTTCCCCGGTCGCATCGAACGTGAAGACTGGGTCGGCCAGGCGAAAGTTCTGGCGACGGGCGTCGTGACGGAGTTTGCCGCTCGCGCCAAGGCGGGGCTGGTCGAGACGTCCCGCGACGACGGCTCCGCCGGACAGGGCAATGTCGCAGCCATCTCCAGGGAGGCCACGAAGGAGCCGTCGAAACCCTGAAGTCAGGCCGCTCGACGCTCGGCCCGCGCGATCAGCTTGCCGATGCGCCGGGCCATGTCCCTCGAGCCCAATAGAGGGGCGTGGCCTTGTCCGGCGACGGTGAAGATTTCGCAGTCTGAATGGCGCTCTGCCATCTCTTGCAGTGTCTTTTCTGCCAGCAGATCGGAGTTCGCTCCGCGGATCGCCAGTAGCGGCACCGCTTTGAGCCCGTCGAAATAGGTCCAGAGCACCGGCAGGGGCGCTTCGAGGTCGATCTCCTCCAGCACCTTCATCAGCTTCGTATCGTAATCCGGCTTGAGCGGCCCGTCCCGATCCGTCCAGGTGCGGCGGGCCATGATCTCCCACTCCGCTTCGCTGAGCGCCGGGAAATGCTGGTCGGAGAGCCGCTTCAGAATCTCGGCGCCTTCCGAGAAGCTGCGCGGCACCGGCAATTTCCCGACATAGCCGCGGATGCGCAACAGGCCGCGCGCGTCGATCACCGGGCCGACATCGTTGAGGACGGCTCCGCTGATCACGGCCGGCCGGGCCGCCGCGAGCGCCATTGTGAGAAGCCCGCCTCGCGAGGTGCCGACGAAAACGGCCTGTTCTATGCCCATCGCGACCAGAACCTGCATGAGGTCGTCGAGCTCGATGCGGATGTCGTAGTTCTTCCAGTTGCGGTCGTAATCCGAGAGCCCGCGGCCGCGATAATCAAGCGCCAGCACGCGGCGCGGCTTGGTCTCGTCCTGCGCGAGAGCCATTGCCAGTTCGTGGAAATCGGCGGCCGTGCGCGCGAAACCCGGCAGGCAGACGACCGGAAGTGCGGTCCCTTCGAGCGGACCATAGTCACGCAGATGGAGTTTCAGACCGTCGCGAGCGCTGACGAAGCGGGAGGTAAAGGCGGAAGCCGGGATCATGCGGAACTCGAGGAAGCTATCTCCCGCGCACCTAATCATGCTCCGGCCGAGGGCGGAAGCCGGCTTTCGCAGCGCGACGCCGATGTGGAATCTGTTGAAGTTCGCTGCGACTGCGATGGGTTGCAGGTCCTCGCTTCGCCCGCGCCCGGGATGGCGGGGCAGGTGAGGGGCCAGCGGCTAGTCGCGCTTGCCGCCGCGCTTCAGATCGTAGTCGATCAGATAGGCGGTGCGCTGGTTCAGCCGCTCGCGATAGACCTGCAGATTCTCCATCACGCGCTGGACGTAGTTGCGCGTCTCGGAGAAGGGGATGCGCTCGACCCAATCGACGGCATCCACCTCCGGGTCGCGCGGGTCGCCATAGGCGGCGATCCATTTCTTCACATTCGGCGAGCCGGCATTATAGGCCGCGAAGGTCAGGATGTAGGAGCCGCGCCACTCCTTCAGCAGGTCGTTGAGATGGGCTGCACCCATCTGCGCCGCATAGAGCGGGTCTTGGCCCAGCTTCTGCCAGTCGAAGGGCAGCCCGGCACGACGTGCCGTCTCGCGTGCCGTCGCCGGCATCATCTGCATCAGCCCGCGTGCCCCGGCACCGGACATCGCGGCCGGGTCGAAGGCACTCTCCTGCCGGGCGATGGCGTGGACGATGGCGCGCTCCATCGGGTCGCCGAGCACGTCGAATTCCGGGATGCCGTTGACCGGATAGGCAGCCATGTCGAGCGGGAAGCCGCGCTGCAGCGCCGCCTTGCCGATGCCGACGAGCGCACGGGCATCAGCTTCGCGCTGGGCGATTGCCGCGATCGCCTCCAGCGCTTCGGTGGTGTGCAGGCGCTGTGCCAGATCGTTCAGCATCAGCGTGGCGAGGTCGCGCTCGCCAACGCGATAGAGCAGCCGCACCCCGCGATGGCCCGGCAATCCCTCAAGGGCGGCGGCCGAAGTGCTTCGGAGCGGCAGGCGGTCCAGCCCCAGTTTCGCTCGCGCGAGTTGACCGTAATAGGCGACAGGTTGCTCTGCCGCCTTGCCGAAGGCGGCCTTGGCCTCATCGGCTTGCCCCATCTCCTCAAAGGCGCGGCCCCGCCAATAGGCCGCGCGGGCGACAGAGATGGGCGTTTCGCTGATGGCGGCAGCGGCGTCGAAATGCTTCAGCGCGACTTCCGGCTTCTTCAGGAAGCGCAGTGCGATGAAGCCGGCATGCCATTCCGCCTCGATACGCTCCGCTGCGTCCTCGGCGCCGTGGCCAGCCGAAACCTCATAGGCCTTCGCCGGCTGGCCGGCATCGAGGAGCTTGCGCGAGATGATGCGCCGCTCTTCCCACCAGCCGTCGCCATCGCCCAGCATGGCTGCGTCGCGCGGAACACTGGCGAGCGCCTTGACGGCATCGTCGAGCTTGTCGGCCCGGCGGGCCTGCTGCGCCCGCAGGAAGGCGAAGGAAACGTCGCTGCGGACGGAGGCTGGCACTGCCGCGATCTGCTTTTCGGGGATCGGCCGGCGCGCTCCGGCGCTGGCGAGCCGCGCCCTGGCCAGCACGACATAGTCGGCCGAGACCCGGGCGGCGTTGCGCAAGGCCGCCCCGTCATTGTCCTTGAACAGGAAGCGCTCGGTACGCTGGCGATGGTCGTCCTTCGTCAGCACCGCGTCGAATTCCTTGAGGACGATCTTCTCCAGCGCTTGCCCAAACGGGTCCTTGCGCCACGTCCGGCGCACGAGGGCGGCAGCCTCCTCGGTTCGCCCCTCGTCCTTGAGCGCGAGCGCGAGCGCGATCCGCCCGGCCGGCGACACCGGCTGCTGGCCGTGGAAGAAGGCGCGGACGATCAGCGGACTCTTCTTCTCGGCGATCAGCGCCTCTTCGGCGCGGCGTCGAAAACGGGTCGTTGCGGGATAGTTCGGATGCTCGCGCAGGAAGGCGTCGATCCGCGTGAACGACACCGTGCCGGCATTGGCGTGGATCGCCACCCATTCGAGCAGCGTGCGAACGGCGCGGTCCTCGATCCGCGCCGCAAGCTCATCACCCTCGCCGAGTGCGCCGCGTCGATAGGCGGCGACGGCAGATTTCACGGCGTCCAGATTGGTTGCCTCATCGCCCCGCAGGGTGGAGGACGGATAGGGCAGCAGCGCGCCCGTGGTCTCGACGTCGCCGATCATGGCGAGCTTGCGCTGGCTCGCCAGCATGCCGTCGTCACCCGCCTGTGTGGTCGAGGCGGAGAGCAAGGCAGGCAACAGCAGGCCGATCAGTCTCCTCGCGGCAGCAGGCGAGGCCATGGCGGGTCTCCATCCTGGGGCAGGCATTCGGGAACGATGGTCGGGGAAGGGGGTTGATGAAGGCTTAACTATGAGGCCACGCATTTTCATGCATTGCCGGCTTTGCCTTGACCAAACGACGGTTTATGTGTGGCGGCCCGACAACCCGCGTTTCGCTTCAGGATCAGCCCGATGACCAAGCACATTGCCCTTACCGGCTCGATGCCAGCTCTGGTCACCCCCTTCAAATCCGGCAAGGTCGATGAGGAGACGCTGCGCGCGCTGGTCGAATGGCAGATCGCCAGCGGTTCGACCGGCCTGGTCCCGGTCGGCACCACCGGCGAGAGCCCGACGCTCTCGCATGACGAGCACAAGAGCGTCGTCGAGATCGTCGTCGATCAGGCCAAGGGCCGCGTTCCGGTGATCGCAGGGGCTGGTTCCAACAACACGATCGAGGCTATCGATCTCGCCGTTCACGCCGAGAAGGCCGGCGCCGACGCCGTTCTCGTGGTCACGCCCTACTATAATAAGCCCACCCAGGAGGGCATGTACCAGCACTTCAAGGCGGTGAACGATGCAATCGGGATTCCGATCATCATCTACAACATCCCGCCGCGTTCGGTGGTGGATATGTCCGTCGAGACGATGACGCGGCTCTATGAGCTCAAGAACATCGTCGGCGTGAAGGATGCCACCGCCAATCTCGCCCGCGTCTCGCAGCAGCGCCACGCCATGGGCTCGGATTTCATCCAGCTCTCCGGCGAGGACATGACCGCACTGGCCTATATGGCTGCCGGCGGTCACGGCTGCATCTCGGTCGTCGCCAATGTCGCGCCGCGCCTCTGCGCCGATCTGATGGAGGCCGCGCTCAAGGGCGATTACGCTGGGGCGTTGAAGGTGCAGGAC
This sequence comes from Allobosea sp. 10N428, assembly GCF_056394545.1. Lineage (NCBI taxonomy): Bacteria > Pseudomonadati > Pseudomonadota > Alphaproteobacteria > Hyphomicrobiales > Alloboseaceae > Allobosea > Allobosea sp. 10N428. Next base: position 581,153 of record NZ_JBFTIC010000001.1, on the reverse strand, counting down.
CGGCTGGTGCCGCTCCATGACGCGACCTTCAAGGAGCCCGGCCTCGCCGGCGCCAAGCATGGCCTGAAGCTGCTCGGCCGCATCGAGGAGGAAATCCGCCTGCCCTTGATGCCGGTGACACCGGCCGCCGGCAAGGTGATCCGAGACGCCATGGTTTTCGCCGGGCTGTTGAATGCTTAGATAGGGATTGCGTTCGTCCGGTCGCCCCGGCGACGCCAGGGAAATCCGGAATGTACGAGCCCAGTCACTTCAAGGTCGAGGACCGCGCGCAGCTCCACGCCGTCATTCGCCAGCACCCGCTCGCCTCGCTGGTGACAGTGGGCGAGGGCGGCCTTATCGCCAATCTGGTTCCCTTTATCCTTCACGAGGATGAGGGAGAGAACGGCGTGTTGCGTGCCCACCTCGCGCGACCCAACGCGCAGTGGAAGGCGATCGCGGCGGGTGCCGAGACGCTGGTGATCTTCACTGGCGTCGAGCGCTACGTCACGCCGGCCTGGTATGCGACCAAGCGCGAGACCGGGAAGGTCGTGCCGACCTGGAATTACGTCACCGTCCAGGTTCGCGGCCCCGCCCGGGCGATCGAGGACCCGGCATGGCTGCGTGCCCAGCTCGAGTCGCTGACGCAGCAGCAGGAGGCGCCCCGCACCGAGCCCTGGGCTGTCTCGGACGCGCCGGAGCCCTTCATCGTCGCACAGGCGCGTGGCATCGTCGGCGTCGAGATCGAGATCGCCTCGATCATCGGCAAGTTCAAACTCAGCCAGAACCGGCGCGAGGACGACAAGCTCGGCGTCCTCGACGGCCTGAGCGCCGATCCCGCAATGGATTCGCAGGCGATGGCCTCGCTGGTGAAAAAGCACGGATTCAGTGAAACTGCATGAAGAAGCCTGATCCCGCCCGCTATCGGCTCGCCGCCGACAACCGCAAGGCGCGCTTCAACTACGAGATCAAGGAAACCCTGGAGGCGGGCATCGCGCTGCAGGGCACCGAGATCAAGTCGCTGCGCGGCGGCAAGGCGACGATCGGTGAGAGCTATGCCGGCCCGATGGGCGAGGAGCTCTTCCTGTTCAACGCCCATATCCCGGAATATCTGGAGGCGAACCGCTTCAACCATGAGGTTCGCCGGCCGCGCAAGCTGCTGCTCCACCGCCGCGAGATCAACAAGCTGATGGGCGCGGTCCAGCGCGAGGGCATGGCTCTGATCCCGCTCAAGGTCTATTTCAACGACAAGGGCAGGGCGAAGGTCGAGCTCGGTCTCGGCAAGGGCAAGAAGCTCCACGACAAGCGCGAGACCGAGAAGACCCGCGACTGGAACCGCGACAAGCAGCGGATCTTGAAAACGGGCGGTTAGGCTTGGATCAGGGCCGTGCTTCTCCTTCTCCCGCAGGGGGAGAAGGGAAGAGGCGGCGGCTCTCCAAAAGGAGCCTCACCCTTCCACCGGCTCGTCGCCCTGGCGGATACCGTAGCGCCGTTCGAGCGCGGGATTGCCGGGTGCGGCTGGGGCGCCGGGCGTGGCGCTGCGGGGGCTGCGCTCGGACGGATCGCGCCCGATCTTCTGCATGAGCTGGGCGAGGTCGACGAACTCGTCGCATTGCCGGCGCAAATCGTCCGAGACCATCGGCGGGTTGGTCGAGATCGTCGAGACGACCGAGATCTTGACGCCCTTGCGCTGCACCGCCTCGACCAGCGGGCGGAAGTCGCCATCGCCGGAGAACAGGTAGATCTGGTCGAGATGCGGCGCGAGCTCGAGCATCTCGATCGCCAGCTCGATGTCCATGTTGCCTTTGACGCGCCGCCGGCCCGTGGCGTCGGTGAATTCCTTGGCTGCCTTGGTGATGACGCGGTAGCCGTTATAGTCGAGCCAGTCGACGAGCGGGCGGATCGAGGAGTATTCCTCGCTCTCGACGAGCGTGGTGAAGTAGAAGGCGCGGATCAGATTGCCGCGGCTCTGGAACTCACGCAGCAGGCGACGATAATCCATGTCGAAGCCGAGCTGCTTCGAGGTCGCGTAGAGATTGGCGCCGTCGATGAAAAGCGCGATGCGCGGTGCGCCGTTCATGGCAATGACTCCTGCTCAAATGACTTCAAGCAATAAAGATGGAAGCAAAAGGCGTTCGAACAATGTCGTTCATGAAGGAAATTTGACAAGGTTCAAGCAGGAACCGTGGCTTCTTGACGCAGTGCGGCCATGCGGCTGCGGCAGTGTCGCGCCGTTCGATCGCGCCGGCGACCGGGCTCAGCTCTCGGGTTCGACTGTTCGGGAGATCAGGGCCGCAGCCGTGCGGGATTGCCGAGCGCTGTCCGCCCCTTGGGCACGTCGCGCGTGACCACGCTGCCCGCACCGATGATGGCATCGTCACCGATCGTGACGCCGGGGAGGACGATCGCCCCGCCACCGATCCAGACATTGCTCCCGATGCTGACCGGGCGGCCGAACTCCAGCATCTGCCGGCGCTGAGAGGGATCACGTGGATGATCCGCGGTGAGGATCTGGACGCCGGGGCCGATCTGCGTGCCGTCGCCGATGGTCACGGCGACGACATCGAGGATGACGCAGTTGAAGTTGAGGAAGACGCCGTCGCCCAGGCTGATGTTGTAGCCATAGTCGCAATGGAAGGGCGGGCGGATGGTGACGCCCCGCCCGACATGGCGAAACGCCTCCTGCATCAATGCATCCCTTTGCTCGGGCGCCGCGGTGGTGGCGTTGAAGCGCTCCATCCAGTCGCTGATGCGGCGATTATCGGCGATGAGCTCCGGGCAGTCCGCAAGGTACAGTTCGCCAGCGAGCATCTTGTCCCTCTCGCTGCGCATCGCCGTCCTCCGCGTAGCTCAGGCTTTGCCCTTGGGGAACTCCAATCCCATCTCGCGATAGCGTTCAGGGTCGTCGCTCCAGTTCTCGCGAACCTTCACGAACAGGAAGAGGTGAACTTTGGCCTCGGCCGCTTCGGCGATCTCGGCGCGGGCCTTCTGGCCGATCGCCTTGATCGTCTGGCCGCCTTCGCCGAGCACGATCTTCCGCTGGCCCTCGCGCTCGACATAGATCGTCTGCTCGATACGGACTGAGCCGTCCGGCTTCTGCTGCCAGCTCTCGGTCTCGACCGTGGAGCGGTAGGGGAGTTCATCGTGCAGCCGCTCGAAGATCTTCTCGCGGGTGATCTCTGCGGCGAGGAAGCGCAAGGGCGCATCCGAGATCTGGTCCTCGGGGTAGAGCCAGGGTCCGAGCGGCAGGCGCTTTTCGAGCCAGGCCAGGATGTCCTTCACGCCATAGCCGGTGAGCGCAGCGACCATGAAAGTCGCCTCGAACTGCCCGCGCTCGTTCACCTTGGTGGTGATCTCGAGCAGCTTTTCCTTCGCCACCGTGTCGATCTTGTTGAGGATCAGGAATTTCGGCTGCTTCAGCTCGGCGAGCTTCTCCAGCAGCGCGGTGTTCTCCTCGTGCTCGAAGCGGCCAACGTCGATCAGCACGCCGATCAGGTCGGCGTCGGTCGCGCCTCCCCAGGCACTCGTCACCATCGCGCGGTCAAGCCGGCGCTTCGGCGCGAAGATGCCGGGCGTATCGACGAAGATGATCTGCGCCGGGCCGGACAGGGCGATGCCGCGCACCTGCGTCCGCGTCGTCTGCACCTTGCGCGAGACGATCGAGACCTTGGCGCCGACGAGTTGGTTGAGCAGCGTCGACTTTCCGGCGTTTGGCGCGCCGATCAGCGCGACGAAGCCGCAGCGCGTGGGTTGATCGGTTTCAGACATGCTCGCCTTCCGGGTTTTCGTTCCACAGGCCTTCGCGTCGCAGGAAGGCTTCGGCTGCGGCCTGCTCGGCGAGCCGCTTGGAGGGGCCGCGCGCCTCGGAGTCCGCGAGCCCGGTGATCTTTGCAGCCACGACGAAGACCGGCGCATGGTCCGGCCCCGAACGGCCGCGCTCGCTATAGGTCGGCGTCGGATAGCCCTTGCCTTGAGCCCATTCCTGCAGCGCGGTCTTGGCGTCGCGCAGCGGGCGCACCGGCTTCATCAGCCGCTCGCCGAAGGCGCGTTCGACCAGCGCGCGGGCCGCCTCGTAGCCGCCGTCGATGAAGACCGCTCCGATGATCGCCTCGCAGGCATCGGCCAGGATCGCCTTGTTCTTGCGGGCGCCGCCGAGGATCTCGCCATCGCCCAGCCGCATGAAATGACCGAGATTCCAGCCCTGCGCCACCTCGGCGCAGGTCTCCTTGCGCACGAGATCGGCGAGGCGGCGCGAGAGATTGCCTTCCTCGGATTGCGGATAGCGCCGGAACAGCATGTCGGCAACCGATAGGCCGAGCACACGGTCGCCGAGGAATTCGAGGCGCTGATAGCTAGCCAGCCGCGATTCCTCGGCGCTCATATGGGTGAGCGCCGTGATCAGCAGGGATTTGTCGCTGAAGTTGTGCTCCAGCGCGGCTTCCAGCCGCGCTGTGTCCGGCGCCTTGCGCGCGGTTTCGCTGCTCTTGCTCACTTGATGGTGCTGAACAGACGGTTCCAGCGAACCGTATAGGGCCATTCCCAGATCTTCCAGGCCGAGGCGCCGTCCTCGATCGAGAAGAAGATGATCTCGGCCCGGCCGACGAAGTTCTCGAACGGCACATAGCCGACGCTGCGGTCGCGCGAGTCGAGCGAGTTGTCGCGATTGTCGCCCATCATGAAGAAGTGGCCGGGCGGCACGACGAAGACTTGAGTGTTGTCGAAGGTGCCGGTGTCGCCCTCGCGCTCGATGATCTCGTGGCGGACGCCGTTCGGCAGCGTTTCGATGTAGCGGATCACCGGAACGCTGCGGCCCCAATTGTCGCTGGTCACGTAGTCGGCGATGCGCTCGCGCTTCACCGGCTGGTTGTTGATGTGCAGGATGCCGTCGATCATCTGGATGCGGTCGCCGGGCAGGCCGATGACGCGTTTGATGTAATCCGTCGAATTGTCGCTCGGCAGCTTGAACACGGCGATGTCGCCGCGCTTGGGCTCGGCCGCCCAGACGCGCCCTGAGAACAGCGGCGGGCTGAACGGGATCGAGTGCTTGGAATAGCCGTAGGTGTACTTGGACACGAAGAGATAGTCGCCGATCAGCAGGGTCGGGATCAACGAGCCCGAAGGGATGTTGAAGGGCTGGAACAGCAGGGTGCGGATGACCAACGCGATGAGAAGCGCCTGGACGACGACCTTGATCGTCTCGAAGACGCCGCCCTCTTCCTTGGCCGTCTTGTTCTTGCTTTCGACTTCGTTGGCCACGCGGGGCGCTCCTGGGACTGCAATCCAGCGCGCGGTCTAGCCGACTATCGCGCCTGCGACAACGCGCAAGAGCAGTCTGGTGAGATGATGCTGGCGGATGGCGAATACATGGTGAGAACAATTACAATGCGAGAAAACGGCGGGAGATGGGCCAAATTCGCAGAGCGAATACCCACTTAGATGCGTTGACGATATCGTGTTTCACGAACAGCATTCCCCCGTTTCCGACCTTTGGGGGAATCACCATGAGCACGAAGAAATATGTCGCCGAAGCCATCGGCACGTTCTGGTTGACTTTTGCGGGTTGCGGCAGCGCGGTCATCGCTGCAGGTTTTCCGAATGTCGGCATCGGATTGCTCGGCGTTTCGCTCGCTTTCGGCCTCACCGTCGTGACGATGGCTTACGCCATCGGCCATATTTCCGGTTGCCACCTCAACCCGGCCGTGACGGTCGGGCTCGCGGCAGGCGGTCGTTTTCCGGTGGGGCAGATCGTTCCCTACATTGTCGCGCAAGTCGTCGGCGCGATCGTGGCCGCGGCCGTTCTCTATCAGATTGCCCGCGGCGCGCCGGGCTTCGATCTCGCCAACGGCTTCGCCTCGAACGGCTTTGGCGAGCATTCACCGGGAAAATACAATCTGGCCTCGGCCTTCCTCATGGAAGTCGTGATGACGATGATGTTCCTCTTCATCATCATGGGGGCGACCCACGGCAGGGCTCCGGCCGGCTTTGCGCCGCTCGCCATCGGCCTCGGCCTGTGCCTGATCCACCTCGTCAGCATCCCCGTGACGAACACCTCGGTGAACCCGGCGCGCAGCACGGGGCCGGCGCTGTTCGTCGGCGGCTGGGCCATTCAGCAGCTCTGGCTGTTCTGGGTCGCGCCGCTCATCGGCGGCGTGCTCGGCGGCGCAATCTATCGTTGGCTGAGCGACGAGCCGCAGGGTGTCGTCAGCGGTACCCAGCCGGCCGAGTAGGCCAGCTCGACATTTGCTGAAGGAAGGCTGGTGCCGCCGCACCGGCCTTCCCTGTTCTATGGCTACTGAACTACGCCGGGCGATCGCCGATGATCGGACGGGCCTCGATCACGACGAAGGCCTGTGCCAGTGGCGGGTCGTCGGTCAGCGAGACATGGACGACCGGCTCGAAACCTGCCGGCGTCATGGCTTTCACACGCTCAAGCGCGCCGCCCGTCAGGCGCATGGTCGGGCGCCCGCCCGGCAGATTGACCACCTCCATGTCACGCCAGAACACGCCCAGCCGCATGCCGGTGCCGAGCGCCTTCGAGCAAGCCTCCTTGGCGGCGAAGCGGCGGGCATAGGAGGCGGCGCGCGTGGCGCGGCGGTCGGACTTCGCCCGCTCCCCGTCAGTGAAGACGCGTTGGGTGAAGCGCTCGCCGAAGCGCTCGAGGGAGCGCTCGATGCGGCGGATGTCGCAGAGGTCGGAGCCGATGCCGAGGATCATGCTCCGCGTTTAGAGCATTGGCCGGGAAAGTGGAAACCGGTTTCCGGAACCGTCAGCCTCCGGTGCCGCGCCCATCGTCCATCGCCTGCCGCATCCGGCGGATCGCCGCGTCCAGCCCGACGAAGATCGCCTCGCCGATCAGGAAGTGGCCAATGTTGAACTCGACGAAGGCCGGAACGCCGGCAAGCTTGCGGGCGGTGTCGTAATCGAGCCCGTGGCCGGCATGGACCTCAAGCCCGAGCTTGGCCGCATAAACCGCGCCATCGGCAAGTCGCTGGAACTCGGCCTGCGCCTTGGCCGTTCTGCCATCCGCAACCGCATGGCACCAGCTGCCGGTATGCAGCTCGACGACGGGGGCGCCGAGCTTGGCCGCCATCGCGATCGGGGCCTCGTCGGGCTCGATGAAGAGCGAAACGCGGCAGCCGGCGGCCTTCAGGCGGGCGATGCGTGGCGCAAGCTGTTCTTCCTGCCCGACGACGTCGAGCCCGCCCTCGGTGGTACGCTCCTCGCGCTTTTCCGGCACGAGGCAGGCCGCGTGCGGCTTCAGGCGCTCCGCCAGCGCGATCATCTCGTCGGTGGCGGCCATCTCGAAATTGAGCGGCTTCGTCAGCTCGGCGGCGAGCCGTTCTATATCGGCGTCGCGGATATGGCGGCGGTCCTCGCGCAGATGGGCGGTGATTCCGTCAGCGCCTGCTGCGATGGCGAGATGGGCGGCGCGGACCGGATCGGGCAGGGCACCACCGCGCGCATTCCTCACCGTGGCGACATGGTCGATGTTGACGCCGAGACGCAGCCCTTCGGCCATGGTGCAAGCCCTCTTTGAAGCTACCCGTGCTTAGACGAAAGCACGGCATCGGCTCAATGCAGGGATTGTGATGGCGGCCTCACGATTTGTGATCTGTGCGACCATCCGCAGGCGCGATTGCTGATTTGACAACAGCGAATGGTTGTTCGGTCTCCGTGAAGGTAATCGTAACCGGCGCGCTGCAATATCAAGACATAAATCAACTAAACTTTTGGTTGAGCTAGTTGAGATTATGCAACTCACCGTAAATAACACGGCCTTCCACGCAGACATTACGCCGGACCGACGCAATGCCGGTCAGCCGCCCGAGCGTGCGCTTGGGCGGGTGATCGCCTGCGACGGATCGCGTGCCACGATCCTGAGCGCGGTCTCGACAGGCAGCTGGCAGGCAAGCGACGCCTGGGCGATCGGCCGCATGATCTCGATCAATCTCGGTCCAAGCCGCATCGTGGCCTTGGTCTACAAGCTGCACGCGGTCGAGCCAGCCTGGACGGACGGCGAGAACCCGATTCAGGTCGAGGTCGAGTTTCTGGGCGAGGTTCTTGAAAAGCCGGATGGCTCGGCGCGCTTCCAGAGCGGCATTACCACCTATCCGCCGATCGGCGCCATAGCTCACCGCATCCGCGCCGGCGACCTTGCGCTCGTTCACGACCTTGGTGACCGGACGGGTGCCGAGATCGGCCATGTCACGCAGGATGCCAGCATCGCCGCGACCGTCAGCATCCAGGACATGCTCTCGCGTCATTTCGCCCTCGTCGGCACCACGGGTGTCGGCAAGTCGAGCGCCGTCTCGCTCCTGCTGCGCCGTGCCGTCGCGGCGCGCCCGCGCCTGCGCGTTCTGATCCTCGATCCGCACAACGAATATTCCGTCGCCTTTCCGGATCTCGCCCTGACCATCGATGGCGATGCGCTCGACCTGCCGTTCTGGATGTTCAAGCAGGAGGAGTTTGCCGATATCGTCTTTCGCGGCCGGCCTGCGCTGGACGACGAGCCGGACATTCTGCGGGAGGTCGTTGCAGCAGCCCGAACCCGCTACCGTGTTCCCAGTGGTCAGGAACTGGCGCGCGACCTCGGATCGAGCCTGCTCAAGCGTCCGCTCGATCTCGGCACGGGGCGCAGCGGCTCGGAGCCGGCGCCGTCGACGGGCGGTGTCGACGCATCGACGCCTTACCGTCTGAAGGACGCCTTTGCCGTTATCGACGAAATGATCGGCCTGCACGAGCAGCGCTGGCCGAGGGCGGCGCTGCGCTCGCTGAAGGTGCGGCTGGAATCGCTCCACGCCGATCCGCGCTACCGCTTCATGTTCGGGCGCGCCAATATGTACGAGACGGTGGCGCCGATACTGGGTCAGATCTTCCGCATTCCGATGCATGGCCGGCCGATCACCGCCTTCCAGCTCGGTGGCCTGCCGGGCGAGGTGGTCAATGCCGTCGCCTCGGTGCTGTCGCGGCTTGCCTTCGACATCGCAATGGCGAGCCAGGGCGCCTGCGAGGTCCTGGTGCTCTGCGAAGAGGCACATCGCTATGTGCCGTCCGACCAGGCGCTCGGCTTCGCGCCAACCCGCCAGGCGATCGCGCGCATCGCCAAGGAAGGGCGCAAATACGGCGCCTATCTCGGCGTGGTCACGCAGCGCCCGGGCGAACTCGACCCGACCATCCTGTCGCAGTGCTCGACCGTCTTCGCCATGCGGCTGGCCAACGAGCGCGACCAGCAGATCATTCGCTCGGCGATTTCCGACGCTTCGGCCAGCACGATCAATTTCCTCTCCTCGATCGGCAACCGTGAGGCGATCGCCTTCGGCGAGGGGGTCGCCACCACGATGCGGATGCGTTTCGCCGAGCTCAAGCCGCATGAGCTGCCGGCGATGGGCGGACGCGCGGGCGAGGGCGGCGGCCGGCTGGAGCCGACCCTGGACGACATGGTCCGGCGCATGCGGGCCTGAGCGCGAATTTCTTGCATCCCGGCGGCTTTGGCTGTAAGGGCCTGCTCAACCTATTCCCTGCATCGCTGAGATCGGAAGAAGCCGCCCATGGCTCGCGTTACCGTTGAAGACTGCATCGACAAGGTCGAGAACCGCTTCGAGCTGGTGCTGCTCGCCAGCCACCGCGCGCGGATGATCCAGTCGGGCTCGTCGATCCTCGTCACGCGCGACAACGACAAGAATCCCGTCGTCGCGCTTCGCGAAATCGCCGACGAGAAGCTGAAGCCCGAGGATCTCAAGGAAGACCTGATCCACTCGCTGCAGAAGCATGTCGAGGTCGACGAGCCGGAGCAGGAGACCGTTCCGCTGCTCGCCAGCCCTGCCAGCGCAGCGACGCCCGACAGCGAAGTCCAGTTCGACCGGATGAGCGAAGAGGACCTGCTGCGCGGCCTCGACGGCCTCGTGCCGCCGACCGAGAGCGCCGACGACGAGGACTGACCCTCGGCCCGCGTGAATCGATTGTTCATAGTTTGAAGTTAAAGCCCGGCCCCGCCGGGCTTTTTCATGCCCGCCATCCGGAAAACGCCTTGCTGCCGTCCATGCCTGCGCAAATAATCATGAGTTGCAACAAGAGAATGTCGAGGCAGGGGCCCGCATGGGCATAATGCGGCAGTATGAGCTCGTTGACCGGGTCAGGAGCTACAATCCGAATACCGACGAGGACCTGCTCAACCGGGCCTATGTCTATGCCATGCGCGCACACGGCACGCAGAAGCGCGCCTCCGGCGATCCCTTCTTCGCGCATCCGCTCGAAGTTGCGGCGATTCTGACCGATCTCAAGCTCGACGATGCCACCATCGTTGCCGCTGTCCTGCACGATACGGTCGAGGACACCGCCGCGACGCTCGAGGAGATCGAGAGCATGTTCGGGCCGGATATCCGCCGGCTCGTCGACGGCCTCACGAAGATCAAGAAGCTCGATCTCGTCTCCAAGAAGGCGGCACAGGGCGAGAACTTCCGCAAGCTGCTGCTCGCCATCGCCGATGATGTCCGGGTGCTGCTGGTCAAGCTCGCCGACCGGCTGCACAACATGCGCACCCTGCATTTCGTCCCGCCCGAGAAGCGCCTGCGCATCGCCGAGGAGACGATCGAGATCTATGCTCCGCTCGCCGGGCGCATGGGCATGCAGGAGCTGCGCGAGGAGCTGGAGGAGCTTTCCTTCCGCCACATCAAGCCGGAAGCCCACGCCACCGTGACCAAGCGGCTGGAGGAGGTCACCGCGCGCGAGGGCAAGGTGATCGGCGAGATCGAGCGCGATCTGAAGGAGAAGCTTGCCGCCAGCGGTATCCAGGCCCAGGTCTCGGGACGGCGCAAGCGCCCCTATTCGATCTGGAAGAAGATGGAGCGGAAGTCAGTCTCCTTCGAGCAGCTCTCGGATATCTTCGGCTTCCGCGTCATCGTCGAGAAGCCGGAGGATTGCTACCGCGTCCTTGGCATCGTCCATATGACCTGGCCGATGGTGCCTGGGCGCTACAAGGATTACATTTCGACGCCCAAGCAGAACGACTATCGCTCGATCCACACCACCGTGGTCGGCCCCGGCCATAGCCGCGTCGAATTGCAGATCCGCACCGACACCATGGACCGCATCGCCGAATACGGCATCGCCGCGCATGCGCACTACAAGGATGGCCGCCCCGGCGCGCCGATCCGGCTCGGCGACGAGAGCCGCGCCTATCAGTGGCTGCGCCGCACCGTCGACTTGCTGAACGAGGGCGACAGCCCCGAGGAGTTTCTCGAACACACCAAGCTCGAGCTCTTCCACGATCAGGTTTTCTGCTTCACGCCGAAGGGCCGGCTGATCGCCCTGCCGCGCGGGGCGACGCCGATCGATTTCGCCTATGCCGTCCATACCGATGTCGGCAACAGCGCCGTCGGCGCCAAGATCAACGGACGCATCGCGCCGCTCCTGACCGAACTGCAGAACGGTGACGAGGTCGAGATCACCCGCGCCGAGGGCCAGGCGCCGCCGGCTGCCTGGGAGTCGCTCGTCGTCACCGGCAAGGCCCGTGCCGCGATCCGCCGTGCCACGCGCGCTGCCGTGCGCCGGCAATATGCGGGCCTGGGCCGCCAGATCCTTGAACGCGCTTTCTCCCGCGCCGAGCGGGCTTTCTCCGACGACAAGCTCAAGGCTGCGCTCAGGCGCCTCGCCCGCAACACGGTCGATGACGTGCTCGCCGCCGTCGGTCGTGGCGAGATGTACTCCGGCGACGTCGTGAAGGCGGTCTATCCCGATCTCGAGCCGGAGAAGCGCGCTTCGGCCGAGACCAAGCCCGGCGCCGCGGCCAGCGGAAAAGGCTGGTTCGAGTTGCGTCAGGGCGAAAACCTGAAGTTCAAACTGCCGGGCGAGGAGCCCTCGGACGACAGCGCCATCCCGATTCGCGGCCTCGGCCGTGACCTGCCTGTGCGCTTCGCTCCGCAGGGGGGCGCGGTGCCGGGCGATCGCATCGTCGGGATACTGACGCCGGGCGAGGGCGTGACGATCTATCCGATCCAGTCGCCGGCGCTCGCCGCCTTCGACAACGAACCCGAGCGTTGGCTCGATGTGCGTTGGGATCTCGACGACAAGGTGCCGCAGCGTTTCCCGGCTCGTATTGCGCTGAAGTCGCTCAACGAGCCAGGTTCGCTCGCCCAGATTACCACGACGATTGCCGAGCATGACGGCAATATCGACTCGGTCTCGATGAACCGTCCGAACCCGGATTTCACCGATGTCACGATCGATCTCACCGTCTGGGATCTGAAGCACCTCTCGGCGATCATCAGCGAGCTGCGTGAGAAGCGCGTGATAAGCCGCGTCGAGCGGGTAGTCGGCTAGTTCCGGAACGCGGCTGCCAGTTCGCGCACGAAGGCCCGGCCGCGTGGCGTGGCCGCGTTGCTGCGCAGCACGACCTGCGAGCGCCCGAGCGGCGGCAGCCCCCAACCCGCGCCGATATCGACGGCGCCCGGCGGGGCGACGCGGGTTGCCAGCGCAGCGACCCCGAAGCCGCCGGCAAGCGCGGCCTGCACGGCGGCCATCCCGCCGCCGATGAAGGCTTCGCGCCAGCCGATGGCGCGCCGGTCGAGCGCGGCGATGGCGTGCTGCCGCAGGCGGCACTCGGAGACGAGGCTGATCAGCGGCAGCGGCGAGTCGCCTCGGCGCGGCAAATCTGGAGAGGCGAACCAGCCGAGGCTATCCTCGCGCAGCACCTCCCCCGTCTTGCCGGCGCCGATCCTGCGCACGAGTACCGCATCGAGATCGCCCGCCTCATAAGCCGCCTCCAATTGGCTCGACGGCTCGATGCGCAAATTGACGATGAGGTCGGGATCGCGCGCGGCCAGTCGGGCGAGCAGGGCCGGCACATCGGCGCCGGCCGCCTGTTCGCTGATGCCGATGGCGATCCGCTCAGGCGCCTCGCTGAAGGCGGCGAGCGCCCGGCTGTGCGCGGCGAGGAATGCGCGGGCGGCCGGCAGGAAGCGCTCGCCTTCGGATGTGAGCCGAACCAGCCGCGGATGCCGCTGCAAAAGAAGCTTCCCGAGCGTGGTCTCCAGCCGCTTGATCCGCGTGCTGACCAGCGACTGCGTCGAGCCGAGCGCTTCGGCAGCGCGGGTGAAGCTCGACAATTCGGCGGCCTGAAGAAAGGCCGCAACCGCTTCGACATCGAGGGCAGGAGTGCTCATAAATCAGAAATCCGTATTTATGATATCGGGTACGATACGGTTTATTGCTTTATGATTCAAGGCTAGCTTCTGGCCATCGACCGGCAGCCATCCGGCTGCCGCAGATGGAGAGAACCATGCCTCTGATCCGGATTTCCATGCGTCGCGGCCGGCCCGCTTCCGAACCTGCGGCGATCATCGACGGTGTCTACAAGGCGCTGCGCGAGACGTTCGAGGTGCCGGAGAAGGATCTCTTCGCCGTCGTGCACCAGCATGACGCCGACGAATTCGTCTTCGATGCCAATTATTTCGGCTTCAACCGCAGTGCGGGTCTGGTCATGATCCAGATCACGGTGGCCAACACACGCGGCGTGACGCAGAAGAAGAAGCTTTATGCGGCGATCGCGGCGAACCTTGTTCGTGACCCCGGGCTGAAGCCGGACGACATCTTCATCAACCTTGTCGAGGTCAAGCGCGAGGACTGGTCGTTTGGGGGCGGCATCGCCCAGTACGTGGCCTGAGAGCGACCTTGCTTCGCGCAAGCGTCGCGTCGATCCGGAAGTTCCGGGCGGGAGGGCGCCGGTTTCCGTGATGGTCGGGGCAAGCCCGGCCATGACGCGGTTTCTTCCTGCGCCTGCCTGTCCTAAATCCTGTCCATGGAATGGACGGATGAAGGCACGATCATCGGCCTCAAGGCTCATGGCGAAAGCGCCGTGATCCTCGAGGTGATGACCCGTGACCATGGCCGTCACCTCGGCCTCGTCAGGGGCGGGCGTTCGCAGAAGGCGCAGCCTCAGCTCCAGCCGGGCAATCATGTCGCTGTGACATGGCGCGCCCGGCTCGACGAACACCTCGGCGAGTACAGGGTGGAACTGCTGACCTCGCATGCCGCCCGTTTGATGGCGGCCCCGGTCGCGCTCTACGGGCTGGGGACGATCGCTGCGCTTCTTCGCCTGCTGCCTGAGCGGGATCCGCATCCGGGCCTCTACGAGGGCTTCGCCGTCCTCATCGCTCATCTCGACGAACAGCGCTTCACGCCGGCGCTGGTTGTGCGCTTCGAACTCGCCATGCTCTCGGAGCTCGGCTTCGGGCTCGATCTTGCGCGCTGCGCCGTGACCGGCTCCCCCGACGATCTCAGCCATGTCTCGCCGAAATCGGGCAAGGCCGTCAGCCGCCGGGCGGCGCAACCCTATCTGGACCGGCTGCTGGCGCTGCCGGCTTTCCTGGTCGAAGGGCAGGGTGGGCGTGCACCGTCCGCGGCCGAGCTTCTGGCGGGCTTCGCCCTGACCGGGCATTTCCTGCGCCGTCACCTCTATGAGCCTCGGGGGCTTCGCGAACCGCCGGAGCGGGCGCGATTGATCGAACTGGCGACGCGCGTCGCAGCGAATTCACGCGCAGCGGATTCATCCACTGATTGAGCGCAAAATGCCGGCGCCGGCGTTTGCACGCATGGCGGCGTACCTGCATTGTTCTGGCGGGCTGATTCGCGCTGTGCCATAGAAGCCGCGCGAATTTTCGACGAGACGAGGGCTGAAGACGCATGGGCAAACCGGTCGATCCGCCGCCGGAGGACGAATCCGAGCGCATCGATCTGAAATCGGCGCTCGAAGAGCGCTATCTTGCCTATGCGCTCTCCACCATCATGCACCGCGCTTTGCCGGATGCGCGCGACGGTTTGAAGCCCGTCCATCGCCGCATCCTGCACGCCATGCGGCTGCTGCGGCTCGATCCGGGCCAGGTCCACAAGAAATGCGCCCGCATCGTCGGCGACGTCATCGGTAAGTTCCACCCGCATGGCGACCAGTCGGTCTATGACGCGCTGGTGCGCCTCGCGCAGGATTTCGCCCAGCGCTATCCGCTCGTCGACGGGCAGGGCAATTTCGGCAATATCGATGGCGATAACGCCGCCGCCTACCGTTACACCGAAGCGCGCATGACCGAGGTCGCCCGGCTCCTCCTCGACGGCATCGACGAGGACGCGGTCGATTTCCGCGAGACCTATAACGGCGAGGACGAGGAACCGATCGTCCTGCCGGCCGCCTTCCCGAACCTGCTCGCCAATGGCTCGCAGGGCATCGCTGTGGGCATGGCGACCTCGATCCCGCCGCACAACGCCGCCGAGCTCTGCGACGCCGCGCTCTACCTGATCCAGCACCCGGAGACCTCCTCCGAGCAGCTCATGACCTTCGTGCCAGGCCCGGATTTTCCGACCGGCGGCATCATCGTCGAGAGCCGCGCCTCGATGGCGGAGACCTATCGCACCGGCCGCGGCGCCTTCCGCACTCGCGCGCGCTGGGTGAAGGAAGACCTTGAGCGGGGTGCCTGGCAGGTCGTCGTCACCGAGATCCCCTACATGGTCTCGAAGGGCCGGCTGATCGAGAAGATCGCGGAACTGCTCAACGACAAGAAACTGCCTTTGGTCGCGGATCTGCGCGACGAATCGGCGGAGGATATCCGCGTCGTCATCGAGCCGCGCGCCCGCAATGTCGATCCCAACCTGATGATGGAATCGCTGTTCCGGCTCTCTGAGTTGGAAGCGCGCATTTCGATGAACATGAACGTGCTGACCGGCGGCCTCGTGCCGCGCGTGCTCGGCCTTTCGGAGGCCCTGCGCGCCTGGCTCGACCATCGCCGCGAAGTGCTGCAGCGGCGTTCGCGCTTCCGGCTCGGCCAGATCGAGAAGCGGCTGGAGATCCTGCGCGGCCTGCTGATCGTCTATCTCGATCTCGATCGGGTCATCAAAATCATCCGCGAGGAGGATGAGCCGAAGATCGAATTGATGAAGGTCTTCGACCTCACCGAGGTCCAGGCCAACGCGATCCTCGACACGCGCCTGCGCGCATTGCGCAAGCTTGAGGAGATGCAGCTCAAGACCGAGCTTGACGAACTGACCAAGGAAAAGGGGCAGATCGAGGAGCTGCTCGGCTCCGAGGCGACGCAGTGGAAGACGATCGCCTGGGACATCCGGCAGGTGAAGAAGACCTTCGGCCCGGAGACGGCGATCGGCAAGCGCCGCACCGACTTTGCCGATATGCCCGACACCGCCGATATCGACCTGACACAGGCCATGGTCGAGCGCGAGCCCATCACCGTCGTCATCTCGAAGAAGGGCTGGATCCGCGCACTGAAGGGCCATGTGCAGGATCGCTCCAGCTTCTCCTTCAAGGGCGACGATGCGCTCCAGACGGCGTTCTTCACCGAGACGACCGCGAAAGTGCTGGTGCTCGCCTCGAACGGCAAGGTCTTCACGCTCGACGCCTCGAAGCTGCCGGGCGGGCGCGGCTTCGGCGATCCGATCAGGCTGATGATCGAACTGGAGGAGACGGCCGAGATCGTCTCCGCTTTCCCCTACAGGCCGGGCTCCAAGCTGCTTATGGCGACGAGCGAGGGCAGGGGCTTCGTAGCTCCCGCCGACGATGTCGTCGCCAACACCCGCAAGGGGCGGCAGGTTCTGAATGTCGATGGCGCGACGGTCGCCGTGCTTGCGGTGCCGGCGGATGGCGACCATGTCGCGATCATCGGCCAGAACCGCAAGCTGCTCTGCTTCCCGATCTCGGAAGTGGCGGAGATGGGCCGCGGCAAGGGCGTGCGCCTGCAGCGCTACAAGGATGGCGGCCTTTCCGACGCCAAGACCTTCAACCTCACTGAGGGCCTGACGTGGCTCGACACGTCGGGCCGAACCTGGACGGTAACGCAGGCCGATCTGCTGGAATGGCTTGGCCACCGCGCCGAGGCCGGGCGCCTGCCACCCAAGGGCTTCCCGAAGAGCAATACCTTCGGGGGGTGAGGGCGCCTAGCCAGTAGAGCGTCCTCATGCTCGCAGAGAAGTCGCGAGAACCGCAACGCAGAACCGCCGTTGGCGCTTTAGCCGTGACCTGACGGTTGCCGCGGTGAGGGCTCGTCTCGCTGGTCCAACGGCCCTATACCTCACCCCTGCGCCTTTCTTCGGGCTTGCCCGAGATCGGCGCTTGAAGTGTCGAGGCCGGCAACAGCCGACTTCGACGCAGCAGAGGGGTTCCCTGCGCCTTCATTGTCAAATGTCAATGCTGTTAGGAACTTACGCAGACTTCCTGAATCAACCCAGCAGCCGCCTGAATCAAATTCTCAGCGGATCGGCCGGCCGAGGATCCCGGCTTCGAGGCTGAGCGTGATCTTGTCGGTGACCGCCCATTCCACGCCGGCGCGAGCCTCGGGCCGCACGGCGATTTCGCTCTGGTTGAAGGGCGCAGAGAATGGCGTTGCGCCATAGCGCCAGGTTTCGTTGGCGGCAGACATCCCGACCTTGGTGTAGAGCAGCACGTCAGGCGCTACCAGCACGCCGGTCTTGACCTGGAAGGCGCCGGCGAAGTCGCGCGTGTAGGCGACGTTGCCGAAGCTCGGATAGCCATAGCCGCCGATCGCGGGGGCGTAGTCGATCGCGCCCACGATGCCGTAAACGAAGTTGCCCTCGCGTCGCATCGTCCCGGCCTCGAGCCCGAAGGTCGGCCCGGCGTTCGTGCGCATATGCTTCGAGCTTGTGACCTGGAAGCCTGACGAGATGCGGGCGTAGGAGCCCTCCCAACGCGGCGAGATCATCGGCTCGTCCCAGGCGAAGGACGGCAAGGCGGCGAAACCGGTGAGGGGCAGGAGGGTCTCTGCCGGCGCTGCGCCCGCGAAAAGAACCGAAAGCGCCGCAGCCGAAAGAAGCGGAAATCTCACGTCGAAGCCATCCTCGCGCAGAAGCGCCCTGCGGGAAGCTAGCATGAGGCGGGGTGAATGTCGCGGTTTTGTGGCGCGGCCACGGTCGCTCAGGCGATCTTCGTCCGGAGCTTGAGGAAGCGCAGCGTCCGCTCGGCGGTCGCAAGGTCCAGCTTGGCGTAGGCGTCGACATCGTCGTCGATGTCGCGCGAGGAGAAGTAGAGCCGCCGCGCGCGCAATTGCAGGATGGCGCGGAAGGCCGTGGTGCCGATCCCGAGCGAGCGGCAGGTGACGGCGATGCCGCTGGCATCGCGCTGCATCAGCACGCGCAGCGCCTGGTCGATCGTGATGTCGGCGATCTGCGCGAGGACCTGCGCGAGATGATAGGCGCGGTCTTCGTCGGCCAGCATGGTCAGCACATCGTCGACCTCCCGGACCTTCGCAACGAGGTCGGAGAGCAGGAGCTTGACCTCGAGCCGTTGCTGGCGCGCCTGGCGGGCGAGGGAGGCGGCCTCCTGCGTTGCGCTCGCGCCGGGAGCTGCCCCTTCCGCGAACTGCTCGACGATCCGCAGGACGCGCTGGGCGCGGTTCGGTGCAAGGTCCGAGCGGCGGGCGAGCGCGCCCGTGATATCCGCATCGCCGTGGCCGCGCTCGAGCAGCCGATCGAAGCCGCGGTCGGAGAAGGCCGCGCCCTCATTGGCGCTGACAGTGTGCAGCACCTTCTGGTCGCCACGCTCGACCAGGATGTCGGTGACGCTTTCGGAGAGGCGCGCGCGCTCGGCGATGGCGACGAGATGCTGCTGCGACTGGCTGACGGCGATGGCGGCGAGGTCGGTGTCGGTGAGAACCGGTGAAAGCGTCAGGACAAGCCGCGCGACGTCGGCATTGCCATCGCTGCCGAGGGTAACGGCGACATTGTTCGGCAGGGTCGGCATGCTCGCCACGCGGTCCGCATAGCCCTTGCGCTCATCGTCGCCGAGCTGGCCGAGCGAAGTCGTCGCGATCTCCCCGTAGTGTTCCTTGACGGTGTCGCTCGGTTCCTGATCGAGGAGGAACAGATCCGTGACCGCATGAAGCAACTGCCGGCGCGAATCCGACGACATGTCGGCCGGCATCCGGGTCAGGTTACGCAACATGAAGGCCCCCACGGCAAAGCAGCGGCGCCATCATGCCCTGCCGAGCTTGATTTACTCTTAAGGCGGCCCGCTCATTTTCTGGAGGGCGGGCAGGTTTTCTCGGGGGGCTGGCTACGTCGGCCTTCATCCTGCCGGCAGGCAGGCAGGGCCGAGCGGCTCGAAGCTCTTATAGGTCAGGATGAACTCCTGATGGCCGAGCTCCTCGGATTTCGTCTTGCCGCCCTGGCCGAGCGAGACCACGAGATCGCGGATCTCCTGGCCGACCTCGTCGAGGCACGCGTGGCCTTCGAGGATGCGCCCGGCATCGACGTCCATATCCTCGGACATCCGGCGATAGGTTTCCGGGTTGGCACAGATCTTCACCACGGGCGAGATCGCCGAGCCGACGACCGAGCCTCTGCCCGTCACGAACAGCACGCAATGCGCCCCACAGGCGATCAGCTCCGCGATCTCGGCATTGTCGTTGATGTTGGGGAAGCCGAAGCGCACCTCGCCATCCGGCACGACGTCAAGCAGGTAGAGCCCGCCATGCGGTGGCACGTCGCCGGGCTTGATCAGGCCTGAGATCGGCGATGCCCCCGACTTCGCATAGGCGCCCATCGACTTCTCCTCGATGGTCGAGAGCCCGCCCTCGGCGTTGCCGGCGGCGAAGGAGCCATAGCCCAGCGTCGCATAGTAGCGCGCTGCCTTGGCGACGGACTTCTCCAGCTCCACGCCGAGCTCCGGCGTGACCGCGCGCGCCGCCATGATGTGCTCGCAGCCGATCAGCTCGCCGGTTTCCTCGAAGATGCAGGCGGCGCCTTCCGAAATGAGCTTGTCGAAGGCGCGACCCGCAGCCGGATTGCCGGTGATGCCAGAGGTGCCGTCAGAGCCGCCGCAGACCGTGCCGACGACCAGCTCGGAGACCGCCATCGGCACCGTCTCCTGCGCGTCGAGCGCGATGCGCTGCTCCTCGACCCAGGCCCGGCCCTCGCGGATAGACGAGCGGGTGCCGCCCGTGCCCTGGATGATGATGGTCTTCACCGGCCGGCCGCTGGCGCGGATCGCCCGCTCCAGCGCGTATTTGTTGAAGCTCTCGCAGCCCAGCGAAACCAGGAGCACGGCGCCCACATTCGGATGCGTGCAAAGCTGCTCCATCATCCGCTCGGCGTAGGAATTCGGATAGCAACCGGGAAAGCCGATGGCATGGACGCCTTCTTCGCGCCAGGGCAGGGCGATCTCGCGTGCGACATGGTGGGCGCATTCGACGAGATAGGCGACCGCGACGGTGTTGCGGATGCCCTTGCGCCCGTCGGACCGGAGATAGCCACGCATCTCGATCATGCCGAGGCTCCCGCTTTGCGTTCGTCTTCGAGGTGATAGGTCGGCGTGTAGTCGCTGCGCATGTTGTGGACATGGACATGCGCGGCCGGCGCGATCGCCTCGGTCGCGACGCCGATCGGCGCGCCGTATTTCAGGATCTTCTCTCCGGCCGCGATGGCGCGGCGCGCGATCTTGTGGGCGAGCGCGATGTCGCGGTCCAGCGCTGCGGGACCTGAGCCAGTCTCGACGCTATCGCCGGCTTTCAGCCGCACCCGCGCGACCAGGACGTTGTCGCGCGGATCGAGCAGGATGAGGCGCGGATCGTGGGACATGACGTCGAGTCCTCCTGGGAGGGAGCCCTCATCCTGAGGAGCCATTCCCTTGGGAATGGCGTCTCGAAGGATGCTCGCGGAGGCTCCTGAACCATCTGGATCATCCTTGAAGGCGCGGCTGCCCGGCTCCTCAGGATAAGGGCTGCAACTCTCTCAGAACTTGCCGAACTGCAGGTAGGCCTGCTGAGGGTCCGTGCCGGCGAGGATCGCGGTACGGACCTTGTTCTCGGCCGAGATCGCGGTTTCCGACTTCTCCAGAACGTCCTCGATGATCTCGGCGGGGATGCGGACGACGCCGTCGCGATCGGCGAGGATGTAGTCGCCGGGCCGGATCCAGACATCGCCGATCTTGATTGGCTCGTCGACGGCCTTCGGCAGCCAGGCGCCGACGATGTCGCGCGGCGTGTAGGCCTTGAAATAGGCCTGGAAGCCCATCTCGACCAGGAATTCGGTGTCGCGCGAGAGCCCGTCGATGACGCAGCCGCGCACGCCCTTGTTCTTCAACGTTTCGGCCGAGAGCTCGCCCATCAGCGCGATCTCGTTGGTGTTGGGCTGGCAGACCCAGACATGGCCGGACTTGGCGGCGGAGAGCAGGCCGGTCCAGCCGAGCAGCGTCTCATGCGCGTCGAATTCGCCGGTCTTGCCTTCGACGGTGAAGGCGGGTCCTGCAAGCTTCTGGCCGGGCAGGAGCGGACGCAGTTCCGGCGGCAGCACGAAGTCCCTCAGGCCCATCGCCCGCATCGTGTCGTGGATGATGCCGGTGTAGCAACGCTCCAGCCGCTGCGTCAGGTCTTCGCTCATGTTTCCTCCGGTCGGCATTTGTCGCGGCGGGTTTGCCGCGCTGGCCGTTGGCGGCACAGTGCCGGGAGGGGCTGGGCGTCGCAAGCGCGTTCTGCGCGCGTCGCTGATGCGTTTCAATCGGTTGAATCAGTGCGGTCGACGCGTTCCCAGCCCTGCGGCAGCAAGCGCTCCTGCGGCAGGAAACGCGCTTTGTAGGCCATTTTGGGCGAACCTTCGACCCAGTAGCCGAGATAGACGTAGGGCAGGCCGAGCCGCCGCGCCCGGGCGATGTGCTCAAGCACCATGAAGGTGCCAAGCGAGCGCGGCTCCAGCCCGGGATCATAGACCGAGTAGACCATGGACAGCCCGTCCTTGAGCGTATCGGTCAGGGCCATGGCGAAGAGATCGCCCTCGCCGCGGCCCGTGAACCCCGAATCGGGGCCGCGCCGGCGGTATTCGATAAGGTGGGTCTCGACATGGGTGTCCTCGACCATCATCGCGAAGTCGAGGGCCGACATCGTCGCCATGCCGCCATCGGGATGGCGCTCGTCGAGATAGGCGCGGAAGAGCGAATAATGCTCGGAGCGCGGTTGCGGCGGCCGCGCCTCGCCGATCAGGTCGCTGTTGCGCGCCAGCACCCGGCGGAAGCTGCGCGAATAGCGGAAATCGTCGACGCAGATCCGGACGGAGATGCAGGCCCGGCAGATCTCGCATGCCGGGCGGTAGGCGATGCTCTGCGAACGGCGGAAGCCGCCTTGCGACAGCACATCGTTGAGCTCGCGCGCCCGGGAGCCGACCAGATGCGTGAATACCTTCCGTTCCTCGCGTCCCGGCAGATAGGGACACGCGGTTGGGGAAGTGAGGTAGAATTGCGGGGCGTCCCGCAATGGGCGCGTCACGTCGGCGGGCTCCGAAAAAGCTGCGCGCCTTCAATGTAGCATCGGTGGCGGCGGCAACAAGCGCGAGGCGGCATGTGCGGCGATCTTGCTGCCGACAACTTCCCGGCGTCGACTGGGCTGCGAACGGATTGGCCTCGGGAGTTGAAATGCCCGGCGAGAAAGTGGCGCTCAGAGGAGCGAAGGAAACGCTCCTGATCACGCTCTGCGCGAAGGCAGGCGAGAGCCGTTTGCCCGACTCGCTCCTGAAGGATCGCTTCGCCGCGGAGGCGATGGGCCGGGTCGACTATGACTTCGCGCGGCTCGGAATCGATCGCGATTTGATGATCGGCGTCGCCTTGCGGGCGCATGTCATCGATGGCTGGACGCGGGACTTCATTGCCCGGCACCCCGAAGCGACGGTGCTGCATCTCGGCTGCGGGCTCGACTCGCGCGTTCTCAGGCTCAAGCCCCCCGCCGGCATCCGCTGGTTCGAGGTCGACTACCCCGATGTCATCGCCTTGCGGCAGCGCCTCTATGCGGATCGAGAAAACTGCACCTTGCTGGGATCGTCGGTGATCGAGCCGGGGTGGCTCGAGGCGGTGCCGCGGGATCGGCCGGCTCTCATCATCGCCGAGGGCCTCTTGCCCTATCTGCCCGAGGAAGAGGTGGTGCTTCTGCTGGCGCGGGTGATGGCGCACGTCCCCGGCGGCGAATTTGCCTTCGATGCCTATAGCCGGGTGGGCCTCACGCTGATCGCCTGGCAGCCCGCCATCCGCTCGACCGGCGCGGCGCTGCACTGGGCGCTCGATGATCCCCGGGAGCTGATGCGGCAACTCCCCCGACTCAAGCTCGTTCAGGAGCTCACGGGCTATGGCGCGAACGGGTACGATCTACGACAGGTCGCGCGGATGTCGCTCACGGCACGGGCGACCATCCAGATGTTCGGATGGATTCCCGCGCTGTCGCAGATGGCGCGCCTGCTGCGCTTTCGCTTCTGATCAGGCCCGGACGACGACCAGCCCGGTCAGGAGGTCATGGCCCATGCGCCGGTCTTCGCGAGCGAAGCCGCAGGCGACGTCGACAAGCCAGAGCAGGAAAGTGCCGGCGGCGACGTAGAAGAGCAGCGCATGCACAGCGGCGGTCAGACCGTCCGGGCGGCCGCCATTGGCGGTCTCGACCCTCAGGCCCGCGACGCGCATGCCCCAGGTGGACTGGCGCCGCCCGCCGATCGTCAGCGCGGCATAGCCCAGCGCCGTCGCGAACGCCGCGATCGGGAGAAGCAGCCAGGTCGCGCCGAAGGTGACGATGCCGAGCACGAACAGCAGGAAGACGACCAGCCAACCAAGGAAGAACAGCACGACGATATCGACGAGCCAGGCGAACAGGCGCGATCCGAGAACGCCGCTGACGTTCTGGTAGGGGCGCTGCTCCAGAGCCGTGATCGGCGGCTGGCTGTAGCGGGTATCGCTCATCGAGACTTCAATCCTTCATCGGCGCGCGGGATGCGTCGCCCGAGCGGATATGTTTGATCAGCGCATCGGTTCCGCAAGGCCGCGTGGCAGGATTCGCCTTGGCGCGAAGCCGTTTTTTGCAAGCATGTTCTCGATCGCGCGCGAATGCGCTTCGCCCCGCGTCTCCACGGTGACGTCGAGCGAGACGCCCTTGGCAGGCACGTCGAGAAACAAGCGGCCATGGCTGACCTCGAGGATATTGGCGCCTTCATCGCCGAGCAGGCTGGCGATCTTCCCGAGCAGGCCCGGCCGGTCGTTGCTGGTCAGGCGGAAGGCGACGATGCGATCCTCGCGCTCGAGTTCGCGCACCATGATCGCGGCGAGCAGGCGCGTGTCGATATTGCCGCCGCAGAGCACGAGCCCGACCTTGCGCCCGGCATAGCGCTGCGGATCCTTCAGCATCGCGGCGAGGCCCGCGGCGCCCGCGCCTTCCGCGAGGCTGTGCTGCAGGCTGGCATAGGCGTTGACCGCACGCTCGATCAGGTCTTCGCCGACAAGGACGATATCGCTGACCAGGCTGGAGACCACCGGCAGGGTGAGTTGGCCCACCGTCTTGACCGCGATGCCTTCGGCCAGGGTCGGCCCGCCGATCGGCCGGTTCTGCGCATGCACGACATTGAAGAAGGAGGGATAGAGATCGGCCTCCACGCCGATGAGTTCGATCCCGGGCTTGATCGCCTTGGCGGCAACGGCGTTGCCGGCCATCAGGCCGCCGCCGCCGATCGGGATGATCAGCACGTCCAGATCGGGTTCGTCGGCCAGCATCTCGCGCGCCACCGTGCCCTGGCCCGCCATGACCGCTGCATCGTCATAGGGGTGGACGAAGACGAGTTGCTCGGCGCCGGCAAGCTCATGCGCCTTCTGGCTGGATTCGAAGAGCGTCTCGCCGTGGAGCACGACACGGGCGCCATGGGCGCGGGTGTTCTCGACCTTCACCAGCGGTGTCGTCTCGGGCATCACGATCGTCGCCGGAATGCCGAAGCGCTTGGCATGATAGGCCACCGCCTGGGCGTGGTTGCCGGCCGACATGGCGATGACTCCGCGCGCCCGCTCGCTCTCGCTGAGCGTCAGCAACTTGTTGACGGCGCCGCGTTCCTTGAACGAGGCCGTCGCCTGCATGTTCTCGTGCTTCACCAGAACGGTCGCGCCCGTCAGTTCTGACAGGCGCGGCGCCGGCACGAGCGGCGTGCGCAGCACATGCCCTTCGATGCGGTTCGCCGCCGCGTCGATATCCTCGGGGGTGATGGCGAAGGCTTCGCTCATGATGCGCTCCATCCCGGTGTCATGTCGTCAAGCTCGTGCGTGTCAGACTTGCCGCGGTGTCAGGTCTGCATCGCCGAAGAAGCCGCCGGGGCGCAAGATCAATACAACGGCCAGCAGGGAGTAGACGGCGAGATCACGCTGTTCGATCGGCAGCGTCGCCGACCACGCGGCTTCGAATATGGCGATGCACAGGCCGCCCAGCGCCGCGCCGCTGACCGAGCCGATACCGCCGAGAATGGCGGCGACGAGTGCCTTGAGGCCCAGAGAGAAGCCGCCGGCGAAACCCATGCCGCCATAGATCGCCGTCACGATGACGCCGGCCATGCCGCAGACGGCGCAGGCGATGATGACGGCGACGTCATGCACGGCGCGGGCGTCGACGCCGAACAGCGCCGCAGTGCGCGCATCGTCCGAGACGGCCCGCCAGGCCCGGCCATAGGCCGTGCGCCGGATCAGCGCGACGAGGCCGAGCGTGACGGCGAGGCCGATGACGGCGAGCGCCAGCGCCAGCGGGTTCAAGGTGACGATGAAGGTCCCGGAATGGGCCAGGGGAATCGGGCTGTTGAACACCGGCGGCAGCCAGCGCAGTTCCGGACCCTGCACCAGCCTGAGATATTCGGACAGCGCGATCGCGAGCCCGATCGTGGCGATCAGCATCTGCTGGCCGCTGGCGCGTTCGAGGTGACGCAGCACGAAGCGGCCCATAGCGAAGCCGTGCAGGGCGCAAACGAGGATCGCAACGGCGAAGGCGACCACGAGCCCTGAAAGCGGCGTCGAGATCGCGAGCGAGAGCAGCAGCGCCACGCCGACGACGGAGGAAAGCGCGCCGAGTGCCGCGAACTCGCCGAAACACAGGATGATCCGCCCGGTCAGCCCGTAGACGAGGGCATAGGCAGCGGCGAGCAGGCTGTAGATCGCCGCCGACGGCAGGGCGCTCAGCCCCTGCTGGAAACCGTAGGCGACCGAGATCGGGATCGCCGGCAGGTTCTCGGCGGAGGGGGCGGCCGGATCAGGCGGCGGCTCGGCCCTGTCCTCGAGATAAAAGCGGCGCAGCAGATAGAAGCTGGCATCGGCCATCGGGCGCCCGTCCGAGGCGATACCGACCAGCGCGCCGCGACCGGGGCCGCCGCCTTCCCCGGCGAACAGGCAATCGATGCTGCGGTGGCGCGAGATGTCGTCGCCCAGTTGCACCCTGTAGAGCAGCCTCAGCGCCCGCGGCACGGGCCCTTTCGTGGCGCGCTCGATCTCGATGCGGGCATTCGGCGGATTGAGCGGTGGGATCGCCTGGCGGCAGAGCCGCATCTGATCGGTGTCGAAATCCGCGCCGCACCCCGCAAGGGCGAGCAGGACAACGGCCAGAATCGGCAAGATGAGCGGACGCATGCCGCGCGACGGTAGCGCTTGCGCGGTTGGTTTGAAACACACGCATCTCGGAGCTTGCCGCGAGCCGAACGAGTCCCTGGCTAATCGAGCCGGATTCTGGAAAACGTCGCCGGTCCCTGCCTAGAATAGCATCCTATCCCCGCTCCCTTGCCGGTTCAGCCATGCTCCATCTCGATCATCTTACGGTCATCGCGCCGACCTTGTCGGAAGGCGTCGCGCATGTTCGGGATTGTCTGGAGCTCGACGTCCCCTTCGGCCAGCGCCACGCCTATATGGGCACCCATAACCATCTGCTGCGGCTGGGGGAGGGGATCTATCTGGAGATCGTGGCGTTGGATCCCGATGGCGTCAGGCCGGCTCGCGCGCGGTGGTTCGGCCTGGCCGATCAGAAATCGGTCAGGGCCGATTGGGATGCGGGCCGCCGCCTGCGTGGTTGGGTGGCGAGGACGGATGCGATCGATCTGATGCTCGCCGGCCGCGAAGATGTCTTCGGCAAGAAGGTCTCGCTCCCCTGGTCCGAACCGGCCTTCGATTTTGCGATCCCGGATGACGGCTCCCTGCCGCTCGGCGGTGCGGCCCCATCGCTGATCGACAGGCGTGGCAAGCCGCGTTCGATGGCGACGATCGCGGATATGGGCGCGCGGCTGGAGGACTTTTCGCTCGAACACCCCGACGCCGCCGCACTCATGGAGTTCTATCGCGAACTCGCGCTCGACCGCGCGCCTACCATCACGGGAGGCGATAGCCTGCGCTACCGCGCCCGGATCAATACGCCTGCCGGCCTGAAGGAGCTGTTCTAGCAGCTGCGACGGGCGTGTTCAGCCCGCCTTGAGCTTCTTCGCCACGCGCGGCGCGAAATAGGTCAGCACGCCGTCGGCGCCGGCACGCTTGAAGGCGAGCAGGCTCTCCAGCATCGCCTTGTCGCCGTCGAGCCAGCCATTGTTCGCCGCCGCCATGATCATCGCGTACTCGCCGGAGACCTGATAGGCGAAGGTCGGCACGCGGAAATGGTCTTTCACCCGCGCGACCACGTCGAGATAGGGCATGCCCGGCTTGATCATCACCATGTCGGCGCCTTCCTCGAGGTCGAGCATCACCTCGGCGATCGCCTCGTCGGTATTGGCCGGATCCATCTGGTAAGTGCGCTTGTCGCCGACCAGCGTGGCGTTGGTGCCGATCGCGTCGCGGAACGGGCCGTAGAAGGCCGAGGCGTATTTCGCAGCATAGGCCATGATCTGCACATCCTCATGGCCGTCGCCGTCGAGCGCGGCGCGGATCGCGCCGACGCGCCCGTCCATCATGTCGGAGGGCGCGATCACGTCGGCCCCGGCATCCGCGAGCGCTTGAGCCTGTCCGACGAGGATCGCGACGCTGGCGTCGTTCAGGATGCGCTCGCCGGCCATGACGCCGTCATGGCCATGGGAGGTGTAGGGGTCGAGCGCGGCATCGCAGATGATGCCGATCTGCGGCACCGCCGCCTTGATGGCGCGCACTGCGCGGCACATCAGGTTGTTCGTGTTGAGTGCTTCCGAGCCGGTGGGATCGCGCAGCGCCTTGTCGACATAGGGGAAGGGCGCGATCGCTGGAATGCCGAGCGCCGCAGCCTCCGCCGCCTGCCGCACGGCTTCCTCGATGTTCAGCCGGTCGACGCCCGGCATCCATTCGACCGGCAAGCGGGCCTCGGCCGAGTCCATCAGGAAGATCGGCCAGATCAGGTCGTCGGTCGTGAGCTGCGACTCGCGCACCAGCCGGCGCGACCAGTCGGCCTTGCGGTTGCGTCGCATGCGGCGGGTGAGCCCGAGCGACGGCGCGCCGTGCGCCTCGTCCTGATGCGACTGCGGAGCGGGGAAAGGCCGCACGACCCGGGATTCCATGGACTTTGCCTCAAGCGATGAACGAAAACGGCCCGGCATTCGTCGAAGGGGCGATGTCGGCAGGCCGTTTACATATCACATCGGAACCATTCCAAAACAGGGCGCTTGGTCGCAAGGCCGCTGCCAGCCGGGCGCAGGGCGCGCCGAGCCGAGCGGTGCGGCTGGGCCAAGCCGTACTTGCCGTTCCGTCGCGTTGACAAGCCTGCCCCCGCCTTCCAGAACCGCTGCCCACGGAAGCAGGATCGGACCATGACGCAGGACCAGGAGATCATCTGCGAGACCCGCGGCGCTGCCGGCGTCGTGGTGCTCAACCGGCCGAAGGCGCTGAACGCCCTGAGTCTCGGCATGGTCCGCGAGCTCGCACGCGCGCTCGACGCCTGGGAGAACGATCCGCAGGTCACCCGCATCGTCGTCATCAGCACGAGCGAGAAGGCCTTCTCGGCGGGGGGCGACATCCGCTGGCTGCATGATTGCGGCAAGGCCGGGCGACGTGACGAGATGCTCGCCTTCTGGGGCGAGGAGTACATCCTCAATCACCGCATCAAGACTTATCCCAAGCCTTATGTCGCGCTGATCGACGGCATCGTCATGGGTGGCGGTGTCGGCATATCGCTGCATGGTAGCCACCGCATCGCGGGCGACCGCTATCTCTTCGCCATGCCCGAGGTCGGCATCGGCTTCTTCCCCGATGTCGGCGCGACTTATGCGCTGCCGCGTCTCGACGACGGCTTCGGCCGCTTCCTGGCGTTGACGGGTGAGCGTATCGGCGCCGCCGATGCGCTCTCGGTCGGGCTTGCCACCCATGGCGTGCCGAGCGAGCGGATGGCGGAACTGGCCGATGCGCTGACGGGCCGTGGCGCGCTCGACGAGATCCTCGCCGCCTTCTGTCTCCAGCGAGGGCCGGGCCCCCTGCAGGCTGAGCGCGCGGTGATCGCGGATGCCTTCGGCGGGGAGACCTTGCCGGAGGTGATCGCAGGCCTGAACAAGGCCGCCGCCAGCGGCAGCGCCTTCGCAGCCAAGCTGCTGCAGACCATCGCCACCAAATCCCCGACCAGCGTCGCCATCGCCTTCGAGCAGATGCGGCGTGGCGCCGGCCTCGATTTCGCCGAGGCGATGCGTACCGAGTTCCGCATCGTGTCGCGCATTGCGCGCGGCCATGACTTCTATGAGGGCGTGCGCGCTGTCGTGATCGACAAGGATCAGGCGCCGCGCTGGCAGCCTGCGACTCTCGATGCCGTCAGGCAGGCCGATATCGACGCCTATTTTGCGCCGCTCGGCGCCGACGAACTCGAGCTGGAGGATTGAGCTTGGGTCTGGGTGGCGATGGCGAGGCTCTGCGCGGTGCGAGGTCTGGCGAGGATGGCGAGAAGCGGCGAGGCCGGTGGCAGCTCCTGCTCGTCTGGTTCCTGCGCCTGCTCTCGGCCTTCTGGCTCGCCAAGGGGCTCACCGCCTGGGCCGTGATCTTTGGCCTGCCCGGCAATCCGCAGCCGCCCTTCGAAAACCGGCTGTTGAGCTATCAGGCCATCATCGTCTACTTCGCCGTGATCGACCTCGTCGCTGCTGTCGGACTCTGGCTGACTTCGACCTGGGGTGGCGTGCTCTGGCTTCTGGCGGCGATCAGCCAGATGTTGCTGGGCTTCTTCTTCCCGCGCTTCGTGCCGATGACGGCCTGGCTGGTCGCGCTCTATGTCGGGCTGATGGCGGTCTATTTCCTCGCCACCTGGGCGGCGGAGAACGAGGCGGAGTAGCGGTCGATCGCCGCTACGATCGTCCCCTCGCATGGCGTTCTCGCAGCGCTCCAAACGCGGCAGCCAGCACTTCGATTGCGTCGAGTCATGGTAAGAATCGCTTTAGCTTAAGCGTTTCTGGCTTCACTTACGATTCACCCAAAGGGGTAAATCCCTGATTCATCCTGATATTTAAACTCGTTTTCATCCGCCCCCGCTTATGGTGTTTTTCAGAAGCGGACCGGGAGACAAATCCTGGCCGACACACAACAGGCAGGATATACCATGAAAGCGAGCGTCAAGACTTTGGATGTTGCCAAGACTAAAGAGGCCGAACTCAACGTGAAGCCTCTTTATCTTGAGTCGCTCACCCTGGTGGAGCGGCTGCATCGCCGGCTTCTCGATGTCATCAAGGACGAGTTCGAGCGCCGCGGCCGTGACGACGTCAACAGCGTGCAGGCCCTGCTGCTGTACAACATCGGCGATGCCGAGCTGTCCGCCAGCGAGCTGCGCACCCGCGGTTATTATCTCGGCTCGAACGTGTCCTACAATGTGAAGAAGCTGGTCGAACTCGGCTATCTCCACCACGCCCGCTCGCGCATCGACCGCCGCTCGGTCCGGATCAGCCTGACCGACAAGGGCACCGAAGTGCACGATATCGTGAAGGGCGTGTACGACAAGCACGTCCGCACCGTCGAGCAGATCGGCGGCATCGCGGCGGATGACTTCGAGCGCATGAACAACGCGCTGCTGCGCCTGGAGCGCTTCTGGACCGACCAGATCCGCTACAAGCTCTGACGTTTCCGTCGCTTAACGACGGCTGCGCCGATCTGCCTGCCTGTTGCGCGGCTGGGACCCGTCCCGGCCGCGTCGACGCGATTCCCGCAGGGCTTCGGGATCGACTGTGACTTTGTTGCCATGCATGGGGCAAAACCATGCCATGCCCTAAATTCGCCTCTGTCATCACGCCTCGTTAACCGTGCTAGGACACCGTCATCGGCCATGAGTTTGTTGTGGCAGTCCGGCGCCAGCGTCGCCTTCTTGGCGACGTTTTTATGCGGCCTGCCTGCATGCGTGAAGTCTTGAAGAGGGATGAGATGTCGCAACTGAGCCTGACTCGCCGCGAAACCGTGTTGGCCCTGCTCTCGGGCGCCGCCACGGCCGCCGCAGCCCCGGCGCTCGCCCAGCAGGCGGAGTGGCGGCAGAGCTACGATGCGGGTCCGCGCAACGCCGTCCTCCGCTCCTCCACGCCGATGCTTTCGCCGGAATCGCTGCAGGCCACCGAGCAGGCGATCGCCGCCTATCGGGATCTCGCCGGCCGTGGCGGCTGGCCGCAGGTCCAGCTGCCGGAGCGCATGGGCGTCGGCGCCAGGGGGCCGGGCGTTGTGGCTCTGCGCCAGCGCCTGATCGTCACCGGCGACCTCGATGCGGCCGCAGGCGACAGCGCAGTCTATGACTCCTATGTCGAGGCAGGTGTGCGCCGCTTCCAGTCGCGCGTCGGCCTGTCCACCACCGGCACTATCAACCGCGCCACGGTGGTCGCGCTCAACGTCCCGATCGACCGCCGCATCCGCCAGCTCGAGACCAATGTCGTGCGCCTGCGCACCTGGTCCGGCAATCTCGGCGGCCGCTATGTCGTCGCCAACATCCCCGCGGCGATGGTGGAGACCGTCGAGAACGGCCATGTCGCGACGCGTCACGCCGCCGGCGTCGGCAAGATCGACCGCCAGTCGCCGCTGCTGCAGACCCGGATTCCCGAAGTCAATTTCAACCCGACCTGGACGGTTCCCGCTTCGATCATCCGCAAGGATCTGATCCCGAAGATGCGCAAGGAGCCGGGTTATCTTGCCGAGAACAAGATCCGCATCATCTCGCCGAGCGGCGGCGAGATTTCGCCCGCCAGCGTGAACTGGAACTCGGACGAGGCGACGCGCTACACCTTCCGGCAGGATCCGGGCGGCGACTTCAACTCGCTCGGCTTCGTGCGCATCAACATCCCCAGCCCGCACGGCGTCTACATGCATGACACGCCGTCGAAGGGCATCTTCGGCGACGATTACCGCTTCGTCTCCTCGGGCTGCATGCGCGTCCAGAACGTGCGCGACTATGTCGCCTGGCTGTTGAAGAACACTCCCGGCTGGGACCGCGCCAAGATCGACGAGGTCATCCAGTCGGGGCAGCGCGTCAACGCCCGCATTTCCGACCCGGTGGCCTGCTACTGGGTCTATGTCACGGCGTGGGCGACGGCCGATGGCGGCGTGCAGTTCCGCGACGACATCTACAACAAGGACGGCCTCGGCCCGGCGCCGGTAGCGGCCCTGCAGGGCGATCAGGACATCTGAACGGCCGAGAGGCTCTCGAGAGCGATGAAGCCCGCCGGAGACGGCGGGCTTTTTGCTGGCCGGAGTCAGTGCGGAGCACCGCGATCCAGGTGACGGAAAGCACCCCGGCGTTCCCGCAGCCCTAACCGAAGCCATGCGTTGTCGGCCTAGCCGCCGGCCACTGGTTCACGTTGACCCTCCGGCCGCCTGTGGGCAGGTTCTTAGCCGGCGCGTCCGGATGGAGCCTTGCGCCGATGTCTCGGGGGCTGCGTGAATTTCCTGGCTAAGCCTACCGTTGCAGCCTTTCTGCTGTCGACGGCTCTCACGAATGTCGCCGCGGCCCAGTCGCGCGGCCCGCTCACCGATCCCCAGAGCTGGCGCACACCCGAATACCTGGCCCAGTGGGGGCTCGACTATATCAACGCCGCGAATGCCTATGCGCGCGGCGTCGATGGTACGGGGGGGCTGATCGGAGTCATCGATTCCGGGATCTTTGCCGCACATCCTGAATTCATCGGCCGATATGCCGGGGGTTACGACTATCCCACCGAAACGGCGCAGCCGATCGATCGCAGCGGGCACGGCACGAACGTTTCATCAGTCATCGCCGCCAACCGTGACGGCAAGGGCGTGCACGGGGTCGCGCCCGGCGCCTCGCTCGTCGTCGCCGGAACGGAAGTCGAGTTGGGGTATACGGAAGTGGCTTTCGCGATGAGAGCCTATGCCGATCTGCAGGCGCGCGGCGTCCGCATCATCAATAACAGCTACGGCGATGAACGCCCGATTACGGCATTCACGAGCGGCAGCTACCAGTCGGAGTACCCGGCAGGCATCCCCGCCTATCGACGCGCTGTTGCCGCAGGAATTCTCAGCATCTGGGGCACGGCGAATGAGGGCCGGAATCAACCGAGCGCCGAGGCCGGACTGCCCTATCTCTTCCCGGAGTTGGAGCGCGGCTGGCTGGCGGTTATGGCCCTCGGGCCCGATTATGAGCCGTTCTACACCAACCGCTGCGGTGTGGCGAAGAGCTGGTGCCTCGCGGCCCCCGGCGGCGGCGACTGGTGGTATCCCGACCCTTATCCCAACGATCCCATTGTCGTGGCCAACAACAGCGGCGGCTATTCCAGGGTCTACGGGACTTCCTTCGCCGCTCCCCATGTCTCGGGTGCCGCGGCGCTGGTCTGGCAGATGTTTCCGTTCTTCAGCGCCGACCAGGTACGCCAGACCCTGCTCGGCACAGCCAAGGACATTGGCCCGCCGGGCGTCGACGAAATCTTCGGATACGGCCTGCTCGATGTCGGCAAGGCTGTGCTCGGCCCCGGCCGCTTCGACTGGGGCGACTTCGTCGTCGAACAGCCCGGCGGCGTCGCCTTCTTCGAGAACGATATTGTCGGCGCAGGCGGCCTCGTCAAACGCGGCGACGGCGAACTCGTCCTGACCGGCCACAGCGCCTATGCCGGCGCGACGCGGGTCGAGGGCGGCTTTCTCACCGTCATGGGCAGCATCGCCTCGGCCACCAGCGTCGCGCCGGCGGGCACGCTTGCCGGCACCGGCGTCGTCAACGGCGATGTCGACAATGCCGGCGCGGTCTGGGCCGGCAACAACCGCGGCGTCGGGACGCTGACCGTCAACGGCAGCTATGTGCAGCAGGCCGGCGGATTCCTGGTCCAGCAGCTCGACGCGACGGGCGGGCAGAATCGTCTCGCCGTGACGAGAACGGCTAGCCTTGCCGGTCAGGTAGCGCTGGCCGGCGGCCCGCAACTGCTGCCGCGCTTCCTGACCATGCCGGTGATCACCGCCGGGCAGGGCCTCATCGGCCGCTTCGAAGGCGTCGAGGGGCCCTTCGGAGACGGCTCGGCACCCTTCGTCCAGGCAAGCTTGCGCTACGAGCCGAACACGGCGCATCTCGACATCCGTACACTGCCCTTCGACGCGCTCGGCGTCTGCGCCTCGGCCAATCAATGCACTGCCGGCTCCGCTCTGGAGCGCGGCCTTGCCGGCGCCGATGCCGATCTGCGCGGCGTGGCCACCCTGCTTCAGGCCGCCGGCACGCGCGACGGCGCCCGCGCGGCGCTGTCCGGCCTCTCGGGCGCGGCGCATGCTAGCCTCAGTACGATCGCACTCGGCGGCTTCGCGCCCTTTGGCGGCATGATCGCGCAACGCCTGACCGATCTGCGCTCCGGCCAGGTCGAGCCGACGGCGGGGCATACGGCGATGGCCTATGCGTCGGGCGGGGCAGTCAGCCCGGCTGCGGCGCTGCTGGCGCGGCTGCCCTCCGGCCAGGCTGCACCCTGGGGCGAGGCTGGGGCCTCCCAAAATGCCTGGCTGCGTGGCTATGGCCTCGCCGGCAGGGTCGGCGGCGATGCCAATGCCGGCGGCGCCGATTACCGCGGCGGCGGCGTGGCCGGCGGCGTCGATCGGCAGGTCACGCCCTCGCTGCTGCTCGGCTTCAGCCTCGGCCTGTCCAGCACCGATATCGATTTCCGGCAGTTCGCCGGCAAGGGCGGCATCAAGGCCTATGAAGGCGCGCTCTATGGCAGCTATGCGAGCGGGCCGCTGCGCCTCGACGGTGTCCTCGGCTATGCCCGCCTCGATCTCGAGAGCCAGCGCAGCATCAGCTTCGGCAGCATCGCGTGTCGAGCCGA
Source organism: Allobosea sp. 10N428 (assembly GCF_056394545.1). Taxonomy (NCBI): domain Bacteria; kingdom Pseudomonadati; phylum Pseudomonadota; class Alphaproteobacteria; order Hyphomicrobiales; family Alloboseaceae; genus Allobosea; species Allobosea sp. 10N428. The sequence continues at coordinate 546,209 of NZ_JBFTIC010000001.1, read as the reverse complement.
CGCCGATTACGGCGGCGACCGCTTCACCGGCGCGCTCGAGGCGGCCTATGCCGTCGAACTCGGCTGGTCGACGATCGAGCCGCTGGCCGGGCTGCGCTATACCTATCTGCGGCAGGATGGCTTTGCCGAGACCGGCGCCGGCAGCATCGGCCTGACCAGCGGCTGGCAATCGGAATCGAGCCTGCTCGGCAGCCTCGGCGCGCGTCTCACGCGGCAGTTCGACCTTGGTGCGAATCGCATCGCCATCGAGGCGCGCGGCCGCTGGCAGCACGAATTCCTCGACGATGCGGTCGCCCTCGACACCGCCTTCATCGGTGCGGTGTCGGCAAGCTTCGCCGTGCAGGGCGCGCGGGTGGCGCGCGATAGCGCGATCCTGGGCATCGGCCTGTCGACGCGGGCCGGCCGCAATGTGACGCTCATCGCCGATTACGATGTCCGTCTCAACGCGGATGACACCGCCCATGCCGTGACGGCGGGATTGCGCGCGGCCTGGTAGTGGGCCGCCGCACGGCATCATGTCTTCGGCACGATCGGCGGTGTTGGCGATCCTGGCCGTCCCTTTTTGCCCGGATAGAAGCGAGCCGGCCAGCAGGCGGATCTCGGTTGCCTCATCCGATTCGGGGTTGTCGGCCAAAGCCGGCGCGCCCGAGAGCAGACTCGTGGCGAAACCGCTGCGGCCGAGCAGGGCGACGTCATAAAGTTGCGGGGCGTTCGTCTTCACCGGCATGGTTCCGGGCCGGCCGTCATCGCGACCCGGGGCCGTGCTCCCTGGTCGGTCGGGGAGGCGCCTTGGATTTTTTGAGCTGCCCGCACTCGTGTCATCCGCTTCACGCTTGGAAAGGCGCGCCCCGAGTGCTACGGGACCCGCGACAGCGGGATCGCGCGCGCGGATTCCGCAAAGCCTTCGCATCGCATGCCGCGCAGGGTCGCACGCCGTTGGTGGGCGACGATAAAGCGCCGATGGAGCCCCGCCATGAGCCATGACGCCGCCGCCAACAAGCGCCTCTCGAACTCCTTCTTCGGCGCTTCGCTGCATGACGCCGATCCCGAGATCGCCCGCGCCATCGATCTGGAGCTCGGCCGCCAGCGCGACGAGATCGAGCTGATCGCCTCCGAGAACATCGTCTCCCGCGCGGTGCTCGAGGCACAGGGCTCGGTGATGACCAACAAATACGCCGAAGGCTATCCGGGCCGGCGCTACTATGGCGGCTGCCGGTTCGTCGACATCGCCGAGAAGCTCGCCATCGAGCGCGCCTGCCGGCTGTTCGACTGCAACTTCGCCAATGTCCAGCCGAATTCCGGCTCGCAGGCCAACCAGGGCGTCTTCATGGCGCTGATGCAGCCCGGCGACACCTTCATGGGCCTCGATCTCGCTGCCGGCGGGCACCTGACCCATGGCGCGCCGGTCAACCAGTCCGGCAAGTGGTTCAACGTCGTCTCTTACGGCGTCTGCGTCGTCGACCAGACCATCGACTATGACGCGATGGAGCGCCTCGCCATCGAACACAAGCCGAAGGTCATCGTCGCCGGCGGCTCGGCCTATGCCCGCCACTGGGACTTTGCCCGTTTCCGCGAGATCTGCGACAAGGTCGGCGCCTATTTCATGGTCGACATCGCCCATTTCGCCGGGCTCGTCGCCGGCGGCGCCCATCCCTCGCCGTTCCCGCACGCCCATGTCGTCACCACCACGACGCACAAGACCCTGCGCGGCCCGCGCGGCGGCATGATCCTCACCAATGACGAGGCGCTGGCCAAGAAGATCAACTCGGCGATCTTCCCCGGCATTCAGGGCGGGCCGCTGATGCATGTCATCGCCGCCAAGGCGGTCTCCTTCCAGGAGGCGCTGCAGCCGGAGTTCAAGACCTACGCCCACGCTGTCGTCGCCAACGCCAAGGCGCTGGCTGAGACGCTCAAGTCGAAGGGCTTCGACCTCGTCACCGGCGGCACCGACAACCACCTGATGCTGGTCGACCTCCGCTCGAAGAAGCTGACCGGCAAGGCGGCCGAGGCCGCGCTCGGCCGCGCCCACATCACCTGCAACAAGAACGGCATCCCCTTCGACCCGGAGAAGCCGATGACCACCTCGGGCATCCGCCTCGGCACCCCGGCTGCGACCTCGCGCGGCTTCGGCATCGCCGAGTTCAAGCAGGTCGGCGAGCTCATCGCCGAGGTGCTCGACGGTCTTGCCGCCCATGGCGAGGAAGGCAATGCCGCGGTCGAGCAGGCCGTGACAGTCAAGGTCAAGGCGCTCACGGCGCGCTTCCCGATCTATTGAGGGCGGTTTCGAAGGGGCTCTCAGAAAAGGCTGGCGAACCGGAATGCGCTGTCCCTATTGCGGCTCCCTCGATACGCAGGTGAAGGACTCCCGTCCCACCGACGACCACGCCTCGATCCGCCGCCGCCGGGTCTGCCCCGACTGCGGCGGCCGCTTCACCACCTTCGAGCGCGTGCAACTGCGCGAATTGACGGTGGTCAAGCGCTCGGGCCGGCGTGCGCCGTTCGATCGGGATAAGCTGGAGACCTCGATTGCGCATGCACTGCGCAAGCGCCCAGTCGCGCCGGAGCGCATCGAACGCATGGTCAACGGCATCGTCCGCCAGCTTGAGAGCTCGGGCGAGACGGAGATTCCGAGTTCGACCATCGGCGAATTGGTGATGGAGGGGCTGAAGGGCCTCGACGACGTCGCCTATGTCCGCTTCGCTTCGGTCTACAAGAATTTCCGCGAGGCGAAGGACTTCGAGGAACTGCTCGGCCAGCTCGGCACCGTCGAGGAGGAGGGCGTCTCCGCCCCACCGCGCCGCGCCGATGACTGACCGCAGCGCGGTCGATCGCGCCTTCATGGCGCAGGCGCTCGCCTATGGCGCCCGCAATCTCGGCGCGACCTGGCCAAATCCCTCCGTCGGCGCCCTCATCACCCGCGACACCCCCGATGGGCCGATCGTCGTTGCTCGCGGCCTGACCCAGCCCGGTGGGCGACCGCATGGCGAGGCGCATGCCTTTTCGCGGGCCGGTGCTGCGTCGATGGGTGGCACGCTCTATGTCACGCTCGAACCCTGCTCGCATCGTTCGGTGCGCGGCGGCATTCCCTGTGTCGAACACACCATCCTGTCGGGCGTGAAGCGGGTCGTTTCGGCGATGTCGGACCCCAACCCCTTCATCGCGGGTCTCGGGCATGCGCTGCTGCGCACGGCGGGTATCGAGGTCACCGTCGGCATGCTTGAGGACGAGGCGCAGCGCGCCCATCGCGGCCATGTCCTGCGCATCACGCAGGGGCGGCCCATGGTGACCTTCAAGATCGCCCGCACGGCAGATGGCTATGCCGGGGGGGCAGGGGGCACGCCCATCGCCGTCTCCAGCCCGGTGGCCGGCGGCTGGGTGCATCTGCAGCGCGCCCATCACGATGCGATCATGCTCGGCGTCAACTCGGTGCTCTCGGACGACCCGCAGCTCACGGTGCGCCTGCCCGGTCTGGCCGCGCGCTCGCCGATCCGCGTCATCCTCGACACGCATCTGCGCCTGCCGCTTGACTCGAAGCTCGTGCGCACGGCGCGCGAGGTGCCCGTCTGGGTCATCGCGGCAGAGACCGCGCCGGTCGAGCCCGAAGAGGCACTGGTCGCTGCCGGCGTCGAGGTCATGCGCGTCTCGGCCGGTAGCGACGGCCATCTCGATCTGCGCGAAGCGCTGACGCTGCTGGGCACGCGCGGAATCACCCGCGTCTTCTCGGAGGGTGGCCCGCGCATAGGCGAGAAGCTGGCGCTGGCTGGTCTTGCCGACGAGGTGATCGTCTCCACTTCGCCAAAAACGCTGGGGCAGCCCGGCATCGTTGCCGTGCGTCCGGGGCTTGCCGGGCTGCTGGCCGAGCCCGATCTATACGCCCTTGTCGAGACCGGGCTGATCGGTCAGGACCGTTTCGAGCATTTCGTGAGGAGAGGCTGATGTTCACCGGCATCGTCACCGCCATCGGCGAGGTCGTGGAGGCCGAGCGCAAGGGGCCGAGCCTCAAGCGCTTCGCCATCGCCTGCCCCTATGAGGCGCAAGGCATCGCAATCGGCGCCTCGATCGCCTGCGCTGGCGTCTGCCTGACGGTCACGGCGCTGAGGCCCCGCACGGACGGCGCGCCGGGTTGCCTGTTCCAGGTCGAGGCCGCGGCGGAGACGCTGGCGAAGACGACCGTCGGCGATTGGGAGCGGGGCACGCAGGTCAATCTGGAGCGCTCGCTCAAGGTCGGCGAGGAGCTTGGCGGCCATCTCGTCACCGGCCATGTCGACGGTATCGCCCGCATCCTGAAGATCGATGCGATCGAGGCCGACCCGGACGAGCCCTGGGGCGCGACCGCGCGTTTCCACATCCGCGCGCCGCAGGAGCTCGCCCGCTTTATCGCGACCAAGGGCTCGATCTGCCTTGATGGCACCTCGCTGACGGTCAATTCGGTGGAGGACGATGTCTTCACTGTTCTGCTGATTCCGCACTCCTTTGCCGTCACCACCTGGGGGCAGCGCAAGGAAGGCGACCCCGTTCATCTCGAGGTCGATCTGATGGCACGGTATGCCGCGCGGCTTGCGGAGGCGCGCCCGCAGGGGTAAGAGCCTGCTTCAACTCAAGAATTCGAGCCCTCATCCTGAGGAACCGCGAAGCGGCGTCTCGACGGATGTTCCAGCCCGCTCTGGATCATCCTTCGAGACGCCATTTCTGTCGAAATGGCTCCTCGTGACGAGCGCTGTGCGGCCCGATCGCGTCGACTGGACCGTGTGCAAGAAGGATAGAAGAAATGGCCGGACCCCGGCAGACCTCGGCCGATAAGGCCGCAACTTCCGCCGTCGAGATCGACGGCGCCCGCGTCCTCGTCGTCGAGGCGCGATTCTATGACAAGCTCGCCGATGAGCTGCTGGCCGGCGCGGTCGCCGTGCTCGAAGAGGCGGGTTGCCGCGTCGATGTCGTCACCGTCCCCGGCGCGCTGGAAATCCCCTCCGCCATCGTCATCGGCCTGCGCGCCGCCGACGAGGCCGTCGATCCCTATGAAGCCGTCGTCGCGCTCGGCACGGTGATCCGCGGCGAGACCGGCCATTACGACATCGTCGCCGGCGAAAGCTCGCGCGCGTTGATGGATCTCTCGGTCGCCTTCGCTCTGCCGCTCGGCAACGGCATTCTGACCGTCGAGAACGACGCTCAGGCCTGGGCCCGTGCCAACCGCTCGGACATGAACAAGGGCGGTGGCGCGGCGGAAGCCGCGCTCGCCGTGCTGCGCTACAAGCGCTCCCTGGTGGAGCAATCGCAATGAGCCGCGCCGAGAAGCGGCGCGGGGCGCGGCTCTCGGTCGTGCAGGCGCTCTACGAGATGGAAATCGGCGGCCGTGGCGTCGTCGAGGCGATGGCCGAGTTCGAGCATTTCTGGATCGGCAAGGAGGTCGAGGAGATCGAGTTGCCGGAGGCGGAGATCGCCTTCTTCCGCGACATTCTCGGCGGCGTCGTCCGTGAGCAGCGCCTGGTTGATCGCACTGTCGACGATTTGCTGGCCAAGGACTGGCCACTGAAGCGGGTCGAGGCCGTGGTCCGCGCGATCTTGCGCGCCGGCGCCTATGAGCTTGCCTTCCGCAAGGACGTGCCGGCTCGCGCCGTCATTTCCGAATATGTCGCGGTCGCCCGCGCCTTCTACGAGGGCGACGAGATCGGCATGGTCAACGCCGTGCTCGACCGCATGGCCCGCGACTTCCGCGCCGACGAGTTCGACGCGCCGGCGGCCTGATGTCCGAAACCTCCCGCCCGGGTGAATTCGAGCTGATCGCCCGCTATTTCGCGCCGATCGCCGGGCCGGGCGGGCTTGGGCTGCTCGATGATGCCGGCCTGCTGCGGCCGGGCCGCGGCTATGAGGTCGTCGTCACGGCCGATGCGCTGGTCGCCGGCGTGCACTTCTTTGCCGACGATCCGCCGGAGGCGATTGGCTGGAAGGCACTGGCCGTCAATCTCTCCGATCTCGCGGCCAAGGGCGCGAAGCCCGAGGGCTTCGTCCTCACGCTGGCCTTGCCGCGCGGCTGGACCGAGGCCTGGCTCGCCGGTTTCGTGGCAGGCCTCGCCCGCATCGCCGAAGCCGCCGCCTGCCCGCTGATTGGCGGTGACACCGTCTCGACGGCGGGGCCGCTCACCCTGTCGATCACCGCCTTCGGCACCGTTCCGGCAGGGCGGATGGTCCGGCGCTCCGGCGCGAAGCCGGGGGATGTGGTGCTCGTCTCCGGCACTATTGGAGACGGCGCGCTTGGGCTGAAGGTGCACGGCCCGGACAAACCGGGCTGGGTCGCTGCACTCGACTCCGAGGACCGCGCCTTCCTCATCGATCGCTATCTGCATCCGCAGTCCCGCCATGCGCTTGCGACGGCGTTGCAGCGCCACGCCTCGGCCGCGATGGACGTCTCGGACGGTCTTGTCGGTGATCTCGCCAAGCTGCTGAAGGCCTCGGGGGTGGGCGCCGAGATCACTCTCGATGCCGTCCCGCTCTCGTCGGCGGTCCGCGCGGCGGTCATGGCCGATCCCGCACTGGCGGAACTGGCCTGGACCGGCGGAGACGACTACGAAATTCTCTGTACGGCCTCAGAAGGGGAATATCCTGCTCTGATCGCGGCGGCAAAGGAGGCAATGCTTCCGCTGACGCCGATCGGGCGGATCACCGCAGAGGCCGGCGTGGTTGAATATCGCGAGAAGGGTGGATTGCGCAGTTTCGCGCAAGGCTCCTTCTCTCACTTCTGACAGCGGCGCGTCACTGCGACCGCGAGGCGGCGTTGTGATGAACCAGCATGTTCCGGTCCTCGATGGCGACAGGCTCGCGAAGCGCAATGCGCTGGTGCTGGCCGGCGCACAGGCGCTCGGCGGTGCCAATCCCGCGATCATCGTTTCGCTCGGGGGCATCGTCGGCGCGCAGCTCGTCGCCGACCAGGCCTTCGCGACGGTGCCGGTCAGCCTGCTTCAGCTCGGCATCGCCGTCGGAGTGATCCCGGCTGCGATGGTGATGCGAAGCATCGGGCGGCGCAGCGGCTATCTGATCGGTGCGCTCGTCGGCGCAACGGGAGCGAGCCTTGCTGCCGGCGGTGCGACGCTGCGCCTGTTCTGGCTGTTCTGCCTCGGCACATTTGTCTGCGGGCTCTACGGCTCCTTCGTCCAGAGCTATCGCTTCGCCGCCGCCGATACGGCGAGCGAGGAATTTCGGCCCCGCGCCATTTCCTGGGTGATGTTCGGCGGTCTTGCCGCCGGCATCATCGGGCCGCAATCGGTTTATTGGACGCGCGATCTCACGCCTTCGGCCCCGTTCGCGGCGAGCTTCCTCGCGCAGGGCGTCTTGGCGCTGATCGCCATCCTGATCGTCTCCCGCCTCCGTGCACCGCCGGTTGCGGCGGTCCGTTCCGGTGGCGGGCGCCCGCTCGGCGAAATCATGCGTCAGCCGAAGTTCATCGCCTCCGTCACCGCCTCGCTGGTTGCCTATGGGTTGATGAGCTTCGTGATGACGGCTGCGCCGATGGCGATGGTTGCCTGCGGTCATTCGGTCGGCGATGCCGCACTCGGCATCCAATGGCATGTGCTCTCGATGTTCGGGCCGAGCTTCTTCACAGGCCGGCTGATCGCCCGCTTCGGCAAGGGCACGATCACATCCGTCGGTCTCGTGCTGACGGCGCTCGCTGCCGTCGTCGGCCTCACCGGTCTCAGTGTCGGTCATTTCTGGCTGGCCCTGATCCTGCTCGGCCTCGGCTGGAATTTCGGCTTCATCGGCGCGACTGCCCTGGTGACGGATTGCTACCGGCCGGAGGAGCGGGTGAAGGTGCAGGCGGCCAACGACTTCCTCGTCTTCGGCTCGGTCGCGATTGCCTCCTTCTCGGCTGGCGGGCTGCTCAGCCATGGCGGCTGGGACAGCGTGAACTGGCTCGTCTTCCCGCCTGTTGCCATCGCGCTGGCGATGGTGGCCTGGGCGCGTCTCCAGCGTCCGGCCGTCGCCTGAGGGGCGAGGCGCTTTCTTCCGGGAGTTTCCGATGAGCAACCGCGCGTTTCCCCCCGCGACCGGCCGCGTGCCGCCGGGAGCGATTGGCCATAATCGCGGCGTCGTACGCCCCAACTATGCGTTCATGCCGCCGGAAGGCGTGCTGATCAGCCGGCTGCCGCAATATAAGGACACCATCGTCCGCGTGCTCGCCGCCCCGGTCCTTGGCGCAGCCTTCGCCCAATATGTTCTCGAAATCGCGCCGGGCGGCGGCACGCCGGCTTCTTTCGGCGAGGATGGCGTCCAGCACTTCTTCTACGTCCTGTCCGGCGAGGTCGCCTTGTCCATCGACGGCGCGGCGGCACGGGGGCTGGCACCGGGCGGCTTCGCCTATCTCCCGCCGGCGACGCTCTTCACGCTGCGCAACGAGAGCGGCGGACCGGCGCGCGTTCTTGCGCTCCGCAAGCGCTACGAGCCGGCCCCCGGCCTCGCCGTGCCCGAGCCGATCCTGTCGCATCAGGACGCCGTGCCGATGACGAATCACACCGGCAAGGAAGGGCGCGGCTTCCAGTTCCTGCTGCCCTATGGCGACATGCGATTCGACTTCGAGATGAACCTGATGTGGTTCAAGCCGGGAGTCTGCTTCCCGGCAGTCGAGACGCATGTGATGGAGCACGGCCTCTACATGCTGGAAGGGCAGGGGCTCTACTTGCTCGGCGAAGAATGGCACGAGATCTGGGCGCAGGATTTCATCTGGATGGGCGGTTATTGCCCCCAGCAATTCTATCCGACCGGCCAAGACGACGCCTGCTATCTGCTCTACAAGAACGTCAACCGCGACGTCGCGCTCTGAGCTGCGGCAAGGCTCGCCTGACATTCGACGAAATTTGTAAGCGTGGCCGTTTGCGCTCTTCGCCGAAACTTGCCACAAATTCGCCTGACACTGGCGACGCGGAGCGGGCCTTGTAGTCTTCAGGGCCCGTTTTTCGTTGCCTGACGTCCAACGCTGCAAAAGAGGAGCGGCAGCGCTCCCGACGGCTCGGAAGCTCAAGGTCAGGAAAACGAATGTCAGCTCTGCTTCTCATCATCATATTGAGTGCGCTGTCGATAGCCTACGGCATCTGGGCCTATGGCGACGTGATGAAGCGCGATGCCGGCAACCAGCGCATGCAGGAGATTTCCGGCGCGGTGGCCGAGGGCGCGCAAGCCTATCTCAAGCGGCAATATCTCACGATTTCCATGGTCGGAATCGTCCTTTTTCTCGTTCTCGCCTGGCTGCTCGGCAAATGGGTGGCGATCGGCTTCCTGATCGGTTCGGTGCTTTCGGGCACGGCTGGCTTCATCGGCATGAACGTTTCGGTGCGCGCTAACGTCCGCACGGCCCAGGCCGCGATGAAGTCGCTGGGCGAGGGCCTCGACGTCGCCTTCAAGGCCGGCGCGGTCACCGGCATGCTGGTGGCTGGCCTCGCGCTGCTCGGCGTTGCCGTCTATTACGGCGTCCTGACATCCTATCTCGGTTTCGAGCCCTCCAGCCGCACGGTGATCGATTCGCTGGTGGCGCTCGGCTTCGGCGCCTCGTTGATCTCGATCTTCGCCCGTCTCGGCGGCGGCATCTTCACCAAGGGCGCTGACGTCGGCGCCGACCTCGTCGGCAAGGTCGAGGCCGGTATCCCCGAAGATGACCCGCGCAACCCTGCGACCATCGCGGACAATGTCGGCGATAATGTCGGCGACTGCGCCGGCATGGCCGCCGACCTGTTCGAGACCTATGCGGTGACGCTGGTCGCGACCATGGTGCTCGCCGCGATCTTCTTCGCCGGCCAGCCGGTGTTGGGCACAATGATGCTCTATCCGATGGCGATCGGTGCGGCCTGCATCGTCACCTCGATCATCGGCACCTTCTTCGTGAAGCTCGGTGCCAACCAGTCGATCATGGGCGCGCTCTACAAGGGCTTCATCGCCGCGGGCGTGCTCTCCGTCGGTGCGATCGCGGTGGTCAACTATCTGATGTTCGGCGGCTTCTCGGCCTCCTTCACCACCGTGCAGGGCGTCAGCTTCACTTCGGGCAATCTCTTCGGCTGCGCGCTGGTCGGCCTCACTGTTACGCTCTGCATCGTCATCATCACCGAATACTATACCGGCACCGGCAAGCGCCCGGTCGTCTCAATCGCCCAGGCCTCGGTCACCGGCCATGGCACCAACGTCATCCAGGGCCTCGCGGTCTCGCTGGAATCGACCGCTGCGCCGGTCATCGTCATCGTCGCCGGCATCATCGTCGCCTACAGCCTGGCCGGCCTGTTCGGCATCGCCATCGCCACCACCGCCATGCTCGCGCTGGCCGGCGTGGTCGTGGCGCTCGATGCCTTCGGCCCGGTCACCGACAATGCCGGCGGCATTGCCGAGATGGCGGGCCTGCCCAAGGAAGTCCGTCACTCCACCGACGCGCTCGATGCGGTCGGCAACACCACCAAGGCCGTCACCAAAGGCTACGCGATCGGCTCCGCCGGCCTCGGCGCCCTCGTGCTGTTCGCCGCCTATACCTCGGACCTGAATTTCTTCGTGGCCGAGGCCAACAAGGCGGGCTCGACCACCTTCCAGTACTTCAAGGGCGTCACGGTCGATTTCTCGCTGTCGAACCCCTTCGTCGTCGTCGGGCTGCTCCTCGGCGGCCTCATCCCCTTCCTCTTCGGCGGCATGGGCATGACTGCCGTCGGACGTGCCGCCGGATCGGTGGTGGAGGAGGTGCGCAGGCAGTTCCGCGAGAAGCCCGGCATCATGGAGGGTAAGGACCGGCCGGATTACGGCCGCGCCGTCGACATGCTGACCCGGGCCGCGATCAGGGAGATGATCATCCCCTCGCTGCTGCCGGTCCTGGCGCCGGTCGTGACCTTCTTCGTCATCAACGCCATCGCCGGCAAGAACCAGGCCTTCGCTGCCGTTGGTGCCATGCTGCTGGGCGTCATTGTCACCGGCATCTTCGTCGCGATCTCGATGACCTCGGGCGGCGGCGCCTGGGACAACGCCAAGAAGAGCTTCGAGGACGGCTTCGTCGACAAGGACGGCGTGCGCCATATGAAGGGCTCGGAGGCGCATAAGGCCTCGGTCACCGGCGACACCGTCGGCGACCCCTACAAGGACACCGCGGGCCCCGCCGTGAACCCGGCGATCAAGATCACCAACATCATCGCCCTGCTGCTGCTGGCGATCCTGGCGCATTCCTGACCGAAGGCGTCGTCGCAACGACCGAACCCGCGGCGAAAGCCGCGGGTTCTTCTTTTCTAGCAAAGGCTTATCGGGTGCTATTGAATCGATCCCATAGGCCGTTGAATCACGCTCTGAAGCTACGGCCGAAACCGTAGTGTTGCCGCATGCTGTCGCGCAGAGTTGCTGGCATGGTCTCGCCAACCCGAGGAGAGATCATGTCCACGCAAGCGCTCGATAGCCCGGCCGCCGTGCCGAACCGCAGCACCGAACTTGCCCTGCTGCTCGTGCTCGCCACGCTCTGGGGCGGTTCCTACACTTTCATCAAGATCGGCGTGGAGACGATTCCGCCTCTGACCCTGATCGCCGCGCGCACCTTGATAGCAGGCCTGATCCTGCTTGCCGTCATTCGCTGGCGTGGCTTGCGGATGCCGCGGGATGCGGCTTCCTGGCAGCGCTTTCTGACGCAGGCCCTGCTCAACAGCGTCGTGCCATTCACCCTGATCGCCTGGGCCGAGCGCAGCGTCGATGCCGGCCTAGCCTCCATCCTAAATGGCACCACGCCGGTCTTCGTCTTCCTGATCTCGCTGGTGTTGAAGCCGGGCCAGCGCCCGGATTGGCACAAGGGAATCGGGGTCGTCGCCGGCATTGCCGGCGTCAGCTTGATCGTCGGCGTCGACGCCTTCTCCGGCCTCGGCCACGCCCTCCTGCCGCAACTTGCCATCGTCGCGGCGACCGTCGCCTATGCCTGCGCGGCCCTCTTCGGGCGCAATTTCGCCGGCATGGACCCGGTGCTGCCGGCCGCGGGCTCCATGCTGGCCGGCACGGCCCTGCTCATCCCGGCGGCGCTGGTCGTGGATCGGCCCTGGACGCTGGCGCCATCGCAGGAATCGATCCTGGCGCTGCTGGCGCTCTCGGTCTTCTCGACGGCGCTCGCCTTCGCGATCTATTTCCGCCTGATCCGCTCGCTCGGCTCGGTCGGGACGACGGCCGTGTCCTATCTGCGCGTGCCGATCGGCGTGGCTATCGGCATCGTCTTCCTGGGGGAGAGGCTGAGCTCGACGGCCTGGATCGGCCTCGGCCTCGTCGTGCTCGGAGTGGTGGCGATGACATTGCCCGAACGGCGCCCAGGCACGTCGCGCTGAGCCCAGCTTGTGCCGTTCGTTGGGGGGATACCTCATGCGGAGAGGCCTTGCCGCAGGTGACCGCACCCTTCGGTTAACCTTGGATTAAGGCTACGATTGCAGGCGTCTGAGGGCAGGGCCATTTTACATGCCGAAGCGTGGGCACACGGAGGCGAAGGCAAGCATGTCCCTGGCAAGCACGGCACCGGCTCGCTTGCAGCCGGCCTCGCAAGCGTCCGGTCCCGCAACGGGCTCGATGGCCGAGTACTTTGACCGCATCGCGCCGGACTGGCACTCGCAATGGGCATGGGACAATTACGAGCCGACGATCCTCGCCTTGGCGCGCCAGTTCGGCCTTCGCCGCATCTGCGAGATCGGCGGCGGGCGCGATCCGCTGTTCACGAGGGAGCAGGCGGGAGCTGCCGGCATCGAATTCATCGTCAATGATATCGACGCCGGCGAGCTCGCCTTGACACCGCCGGGCCTGAAGACGGCCTGCTTCGATATCTCCGGCGATCTTTCGGAGCCGGATGTCGCGCGCGGAAGCTACGACATGATGGTCTCGCGCATGGTCTTCGAGCATATCGACGGCGTCGAGCAGGCCTGGCGCAACATCCACGCGCTGCTGGCGCCAGGCGGTGTCGCGCTCGCCTTCTTCCCGACATTGTGGGCGCCGGTCTTCGCTCTGAACCACATCCTGCCGGAGACGGCCTCACGGGCCATTGTTCACGCGCTCTTTCCGGCACGGCGCGACGGCGGAGGCGACCCGAAATTTCCGGCGCTCTATGATTGGTGCCGCGGCAATCCGGCACTGCTCACCCCCATGCTGAACCGGGCGGGCTTCACCGATGTCCATATCCAGCGCTTCTGGGGGCATGGCTATTTCGATCGAATGCCTGGCCTGAAGCAGCTCGACCATGCCTTCAATGCGCTGGCGGCTCGGACAGGCTGGAACTTCGTCACGACCTACGCCTATGCCGTGGTACGCAAGGACAGGGGTTGAAGCAGCCGCATAATAGGCCTTTTGACGATAAAACCGGCCTGAAAGCGCGGTTGTCCACGCTTAACGGGGCGATACTGCTTGCCAACTGACCTAACGCTAGGTCACCATCGGCCGTTGTCGCGTTGATGGGAGTCGGTCATGCACGCTCTATCGCGTACGTCGGATATTCCACTTTCGAGCCACCGCGCCATGTTGCTGCGCGCGCTCGTCGTCGTTGCCGTGGCCTTGGCGATCATCGTTCCGCTCACGGGCTGACGATACCAGCCGAAGCGGCGGCGGGAAAACCCGCCGCCTTCTCAGACCCGCGCCAGCCAGTCGCGCAGCAAGCCGAGATCGGCCTGTCCGAGGCCATGCCCGGCCGGCAGCACGCGATGCTCCACCTGCGCGCCGCTGTCCCCGAGCTGGCAGGCCAGGCCATCGGCATTGGCCGCCGGCACGATCGGATCGAGCGCTCCGGAGAGGATCAGCACGGGCTTGCCGTTGAGGCTGCCGCGTGGTGCATCCGCGAAGGGCATCATCGCGCGTAGCAGTGCCGCGCCGGCCAGGGCTTCCGGACGCTGCAGCAACATCGCCGCCGCGATATTGGCGCCGTTCGAGAAGCCAAGCGCGATCGGGGCGGGAAGGCCGTAACGCTCCCGCGCCTGCAGCACGAAATCCGCCAGCTCGTCCGTGCGCCGACGCAGATCGACCTCGTCGAAGACACCTTCCGCGAGTCGGCGAAAGAAGCGCGGGGCCGCTCCTTCCAACACCTTGCCGCGTGGCGAAAGCAGGCTCGCGCCCGGCGCGACCGTGCGGCCGAGCGAGAGGAGATCGCGTTCGTCGCCGCCGGTGCCGTGCAGCAGCAGCAGCGGCTTGCGGGCGGGATCGCTGCCCTGCTCGAAGACATGGATGAAGTCCGTATCGGTCTTCGTATCGCTCATGGTCATCTCTCCCTTTGGTGAAGCGGAGCCGTCCTGCCCCCGACAAGGGCGGGCAGGGCGGTGGGATTGCGGGCCGGGTCATCCGCCCCGCATGATCGCCTGCCGCCCGCCGATTGCGGCCGGGCGGCAGGATGTCGTCAGGCAAGCTCGGGCAGAACCGCTTCGATCTGCTTGCGATGGGCCTCGAGGCCGGCAGGCAGCTTCAGCGACCGGCCGAGCTCGGCAGCCGGCTCGTCGACCGCGAAGCCGGGGATGTCGGTCGCGATTTCGAACAGCACATGGCCGGGCTCACGGAAGTAGACCGAGCGGAAGTAGTTCCGGTCGCGCTGTTCCGTAGTGCGGATGCCGTGGTTCTCGCCGAGGCGACGCACCATCTCCTCCTGCACGGCGTCGTCGCCGGCCCGGAAGGCGATGTGGTGCACCGAGCCTGCGCCCTGGCGGGCCGGCAGGAACCCGCCGGCAACGCGCAGGTCGATCACGCCGCCGATCGCGGTCCCCTTGGCCTCGTAGCGGATCAGCGTGCCCTCGCGAGCCGCTTCGGTGAAGCCGAAGACGTCGCTCAGGATTGCACCCGTCGGGGCCGCATCGGCTAGCAGCAGGCTGACGCTGTGGAAGCCGCGGATGGCATTCTCCGGCGCGATGTTGCCCTCGGACCAGGCCGGCTCCTTTTCGACGCCGGGCAGGCCGACGAGGGCGAGCCTCATCCCGTCCGGATCGCGGAAGCGGAGCACACTTTCGCCGAAGCGCTTGGCGGGCGCCTCATGCGGCACGCCCAGCTCGACGAAGCGGTGGGCCCAGAAGCCGATCGAGCCTTCGGGAACCCGGAAGACGGTCTCCTGGGTCTCGCCGACGCCGAGCCGGCCCGGAGCGGCATGCTCCCACGGAAAGAAGGTCAGGATCGAGCCCGGCGCCGCATCGGCATCACCGAAGTAGAGGTGATAGGTGCCGGGATCATCGAAATTCACCGTCTTCTTGACGAGGCGCAGGCCGAGCACGCGGGTGTAGAAGTCGAGATTGCGGCGGGCGGGGCCGGAAATGGCGGTGACGTGGTGAAGACCGTTGGTCTGCATGGTGAATGTCCTCCGGATAACGCGGGGCGGCTGCCCTGTTGGCCGAAAGATTGGCCCGGAACCGCAAAAGCGCCAGAGGCATTTCATTGCATCGGTGCAATATTGTATCGATCGAATTACAATTTGATTTGCGCATGCGCTTATCCAAAATCCTGACCCGAGACCAACCGGTCCCGTTCTCAGGAGACACCACCATGATCGACTCTCGTCTTGCTCCTTACGGCGCCCTCAGCCTGCGCGTCGCGCTCGGCCTGATGTTCATCGCCCACGCCTATCTGAAGCTCGTGATCTTCACCCCTGCCGGCTTCACCGGTTTCCTCGGCCAGGTCGGCCTGCCGGGCGCTCTCGCCTGGCCGATCATGCTCGCGGAGCTGCTCGGCGGCATCGCCATCCTCCTCGGCTTCTACGGCCGCTATGTCTCGCTGGCGCTCATCCCGATCCTGCTTGGCGCCCTCTCGGTCCACGCCCCGAACGGCTGGGTCTTCAACGCTCCGAATGGCGGTTGGGAATACCCCGCTTTCCTGGCGCTCACCGCCTTCGCCCATGCCCTCATCGGCGACGGCGCGCTGGCGCTGAAGTCCGGTCGCAGCGATTGGCAGGCGAAGCCCGCCATTGCCTGAGCCGACGGCACTTGCTGGGATCGAAACCTTGGCCAAGAGTGCGCGGATGAATCAATCCGCGACACCCTTGGCCTGGGACGATTTTCGCCTGATCAAGGCTATCGCCGAGAAGCGAGCGCTGCCGGCAGCCGCCGCGGCGCTCGGCGTCAATCACTCCACCGTCTTCCGCCGACTCGGCCAGATCGAGGAGGCCCTTGGCGTCAGGCTGTTCGAGCGCCACCGCAGCGGCTATGTCGCGACGCCGACCGGCGAGGAGATGGTCCAACTCGCGGGGCGCGTCGACGACGACATCACCGCCTTCGCCCGCAAGCTCGCCGGGCAGGAGATCAAGCCCGCCGGCGAGTTGCGCGTTGCCACCAACGATTCCCTGTTGGTCGACCTGCTGACCCCGCTCTTCGCGCAGTTTCTCCGGCAATGCCCGGATATCCGGCTGGACATGCTGATCGGCAATCAGGCGGCCAATCTGTCCAAGCGCGACGCCGATGTCGCGATCCGCGCCACCGACAATCCGCCGGAAACGCTGGTCGGCCGCAAGCCTGCCCGCATCGCCTGGGCGCTCTATGGCCGTGCCGCCGATTTTTCCGATACCGAGCTGCCGGGCGTGGAAAGCCTGTGGGAGCGCAGCTGGATTTCGCTCGGCGAGCAGTTCACCATGCTGAGCGCCGTCCGCTACCTTGCCCGCCATGTCGCGCCCGAACGCGTGGTCTACAAGCTCAACACGGTGCTGGGGCTCGCGGAGGCGGTCGAAGCCGGCATCGGGGTGGGCTTCCTGCCCTGCTTTATCGGCGACACCCGCCCGGGCCTGACCCGGCTGGCGCCGCCCGATCCCGAACTGTCGGCCGATCTGTGGCTGCTGACCCATCCGGATCTGCGGCACACGCCCAGGGTTCGGCTGTTCCTCGATTTTCTTGCCGCCGAGGTCGCGAAGCTGCGGCCGCTGATCGAGGGCGCACTCCCGATCGGGCGCAACCCGCCGCCGAAGGAACTGCCTGCAGAGTAAGGCGCCTGATCGGAGGGGCAGGGCGGCGCTTCGAAGCGGCGGGCGGATTGCCGTGCGACCAATGCGCGGGCTACGATCCCGTCATGGAGATCCTGGTCCCTCTCATCATCGGCCTGAGCCTGATCTGGTTGATCGGCCGGGGCGTGCCGTGGAATGCGAAACTGATGACGATCGTGGTTACGCTCGCGATCGTCATCCTGATCGTCGCGCTGGATCGCGGCGGCTACTGGCCCGAGGCTTGGCGCCGCTGAGCCGGCGCCCTCAGGGCGAGACCAGCTTAAGCCCGGCGATGCCGGCGACGATCAGGCCGATGCAGAGGAGCCGCAGGACGGTCGCAGGCTCGCCGAGCAGGATGATGCCGAGGATTGCCGTTCCGATCGTGCCGATGCCCGTCCACACCGCATAGGCGGTGCCGACCGGCAGAGACTTCAGCGCCAGGCCGAGAAGTCCGAGGCTGACGACCATGCTGATCGCGGTGAACAGCGTCGGCACGAGCCGGGTGAAGCCTTGCGTGTATTTCAGGCCAATCGCCCAGCCGACCTCGAACAGACCCGCGACAAAGAGATAGAGCCAAGGCATTCCGACACTCCCAAGCGATGTGGCGCTACCGTCCGCGCCCGATGGGAGGGAGCGAACCGATTTTCGGTCTTGAGCTATGTTGCAGGCCGATGACGTCAACCGGGAGAATCTGGCATGTGTGCAAGTTGTGCACAGCTGGCTTGCACGCAAGACTTGCACGTCTCCTCGTGCCCCACCTAGCTGTCATGTGGGGTTGAAGGGGGCTAACATGCTGAAAATCAATGTTCTTGTAGCGGTCGCTGCGGCGGCCGCGCTGGGTGGTTGCGCGACGGTTACACGGGGAACGACGAGCCAGGTGACGATCACAAGCGAGCCGGCGGGAGCTGAGGCGCGGTCGTCCCTCGGGCACGCTTGCACGGCCACGCCCTGTACCTGGGAGGTGAGCCGCAAATCGGAATTCGTCGTCAATTTTACGAAGAATGGCTATGAAGACGTGCAGGTTCCGGTTTCGACGCGCATCGCAGAGGCAGGTGCCGCGGGCTTCGCCGGGAATGTTCTCGTCGGCGGCCTCGTCGGCATGGGCGTCGATGCCGCAACCGGCTCCACCTTGGAGCATTATCCAAACCCGGTGTTGGCGAGCCTGGTGCCGCACAAGAAGGCCGCAGCTGGCCGGCATCGGAAACACAAGCCGGTCGCCCGCCGCGAGCGCATCGAAACGCCGGGTGCCGATGACGGAACGCCGCAAAGCTGACTGACGGGCTCAGGAAGCGTCGGTTGCCGGCTCCAGGGCGCGTTCCAGGATGCGCCGGCATTCGCCGAGCTCATCCATCACCGCTGTCAGCACGGTGATGTCGTCGAGCCCTTCCGGCACGATCTGCGTACGCGGCGGCACCCAGCCGGCCGCCTCGTCGGCCTGCATGGCGGACGGGGACTCGGCTGCAGCCGCAGCAAGTGCTCCGCTGGCGGCGCCAACCGGCGCGCCGCGGCCGATCGCCTGGACGTGGCGTGGCCCCTGTTCCTTCAGGATGCGCTGAAGGCCCTTGATCGTATAGCCTTCGCCATAGAGCAGGCGCCTTATGCCCTTGAGCAGGGCGACGTCGTCAGGCCGATAGTAGCGGCGTCCGCCACCGCGCTTCAGCGGCTTGATCTGGCTGAAGCGGGTTTCCCAGAATCGGAGCACATGTTGGGGAATGTCGAGGTCTTCGGCGACCTCGCTGATGGTTCGGAAGGCATCTGGGCTCTTGGTGTCCAATTCGGCCTCGGTTTCGCCGGCGTGGAACTCCAGATTCACTCAGTCTCACCCTCGCCACTCTGCCCGTTGATGCGGGCCTTCATCACATTCGAGGGCTTGAATACCATCACCCGACGCGGCTCGATCGGGACTTCAACACCCGTTTTCGGATTACGCCCGATTCGCTCGCCTTTGTCTCGCACGACGAACGAACCGAACGACGAGAGTTTCACGTTCTCGCCGCGCGCGACCGCGTCGCAGATCTCGTCGAGCACGGCTTCGACGAGTTTCGACGATTCCGTCCGCGACAGGCCGATCTTTTGGTAGACAGCCTCGCACAAATCCGCGCGAGTGACCGTTTGCCCCGCCATTCATATCCTCCAAGGCGTATTGCAGGCATCGGCGGCAACCGCCGGCCTTTCGCCATTACGGATGGCGGACGCTAGGCGTCCGCGTCGCGCGGGTCAATCCTTAAGCGGCCTCGCGGAGCCGGATTTGGCCTGAATCAACCCGGATTGGCGATGAAAAGTGACAATTTTCGCGAATTTGCTGCCGCAGCGTCACCAGCGGATCAGGGCCGAGCCCCAGGTGAAGCCACCTCCCATCGCCTCGATCAGGACGAGCTGGCCCGGCTTGATGCGGCCATCGGCATGCGCCTCCGCCAGCGCCAGCGGGATAGAGGCCGCGGAGGTGTTGCCATGGCGGTCGACGGTGACGACGACCCGGTCATGGCTGATGCCGAGCTTGTCGGCCGTGGCGTCGATGATGCGCCGGTTGGCCTGGTGCGGCACGAACCAGTCGATATCCGCGCCGGTGAGGCCAGTCTGTTGGAAGGTGTGGCGCACGGTTTCGGCGAGATTGGTCACGGCGTGGCGGAAGACCTCCTTGCCCTCCATCCGCAGGAAGCCGACCGTCTTGGTCGAGCCCGCGCCGCCATCGACATAGAGCTTGTCCTTGTAGCGTCCATCCGAGCGGATATGGGTCGTCAGGATGCCGCGGTCGGCGAGGGTGCCTTCTCCCGGCACCGCCTTGAGCACGACCGCACCGGCTCCGTCGCCGAACAGCACGCAGGTGGCGCGGTCTTCCCAATCGAGAATGCGCGAGAAGGTCTCGGCGCCGATCACGAGCGCGGCCCTGGCTCCGCCCGTCATCAGGAACTTGTCGGCGGTCGCCAGCGCGAAAACGAAGCCCGAGCAGACGGCCTGCACGTCGAAGGCGGCGCCGCCATGGATGCCGAGCGCCGCTTGGATCTGGGTGGCGGTCGCCGGAAAGGTGTGGTCCGGCGTGGCCGTCGCAACGATGATCAGGTCGATCTCGGATGGATCGATGCCGGCGTCAGCGATTGCCGCCTGCGCTGCCTTGAGACCAACGATCGAAGTCGGCTCGTCATCGGCGGCGATATGGCGCTGGCGGATGCCGGTCCGCTGGACGATCCATTCGTCGCTCGTGTCGACCTGTTTTGCGAGTTCGGCATTGGTGACGATGCGGGCGGGCAGATAGGAGCCGCAACCGACGACTTGTGAGCGCAGAATGGACAAGGAAACCGTTCCCTATTCGGCGTCGGCCGGCTGCGCGGCGGGCAGCTCGGGGCGCGTGCTTGCGGCGACCATCTCGCGGACCTTCGCCATCAGATCTTCTCGCGCCATCTCATAGCCGAGTTCGGCGGCGCTTGCGAAGCCGATGGCGTCAGTCCCGCCATGGCTCTTGATGACGATGCCTTCGAGCCCCAGAAAGACGCCGCCGTTCGATTTGCGCGGATCGAGCTTTTCGCGCAAGGCTGCAAAGGCGCCGCGCGCAAAGATATACCCGATCTTGGCCATGAGCGAGCGGTTCATTGCCGCGCGCAGGTATGAGGCGATCTGCCGGGCAGTGCCCTCGGCGGTCTTCAGCGCGATATTGCCGGTGAAGCCTTCCGTGACCACGACGTCGACAGTGCCCTTGCCGAGATCGTCGCCCTCGACGAAGCCGTGATAGGTGAGGTGCGGCAGGTTGCTCTCGCGCAGGATGCGGCCGGCCTCCTTGACCGCCTCGACACCCTTGATCTCCTCGACGCCGACATTGAGCAAGCCGACGGTCGGCCGGTCGAGATCGAAGACGACGCGGGCCATCGCCGCGCCCATCACCGCGAGATCGACGAGATGGCGTGCATCGGCGCCGATGGTGGCGCCGACATCGAGCACGATGCTCTCCCCGCGCAGCGTCGGCCACAGCGCCGCGATCGCCGGTCGATCCACCTGCGGCATCGACTTCAGGCAGAACTTCGACATCGCCATCAGGGCGCCGGTGTTGCCGGCGGAGACGGTGACATCGGCCTCGCCGGTCTTGGTCGCGTCGATCGCCCGCCACATCGAGGATTTGTAGCGGCCGTAGCGCAGCGCCTGGCTCGGCTTGTCGTCCATCTTCACCGAGACATCGGTGTGATGGAACGTCGTCACCGCCTTGAGCTTCGGATGCTGCTCGAGCAGCGGCAGCACCTGCTTCTCGTCGCCGAAGATCACGAAGCGGGCGTCCGGGCGGCGCTCCAGCATGAGGGCAGCGCCTGGAATGACGACGGAGGGACCGTGGTCCCCGCCCATCGCATCGAGCGCGATTGTAACCGGTCTTGTCATGGAATTCTGGCGTATCCCGGAAATGGCCGACCTTCGATCCGGGACGGCTCACGGCCGGCCGGACAATAGCGACTTGGACGGATGCCGCAAGACGCGCAAGGGCCGATGAAAGTTTCAGTCACCGCGTTTCAGCTTCGCGAGGGCAGCAAAAGGCGATTCCGCACCGGCCTCGCCGGCCGGGGCTTCGAAATCCACACCCGGCTTGCGCGGATAGGGATCGAGCGCCAGCGCCAGGAATTCGAGCGTGACGCCGCCGAGATCGATGACGCCGTCGAGGATCGGCTCCGGCGGGTCATCCTCGTTGAGCAGCACCTCGATGTCGATCTCGGCATCGTCCCGTTCCGCGCGGCGCCCAGCGACCTCTGCCTCCTGCTCGGGCGCGAAGTCGAGCTTTACCGGCACGTCGAGCTGGACCGGGAAAGGATCGAGCGTGACGACGCAGGTCCGATGCAGTTGCGCTGCAATCCGGCCTTCGAGCTTCACCCGGTCGCCATTGCGCGAGAGCAGGTAACGCGCTTCCAGGGATTCGAGCGAGGCAAGGCCAAGCAGCCGAGCGATCGCGGCGAACTGCTCAGGTTCGGCGCGGACCGTGATTTCGGTGCCGCGCAGGCGGATGGCCTCGACGCGGATGGGATGGCGCAGCAGAGAAGCCGGCGCGTGTTCAGGCGTCATGGCGAGCCTCCTCATGGGGAAAGGCCGGGAACAGGGGATCGCGCTCGAGAAGCGCGGTGAGCTCGCAACTCGCGAGGGCTGCCTGCGCCTCGCGGACATAGGCAGCGAGGTGCGGGGCGCCCTCCGGCGTGCAGGCATTGCGGCGCAACGCGTCGGCGAGGGCGTCGACTCCAGGCTGAGCCAGGGCGGCCTCATAAGCCTGGACGCGGCCATAGAACATCTGGCCGATCTTCTTCATGCGCTTGGGCACGGCGATATCGCTGACACCGCCATTGCGGAAGCCCAGTTCGAGATAGGAGAAGCAGGCATCGACGAACTCCTGCGCCAGCTCGGAGGCTGGGGACGGCAGTTCGCGCAGACGCCGCAGCACCAGCAGGACATGCAGGGTGAGCGATTCGAAACGGCCCTCGAAGCTGTCGGGAACGCCGCCGGCCAGATAGAGGCCCGGCTGGCGAGACGCTTCCGCGACGCGCCCAAACAACACATCCACAGGGGCACGCCGCTGGGCGCGCTTGCCAAACAACCCGAAAATCACCTGTTTGCCTCCGCCCGCCATTCATGCGGGCGTCCTTGCCTTGCCAAAGCCATCCTCGGGCGTTACGCCAACCCTCACCCTTTTGACAAGCGGCTTGGGGTTTTCCTGAGCCGTGCTGCCTTGGATCGTGCCCGCATGACCCACATCACCCGCCGCGCGGCTCTGCTCGGAGCCCTCGCGACCTCTTCCCTTTTGCTTGCCGGCTGCGGGCCCGACGCCGGCGGCTTCGTGCTGCCCACCTCGACCGGTTTGAACGATACCTTCACCCGCGGCTTCGTGATGGATGACGGGCTGGTCGCGCAGATCAAGCCGGGCATGGACGTCCAGTCCGTGTTGCAGATCCTCGGCACGCCCTCGACGACCTCTACCGTCGGCAATCRCACCTTCTACTACATCAGCCAAACGGTGCGGCGTCGCTTCCAGTTCCAAGATCCGCAGATCATCGACCAGCAGGTGCTGGTGATCTACTTCAACAAGGGCTTCAAGGTGGAGCGCATCGCCCGCTACGGCCTGCAGGATGGCGTGATCTTCGACTTCATCGGTCGCACCACCGCGACCGGCGGCGAGGAGCAGAGCTTCCTGCGCAACCTCTTCCGCGGCGTCACCAAGTTCAACCCGCTCGGCAGCTGAGTTCGGTCTTCGCYTCCAGACACGAAAAACCCCGCGGCCTTGGTCGCGGGGTGGGTTGCCGTGCGGGGCGGTTGCAAATCGGCGCACCCGGCGCGAACAAAGGACGGTCATGATCTGGAGCCTGAGCGGCTGGCGCAGCCATCGCTGCTTTAGCCGCTCAGCCCCAGGTAAGCCGTTTAGTTGATCGACTTGATACTGCCGAAAATCGCGTCCAACGCCTTGCCGTTGGTTCCGCGCTCCTCGTCGTTGCCCCAGACGGTCAGCATCATCACGCGATTATTGCCCGCTGGCATCAGGATCAGATCGACCGTCGTGGGTCCGTTCTCGTCACTCGTGCGGAACTGGAAAACCGTCGAGTCGACGCCGTTGAGTTTCATGTCGGCCTTGATCGGCTCGACAGCTTTGATCTTGTTGTCGCGCATCCATTTTTGGGTATCGCCGATCATCTTGTCGATCTGACGTGCTTCTGCGGATTCCACGGAGAGGAAGACCCCCTCATCCTTCGGCCGTGCCTGGAAGCCGTACTCGATTTCCTCGGTCGACCAATCGTTGGGAAGAGTGATGGTGATCGACGGGTTCTTGGCCGGGACGGCGAAGTTCTTGGCGAACGCTGGAAACGCGAGGAGCCCGAGCATGAGGGCGCCGGCGGCGATGCGAGTGATGGACATCGAGAGAGTCTCTTTTGCCAAGCCATGGAGATGGCTTGCAGCACCTCGTCGAAATACGGAAGGAACCGAAACTGACGCAACGGCAAAGCGCCAAGAGTCTTAACTGCCTGGGGATAGCGGAGGGCGTGTCGGCACGTCGCCGTTTGCTACGGTCTTTTGGTTGTCACTCTGCGGACGACGGCCTATCGCGCAATTCATCCCACAGCATTTGAAGCGCTGGGCTTTGGCTTCAGGCCTCCCTGACGAGCGCCGACGCCGACGCTTGTTCCTGACTGCTCGGCCTCAGAAATATGACCGGCTTGTTCTCGTTTCTGGGCGCGTTGAAAGGAACAAGCACGAGGAGCGAACGTTGTTGACGCACAATGGAAAAACACGTTGGAGATTTCTCGATGCGTAATTCGCTCGTCGCCATCGCTCTCGCCACTGCGTTTGCTGGAGTGCCCGCGGCTCAAGCTCAGACTGCGACGACTGCCACGCGCGAAGTCTACATCAAAGCGCAGCCGACGGATGTTTTGAGCAGCAACCTGATCGGCCTGAACGTGCAGAACAACGCCAAGGAAAATGTTGGGGAGATCAAGGACCTCGTCGTTTCCAGCGGCGGCCATCTCTCGGGAATCATCGTCTCAGTCGGCGGATTTCTTGGGATTGGTGAGCGCTATGTCGTGGTGACCCCGGGCGCGGTGAAGGTGGTTTATTCGGAGAACGACAAGAAATGGTCCGCGACCATGGACACTACGAAGGACGCTCTGAAGGCTGCTCCGGAATTCAAGTATGAGGGCCGCTGGAAGAGATAAGTCGAGACCTTTCGACAGCGGTCCGCCCGGTCTCTGGGAGGAGGCCGGGCTTTTTGCGCGGGATGTAGGTGGGCACCTTCGCGGGCGAACCTCCCCGACTTCGATTGTCGCAAAGCGCTGCCTCTCGACAGCGCTCATTGCCCCCGTTCTGTCGCTTAGCCATGCGGCTCAGGCATTTTGGGAACGACCAGGCCGTCAGCTCGTTCAATCCGTTTCTGAGCGAGAGGAGATGACAATGGACCATTCCAGGCATCCGCGTCTAACCGATAGCGAGTTGACTGCCGACATCCTCGATGATGCGACGATCTACGGCCCTGGCGATGAAAAGATCGGCTCAGTTTCGCATGTCCACGGGGCCGGACCGACGGCGCAGGTCGTCGTTGATGTCGGAGGCTTTCTGGGCATAGGCGCGAAGCCCGTCGCGATCTCGATAAGCGACCTTGAATTCATGCGCGACGAAGACGGCAACGTCCATGCCGTCACCAACTGGACCAAGGAGCAGCTCAAGGCGATGCCGGAGCATATTGATCGCTAGCGCAGCAGCGAACTGCAGCGATCGTCGCGACCGCCTGCAGCACGACCAAGCAGCGCGTCGGCGGAGCCGCAGCCGGCACTGGCGCCCCAGCGGGCGGGCCAGTTGGCGCGGTCGTCGGGGAGCCGCGGGAGCGCTTGCGCCAACGGTCGTGCGGGAGGCGCGTCGCGTCACGCGCTGACCGCCATTCGGCTCGATGGCGCGCGGCCATTTTTGCGCTTTGGCTCTTGAATGGATCCGCGGTCGATTTTCGGCTGGCGTTTACGATTTGGGTTCAAGCTCTCCGAGCGCCTTCGATGCGGCGTGGCGCCGAGCTGCCGTCTTCCCCCTCCCATGGCGTGTGTGGCTCGGCGTCTTTTCCTACCGCCAGGCCGCCCAGCGCTTTATTGCACCGCGCCAATGTTATGCGGCTTTTGGTTCAACAACCGGCGATAGTGATCGGCCTGCTGATAGAGGCGTTCAGCATTAATCGTGTCACCTAGCGCTTCCGCCCCTCGTGCCAAGGCAATGGTGCGTTCGTAACGCGCTTGAAGGTCGCACGCGCTCTGCGCGTCCGATTGATTGCGTCCATTTCGACTTCGCGGCCTTTGATATGTGAGATTCATCTTGCCCTCCATGATCCAGACGGCTGGTGCCAATCTGCTGGCTCAGGCATTCTTCTTGTTCAAGCGGCTGCCGGAGGTGCGACCCGCCCCGTGATCAGCAGGTATCGGTCGCTTGTTCGGGTCACCATCATGACCACCTTAGTGCCGTCGTCGCACAACATATGCATCCGATCATGGAGCGCGACCGGATCGACGCCAGACGTGTTGCAGAGCAAGTAGCCAGCGCGAGCGTCATCGTGGCCGGTGCCGAAATTGTAGACGACACGGAGCTGGTGCCCGCTACTCAGGATGAGCGTACCATTCCCGGAATGCATGATTTGTCTCCGCCTGGCGGAGCCAAAACGCCCCGCTGCGGTCATTCCCAAACGTCGGCATGGAGACAACTGCAGAGTGAGTAACTGCCCATTCTCACCGGTTGTCTATGTCATTTGATGCGTCGCAGTGGGGCGCTCCTCAGATGTGTCGTCCGACGCGCCACTCAGCTCCTGGATGCGGCTGACCGCGACATCATACTTCGCCTGCGTGGTGATCTGCATGGCCACCTCGGGTAATTGCAGGCCGCTCGCATTAGCCCCACCCATTGTGCCAGTCTGGTCTGCGGCGACCCGCTCCCTGACATGCTCAACGCAGCCTCCTGGCCCCATGAACTCGAGGTAGGGCTCCAGGGCTCGGCGGATGTCTGGCAGTGCAGCGTCTCTGCTTTTTCTCCGAGATCGCGCCATGGCGGGCGTCACCGCCCCCCACTGGCCTGCGCCAATGATGGGGCTCAGCTTGATCGAGGGCGGCAAGGCGGACATGCTGCGGGCCAAGCCGGCGGCGATCGAGCGCCGCCGCAGGATTTGCGGTGACGATGTGTAATCTCTACAGCCACACCCGCAACGTCGCGGCGATGCGCAAGCTGTTCGCGAAGTTCGACGTAGCGGCGCAGGTGGTGCCGCAGCCGGGCATCGTCCCCGACTACACTGCTCCGGTGATCCGCAATCCGGCGGGAGGTGGCGTCCCTGAGCTTGCCATGGCGCGCTGGGGCATGCCGTCCCCGTTCTTCGTCATCGAGAAGGCGGCAAAGCAGCGGGCGGACAAATTCGCCGCGAAGGGCAAAGCCGTCGATATGACCGAGTTGATCCGCATGGAGCCGAGCGCGGGCAACACGAATATCCGCGATACGAAATACTCGCACTGGCAGAAGTTCCTGGGAGTTGAGAATCGCTGCCTGGTGCCATTCACTTCCTTCTCGGAGTTCAACAAGGATGCCGGCGGCGACATCTGGTTCGCCTTCGGAGAGGAGCGCCCAACCGCATTCTTCGCCGGGGTGTGGACGCCGAATTGGCGGAGTGTGCGCAAGGTCAAGGAGGGGGAGGTTACAGCCGACCTCTATGCCTTCCTCACCACCGATCCGAATGCCGAGCTGAGGGCGATCCATCCCACGGCAATGCCCGTCATCCTGACGACGCCGGAGGAATGCGAGACCTGGATGACCGCGCCATGGGAGCGAGCGTTTTCGCTTCAGCGTCCGCTCCCTGACCGATCGCTGGCTATCGTGGCCCGAGGTGTCAAAAAAGATGGCGAAAGCCCGGAACCAGAGTTACCGAAGCAAGTATTCTTGCTCTGAAAGCACTGGGGGCGCTGCTTGCCGTTGAACGAAGCCTTAAGGCAGCTACGATCCCGAGAAGCCGAGCTCGCGCGCGTTCAGCGTATCGGCCAGATCGGTGGCCTCGAAGTTGATTTGTGGGAGGGCGCGTTTCGCAACACGCGATCCCCTGAATATCTCGCAGTTCATGGTTTGCCAGCGGAGGCCGCGAACGAAACCCACGAAGAGTGGGTTGCGCGTATTCATCCCGACGACCGGGATCGGGTCGTCGACCATTTTCAACAGAGTGTCCGAAGCCCCGCGACCGACTACGAGGCGGAATATCGGATCATCCGTCCCTCAGATGGGGAAGTGCGTTGGATACTTGCCAAGGCAGAAATCCAACGGGATGAACTCGGACGGCCCCTAAAGCTGGTGGGGGCTCATATCGACATCACCGCCCGACGTCAGGCTGAAGAGCAGCGAGAACTGATTGCTCGCGAATTGCAGCACCGCATCTCGAACGTTTTCACTGTGATCGGCAGTCTGATCACAATGTCAGCTCGGGCGGAGCCTAGCGCCCGGAAATTTGCTGCTGACATCGTTGCACGAATTGGAGCTCTCTATCGAGCTCACAGCATCGTCTTGGATCGCAACGCCGATCGCCCCGCGGACCATCTCTGCGACCTTATCGCCAGGCTGATCGAGCCGTACAACGCCGAGCTGGATCAGCGAATAAGTACTCAGGGTGACAATGTCGCGGTTGGCCGCTCCTCGACAACGGCGGTTGCGCTCGTGATTCATGAGCTTGCCACCAATGCCGTCAAATATGGAGCGCTTTCGACCCCCCACGGAACAGTTCAGATTGACGCTGCTACCGCCGCCGGAACCGTGCGTTTAACGTGGCGCGAAGTCGGCGGTCCCCCGATTGGCGAAATGCCGGGACGGCGGGGCTTCGGCAGCTTGTTGGTCGACCGGGCGGCGAAATCTCAATTGGGCGCGGAGATGACGTTTGATTGGCGATCGTCAGGATTGGTGGTCACACTTGAGATCCCCATCGCTCGCTTGGAGAAATAGGCGCGATCTGCTCAAGGGGGCTCGCCCGCTAAGGCTTCGCATTCGCCGGCTGGCCTTCGTGCAATTTCTGACCTTCCGGCTGCGTCTCTTTCCCATAGTCCCGGTTCTGCTGGGAATTGGCGCCCCCCTGCGCCTCGGGGCGATTTGCTCCTGCCGGCTCGGGGATACGACCGCGCTGAGATTCCGCGGAATCAGGCTTCGCTCCGGCGCCTTCCTTGGTCGGCGGGTGAATCGTTTGGGCAATGGCGCCGCCGGCAACGGTAAGCACGGCAGCCAGCAAAATCAGTCGGCGTTTCATGAGATGCTCCAGTTATCCGGAGCAAACGCTTCCCTTCGGCCCCAGGTTCCCTAGCCTAGCTGGCGTTTCCTGAGAGGTATTCTACCCGCTCGGGATGCAGCGACCGCAAACGTCGCTCGACCATTTTCGTCGCATCGACATCATCTATCTGGACAAACGCCGAATGTTCGCGCGCACCTTGCGCCGATATCCGCGGATAATGTCGACCGGCGCCATCCCGGTCGCCGCATTCATAACCGCGGCCTGAGCGGCTGAAACCTTCTCCTTTACCATCAAGCTGGCTTCGTGCTTTCCCGCCGCGCCGCCAGTAGCGATCTTCATGCTCCTGAGCCAGATGGCCTGCTAAGCTTCGAATGTTAGCATCGACATTTCACGGAACAGCTTAAACATTGCCACCACCGCTTGTTTCGGCTTTCCGGGCCTGGCGCCACGGTCGGCGAGAAGGAGACTTTGGACTTTGGGCTGTCGGTCGTGCGCGCCGTTTCGGCGAAATATCCTTCGCCAACCGCGCCCGTACTTCCAAATTTGCCCGATAGAATGCATAGCCAATGGCGCCAGCGAGGATGACGGGCGTCGGAAGCCGGGTCGCCAAGAGAGATAGAGGGACCGCTAACTTCTCGGGAATCTCTCCCTGTTCGACGTTTCGCGCGATCCAGGCCCCCG
Source organism: Allobosea sp. 10N428 (assembly GCF_056394545.1). Lineage (NCBI taxonomy): Bacteria > Pseudomonadati > Pseudomonadota > Alphaproteobacteria > Hyphomicrobiales > Alloboseaceae > Allobosea > Allobosea sp. 10N428. Next base: position 516,915 of record NZ_JBFTIC010000001.1, on the reverse strand, counting down.
CCAAGCCGGAAAAAGCTGCCCTGATCATTTCTGATCCTCCGCGCTGCCGGGCGTAGTTGGAACCTGCTCCGCCACGGGATCGCTCGCTGGAAAGGTATCCTTAAGCGCCCGTTCGAGCTTTTGGTCCGAGGTCAGTTCCCGCTCGTCCTTCCGTTGGGCCTTCTGCTCCTGCCGGAGACTTTCGACCGCGGGGTTGTTATCGTTCGCCATCTTTCCCTCCAACTCCTGGGTAGGCTGCGGAGGCTGAACGCGCGCAGCTCGACCTCGTTCCCCCTCTCGGCGACGTGTTCGCAAACCAAGATCTGGCGGGAGCGCCGGTTACGCTTGCATCGTTGATCGCGCGAGGAGCGAGCGAGGAGATCCGGAACCATCGAGCGAGCCGCTCGTTGCACGGCTAGCAGCACATACGGAGGCACTCATGCGAGATGGAGAAGGGAACAAGCTCTCCCTCGAAGAGGAGCAAAAGGTAAGATCAATTCAGGGAACACCGGACAAGAGTTCCCTCGACAAAGTGTCGATTGATCCGAACCGAACGAAGTTAGCATCCCCTGGGGAGCACGACGAAAAGGCTCCGTCCAAGCCGGCAACAGGCGCGGGGGAGTAGACATCAGATCGCCGCGCTAGCATGGCGGTACGTGAAGGGCGCACCGTCGAGGATTAACTAGCGCGCGAGTCAACCATCCAAGCTGATCAGCATTTGATCAGTCACGGCGTCGCGACGCTCCCACAGATGCGCAGGCGTTTGCGCGAGGATAGAGGTCGAGCGTGCGGGACAACGCCCTTGTCGAGCTGACTGGAAACGGTGCTGCCATCGCGCTTTCCAAGAACGGCGTGCACATAGACTCCCGGCAGTTCGTCAGGCTCATCGCGATTTCTGGGGTCAGAGCCGCTACTTCAACCTGCTGCTGTACGGGGCGGGATATACCCATTCCCAGTCGAAATAGCTGGGATCGGCCGGACTGAGGCACCACCGTTGGCCTTGAAGGTAGCGGTCGAGCTGTACAGCTCGACCGCTACCTGCTTCAGACAGCCTGCCGCCTCGTCACCGGCTTCTAGAATGATCGCGTAGGGATGATAGGCAATGGGACCTGAGCCGGGCGTTACTCGCTAGCGTTGCGCCTTCCCCGTGGTGCGCGTCCGATCGGGTAATGCATCGATAGCCTTGTCGGCGCCCTGGTCCCGGTGAAGCACGCCCTCGCGCAACACCTTCGTGGCAGCATCGGCCTTTTTCGTTGGGTCAGTTGGGATGGGCATTGTTTCGGGAGTCGCCGTCATCACAACGTCCTTGGGCTTCTTTCCGGCGTTCTTCGCTGTCGCCGAGAAAGTGGCGAGAGATTCAGGTTGCTTTGCCACGGCTGCCTCCTCCGCTTTGCCCAACAACCTCAATCCGCGGAGGATGTTCCCGGCGCGAAAACGCTCAACCAGACATTGTCTAGCGGGCGTTCCAAAGCTCCTCCTCCACGGCCGGAGCCGAAGAACCGACCTTCCGCACCGCGTCTTCAAGTGCAGCCTGCGACACGCCAAACTTGTCGGCCCAATACCTTACTTCGTAGTCCCTGGAGAGGTTGATAACTGAGTGATCCTGCGGGCCGCGGGGATAATCGTTCTCTGCCATCTCGGCCCCCCCTGCTGCGCAGTTCGTCCTGCCAGCCCGTCTGCCTCTGCCGGCCCTATTGATTGCCTTCTCTGGATTGCTGCGGCGAGTATCCTCCCCGCTGCAATGCCCGGCTTCTCGATCCACCGATACGCCAGATCGGCGGTCACAATGATGAGGGGGATGCTGACGATCGTCAGAACGAGCATGTTCGATGGCACAGACAACCTGAAGAGCACCCACGCGACGCCCGAGATGACCGGATAGTGACAAAGGTAAATTGAATATGATCGCCGTCCAAAATATAGCGCAGCCGGGCTCTTGAGAGTAACCGCATAGAGTTCATCCAACGCTGTCTTGTGGTGAACTGCCGTATTGGAGAGGCCAAAAAATACGACCATCCAAACCAAGACGGGACGCAATGCCTCAAACGGCAACAACACGATGGCCAGCGCGGTAGCGAATAACAGTCCTTGCGGATTGCAGAGCTTCTCTGAATAGATCAGGCGACTTAGGATACCGATTGCAAAATAGGAAGCCGCAAGGGGCAAGGCACCGGGCTGGACGGTTGAGAGGCCAAGTTTTCGTACCGCCACTTCTGAAGCCGCAACAGTAATCGCCATCGGAATAATCCATTGCCGCTTGTCACGCAGCACGAATAGGATCAATGGCGCGACCAGATAAAATTGCCATTCAAGCGATATGCTCCAAGCCGGCATGTTGAAGGCGTATTCGGAATAGCTCAGGATGTTATTTGAAATGGCGCCATGCATCATGAAAAGATGAGAGAATACATGCACCGGAAGATGAGCTCGATCGCTCGATGCGACCTCGTTCACTACTCTTGCGAATTCTGGATCGCCAAAACCCGGCGCGCTGAGGGCCGACGCAAGCAACTCGCTCGTGAAGAAACCGAAAAAGCATGTCACCACAAACAGCGGAAAGATTCGAGCAAATCTTCGAACAATATAGGGGGCATAGCCCTCCTGCTTCTCCAGAATGACATGGGTTATGACAAACCCACTTATGATAATGAAGACCAGCACGGACGGAAGACCGACGGCTCGAAGAAGCGAGCTCACGCCATTGGCGTTGAACGCCGAGATGTAGGCGAGGTGAGAAAACACGACCGACCAGGCAAGGATGCCTCGAAGTCCTTCTATAGCCACAAACATTTTGGGCCGAACGGTCAAAGGTAACCCCCGAAGGAAAGATCGATATTATTGACTTTTGATTGTCATATCAATAACATAGGTCAGATTTTGACTCGAAACAATCTTCCTTTCCTTCGCGAGACGTTCCTGGCTGAGACGAGAAAGTAGGCGAAACCTAGGCAGCACTGCTGCGCGACCATCAACGTCCCTGCTACAAACGAGTGGCAAACGAACAGGGCGAGAATTGGTTCCCTATGGAATCGATCAGTTGGTGCGGGAGTTACGAAGGTCGGGGTTCACGGGCCTCCAGCCCTTGCTCGATGCCCGAAATCGAACGCCTCTCGGAATCCTTTCTGCCTTGTCGTCGTCGCATCTGCGGGCTCAGCCAGCGACCGACCGTCGGCTAAACCTCCGTCTCCATCTCGGCCGCCAGATTCTCGTCCCGATGCTCGCCACCCATCCTGGCCGGGAAGACGTTGCGAGAACCGAAATTAGCAATGCGCCGGTCGCTCGTACGAGAAGGCCGTGGCGCACGTCCCGAAGCTTCCGCTCGTCGCGGGTCGCGTCGAAGCTTGGTTGCCGCATCCCGCCGGCGAGATATCCTCCCGCAATGCATGACGAAACCGTCATCCACAGCGCCCAAAGGGAAAATCGTCTCCGGCGCCGTCAACCTAAACTGCCCAGTTCAAACTTCCGGCGCTCCGGAAACGGACATAGCTGCCCATGGCCATCAGACAGGCGATAATCAGGCCGATTCCTTCGAGAAGCTTGGAGTTCTGTAGCCTGAGTGCTGAGGCGACAGCTTCCGCTGTGGCAGCAAAGCAGGAGGGTTCAATCAGTGGCGCGCGGGAAAACTGCGCCAGGTTGGTTTGTAACCGCCTTCGAGCGTCCGCGCTTCAGTTGCAAGCGCTCGCGGGATTCGTTGGGGGCTGGCTGCGGTGCGGCTAAAATCTTTTTAGCCGTTGGCTTTGGGGTAAGCCTAAGTGCTTGATTTATATGGTCGGAGCGAGAGGATTCGAACCTCCGACCCCTTGTCCCCCAGACAAGTGCGCTAACCGGGCTGCGCTACGCTCCGACGGCTCGGCTTATAGTGGCCGGCCGCGGCAGATGCAATGCGCTTCGCAGCAATCTTGCACGCATTGGAAGAATGGCCATTCCCGGGCGGCACCCAGCCTTGTTTCGCAGTGCAAAAATCTGGACGGCCTCCCCCATATGGGGGGTGCCGATCGAGCCCCCTGCTGCAATCATCATTGCGCGGCGCGGGAATGAACATCCATGAAACGCAGGCATCAAATGTCGCTGATCGTGCGGCGTGCCCAGATTCGCCGCGCGGCCGCCAGCAGGAAGGACGCATCCCGGCTTCAGGAGGCCGAGCGCCCGAAGCTCCGTCTGGTTTTCTCCAACGACAACATCCAGCATCTCAAGGCTACGTGCGGAGGCGAGGGATCGTCGCGCTCCCGCGAATAGGCGGCCCGATTCTCTTGCCGGCGAAGCGGCCGTTCAGCAATCAGTCATCCGCTGCCGCCTCTGATGCGACCGTCGGCGACGTCTTGTCGCTGCGCGAAAGTGAATGCAGGCGAGGTCGTGTTGAGGCTGGACTGGTTCCATTGCGAGGATTGCGGCTCGCCGGGGGTGTCGATCCCCCAGGCTCTCACCGATGCCAGCATCGTTTCATGCGCCAATTGCGGCTACAGGATAGGCACCTGGGCAGAGTATCGCCGTCATGTCGATCTGGCTCTGCGGGCGGAGCAGGCGCGCAAGACGAGCCGCGTCATCGTGGCGGACCCGATCGGATGCGGCGCAGCCGGGTTTTGAGCTGCCGCCCTTGCAGCTTGGGTCCATGCCGGCGCCCGCAGGACTATCGACGTTATCGCTGATTGCGGCCGGATTCGTACCGCGCGGCGGCTTCCGCCGGTGAGGCCGGCTTCGGCAAGGCCGCGAGCCCCCAGACGAGGCCGATCATCAGATAGAGATGCCGCCAATGGTCGGTGTCGATCTGAAGGCCCTGCAGGATCGTCACGAACAAGACCGGCCACAGCACGATCGCATGCTGCTGCCACGGCCGGCGCTGAAACACGAGGCGCCAGCCGACATAGCAGGTCGCGGCCATCAGCCCGAGCCACGCCACGCCGCCGAGCCACCCATAGGAAGCGAAGGCGTTGATGTAGACGTTGTGGGGATCCTCCGTGAAGTGCCAGCGGAAGCGCAGGGGACCGAACCCGTTCGGTGCTTCGAGCAGAAGCGAGATCGAGCGAAACTGGTTGCCGAAACGCCCGGTCACGCCCTGATCGTAGCTCTGGTCGAGGCTCGCACGGGTTTCGAAGACGTTGCGGATGTTCTCGAAGGAGAGCGCGACGGCAAGTGCGGCTGCCGCGGCCATGAAGGCGACAAGCGTCAGCAGCGCGATGCGGCTGCGCTGCGTGCCATTGGGGGCGGTCAGGAATGCGAGCCCGATCATCAGCAGCGCGGAAGCGACCAGATTGCCCCAGGCTCCGCGGGAGAAGGTCAGAAACAGCGCGAATAACGGTACGCTGATCAAGGCGAGCCCGCGGAGGAGGCCGGCCCGGCCGGTCAGGATGCGGTGCAGGACATAGAGGATCGGCAGGACGAGGTAGGGGCCCAGCACATTCGCATCCTTGAAGGTGCCGGACGCGCGTCCGTAGAGCGTGAAGAGGCTGCCCAGGCCGGCGACGTCGAAATAGCCCAGCACGCCCGCGATGCCCGCATACCAGGCAGCGAAGAGGTAGCCCTCCCAAAGGGTCTCCAGCCGGCTCGTCGCATCCTCGGCCATGATCGCCGCAAAGAAGATGCCGGTGATCATCAGATAGACGGAGACGGCGGTGAAGCGGACCGAATCGATCTCGTCCATCCATGGAATGAGCGAGAAGATGCCACCGATGTTGTAGAGGAGCAGCAGCACGGCCAGCGGCAGCAGCTTCTGCGAGAAGCGGATGCCGGCGAGGGCGAAGACGAAGAGCGTCAGCAGGAAGACGAGTTCGTAGGGCGAGGGCTCGACCAGCGCGAAGCCGCTGGAGGCGCCGAGGAGCCAGAGCGTCCCGCGCTGGATCGCCGCATATGAGATCGCGAGCCGGGGGCCCGGCGCCTCATGCGACGGGTGCTCGGCGAAGGTGCTCAATACGCGTTCTCGTTCTTGGTCAGCAGCGAGAACGGAGTCTTGAACAGGATGTAGAGGTCGAGCAGCACAGACCAGTTCTCGATGTAGTAAAGATCGTGCTCGACGCGCCGCTGGATCTTCTCGTCGGTATCCGTCTCGCCGCGCCAGCCATTGATCTGGGCCCAGCCGGTGATGCCGGGCTTCACCTTGTGCCGGGCGAAATAGCCATCGACGACCTGCTCATAGGCGCGATTGGCGGTCGAGGCGTGGATGGCATGCGGGCGCGGCCCGACCAGGGACAGGTTGCCCTTGAGGACGACATTCAGCAGCTGCGGCAGCTCGTCGATCGAGGTCTTTCGGATGAAGCGGCCGACGCGGGTCACGCGCGGATCGCCTCGCGTCACCTGCTTGGCCGCCGCATAGTCGCTTTTGTCATGGTAGAGCGAGCGGAACTTGAAGACCTCGACCATCTCGTTGTTGAAGCCATAGCGCTTCTGGCGGAAGAAAACCGGTCCCTTGGAATCGAGCTTGATGGCGATGGCTGTCGCCAGCATCACCGGCGAAAGCGCGATCAGCGCAAGCACGCCGACGACCTTGTCGAATATCCATTTGACGACGATGTCCCAGTCGGCGATCGGCCGGTCGAAGACATCCAGCACAGGCACGGTGCCGAAATAGGAGTAGGAGCGCGGCCGCAGCCTCAGCTTGGAGAGATGCGCCGACAGACGGATGTCGATCGGCAGCACCCAAAGCTTGCGCAGCATGGTCAGCAGCCGCGCCTCAGCCGAGATCGGCAGGGTGAAGATCACCAGATCGAGCTTGGTGCGGCGCGCGAACTCGACGAGGTCGTCGATCGTGCCGAGCTTGGGGTAGCCGGCGACAAGATCGGGCGAGCGTTCGTCGTTGCGGTCATCGAAGACGCCGCAGATGCGCAGGCCCGTATCCTTCTGGCTTTCCAGGGCGCGGATCAGCGCCTCGCCCGCCTCGCCGCCGCCGACGATCGCGGTGCGCCGTTCCAGCCGGCCGTTGCGGGTCAGGTGGCGCACGCCGAGCATGACGACGATCCGGCCACTCAACAAGGTGGCGGCGCCGGCGAAGTAGAAGCCGACCAACCAGCCGCGCGAGACCTGATCGCTGATCTTGAGGATGAAGAAGACCGCCATTGTGACGAGGAAGAGCATCGTCCAGCCGGTGAGAAGACGCACGGCGCTGGCGATCAGGTTGCGCAGCGCACCGATCGGGTAGAGCTGCAACGCCTGGAAGGTGCCGAGAGCTGAAACGGCGAGTGCCGGGATAGCGATTTGATAGGGGAGGGCATATTCGTGCCTGCCCGCCACGTAGAGCCAGTAGATCAGGGCCCCTGTTGCGATCACGGCGAACGCGTCGACCAGCCGGGCGACACCTTCGATCATGACGGGTGATAATGTCGGCTTGACCGGGATGGCGGCGATGCGCTCGGCAAGGGGGTGAAAGCGCCGCGTCTGGCCCGCTTCCGCCCCGCCGAACATCGTCGGCGTTGCCGAGGCGGCCGCGTCCGCCTTCATCATATCGCGGACATCGAAAGTCCCCATAGCGTCCAATCCTCAAGCCGGATCGCAGCGCCGGGCGCGGCGGTCCCGGTCGCGGTCTATCCGAAATTGCTCACGGAACGCTTAACCCGGCCGCTTCTTCTTTCGCAGGATCGGAAAGGGATCGGGCGAGACGGAGGCGTCCCTGACCTCAAAATGCCTCGTGCGACGGGGCCTCAAAAAGCATAATGCGAAAACCCGATTTTGTCGTGGCGGGCCAATGGCTTGCTCGGGGGTAAAGCTACGTAAAAATCAGCCGGATTCTCGTAAGTCGTTGTTATTGCAAGTTATCGAGAGTTGACAATCGCGATTGGCGCCGGCATATTCCTCTGCGATGAGTGTCTGAGAAGCATATATCGCCCGCTTGGGGCATGGCGTCGGGAGCGTTATTTTTCTCCTTGCGCCGATTGTCGAGGTAAAGCCTCCGCAATCGCTTCTTTTCGGAACTGTCGATTTAAAACTCTAACGATTGCTTGGCTGTCCCTGCGTCGCATCTGCGATGTTCAGCGCCGGCTTCGCCCGTGTGCAAAATGTCTTTTCACTGGTTGGTTCTGCTCGCGGCCATTGCCGTCGAGATCGTCGCGACGGCCGCGCTGAAGTCGGCCGTCTCCGCACCCTGGCTCATCGGCGCCCTGCCGCTGGTCCTGATCGGCTTTTCTTTCATCCTCCTCAGCATTGCCCTGCGCGTCATCCCGATGGCGGTGGCTTACGCCGTCTGGGAGGGGGTGGGCATCGTCGGCATCGCCGTCATCGGCCATCTCCTCTTCGGGGAACATCTCACGGCTGGCCGCGCGCTCGGCCTTGCTGCGATTCTGGCCGGCATCCTGCTCATCGAGAAGGGCGTCGGCCATGGCCGCAAGCAGGATGAGCCGCTCGCTGAGGGGAGGCTTGTGTGAATGTCTCATTCATTCAGGCTGCCCCCTTCCTCTGGCTGCTGCTGGCGGTCACTTTCGAGATCGCCGGCACCTATCTGCTGAAGCTGTCGGACGGCATGAGCCATCGCGTGGCCGGCGCCGGTGGCATCGTCTTCGTCATGGGTGCCTTTGCTGCCCTCGCTCAGGCGATCAAGGGCATGGATCTGGCTGTCGCCTATGCCGTCTGGGGCGGCGCTGGTCTTGTGATCACGGCGGTCGTCGGTGCGCTAGTCTTCGGTCAGCGCATCCGGCCCGTTGGCTGGCTCGGCATCGTGCTGGTCGTTGGCGGCGTCGCCGCGCTGAAGCTGGTCTGAGGCCGCCTCAAGTCATGCCGCGCGCGACGATAGCATCGGACCGAAAAGTGGAATCCACTTTTCGAAAATACGATGCGATAACAAATAGATAGTTCGCCGTTACCGCGTCCGATAGGACGCGCGGCGATCTATGGCGTCGCGATAGGCGGCGATGACGCCGTCGACCATGGTATGGATGCAGAAGTTCTGGCGGACATGTGCGGCCAGATCGACCGCCTGGGCCAGCCGTTCCGATTCCGGTGTTTCGAGCATCGTACGAATCGCACCGGCTAGGATTTGCGGATCGTCGGTCTTGATCAGCCGGTTGCGGTGCCGCTCTCCATAGATTTCGGCGATCCCGCCGACATCTGTCGAGATCAGCGGCTGCGCCGCGGCCGCCGCCTCGAGGATGACGTAGGGGAGGGACTCGGCGCGCGACGGGATCACCATCACATGCGCTTGCGCCAGCGCCTTGCGAATGGGGCCCGGAGGTTCGAACACGCATTGATCGGCGATGCCGCGCTGATGCGTCATCTGCCGCAGTTCGGCCTCGTCCGGCCCCGAACCGACGATCAGGAGCCGCGGCTTCAACCCATCGCGCTGACGCAGCAACTGCAGTGCGTCGATCAGTGTGTCGACGCCTTTTGCCGAGCGCAGTTCGCCGAGATACAGCAGGTCGAACTCAGCCTGCGCATGATCGATCGGCTCGAATTCGGCATCCGAGACCCCGTTCAGGACAACGCGATGGCCGGTCCGCGGCTTATGCCCGATATGCGCTTCGAAACGCCCGGCGATGAAGCGGCTTTCGAACAGGAACATGTCCGTTGCGCCCTCGAGCAGGCGTTCGACCGCCATATAGACCCCGTGCTCGCGGCTGCCGGGGTTATAATTGAAGCTGCCGCCATGCGGCGTATAGGCGGTGACATAGCGTCGTCCCGGCGAGAGAAGCGCCGGGAACCGGCCGTAGACGCCGCCTTTCGAGCCATGGCAGTGCACGATGTCGGGGGCCAATCTGCGCCGCACTGCGACGGCTGAGAGCTGCGCCTTGGCGTCGGTCACGCTCGGATAGCGAGACATCGGCACGCGCGTCACGCCAAGTGCCAACTGGCCTGACAGCTCCCGGAAGACTTCGTCGGCTCTCGGGCCGCCGGTGTTCGAGTCGCAGAAGATGCCGACCGCGTGCCCACGCTCCACCTGGCCGCGGGCCACGTCGAGGACATGCCGGAACAGTCCGCCGAGGGGCGCGCGGAAGACATGCAGAATTCGTAAGGGGCGCGTGCCGGCAGCGTCCGTCATGGCAGGAATCCGCTGTGCTTCAGAACCAGCGTTCCTTGATGACGATCGTATCTCCGGGCTGGACGGGGTACGTGATCGGCACGGTCGCGGTGACGGTCTGGCCGTCGATCTGCCGGGTGACTTCTGCCGAGGAGCGCTGTCCGCGCGGGGTGAAGCCGCCAGCGATCGCAACTGCGGTCTGCACGGTCATGCCGTTGACGAAGGGGAACTGGCCCGAGGTGGTGACTTCGCCCAGCACGAAGAAGGGGCGATAGGTGTCGACCTCGACCGAGACCTTGGGTTCGCGCAGATAGCCGCCACGCAGCTTGGCCTCGATCGCCTGAGCGAGCTGCTGGGTGGTGCGGCCCTGCGCTTCGACGGTGTTGATCAGCGGCATGGAAATCCGGCCCGAACCGTCGACCGCATAGATGTTCGACAGATTGTCCTGCCCGAAGACGATAATGCGCAGCCTGTCGCCGCTGGCGAGCCTGTAGGGACCCGCCGGCTCGGCAAGTGTATAGTCCGACGCCACATATTGGGGCGCGCATGCGCCCGCCAGCATGGCGGCGGCCAAAGCGAGAGAGGCGAGGCGTCGACTCATCACAAGGCTATCCGTGCAGAATACGCCCGAGCTTTAGGCGCCATATGGTTAAAAAAGGCTTCCCGGCGGCCTGCGTTAAGCGGCGGAAGGCCGTCTTAACCGGGCAATAACCTTACTGAGGCTTCAATGACGCCCGCGTCCCTGTCCGGGATGCGTGAGTATTGCGTTCAGAGGTGTGTCATGACCGCTCAGGCAGGGATTGAAGCGCGCAGCGTCGGCGATGGCCGGGGCGACATGCTCGACCTCTCCGCGTTGTGGGCCGCGATCAAGCGGCGCAAGCTCTGGATCATTGGGCCGACGGTTGCGGCGCTCGGCCTGTCGTTCCTTGCGGTCAACGTCGTGACGCCGCGCTATACGGGCGAGGCGCGGCTGCTGCTGGAAAGCCGCGGCACGTTCTACGCATTGCCGGGCCAGTCGCTGCCGGACACCTCCGGTCAATTCGACGCCGAGGCGGTGCAGAGCCAGGTCCAGGTCATCATGTCGCGCGATCTGGCGCGCGAGGCGATCAAGCGCATCGGTCTCGTCGGGAACCCCGAGTTCGATTCCGGCGTCGGTGCGCTGAGCAGCGTGCGCAAGCTGGCGGTCATGATTGGGTTGGGGGGGCACCCAGCCGATCGCTCGCCGGAGGATCGCGTCCTCGAAAAGTATTACGACCGGTTGCTGGTCTTCCCCGTCGGCCGTTCACGGATCGTGGCGATCGAATTCACCTCGGTCGACCCGGCCCTTGCGGCGAAGGCGGCGAACACCATCGCCGAGACCTATCTTGAGTTCCAGGAGGCGGCGAAGCAGGAGAATGCCCGCAGCGCCTCGAACTGGCTTTCGACCACGATCGAGCCGCTGCGCAAGCGCGTCGCCGAGGCCGAGGCGAAAGTCGAGGATTTCCGTTCCAAAAACGGCCTTCTGGTCGGCTCCAACAACACGACCATCACCTCGCAGCAGCTCACCGATCTTTCGAGCCAGCTTTCGGCCGCCCGCAGCCAGCAGACCGAGGCGCAGGCCAAGGCCGGCCTGATCCGCGATGCGATCAAGCAGGGGCGAACCTTCGAAATCCCCGATGTCGCGAACAATGACCTCGTCCGCCGCCTGATCGAGCAGCGGGTCAATCTGCGCGCGCAGATCGCGGCTGAGTCGCGCAGTCTCCTGCCCGAGCACCCGCGGATCAAGGAGCTCAACGCCCAGCTTCAAGACCTAGAAGGGCAGCTGCGCGCCGCAGCCGAGCGGACCGTGCGCACCCTGGAGAACGAAGCCAAGATCGCGGGCCAGCGCGTCGAGAGCTTCCAGGCGGCGCTCGACGGACAGAAGAAGAATGTGTCGTCCGCCAATGACAGCGAGGTGCAACTGCGGGCATTGGAGCGCGAGGCACGCACCCTGCGCGATCAGCTCGAGCAATATATGCAGCGCTATCGCGAGGCGGTGGCGCGGGATACGCTGAATGCCACGCCGGCGGATGCCCGCATCATCTCGCGCGCCGTCGAGCCGACCGAGCCGTCCTTCCCGAAGAAGGTTCCCGTCATATTGGTTGCCACGCTCGCGACCTTCCTGGTCGCGCTGGCGACGATCGTCACGCGTGAGTTGCTCGACGGCCAGGGCCGGCCGCTGCCGGACTCTCCGCGCCGGCCGCGCTGGGTCGCAGCCGGCACGAACGAAGACGAGGCGGAGCAGGCAAGGCCTGCGCCGCAAGAGCCTCGCCACGAGCGGGTTGCCGGCTTGCTGACCCATGCCGGGCGCCTGGGTCAGTTGCGGCTCGACCTCGACCGGCCGGAGCGGGTGCTCGCGGAGATCGCCGAGCGGACGCAGGAGGCGCCGCGCGGCATGGCCCCGATGATGCTCGTGCTCGATGGCGGCGGAGAGGGGGCTGCCAATGCGCGTGACCTCGCCAAGCTGCTGGCGCAGCGCTGCCGCTGCATTCTTATCGACCTGGCGGCGGATGATGAGCACGACGAGCCCGGCTTCTCCGAGCTCCTTGCAGGCGAGGCGCTGTTCTCCGACATCATCATGCGCGCTCCCGGCTCGCGCCTGCACAGCATCGGGCCCGGCCGTGCCGGCCGTGCCGCCGTGCTGGCGGCGCCCGATCTCGTCGACGTGGCACTCGATGCGCTCTGCGAAACCTATGACTGGGTGCTGGTCGCCGCGGCTTCCAGCGACGATGGCGCCATGCTGAGCCCCGTCGCCCGCCGCGCCCAGGGCGGGCTGGTGATGAGCGGCCAGTTCGGCAATGGCCACGCCCTCGAAGCGGCCTATCGCCTGAGCGAGCTCACCGAGGCGCCGGTCACGCTTGTCCTCGATGCCGAAGGCGGCGTTCCCGCGGTCTCGTCGCCGCGCACCGAGGTGTCGGCCGGGGCATGATCGCCTCGGCGGAGCTTATTCCTCGTCGCGCTTCTTGCCGTGCAGCCAGCCCGATGCTCGCTGCGCCAGCCTGAGCGCTAAGGGAGAGGCCTTGATCCGCCGCTTGAGCTCCCGCTTCGCCCGGGCCGTCGCGGCGAAGAGCCGGCCCTTCAAGGTGAGCGGCAGAAAGGTGTCGACCAGGTCGTCATGGTCGTCGCAGAAGGTGGTCTTGTAGCGTGCTTCGCCCACGCCGAGATCGAAGACGGCCGACCCATCATTGCATTTCTGCCGGATCAGCTCGGCCAGCAGCAATTCTCCCGGGCTGGTCCGGATGGTTTCGCTGTCCATGTCGAACGAGGTCGCCATCCCCGAGAACCGCTCGCCTTGCGCGGCGCCGACATAGGTGGCGACGCTTTTCCCCGCCAGATCGAGCGAGTAGAGCTCGATCCTCGGCGCCGCCTCATCCGTGCCGACTGCCGCGCGCGACAGGAATGCGCGCACTGCCGGCTCGGCAAACGGATCTCGCACACCCATCGCGCGGAAGCGCGCCGCCTTCTGTTCTAGGAACGCCGAGAGGACGCGCTCGATCTCGTCGGGCGTTCCCGCACGGATCATCGTCGAAGGGCCGAAATCCCTGAAGCGGCTGTGCTTGTTCTTGAGCTTCTTGCGCGCATGGCTGCTCATTGAGCGCTTCAGCGTGGCATCGCCGTCGCCAGCGATCAGCGCGAGCTTGTAGGCCCGGCTCGGGCTCGGGCCGGCGGCGAGAAGGGCAGGCGGATTGGCCTGGCCTTGCCATCGCGCCGGCTGATTGACGAAGACGAGCGCGTCCAGACCGCCGATCGCCGCGCCGATCTCGGCGAGCATCTGCTGCGCAAGCGCTGCATCGAGCCTGGCGGCGAAGGCAGGAGCATAGAGACCCATATGGTAGTTCGCATGCTTGCCGCCGATGAACTCGGCGAAGCGGATGCCGTTGCGACGGGTGATGACCAGCGGCAGCAGCGCGCAGAGCGCTCCCTGCGCGTCGCGAAGCAACACGTAGCGGAATGTCATTCCTTCGGCGGTGCCCACCGTTTCCACGAAGGGACGGACCCAGCCATAGGCCTGATAGGGCGTGACCAGCGCCTGCGCCTCGAATTCAAGCCAGGCCCCCTCGAGCGAACGGATGTCGCTCTGCACGGAGATCGATGCCCAGGGCCGCATCTCTGCATGGCTGGCAGCGGCATCGGTTCGCGGGTGCGATGTTTCGGCGGCGATGGCAGGCATGGCTTCTCGGCCCCTCGGCGGATTGAGGCGTATCCTCCTTAACCCGTCATTGTGAACGGATCGGTCATGATCCCCCGGCCCGGCAGCGCCATTGTGCAACAGCGTTAGCGGGTGGTTGCACGGAATGGCGATGAACGGACGTCACAAGGCCATCGCGGCCGCATTCAAGCTGATGGCGGCGACGGGCGCGGATCGCTGGGGCCGCAGCTTTGCGCAAGGCGCAGGGATGATCCTGACCTTGCACCATGTCCGTCCGCGGCTGGCGCGTGGCTTCGCGCCCAACGCGTTGCTGGAGATCACGCCCGAGTTTCTCGACGAGGCTCTCAGCCTCATCCGGGCCGAGGGCTACGACATCGTTTCGCTCGACGAGGCCGTCCTGCGCCTGCAGCAGCCGAAGCGCGGCCGTTTCTTCGTCGCGCTGACCTTCGACGACGGCTATCGCGACAATGTCGATCACGCGTGGCCGGTGCTGGCGAAGCATGGCGCGCCGTGGACGCTCTTCGTTACACCGGGCTTTGCCGATCGCACGGCGCGGCTCTGGTGGCTGGAGTTGGAAGAGGCGATCCGTATCTTGCCGCGGCTCGACATCGCGTTGCCTGAAGGCCCCTTCACGGCCCGCACCGAGACCGACGCCGAGAAGAATCGTGCTTTCGACAGGCTCTATTGGCGTCTGCGCAAAGGGCCGGAGACGATTCTCCTGTCGGCGATTTCCGAGCTTGCCGCGCAGGCCGGCATCGATGCCACGGCTCTGGTCGAGCGCGAATGCCTGCCATGGGAGACGCTACGGTCGCTCTCCGGCGCGCCGGGCATCACCATCGGCGCCCACACCCTGACGCACCCGATGCTAGCCAAACATGATGCCGAGGCCGCGCGCCGCGAGATCGCCGAGAGCAAGGCGCGGCTGGAGGCGGAACTGGCAATGCCGATCCGCCATTTCGCCTATCCTGTCGGTAATCCCGGCTCGGCTGGGCCGCGCGAATTCGCGCTGGCGCGGGAGGCGGGCTTCGAAAGCGCTGTCACGACGCGGCCGGGGCATCTTTTTGCCGAGCACGCCGCCCATCTCCATGCCCTGCCGCGCGTCTCGCTCAACGGCCTCCACCAGAACGAGGCTGCGCTGCGGGCGCTGTTGTCAGGGCTGCCGTTCTGGCTGCGGAACCGGGGACGCAGCCTTGATATCGCCTGACGAGGCTCAGGCCTCGTCCTTGCGCTCCATCCATTTGATCAGTGGCAGCAGCGGCAGCACCCAGGCGAGGCCGAGCACGACATAGGCGATCGTCTGGACGAGCTTCGGCGCCTCGGTGATCCGGCCCTGTGCCAGCGCCATCGCAACCAGCGCGTAGACGCAGACGAAGACGAGGATCAGCACCGTTCCGAGCAGCTTGCGGTTGCGTTGTCTCATCGGGTTCTCCGCCGCTCGCTCGGGCCTTGCATCGCTCCTGCGGCATTGCAGGCGTTGTCGCGCTGTCGCGACGGGTCTATGTCACCGCCATCAGCGCTTGTGAAGCGCCAGCCAGCATCTGCGACCGAAAGCCCGCCCGTGACCCTCGCCCTCGACCAGACCCGCGCCGACGCCAAGGCCGCTCATGCCGGCATCCGCCGCTGGCTCGGGGTGGTGGCGGGCCTCGTCTTCCTGATGGTCGTCGTCGGCGGCGCGACGCGGCTGACGGGCTCGGGCCTCTCCATCACCGAATGGAAGCCGATCACCGGCGCGCTGCCGCCGCTCTCGGCCGGGGCCTGGGCCGAGGAGTTCGCCAAGTATCAGGCGAGCCCGCAGTACCAAATCCTCAACAACGGCATGAGCCTTGGCGAATTCCAGTTCATCTACTGGTGGGAATGGGGCCATCGCCAGCTCGGCCGCTTGATCGGGCTGATCTATCTCGCCGGTTTCCTCGTCGTGGCGCTGCGCCGCCTGCTGCCGGCGCGGCAGATCGCGACGCTGTTCGGCATGGGGCTGTTGCTCGGCCTGCAGGGCGCGATCGGCTGGATCATGGTCGCGTCCGGCCTCCAGCCCGGCATGGTCGCGGTCGCTCCGGTGAAGCTGACGCTGCATCTCACCTTCGCCGGCCTATTCTTTGCTTCGGTCGTTGCCTTCGCGACGACGCTGACGCCGCTGCGGCGGGTCGAACCGGCGCGGGGCAGGGCGACCGCCTGGCTGCTCCTGCTGTTGCTCTTCGTGCAGGTTGCGCTCGGCGGCCTCGTCGCCGGCTCCAAGGCGGGCTTCACCTTCAACACCTGGCCGCTGATGGACGGCACGCTCGTCCCGCCCGGCTCGCTGCTCTTCGCCCAGACGCCGTTCTGGGAGAACTTCGTCGACAATGTTGCGCTCGTGCAGTTCAACCACCGCATCGGCGCCTACGTTCTTTTTGCCGTCGCGCTCTGGAACGTCCTGCGGCTGCGCCGCGCCGCGCCGGGATCGGGCAGCGCCAAGCGCGCGACCGCCATCGCCGGGCTCGTGCTGGCCCAATCGGCGCTCGGCATCGTTACGTTGCTGCTGGTCGTACCGCTTTGGGCCGGGCTCGCCCATCAGGCGCTCGGCTTCGCCGTTCTGGCGATGGGCGTGGTGCACCTCACGCGCACTGAGCAGGCGGCGCGCTGCTGAGATTTTCGCCGACCGTCGCATAAACAGAAAGGCGCCGTCGCCGGCGCCTTTTTGGTCTGCAGGTCTCGGGAGGTGCGTGGCTCCGCTCCAAGACGCGGAAGCTCAGGCCAGCGCCTGATCCAGATCGTCGATCAGATCGGCGACATCCTCGAGCCCGATCGAGAGCCGGACGACCTCCGGGCCGGCGCCGGACGCCGTCTTCTGTGCATCGCTGAGCTGTCGGTGCGTGGTCGAGGCCGGGTGGATCACCAGCGAGCGCGTGTCGCCGATATTGGCGAGATGCGAGAACAGCTTCAGATCCGAGACCAGCTTGACGCCGGCATCGTAGCCACCCTTCAGACCGACGGTCATGACCGCGCCGCCGCCCTTGGGCGAATAGCGCTGGGCGAGTTCGTAATACTTGTTCCCCGGCAGGCTGGCATAGCTGACCCAGTCGACGGCGGGATGGGTCGACAGATGCTTGGCGACCGTCAGCGCGTTCTCGCAATGGCGCTGCATGCGCAGCGGCAGCGTCTCGATGCCGGTCAGGATCATGAAGGCGTTGAAGGGCGAGAGTGCCGGACCCATGTCGCGCAGCCCGAGCACGCGGGTGGCGATGGCAAAGGCGAAATTGCCGAAGGTTTCGCCGAGCACCATGCCGTTATATTCCGGCCGCGGCTTGGACAGCATCGGATAGCGCTCGTCGCCGACCCAGTTGAACGAGCCGCCATCGACGATCACGCCGCCGACCGAATTGCCGTGGCCGCCCAGGAATTTCGTGGCGGAGTGCACGACGATGTCGGCACCGTGCTCGAAGGGGCGGATCAGATAGGGGCTCGCCATCGTGTTGTCGACGATCAGCGGGATGTTGTGCTTCTTGGCGATGGCCGCGATGCCGGCGATATCGACCACGACGCCGCCGGGATTGGCGATCGACTCGATGAAGATCGCTTTGGTCTTGGGCGTGATGGCGGCGGCAAAGCTCTCGAGATCGTCGGAGTCGGCCCAGATCACGCTCCAGCCGAAGTTCTTGTAGGAGTGGTTGAACTGGTTGATCGAGCCGCCATAGAGCTTCTTGGCCGCGACGAACTCGTCACCGGGCTGCATCAGCGCGTGGAAGCACAGGAATTCGGCGGCGTGGCCTGAGGCGACCGCAAGAGCAGCCGTGCCGCCTTCAAGCGCCGCGACACGCTCTTCGAGTACGGCATTGGTCGGGTTGCCGATGCGCGAATAGATATTGCCGAAGGCCTGCAGCCCGAACAGCGAGGCTGCGTGGTCGACGTCGTCGAAGACGAAGGAGGTCGTCTGGTAGATCGGCGTGGCGCGCGCGCCTGTCGCCGCATCGGGAGCCGCCCCGGCATGGATGGCGAGTGTGCTGAAACCCGGTGCGCGATCGGACATGGCGTTCTCCCTGACACTTTTGACGAAACCGTTCGTTCGATTTAACGAACGCTGCCGGCAGCGTCAATTCAGGGGCGGGGCGCCAGTTCCGGCCCGATATGCTCCGGCCGCAAGCCCATGCCGACAAGCCGCGCCGGGATGCGGCGCAGCAGCGGGAACCATCGGAGGAGCTTGAGCGGGAAGGGCGGCTGCACCGGCCCGCTGCCGGCAAGGATCGGGGTGATCACGCGATTCTGGATCGCGACCTGCAAGGCTTGCGTCGCCTTTGTCGGAAAGGCCCGGCGTTCCTGCACGGCGGCGAGATCGCTGTCGGC
This sequence comes from Allobosea sp. 10N428, assembly GCF_056394545.1. Classification (NCBI taxonomy): domain Bacteria; kingdom Pseudomonadati; phylum Pseudomonadota; class Alphaproteobacteria; order Hyphomicrobiales; family Alloboseaceae; genus Allobosea; species Allobosea sp. 10N428. The sequence goes on along the minus strand of NZ_JBFTIC010000001.1, from coordinate 498,520 downwards.
GACGCGCTTCTCGCGCAGTGGCGCGGCAAGCCGGTTGGCGGCTGCGACCGCGTCCTGGATCGCCAGGTTCACGCCGACGCCGCCGATCGGCGACATCGCATGCGCGGCATCGCCGATGCAGAGCAGCCCCGGCTGCCACCATTGCGCCAGTCGGTCGACCGCGACCGAAAGCAGCTTGAGATCGTCCCAGCTCGCGATCTCGCCGGTACGGTCGGCCAGGATCGGCAGCAATTCGGCGAGGCTCGCCTTGAAGGCGTCGAGCCCGGCAGCCCGGAGCTTCTCCAGCGCTCCTTTCGGGATGACATAGGCGCATTGCCAGTAGTCGCCGCGGTTCAGCATCACGGCGAAGCGTCCACGCGCGACTTGCCCGAAGGTCTGCGCCGCATCGCTCGCGCGCCGGGACAGGCGGAACCAGAGCACATCCATCGGCGCGCCGATCTCGTGGACCGAGAAGCCGCCGGCCTGCCGCAGATCCGAATGGCGGCCATCCGCCGCAACGACGAGATCGGCGGTGATCGTCGTCTCGCCGTCCTCTGTCTGCGCGGTGATGCCGGTGACGCGCCCGCCCTCGCGGATCAGCCCCGTCGCCTTGGCCCGCATCAGCAGATGGAAGTGCGGCAGTTCGCGCCCGCGATCGGCGAGGAAATCGAGGAAGTCCCATTGCGGCATGAAGGCGATATAGGGCGCCGCGACCGGCAGATGGCTGAAATCCGCGATCGGCACGTCCTGATCGCCGAAGCGGGCGACGATGCTTTGCTCCTCGGTGTGCGGCAGCTTGAGGAAATCGTCGAGCAGGCCGAGCTCCTGCATCAGCTGCATCGTCGAGGGATGGATGGTGTCGCCCCGAAAATCCCGCAGGAAATCGGCGTGCTTTTCGAGCACCGTCACATCGACGCCGGCCCGCGCCAGCAGGAAGCCCAGCATCATCCCCGCCGGGCCGCCGCCGGCGATGCAGCAGGTCGTCGCAAGCTCGCGCATTGTCCTGCCTCTCCCTTGCGCGTCATTCTCGGGCTTGACCCGAGAATCTCGTGACCAGCTCTCTGGTCTCCGAGATGGTCGGGTCAAGCCCGAGAATGACGCGGATTTATGTCCCCGGCCGGTTGATCGTCAGCTTCTGGAAGCCCTTGCCTGCGAGCGCAGGCTTCTTGGCGGAGAGGATGCGCGAATTGATGCCCTGCCAGCCGATCTCGCCCGACAGCCGAGCATACTCGATCTTCGGGCAGCGGTTCATGATGACGGTGACGCCCTTCGCCTCGGCGCGGGCCGCGGCCTCGTCGTTGCGCACCGAGAGCTGCATCCAGATCACCTTGGGCAGGGGATCGAGCGCCAATGCCTCGTCGGTGATCGGCCCAGCGGCTTGCGAGTTGCGAAAGATCTCGACCATGTCGATCGGGCCGGGAACCTCCTTGAGCGAGGCGTAGACTGTCCTGCCCAGGATGGTCTGCCCGGCGAGGCCGGGATTGACAGGAACGACGTCGTAACCGCGGTCGAGCAGGTATTTCGTCACGATCCAGCTTGGGCGCGCCTCATTCGCGGAGGCGCCGACAAGCGCGATCCGCTTCGTTTCGCGCAGAATGCGACGGATCACGGTGTCGTCGTAGGATTCGTGGCTCAATTGCGGGCACTCGCAAAAAAGTGAAGGGTACCAGAACGCTCCAACGGCATATCAACGTACGCTCAACATAGGCCCGCCATGCTTTGGTGCTTTGCTGGCGCGTCGGGGATGGCCCCCGACTTGTCAGTAGAAACGGAGGGCCTGCCATGTGCGACTATAGCCTGCACAATGTGATGTCCACTCCAGCCAAGGTCGGCGACGAACTGGTTTCGACCCGCTTTCCGCAAGCGAGCACCCGCGGCTTCTGCGCTGTCGGCCGGCCGGACGTGGCGGTCTGCGTGATGCCCGGCACGGAGCTGGCCTTCGCGGCCGATATCGAGTGTGATCGTGGCATGGGGCTGCTGCCGAACCGGAGATATCGCGCCCGGGTCGCTCGGTTCCGCCAGGTCGACCTCGACAAGCCCTATGTCCATCACGACGCACTCGAGCTGCCGGATGGACGCCTGGTCATGGTGACGAGCCTGGTGGAGGGGCAGTGCGCCACGGTCCTGCAATTGCCGGCCGAGCCGGCGCGCGAGGGCGAGGCCGCCACGCCTGCGCCGGTCGTGGAACACCACTATCGGGAAATCGTCTGAATGCGCTGCAGATAAGCCCGGCAGTCGATGCGCCGGGCCTGCTATGATTCCCAGATCGGCGCGCGCTTTTCCATGAACGCGCCGATCCCTTCCTCGGCGTCGCGCGCGAGCATGTTCTCGACCATGACCGCCGAAGCGTGGTCGTATGCGGCCTTCAGCCCCATCTCGCGCTGCTCGTAGAAGGCGCGCTTGCCGATCTTGACCGTTGCCGGTGATTTCGAGGTGATGATGCCGGCGAGCCGTTGCGCCTCCGCCAATGCGTCGCCGGCCGGCACGACGCGGTTGACGAGCCCCATCCGGGCCGCCTCCGTTGCCGGCACCATCTCGCCGAGCAGCAGCATCTCCAGCGCATGCTTGGCCGAAAGGTTGCGCGAGAGCGCGACCATCGGCGTCGAGCAGAACAGGCCGATATGGACGCCCGGCGTGCAGAAACGGGCGTCGCTGCCGGCGACAGCGAGGTCGCAGCTCGCTACGAGCTGGCAACCGGCGGCCGTCGCCGTGCCCTCGATGGCCGCGATCACCGGCTGGGGCAGGGCGGTGATCTGCTGCATCACGCCTGAGCAGCGCCCGAGGATATCCGTGAAATAGGCCCGCCCACGATCTGCATCGGCGCGATGGGCGGTCATTTCCTTCAGATCATGCCCGGCGCTGAAGACGGGGCCGGCGGCGGCGAGGATGACGACGCGCACCGAGCGGTCGGCGGCGATCGCGGTGAAAGCCTCGCTCAGCGCGGCCAGCATTGCTTCGCTCAGAGGATTGCGAGCCTGCGGGCGGTTCAGCGTCAGCGTCGCGATACCCTCGGCATCCCGCCGCAGGAGGATGGCGGTGGCCGGTTGGTGATGCGCGTTCATGACGATCCTTCCCGGCGCCGCCTGCGCTGCCCTATTTGCGCGAGCCGCCTTCGCGTTTAGGCCTATTGTCGGGGGCAGCCGGCCATGCTGCAAGGGGAGAACTTCCGCCTTAGCCTTCGGTTTTTCGCATGACGATCCGCATGAGCGCCGCCGAGATCGAGAGCTATCTCGACGAGGTCTTTCCGCAGCTCCACCATGGCGGCCGCACCTATTTCATCGAGGAGGTCGGCCCGATGACGGCCCGGATGCGCTGCGACTACCATGAGAAGCATCTGCGCCCGGGCGGGACCATTTCGGGGCCGACGATGATGGCGCTGGCCGATCTCGCGCTCTACGCGGCGATCCTCGCCCAGATCGGCCCGGTCGGTCTCGCGGTGACGACGAGCCTCAACTTCAATTTCCTGCGCAAGCCCGGGAAGGCCGCCCTGATCGGGGAGGCGAAGCTGCTCAAGCTCGGCAAGCGGCTCGCCGTCGGCGAGGTCTGCCTCTATTCGCAGGGCGAGACCGAGATGGTCTGCCACGCGACGGGGACCTATTCGATCCCTGCACGCTGATCCCCGGTCCTGCGTGGAAGAATGATGCGGTATCAGGATACCTTTATTCTCATCGCTATGAGAAAATTGCGTTTTTCGGAAATCTGCACTTTAGAAGCGGCTTGACAGCCGGCTCCACGCCTCCTATTGCCAGCCCACACCGCCGCCGGACCTCCGGCGGCTTGTCCTTTTTCTTACGCAACTGAAGGGTGCCCGCGATGAAGACCGTCTCGCTCAAGCCCGCCGATGTCGAAAAGAAGTGGGTTGTGATCGACGCCTCCGGGCTCGTCGTCGGCCGTCTCGCCTCCGTGGTGGCGATGCGTCTGCGCGGCAAGCACAAGGCCGCCTACACCCCCCATGTCGACTGCGGCGATAACGTCATCGTCATCAACGCCGAGAAGGTCTCCCTGACCGGCCGCAAGCGTGACCAGAAGGTGTACTACCACCACACTGGCTTCCCGGGCGGCATCAAGGAGCGTTCGGCCAAGTTCATCCTGGAAGGCCGCTTCCCCGAGCGCGTCGTCGAGAAGGCCATCGAGCGTATGCTGCCGCGCGGCCCGCTCTTCCGCCAGATCCTCGGCAATCTGCGCGTCTACAAGGGCGCGGAGCATCCGCACGCTGCCCAGTCGCCGGAGGCGCTCGACGTCGCCGCGCTCAACAGCAAGAACAAGAGGGTCTGACCGTGGCCGAAGTTCTTCAGTCTCTCTCCCAGCTTGGCGATGCAGCCAAGCCCGCTCAGCCGGAAGCTCCGGTCCACGTCAAGAAGGTCGATGCCCAGGGCCGCGCCTATGCCACTGGCAAGCGCAAGAATGCCATCGCCCGCGTCTGGATCAAGCCCGGCTCCGGCAAGGTCACGGTCAATGGCCGCGATCAGGAGATCTATTTCGCCCGTCCGGTGCTGCGTCTCGTCCTGAAGCAGCCCCTGCAGCACGTCGATCGCCTGACCCAGTACGACGTCATCGTCTCGGTCAAGGGCGGCGGTCTCTCCGGCCAGGCCGGCGCTGTCCGCCACGGCATCTCCAAGGCCCTGACCTTCTATGAGCCGGAGCTTCGCGGCCCGCTCAAGAAGGAAGGCTTCCTGACCCGCGACTCGCGTGTCGTCGAGCGTAAGAAGTTCGGTAAGGCCAAGGCCCGCCGCAGCTTCCAGTTCTCGAAGCGCTGATCGTTTTCGGCTATTCCGGTATGCGGAGGGGCGGCTCGCAAGAGCCGCCCTTTTCGTATTCTCTGGCGCCTTGTCGACCGATCCGCAGGAGTCCGCCATGAGCCGTCCCGTCCTCCTCGTCACCGGCGGCAGCCGCGGGATCGGCGCGGCGACCTGCATCATGGCGGCCAGGCGCGGCTATGATGTCGCTGTGAACTACCAAAGCAACGGTAAGGCCGCAGCCGCGGTCGTCGAGGCCTGCGAGGCGGCCGGCGCAAAGGCTCTCGCATTGCAGGGCGACATGGCCGATGTCTCCGACATCATCCGCGTCTTCGCTGAAGCCAGGGCGGCGCTCGGTGCGCTCACCCATGTCGTCAACAATGCCGGCATCACCGGCAAGTCGAGTTCCCTGGTCGAGGCGGATGCCGCCGTGATCCGGGCGTGCATCGACGTCAATGTCACCGGCGCAATTCTGGTCGCGCGCGAGGCAGCCCGCGCGCTGATCGCCCATCAGGCGGCGCCGGGGAGGGCGATCGTCAACATCTCCTCGGTCGCGGCCGAACTCGGCTCGCCCGGCGAATATGTCTGGTATGCGGCCTCGAAGGGGGCCGTCGATTCCCTCACCATCGGCCTCGCCAAGGAACTGGCGCCTCATGGCATCCGCGTCAACGCGGTGGCGCCCGGCATCACCGAGACGGAGATCCATGCTCTTTCGACCGGAGAAGCCGGCCGCGTCGCACGCATCGCGCCGCTGATCCCGCTCAAGCGCGCAGCCACTGCCGAAGAGATCGCAGAGGCGGTGCTGTTCCTCCTGTCGGAGGCATCCAGCTATACGACGGGCGTGATCCTGAAAGTGTCCGGCGGCCGCTGACGCCGATGCCGGGCTGCGCTGGAGCGGGGAGCCCGGCCGCTTCGGGAGCGCGCGGCGGGCGATCAGGGAGCGAGCGGGTCTGATGACCCGCTCGCGACGCTACGCAACGCTACTTTGCACGCAACAACTCGTCGCGGGGCGAGGAATTCCTCGGGCCCCGATAGTGTCAGTCGCAGACCTCGACCTGCTTCATTGCGCCATCGATGGGAGCCTGGGTGAATCGGCAGGGATTGGCCTTCACGGGCGGCGAGTAATAAGCGTCCGTCGCCTGGTCATGGTATTTTGGATATTCCTGCGGCTCCTGCTGGGGTTGCGGAACAAGTTGGTTCACAGCCGGCTGATGTGCCTTGGCGGCTATGGTGGTGACCAGATTGCCGGCACTGCTCAGCGTCGGATTCGGCGTTGCCGGATGGGCTGAGGCTGCCGATTGCACGGCAATGCCTCCAAGGGCGAAAGTCAGGGCGAACGCCGCTGCGGCCAGTGTCTTCTTCATCGCTGTCTCCGAAACCACTGCATCGATAGGCAAGGGGTTATTCGTTCCTGCACGCTTGCAGGAACACCCAAGGATGCTTCCGGAAAAAAGACGCTCCGCAGCTTGATCCGTGGCATTTTCGCGGCAAGGATCACAATGATGTGCGTGCTTATTATACGGAGGCATACGAAGCCGACGGGGCGTAGGGAGCGCCGCCTCTCGCGCGTCGTTCGCCGCTGATGTAGCAAGAGCCTATGCGCGTCCTCCTCATTCTGATCGCCTTCGGCATGATCGCGGTGCCGGCCTTGCTGATGCTGGCGCAGGAGGATCTCCCGCGCGCTCGGCGGATAGGCAGGGCATTGGCCATCTTCCTCGCTCCGGCGGTGGCGCTCGGCTTCATCCATGGCGTCCCGGAGCTCGACGGGCGCGCGATCAACAACCCCAACGCCTGGACGATGCTGCGTCTTGTGCTGACGGCGCTGGCGCTGATCCTGCCCTGGTGCCTCTTCGTCTGGTTCAACGCGCGCCGCTGATTCGAAGGACCATCATGACCGAAGCCAGCGACAAGCCGCCGATCGACCACGCCTTCACGGGCGAGCGGCGTGGCGGCGCGGCCGACCCGACCTATGCCGGCGCGCTCTCCTTCATGCGCCGGCCCTATGGCAAGGATGTCGCGGGCTGCGATCTCGTGATCTGGGGCGTGCCCTTCGATCTTTCCGTCACCAACCGGCCGGGTGCGCGGTTCGGTCCGCAGGCGATCAGGCGCGCGAGCGCGGTCTTCGACGGCGATCCGCAATATCCGTCGGGTATCGACCCCTTCGCCCGTCTTTCGGCCATGGACTACGGCGACTGTGCCCTGCCGCGCGGTGACCTTTCGGGCTGTGCCGGGGCGATCGAGGCGGAGGCCGCCGCCATCCTTGCTGGCGGCGCGCATCTGATAACGCTGGGCGGCGATCATTTCATCACCCTGCCGCTGCTGCGCGCCCATGCCGCCCGCCATGGCCAGCTGGCTCTGATCCAGTTCGATGCCCATCAGGATACCTGGGATGACGGCCCCGGCGGGATCGGTCATGGCAGTTTTGCGCTGGAGGCGGTCCGAGAGGGGGTGATCGATGTCGAGCGCTCGATCCAGATCGGCATCCGCACCGTCGCACCGCGCGACTGCGGCATCGCCATCCTCGACGCCTATGAGGCACACGCACTCGGCGTCGCCGGGATGGCGCAGCGCATCCGGGAGCGGGTAGGGCAGGGTCCTGCCTACCTCACCTTCGACATCGATGCGCTCGACCCTGCCTTCGCCCCGGGTACGGGCACGCCGGTCTCGGGCGGGTTCAGTGCGGATCAGGCTCTGCGTGCCCTCTGGGCGCTCCGAGACCTCGACATTCGCGGCATGGATGTCGTCGAGGTCTCGCCGCCTTATGACCACGCCGACATCACCGCGATCGCCGCCTCGACCATCGTGCAGCATCACATTCAGGCACTGGCGCTGAAGCAGGCGGGTTGAATCGGTTTGCGAACAGGTGGAATCGAATTCCGAGCCGCTGCCCGCAAGCCGTTGCGGCGACTCGGAAAAGAGGAACGCCGCCTTCGATCCGCCGAGCCGGCAAGAGCGTGGCGCGGTGCGGTTATGCTTCCGGCCGAAGCCTGCCGTTATTGACAGGGCCCGGTGGCTCCCTCATATCGAAGCGATGGTCAGTAACCTGTCCCGACGTCGCCCGTACCAGGCCGCTCCGGCGCGCCCGCGATGACGCTCGGCCGATGACCGAACGCCCGCGACCGCGCCGTGAAGCGCGGTTTTTTTATGCCTGAAGCCCATCCATTGACGTGCCTACCCAGCGATCGGGGGTCCTGATGAGCCAGAACCTGAAAACCATCTTCATCGACGGCGAAGCCGGCACGACCGGGCTTGGCATCCGCGAGCGGCTGGCTGCGGTGCCGGAGGTCGCGGTCAAGAGCATCGACCCCGGCAAGCGCAAGGATCCGGCCGCGCGGAAGGACATGATGGCGAGCGTCGATCTCGTCGTGCTCTGCCTGCCGGACGACGCCGCCAAGGAATCGGTTGTGCTCGCCGACGAACTCGGCACGAACGCGCCCAAGATCGTCGACGCCGCCACCGCCCATCGCGTCGCGCCGGGCTGGGTCTATGGCTTCGCCGAACTCGCGCCGGGCCATGCCGAAAAGATCGCCAAGGCCGATCGCGTCGCCAATCCGGGGTGCTATCCGACCGGCGCCATCGCGTTGCTGCGCCCGCTCGTCGATGCCGGACTGATGGCGCACGACCATCCCGTCACGATCAATGCCGTCTCCGGCTATTCCGGCGGTGGCAAGTCGATGATCGAGGAGTACGAGACCGGTGTCGCACCGGCCTTCGAGCTCTACGGCCTGGGCCTGCGCCACAAGCACCTGCCGGAGCTGCAAGCCTATGCCAAGCTGACGCGGCGGCCGATCTTCGTGCCCTCCGTCGGGAATTTCCGGCAGGGCATGCTGGTCTCGATTCCGCTGCATCTCGACACGCTGCCCGGGCGGCCGAGCATCGCCGATCTCCATCATACGTTGGCCGAGCGCTATGCCGGCTCGAGCTATGTCAGCGTGCACTCCCAGGAGGGCATGGGCGGCAAGATCGAGCCGGAAGCGCTGAACGATACCAACAAGCTCGAGCTGCGCGTCTTCGGGCAGGACGATCTCGGCCAGGCCGTGCTCGTCGCGCGCCTGGACAATCTCGGCAAGGGCGCCTCGGGCGCCGCTGTCCAGAATATCCGCCTGATGCTCGGCCTGCCGGAAGGCTGAGGCCGCGCGGGGCGCTTCAACCGCCGATTGCGTCGAAAGGCTTAGTTGGTCTCCCCCAAACAGGGGAGGCCAAGTTGTCGTGGCAAGACTATGCTGCCGGTCAAAGAGGAAGACGTGGCGGGCAGCGATTTCGAAAACGCGCTGATCGACGGCATTTATGAAGCCGCGATCGTGCCTGAGGGCTGGTCCCGCGTCCTGCGGGATACGGCCCGGCTCGCCGGTTGCAAGGAAGCGCTGCTCGGCACGGTCCTCGATGACGACGCCCGCCTGATCGCGTCCTCTCCCGAGTTCGGGGAAGCCTATGAAGAATTGCTGCGGCGCATCCCGTTCGGCATCAACGAGCGGGCGCAGCGTCTGCTTGTCCATGGCCGGCTTGGCTTCATCACTGACAAGGACGTTTTCAGCCAGGACGAGATCGCAAGCGCGCCGCTCTATCAGGATATCCTGATTCCGGCCGGCTATGGTTCCGCTGTCGCCACCGCCATAGCGGCGCCGTCCGGTGATCTGACGATTGTTCATTGCGAGCGGTCCGTGACCGAAGGCTATGTGGATGCAAAAGGCATCTCCGCCCTGGAAAGCCTGCGGTCGCATTTCGCGCGCGCCGGTTTGCTGGGGCGCCGGTTGGCGATGGAGCGGGCGCGAGCCGCGTCGCAGGCCCTCGAGATGATGGGCCTCCCCGCGGCCGTGCTGGGGTTGCGGGGGCAGGTCATCGACGCCAACGCGCTGTTTCAGGATCTGATGCCGGGCGTCTTCCAGGATCGCGCGGCAAGGCTCGCCATTGCCCACGCTCCCGCGGACGATCTGTTGGCCGCGGCCATCGCGGCCTTGTCGCGGCCCGATCTGCCGCAACCGGTACGGTCCCTGCCGATACCGGCACGGCGGGGCGGCGTGCCGATGGTGCTGCATCTCTCGCCGGTGCGCGGGCAGGCGCGCGATGTGTTTTCCTTCGCCAGCGCCATCGTGGTCGCGACGCCGGTGACGGCGGGGGCCGGGCTCGAGGCCGGCCTGATCGGCGGGCTCTTCGACCTGACCCCGGCGGAGGCGCGTCTGGCCGCCGCGATCGCGGGCGGGCATACGCCCCGCGAAGCCGCACAGCGCCTCGGCGTGACCGAGGCGACGGCCCGCACGACGCTGAAGCGCATTCTGGCGAAGACGGGCTCGCGCCGGCAGGCGGATCTCGTCGGGCTGCTCAAGAGCGCCGCGCCGCCGCGGTGAGCCTTGGACCCCCCATTTGGGGGATGCCAGCCCGGCGAAAGCGGGCGAGAGTGTCGAGGCAGAGACGGCTTTGCCGTCCGCGAACGAAACTTTGCGCCGTCAAAGCCGGGTCAAGCGGCTCTGGCGGCGTTTTTTATCCGCCTCCACCGCCAAAAAAGACGCCGGCAATGGCCGGCGTCCGATGCTGTTCCTGAGTGGCGGTTGGCTCGCTAGGCGAGAGAACTCAGCCCTTGTAGGCGACGAAGTTCTGCTTCTGCTCGCCAAGGCCCTCGATGCCGAGCGCCACGACCTCGCCGCCCTTCAGGAAGCGCGGGGGCTTGAAGCCGAGGCCGACGCCCGGAGGCGTGCCGGTGGTGATCACGTCGCCTGGATCGAGGCGCATGAACTGGCTGATATAGTGGACGAGATAGGCGGCGCCGAAGATCATCGTCTTGGTCGAGCCGTTCTGGACACGCTCGCCGTCGACTTCGAGCCACATGCCGAGGTTCTGGATGTCCTTGATCTCGTCGGTGGTCACCAGCCAGGGGCCGAGCGGACCGAAGGTCGGGCAGCCCTTGCCCTTGGCCCATTGCCCGCCGCGCTCCTGCTGGAATTCGCGCTCGGAGACGTCGTTGCAGACGCAGAAGCCCGCGATTGCGGCCATCGCGTCCTTCTCTTCGATGTACGAGCCGCCGTCGCCGATCACGATCGCGAGCTCGACCTCCCAATCGGTCTTCTTGGAGCCCTTCGGGATGATGACGTCGTCATTGGGGCCGACGATGCAGTTCGGCGCCTTGTTGAAAAGGATCGGCTCCTTCGGGATCTCCGCGCCGGTCTCGGCAGCGTGGTCCGCGAAATTGAGGCCGACGGCAATGAAGTTGCGGACGTCGCCGACACAGGCGCCGATGCGCGGCGAACCCGAAACCAGTGGCAGCGATTCAGGCGAAACCGCCTTGATCTTGGCGAGCGAGGCCGAACTCAGCGCCTTGCCGGCAACATCGGGGATGACGCCGGACAGGTCGCGCAGCTTGCCCTGGGCATCGAGAAGGGCCGGCTTTTCCTGGCCGAGCGCGCCGTAGCGGAGCAGTTTCAAGGTGTTTCCCCCGTTTCAAACGATCTAAATGGGCTTTCGACTCTGACCGGATGTGCCGGCGAAACACAAGTCCGTCTCTGTGCATGGCCGTCCGCAGCAGGAGGGTGCCCAAGATGTTGCCCGATTGCAACGGCGCGCTCCAAAGCGACTCTCTCAACCGCGAGCACGCAACCGGCCCGCATGAATGTCCCCCGCGCAAAACCCACAATAGTTCGCATATAAACCATCCTTTTCTGAACCGTGGGCCAGTCGGCATCGCAGAAAGGGCAGTTTTTGGCCGTTTTTCGCCGTTCGTATCCGCGAATAAGGAGATCCAGAGACGGATTTTGGGCGATGCAGGCGGGATTGCGGCAGGAAACGGCTCGCGTCATGCTTCGAATCAACCGAGGTCCGCGCGCCTCGGAAAAGCTTAACCGGGATGGATTCGATGAAGGGCCTTGTTCGTACTGCTGCAGCCGCCACGGTTTCGGTTGCCGCTCTCCTCGCCGCTGGCGCCGCTTCCGCGAGCTCTTTCGCGATCCGCAGCGGCCAGAGCGCCGAAGGCCTGGGTATGGCTTATGCCGGTGCGGCGTCCGGCGGCATCGGCATGGGCTCGATGGCCTGGAACCCGGCGACCATCACGATGTTCCCCGGCCGCAACAGCAACTGGAACTTCACCTACCTCAACGCCAATGCGAGCTACGATCCGACTTCGGTTACGCGCCTCGGCTCGCCCAACGGCCCGGCGAGCCCGATCCAGAACGGCACGGGCAATATCGGGGGCGAGGGCGGCTTCATCCCGGCCTCCTACTCGGCGTGGCAGCTTACCGACCGGCTCTGGATCGGTATGCACACCGGGGCGCCCTACGGCCTCCGGTCGAAGCCCGACGACCAGGTGCACGCCGCCCAGATCTATGGCCGCTCCGCCAAGGTGACGACGATCAACGTCTCGCCGACCGTCGGCTATCAGGTCAATGATTGGCTCTCGATCGGTGCCGCGCTGCAGGTTCAGTACTTCAGTGCGAGCCTCAAGCAGGCCGCCGGCATCGGCCCGACGGCGCCGCCGGTCATCATCGAGGGCGACACGATCGATTTCGGCTACCGCTTCGGCTTCACGTTGACGCCGTTCCAGGGCACCAGCATCGGCCTGGCCTATCGCTCGGAAATCCGCCAGACGCTGGAAGGCACCTTCCGCACGCCGCTCGCGGTCATTCCCGTCAAGGCGAACCTCAACCTGCCGGACTCGGTTGTGTTCGGCGTCTCGCAGGTCATCAACGACCAGTGGCAGGTCCATGCCGGCGTCGAATGGACGAACTGGAGCCGCTTCCGCAACATCCCGGTCGTCAGCAAGCTCGGCGGCATCCCGGTGACGAGCCTGAACTTCCAGTATGACGACGCCTGGTTCTTCACGCTCGGCGCGGAATACAAGTACAGCAACGCGCTGACCCTGCGCGCCGGTGTCGGCTACGAGCTGTCGGCGGTCAACGACCGCAACCGCACGATCTTCATCTCGGACAATGATCGCCTCTGGCTTTCGGCCGGTGCGAGCTACCAGCTCACCGACAAGATCAAGCTCGACCTCGGCTACACCTTTATCGACGTGAAGAAGGCCAAGGTGAATTACGACGGCGCGCATCCGCAGCAGGGCGCCGTGTTCTATACCGCCGAGGCCAAGCCCTATGTTAACATCGCTTCGGTCGGCATCACCTATCGCTGGGACGACCCGACCCAGACCGTTCCGGTCCATCCGGTCGTGCGCAAATACTGATTTCGGCGCAGAACGCGCTTGGAAAAGCCGGCCCGACAGGCCGGCTTTTTCGTTGCGGGCGGAAGTACAACGAGCCGGCAGCCCGGGGTCGGTGCGGGCGGGGAGCAGACCTAAAGCTCGCGCACAGCGCGCCCATTCCGGATGAAGAAGCTCAGCAGATTTGCATACCCACGAGCATCATCGATAGCGCGATGATTGTGTTCGACTTCGCCAAGCCATTCGGGCGGATATTGCTCGACATCGCATTCCCAATGGCCTCGGCCGGTACTGCCAGCGACCATCGACATCAGGCACAATGGCGGGTGCCGGAAAAGGCGATCGGAAATCCATGGCCCTTCCAGAAGAGGGCGTTTTGTGAAGCGCCGCAGATAGAAATCGAACCATGGCCCGTCGAGGCTGACCGGATGGGCAGCGAAAATCGGTTGGCCGTCGAATGATTTGATCCAATCGACGAAGCGCTCGATGACGGTGGCGGCGTGCTCTGGACTGGCCGTGGCAACTGCCCATGCCTCCGGGTGTCTGCGCCAAAAGGACATGGTGCTGGGGTCGCATTCTGCGCCGTCGAGAGGTCTCAGAACTGCCTCGAACTCACCCAGGATGCTGCCGCTGGCCGTTACGGCCACGGAACCGAAGGAGAGCATTGAATTTTCACCAGGCGTGGGCCCGTCGAATTCGCAATCAGTGACGATGTAGAACTGGCCCATCCCTTCTCTCATTGTCGTTGCGGCCACCAAAAGAGCCCAATCGTGGCGGGATTTTACAGAGACCCGAGAGGGCGCTCGAGCCCGGCGATACTAGACCCGGACCTTGACATAGGTGCCGGGCGCATCGGCGAGCGCGGGCAGCTTGCCGCCTCCCGGTTCGCGCGCCGCCACCTTCTTCGGCGCCTGCGCTTCGAGCCAGGCGAACCAATGCGGCCACCATGAGCCCGGGTGCTCCTCGGCCTTCGCCTGCCAATCGGTATAGCTCCCCTTGGCCGGCCCGCCCGTCCAGTACTGGTACTTCACCTTGCTGGGCGGGTTGACGACGCCGGCGATATGGCCGGAGCCCGCCACGACGTGCTCCACCGGGCCGCCGAAACATTGCGAGCCGTTGAAGACGGATTGTGCCGGGGCGATGTGATCCTCCCGCGTGGCGAGATTGTAGACCGGCATCGTCACGCGCCGCAGATCCAGCCTCTTCCCGCCGATCGTCATCTCGCCCCGGGCGAGTGTGTTGTCGAGATAGCAGTTGCGCAGATAGAAGGAATGGTTCGCCGCCGGCATCCGGGTCGAATCCGAGTTCCAGTAGAGCAGGTCGAAGGCCGCGGGCGTCCTGCCCTTCAGGTAATTGTTGACCGCATAGGACCAGATCAGGTCGTTGGGCCTGAGCATGTTGAAGGCGCCCGACATGCGTGAGCCATCGAGATAGCCGGTCTTGGCCATCTGCTCTTCGATCGCGTGGATCTGCTCTTCGTCCACGAAGACCGAAAGCTCGCCCGGCTGCGAGAAATCGACCTGCGTGGTGAAGAAGGTGGCGCTCTCGATCCGCTTGTCGCCGATGGCGGCCATATAGGCCAGCGTCATGCCGAGCAGCGTGCCGCCGACGCAGTAGCCGATGGCCGAAACGCGCTTCTCGCCCGTTATGCGCTCGATCGCATCGAGGGCGGCGAAGATGCCCTCGTGCATATAGCTTTCGAAATCCTTGGTGGCATGCCGGGCGTCGGGATTGACCCAGGAGATGCAGAACACCGTCAGCCCCTGCTCGACGCACCAGCGGATGAAGCTCTTCTCCGGATTGAGGTCGAGGATGTAGAACTTGTTGATCCAGGGGGGCACGATCAGCAGCGGTCGCTTGAACACCTGCGGCGTCGACGGCGCGTACTGGATCAGCTCCATGACCTCGTCGCGGAAGACCACCTTGCCGGGCGTCGTGGCGATGTTGACGCCGACCTCGAAGGCCTTGGCATCGGACTGGCGAATCTTGAGCTCGCCGCCGCCGGCCTCGACGTCCTCGGCGAGCATCTTCATGCCTCGCACCAGGTTTTCGCCGTTCTGCTGCAAGGTCTCGCGCAGCAGCTCGGGATTGGTCGCGACGAAATTGGTCGGCGAGAGCGCTCCGGCGATCTGCTTGATGTAGAAGCGCGCCTTGTTGCGCGTATGCGGGTCGAGGTCGTCAGCCTTCTCGACCATGGTCTCGGCCCAGCGCGAGCCGATGAGATAGGCCTGCTTGATGAAGTCGAAGGTCGGGAGGTTCGTCCAGTCCGGATCCTTGAAGCGATTGTCGCGCTGATCTGGCTCGGCGACCGGGGCTACCTCCTCGCCGCTGGCGCGCTTCAGCGCCGCGCTCCACAGATTCATGAAGTCGCGGGTCAACGAAGCCTGCGCTTCGATGATCTTGGCGGGATCATTGACCCATTGCTCGGCGACGCGGCCGAGCGTCTTGACCATGTCGCTCGCCTCATCGGCCTGGCCTGTCTTGGGCTGGCCGCGTTCCAGGGGCTTCAGATAGGCGGCGGTGACCTTGCCGTATTCCTCGACCAGCCGTCCCATGTTCTGCGCGAACTGGTCGAAGTCAGGAACCGGGGACTCGGCGGAACCTTTGTGGTCCTTGGCGCGGTCGTCGACATGGCGGTTCATGAGTCGTCTTCCCCCTTGTCGTCATAGGATAGCGCATGGCTTCCCATTTTGGTCCTATTAAGGACGCAACCGCTGTGCTTTACCAAGCACATTCGACAAACCTGCTGGAAGAACCCATGCCGATCGAGATGCCTGCGACGAAGCCGCTCCGGATCGCGGTGGTGATGGCCGCTGCCGGCATCGCCCTGGCGGGCTGCGCCGGGAATGAGGGCATCAAGGGCGTTGCGGAAGCGGCCGGCATGGCGACGACGCCGCAGGAGGCCAGGAGCTTCGTCCGGGAGACACGGCCCGCGGACGCGCAATACATTCCCGTCGGCAGCACGATCGGGGTCGATCAGCTTTGCCCGGGCCCGAATCCGCCGGCTCCTTACGTGCCGACGGGGCAGGCGGCCCGCTTTGCGGCGCCCAAGCCGGCCCGCGGCCCCAATGATCCCTGCAAGAAGCGCTCGGACTTCCAGAAGATCGAGTCCCAGCTCGAGGCCAAGCGCCAGGCCAACGAAAGCGCCGGCACGCAGGCCAAGTCGCTGGGCGAGACGCCGGCTCCCCAGCCTGCGAAGATTCCGCAGAACTGATTTCCAGTCTCGGTGAAAGGAGGGCGTTCGGCGCGCGTGTCGCCATTTCGTCGCAGCGGCAAAATATTGCGTTTTTTGTTCTGTGCGGACGAAAGATGCGGTGCTAAGCACCTCTGGCGCAAAGAAGTGACCAGCGCCTGAGGATGACTGCCGGCGCCCCCGGCCAAGGACCTGTTCGAAATGACCGATTTTCATCGTATCAAGCGCCTGCCGCCCTACGTTTTCGAACAGGTCAACAAGATCAAGGCCGCTGAGCGTGCCAAGGGCGTCGACATCATCGATCTCGGCATGGGCAATCCCGACCTGCCGGCGCCGAAGCACGTCATCGAGAAGCTGGTCGAGACTGCCGGCAAGCCGCGCACCGACCGTTACTCCGCCTCGAAGGGCATTGTCGGCCTGCGCCGCGCCCAGGCGAATTATTACGAGCGCCGCTTCGGCGTGAAGCTCAATCCCGAGACGCAGGTGGTCGCGACGCTCGGCTCCAAGGAAGGCTTCGCCAACATGGCGCAGGCCATCACCGGGCCGGGCGACGTCGTGCTCGTGCCCAATCCAAGCTATCCGATCCACGCCTTCGGCTTCCTGATGGCGGGCGGCGTGATTCGCTCGGTTCCGGCCGAGCCGACGCCGGCGATGTTCCCGGCGCTGGAGCGGGCGATGGCGCATTCCGTGCCGAAGCCGATCGCGCTCGTCACCTGCTATCCGGCGAATCCGACGGCCTATGTCGCGACGCTCGACTTCTACCGGGACCTGGTCGCCTTCGCGAAGAAGCACGACATCATCCTGCTGTCGGACCTCGCCTATGCCGAGGTCTATTTCGACGACGACAACCCGCCGCCCTCGATGCTGCAGGTGCCGGGCGCGATCGACGTCGCGGTCGAATTCACCTCCATGTCGAAGACCTTCTCCATGGCAGGCTGGCGCATGGGCTTCGCCGTCGGCAACGAACGCCTGCTGGCGGCGCTGGCGCGGGTGAAGTCCTATCTCGACTATGGCGCCTATACGCCGATCCAGGTCGCGGCCGCGGCGGCGCTCAACGGCCCGGACGACTGCATCCGCGAGATGCGCGACATCTACCGCAAGCGCCGCGATGCGCTGGTGGAGAGCTTCGGCAAGGCCGGTTGGGACTTCCCGGCGCCGGAGGCCTCGATGTTCGCCTGGGTCGCGATCCCCGAAAAGTTCCGCCATCTCGGCTCGCTGGAGTTCTCGAAGCTCCTGATCGAGAAGGCCGAGGTCGCTGTCGCTCCCGGTATCGGCTTCGGCGAACATGGGGATGATTATGTCCGCATCGCCATCGTCGAGAACGAGCAGCGCATCCGCCAGGCGGCGCGCAATATCGGCCGCTTCCTGAAGGGCGCCGACGCGACGCTGCACAACGTCATCCAGATGCCGAAGGCGGGGTAGGGCGGTTCTCCGGGAGTGTGGTGCTGCGGCCTCTGGACTCGGAGGCGCAAAACATGGGAACCGATGCGGTGCGGACAGCCTGCTCCGCACCGCGTCCGAGGCCCGTCTCCATGCTCCGAAAAGGCCGCTTGCTCGGCGTTGCTTTCGCCGTCTTCGCCCTGGTCTGCCTCGTCGCGACCTATGACTACTCGAAGGGGCGCATCCCGGAGACGCGCTCGGCGCTGGTTTCCGAAGTGCTGTCGGTCACGAAAGGGCGCGAATGCGCGCGCGACGCGACCGATATCGTCTCCCGTTTCATCCCCGTCGGAACGGAGCGGGCCGAGGCCGAGCGCAGGCTTACCGAGATCACGATCGATCCGCCGAAACCCTGGTTCTGGACGCCGGCGGTCGAGAACAGCACGGTTTCCGAAGGTAATTCCATCGAGGCGCTACACACCATCAAGGCGACGGCCTTCGGCAGCAACCTGCTGCGCATCTATCTCGGCTTCGAGGACGGCAAGGTGAAGCGCGTCGCTGCGGAAGTGGTCTGCCATTTCGGCTGAGACCGCTTGCTGAAATCGCCGAGGCGCTGCGCCCTTGGGGCCGGTGCTTCACCTGCGCCCTTCGGGCGCGATAGCTTTAACAACGCGGTTTCGTCGCGTCAGGCGCTGAGCTATCTTGTCCAGGGGGGCGCTGCCACAGGTGCTGCCATGGAAGCGACGGACAAGGTTTTCGCCGGTCCCATTCCGCAGATCTACGATCGGCTGCTCGTACCTCTGATCTTTCGGCCTTATGCTGACGATTTGGCCGCCCGCGTCATGGCATCGCAGCCCTCGCAGATTCTCGAGCTTGCGGCCGGCACCGGCGCGTTGACGCGGGCGATGGCGGCGCGCCTCGGCGGGGCGAGCATCCTCGCGACCGATCTCAACCAGCCGATGCTCGACCTTGCCGCTGCGCAACTGGCGGGCGATGGCAGGGTCGCCTGGCAGCAGGCGGACGCGCTCGATCTGCCGTTCGCGGATGGGAGCTTCGATGTCGCAGCGTGCCAGTTCGGGGTGATGTTCTTTCCCGACAAGCCGAAAAGCCATCGCGGCGTGTGGCGTGTTCTGCGGCCGGGCGGACGCTATCTGTTCAATGTCTGGGACGCGGTCGCCAGCAACGACTTCACGGTGGTGCTGCTGGACGCACTCGCCGAAACCTTCCCGGCCGATCCTCCTCGCTTTATCGAGCGCACGCCGCATGGCTACCATGATATCGGGACGATCGAGCTCGATCTCATGGCGGGCGGCTTCGCAAGGCCGGCGATCGAGCGTGTCGAGAAGCGCGCCCGCGCCGATTCCGCGATCGATGTCGCGACGGCGTTCTGCCAGGGGACGCCGATCCGCGGAGAGATCGAGGCACGGGGCGGGCCGGGGCTCACGGCGGCGACCGAGGCCGTGGCGAAGGCCCTGGAGCGCCGGTTCGGCTCGGGCCCGATCGAAGGAGGCCTCGCCGCCTTCGTTGTTTCGGCCCAGCGCGAGTAGTCCTTGCGGCATTTGCGGGGCGTTACGGCTTAGCCCTCCGTTGACTCGCATCGCGCCGCATGCGACCCCGCGCCCATGACCAGCGCTGCTCTTTCGAACGCTTCCCGGCCTCTGCGTGTCGGCCTCGCCGGCCTCGGCACGGTCGGTGCCTCCGTGCTGAAGATCCTGCAACGGCAGGAGAATGCGCTGGCGGCACGCTGCGGCCGGTCGATCCGGGTGGTTGCCGTCTCGGCCCGCGATCGCAAGCGCGACCGCGGTGTCGATCTTGGCGGCCTGGTTTGGTTCGATGATCCGGTCGCGCTGGCGAAATCCGACGACGTCGATTGTGTGGTCGAGCTGATGGGCGGCTCGGACGGCCCGGCCAAGGCGGCGGTCGAAGCCGCGCTTTCGGCCGGAAAGCATGTCGTCACCGCCAACAAGGCCCTGCTCGCGGCCCATGGCGTCGCGCTGGCGGAACTGGCCGAAAGCAACGGCGTGGCGCTTGCCTTCGAGGCCTCGTCGGCTGGCGGCATCCCGGTGGTGAAGACGCTGCGCGAGGCGCTGGCCGGCAACAATGTCAGCCGCATCTCCGGCATCCTCAACGGCACCTGCAACTACATCCTCTCGCGGATGGAGCAGGAAGGGTTGACCTTCGAGGCCTGCTTGGCGGACGCCCAGCGCCTGGGCTACGCCGAAGCGGACCCGACCTTCGACGTCGAGGGCTTCGACACCGCCCATAAGCTTGCCATCCTGACCAGCCTCTCCTTCGGCACGAAGATCGACGCCGAAGCGATTCATGTCGAAGGCATTTCCGCGATCACGCCGCTCGACCTGAAGATGGCCGATGAGCTCGGCTACCGGATCAAGCTGCTCGGCGTCGCCGAGCGCACCAAGACCGGCATCGAGCAGCGCGTGCACCCGACCATGGTGCCGAAATCCTCCGCCATCGCGCAGGTGATGGGCGTGCTCAACGCCGTCAGCGTCGATGCCGATGCGGTTCGCGAGATCACGCTGGTCGGCCCCGGCGCCGGCGGCGATCCGACCGCTTCGGCGGTCGTCGCCGACATCGCCGATGTCGCGCGCGGCACGGCTGGCCTGCCGTTCGGCTTGCCCGTTGCCCGTCTCGAGGAAGCCAAGCGTGCGCCGATGCAGCGTCACGAAGGCGGCTACTATGTCCGCCTCGCCGTCGCGGATCGGCCGGGCGCGGCGGCCGCGATCGCGACTCGTATGGCCGAGGCCGACATTTCGCTGGAGAGCATCGTCCAGCGCCGCTCGCCCGAAGCCGCCAATCGCGATCCGGGAGGCCGTTCCGGCGCGCCGGTTCCAGTCGTGCTGATCACCTATGCCACGAGCGAGTCGGCCATCCGCACCGCGCTCGAAAAGGTCACCGCGGACGGCCATGTCGCGGAACCGCCGCAAGTTATCCGCATAGAGCGGGAATAGGCCCTCGGGTCGATTCTGCCCGTAACATTGCAAGGGGAAACCATTTCATGTCCGTCGATCTTCGCATCTCCCCGGATCAGATCATCGAGCGCTATCTCTCGATGGAACTCGTGCGCGTCACCGAACGCGCTGCCGTCTCCGCCGCCCGCCTGCGCGGCCATGGCAACGAGAAGGCTGCCGACCAGGCTGCCGTCGATGCCATGCGCCGCGAATTGAACCGTCTGCCGATCGACGGCGAGATCGTCATCGGCGAGGGCGAGCGTGACGAGGCGCCGATGCTCTTCATCGGCGAGAAGGTCGGCAACAAGCAGGGTCCGAAGGTGCATATCGCGGTCGACCCGCTCGAGGGCACGACGCTTTGTGCCAAGGACATGCCGGGCTCGATCGCGGTGATGGCGATGGCCGGCGCCGGCAGCCTGCTCTACGCACCCGACGTCTATATGGACAAGATCGCGTGCGGCCCGGGCTATGCCAAGGGCGTGATCGACCTCGACGCCTCGCCGGCCGACAACATCAATGCGCTGGCCAAGGCCAAGGGCGTGAAGCCGCATGAGATCTCGACGCTGATCATGGACCGCCCGCGCCATGCCAAGCTGATCGAGGAGGTCCGCAAGACCGGCTGCTCGATCCGCCTGATCACCGACGGTGACGTCGCCGGCGTGATCTTCTGCACCCAGCCGGAGAAGACCGGCATCGACCTTTATCTCGGGATCGGCGGCGCGCCGGAGGGCGTGCTCGCGGCGGCCGCGCTGCGCTGTGTCGGCGGCCAGATGCAGGGCCGGCTCATCCTCGACACCGAGGAGAAGCGCGTGCGCGCGGCGGGCATGGGCGTCAAGGACCCGAACAAGAAATACGACATGTCGGAGATGGCCTCGGGCGACGTCATCGTCTGCGCCACCGGCGTGACCGATGGCGGCCTGCTCTCGGGCGTGAAGTTCGGCAAGGACGTGATCGAGACCGAGACGCTGGTCTATCGCTCGATCACCGGCACTGTCCGCCGCATCTATGGCGAGCACCGTGAGTTCTCGAAGTTCCAGCTCGACTGAGCGCGTTGCGCATGTCGAATGACATTTTGACATAACCGAACGTATGCTAGCCCCGGAAAGCAATCTTTCCGGGGTTTGTTTTTGTCCGCATTCGCCCGAGCGCTCGATTTGGTCGATGGCCTCGATCAGGCCGCATCGCCAATGGCTGCAGGATTGGTTCTGCGTCAGGCCCTTGCCCCGTTTGGAAATTGCGGTTTCTTCGCGGGCTCTTTTCCCGCTTTTCCGATTTTGCCCGTGGAGCGCATTGTCGCGGGCGGTCGGCGCTATGCGCAGCTCTCGCCGCCAGGGTGGCTCGAAGAATATACGAGGCTCGGCCTCGACCGCGGAAATCCCGTGATCTTCGCTCCCGCCAGACGGGTTTCACCTTTTCGCTGGAGCGATCCGGGCTTTCCCGATTTGATGGATTGGCGCGGCCTCAAGCTCGCGCGCGAGATCGGCTTGCAGGATGGCCTTGCCGTTCCCTGTCATGAACCGGGCGGGCGCGTCGGTGTCATCAGCATGGGCTTCGAGCGCTTGGATCTCTCGCCGCGAGACATTCGGATTATCGCCCTGGCGGCTGTGCTGACGCATGAGCGGATGACACGCTTCGCGACGATGCCCACCCCGCTTGCGGTTGGCCTCAGCCAACGCGAGCGCGACTGCCTTGCCTATGTCGCCGACGGCCTGTCAGATGGCGAGATCGCCGAAAAGCTGGGCATTGCGCAGACGACCGCCCACAGCCATGTCGAGAACGCCAAGCGCAAGCTCGGTGCCCGCAGCCGCGCGCAGGCGTGGCGCGGCTCTTCGGAAACACGCCGCCGTAAGTTGTCGAAGGAAGGGGTTGCGCCCTCAGGCTATGGCCGTAGCCGCCGCGCGGCCGGCGGCGCGCCCTGAGAAAATGCAGCCGCCGAGGAAGGTGCCTTCGAGCGCGCGATAGCCGTGGACGCCGCCGCCGCCGAAACCCGCGGCTTCGCCTGCGGCATAGAGCCCCGGCACGGGCTCGCCCGCCGCATCCAGGACCCGTGACGACAGATCCGTCATCAGCCCGCCGAGCGATTTTCGCGTCAGGATGTTGAGCCTGACCGCGATTAGCGGACCATGGGCCGGATCGAGGATGCGATGGGGCTTGGCCGTGCGGATCAGCCTATCGCCGAGATAGTTGCGCGCGCCACGCAGGGCTGTGATCTGCAGATCCTTCCCGAAGGGATTGGCGAGGGCCCGGTCGCGCGCCGCGATCTGTCCGCGCAGATGTGCCTCGTCGATCAGCGCGTCATGGGTCAGCGCATTCATGCGCGCGACGAGGCGGCTGAGATCGCTCTCGACGATGAAATCCTCGCCCTTGTCCATGAAGGCCTGCACCGGGCCGGGCACGCCGCCGCCGGCGCGGCCAAGGACCTGCCGCCAGCTTCTGCCGGTCAGGTCCGGGTTCTGCTCGGAGCCCGACAGCGCGAACTCCTTGGCGATGATGCTGCGGTTCAGCACGAACCAGGAATAGTCGTAGCCGGTCGTCATGATGTGCTCGAGCGTGCCGAGCGTGTCGAAGCCGGGGAAGAGCGGAACCGGAAGGCGGTTGCCGCGCGCATCGAACCAGATAGAGGACGGGCCGGGCAGGATGCGGATTCCATGGCGCGGCCAGATCGGCGCCCAGTTGGCGATGCCCTCGACATAGTGCCACATCCTGTCGCCGTTGATCAGCCGCCCGCCGGCCGCCTCGGCCACCGCGAGCATCGCGCCGTCGACATGATCAGGCACGCCCGAGAGCAGCCGAGACGGGGGCTTGCCAAGGCGCGCCGGCCACTGCGCCCGGACGAGCTCGTGATTGCCGCCGATGCCGCCGGAGGTGACGATGACGGCCTGCGCCTTCAACTGGAAGGAGCCGGTAACGCCGCGTCCGCTCTTTTCGCCGCGCGCAACATGGCTCGGCTCCAGCACCTCGCCTTCGACGCCGTCGATCGCCCCGGCGCTGCGCGTGAAGCCGGTGACGCGGTGGCGGAAATGGAAGGCGAGCAGGCCCTTGGCCTGTGCTGACTTCGCCCGGCGCAGAAAGGGCTCCAGCACGCCGGGGCCCGTGCCCCAGGTGACATGGAAGCGGGGCACCGAGTTGCCGTGGCCGGTCGCAAGTCCCCCTCCGCGCTCGGCCCATCCGACGACCGGGAACCAGCGCATGCCCATGCCGTGCAGCCAGCTGCGCTTCTCGCCGGCGGCAAAGTCGAGATAGGCCTCGGCCCAGCGCCGAGGCCATTCATCCTCCGGCCGGTCGAATCCAGCCGATCCGAACCAGTCGTCCCGCGCCAGTTCGCGGGAATCGCGGATGCGCAGCCGCCGCTGCTCGGGGCTGTCGATGAGGAACAGCCCGCCCAGAGACCAGAAGGCCTGGCCCCCGAGCGATTGCTGAGGTTCCTGATCGAGCAGCACGACCTTACGCCCGGCTTCCGCTATCTCGCAGGCCGCGACGAGGCCGGACAGCCCCGCGCCGACGATCGCCACATCGGTTTCGTGCTGCATGATCCCCCCGGGATGCCGCCTCTGCCGGCGGCTTGCACGCAATATGACGGCCGCTCCCAATACGGCCAAACTCGACACTGGTTGACCTTGCGCCCGGCTTGCGCGACGCCGTTGGGACGATGAGTCCGATGCAACAATCCCGCGTTTTCCTTGGCGTCACCCGTTCGGTGCTCGGCCGTCCCTGGCGCGACCGGCTCGATACGGCGGGTCTCGGCCGGGCGGAGGCATTGTCCCAGCGCGAGGGTCTGTCCGATATCCTGTCGCGCCTGCTCGCTTCTCGCGGTGTCGAGCCGGCCGAGGCGATGCGCTTTCTCGAGCCGAAGCTGCGCGACCTGCTGCCGGACCCGGCCGTCCTCACCGACATGGAGCCTGCGGCGGCGCGGCTGGCGCAGGCGGCGATGCGTGGCGAGCGCGTCGCGATCTTCGGCGACTACGACGTCGACGGTGCCTGCTCCTCCGCGCTGCTCGCCGGTTTCCTGACGCAGGGCGGGGCGCGCCCGCGCATCCATATCCCCGACCGGCTGATCGAGGGCTACGGCCCCAACAGCGAGGCTATCCGGATGCTCGCGGGCGAGGGCGCCACGCTCCTCGTGACGGTCGATTGCGGCACGACCAGCGAGGAGCCGCTGGCAGAGGCCCGCAGGCTCGGCCTCGACGTCGTGGTGCTCGATCACCATCAGGCGCCGGAGCGCTTGCCGGCGGTCGAGGCGCTGGTCAATCCGAACCGGCAGGACGATCTCTCTGGACTTGGCCATCTCTGCGCTGCCGGCGTGGTCTTCCTTGCCCTGGTCGCCACCAGCCGGGCGTTGCGCCGGCAGGGACATTGGGCGGTGCGCGGCGGCGAGCCCGACCTGCTGGCGATGCTCGATCTCGTCGCGCTGGCGACGGTCGCCGACGTCGTGCCGCTGCAGGGGCTGAACCGCGCCTTCGTGCGGCAGGGGCTGGCGATGATGCGCAGCCGCGCCCGCCCTGGCCTCGCGGCGCTGATGGATGTCTCCGGCCTCGATGGGCCGATCCAGCCCTGGCATCTCGGCTTCCTGCTCGGGCCGCGCATCAATGCGGGCGGGCGCATCGGAGACGCCGCGCTCGGCGCGCGCCTGCTTCTGAGCGATGACGAGGTCGAGGCGCGCGGCATCGCCGCCGAGCTCAACCGCCTCAACCAGGAGCGTCAGGAGATCGAGCGGCTCGCCGTGCTGGAGGCGGTGTCGCAGGCCGAGCATGAGCTCGCCGGCATGGCCGAACTGCCGGTCCTGCTCGCCGGCAGCGCCGATTGGCACCCCGGCATCGTCGGGCTGGTCGCGGCACGGCTCAAGGAGCGCTTCCGCCGCCCGGCCTTTGCGCTCGCGCTGAACGGGGAGGGTGGGGCGACCGGCTCCGGCAGGTCAGTCGCTGGCGTCGATCTGGGCCGGGCCGTGCGCGCCGCCGTCGAGGCGGGGCTCGCGGTCAAGGGCGGTGGCCATGCCATGGCGGCTGGCGTGACGCTGGCAAGCGGGCAGGCCGCGCCGTTCCACGCGTTCCTGAACGACCATCTCGCCCGCGAGGTCGGCGCCGCCGGCGAGGCCGAGGCGCTGCTCGTCGACGCGGCGCTCAGCGCCGGCGGCGCGAGTCCGCGGCTGATCGCAGAGATCGAGAAGGCCGGACCGTTCGGTTCGGGCAGCCCGGAGCCGGTCTTCGTCTTCCCGGCGCATCGCCTGACCGACGCCATCGAGATCGGCAGCGGCGGCCATGTCCGCATCAAGCTGCGCTCGGGCGATGGTGCCAGCGTTGGCGGGATCGCCTTTCGCGCGGCGCAGGAGCCCTTAGGGCAGGCTCTGTTCGCGGCGCGTGGCGAAACCGTACATCTGGCGGCGACGCTCTCGCTCAACCGTTGGGGCGGCAACGAGACGGCGGAGCTGCGCATCCTCGATCTCGCTCGCCCGGTCTAGCAGATCGTCATCGAAACCGAGTCATCCACATTTCTTGTGAACGGGCGCTTGCAGAGCGGCAGGCCTGCCACTATACCTCGCCCCGCTTCGGCACGAACCTTCCCGGTTCGAGGCAGAGCGACCTTCGTCTATCGGTTAGGACACCAGCCTTTCACGCTGGGGAGACGGGTTCGACTCCCGTAGGTCGCGCCACTCTTTTAAGGGTGGCTTAAGTAGCTGAAATCAAACGATAAAATGATACGGAAAATCGAGGGTGTCCCCCACGATGTGCTCCATTTCTGTCCACCGCTGCAGGAGGCTGGCGTGCCGACCGCGCACGAATGACGGCGCAGGCCTTCATTCGGCTGCGCTTCGATGCCGGCGAGGCCTATCGGTTCGACTGGAGCCATGAGGCGATCGAACTCCACGGGCTGCCCGTCGTCGTGAAGGTCGCCCAGATGCGGCTTTTCCAGATGCAGGAGATGGTCTTCGATGTGCATGACGAGGCCTTCGCCTTCTATGGCGGGGGTCTGCCGGCGGCATCTACGACAACATGACGACGGCGGTGGGGACCGCCTTCGTCGGCCGCGCCCGGGAGTTCAACCGGCGCTTCCTTCAGCTCTGCCGCATCGCCTCGTCGAGCCGGTGGCCTGCACACCAGTGGCCGGCTGGGAGAAGGGACAGGTCGAGAACCAGATCGGCACGATCCGCTGACGCGGCGCATGGGGATCGAGGCACTCTATCGCAGGCCGAACACCTCGAAGCGGGTCCCGGGTCATCCGATCTCTCCCTACCTGCTGTGCAAGCTGCCGGTGACCGCACCAACCAGGTCTGGGCGATGGACATCGCTTGCATCCCGATGGCGCGAGGCATCGTCTATCTCGCGGCTATCATCGGCTGGTTCAGCCGCGGCATTGTCGCGACAACACCGACCAGGGCGCTCAGTTCACTGGCCGCGAGTTCAGCGGCCTGCTGACCGGCGCAAATATCAGGATCAGCATGGACGGCAAGGGCGCCTGGCGCGACAACGTCTTCGTCGAACGCCTCTGGAAATCGCTGAAATACGAGGGGGCCTATCTGCGCGCTTATGCCAGCGTGTCGGAGGCGTGCGCCTCGATCGGCCGGTATCTCGACTTCAACAACGGCCGGGAGGCCTTATCAGGGGCTGGGGCGCCAAACCCCCGACCAGGCATACTTCAACGCGCTGCTGCCAATCCCGGCTGCGGCATAATCGAGGCTGAAACCCACTTAGCAACAGCCCCGAAACTGTTCAGATAAACCGAGCCGGCGATTGCTGCGAGGAGACCGCTTCCTGTCCCGAACCAATCGGGCAATGGGCACCCGACGCTACAGCCTTGTTACGTTTTCCCCCTTGCCAAGTGTCTGCGCCCTGCCATCGCAAGAAAGGCCCAATCGGCGACGGCATCGGCGAAATCGAACCAACGGGCTGGATGGCCGGTGGCACTCAGCCTTTCCAAGTGATTGCTGAAGGTAGCCTTGTCACGTTCGAACCAACGCAGGCGAAGAAGGCGGCGAATATAGCGCCGCCTCTGCTGAACGAGACGGTGACGGTACTCTTCCTGCTCCAGCACGATCGGGCCGTACCGGACTAAAATTTGCAGCCGATCGAGAAGCGCAAATCCGAGCTTTACATGAACGTCATAGGCATTGCTATCGTGAATCCGCCTAATTGCCAGACCTTCATGGATAAACGCAAGATTGTTATGCAGGCAAGCGCGCAAAGCAGCCTCAGCATCAAGGTAAGGAAGAAGATTTTCGTCATAAAATGAACGGCTCATGTCGATCAGGGACCGACGAAACAGAAAATGCGTCCCCGAAAATACCGTATTATCCTCGCGCAAATAAGCGCGAATAATTGATCTTCCGTCGAAAACGGTCTGATTTCGGGGGATATTTTCGTCGCGGAGATGATCGGAGTATTCAAGGCAACCAACCGCAACCACATCAGGATGCTGTTCTGCGAGCTCGATTTGTCGGCGAATAGAGTCGGTAGTCATCAAATCATCGGCGCATAGCAGCCGGAAATAGCCAGCCTCGGCCGGCAAAAGATTGAGGACAGCGTTGAAATTCGCCGCCATGGGAATCGTGCTCGGATTGCGATGGCTCAGGATCGGGACTCGGCCATTCGCATGCCGCGCAATAATCTCCGGAGTGGCGTCCGAGCTAGCATTGTCCAGAATGACGTGAACGAGATTTGGATAATCGAGCGATTGCACGCACGCTATGGTATCAGCCAAATACTTCTCGCCATTGTAGACCGGCGTCGCGATGACGACGAGCGGGAATGCCGACTTTGAGCGCATGATCCGCTTCTCTCAGTTCATGTTAGCGCGAAGTCCCAGACGAAATTTATTTCCCTACCTCTCCACTGCCGTTTACGGCGTCAATTTTTTCTAGCCAGATCTCTCGCCACCACGTGTATATATTTCTTGGACAAAACAATCTATTCTCGCTGTAACTGGAGCGGCAGTACGAATTCTCCAGAATGACAGCGGGTGTTTTGAGCCGCCGCATAAGCCCGGTCCTCTCATCGACGAAAGTCTCCACGCGCGTTTTTACCTGCATAACCTTACCACAATAGGGAACGAGCTCAGCATCAAATCTCATGCCTCGGTTCTGATTGGACGCGTCGATCGTTTTCCGGATGTCCTCAAAGGATCGGACCCGGACCCAGTCCCCGGCTTGTAAATTAAGGTCTGATACCGGCCCGATCGCGCCAGGCGGAAGGTCTCCTGCCCGCCTGGGAAACGGAACGCCGCCCCACAGTGATTGAACCCGATCGTAGAACCAACGTCCAGGACGGCCCAACCTTCGCCTCTTGGCCATGGTCATGTAAATGAATGCGAAGTACAAAAAACCACGCATCATCCTGGGCAGGGAATTATTTCCGGACGCATAGTCCTCGATATACTGGCGTGCGTCCCACCATTTGAGCGGCCGCGTATACTGTAGAAGCTCGGTGGCCTGGCAGAAATACCTTGTATTTTGCTTGGAGTCCGATGCGTGGGTCGCTTTCAACACGTCCTCTTCGGTGCAGCCTGCTGAGAGGCGCCCGGCGTCGGATATTTCCGCGAATTCGCCCTTTTCGACGGGTTTGAGCCAAGCCTGCTTCCAGAAGATCAGGCATCCTGCCTGGCACCCCCCGTAAGCCGCGCCGTCGCACCGATGATTCAAGTGGACACTGTCAGGCAGCCGGCGGCCGACATAATCTCCGCTGACCGTGTCGCAGGTTTTGTGTGCGCTCTTATAGATCTCGAATTTTTGACCACAGTATTCGAACATCTGCGGCATGAACGGCAGTCCATCGAGGCGGCCACCCTTATCGAGCGTTGCAAGGATCTCCTCCTTGCTTCGTACCTCGACCCAGTCACCGGCTCGCATCTTCATGTTGAGCTCCTTCTGTTGATACGTGGTTCGCTCGATCAAGCCCACCCGGAGGCGCAGTGAACCCAGACGATATCCAATTTGACGGGAAAATTCCATGGTAATCGTCATCGACACGACGTAGGGTTCGCGAACAACTTTGCGAACGAAGACCTTCGCGGCTTGAAATCACCGCCCGACCCACCGGGAACGGAAGCATATGGAAGTCCTGAAGCAGCGTACAATTCGAGGCGGCCTCGCCAAGCTTGTCGGCCAGGGGATAACGTTTGCGCTGCGGCTGTTTTACATCGTGGTGATGGCGCGGCTCCTTTCGCCGTCGGAGTTCGGCCTTGTAGCCATGGTCACAGTCATAACCGGAATTTACGACCTGTTTCGGGACGGGGGCCTTTCGGCGGCCGCCATCCAACAAGCAACCGTCACCGAGGAGCAAAAGTCCACGCTGTTCTGGGTCAACATGCTCATAGGCGCGACCCTTACCCTGCTTTGCCTGCTGACTGCGCCAATTCTCATTCGCTTTTACCAAGAACCTCGTCTTTTCGGGGTCACGGCGGTGATATCCGGCGGCTTCCTGTTCAGCGCCGCCGGTGCGCAATATGCGGCCATACTGCACCGCGAGTTGCGTTACGTCACGCTGGCTCTGATCGACGTTTTCAGCGTTCTCGTGAATACGGTCACAGCAATCGCGATGGCTGCCACCGGCTGGGGCTATTGGTCGCTTGTTGTACCCTCGGTTGGAATAACAGTTATCAATACTGTCGTGATGTGGCTCGTCGTCGGTTGGAGGCCGGGTTGGCCGCGCCGCGATGCCAAGGTGATGGCGATGCTGAAATTCGGCGGAACGACGAGTTTGAATAGCCTCGTCGTTTATATCGCCTATAACCTCGACAAGATTTTGATCGGTCGATTCTGGGGAGCTGATGCGCTCGGTCTTTATTCGCGAGCATATCAACTTATCAATATCCCGACGACGCAACTGAACGGTGCCCTTGGAAGCGTGGCGTTCTCCGCCTTGTCGCGCCTTCAGAATGAGCCTGCGCGATATAAGAACTACTTCATCAAAGGTTACTCGCTCGTCGTTGCTTTGACGGCTCCAATCACACTGTTTTCTGCCGTATTCGCGGACGACATCATTCGCGTCGTAATGGGCCCCCGCTGGGAGGCCGCCGCGACGATCTTTCGCCTGTTGACGCCAACCGTTCTGTTCTTTGGCTTGGTCGATCCGCTCGCATGGTTTCTGATGTCGAGCGGCCTGCAACGGCGAAGCTTGAATATTGCGTTGGTTCTCGCACCGATTTGTATCGTCTCCTATCTCGCCGGGCTGCCTTACGGACCGACCGGTGTGGCTGCGGCTTTTTCTATCGCGCTGTCCTTGTGGCTTGTTCCGCACATGATGTGGTGCGTCAAAGGCACAAGCATCACGATGACCGATTTACTTGGCGCAATTTGGCCTCCTTTCGGTTCGGCGATTGTCGCGACGATTGCCGCTGTCGCGGTTGAGGCGCTGGTCGGTCACACAGAGCCAGCTCTGTTGAGGGTTGCTCTCAGCGCGAGCGTCATGGCAGCAACTTATTCGGCAATGCTGCTTGTCGTAATGGGTCAGAAAACATTCTATCTGAATCTCATATCCCAGGTGAGGACATAGGTCGTGCTGCCTTGACGGGGCGGCTTCTTGCGGTTTCGAATCTCAGTAAAAATCGCTCGGCGCCAAGGTAAAGGGGCGCGCCGTTGTCCAAGTAAAAAATCCCCGCGGTCGCCTACCCGCGCACAGGTCTGACAAGAGGCGATCGAAGCGTGATCGTCCAGGTCGAAGAGTCGCTCGGTGAGTTCCTCGGAATTCCTGGCCTTGGCTGCCTCTGGTGATGTTTGCGTCGGCCTCGCCGGTGACGATCCGGCGAGCGCCAAATGGACGTGTTACGGATAAGCCCAGAACAGCTTGTCGTCGAGAAGGCCGCTTTGGCGATGCTTCATCAGCATTTTGAGCCGGGTATAGGGCGGCGCACGGAAGTCATCCTCGCTCATGGCGATACGCTCAAATACATCATGCATTTGGCGGGCGCCGGATTCCGCAGTCCAGCGCGCTTCGAACGTCGGCAACACGCGGCCGATCTTGTCGAAATTCACGCGGTAGGAACGGTTATCCGCGCTCGGCGCGCCGACAATCAACTCGCAACCGGAAAACTCGTTGGCCACGATGCGGGCGATCTCGATAACGCGGTAGTTCTGCTGGTTCGAGCCGACATTGAAGATCTGTCCACGAATACGATCGGGTGGTGCGGTCAGCGACAGATGCACGGCTTGGCACATATCGAGCGCATGAACGAGCGGTCGCCAAGGTGAGCCGTCGGAGAGGAGTTTGATCTGCTTGGTGGTCCATGCGAGGCCGCAGAGGTCGTTCAGCACAATGTCGAAACGCTGGCGCGGCGAGGCGCCATAAGCAGTCGCGTTGCGCAAGAAGCAGGGTTCAAAGTCGTCCCCGGCCATGGCGGAGACATCGCGCTCGACCTTGGCCTTGCATTCCGCATACGCCGTCTGCGGGTTCACCGGGCTCTCTTCGTCCAGGATCTGGTCTGGAGCGCCGACCCCATAAACTGAGCATGAGGACATGTAGACGAAGCGTTTGACACCGGCTTTGCGCGCGAGTTGTGCCAGCCGTACCGATCCGCCATGATTGATCTCATGTGTCAATTGGGGGTCCTGCTGCCCCAGCGGATCGTTGGACAGTTCGGCGAGATGCGCGACCCCGTCGAAGCCTTCAAGGTCTTCGGCTGTGATTTCACGCAAATCTTTCGTGATGACTGCCGGGCGCGGTCCCCTCATCGGATAGAGCCAACCCTGGCGGTAATAGCCGGTATCGAGGCCAACGGCTTCGATACCCTGCTCGATCAGATACGGACCAAGAAGCGCGCCGATATATCCATCTGCGCCAGTAAACAGCACACGCATGTCTAGACCCCAGCCATCAGAAACCAGCTAATCTGTTCCCAACATACCAACGCGCGAAGGCTTCACATGGCAGCACACCCCTTTATCCGGCGATTGGGTTGGCCAGCGGTAAAGCCCGCTCGCATCGGCATATCGTGGATTAAGTTGCTGAAACTAAGGAGGCCTGCGTGGAGTTCACGCATCGGCACGATCCGGGACTTCGAAGCCGCAGGCCTGGCTGATCAAGCACATACGCCTCTGCCTTACGACACGCTGCTCAACGAGATCATCATGCCGCAAAATCGCGACTTATTGCTAGCAGATTTAATTACCTAGGGGAAGAATGTCTCGGTGTCTGGCTGGCGTATGATTTTTAGGTCGCAAGGGATCATTTTTTATGCGCCCAAGCTTCGAAGCTTGCTATAGTCTTTGGTCTGATCCGCAGGGATCGCTCGCCAGTGTCATTTAACTGAATCTTGGGGGGCTGATTTGAAATTCGTCGCTACTAAGCTCGCGGGGGCGTTCATCCTTGAGCTCGAACGCAGGGAGGATGAACGAGGCTTCTTTGCACGGACCTTCTGCCAGAACGAATTCCAAGCCCACGGCCTCAAGGCGACGATCGCACAGGCCAATCTCGCCTCGAACATCCACAAGGGCACGCTGCGGGGCATGCATTTCCAATATCCCCCGGCGGCGGAGACCAAGCTCGTGCGATGCACGCGCGGGTCAATCCTCGACATTATCGTCGACCTGCGTCCGGAGAGCCCCACATTCCTGGAGCATATCGAGGTGGAGCTGAGCCAGGAGAACGGTCGTGCGCTCTACGTGCCGGAGCGTTTCGCGCATGGTTATCAGGCGCTCGAAGACGGGACGGACACCAGCTATCAGGTCGGCGAATTCTACACGCCGAGCGCTGAAGGCGGGCTGATGTACAATGACCCGCGTCTGGGCCTGACATGGCCTCTACCCGTGACCGTCATCTCGCCCAAAGACCAAGCTTTTGCGCCGTTCAATGTGGTCGAGACCGAGTTGAAGGCCAAAATGGGCTCCAAGCCAGTGTCGGTAGCCGGCTGAAGGAACAGGGGTAGAGCGCCATGCTGATTGTCGATACTGCTCTGAAGAGGCGTGCGGAAGAGAACAACCCGATCCGAGTCGGCATTCTCGGCGCGGGATTCATGTGTCAGGGACTTGCAAACCAGATCGCGCATTCCGTGCCCGGCATGCGCTTGGCCGCGATCTCCAATCGCCGTCCGGAGCGGGCCCTGAACGTTCTTGCCTATGCCGGCTTCGAGAACAGCAAGCTATCGGACAGGCAAACGGAGCTGGACGAGACCATCCGCTCCGGAAAGCCGGCGGCAACGGAAGATGCCATGCTGTTGGCGCGCTCGCCGGAGATCGATGTGCTGGTCGATACGACCGGCTCGGTCGAGTTCGGCGCGCACCTCGTGCTGGAAGCTTTCAAACACGGCAAAGACGTGGTTTTGATGAACGCCGAGATCGATGCCACCATCGGGCCGATCCTGCGGGTGCATGCGCACCGATATGGCCGGATCCTTTCCGCTTGCGACGGCGATGAACCGGGCGTGCAGATGAATTTGGTTCGCTGGGTGCAGGGCCTGGGGCTGACGCCTCGCCTCATCGGCAACATCAAGGGTCTACAAGATCCGTACCGCACCCCGACCACTCAAAAAGCCTGGGCGGAGCGTTGGGGGCAGAATGCGGCGATGGTGACGAGCTTCGCCGACGGCTCGAAGATCAGCTTTGAGCAATCCATCGTCGCAAATGCCACCGGCTTCAAAGTGCTTCAACGGGGCATGTCGCGCGGGCGCGAATACCGCGACGACGTCATGGCGATCGGCAAGCTATACGACATCGACCAGTTGCGAGAGCTCGGCGGCGCCATCGACTATGTCGTCGGCACCCCCCTTACCAAAGTCTTCGTGCTCGCGGAGCATCCTGATCCAAAGCAGCAGCACTACCTCAATCTCTACAAGATGGGCGAAGGGCCGCTCTATTCGTTCTTCACGCCTTACCACCTCGTCCATTTCGAGACGCCGCTGTCGATTGCGCGGGTGGTCCTGTTCCGGGATGAGCTGGCGCCGCCGCTCGGAGGTCCGGTGGTCGAGGTCTGCGCGGTCGCCAAGCGGGACCTCAAGGCCGGCGAGACGCTCGACGACTACGGCATGTATATGACCTATGGCGAAGCGGTGAATGTCGATGAAATGAGCGCCGGGCGCTATCTGCCAGAGGGTTTGGTCGCCGGCTGCCGCCTCGTCCGCGACATCGCGAAGGACGAGGTCCTGACATATGACGACATCGTCCTGCCGCCTGGACGGCTAGCCGACACGCTTCGCGCTGAGCAATATCGCCATTTCCGTGGCGAGGCCTGGCTCGAGGATCTGCTTAAGATTGCGGCGTGATCTCAGCCGGTCGGCCTGCGTCGTAGAAGACGCGCATAGGCGCTGCTGAGCGTGTCAAGGCCGCGGCTTCGCAGGCGTCGATACACTGGAAGATGCAGCACGGCGAGGGCGCAAACCCCTGCGTAAAGCAGCCCGGCGGCCGCAATGGCTGCTAGCGCAGGTGCCATCGAGAGATTTGCGGTTATCAGCGAGAGCGCGAAGCCGATAGTGGCTGCGGTTAGCGTCGGCACGGCGATCACGGCGAGGATATCGAAAATGCTGATATTCGTCTGATAGGTGGCCATGAGCATCGAAGGAAAGAACGCGACGTAACGCGAAATGCTGTAGCACAGCGCTACGCCCACCGGGCCATATGGAAGCCCTATCAAGAACGAGCTAACATAGATCGGAACACCGATCAGACTCCAATAGAACATGCGATCGGTGCGACCCGTCGAGATATAGATCCAACCGGTCGCGCCCATCGGCACGGATGCCAGCATGCCGAGCACCAGACAGCTGAAGATCAGCTTGACAGGCTGCCATTGCGGGCCGAGCACGATGTCGACGATAGGGGAGGCGCCTCCATAAAGGAGGCAGGCCATCGCAGCGCCTACGAGCGTGACGACGCTCAATGCATCGAGATAGGCTTCGCGCCACCTTACGGGCTCTCGGCGTAGTCGACTTAGCACTGGCACCATCGATGAGCCCAATGGTCCGCTCAGAAAGTTGAGCGGTATCACCAGTAGATTGTAGGCCCGCGAATAGAAGCCGAGTTCGACCGAGCCCCAACGGGCTCCGATCAGAATAT
Source organism: Allobosea sp. 10N428 (assembly GCF_056394545.1). NCBI lineage: Bacteria > Pseudomonadati > Pseudomonadota > Alphaproteobacteria > Hyphomicrobiales > Alloboseaceae > Allobosea > Allobosea sp. 10N428. The sequence continues at coordinate 463,155 of NZ_JBFTIC010000001.1, read as the reverse complement.
TATCGAGCTGCTGATGGAAGTAATTCAGAATCATCGCGCCGGTCAGGTGAAAGCCAAATTTGAGTGATGCTTTCGCGGCCGACCAGTCTTTCACAATGCTTGGCCGCCAGGGGCAAAGAATCCAGACCGCCGCCGTCGTAGTGAAAGCCGTTACCCATGTTTGAATGACGAGCGCCCAATAGCCGGCGGAGAACAGCTTAGCCGCGATGACGGCGACTACGAGACCGGTTGCAAGAGCGCCGAGCGAGGCGATCTGCAGATCGAGCCAGCGCATGTTACGGGTGAGCAGAGCGGTGGGCAGTCCGCCGAGCGCATAAATCGGTGCGTTCAGGCCGAGCCCGAGGACCACGAGCGGTAAGCGCCGGTCTTCGAAAAACCAAAGTGATGCTGGCGCGGCGGCCGCCGAGAGCAGGAACGCCAAGCATCCCATGCCGAGGGCGATCCACATCAAGGCGCTGGCTGTGTTTTGGTCGAGTTCCTCTCGCTGCACCGCGGCCGTCGCCACATTGAGTTCGGTCAGAACGATGACGAAGGCCGTCACCGTGCTGCCCATGGCGACAAGCCCGAACTGGCTCGGTTCAAGCAGGCGCGCAAGCATGGCCGAGCCGGCCAGCTGCAGCGCGAGGCGCACGAACTGGGCGCCTATCGCAATGGCGCCCCCCGCGATCGTGCGTTTCCCGAGAGCATCCCTCAGATGGTTGGGGGACAGCATCCGCTCGTTGACGGCCATCTGCGCCTGGGCATCGCGGTTGCCGATCAATAGGCCCGCCCCCCTTGTAACGCCCGCGCTATCGAAATGGCGGTGCCTGCGGGATCAGATGGTTCGTCAGGGCGTTATCAGATTGAGAAATACATGAAGATATGCTAATGTGCGACTGCGTTAATTTCGTGTCAAGCGGCGTTTATATTTGGAAGGCAAGGCCATGCGTAGGAATGGGCCTGGGACCATCGCTTTCTTCGGTCATTTCAACTCAACGAATTTTGGAAATGAATGTAGTCTTCAGGCCGCTCTGTACAATCTTCGTCGGTTATACCCCGGTTCGAAATTTATCTGCATAACCGATGATCACGAGAACGCTGCAAAAGCTGACGACGTTGAAGCCGTTCCAGTCAACCAAGAGCTGTTCAAATTCTGGGTGGCCAAGACGTCCCTGGGGCGGCTTGTGCGCAGAGCCGTTCTCGGGTTTCCCGCCGAGCTGTGGCGGTGCATTTCCGCAGTTATGGTGCTGAGGCGCGCGCAAATGTTGATCGTCCCGGGGACGGGATTGCTCACGGATGTCTTCGGGCTGGGGGGGTGCGGGCCCTACGGCCTCTTCAGATGGGCGCTTATTGCGAAGCTCTGTGGGTGCCGGCTGCTGTTTCTGAGTGTAGGTGTCGGGCCGCTCTACCGCCGGCTCGGCCGGTTCTTCGCGAAGTCGGCTCTATCGCTGGCTGATTTCCGCTCATATCGGGAGATTTCGAGCCGCGAATACCTCGCGAGTATTGGGTTCAAGGCCGGCCGCGATCCAGTCTACCCGGATCTCGCATTTAGCTTGCCGATCCCGGCCTTGCCGTCAGAGGGGAATAAGGCCCACGAAATCGGCCTGGGGGTCATGAGCTACGCGGGAAATTACAGCGTCCCCAATCCCAGCGCATCGACTGACCAGGATTACTGGGACAAGTTGGTTCGGTTCTCCAGGTGGCTGATTTCTCAGGGTTACAATGTGAGGCCTCTCATCGGCGATACAGTGGACGTATCGGCAAGGGACCGCTTTATTCAATTGTTAGGCGAAGGCGCACAAGCACAGGACGACGACGCGATCATTGATGAGCCTGTCACCTCGGTCGAGAGCTTGTTGTCAGCGCTTACCGTATCGGATTTTGTCGTGGCGACCCGCTTTCACAACGTCCTGCTGGCGTTGCTCGGCGGAAAGCCGGTCATTGCCATTTCTTTTCATCACAAATGCGCATCGTTGATGGCTGCGATGGGCATGTCGGCCTATTGTTTGGACATACACGCATTGGATTCAGACGCGCTCATCCAAACTTTCGAGCTCTTGACGGCCGATGCCAGCGACGTCAAAGCTCAAATCGCGCAAAAAGTGCTCGAGTTTCGCGACGAATTGGATGACCAATACAGGCGAGCCTTTGGTGTAGCGGCAGATGCGACCGGTCTACGAGCCGGATAGTCCCAAGCTTTTCGGAGATGGAGTGCCCCTCACGCGTCGCCGTCCGCGATCATGTTTCGCAGATCGCAGAAATGGGCCCCGGCGAACGCCCCCGGGGGGGGCGGGTGCGGGGGCAGATCCCGCGGGGCAAGAGGCGGCCATTTGCCGATCAGGAGCGATAAGCAAGGCGCTCTTTTGAGAGAGCATCGAACGTGGCAAGCCGGGCCGTCTTGCGCAATGTTACCGACATAAACCGCAGTAAGTTCGCGAACGACATTTCCGCTTGAAGTCCCGTCACATACGAGCGAAACGCTCTGCTCGTCTGCCCGCTGTCGAAATTCAAATTGCCGATCTCGTACCACCGTTGCGAGATCGAGTTTTTGATCGCGTCTTCCAGCCCGTGCGATTTTATGAAACTGCCATAGGCCCTTTCATACTCCTGCACGACGCGCTGGCTATATTCACAATTCTCAAGAAAATTCTTCGTCAGCCCACCCTGATGAATGCGGTATGTGTGTAAGACGCGCGGAATAACATAGAAATTCGAATTCGTCGCGCATCTCAACCAATAATCATAATCTTCGGCTTGTTTCAATTCCTCGTTAAACAATCCCACCGCCAGAGCGCATGATCTTCGAATGGTAATACCATTGGTTCCTACAAAATTGACGCGAAGGAGCCATCTCACCGCATCCTGCCGCGAAATGTCTTTCTCAAATGGGAAGTCAGGAAATGCAACCCATTTGCTGAAGTGCCGTTCAGAGTGGCCGTCTTCATGGAGACGTTCGAAGTCACTACAACAAATATCGACGTTCTCATGCTTGTCCAGAACATCCGCGTGAGCCTCGAGGCGTCGGTCATGCCAATAGTCGTCAGGATCCAAAAACGTGATGTAATCTCCGATTGACGCACCGATGGCGGTGTTTCGCGCTCCGGAAACGCCCTTGTTCGCTTGATATATGTATCGAAGCTTGCCGCCGAACGATGCGGACGCCTCATTGACGACTGACCGGCTATTGTCCGTCGACCCATCGTCGACGACGATAATTTCAAAATCTTGAACTGTTTGTTTTTGGACACTATCGAGCGCCTGCCGAATGAGGTGAGCGTTATTGTAGTTTGCAATCAAGACGCTGAATTTTGGCGTTACCATTTGGAAACTCCATCCATCCGCTTTATCAAGGTCATCTGACGACGCCAGGAGGCTCTTGGCAGGTTCAGTTTAGAATTCGGCGCAGTCTTGTCCGAGCCAGCCGCAGGAGCGGTTGGCGCTTTTATCATTCCGAGTTCCGGGGTATCGGGGGAGTTCTGTCGCTGGTCGGCGCAGTGTGGGGTCGGCTGGAGCTGCTGCGCTCATCCTCGATGCGTTCAGCGCCTTTGGATTTTGGGTCGCATCTGGCGAGCGGCTCATTGCCTGGCGACGCATGCTCCAGTCCCCCTGAGCTTCAAAAAAATAACGACAGCCGATTGCCGCTGTTCCAGAGCGGTCTCCGCGCGGGAGGGGCTGCGAACAGCAGCACGGATGCGTTGATCGCGCGGCTGAGTTGGAAATCGAGAAGCTCGGACTCTTCCCCTTGCCCGGCCCGGAGCGCGTACTCGGTGGTCCGAGCCGCTTTCCTGCCATTTAAGCTGCGCGCTTGAAACCAAACTTTCGAGGAGCGACACCGAGATTTCTTGCTTCCTGCAGCACTTCAGCAAAAACCGCCCTGTGCGTGGCGGATCGCATCAAAACGAGCACGTAAGTTACGGCAAAGACCAGCGACAGCATCGCCAGTCGAAGGAGCGGCGTCATCGACGACAATAACTCGGCTTCCAATACGTAGCATAAGGTTCCGGCAGCGATAGTCGCGACAAGCGCGCCGCTCAGCCCCGTCATGATATCCCGAAAGTGAATTCCCGTATCGCGCAGTGCCCAAGTAGCTATTGGAATGGCCTTCAGCATCATTACGGCGGAGTATGACAAGGCGACGCCCTCTGGTCCGTAAGGTAGTCCGATCATCACCCCGGCCAGCACCAGGGGGGCTGAGACCAGCGCAATTTTCAAACCTCTTTCAGCCATCCCAAGCGCGCTCAATAGCCATCCGATCGGGTTGTTGATTGCGAAAACCAGCACTGTTGGCGTCAAAAGCCTGAATATGGGCACGACTTCGCTCCATCTCGGGCCTAGAAGGACCGCGATCACGTCGTCAGCAAATAGCGCGCAAGCGAATGTCAGCGGGAGCGTCAACGCAACAACACATGTATAGATTTGCAGGAATGAGCGCCGCAAGCGAGCGCGATCTCGCTTGACTTGGGCCAAGGCATTGAACGCGACATCTCCTATGGCGTTATTTAACGTATCTATTGGAAACGATAGTAAATAGTTGCTGCGTCCATAGAGTCCTATCGCTTCTTCGCCCCAGAATTTTCCAATCAGGACATTTTGCAAATTGCTGGTGAAGTAAGTTATCGCGCTTGTAAGCGTCATGGTCCTGCCGAAGCGCAACATCATCGTAACATGCACGTCGATACCCGGAATTTTGGGAACCCATCTCGCGCTGTACCACACGCCAATAGTTGCGATGAGTGGCTGCAAAGCAATCATATATGCCAAAGCAAAATACCCATACCCGATCCAGGCGAAATATATGGCCACTGCTGCGCTGATCAGGTCGGATGTAAGTTCAATTATCGCTACTCTACCGTAGCGCATTTGCCTGGAAATCATCGCCCCATGTTGTATGCCGGCGCCCGAGAATATGAATCCAGTTCCGATGATGATCGTCGCAGCAACAAGTCTGGGGTCGCCGTAGAAGGAGGCGATAGCAGGGGCCAGTGCGACGCATACGGCGAAAAGGATCAAGCCGAAGAGGAGGGTTATCCAGAAAAGAGCCGAGGATTGATCCGCCGAGATCGAGTCGCACTGGATCGCAGCATGATAAAGCCCCAGGCTGCTGAAAAGTCCTAAGAAGCCAGTGAAAGTCACAACCATGGTGATCAAGCCATAGTCACTCGGTGCAATCAGGCGTGCCAGCACCATTGTTGACAGTATTTTTATGATGACTCGTCCAATTTGGGCTATTATTTTTGTGAGCCCGGCGTGGATGGATTTTCCCCGAAGGTTCTCCATGGTGAATTGATGGCTCCATTGCCCCTCTTTGCTTAACGCGGTGGCGTGTGATCGGGTTCGAATACTCTCCGGCGATCACAGGCTGAACGGGGCGCTTCGACGCCCATTCTGCGGCCCCGGACGACTGACCGCCACCCAGCCGTGGAAGCATTTCTCGTTGTCGGATGAAATCCGGGAGCCTGGGGGCTTCGATTTGTGCCAACGAGGCGGTTGTCGGAGCCCACGCCGAGCAAAAGCGCAACTCGTTGCGCGTTTGATCCGTGGCGCAGCGCCCCGGGGCGCGCGGAAGCATTTGCCGGAGTAGACCGCCTCCTTTGGTACAATCAGCGGCATGGCGGCTGCCGAGCAAGAAGGTGATGGGCAGGTCCCAGCATGTTGGCTTCGGTCGTGCGTCCGCGGGGCGGCGCTGACCCATCGTCGTGCCTGATCCCGCGAACGGTGCTTCCACGGAGAAGACCTGAACACGCACAGGTCCTGGACGCTTGCGGATCTGGCCGAACCGAAGGTCCGCGAAGCGAACAGACGGCGGCTCGGCTCAGACGCCGCGAACTGCGCGTATCGGCCAAAATGCAACGTCGTTGATCCATGCCTCATTCTGGGGCTCCGAAGCGGGCCGGAATGCGACTGTGCTCATTTTGGGGAGCGGATCTGCAGTCGTTCATGGCCTTCGTCCAAGCCTTGCCTGCGTCTCAGAGAAGCCGGACGAATTTTGAGGTAATCCGGAAGGGTTACCTCATGTGTGCGGGCGGGAATCCCTTTGCTCGCTTCGTTGTGCACTGCTCCAAGCGTAAGCTCATTGCTCTCGTGGGTTGAGTAGTGAGGATGTAATCGTGGCATCGAGCGCAGAAATCTCGGCGACGGAATTGCATGATACCGCGCAGAGGATCAAGGAACTTCGAAAGGCCGCGACCGAACACGCTGTGGAAATCGGGCGTGAACTACTCAGCATTAAAGAAAAGATGCCTCACGGTGCCTTCGTTAAGTGGGTCGAAAAGGCGTGCGAGTTCAAGATCAGAACCGCGCAGGACCTGATGAAGCTCGCGCGTGAGGCGCATTCCGATGAGAAGCTCGTCGCGCTGATGGTTCCGTCGACGCTGCGCGTCTACCTTTCCAAGAAAATCCCACCTGCGGTCCGTAGTACGATCCTGAAACGGCTCGAGAACGGCGAGCGCATCTCGCGCAACGAAATCTATTCTCAGGCTTCGGAGGCGAGGACGACGGCTAAGGCGGACGCCGGCGATCGCTCGATACGCGAAGGGATGTCCTCGTCGTTCTTCTCCAAGCCTGAAACGCTCAAGACGACTGAAGAAAAACGCAGCAATGCCGGCGGCGATCGAGCACGGGCGGTAGCTGAGCTGATTCTTCGCCGTCTCAGCCCGCAAGACTACGAGACGATCATGGAAGAAATGAGTTGGGAGGTTTGGAACCGGGCTTTCGTCTGGATGAGAGCTGCGCAGATCGTGGATTCCGAACGGGTAGAGCTCGCACTATCCAACGCGCCCGCCCCTCAGAGCTTCGAGGCGCTGCCAGCCAAATTGCAGTGAATATTGTTGCGTGCTTTTTGTTAGTTGCCTGCGGTGCCGAAGTAGGGTGATGGCACTATTGCCGCTGTATCGAGCGAGCCGAGAGCGGGCATTGGYAGCAGACGAATAGAGATCGGGAGTCCAATGACGGTCCATTTTGGAGAGCGCCAATCTTTAATGCCGTCCGGCTTAGATTGCCTCCGTCGCCGCTGGAAGCTGGTTGCTGCTTGTGTCGTATTCTCAACGGTGCTCGGATTGCTTTTTGCGTTACTCCGGCCGGTGAATTATACCGCTTCAACGCAGCTTTTGATCTACGTGAAGGAAGTCCAGCCGGGGCCGGACCTGGTCATTTTTCTGGGGCGTGCCGATCTCACACAGGTCGAGAACGAGATCGAGATCATCCGCTCGCGCGGCACGCTGACCAAAGTGGCGCAGTCGCTGAAATTGTCCGAGGATCCCGAATTCGTTCCGCCAGCGACGTCGCTGCAAAGCATCGCGCAATGGCTGTTCGGCGCGCCGTCGGCGACGTCTGATGAAAGCCGCAACAGACAGGAACTCGCCGTCGACGCGCTCGCCAAGCGCATCGAATTGAAGCGGATTGGAACGAGCCACACCATCCTCGTCAACGTAACGACTTCCGACCCGGAGAAGTCCGAGCGGATCGCGAACGGCATCAGCCAGGTCATGCTTCAGGCGCGGGTCAGCGCGGACCAGGACGGCAGCAGGTCGCCGCTGCTGCGGGAGCGCCTGCAGGGATTGGGTCCCAGCGTCTATGTGATGACGCGGGCCCTTGCTCCGGACAGGCCCAGCGGACCGCGCAAGCTCCTCGTCCTCCTCGGGGCCTTCATTGTTGGACTTGTCGCCGGATCGATGCTGGCTCTGCTGCTGGACTTCAAGGACAAGACGATCCGCACCGCCGCGCAGGTTGAGGATTTCGGCCTGGAATGCATCGGCGCGATCCCCTTGCTCAAATGCGGTGCTTCGGCGGCTTCGCGGTCGCCTCGCTCGACGAAGGAGCAGGGCAGGGAGGATCCGTTTCTGCCTGTTCCGCTGCTGAATCAGACTTTGCTCCGGATGACGGTCGCGATTGAAGCATCGAAGGCGCGCGTCGTCGGCATTGCGTCTTCGGTCGCGAACGAGGGGGCGACCACGGTTGCAAGGCAACTCGCACATATGACGGCTCGCAGCCAGCGGAGAGTGCTGCTTGTGGAGCCCGATCGAAACGAGACGCCGCGCGCCCTCGCTCAGGCCCCGTCGCCGGGCGGAGTGCCTGTTTCCGAGACGAATGAGCGGCCGAGAGACGGTACTCGTCGGAGCAATCGTGCAAGCGGCCCTGATGTTCTTGTGACTGCGGCCTGGGACAGCATCGAAGCGCCCGCGAACGGGTGGATGCATAGCAATCAAAAGTTCTCGGCCGATTATGACCTCATCATCGTGAGCCTGCCGCCCCTTGAACGCGGAGCCGAATTCCGCATGGCCGCGCAGGACCTCGACGGAATCCTGCTCGTTATCAGATGGGGTAAAACAGAGATGGAGCAGGTCCAGCGCGCCTTCGCGGTATCGGGCGCCATGCCATCGGACTTCATCGGAGCAGTCCTGAACATGATGGACGATCGGATGATCGGACAGTTCGGGGACAAGCTCTGGGAGGCGGAAGCAGCAACGACAATTCGACGAGGCCTCTTCGGACTGGCGATGCCAGCGGAGCCTGTCGCGGGGCAATCATGAATCGGAAAGGTGCTACGATGAAGCGGAACCGTTCATGGCTTAATGTCGCGGGATCAATTTCTCTGGTTCTGTGCGTGGTGAGTGGAAGCGCAGTCCGTGCGACATCTGATTACAGCGTTCGCGCTAACGACAAGCTCAAGATCAAGATCTTCCAATATCCTGAGTTGAGCGGCGAATACACTGTTCGCGCGAACGGTACGATTTCCATCGCGCCCGTTGGAGATATTCCGGTCAACGGCCTTTCGGCCAACGAGATCGCGAACCAGATTTCCGATCGTTTCGTGCGGGCGGGGATCTCCGACAAGCCTGGCGCGTCGGTTGAAATTCTCGAGACGCGGCCGGTCTATGTCCTGGGCGATGTGCAGAAGCCGGGTGAGTATCCATTCCGACCAGGGATGACCGTCCTGCAGGTCGTCAGCCTCTCCGGTGGGTGGCTGCGGTTCAACGACCCCGGCCTCATGCGGCTCGATCGGGACAGCATCACCATAACCGGTGAAATGCGGACTCTCGTCAAGCGGTACCAGCAGCTGACGGCGCGCCGGGCTCGCCTGAACGCAGAACTGGTGATGAAGGCCGATATCCAGTTTCCGCCGGATCTCATGATGCGGTCGCAGAACGACACCGGCCTGCGGCAACTCATCGACGAAGAGCGCTCTCTTTTGAACATCCGCGTCGACGCACTCAAGACGCAGATCGAGAGCCTCGAGCAGAATCGCGACCTGTATGAACGCGAGATCGACGCAGTCAAACGCCAGATCCAAGCCAACAAGGCTCAATACGCAAGCGCTGAAAAGGAGCTCGTGGAAGTTCGTGATCTGGTCAGGCGCGGTCTGTCGACCCTCAGCCGCTTGACGAATCTTGAACGCATGCAGGCTCAGCTCGACATGAACGAGCAGGGCTTGCAGACGCTGATCTTGCGGGCGCGCCAGAACATCACGCAGGTCGATCAGAGGATCTTCGATCTGAAGAGCGAGCGGAATGCGTCCTTGACCGCCGAAGTGCAGAAAGTCCGGATGGATCTCGATGACATCAGCGTCAAGTTCGAGACCAACCGGAGCCTTCTCGTCGAGGCCCAGGTGACGATCCCGACCCTGGTCGGCAATTCCGACGCCACTGTCGAAACCCGCAGCCTGACGGTCGTGCGTATGCAGGATGGGAAGGCGCAGACGATTGACGCGCAGGAGAGCACTGAACTGCTGCCCGGAGACGTGCTCAGGGTTCAGAGGAGCATCCTTCCGAGCGGGCTGGGTATAGGCGCGCCTGAACAGACCAACATCATGGTGCCTGCCCGGGTCAAACAATAGCAGCGCGGCTGCGCGATCTGCGTAGCCGTGCGCCCGGCCCCGTTTCGCTTTTGAGTCATGGATTGTTGCGTGCGCTGATGTGAGTGGGAGATCGACGATGGCCTTCGGCGACAAGGACTACGGGAAGACGAGGGAAGGTGGCGGGCTCTCGATTCAGCAGCAGATGCTGGCATTCGAGCCGCAGCTGCGTGCCTACGCGATGTCCATCAGCCGCAGCGCTGACCGATCCGACGATCTGGTTCAGGAAACGCTGCTGCGCGCCATCAGCAAAATCGACACCTTTCGGCCGGGCACGAACCTTGGCGCCTGGCTCACGACGATCCTGCGAAACTGCTACCTCTCCGATCTCCGGCGCCGCCGCCATGAGGTGGAGGACGCTGACGGGTGCTATTCCGAGGCGTTGCGCTCCGCGCCGGAACAGGAAGGCCAGCTGGAATATCAGGAATTCTGCGCGGCTTTGAGAGAGATTCCGTTCGACCAGCGCGAGGCGCTTCTGCTGGTCGGGGCTGCCGGGCTATCCTACGAAGATACGGCCACGCTTTGCCGCACCACGACCGGAACCATCAAGAGCAGGATCAACCGGGCTCGCTCGCGATTGGCGGCGTTGCTTGCGATCGATAGCGTAGCCGAGATCGGTTCCGACAGTCAGACCCGCGCGGTCATGGTCGGCCATCAGGGCATGGATTCCACGCGGTGGCTTTTCTGAACGCCGGAGCATCGAGGCTCCGGCGCCGTACCTTACGATCTCCGAGCGGTCTCGCACGGAACCCGTGCGAGACCGCCGCGCGCTTACCGTTCGCGCAAGCTGTCGTGCTGGTAGCGGGAGAGCGGCGAGAGCAGATAGCTGATGATCCGCCGCCTTCCGGTCTTGATCTCCGCCGTCACGGCCATGCCGGGCGACAGATTGACCTGCTTGTCCTCGATCGCCAATTGCGTGCGGTCGAGGGAGACGCGCGCGGAATAGAGCAGTTCCTGGCCGCGCGGCTCGCTGCTGTCGGTGTTCGCGCCCGACGTCTTGTCGGCTGAGCTGTCGGGGATCTTGTCGCGCGCGATGGCATCCTGCGACACGTTGAGAATGGTTCCTCGCAGCAGGCCGTAGCGCGTGAAATTGAAGGTGTCGATCTTGATCGCGGCCTCCTGGCCCGCGCTGACAAAGCCGATATCCCGGTTCGAGATCATCGCCTCGATTTCCAGCCGGCTTTCCGCCGGAACGACGAGCATCAGCGACTGCGCAGGCGTCACCACGCCGCCGATCGTGTGGATAGCGAGCTGCTGCACGATGCCGTCGACAGGTGCCGTCAGCCTTTGCAGGTTTTTGCGCTGCTCGGCCTTCACGATATCCCGCTTGAGGCCCGCGGCCTTCTGCTGCGCTTTGGTCAGCTCGTCGAAAAGGGTCCGCTCATACTCGGCAATGGTTTTCGTGCGTGTCTCCATGAGTGCGGTGACTGCAGCATTTGTCTCGTTGCCGCGCTTCTCCTGAACGAGGATATCCTGGCGCTGGCCGACGAGGTCCTGCAGTTCGGTGAGGTAAGTCACCTTGGAGCCAAGCTCCTTCTGGAAAAGCTGCTCGCGGATTTCGACGCGCTGCTGGAGCGGCACGATGGTAGACTTCAGCTTGTCGACGGAAGCCTGGATCGTGTCGCGTTCGGCTCCCTTTTGCGCGAGCTGACCGTCGATGGCAGCGAGTTTGGCCTTTTGCTCGCCATTCTGGCTGACGAGGAAGCCGCGGTACATTCGGAGCAGATCCGGCGGAGCGTCCTCGGGCGGCGCGAATGCCGAAAGCGGATCGTCCTTGTTGGTGATCGCCGCCTGCAGTCTGGCGATGTCGAGGCGTGCGGCCATCAGGTCGTTCTGCAGATGTCCGAGCTCGGCATCGGAGGTGGTCGTATCGAGCTCGACCAGCACCTCGCCCGCCTTGACGCTCTGGCCGTCATGGACCCGGATCGCCCGAACGACGCCGGTCTCGAACGGCTGGACCGTTTTGGTGCGGCCGCTGGGTATGATCTTGCCGGGGGCAACGGCGACGATGTCGACCGTACCGATGCAGGCCCAGATCAGCGCCACGGCGAAGACGGCGATGATGGTCAGGCCGATGGTGCGTCCCAAAGGCGAAGGCGGGGTTTCGACGATCTCGAGCGCGGCGGGCAGGAACGCCAGCTCCTGAGATCTCATACGGTTTTCATTCATGGATCGTGCGACAATGGCCTTCTGAAGGGCTTGCGAGCGGGTCGCGAGGCCTTGTGCCGTCGTCGTCAGAGCCTGTTTGGCCCGGATGGCGACAGCTTTGTCGAAGCGCGTGAGACCCGCAGCGGCCTCGGCCTGCTTCAGCAGGACGAGACGCCCGGCCCATTGGGCTTCAAATTCGGCCCGTGTCAGCAGGGTAGGCTCCGTGAGGTTCGAGGCCACGACGACGGCCTTTTCCTCTCCCACCTTGCCGAGCAGGAGGAACCCGCCGCCGCGAAGCTCTGCGATGCAGGGCAGCGGAAGTTCGGACAGCTTGTCCCAGGTGACGGACTGGGACCGCCCTGCGAAGCCATAGGCCCGTGCACCGCGCAGCATCTCGGCGATGCCGACGGCTCCGTTGCCGATATGGCGGCGAAGCTCTTCTACCGTGGCGGCGACGCCGCGCAGTCGCAGCAGCATCTCCAGGGCAAGAAGGCCAGATTGATCGTTTGTGAGCGCGTGCATGGCGTTTGCTTCGCCGCGGCTGCTTCCCTCCGGGAAATCAGCGCGCCGCATGTGTCCCCTGGGCTACGGAAAGGGCGGTCGAGTCGATGGTGTTCGCGGTCGCGGATCGAGCGGCTGTGTGGCTCGCCGTCGCCGGCGGGCTTCCGGCCTCAGGCAGTCCGGACTGGAGGCGGTGTAGCGTGGCGTAGCGCCCGCCCGTCCGCATCAGCGTCTCATGCGTGCCATCCTCGATCAGGCGGCCGCCTTCGATGGTCACGATGCGATCGGCCATCCGCAGGGTGGAGAGGCGATGCGCGATAATGAGCACCGTCCTTGAGCGCGCGATCTGCGCCATGTTCTGCTGGATGATGTGCTCGCTCTCGTAGTCGAGCGCGCTGGTTGCCTCATCGAAGATCAGGATGCGCGGATTGGTCGCCAGGGCGCGGGCAATGGCGATGCGTTGGCGCTGCCCGCCGGACAAGCTGCCGCCGCGCTCGCCGACGATCGTGTCGTAGCCCTCCGGCAGTTTGAGGATGAACTCATGCGCGCCTGCCAGCGTCGCAGCCTCGATCACCTTTTCCGCCGGAAGGGAGGGGTCGGCCAAGGCGATGTTGTCGCGGATCGAGCGGTTGAACAGGATATTGTCTTGCAAGACGATGCCGATCTGGCGGCGCAGCCAGGAAGGATCGATCTGGGCGACATCGACCCCGTCGACCAGAACCCGGCCGCTTTCCGGCACGTAGAGCCGCTGGGCGAGCTTGGCCAAGGTGCTCTTGCCTGACCCGGACGGGCCCACGATGCCAATCATTTGCCCGGCCGGAATATTCAGGCTGACGTCGCGAAGAATCTCCGGCCCGTCGATCCGGTAACGGAACGTGACATGCTCGAAGGAGATGTCGCCGCGGACTGAGGGGAGGGCCGTGCGGCTGGGGTTGTAGGCCGGCTCTGGCGTGGTGTTGAGAATATCGCCGAGGCGGGCGATCGACAGCCGCGTCTGGTGGAATTCCTGCCAGATTTGCGCCAGCCGCAGCACGGGGCCGCTGACGCGCCCGGCGAGCAGGTTGAACGCAATGAGCTCGCCGACCGAAAGGCTGCCGCCGATGACCAGCTTCGCGCCGACATACAGGATCGCTGCGGTCACGATCTTGCTGACGAGCTGAACGGTCTCGCTGGCGACGTTACCCAGGCTCAGCACCCGGAAGCTTGCTGCGACATAGGCCGCCAGCTGCTCCTCCCAGCGCTGTTGCATCTGGGGTTCGATCGCCATCGCCTTGAGCGTTTCGACTGCCGTCACGCTCTCGACCAGAAAGGCCTGGTTCTCCGCGCCACGGGCGAATTTCTCGTCGAGGTACCGACGAAAGAGCGGCGTCACGCCGGCGGATATCGCGACATAGACGGGTAGCGACGCCAGCACGATCCAGGTCAGCTGCGGCGAATAGAAGAACAGCGCGGCGACGAAGACGACCGTGAAGAACAGATCGATGACGAGCGTCAGCCCCGAGCTGGTGAGGAAGTTGCGGATGTTCTCGAGCTCGCGCACGCGAGCGACAGAGTCGCCGACGCGTCTCGCCTGGAAATAGCCGATCGGCAGCGCCAGCAAGTGACGAAACAGGCGCGCGCCGAGCTCGACGTCGATCCGGTTCGTGGTGTGGGAGAACAGGTAGGTTCGCAAGGCGCCGAGGACGACCTCGAACACGGCGATCGCCACGAGGCCGAAAGCGAGCACGTCCAGCGTGCTCATGCTTCGATGCACGAGAACCTTGTCGATGACGACTTGGAAGAACAGCGGCGAGATCAGGCCGAAGAGTTGGAGGAAGAACGACGCCACCAGAACTTCGGTGAGGAGCCACCGGTACTTGTGGATGGCGCCCATGAACCATGTGACGTCGAAACGGCGGGCGAGATCGGTCAGCGAAGCCCGCTTCGTCATCAGCACGAGCCGGCCGTCCCAGGCCGCTTCCAGCTCGGCCCGAGACATCATGCTCGGCCGCGGCGCGTTCGGCGCCTGGACGAGGATGCTGTCTTCGCCGCAGCGTCCGAGCAGCAGGAAGCTCCCGTCGCGCATGGCGGCAATCACGGGGAGCGGCGTATGCGCCAGGCGCTCCCAATTCGTCGTTACGGAGCGGGCCTTGAGGCCCAGGCTCTTGGCGCAGCGGATCATCTCCGTGACGCCGATGCGGCGACCTGGAAACTGATGCTGGATCTGCTCCGGGGTTACGCTCACGCCCTGACTGCTCAGGATGAACATGAGCGCGGCCAGGCCGCCATCAGGCAACGGAAGGGTATCGTTATCGGGCTTTTTCAAGCTTTTTGTCCCGCGTATAAATCGTTTGACGCATGCGCGCGGGGAGTTGCCCACGTGCACACTACGACGAGCGTCAAAACGCTCTCATGCCGCGTTGATACGAAGACGCCAGAATTCGGTGTTTCGCTGACTTGGATCGTCGTCTTGGATCGCCGTGCGCCCTTGCGGACGCACGGCGTCAGTCTTGACGCGTCGGATGCCCGAAAGGTGGGAAACCCACCTTTCGGGCCGATGCATTACGCGTGTGACTTCGCGAGCGTCTGGGCGACGTTGTTCAACCATCCCTGCATCTGAGCAGCGGTGGACGTCGCCGAAGGCGCGGCGAAGCTGGAGGCCGCGTACTGACTCAACAGGGCAAGCTTCGGCGTCACCGAGCTGTCGGACGGTGCAGCGCTTGCACCATTGTCCTGGAAGCCGGGGAAGCCAACCGTCTTGCGGCTGCCGAACGTCAGGTCCGTCAGATTCGCCTGGCTGGTGTTGCCAAGTGAAGCGTCCGATGTCGTCGGCAAAGCCGACGACGAAGCGGTCGCGGACGGGTCGACAGTGGACGCCACCGTCGCAGGGGCCGCAAGAGCGGTCGCCGACGCGGTGAGCGCCGTCGTCCGTTGACTGGCCGACGTCGTGCTGACGACAAGCGTTCCGGCGGGCTGAAGTGGCGCACCGGAGAGGTTGACGCTATTGCCTGCCTTATCCGCAACACCACCCAGGTTGTACTTGGTCACCGCAAGGTCGGAGGCCTTCTCACCGGCTCCCACCTTGTAGCTGAACTGCAGGGTGTTGGTGCCGGCGCCGCTGACGTACTTGGCGGTGCCGTTGCTGTTCAGCGACAAGGTCGGCGTACCGTTGACGGTGACCACTTCGTTGAAGTTGACCGAAAAATACACGCTGTCGCCAGCGCGAACGGTGCCGTTTCCGTTGGTGAGACCGGTTCCGTTGGCCGCGATCCACTGGACCTTTGGCTTGGTGGTATCGGCCGACGACGTCGCGCTGACGACAAGCGTTCCGGCGGGCTGAAGTGGCGCACCGGAGAGGTTGACGCTATTGCCTGCCTGATCCGTGACGCCGCCCAGATTGTAGCCGGTGACCGCGAGGTCCGAGGCCTTCTGGCCGGCACCCACCGTGTAGTCGAACTGCAAGGTGTTGGTGCCGGAGCCACTGACGTACTTGGCGGTGCCGTTACTGTTCAACGACAAGGTCGGCGTGCCGTTGACGGTCATCGCCTCGTTGAAGTTGACCGACAACCGAACGGTGTCGCCGGCGCGAACCGTCCCGTTGCCGTTGGTGAGACCGGAACCGTTGGCGGCGATCCACTGCACCTTGGGCTTCGTTGTATCGGCCGGAGTCGTGGGGGTGACCGGGGTCGTTGGGTTTACCGGGGGCGTGGGGTCGACCGGCGCCTGGGTCTGGACAGCCAGCGTTCCGGCAGGCTGATGCGGTGCATAGGCGACATTGGCAACATTGCCGGCCAGGTCCTTCACCCCCGACAGGTTGAAGCCACTGATCTCAAGATCGGCGGCATTCTCGCCTGCGGCAACAGTGTAGTCGAACCGCAAGGTGTCGGTGCCGGAACCACCCACATACTTGGCGGTACCGTTGCTGTTCAGCGACAAGGTCGGCGTGCCGCTGACGTTGACCAACTCGCTGAATTTCAGCGTAAGGCTCACGGTGTCACCGGCTTTGACCGTGCCGGCACCATTCGTGACCCCCGTCCCGTTGGCCGCAACCCACTGCACCGTCGGCGCAGTCGTGTCGGCTGCGGGCGTGGTCGGGGTTGTCGGGTTCGTCGGGTTGGTTGGGGTTGTGGGGTTGGTCGGGTTCGTCGGATTGGTGCCCGGATTTCCCGAGCCCGGCGTGCCACCACTCACGGCTTGCAGCAACGGCGTGATGCTCTGCACGTCCTTCAACAACGCAGAGTGTGTTGCCTCGTCGAAGGCGTTGGCCTGCATACGGACGTTGGTCGTGCCGCCGGCTACGTCGACGACATAGGCGCCGTATTGCTGCATGGCCTTGAAGACTTGCTGGCCAAGTGCGGAGAGGCCAGCCGGCATCGGCGTACCCGGCGGAATCGCGAGGTGTTGCCCTTCCTGGACGATGCCCGAAGCGTTGCTGCCGTCGCTGGAGATGGCCTGGCCGACAGCGCCGGGCTTGGCGAGGCCGAAATCGACCGCGAGCTGCAGCGCGTGATCGATCGATCCATCGTTGGTCTCGTCCTTCACGATAAGGCCGCCGAGCTGGCTCGCGCCGACAGCCGTGATGCCCGCGCCGAGGAAGGGCGACTTGCTGCCCCACCCGTCACCGGTGACGACGTTTTCGGCCCCGAACGAAGCGGCCGAACCGGTCGTGTTACTCGTCCTTTTGAACTGCCAGAAGTTATACGCAACGTCACCGTCGATGACGATCAGTTCGCCATCGGTACCCGCGGCGCCGTTTGCGGCCGCCGGCATGTGAATGCTGATGGTGCCGCCAGGATATCCCCATCCCGGTGGATACGTGACCTGGACAAGTGGATCGGAAGATGAAGCAACATAAACCGAAGGTGAGTAACTGCTCCAGGCGGCGCCGTAATTGTATCCAGTTGATCCTGGCCAATTAAGTTTTGTGAAGGTTGCATCACTAGCAACTGGTGTATTCCAACTCGAAGACGCAGTAAATGGCCGAGTTTCGAGTGAGGTCATAAGCCTATTTTCCTTAGTTTTATATAGAAAGGAACGGGAGCGGAATTAGTAGGCCAGCCGGGTAGTCCTCGCCGTTCCATGGAAACGCAGCGAAATAGACAGGCACGCCGCGCGATTAGCGGTCGGATGACGGGTCATCGCCATATCAGGTGGCGAATCAAAGGCCCATCCACCAGCGAACGTGGCCAGATATCGTGTTTGGAATGTGATGCCAAAATGAAATTGTTTGGGCACAAAAATCTGGGGATATCTTAACTATATGATCCGCGTCTTTGGCCGAACGCTCTATAGAATCAACGATTCTCCCGATAATCACAATGGGCATGAGATGCGCGGAGCGCAAGTCTCAAGCGCGAGTGTTTGACAGCTATGCGTTTTATGCAATGCTCTCAGGGCGCTCGTTTCGAGCGGGCCCTGGCTTGCGGCCATCCGGAGCTCACGGATTTCCCTGGCGCCGCTGCCCCAGGCGCTGAAGCAGCGGGGAGATCCGGGCGAGATCCTGCTGCAGCGCGACGATCGTCATCCGGTCGTAGCCATTTGCCTGGGCGCGCAAATTGGTGACGCCTCCGGCCACGTCGATCACGAATGCACCGTACACTTGATAGGCGCGAAAGACTTTTTGCCCGAGAGGCGACAGGCCTCGCGGCATCGCAACGCCGGGTGGAATGCCCAGGCGCTCTCCTTCCTGGACCAGACCGTCCGGGTTTCTGCCGTCGCCATTGATCGCCTCGCCGACGCTGCCCGGTCTCGCATAGGTCGCATCGATCGCAATCTGCAGCGCATGCTGGATATCGCCGCGATCGGTTTCCGCCTCGACCAACAGGCCGGCGAGCTGGCTCGATCCGGTGGCCACGATGCCGGCGCCCAGGAAGGGCGACCTGCGCCCCCAGCCGTCTCCGGTGACGAGGTTCGTTGCGGCGTAGGACTGAGCCGCCGCCGTCTCGGGGCCCGACCGCTTGAATTGCCAGAAGTTATGAACGGTGTCGCCGTCGATCACCAGCAATTCTCCGTCTGTCCCCGGCGCGCCATCCGCATACGCGGGAATGCGGATCTTGAGGGTGCCGGCGGGGAGCCCCCAGCTTGCTGGATGCTCGACGGAGACAACGGGGTCCGATGCTGAGCTCACATGAATGGCCGGAGAGTAGCTGCTCCAGGCGACGCCGAAGCGGGCGCCCATTGGCCAATCGATCGCTTCGAAAGCGGCGTTCGGTGAGATGGGCGTGTTCCACGACGAACTGGCCGCGAATGGCCGTTGGCCGAGGGTGAACTGACCGCCCGGTCTATCGCCGAGGGCGATCCGTGTGTCGTCTGCTGAAGCGGATGACCAGCATCCGGCGGCAGCGATCGCGAATGGGCAGGCGAGCAGGGCCAGAACCGGGAAGGGCAGAGCTCGCAGGCTTTGCAATATGCGATACGATCCCATCGATCGACTGCCTCAAAAAAACGCCCCCGTATCCAGGCGGCGGTACGCCTTCATCGCTCCGTCCGGACCCAATTGATCTGGCGATTGACGAAGAAGCGGATGAGCGATGGAAGCTTGCGCAGGCAATAGGCTGGCGCCGCCGCCAGCTCGCGCCAGGAAATGATCTCCTGTGCGAAACGCCACCACGCGACGCCGATGACCCCTGCGAAGCAGGCGAGCGCGCTCGAGGCGACGACAAGCGGGCTCGCAGCCCCCGTCATGACGAACCATGACAGGCTCAGGCCCCACATCACCGCGATTGACAACGCCAGCAGCGTCAGCGGCGGAATGCAGAGGTCGAGCGTGAAGGCGAACAGATTCAGGCTGCCCTTTGATATTGAGTGCCGGATCAGCGGAAAAAAGAACTCTCCGATGATCGCGAGATGGCCATGCTCCCATCGCGTGCGTTGCTGGCGCTTTCCGGTCTCGCCCTGGGGAAGCTGGCTGACGATCTGCGCATCGGGGCAAAAGGATGGCGGCTTGCCCGCGATGGCAAGCTCGGCGCCGAATTTCTGATCCTCCGCGAGATGTCCCGTTGCGAGCTTAAGCTGGCTGGCGAGGGAGAAGGGCAGCGCCATCCCGGAGCCCATCAGCTGGCACGGCCACCCCAGACGCGCGGAGCCCAATGGCCGCACGAAGGTCTTGATCGTCCAGGCCAGCCGCGAAACCTTGTCCGCCGGGCTTGGCGACGGAGGCGCCAGCATCGAGTATCGCGCCTGGGCCGGGCGCCCCGTCGCGGCGCATTGCTTGGCCAGGGTTTCGAGCGCGCCGGGCATCACTTCGCAATCGGCGTCGATGATGATGACGATCTGCGGCGGATCGGAGCCGATCGCCCGGACACCGTGATCGAGGGCATAGCCTTTTCCGGTCCGCGTCGTGTCCCGGCGGATGGTCACATCTGCGCCTGCGCGCGCCGCCGCCTGCGCGGTGTCGTCGGAGCAGTTGTCGGCCACCACCAGCAGGCGCCCGACCGGGGGCAATTGAGGCATGATCGAAGCGATCGAGTGCGCGATGATCGCTTCTTCATTATGGGCGGGCATGATGATCGCGAAGCGTGGGCAGGGCGTCGAGAGCGCTGCCGCCAACCGCCGCGTCGGCAGGAGTGCCGCGCCGATCTGCATAGCGAGAAAAGCGACGGCGATCGCGATCAGGAGACCCAGTATGACCAATGCGAAGGTGACCGTTCCGATCACGGCTGTCATGATGACCCTGGCCCCGGAACGTTCGCTGGCATCCGAGCAGTCGCCTCCGCTGCGAGTGCCGCTTGGAGGATTGCTTCGGCAGGCACGCTTCGATCGCGCGGGAGGTTCGCGAGTGCTTTTGTCGGATCGGCCTTGCCGCGGCGTTCGGTGCCGCCAAGCGACCTGGCCAGGACGTCGAGTATCTGTTCGGAAGCGTGGCCGTCTCCGAACGGGTTCTTGGCCTGCGCCATCGCGCGATACGCCTCGGGGTCGGTCAGCAGTTCCTCGCAGGCCGAGACGATTGTATGGACCTCGGTGCCGACAAGGCGCGCAGTGCCGGCTTCGACAGCCTCCGGACGTTCAGTGGTGTCCCTGAGGACCAGGACGGGCTTGCCGAGAGCCGGCGCCTCTTCCTGAACGCCACCGGAATCCGAAAGGATGATGTGGGCGCTATTCATCGCGAGCACGAACTGTTCGTAGGCAAGCGGCTCGATGAGCGAGACGCGTGCGTGCGAGCCCAGCATCGGCTCGACGACCTGGCGCACGCGCGGACTGAGATGCACGGGGCAGACCACGCGCAAATTCGGGAAACGCTCGAGCAGGATGAGCACGGCCTCGCAGATGCGCTGCATCGGCTCGCCATGGTTCTCGCGGCGATGCGTCGTCAGAAGCAAGGTCGGCGAGGACGCGCGCGCCAGCGTAGGGGCCGACTTCGAGAGCGTCAGCAGCAACGCATCGATTGCGGTGTTTCCGGTGACCCATATCGTCTCTGCCGGAACGTTCTCCTTCAGCAGGTTGTACCTTGCCGTTTCGGTCGGAGCGAAATGATAGTCGGCGATGACGCTGGTTAGGCGGCGATAGACTTCCTCGGGGAAAGGGGCCTGCTTGTCGTAGGTTCGCAGCCCGGCTTCGACATGCGCGACGGGAACATTCTCATAGAATGCGGCCAGTGCGCCGACGAAGCTTGTGGTCGTGTCGCCCTGTACGACGACGACATCGGGTCGGACCTCCGAGATCACCCGTTGCAGCCCTTCCAGCGCAGCCATCGTGATATGCGCCAGGTTTTGATCTTTGCGCATGATGTTGAGGTCGGCGAGAATCGGCAGGTCGAAATAGGCCACGACCTGATCGAGCATTTCCTTGTGCTGGCTGGTGCGCACCGCCAGCATCTCAAAGCGCTCGGCGTCGGCTCGCGCCGTCAGGATCAGGGGGGCAAGCTTGATTGCCTCGGGGCGGGTGCCCATCACGACAAGAATGCGTTTGCGGGAAGCCATCTCAGCCCTCGTTTAGGGTCGCGGGGTCGCGCGCCGGAAATGGGAAGCCTGGGCGATCGCGCTCCAGGAAATCAGGCCGAGGAACTGGGAGTTCGTGACCAGATATCGCCTGAACAGCCGGCGGGGTTCCTGGGCGAGTCGATACGCCCATTCGAGCCCGATGCGCTGGACGAAGGCGGGCGCCCGTTTTCGCAGGCCGGCGATGACATCGAAGCTGCCGCCGACCCCGATGACGATCCGGGCGCCGAGATTGTCCCACTGCTCCTCGATGAAACATTCCTGTCGCGGCACGCCCATCGCGACGAAGAGAAGCCCGGCTCCGCTTTCCGCCACGGCTTTCGCGCGGGCCTCGGCCTGCTCGGGCCCGAAATAGCCATCGGCATAGCCGCGGACATCGAGGCTGCGATGCCGGTTCTGCAGCGCCTCGACCGTCGCGCGCACTGTGCTGTTCTCGGCGCCGAGAAAATATACGCCGATCCGCTCCTGCGCGGCGCGTGCACAGAGTTGGTCGATCAGGTCGATACCGGTTACGCGCTCAGGCAAAGGCTGTTGCCAGAGATGCGAGGCCCAGACGAGCGGCTGTCCGTCGGCGACCGTCCAGCGCGATGAATCGACGAAGCGCTGCAGCCGCGCGTTCGATCGCATCATCATCAGGATCGCGACGTTCACCGTCGCCAGGACGCCGCGCTCTCCCGCCTGGATGGCCCGAATGAGTTCTTCCACGGTCTGCTCCGTGGAGAGCTTGTCGAAGCGACCATTCAGAATCTGCGTCCGGCCGGGAGGTATTGCTTCAGGTGAGGCAAGCTGAGCTGTGTCTGACGGCATGGAAAATCCCTCAGGCAAAAGTGCTCAAGCGAAGGCAATGGCTGAATCACCAGCCTTCGCGGCGGGGGCCGTCGCGCGTTTGCGCTGCACGCCGTCTGGATAGCTAACGGTCGGAGTCGGTGATTTGTTCGCCGCGAGCCACTTGCCGCTGTCGCGGATGATCTGGCTTATCGCCAAGAAGGCGGGAATGATGACGTTGCGTCATGCATCGAATTGGGTCGGTCAAATGCGCAACCGGTTGCGCTTTTGGCCGGCGATTACGCTCACGATCTCGTGCGAAGACCAAACTTCACCGAACGTAAAGAACCCGCGCCTCTCGCCCGCATTGAGCTTGTGCGGGCGTCGAGAGGCTTTGCAAAAAACTGCGGGAGCGTTTGGCGAGCCAATGTCAACAAATGTTGTTTCTCCCGGAACCCAGCATCATTCCGCAACTGCGCTCAATCACAGGACGCAGGTGTTTTGGACCGTGGTGGTGGCCGGCCTCGAGATGGTCGTGGTCGTCGCTTGCGCCTATGGCGCATTCGTCGCGTATTCGGCGGCTGTCTATGGCGTGATCTTCTTCCGGGCCGAATATGCCCTGGCTTCCGTCGCGGCGGGAGCGCTGTACGTCGCCCTGTGTCTCGCCGACAACCAGTACGATCTGCTTGGCCCGGAATGGAACGAGCACAGCCGTTCGCGGGGCGGCGCCGCTATCGGTTTGTCATTCGTCATCCTGCTGACGATCGGCTACGTGACCGACAATCTCGACGACTATTCTCGCGGCACGTTCCTCGCGCAGCTGGTGGCCGCGCTGCTGGGCCAGATCGCGATCAGAGCGGTTCTCTGGCAAGTCATCGATCATGTGCGCCGGCGCGGGCAATGGCGCCGGGAAAGTATGGTCGTCTTGATCATGCCCGGCGCACAGGCCGTAGGAGATATTCGCGCGCGGCTGGCGGCACGGCACGAGCATATCCTGCGGTGGTACGACTTTCCCTCGGCGTCCGGGCAGGCCGGTGGGAATGCTTCCCTGGAGGAGCAGCTGTCGGAGATCCGGCGCGAATGCCGGGCGTTGCCTATCGACGCTGTGCTCATTCTGTTCGGCTCGGACAATATGGAGGTTGTTGCCGGCACCGTTGGGGCGCTGTCGGAGCTTCCGGTCCGCATCCAGCTCTTGCCGGTGGAATTGGCCGAGCTCATGCGCCGCAGCCGCATCGGACACTATGGTCAGCAGCGGGTGCTCGAATTGTTCTGCGGGCCATGCTCGTTGCGGGATCGGCTGCTGAAGCGCAGTTTCGATATCATCGTCGCCGCCTCGGCACTGACCCTCCTGTGGCCGCTCTTCGTTGTCATCGCAACCTTGATCAAGCTGGACTCGCGGGGCCCGGTGCTCTTTCGGCAGACCCGTCTTGGCTTCAACAATGAGCCAATTCTGGTTTTGAAGTTCCGCAGCATGACGACTTTGGACGACGCGACCAACGAGTTTCGTCAGGCCGTCCGGAACGATCCCCGCGTAACCCGCATCGGACGGGTGCTGCGGCGGACGAACATCGACGAGCTGCCTCAGCTGTTGAATGTCCTCCGGGGCGAGATGTCCATCGTCGGGCCGCGGCCGCACGCCGTTGCCCATAATCACATGTTTGCAGACCAGATCCGTAGAATGTTCCGCCGGCATAACGTCAAGCCGGGGATCACCGGCTGGGCTCAGGTCAACGGCCTTCGCGGTGAAACCGATACGTTCGAGAAGATGCAGAATCGGATCGAACACGATCTCTACTACGTCGATAACTGGTCATTCTTCTTTGATCTGAAGATCATGGTCCTGACCGTCATATCGAAGCGCGCGTACACCAACGCCTATTGAGCGATAAGGGAAGCGTCGATGCGGATCTGTTACTTCGTATCCGAATATCCCGCGGTCTCGCACACTTTCATTCGGCGCGAGATCGTCGAGCTCGAGAAGAACGGGATCTCCGTGCTCCGCGTCTCGCTTCGCAATAGTGGCCGCAAGCTGGTCGATCCGGACGACGTCAGCGAGAAGGGCCGCACGCGCTACATCTTCGACGGCAACCGCGCCAAGTTCGCCGCCGCCTTTGCCGACGCCTTGGTGCAGAGGCCTAAAGCTCTGGCAAAAGCCACTTGGGCTGCATTGAAAATGATGCGGCGCTCAAGTCGCCCGGCACCTCTGCACCTCGCCTATCTTGCCGAAGCGCTGGTCCTCGCGCGGTGGGTGCTGCAGGAGAACATCCAGCACGTCCACGCGCATTTCGGAACGAATGGCGCGGAAGTCGCCATGCTCTGCCATATTCTCACCGGCGTGCCCTATAGTTTCACAATACATGGCCCGGATGAGTTCGACAGGCCCGAATATCTTGGCTTGCCCGCCAAGGTGAAGCATGCCGCATTCGTCTGTGTCGTGAGCTCGTTTACGGGGAGCCAGCTTTGCCGCTGGATCCCCCCGGAAGAGTGGTCGAAGATCAAGCTGGTGCGTTGCGGGCTGGACGCCGATTTCCTGAACATGCAGCCGCTGAAAATCGTTCCGAAATCGCAGCTGGTGACGGTCGGCCGCTTGAGCGAACAGAAGGGGCAACTGGTTTTGCTCCATGCCCTTGCGGTCCTCGCGCGCGAGGGCGTGCCGTTCAGGCTGACCATGGCCGGAGACGGTCCGCTGCGGCCGCAACTGGAGCGAAGCATCCGGGAACTCGGGCTGGACAAGCAGGTCGTGCTGGCGGGCTGGATGAGCAACGCCCAGGTCCGCGCCGCGATACGCGAGGCGAGGGCGCTGGTTCTGCCGAGCTTCGCCGAGGGATTGCCGGTGGTCCTGATGGAAGCGCTGGCGCTCGGTCGCCCGGTCATCACGACCTATGTCGCCGGCATTCCCGAGCTGGTCACGGAGCAGGCCTGCGGCTGGCTCGTGCCGGCCGGAAATATCGATCAACTCGCGGGCGCGATCAGGGAATGTCTGATGGCGCCCGACACACTCGTGAAGACCATGGGCTCGGCCGGGCGAAAGCGCGTGCTCGAGCAGCACGACATCGTCCAGGAATGCCGGAAGCTGGCAGCTCTCTTCAGGGCGAAGGCGTTTGAGAATCCGGCGCCGATCGACGGGGCAGACGAGGTCGATGAGCCCGCGAGCGCCTATGAAGCGGCGACCGCCGAGGGTCATGGAGCGAGAGCTGACAACGTGGTCACGCTTCGCCCCGGCCACTCGGCCTGCGCGAATGGGTGATCAAGCGGTGATGTGCCACGAGAGGGAAGAGGAGCGCCTGAGTGGTTGACGTCACCATCATCGTTCCAACGCATAATCGTCGGCACATGCTGCCCCAGGCAGTCCATTCCGTCCTGCGCCAGCACAGTGTTTCGATCGAACTCGTCGTGGTCAACGATGGTTCGACCGACGACACGCGGCCGTGGCTCGATCGCCTCGCGGCTACGGATTCGCGCGTTACGGTCGTGCATCATGAACAGCCGCGCTTCATATCGGGCGCGCGGAACGCCGGCCTTGCGCGCGCGGCGGGGCGCTGGGTGGCATTCTGCGACGATGACGATCTGTGGGCGCCGGACAAGCTGGCTAAACAGCTAGCCGCCTTGCGCGCGGGTTCGGCGCGGTGGGGGTGTACGGGTGTCGCCGTTGTCGACGAAAACCTGCAAGTCATCGGTCATCATCACGTCGAGGGGGGCGATGTGCTGGCGGCCCTGCTCGAAAGCAACCGGATCCCGACGGGATCGACGGTGATCGCCGAACGCGACCTCGTCCGGGAGGTCGGAGGCTTCGACACTGCGCTGCGGGGCTCCGAGGATTGGGATCTCTGGATCCGGCTGGCGCAGCATTCGCCGCTGGCGGCCGTTGACCGGCCCCTGATCGCCTATCGCCTGGGCCGGCAATCGCTGTCGATGAACATCAATCCCATGCGGGCGGGGCGTCTTGTCATCGCCGAGCGGTACGCGGCACTGGCGGCGGCCTACAGCGTCAGCTCGGACGAGGCGGGGCATGAACGCTATCTCGCCAAACAGCTCCTGCGTGCGGGGGCGCGGTGGCGGGCGGCATCCATTTTCATGGCGCTCGCGTTCAGGCACGGCAAATGGCGGGAGCTGCCGCGCGTCGCCGCCGCGCTGATAGCGCCGCAGATGACGGATGGGCTCGGTCAGGCGCGCGCCGCGGCCGCGGTTCCCATCTCCTGGCGTCAGGAGGTCGAACTCTGGCTGCAACCGATCCGCGATGCCAGCCAGGTGAGCACGCAGCATCCTCGAGCTTGGATCGGGGCCAGGGAGCGGGAAGCATGAAACCGACACCCCGCATGGTCGGCGCTGTCCCGGGCGGTGCGCTTCAGGGCGACGCGGATCGCATCTCGCCGACCACCTCTGTGCGAGCGGCCAATAGTGAGGCGATCTGGAGCCTGCTGCGCGCCACGGTGTTCGGCGTCCTGCTGATCCGGGCCTCGTCCGACCCGATCTTCAATCTGCTGACGGGAGACGCCGGCAGCTCGTCGATGGGCGTGGGCGCCCTCTTCAATGTGCTCGTGATCGCGCTTGCAGTCGTCTTTCTCGCGCGGGAGCCGATGAGGGCTCCGTTTGCCGTCTTGGCGCTATGGGGACCGTTCCTGCTGATCGCCTTCGGCTCGACATTTTACGCACCGGACTTCACGGCTGCCGCGCGGATTGCTTTCGTGCTGCTAACCTACTGGGCGTTCTTCGCGATTCCATTCTTCATCTTGCGGTCGGTCCGCGATGTCTCCCAGTTCGTCCTTGTGGTAATCGGATCGTCCATCCCGCCCACGCTTTACGCGTTTGTCGATATTGCACGCGGTCTCTCCGATTTTGCCGAGTTCCGTCTGCAGAGCACGTTCTCGCATCCGAACATCTATGCCTTCTATCTCGTGCTGGTGCTGGGGCTGGCGCTCTATGTCAGAGCATCGCGGATCATTCGCGTGACACCGCGCATCTACATGCTGGTCACGCTCTACATCCCGCTCCTGACAGCATTTCTGATGCTCACCAAAACGCGCAGCGCCTGGGGCGCGTGCGGCCTGATGTTTCTGGTGTACGCGCTCAAGATCGACCGCCGGTTTCTCGCCGGCTTCCTCCTGGTGCCGGTACTGTTCATCGCAAATCCCAGCCTGATGGATCGATTGACGGACATCACGGCTGCAACGGAGGTCGACAACTTCGACCAGCTCAACGAAAGCAACCGGCTGAACTCATACGTCTGGCGGCAGGCGCTGTGGGAATCGGCGATTCCGCAGGCGCTGGAGCGGCCGCTTCTCGGGCACGGCCTGGAGTCGTTCAAGCCGGCGACGCCGGGCTTCTTTCCGCTGATCGGCCCTCAGGGCATCGACGGCCACAACTTCTATCTCCAGATGAGCTTCGAATTGGGGCTGCTTGGTCTTCTTGCTTTCGCTTGGCTGATTGGTTGGGTGGCCAATCGCCTGGTGAGGGCGATGCCGCGCGATCCGCCAGGACTTCTGGTGATGTTGTGCCTTCTCGTTGCCTATGTGCTTGAGTCCTATTCGGACAACATGCACTTCTATCTGTCGTTCAATTGGTACTTCTGGTTTATCATCGGCACAATCTGTGCCTGGATCCGCCGGGAAGAAGTTCTTGCGGTGCCCAATAGAAATCGCCGGATGATCATGTAGCGCCGAGCAAGCGCTCGCGTGGCCGGCCGTGTCGCAGCGAAAGCTGCCAGCCGACTTCGCTGCCGAACGATCGCGCTCTGGCCGCCGGCTTCAGCAGGTCCGGACGGGGTCGGCTCGTCCCGCCGTTTCCTCGCCTCTCTCCCCGTTCGTCAGGTGCTGTCGATGCGGCTTTGAAGCATCCACCGCAGGAACGGAGGCTGATCCTCCAGCGTTTGCTCTGTGAATGCCACTGCAGGCGGACGGCGCCGGGTGGGGGGAATGTTAGGCGCTGACGTTATCGTCGTATCACGACGCGACCGCGCCGGCACGGTGCTTCTCCTCATCCGCAAGTTTGTCAGGCCGCGCCGGGCGTAGGAATCGCGGCCCTCTTTTTGATTGAGCCCCATGCTGGACAAGAGCAGCCATCCACCGGTCGTAGAGAGTGCTGAAGGAGCCGGCTACCGGATCGACAGACGGCCGCGGCCGTCGTTCGGCCTGGGCAGCCTCCGGAGCCGCAAACGACTTCTCGGTATCGGTGCGCTTCTATGTCTGGCGATCGCCGGCATCTATGTCGGATCCCGTTCGACGACATACACCGCTTCCAGCCAGTTGCTCGTCTACATCAGACAGGTCCTCACGGGCCCCGATATGGCGGTCCTGCCGGGCCGGGCGGATCTTCCGATGGTTCAGAACCAGATGGAGCTTCTTCGCTCCGGCAATGTGCTGACCCAGGTGATTGACGCGCTGCAACTGACCCAGGACCCAGAATTCGCCGCCGATGGCCGGGCCCCGTCGGGGCCGCAAAAGGGCGATGCCGCGCAGGCTTCCTCGGAAGCGGCGCAGAACGGGCCCGCCTATAGCGCGACGCTGAAAGCAATCAACAGCAAACTCGGCGTTCGTCAGGTCGGAACGAGCCATATGATCACGGTGAGTTTCAAAGCCTCTGACCCCGAGAAGGCTGCGCGCATCGTCAACAACGTGATCCGTGTCTATCTGCAGGAGCGCGGACGGGCATCGGATGCGGCCTCGTCGAAGGCGCCTACGCTACGCGAGCTCTATCAGAACCTCGGCCCGAGCGCTCAGGTGGTTTCGGAAGCCGAGCCGCCGGTCAAGGCAGACGGACCGCCGGCGGTATTAATCCTCGTTGCCGCGGCGTTGTTTGGCCTCTGCGCCACCGCGGCCGCCGCCATCCTGCTCGACGTGATCAACGATACGGTCCGCAGCGCGCAACAGATGGAATATGTCCTCGACCTGGAGTGCCTGGGCGTGGTGCCGCGCTTCCCGAGCCTGGGTTCATCGGGTGAGGACGCCGCCGCCCGGCATCTGTTCGCATCCGAAGCCCAAGTCTTGCGACGCGTGGCTGCTACGTTGCAGGGCACCTCCCTGCGGGGGCTGCGGACGATCGGCGTGACGTCGACTTTGGCGGGCGAGGGGGCAACGACGCTTGCCATCGGCCTGGCGAAGATGGCGGCAGCCTCGGGAAAGCGTGTCCTGCTGATCGATGCCGTACCGGAAAACCCCTCGGTCTCGCGTTGGGCTGCGAGCCTCTCGCGCTCTCCGCTCGGTCCTGGAGCAGATCAGACCGAAGCGCTTGGCCACAGCGTCAAGGCACAGGCCGGGCTGCATGTCCTCCCGCTGGCCGAACGGCCCGAGGGACGGCTCCGCCCGATGCGGCGCGACCTGCTGGACGAGATCCTGAGAGCGGCGGAAGGCTCCTATGACCTGGTGATCGTCGATATGCCATCGCTCGTGGCAGGTCCCGAGGTGCGGGCGGCTGCGCAGTCCCTGGATGGCTTCCTGCTCGTCGTGAAATGGGGAGCCACGGAATCCGAGCTTGTCCGGCAGGCTTTTCAATCCACTGGTCAGGCCCGGCCTAAATTCATCGGCACGGTGCTCAACTTGGCCGATGAAGCGGCGATGAAACGTTATGGATACAGACGGCCTGAAGAAATGAAGGTCGAGACCGCTTCCTGAGACAAGAAAAGCTGGGCCGCGGTCCGCGGGCATTTACGGAAGGAGAGTATCATGAAGGTCGTGCTCTTTTGCGGTGGTGCCGGCATGCGGCTCCGGGGCTATGTTGATGATGTGCCCAAGCCCATGGTGCAAATCGGATCTCGCCCCATTCTCTGGCATCTGATGAAGTATTATGCCCATTTCGGCCATAAGGACTTTATCCTCTGCCTGGGCCACAAGGGTTATGCTATCAAGGATTACTTCCTGAAGTATGACGAGTCGATCTCGAACGACTTCGTCTGGTCCCGTGGCGGCCAGAAGATCGACTTCATCAACCGCGACAGCGACGACTGGACGATCACCTTCGTGGAGACCGGCCTGCACGCGACGATCGGCGAACGACTGAAGGCCGTGCAGCCCTATCTGCGTGGCGACGAGTATTTCCTCGCGAATTACGGCGACGGCCTCAGCGATCTGCACCTTCCGACGATGATCGAGGAGATGCAGCAGAGCAGCGCGGTTGGCTCCCTGCTTCTCGTGCAGCCGACGGCGAGCTTCGATATCGTCAGGACGACGCCTGACAGCAAGGTTGCCGAGGTGTCGGCGCTGAGTCACTCCGATATCTGGATCAATGGTGGCTTCTTCGTCTTCCGGAACGAGATCTTCGACTACATCAATCCCGGCGACGAACTGGTGCGGGAGCCTTTCGCGCGGCTGATCCAGCAACAAGCCTTGTTGGCGCATAAATGCACCGGCTTCTGGCAGTGCATGGACACCTTCAAGGACAAGCAGCGCCTCGAGGAACTCAATGACACCAATCCACCATGGAAGGTGTGGAAGGACTGCGCCGCCGTCTCATACCCCGCGACGACGCCGGTCGCTCCCGCGGTACCGCAAGCGGCCCCCACGATGCCGCAAGCGGCTCCCACGATGATGCAGGTGGGGTGATCATGCTTCGCCTGAAGCCGGATGGCGGCGGTGCTTCCCCTTTGCAGGTCCTGTGCCTGGGCTGCCACTCCGACGACATTGAGATCGGTTGCGGCGGAACAGTGCTGCAACTCGCAGCGGAGCGCCCGGACGCGGTGTTCCATTGGGTTGTCTTTAGCGCGAACGGGGTTCGCGCATCGGAAGCGGAAAACGGAGCGCGACAATTCGTCGACCCCGCCCGCATGAAGCGGGTCGTCCTGAAGGACTTTCAGGATGGCTACATGCCTTTCGTCGGAGCCGACATCAAGAACGTCTTCGAAGAGCTCAAGCGAGAGGTGTCTCCGGACATCATCTTCACGCACAGCCGTCACGACTCGCATCAGGATCACCGGCTGATCGCCGAGCTGACTTGGAACACGTTTCGCAGTCACCTGATCCTGGAATACGAGATTCCGAAGTATGACGGCGATCTCGGGCAGCCGATTGTCTTCAATGCTCTTTCAGACGATGTCTGCGAAAAGAAAGTCGATTTGATCCTCAATACCTTTAAATCCCAGAGCAACAAGCATTGGTTTGACCGCTCGACCTTCATGGCACTGATGCGGCTGCGCGGAATCGAGTGCAACGCGCCCAGTGGATATGCCGAGGCATTCTATGCCCGAAAGTTGATGCTCTGAACCGGCACTCGAGAACAAGATGCAGGACTTAAAGAACAGAACTGCGCGCGCCGGGCTGATCAATGTCGGCGCGCGCGGGCTCGGCTTCATGATCCGCATCCCGTCGCTCATGATTCTGGGGAGACTGCTGACGCCGGAAGACTATGGGCTGGTCACCATGGTGACAGCCTTCACCGGTGTACTCAATATGGTCGGTTGCTTCGGTTTGTTTCAGGCCGCCATTCAGCGCGACGAGTTGAGCGAAGAAGAGTCCTCGTCACTGTTCTGGCTGAACATGGCATCCGGCACCTTGCTCACGCTGATTACCCTCGCAGCCTCCCCCCTGGTCAGCGCGTTTTACGGCGAGCCGCGCCTTCTCGCGATCATGGACGTGATCGCCTTCACCTTCGTCATCACCGCCGCGGGCATCCAGCATGGCGTGATGCTGCAGCGGCGGATGTCGTTCGGGACCTCGGCAAAGGTCGATATCTGCGCTTTGCTGATCGCGACCGCCGTGTCGATCGAGATGGCCAGGACCGGCTACGGTTATTGGGCGATCGTGTCGATGACCATCACGCTGCCGCTCGTCACGACCATCGGTTTGTGGCTATCGACACGCTGGATTCCCGGCCGCCCGCGGGGCGCGGCCGGCCTGCGTGCGATACTGAGGTTCGGCATCGGCACGACGCTGACCGGCTTCCTCTCCTATGTCACGAACAATATCGACAAGCTTCTGCTTGGCCGCGTCTGGGGCACCGAAGCAGCCGGGCTTTATGGTCGCAGTTTCTATCTGATCAATTTTCCGACCGAGAGTCTGAGCACCACCATCGGGGAGGTGGCTTTTGCTGCGCTGTCGCGGACCAAGAGCGATCTCAACCGCTTCCGGCGCTTCTTCCTGAAGGCGTACTCGCTGGTGGTGACGTTGACGTTGCCCCTGACGGTCGTCTGCACGCTCTTCGCCAACGATCTGATCGTGGTGGTCTTGGGGCCGAAATGGGCGAGCGCTGCCGAGATATTCAGGATCCTTGCTCCGACGATCCTGGTCTTTGCAATTTCCAATCCGCTCGGCTGGCTGCTCAATGCGCTCGGCATGGTCAAGCGCGGGGTGTATATCGGGCTGTTCTCCGTCTCACTTATGATCACGGGCGTGCTGATCGGGCTTCCTTACGGCCCACGCGGTGTCGCAATGGCCTATTCCGCCGTCATGGTGCTCAAGGTGATCCCGGTGACCATTTGGGCGCTGCGTGATACCGGGGTTCGATACCGTGAGTTTGTCGGGACACTGGCGAGACCGCTGGCTGCGAGCCTGGTCGCGGGAATGATCGCTTATGTGGTGCATGCGCTCGCCGCGCCGGCGTTGTCGCCGCTGTCGCGTCTTGCGCTGGATCTGGGCTCGTTTGGCGCAACCTATGTTGCGGCACTGCTTCTCATCGCAGGTGAGAAGGCACTGCATCTTGATCTCTTTCGCAACGCGGGAGCTACGTCTCCCATCTGACGCAGCTGCTACTCCCGCGGGCCCGGCGCTCGCTACCACGGCAGCCGATATGCCAAGCAGGCGAGGTCGCGAAATCCCCCGGTTCAAAAAGGAAATTCATATTCGAGTACAGTCTTGTGCCGGAACTCCGGAAATATGACGGGCATTGTTGATGTACAGGGGGCAGAAATTTAGAGGTGGCGCATGCACTTCGCGAAGACAAGCGTCGATGGGGCGATGGTAATCGAACCCGCTCCGCATGCCGATATCCGCGGGCGTTTCATGCGCGCTTGGTGTCTCAAGGAATTCGCCGATCAGGGGATCGCGTTCGAGCCTGTCCAGGCGAATATGGGGCGCAGCACGAAACGCGGGACGGTTCGCGGAATGCACTTCCAGGAAGCGCCGGCCAGCGAGGCCAAGCTGGTGCGCTGCACGCGGGGCGCGATGTTCGACGTGGTCCTGGATCTGCGGCCGGATTCGCCGAGTTACGGTGCCTGGCACGGCGTGGTGCTGAGCTGCGACAACGGGCGCATGCTCTACCTACCCGAGGGTTGCGCGCATGGATACCAGACCCTCGAGGCGGATACCGAGATGCACTACATGACATCGGCCTTCTATGCGCCGACGGCTGTCAGGGGCGTGCGCTTTGACGATCCGGTCTTCGGCATCGTGTGGCCCTTGGACGTAACCGAGATTTCTGAGCAGGACCGTGACTGGCCGCCGGCAGCACATGTGCTCGGCCATGTCGCCTCTACTCCCTATCTGACCGTGTGACGGATGTTGCGGGTTTTTTCGGATGGCCTCGTTCGACGATGTCACTGCGCCGGCAGGACGTCGCTGCGGCGCGACGTGGTGCGAACAGCAACTGCGGCGGCCGATCGGGATGGTGCAGGCTTCGAGGCGCCGCGTCTGCGTCGAGGCAGCCTCGTGATCTAAGGAGCTGTAGCGCAGCCGAGCACGTCCGTGGGCCCTGAGGCGCTTCAGAATAGACGATGACGTGATCAGTCTGGAGCTAGATCAGCCATGCTGAATCGTTCTTTCTGGCAGAACCGCAAAGTGTTCGTCACCGGACACACGGGCTTCACCGGCAGTTGGCTGTCATTGTGGCTGGATGCGCTCGGGGCGGAGGTCACCGGCTACGCGCTCGAGCCGCCGTCCGAGCTGAACCTCTTCGAGCAGGCGAGGGTCGGCGAATGCGTGCGCTCGATCCGCGGCGATGTCCGGGATTTCGCTCACCTCAAGTTGGCGCTCGCCGAATGCAGGCCCGACGTGGTCATCCACATGGCCGCCCAGTCGGTGGTTCGCAGCGGCTATGAAGAGCCGGTCGAGGTCTATGGGACGAACGTCATGGGCACTGTCCATCTGCTGGAGGCGGTGCGCCAGCTCAAGCGCCCCTGCGTCGTGGTCAACGTAACCAGCGACAAATGCTACGAGAATCAGGAATGGGTCTGGGGCTATCGCGAAAGTGATCCGATGGGTGGTCACGACCCGTATTCCAATTCCAAGGGCTGTGCCGAGCTGGTGAACAGCGCTTATCGCGACTCCTATTTCTCGCCGGAAACCTTGTCCAAGCACGGCGTCGCGTTGGCGAGCGTTCGCTCGGGAAATGCCATCGGAGGCGGTGACTGGACCGCCAATCAGCTCATCCCGGATCTGGTCCGGGCTTTCCTGGGGCGCCGGCCCTGCCGCATTCGCAGCCCCTCGGCGATCAGGCCCTGGCAGTTCGTCATGATGCCGCTCCACGGCTACCTGCTGCTGTGCGAGAGGCTCGCCGAGGACGGAGCCCGCTACGCATCGGGATGGAATTTCGGGCCGGTGGAGACGGATGCCAAGCCGGTTTCCTGGATCGTCGAAAAGCTCGTGAAGCTATGGGGCGACGGCGCCTCCTGGACGCTCGACGCGACGGCTCATCCCGCAGAAGCGAAGCTGCTGCGTCTTGATACCGCCAAGGCGAGGGCGGCTCTCGACTGGCATCCGGTCCTCCAGCTCGATCAGGGCCTGGCCTGGACCGTCGAATGGTATCACGCCTTTCAAGGAGGGCAGGATCTCCAATCCCTTACGCGCCGACAGATCGAGCGCTACGAATATCTGCTTCAGGACTATGCCGCGCAGGACGCGGCCAGAACGCGGTCCAAACCAGCTGCGCCGATGCCTTTGCTTCCGATGGCCAAAGGTTGACCTCGTAAAGGAGCGCGGCACCCAAAGGACGTGCATCCATGCCAAACGTCATCGTGCTTGAAAACGGAATGGCCGGCCGCGGTCCGGCGGGCGGCCTCTGGGACGAAGGCATGGCGCCGGTTATCCGTGACAGGAATTCGCACGATGGCGGGAATACGATGTGGTCAGGCCATGAGCCGGCGTCAGCCCATCCGCAGCCACGCCAACGCGAATTTTCGAACGGCATGCGGAGGAGTTGCGACGCACTGATCCTGTGCGTGCTGATGCGCGGCGCTTCGCCTTCGCGGCGATGCGGAGGAGCTAAGGCGCGCGGCGGATCACCTGATACCGGCATGGACGAAGTCTTGGCTCGTACGGGCAGTCGCGACGTTCGGTTTAGAGCGTCTTTTTCTGACGGGTTGTCTTATGTCTTATAAAGTAAAAATGGATTCGATCCGATATAATAGAATGCCTCCAAGAGGTCATGCAATATGAAAAATAAACATCGTCCGTTTGTAAGCGTTGTGACGCCGTTGGGGGATGGCGGTGAATTCTTTCGGGAGTGCATCGAGAGTGTCATTTCGCAGACTTATAATGATTTTGAGTACATTATTCTGAGTAATTCAGCGGATGAAGATAGTTTGCGTGTTGCTGACGAATATAGTCGGCGAGACAATCGCGTTAAAATTTATAAAAACAAAGATATGCAACAAGGTATTGCGGGATATAATGGATCTTTTGAATTTATTTCAGAGAAAAGTAAGTATTGCAAGATGGTTCTGGGGGAGGATTGGATCTACCCGGAATGCCTGGAAAAAATGGTGGGTCTTGCTGAGGAGAACCCGAATGTCGGTATTGTCGGTGCGTATCAACTGAGTGGCGGCCGGGACATATGGTACGTCCGGAATCTCGGATTGCCGTATTCGAAGACCGTGATTTCGGGTCGAGACATTTGTCGTTCTTACCTCCTCGGGACGCAGAGAGTGTTTGGAAACCCGACATCGGTTCTATATCGCTCGGATCTGGTGCGGAATACTGACGCGTTCTTTCCCAACCCGACTCAGGAGGCAGATATCAGCGCCTGCCTGAAGCATCTGCGATACGCGGATTTCGGCTTCGTGCATCAGGTTCTCGCGTACGAACGAATTCATTATCGCAGAGCAACGACCTCCTCTCTCGAGTTCAATGCCTATGTCTCGGCAGAGATCAGCGACTGCCAGGAATATGGCGACTGGTACCTGACCAGGCGTGAACGTGAGGAGCGTATCGGCGAATTGCTGGACCAATACTATTCGTATTTGTCTGCCAGTGCGTTCAAATTCAAGGATAGGAAATTCTGGGATTATCACGCCGAGCGCCTGCGCGATCTCGGATATCAGTTCGACGGGCGCAAGTTGTCCATGGGAATTGTGGCAAAGGCATTCGATCTGATCTTGAACCCGAAAGAGACATTCCAGATGCTGAGCGGGCGAATTCGCTTGCACTATATGCTGAGAGGTGCGCGCGCGACATCGAAAGGTGGATGACGCTCGACCTCAAGGGTTTGCTTCAATTTGGCTCGAAGCTCGCTTCGGTCGAGAAAGTCGAGTGCGAACGACGCCCGGAGCAATTTCATGAAATTTCCAACGGGCGGAGTGTTGGGAATTCTCACGGGGTCGTTTGCGAGATTGCCGATGGCCGGCATGTTGGGGGGCGGCCATGTTCCAGGCTTGAAGAGCCGACTTTGATCGCACCCAGCAGCGCTGTTCTTGTGTCGATGGTGGGCTGAGCTTTCGGGAATCTGCCTCGGTGCGGCACACAGCTATCGGGCAAGAGGCGGAGCTCTTGGCACATGCTCAGAATGTCGTCTGCATTTTAGGTTAACCCATGGGTGCTGTGGAATTTAATCGATAAAAAACAAGCCGATAATCAAGGTTCGGTGCGACGTGACGCAAGGGCAGAGTCGGTGCGAAGTCTTGGGGCAATGGTAAATGATTTGCTAATTGGCTTGCCGGTCGTGTGAATTTTAGCTATCAATGATCTCTGCCGATGCCGACCGTTCGACTCCACGTCGAGCTGATGAATAATTCGTTACGGGCATTTCAGTGGCTGAAAAATTCCCTGACGATTCAAGGCAAATATAGGGCCGATAACATATCGACCGCAGCGAGAGTGCGTTGCGGAAGTATCTGTTGGCCGAATATCGTCGAACCCGATATTTGCAAATATAACCTTATGATCTAAGCCGATGAATATTTGATGCTGAATGTTAAAGACGGCGCCTGGCCTATCTCGAGGGGATATGAATTTTCCTGATGATTCAGGAGGGGCTAATGAGGGAGAGTAAAGCGTATGGTATCGTCCTCATTGGAAAATACTCCCTGATGAAAGAAGGCATCGCCCGGGTTCTTCTAGAGAAGAATTTTCGCATTCTTTCGGCGTCGTCCTATGAAGAGCAATTGGCGAGCAAGCTTCGCGCCCAGAGGCACATGTTTCTCATCGCCCATACCAGCGATGATTTCGATCTCGCAGTGGCGGAAATCGAGCTGGTAAAGGACCAGCACCCGAACGTGCCGATCGCCGTGGTGACGGATCACTATGAGCCTAACGAGCCAGCTCTGGCGTTCAAGGCTGGGGCGAGCGGTTACCTCGCCAACGTCATTTCCTGCGACTCCTTCGTCAAGTCGATCGAGCTGGTGATGCTGGGTGAGACAGTGTTCCCGCCTGCATTCCCGTCATCGGCGGCCTCCTCGGCCAAAAAAAATCGCCGCCCTAAAGCCGTCCCCGTTCCCAACGACGATGAACAGGTTGCGTCATGCTCTCCGCCTGAGAGTGCGGGCGCGCCGCTGCTTTCTCCGCGGGAAATGGCGATCTTGCGTTGTCTGATCGAAGGGGACGCCAACAAGTCCATCGCGCGAAAGATCGATATCGCCGAGGCGACGGTAAAGGTTCACGTCAAAGCCATTCTGCGCAAGATCCGGGTTCAGAACCGAACGCAGGCTGCGATCTGGGGAATGAACAACGCATTGCAGCTGCAGCCGGCGAACAACAACTCCCAGTTCTCTTCCACCGATGCGGACAAAGCGCTCATGAAGTCCGCCGCCAGCGTTTATCAAGTCTGACGGAGTCCGCTAGGTCTTGGGTAGCGGCCTTCTGATGGACCGAAGGCGCATGAACGGAGATCTGGCCGACGCAGATTGCCGGCCGCGCGGCCCTTCGTCGGCAGGAGTTTGCCTGCGCAGTGCGCAGGAGGTCGCCGATGCCCGTTCTGTCAGGCGTGTGATCTCATCCCCAGCCCGGACGCCAGGCGTTCGAGCCGGCGGCGATCGCGACGGAGTTGCGGGCCGCGTCGTCGGCTCTCTCGAGAGGCTGTCGCCTGCACGCTGCCGCACCGATTGCGATCCGCTCGGGCGGATCGTCGCAAATCCGCAAGTCATAAGCGGCTTTGATTGCACTTCGGCCGAAATCTAGCCGAAGTTCGGTCTTGAGCCTCCGCGGCGGCTTTCCTAGCCTGTTCGGTAATCGGTCGCGACAAGATCGAATGGATAGGGAGGACGGCCATCGCCTTGCCCTGGCACAGGTTGAGCCCGGACGAGCTCGCGCTGCTCGAAGCGACCTTCTGGTCGGGCGGCGTTGCGCGCTATGCTTTGGCCGATGCGCTGCAATTCTCGCGCAGCAAGACCAATGCGCTGGCGGCGGGGCTGCTCGATCAGGGCTTGCTCGACGAAGCCGGGGTTCAGCATTCGACAGGCGGGCGCCGCCCCGAGACGCTGCGGGTCAATGGCCGCATCGGCGTCCTCGTCGGCGTCGATATCGGCGCGACCAGCCTCGACGTGGCGCTGCTCCAGCCGGACCTTTCGATCATCGCGCGCCATTCCCAGGAGGCCGATGTCGGCGCCGGGCCCGGCCCGATCATGGCTCGGCTGCGCAGCCTGCTACCGGCGATGCTCGCGCAGAACGGCATCGCGCCGGACCGCGTCCTCGCCATCGGCATCGGCGTGCCCGGTCCGGTCAACTTCGCCATCGGCCAGCTCGTCAATCCGCCGCTCATGCCCGGCTGGGACAGCTACGCGATCCGCGACGATCTGCGCGAAATCACCGCTGCCCCCGTCTTTGTCGACAACGACGTGAATCTGATGGCGCTCGGCGTGCTCTGGCGGCAGCGCAAGCAGATCGACAATTTCCTGGTGATCAAGGTCGGCACGGGCATCGGCTGCGGCATCGTCTGCCATGGCGAACTCTATCGCGGCGCCACCGGCTCGGCCGGCGATATCGGTCATATCTGCGCCGATCCGGAGGGGCCTTTGTGCCGCTGCGGCAATCGCGGCTGCGTCGAGGCCATGGCGGCTGCGCCCGCCATCGTGGCGATGGGGATCGAGGCGGCGAAGAGCGGGCGCAGCCCGGCGCTCGCCGCGAGGCTCGCCGAGAAGGGCAGGGTGGACGCGGTCGATGTCGGCGCGGCGTCCCGTGCCGGCGATGCCGAGGCCGATGCGATCGTGCGTCGCTCCGGCCGGCTGATCGGGCAGGTGCTGGCAGCGCTCGTCAACTTCTACAACCCGTCCCACA
Organism: Allobosea sp. 10N428; assembly: GCF_056394545.1. NCBI lineage: Bacteria > Pseudomonadati > Pseudomonadota > Alphaproteobacteria > Hyphomicrobiales > Alloboseaceae > Allobosea > Allobosea sp. 10N428. The sequence goes on along the minus strand of NZ_JBFTIC010000001.1, from coordinate 423,652 downwards.
TCTTCATCGGCGGCGGCGTCGCGGCCATCGGCCCGATGTTCCTTGCCGCGATCCGGCAGAGCGTGAACCAGCGTTCGCTCGCCCTCTCGACCCGCCATCTCGAGATCACCGCCGCGCCGCTCGGCTCCGAGACGGGCCTGATCGGCGCGGGCGTGCTCGCCATGCGCGAAGCCTTGCGCAGCGGGAGCCCGGCATGAGCGAGGCGCCGCAGAAGCGAGCGGGCCTCTCCGTCGCTTTCGACGGGATCGTGAAGCGTTTTGGGTCGGTCCAGGTCCTGCACGGCGTCTCCTTTGTCCTCGAGCCCGGCCGCGTCTACGGGCTGCTCGGCGAGAACGGCGCCGGCAAGTCCACCCTTATGAAGATCCTCGCGGGCTATGAGCAGCCGAGCGAAGGCCGGGTGCTGATCGATGGCGAGCCTGTTTCCTTCTCCGGCTCCCGCGACGCCGAGGCGCGCGGCATCGTGCTGATCCATCAGGAATTCAACCTCGCCGAGGATCTGACGATCGCCGGCAACATCTTCCTCGGGCATGAGCGCCGCAAGCGCTGGTTCCTCGACGAACGCGCCATGCACCGCGAAGCACAGGCGGCGCTCTCGGAGGTCGGGCTCGCCCGCGATCCGGACGAGCCGGTGCGTCGCCTGATCGTTGCCGAGAAGCAACTGGTCGAGATCGCCAAGGCCCTGTCGCGCAAGGCGCGCTTTCTCATCATGGATGAGCCGACCGCGACGCTGACGCCCTCGGAAGTGGCGCGCCTTTTCGGGTTGATCGAGCGGATGAAGGCGCGGGGCGTCACCATCGTCTACATCTCGCACAAGCTCGACGAGGTCGAGCGCATTACCGACGAAGTGGTGGTGATGCGGGACGGCCGGCTGGTCGGCCGCGCGTCCACTGCCTCGCTCACCCGCCACGACATGGCGACGATGATGGTCGGCCGCGAGATCGCCGATCTCTTCCCCGACAAGGTAGAGCCGGAGGCCGCGGCCGCTCCCGCGCTGCAGGTCGCCGGCTTCACGGTCCCGGGCTGGGCGCAGGATATTTCCTTTGCCGTGCGGCCGGGCGAGATCCTCGGCTTCGCCGGGCTGGTCGGCGCCGGCCGCACCGAGCTGTTCGAAGGCCTCATGGGCCTGAGGCCGGGCAGTGGCGCGATCCGGCTCGGCGGCAAGCCGGTCGCGCTGCGCTCGCCGCGCGACGCCGCCCGCAACGGGCTGACCTATCTGAGCGAGGACCGCAAGGGAAAGGGGCTGCACACCGCCTTTCCGCTGGGCCCGAACCTGACGCTGATGGCGCTGGAGCGCTATTCCCGGCCCTGGCTCGATCAGGGCGCCGAGCGCGAGGCGCTGAAGGGCGCCATCGCCGAGTTCGGCATCCGCGCCGGCTCGCTGGAGGCTCGCGCAGCCTCCCTTTCCGGCGGCAACCAGCAGAAGCTGGCGCTCGCCAAGGTGCTGCATCCGCAGCCGAAGGTGCTGGTGCTGGACGAGCCGACGCGCGGCGTCGATGTCGGCGCCAAGCGCGAAATCTATTTTCTGATCCAGAGGCTGGCGGCCCAGGGGCTCGCTGTCGTCGTCATCTCCTCGGAACTGATCGAGCTGATCGGGCTAGCCCATCGCGTCGCGGTCATGCGCGAGGGCCGGCTCGTGACGGTGGTGGGTGGCGACGAACTGACTGAAGAGACCATGATCGCCTATGCAACGGGAGCGCGCCATGTCGCAGCCTGAGACCTTGCAGGCCGGGCCGGCGGCAGCGCGTCGCAAAGCGGGAACGCCGCTGGCCGAGCGCATCGCCAGCATCGGCCCGATTGTCGGCCTGATCCTGCTCTGCGGTCTGGGCGCGCTGCTCAACGGCGACTTCGCCACGCTCGACAACGGCCTCAACGTGCTCACCCGCACGGCCTTCATCGGCATCATCGCGGTGGGCATGTGCTTCGTCATCATCCTCGGCGGCATCGACCTGTCGGTAGGCTCGATGGCGGCGCTGATCGCCGGCTGCGTCATCATGTTCATCAACTGGGCGGCAGGCGCGCTGGGATCGCCTGTGCTCGCGGTCCTCTGCGGGGCGATGCTCGCGGTGCTGCTCGGAGCCGTCTTCGGCCTGATTCATGGCGTGCTGATCGCCAAGGGCCGCATCGAGCCCTTCATCGTCACGCTCGGCACGCTCGGCATCTTCCGCGCATATCTGACCTATTTCGCCGATGGCGGCGCGCTGACGCTGGAGAACAGCCTCGCCGACATCTACGCCCCGGTCTATTACGGCAGCCTGGCCGGCGTGCCCGTGCCCGTCATCGTCTTCCTGCTGGTCGCCGCGGTCGGGGCGCTGATCCTGAACAAGACGGTCTATGGCCGCCATGTCCAGGCGATCGGCTCCAACGAGACGGTGGCGCGCTATGCGGCGGTCGATGTCGAGCGGGTCAAGATCCTCACCTACATGCTGCTCGGCATCTGCGTCGGTATCGCCACGCTGCTCTACGTGCCGCGTCTCGGCTCGGCGTCACCGACCACGGGCCTGCTCTGGGAACTGGAGGCGATCGCTTCCGTCATCGTCGGCGGTGCCGCGCTGAAGGGCGGACAGGGCAGCATCACCGGCACGGTCGTCGGCGCGATCCTGCTCTCGGTGATCGGCAACATTCTCAATCTGACGAGCCTGATCAGCGTCTATCTCAACGCTGCCGTGCAGGGCTTCGTCATCATCACCGTCGCGTTTTTGCAGAAAGGCCGCCGCTGAAGGTTGGCCACACAGGGAGAGAAGCGATGTCCATGCAGACCAGACGCAGCCTCTTGCTCGCCGCTACCGCAGCGGGCCTCGCCTTCGCGGCGACAAGTGCCGCCGCCGAGCCCGTCAATCTCGGCGTTTCCATTCCCGCCGCGACGCACAGCTTCATGGGCGGCATCAACTACTGGGCAAACCAGGCGAAGAAGGATCTCGAGGCCAAGCACAAGGACCTCAAGATCACGATCCGCACGGCGGCCAACGCGACCGAGCAGGCCAACCAGCTTCAGGATCTGAGTACGGTCAACAAGATCAACGCGCTCGTCGTCTTCCCCTTCGAGTCGGCGGCGCTGACCCGGCCGGTCGCCAATGTGAAGGCAAAGGGCGCCTATGTGACGGTGGTCGACCGCGGCCTCACAGATACCTCCGCCCAGGACGCCTATGTCGCGGGCGACAACACCGCCTTCGGCAGGATCCCGGCCGAGTACATCGCCAAGACGCTGAACGGCAAGGGCACGGTCGTCGCGCTGCGCGGCATCCCGACCACGCTCGACACCGAGCGCATGGACGCCTTCAACAGCGTGTTGAAGAATAACCCCGACATCAAGCTGCTCGACGCCAAGTTCGCCAACTGGAACCGCGACGACGCCTACAAGGTCACGCAGGACTTCCTGACGCGCTTCAAGGATATCGACGCCTTCTGGGCGGCGGATGACGACATGGCCTTCGGCGCGATCCGCGCCATCGACCAGGCCAACCGCAAGGATATCAAGGTGATCTTCGGCGGTGCCGGCGCCAAGGACATGGTCAAGGTCATCCTCGACAACAAGGACCCGCGCATCCAGGCCAATGTCAGCTATTCGCCGAAATTCATCTACGACGCGATCAAGCTGACGGCCGAGGCGCGGCTGAAGGGCGAGAAGCTGCCGGCGACCACGATCATCCCCTCGGTGCTGATCGACAAGAGCAACGCCAAGGACTTCTACTTCCCCGACTCGCCGTTCTGAGGCGCTGAGGGCTCTTCCCGGCCGCTCCGTCCGCGGAGCGGCCGCCAGATTCACGCATGGACAGGCCGATGACAGACGCATTTCCCCCCCGGCTGCGCTACGCCATGGTCGGCGGCGGTCACGGCGCCTTCATCGGCGCCGTGCACCGCCATGCCATCGCCCTCGACGGAGAGGCGGAGCTGACGGCCGGTGCGTTGTCCTCGACGCCGGAGAAGGCCCTGGCCTCCGGGCGTGCGCTCGGCCTGAGCGATATGAACAACCATCCAAGCTGGCAGGCGCTGCTCGAAGCGGAATTGGAGCGCCCGCTGGAGGCCCGTGTCGATGCCGTCGTCATCGTTACGCCGACCGACAGCCATTTCCCGATTGCGCAGGCTTTTGCAGAGGCCGGCTTCAACGTCGTCTGCGACAAGCCGTTGGTCCATACCAGCGCCCAGGCCGATGCGTTGGTCGAGACGGTCGAGGCAGGCGGCACGGTCTTCGGCGTCACCTACAATTACACCGGCTATCCGATGATCAGGCAGGCGCGCGAGATGGTGCGTTCCGGTGCCCTTGGCGCCATCCGCAAGGTCGTGGTCGAATACAATCAGGGCTGGCTTGCCTCGGCGCTGGAGAAGACCGGCAACAAGCAGGCTGGCTGGCGCACTGACCCCGCCCGCAGCGGCATCGCGGGAGCGTTGGGCGATATCGGCTCACATGCCGAAAACCTCGTCTCGGCCGTCACGGGTCTGGCGATCGAGGAACTCGTCGCGGACCTCGGTGCGCTCGTGCCCGGCCGCGCGCTGGACGATGACGCGAGCATCCTGCTGCGCTTCGCCGGAGGCGCGCGAGGTGTGCTTGTCGCCTCGCAGATCAATGCCGGGCTCGAGAATGACCTGCGGCTGCGTGTCTCTGGCGAGCTCGGAACTCTGGAATGGCGGCAGGAGGAGCCGAACCGGCTCGTCCACCACCGCCAGGACGGCCCGATGCAGATCCTGACGCGCGCCACGCCCTGGCTGTGTGAATCGGCGCGCCGGGCAGGGCGGATTCCGCCCGGTCACCCGGAAGGCTTCATCGAGGCCTTCGCCAACATCTATCGCGGCATCTTCGCCGATATCCGCGCCCGTCAGGCAGGCCGCGTGGCCGATGCATTGGATGCCGACTACCCCACCGTKGTCGACGGCGCCCGCGGCGTCCGCTTCATCGAGCGCGCCGTCGCCTCTTCGTCAGAGCATTGCTGGCTGCGCCTGGAAGGGCCGAAGGGCGGCTGAAAAGCCGCCCCGGCTCTTATTTCTGCTCTGCGACTTCCAGCGGCATCGGCTTGGAGTGCTCCTTCGGCTTGAACAGCTTCATCACGAAGACGAAGAAGGCCGGGACGAGGAAGACCGCGAGGATCGTCGCCGAGATCATCCCGCCGAGCACGCCGGTGCCGATGGCGTTCTGGCTCGCGGCGCTGGCGCCGGAAGCGATCGCCAGCGGCACGACGCCGAGGGTGAAGGCGAGTGAGGTCATCAGGATCGGGCGGAAGCGCAACCGCGCGGCCTCGGTAGTCGCCTCCAGCAGCGGCTTGCCCTCGGCGTGGAGATCCTTGGCGAACTCGATGATCAGAATCGCGTTCTTGGCCGAAAGGCCGATGATCGCGATCAGGCCGACCATGAAGTAGACGTCGTTGGGCATGCCCCTGAGCGTCACTGCCGCGACCGAGCCGATGACGCCGAGCGGCACCACCATCATCACGGCAATGGGGATCGACCAGCTCTCATAGAGCGCCGCGAGCAGCAGGAAGACGAACAGGATGCTGAGCCCGATCAGGAACGGCGCCTGCGATCCCGACTGGATCTCCTGTAGCGACTGCCCGGTCCATTCATAGCCGAAGCCCTGTGGCAGGTCGCGCGCCAACCGCTCCATCTCGGCGATCGCCGCACCTGACGAATAGCCCGGCGCCGCCTGCCCGGCAATGCGCACGGCAGGATAGCCGTTGTAGCCGACGACCTGGGTCGGGCCCTTCTGCCATTCGACCGTAGCGAAGGCGGAGAAGGGCACCATGCCGCCATGCACGTTGCGGACGTTGAGGCGCAAGAGATCGGCCGCCTGCATGCGCTGACTCGCCTCGGCCTGCACGGTCACGCGCTGCATGCGGCCGGCGTTCGGGAAGTCGTTGACATAGGAGGAGCCGAGATTCGCAGAGATCGTGGCGTTGATGTCGGCGAAGGCGACGCCGAAAGTGTTCGCCTTCTCGCGGTCGATGATCAGGTTGACCTGGGCCGCGTCGGCCAGGCCCTCGACGCGCACTCCCGCCAGCACGGGGCTCTGCGTGGCGGCGTTGAGCAGCTGCGTACGCGCCGCCGACAGCGCCTCCTGGCCGAGGCCGCCGCGATCCTGCAGGCGGAAGCTGAAGCCGGTCGAATTGCCGAGGCCCGAGATCGGCGGAGGCGAGAGCGCGAAGGTCTGCGCGTCCTTGATCTGGAACATCTTGCCGTTGATGCGCTGCGCGATCGCCGCGGCGGAATCGTTCGGGCCGCGCTCGCTCCAGTCCTTCAGGGTGATGAAGGCGAGTGCGGCGTTCTCGCCGGCGCCGGCGAAGCTGTAGCCGGAGATGCCGACCATGCGGGAGACGGCGGGCTCGGCCAGCACGATCTTCTCGACCTGCTGGAGAACCTCGAGGGTGCGGTTGGCGCTGGCTTCCGGCGGGGCCTGGATATCGACGAGCAGATAGCCCTGGTCCTCGTTCGGCAGGAAGGCCGAAGGCAGGCGCAGGAAGCCCCAGCCGAGACCGGCGAGCAGCGCGAGATAGATCACCATGTAGCGGCCGGGCTTGCGCGTGATCGCGCCGACGGCGCCGGCATAGCGATGGGTCGCGCGATCGAAGCCACGGTTGAACCAGCCGAAGAAGCCCTTCTTCTCGTGATGACCGCCCTTGGCGATCGGCTTCAGGAAGGTGGCGCAAAGTGCGGGCGTCAGTGTCAGCGCCAGGAAGCCCGAGAACAGGATCGACACCACCATGGTCAGGCTGAACTGCTGGTAGATGATGCCGACCGCGCCGGGGAAGAACGCCATCGGCACGAACACAGCCGTCAGCACCAGCGTGATGCCGATGATCGCGCCGCTGATCTGGCCCATCGCCTTGCGGGTCGCCTCCTTCGGCGGCAGCCCTTCCTCGGCCATGATGCGCTCGACGTTCTCGACCACGACGATGGCATCGTCGACGAGGATGCCGATCGCCAGCACCATCGCGAACATGGTCAGCACATTGATCGAGAAGCCGGCGGCGAACATCACGGCGCAGGTGCCGAGCAGAGCCACCGGCACGACCAGCGTCGGGATCACCGTGTAGCGGAAGTTCTGCAGGAACAGGAACATCACGACGAAGACGAGCACCATCGCCTCGAGCAGCGTGTGCATCACCTTCTCGATCGAGACCTTCACGAACGGCGATGTGTCGTAAGGGATCTCGTGCTTCAGCCCCGCGGGGAAGAAGCGGGCGAGCTCGTCCATCTTGGCGCGTACCGCCGTCGCGGTGGCCAGTGCATTGCCGGTCGGCGAGAGCTGCACGCCGATGGCCGCGCTCGGCTGGCCGTTGAGGCGGGTCGAGAAATTGTAGGATTCGCCGCCAACCTCTACCCGCGCGACGTCGCGCAGGCGTACCGACGAGCCGTCCGTGTTGGCGCGCAGCACGATCGACCCGAATTCCTCGGGCGTGGTGAGTTGGCCACGGACCAGAACCGTGGCCGAAAGCTGCGTGCCGATCGGGTTCGGCTGCGCGCCGACGCGGCCGGCCGCGACCTGCGCATTTTGTGCCTGCACGGCCGCGATGACGTCATTCGCCGTCAGCTTCAGGCCGAGCAGCTTCTCGGCATCCATCCAGATGCGCATCGAGCGCTGGGTCGCGAACAGCGTCGCGCTGCCGACGCCGGAGACGCGCCGGATCTCCCCGAGGACGTTGCGGCTGAGATAATCGCCGAGGCCGACGGCATCGACGCGGCCGTCTTCCGAGGTCAGCGTCACCAGCAGCAGGAAGCTCGTGCCAGCCTGCTCGACGCGCAGGCCCTGCTGCACGACCGAGCGCGGCAAGCGCGGCTCGACGCGGCTGATCCGGTTCTGCACCTCGACCTGCGCCTCGCCGATCTTGGTGCCAGGAGCGAAGGTGACGGTCAGGTTGATGCGGCCATTCGCCTCCGATGTGGACTCGAAATAGAGCAGGCCGGGGACGCCGTTCAGCTCCTCTTCCACCGGGCGCGTGACGCTCTGGTAGATGTCCTCCGGCGAGGCGCCGGGATAGTTTGTGCTGATCGTGATCTGTGGCGGCGCGACGTTCGGATACTGCGCGATCGGCAGCATCGGGATCGTGATGACCCCGCCGAGCATGATGAAGATCGCGACGACCCAGGCGAAGATCGGCCTGTCGATGAAGAAGCTCGGCATCGTATCAGCCCTGCTTGCCGGCCTTGGCCGGGGCGGCCGCCTGCCAGGGCGCACCGGTAAACGTCGCGCCCGGGCGGATCTTCTGGAAACCCTCGACGACGACCTGCTCGCCGGGCTTGAGCCCGTCATCGATCACCTGCCGGTTGTCCAGCGTCCGGCCGGCGCGGACCGAGCGCAGCTCCAGCGTGCCGTCCTGCTTGAGGATGTAGAGCTGCGCCTGCCCGCGGCCGTCGCGCTGGATCGCCTGCTGCGGCACGGCGATGGCGTTGCTCTGCACGCCCTGCTCGATCTCGACGCGGACATACATGCCGGGCAGGAGGTCGCCCTCCGGGTTAGGGAACTCCCCGCGCAGCGTCACCTGCCCGGTGGTCGCATCGACGGTCGCCTCCGAGAACAGCAGCTTGCCCGAATGGCGATAGCGCTCGCCATTGTCGAACAGCAGCTGGACATTGGCCGCGCCGGGGTTCGAACTCGTCAGCGCACCAAGCTTGAGAGCGCGGCGCAGCGCCAGCAATTCGCCGGCGGACTGGGTGAAGTCGGCGTAGACCGGGTCGAGCTGCTGGATCGTCGCCAGAATATCGGCGGCGCCGGTGCCGACGAGCGCGCCTTCGGTGATCAGCGCGCGGCCAATCCGGCCGCTGATCGGGGCGCGGACCTCCGAATATTGCAGGTCGAGCTGCGCCGCTGCGAGACCCGCTCGCGCTGCCGCGACATCGGCGTCGGCCTGGGCGAGCGCGGCGACCGCGCTTTCCTGCTGCTGCGCACTGGCGACGTTGCGCTCGCGCAGCTCGACGATGCGGTCGGATTGCTGGCGGGCCTGCAGCTGCGTCGCCTCGGCGCGCTTCAGGGTCGCCTCGGCGCTCTCGACGCGCACCCGGAACGGCGCGGGGTCGATCCGATAGAGGACGTCGCCTTGCTTCACGAGGCTGCCCTGCTGGAACACGCGCTCGACGACGATGCCCGTGACGCGCGGGCGCACCTCGGCGATGCGGGTCGGCGCGATGCGCCCCGGCAGGTTGTTGGTCACCGGCAGGTTCTGTGGCTCGACGGTGACGATGCCGACCGTCACCGGCGGCATCTGGGCGGCCGATTTGGCAGGCTGCTTCTGCTCGCTGCATGCGGCCGCGAACAGCGGCAGGGCGATGACGAGGATGCGGGAAAGGGTCGAAGTCGAGAAAGACATGGGTTCGGGCTCGGCGCTCGATGAGTTCAGTGTTTGCGTGTCAGGTCTGGGGAATCGCGCTCGGCGACTGCCCGATCAACCAGCCGATCTCGGCGATCAACCTGTCGCGCTCAGGCTCCGGGAAGCTGAGCAGCCCGAACCAGTCGAGCAGGGTCAATCCCTCGACCGCGAGGAAGGCGAGCAGTGCGCCGCGCGGATGTGTCGAGGATGTGGCGATGGCGGACAGCGTGTTCTGCAGAGACTTCTGCACGGGGCCGCGCAGCTCGGCATCCTGCGCCAGCGCGACGCAGAGGTTGAGGGCGACCGCGCGGTCCTCTTCCGAGGACGAGCGCGAGGCGGCGGCCAGTCGCCCGCGAATATCCGCATCCGGCTTGCCGATTTCGGCATCGATGAAAGACTGGATCCGCTTTTCCTCGGTGCCGACACGGCGCTCGATGAGTGTGCCGATCAGCGCGCGCTTGCTCTTGTAGTCGTAGAGGACGCTGGCCTTGCTGATGCCGGCCTCTGCAGCCACGGCATCCAGCGTCAGATGCGCGGCTCCTGCGCGCATTACGACTCGTTCCGCCGCGTCGAGAACCGCCTCTCGGTCGATGGTTCTGTGCCTGCCCATGATCTGGCTTTCATAAATATCCAACCGGTTGGATATTTATTTGGGCGCGAAAAATCAAGGCGAGCCAGATGCGCGGGCGCGCCTGACATCCGGCAGCCCGCGTTGAATTGCGTAACTTCGAGAGGAGAGGGCGCCTGCGCTCAAGTCGCGGAAAGCGCTTGGGATTCGCTCATTTCACGACGAAGCCGTGGGCGAAGGGATCGCGATCGTCGATGAAGATCGTGTTGATGCCCGTCATCCGCGCCCAGCCGGCAATGGAGGGGATGATCGCCTCGCGGTTGGCGACGGTCGTGGCAGCCTCGACACGCCCCTTGAACAGCGAGCCGATGATCGACTCATGCACGAATTCGTCGCCGACCTTGAGCTTGCCCTTGGCGGCGAGCTGCGCCATGCGCGCCGAGGTGCCGGTGCCGCAGGGCGACCGGTCGATCGCCTTCTCGCCATAGAACACCGCGTTGCGGGCGTCGGCTTCCGGCTTGGTCGCCTGGCCGGTCCACTGGATATGGGAGAGGCCCCGGATCTCCGGATGCTCGGGATGGACGAATTCGTATTTCGCGTTGAGCGCCGCGCGCAGCTTCGGCGACCAGCCGACGAGTTCGCCGGCAGTGTGATCGGCCATGTCCCGGAAGTTCTTCTGCGGCTCGACGATCGCATAGAAATTGCCGCCATAGGCGACGTCGACCACGATCTCGCCGAGGCCTTCGACCTCCGCCGTCAGCCCCTCGGCGTAGAGGAAGCCCGGCACGTTGGTCAGCCGCACCTCTTCGACGAAGCGGCCCTCCTGGCGATAGGTGATATCGACCTTGCCGGCAGGCGCATCGATTGCGAGCCGGCCCGGCTCGCGCGGTGTGATCAGCCCGTTCTCGATGCCCATGGTGATCGTTCCGATCGTGCCGTGACCGCACATTGGCAGGCAGCCCGACGTCTCGATGAAGAGCACGGCGACGTCGCAGTCGGGCCGGGTCGGCGGGTAAAGGATCGAGCCCGACATCATGTCGTGCCCGCGCGGCTCGAACATCAGCCCGGTACGGATCCAGTCGAACTCGCGCAGGAAATGTGCGCGCTTCTCCAGCATGTTCGCACCTTCGAGCCTGGGGCCTCCTCCCGAGACGAGGCGGACGGGATTGCCGCAGGTGTGGCCGTCGAGGCAGGAGAAGGTGTAGCTGGCCATAGGTCCGGTCTCCGGAGGCGCCTTGGGCCCGCGGCGATAGGCTGGCCCCATCGCCGCGCGCTCGGTTGGTACTCGCGTGTCAGGCCGCGTATTTCTGCACGGCGCCGGCCTGCTGCGTCCAGGCGGCATACCAGCTGTCGAACAGCTTGAGCTGCGCTTCGGCATAGCCGCGCTGGCTCTTGGTCAGCATATCCGTCTCGTTGAAGTGCAGGGCGTATTCCTTGTCGCCCTTCAGCACCATCAGATGCTTGAAATAGAGCACGAGGTCGGGGCCTTCGTCGAAGGAGGAAAGGATGGCGAGCGCCTGCTCCAGCTCGAGCGCCCGCTGGCGCGCCTCGGCATCGCCCTGGGCAGCAGCTTCGGACAGCCTGCACAGATGCAGCACCTCCTTCGGCAGGACATTGCCGATGCCGGTGATCGCGCCGGTCGCGCCGCAGTTCACATAGCCGTGGAAGACTGCGGTATCGACGCCGATCATCAGCGAGACGTCGTCGCCGCGGCTGGTGATGTTCTCGGCCGCATAGCGCATGTCGGCCGGGCCGCCGAACTCCTTGAAGCCGACGAGGTTCGGATGCTCTGCCCGTAGGGCGAAGAACAGGTCGGCCCGGGTGGCGAAGCCGTAATAGGGGCTGTTGTAGATCACCGCCGGCAGATCCGGTGCGGCGGAGAGGATCGCCTTGAAATGCGCCTTCTGGGCGAGGACGACAGTGCCGCGGGACAGCACGCGCGGGATCACCATCAAGCCCTGGGCGCCGACCTTCTGGGCATGGGCCGCAAGCGAGACGGCCGACGCCGTGTTGACTGCGCCGGTGCCGACGATCACGGGGATGCCGGCCTTCACCAGCCGCTCGACACCTTCCATGCGCTGCGCATCCGTCAGCAGCGGCCAGTCACCCATCGAGCCGCAATAGACCACGGCCGACATGCCGGCTGCGATCAGCTCCTTGCCCTTGCGCACCAAGGCATCGAAATCAGGCGTCCGATCCGCCTTGCACGGCGTCATCAGGGCGGGGATCACGCCCGAGAAAATCTTGGCCTTCATCGCGCTCTCCTGCTGGCTTTGTGGTTGGGGGAGAGCGCTATGTCGCGCCGCGACAGGCCTCTCTCCGGCGTCTTTATCGCATGTTGCATATTATTTGTCGACAAGAACGAAAGGCGAGCGCTACAGGGTCATCTCCAGCCGTTTGTCGCCCACCGTAAGCTTCTGGATCTGCTGGATGATCTGCTCGGCATGGGCGCGGCCGAGGCGCTCGGCCGCAACGATGTCCCGCGCGGCGATCGCGGCGATCATATCCTCATGCTCGTCGACGAACTGCTGCGGAAGCCGGTCGTCATAGGACTGGTAGTAGAGTCGCAGGAAGCGACGGCCTTCGTCGAGAAGCCGGCTGAACAGGCTGTTGAAATAGGGGTTGCGGCCGGCTTCGGCGATCGCCGCATGGAAGGCTGCGTTCGTTGCGATCATTGCGAGTGCGTCCTGCGCTTTCACCGCCCCGGCGAATTCCGCCTGCCGGACCCGGATCGCGTCCAGATCCTCCGGGCGGTGGTTCTGTGCCGCGAGCTGCGTCGTCACCCGGTACATCAGCATGAGGGCATCGAAGAAGGGCGACAGGTTGAGGAAGTCGAGGTTGGACACCATCGTCGAGCGATTGGGCAGGGTGACGATCAGCCCTTCGCCGGCGAGCCGCACGAGAGCCTCGCGGATGGGGGTGCGCGACATCTCGAACCGCTCGGCGAGCTGCACTTCGTCGATCGGGCTACCCGGCGGCAGCACCAGATCGAGAATCTCGTCGCGTAACAGATCGTAGACCAGCTTCACGCCGGAGCCGCGTTTGCGCTCGGGCGCTGCGTTTGTGGTCGTCTTCGCCGGTTTCATTCGCGCACCTCTTGTCGACAAGAGGGATATAGCATCGGACCGAAAAGTGGAATCCACTTTTCGGAGAAATCCAATGCGATAACAAATAGATAGGTCACTGTTCGTCCGATGGGACGCGCGGCGATCTGGTGAAGGAGCGGAGCCCGATCACGAACCGCGCACCCGACTCCGCGATTTCCTCAGATCAGCGCCAGCAGATGCAGCCCGACGAAGCAGCCGGCGCCGCCGGCGATCAGCAGCAGGGGATTGACCGGCGTCAGCATCAGCAGTGCTGTCGAGACGAGCGCGGTGCCGCGGGCGAGCCAGCCTCCGTCGAGCGATTGGATCAGCACATAGCTGGCGGCCAGGATCATGCCGGCCGCGACGGGGCGCAGACCTTTTTCCAGGGCGCGCAGCGGCCTTGCGCCCTCATAGCGCGACCAGATATGGGCCACGCCGTAGATCAGGAAGGCGGTCGGCCCGAAGATGCCGATGGTCGCGGCCAGCGCGCCCCAGAACCCCGCGATCTGCCAACCGATCAGGGTCGCCAGGAGCGAGCCGGGCCCCGGCGCCAGCCGCGCGATGGCGAAGGCATCGACGAATTGCGTGGCGCTCAACCAATGATGCACGTCGACGATCTGGCGGTGCATGTCGGCGATGGCGCTTTGGCCGCCGCCGATCGTCACCAGCGAGAGCGGCAGGAAGACCACGAGGATGCTGAGCGGCAGATTGGGCATCCGGTGCTCAGCCCCGATAATAGGTTATGGCGACACTCAGCGAACCGGCGCCGAGCACGGTCCAGAGCAGCGGCCATTTCAGGATGGCGACGGCAAAGAAGGTCGCGGCCATGATCGCGAGCGGAAAAACCCGGCGCGGGACGCGCCGCGCCGCCGTCAATCCCATCGCCAACGAGAGGCCGATCGCGGCCGAGGCGGCGCCGCCGAGCGCCACATGGGTGACGGCATAGCCGCCGAGCGACGAGAAGACCGTGCCGATCAGCACGATGACGATCGCTGCCGGCACCACGATGCCGAGCCAGCAGGCGATCGCCCCGCTGCGGCCGCCGAGCTTGTAGCCGATCCAGATCGCCATATTGGTGACGTTGACGCCGGGGAGCGCCTGCGCGATCGAGAGCCCGTTGAGGAAATCCTCCTCGCTCATCAGCCGGCGCCGCTGCACGAATTCCCGCAGCATCCAGCCGCTCAGGCCGCCGCCGAAGCTGGTCAGCCCGATCCGCGCGAAGATCAGGAAAAGGTGCAGCGCGCTTGGGCGCTCGGCCAAGGCATCCGGCATGTGATTCCAAGCCATCTGGCAGCTGAGAGGGCCAGAAAGCAGTATTTATCGGATGTTGCCAGCGTCGGGACGCATGCGCGCCATGACGCAGGGCCGGGAAAGCTTTGGAAAGGGTGGCTCAAGCCCGGCGCAAGGTGCGCTTGACCGCGCGCTTCAGCCGGTCGCCCGCCTTGCGCACGAGCGCCCGGTTGCTGCCTTCGCTTCCGTCCGGAAGCTCCGAGATCGGCAAAGCCGTGCCCTCCGGCCCGGTCGGCGCGGCGCCGTTGCGAAAGCCGATGATCGCTGTCGCCGGGCTGGCCGTGAGCCCGAGCGCGACAGCTGGCAGCGGGAGGCCCGCGAGGCTTGGGCTGCTCGGGCCGAGGATGGCCTTGATCGGCAGGTGGTCGGAGGCGATGCGCGCCAGCGGCGTATCGTGGACCGTGACGTCGGACAGCATCTCCGGCCGGTTGGCGATGATGCGGTCGAGCGCGAGCAGCGGCAGGCCCGAGGGAAAGCTGGGCACGGGCATCGGCAGCGCGCCGAAAGTGGGCCCAAGCTCCTTGAGCGACGAACGGTCGCCGAGGCGCCATTCATTGAGGTCCCCGAGCAGGAGGGTGGGGCGCTCGTCGCGGTTCCTCATCACGTCGAGGAGCATGCGCGCCTGCTGCGAGCGCGAACGGCGCAGCAGGCCGAGATGGGCGGCGACGATGCGCACATCCCTGCCGCCCTCCAGATCGAGGTCGACGACCAGCGCGCCGCGTGGTTCGAGCCCGGGCAGGGAGACCTGATGGACGTCCCGCACCAGCCCCTGGCGGAACAGCACGACATTGCCGTGCCAGCCATGGGCGGCGGCGTTGGCGCTCTCGATGGGAACGGGGATGAGACCCGTCTCCTCCTTCAGCCTCGCGAGGTCGAGCAGGCCGTGGCGGGCGCCGAAGCGCTTGTCGGCCTCCTGCAGGGCGATGATGTCGGGGGCGATCTCGCGGATCACCTGCGCGATGCGGCCGGGATCGAAGCGGCCGTCGACGCCGACGCATTTGTGGACGTTGTAGGAGGCGATGAGCGTGCCTGCCGGCCGCTCGCCCGGCCCATGCCTGGGCGCTTCATCGCGGTTCTTCCGCTGGCGGAGCGAGGCGATGATGCTGGCGCGCAGGCTCGGGCTCTTCTTCTGCATCGCTCTGCCGTTTGAGGCTTTGGCCCGCTCGAATCGAACAGGACGAAGCTTTGCATATCCATCGCGTCAGGGCGTTGACCGTTTCGGCTCAAAGATAGGGAGAGCCGAGCCAGATCAACCTGTCCATCAGACGCAAGACATAAGGGCGTGCGCGCAGGCCGGCAAGCGTGACAGGTGTCGCCTGCGCCATCACGGCCTCGACGCGCTCGGCAATTCCGCCGGCAAAATCATGGTCGAGCACTTCGATATCGATCTCGAAATTCAGCCTGAGCGAACGCGGGTCGAGGTTCGAGGAGCCGACATAGGCCCAGCAACCATCGACGACGAAGAGCTTTGAATGGTCGAACGGACCGGTCGAGCGCCAGATTCGGCAGTAATTCTTGAGAATCTGGTCGAATTGCGCAGTCATCGCCCTGTCGACCAGCACCAGATTGTTGACGGAGGGGACGATGATGTCGATATCGACGCCGCGCCGTGCCGCCGTGACGAGCGCGCTGATCAATTCCTGATCCGGCAGGAAATAGGGCGACATGATCCTGACGGAGCGCCGCGCGACCGAAAGTGCGCCCATCAAGAGCTTGTGATTGGTCTCCAGATAGCTGTCCGGGCCGGACGGAACGGCCCGCACGAGCGCGGCGAGTTCGCTGGCGGCAGGCAAGGTGATGTCCCATGCCGGGCCTTCGAGCGCCTCGCCGGAGGCGAAGCGCCAGTCCTCCGCCGCGACCATGAAGAGATCGGCGACGATGGGCCCGGTCAGGCGGAAATGCGTGTCATGGGCATAGGCGTCTCCTGCGAACTCGCGGGTGAAGCCCTGGCGGATGTTCATGCCGCCCATGAAGGCGACGGTCCCGTCGACGACGATGATCTTCCTGTGCGTCCGCAGATTGGCGTAGGGCAGCCTGAGGCCCATGATGATGTTGCCGTTGAACACGTCGACCGCGACGCCGCCCTCGCGCAGATGGCCGGCGATGCTTGGCACCGAATACCGGGCGCCGACCGCATCGATCAGCACGCGCACCGCGATCCCGCGCCGATGCGCGGCGATCAGCGCATCGGCGATGCGCAGGCCGATAGGGTCGCGGTCGAAGATGTAGCTCTCGAGGATGACGCTGCGCTCGGCCGCCCCGATGGCGGCAAGCATGGCGCTGTAGGCTTCGTCGCCGCTTCGCAGGGTCTCGATGCTGTTGCCGGTGGTCAGAGGATGGCGGGCGACGCGGTCGCCCAAAGTCTTGAGCGCCGCGAAGCGCTGCCCGAACCGCGCCCCGACCACCTTGTCGCTGGCGTGGAAGTGCGTTCCGGGTCGACCATGGCCGGGCCGTTGCGCCAGGATCGTGGCGCGTCGGATCCGGTTCACGCCCGCAATCGCATAGAGAAGGGGGCCGACGATCGGCGAAAGGATGATGACGCCGGTCCAGCCGATGGCGGCGCGCACTTCGTCCTTCGTCATCACCGCATGCGCGCCGGCGACGGCCGCCATCACGATGGAGATGGCAGCAAGGATATGCGGCCAATAGGCTTGGAGAATCCCCCACATGCCCGTGAAGCTAGCGCGTGGGCGGCCGGTTCGCCATGGCGGCGGTTTGGAGGGGGCGTCCCGATCGCCAGGAAGACGGTGCGCCCCATTCGGTGTCATCACGCGTCAGGGATGGGAGGGAGGGCGGCGAGACCGGACTCGCCTTCCGCCGGGGAGAGGCTTATAAAGGAACAAAGAGAGAACAGTTACCTTGTTGCCATGCCCGTAACCACTACCCTGACCTTGGCCGATCTGCGCCGCAGCCTTGCCGAAGGGGCCCTACGCGCCGGGCCGGCTTCGCAGGCGCGGATCGGCCTGGGCGTGGCTTCGCTGGACGAGACCCTGAATGGCGGTCTCGCGCGGGCGGCACTGCACGAGGTCTACGCCGCCGAGATTGCCGATCTCGCCGCCGCGACCGGCTTCGCGCTCGGACTCGCTTTGAGGGCGGGGGCAGCGGAGGAAAAGGCTGCTGAACGGCCGATCCTTTGGGCACGGCAGGATTTCGTCGATGCCGAGGGGGGCCGGCTGCACGCGCCGGGGCTCAACGAACTCGGCCTCGACCCGGCGCGCCTCCTGCTGGTGCGGGCGCGCGACGGCGAAAGCGTGCTGCGGGCCGGTGCCGAGGCGGCGCGCTGCCCTGCGCTCGGCGCCGTGCTGATCGAGCCCTGGGGGGAGCCGCGCTCCTTCGACCTGACGGCGAGCCGCCGCCTCGCCTTGGCGGCCGAAGGCTCGGGCGTCCCGGTTCTGCTGCTGCGGGTGGCGGCGGCCGAGACGCCGAGCGCGGCGCGCACGCGCTGGCAGGTCCGGACGGTCGCCTCGCGGGCGCTGGAGGCCAATGCCCCGGGTGCCCCGGCCTTCGCCTTGAGATTGCTGCGCCAGCGCGGCGGCGCGGCGGAACGTGAGTGGCGTGTGGAGTGGGACCGTGATCGACGATCTTTCGCGGAACGCAGCCTTTTCGACCGATCCGACAGACTGGCTTCCCGGACAGACCATGCCGCGCCGCTATCTCGCCCTCTGGTTCCCCTTCCTGGCGACGGACAGGTTGCGGCGGACGGGCGCGATTCCGGCCTTCGGCGCACCGGCTGAGAAGCCTCATGTCCTGGTCGAGACGCAGCACAACGCGCTGCGCCTGGTCGATTGTGACCGGCGTGCTCTCGATCTCGGTCTGGCCCGCGGCCTGACGCTGGCCGATGCCCGCGCCCGTATCCCCGATCTCGTCGCGCTGGAGGCCGAGCCGCAGGCGGACCGCCAGTTTCTAGAAGCGCTCGCTGCCTTTTGCGACCGCTTCACGCCCCTGGTCGCGCTCGATGAGCCGCATGGCCTCATGCTCGACATCACCGGCTGCGCCCATCTCTTCGGTGGCGAGGAGGGGATGGTCGGTCTCGTGCGGCGGGTGATGGACCGGATGGGCCTGAGCCTGAAGGTTGCCATCGCCGGCACGCCCGATGCCGCCCGTGCCTGCGCCCGCTTCGCACGGGGCGGCATCATCCCGCCGGGGCAGGATGAAGCGGCGCTGCGACCGCTGCCGGTCGCGGCGCTGGAGGCCGAAGCGGAGACCGTGATCGCGTTCTCCCGCGCCGGCTTGAAGAGGCTGGCCGATCTCGCGGAGCGCCCCTCGGAAACCCTCTCCGCCCGCTTCGGCGAGGGGTTGGCGATGAAGCTCCGGCGCATCCTCGGCCACGAGGATAGGCGCATCGTGCCGCTGCGGCCGCCGCCCGATTGCGTGGTCGAGCGCCATTTCGCCGAGCCCTTCGCCGATACTGCGAGCCTCGAGGCGGTGGTCGTCCGCCTGATCGGGGAAGCCGCGCGGGTGCTGGAGGCGCGCGGCGAAGGCGGGCGCGTCTTCGAGATCGCCTTCTTCCGCAGCGACGGCGCTGTCCGCCGTCTCGCCATCGAGACCAGCCGGCCCTCGCGCGCTGCCAAGGCGCTGCTCCGGCTCTATCGCGAGCGTATCGAGGCACTGGCCGATCCGCTCGATCCCGGTTTCGGCTTCGATGCGATCAAGCTCGCCGTGCCGGTCTGCGAACCGCTGAACACGCCGCAACACAGCCTCGATGGCCGCGCCGTCGAGGAGGAGGCCGTGGCTGATCTCGTCGACCGGCTCGTCACCCGTTTCGGCCGTGACCGGGTGTTGCGCTTCGCGGCGCAGGACACGCACCATCCCGTTCGCGCGGCAAAAGCGCTCTCGGCCGCCGCGCCGCTGCCGCAAGCGCCCTGGCCCGAACCCGAGCCGGCGGAGCCGCCGGCCCGCCCGCTGCAGCTCTTCGAGCCGCCGCAGCCGGTCGAGGCCATCGCGGAAGTGCCGGACGGCCCCCCGATCCGCTTCCGCTGGCGGCGCCTCACCCATGACGTCGCCCGCGCCGAAGGCCCCGAGCGCATCGCGCCCGAATGGTGGCGCGACGGCAGCGACGAGCCGATGCGCGACTATTACCGCGTCGAGGATGCGCAGGGCCGCCGGTTCTGGCTCTATCGCACCGGCTTCTACGAAGCCGACAGCGCGCCGCCGCGCTGGTTCCTGCACGGGCTCTTCGCATGAATCAGTCTGTCAGCCCCTTCGCCGAACCCGTTGCGGCAACGAATTTTTCTTTCCTGCGCGGCGCCTCGCCGGGGCCGAATATGGTGCTGACGGCGCTGCTGCTTGGATATGCCGGTATCGGCATCGCCGATCGCAACACGGTGGCGGGCGTCGTGCGTGCCTGGGCCGCGCTGAAGCATCTGCGTGAGGACGGCTTGCCGGCGCCGGAAAAGGTGCGCGAGGGCGGCTGTCCGGGCGAGTATGTCTGGATTGAGAACCCGGCCTTCGCGGAGGTGCCCTTCACCCCCGAGCAGATGAAGGCGATGGCGGAGAGCTTCAAGCTCGCGACCGGCACCCGCCTCGTCTTCGCCGACGGCACGCCCGACATCGTCGTCTATCCGGCGAATCGCGAGGGTTGGGGGCGCCTCTGCCGGCTGCTCAGCCATGGCAATCGCAAGGAAGGCGTGAAGAAGGGCGAATGCCGCCTCGTCATCGATGATCTCCTGAACGATGCCCGCGACCTGCTGCTGATCCTGATGCCGGCGCAGCGCCTTGACGGCCTGCCGGAACTGCTCGCGCAGCTCGACGATGCCGCACCCGGCGCGGTCTGGCTCGGTGCCAGCATGCACCGGCGCGGCGACGACCGCCGCCGCCTCGCGCGTCTCAAGGCCATCGCCGCCGCGACCCGCACCCCGCTGATCGCGACCAATGACGCACTTTACGATTCCATCGAACAGCGTGATCTGCAGGATGTGCTCAGCTGCATCCGCGAGGGCGTCACCATCGAGCGTGCCGGGCGCCTGCTCGAATTCAATGCCGAGCGTCATCTCAAGCTGCCGCAGGAAATGGCCCGCCTCTTCCGTGACGCACCCGAGGCCATCGCCGAGACGCAAGCCCTCTTCTCCCGCGTCGAGTTCGATCTCGGCCAGCTGAAATACGAGTATCCCGACGAGCCGATCCCGCCCGGCTGGAAGGATCAGGACTGGCTGGTGGAACTGGTTCGCCGATGCTGCCTGATCCGCTATCCGGATGGCGTTCCGGATAAGGTTCAGGGCTTGCTGGCGAAGGAACTCGACCTGATCGGGAAGCTCGAATACGCCCGCTATTTCCTGACCATCCGCCAGATCGTCGAATTCGCGGAGAGCAAAGGCATCCTCTGCCAGGGCCGTGGCTCGGCCGCCAATTCCGCCGTCTGCTACGTGCTCGGCATCACCGCGGTCGATCCGGCCGACAACGACGTGCTGTTCGAACGCTTCATTTCGACCGAGCGCAAGGAGCCGCCCGATATCGACGTCGATTTCGAGCATGAGCGGCGGGAGGAGGTGATCCAGTGGATCTATAAATTCTATGGCCGCCACCGCGCCGGCATCGCCGCCACCGTGATCCATTACCGGCCGCGCAGCGCCATCCGCGAAGTCGGCAAGGTGCTGGGGCTGACGGAGGACATCACCGCCCGCCTTGCCGACACGCAATGGGGAAGCTGGGGCACGGAGATCGGCGATGCCCGTGTTCGTCAGGCCGGGCTCGATCCGACGAATCCGACGATCCGCCGCGCCGTCGACTTCGCGGTGCGGCTACTGCATTTTCCTCGCCATCTCTCGCAGCATGTCGGCGGCTTCGTCTTGTCGCGCGGGCGCCTCGACGAGACCGTGCCGATCGGCAACGCTGCGATGGCGGACCGCACCTTCATCGAATGGGACCGCGACGACATCGACGAGCTCAAGCTGATGAAGGTCGATGTGCTGGCCTTGGGCATGCTGACCTGCATCCGCAAAGCGTTCGAGCTGATCGCAGGTCATGGCGGAAAACCCTATCAACTCGCCGATTTCACGGATGGCGACGAAGCCACCTATGACATGCTCTGCGAGGGCAAGTCGCTGGGCGTCTTCCAAGTCGAGAGTCGCGCCCAGATGAACATGCTGCCGCGCCTCAAACCGCGAAAATTCTACGATCTCGTGATTCAGGTCGCGATCGTCCGGCCCGGCCCGATCCAGGGCGACATGGTCCATCCCTATCTGAAGCGGCGGGCGGGATTGGAAGACGTTGTGTTTCCTTCACCCAGGCCACCCCATCCCAAGAACGAATTGTACGAGGTCCTGAACAAGACCCTCGGTGTCCCGCTCTTCCAGGAGCAGGCGATGAAATTGGCCATGGTGGCTGCCGAATTTACGGATGTCGAAGCCAACGGTCTGCGCAAGGCGATGGCGACTTTTCGCAACGACGGCACCATCGGCAATTACGAAGATCTGATGGTCGGGCGCATGATCGCGCGGGGCTACGCTCCCGATTTCGCCCAGCGCTGCTTCGATCAGATCAAGGGCTTCGGCAGCTACGGCTTCCCGGAGAGCCACGCCGCCTCCTTCGCCAAGCTGGTCTACATCTCCTCATATCTCAAGAAGCATCATCCGGCTGCCTTCGCCTGCGCGCTGCTGAACTCGCAGCCGATGGGCTTCTACGCTCCGGCCCAGATCGTTCGGGAGGCGCAGGAGAACGGCGGCGTCGAGCCGCTACCGGTCGATGTGAGCCAGAGCGCTTGGGACAATGGGTTGGAAGAGAGGGGTTCTTCCGGTGCCAGTGCCGGAAAGCGGACAGGAGAGCCGGTGAAGAAGCACTCCTTCGCGCTCCGCCTCGGCTTCCGCCAGATCGACGGCTTCAAGGAGGATTGGGGCAAAGCCATCGCGGAAGCACGAGAAGCGGGTGGCGCCTATCGCGACGTCGAGGACCTCATGCGCCGGGCCGCTCTGCCTGCCCGCGCCATGCGCCTGCTCGCCGATGCCGACGCCTTCCGCTCGCTCGGACTGGACCGGCGCGAGGCGCTCTGGGCCGTGCGCCGCTTGCCGGACGACGCGGCTCTGCCGCTGTTCCAGGCGGCGCAGGCGCGCGAGCTGGGGCAGGAGCCGGCGATGACTCTGCCTGTCATGCCGCTCGCCGAGCACATCGTCGCCGATTATCAGACCGTCCGGCTCTCGCTGAAGGGGCATCCGATGCAGCTTTTGCGCCCGCGCTTCCACCGCGAGGGCATCCTGAGCTGCGCCGAGACCAACGCGAAGCCCGACGCCGCCTTCGCCCGCACGGCCGGCATCGTGCTGGTGCGCCAGCGTCCGGGCAATGGCAACGCCATCTTCGTCACGCTGGAGGACGAGACCGGCATCGCCAATGTCGTGATCTGGGCGCGGTTGTTCGAGCGTTTCCGTCGCGAGGTCATGGGCGCGCGGCTGATGCTGGTCGAGGGCAGGGTGCAGAAGAGCGTCGAGGGGGTGATCCACCTCATTGCCCAGCGCATTATCGATCGCTCGGCCGATCTGCTCTCGCTGTCGGACACGCATCGTGCYGAGATTCCCATGCCCGTCGACGAGTTGAAGAACCCGCCGCTGCCGCGCCACCGCCATCCGCGAAATGTGCGCATTCTGCCGAAATCGCGGGATTTCCATTGAGAGGACGAGCATCCGTTTCTTTCGCCTCGTTCGGATCGTCGTCGTAGTACCCCCCGTTCGGGGAGGTACTGCGTTCGTTAAAACAATCTTCTCCTCTGAAAGTGAAATAAGAAAAAACCCGCTACTGCATGTGAATTGAGCTTTGGGACCTGCGGGTATAAGTCGTTTGTTCGATTTACCGAACAGGCGGTGCGGCAGAACGATGGCTAAAAGCCCTGGCCAGGACGAGGCGACAGCAATCGCAGCGGCAGCGGATGAGGGGGCGGTCGAAATGTTGCCGCACCGTGCCGCATTATTGAACGCGGCGCTCGGTTCCGTCGACATTCCGGATCGCCTCGCCAGGGTTGCTGCGGCCGCAAAGGGGCCTGTGGTCTTCACCACCTCCTTCGGCCTCGAAGATCAGGTGCTGACCCATTTCCTCGCCATGGCGAAGCTGCCGGTGATCTTCGCCACGCTCGATACCGGCCGGCTGTTCCCCGCGGTCTATGCGCTCTGGCAGCAGACCGAGGAGCGCTACGGCATCCTGATCCGCCCCTATTTTCCGCGCCACGAGGCGGTCGAGCTCTATGTCCGCCAGAACGGCATCAACGGCTTCTACGCTTCGCGCGACGCCCGCAAATCCTGCTGCGACATCCGCAAGGTCGAGCCGCTCGGCCGGGCGCTCGCCGGGGCCGATATCTGGCTGACCGGCCTGCGCGCCGACCAGTCGGCGGCGCGCGGCGCGGTTCCGTTCGCGGAGGCCGATGCGGCGCGCGGCCTCGTCAAGGCGAGTCCGTTGATCGACTGGACGCGCGAGCGCACGCTTGCCTTCGCCGAAGCCAACGATGTCCCGATCAACCCGCTGCATGCGCAGGGCTTCGTCTCGATCGGCTGCCAGCCCTGCACCCGCGCCATCCACCCCGGCGAGCCGGAGCGGGCCGGGCGCTGGTGGTGGGAGGACGATGCCGCAAAGGAATGCGGCCTGCATGTCGGAACGGACGGAAAGCTGGGGCGCGCCAAGTCTCCTTCGCAAGAAATTCGGCCAGTGGAGCCGCGCGCATGATCCAGCTCAGCCATCTCCAGAAGCTCGAGGCGGAGGCCATCTTCATCATCCGCGAGGTGGCGGCGACCTGCGACAAGCCGGTGCTGCTCTATTCGATCGGCAAGGACTCCGCCGTTCTGCTGCATCTGGCGATGAAGGCGTTCTACCCGGCCAAGCCGCCTTTCCCGCTGCTTCATGTCGATACGACCTGGAAGTTCCGCGACATGATCGCCTTCCGTGACGCGACCGCGGCACGGCTCGGGCTCGATCTCATCGTTCATATCAACAGGGAAGGCGTCGAGGCCGGCGTCAACCCCTTCGCCTCCGGTTCGCGCGTTCATACCGACGTCATGAAGACGCAAGGGCTGAAGCAGGCGCTCGAACTGCACAAATTCGACGCGGCCTTCGGCGGCGCCCGCCGCGACGAGGAGAAGAGCCGCGCCAAGGAACGCGTCTTCTCCCTGCGCAGCCCCGAGCATCGCTGGGATCCGAAAAACCAGCGCCCCGAGCCCTGGCAGCTCTTCAACACACGCAAGCACCGGGGCGAGAGCTTCCGCGTCTTCCCGCTCTCCAACTGGACCGAGCGGGACATCTGGGACTACGTCGCGCTGGAAAACATCCCGGTCGTGCCGCTTTATTTCGCGGCGCCGCGCCCTGTCGTGCAGCGCGACGGCGCCTGGATCATGCGCGACGACGAGCGCATGGAGCTGCGCCCCGGCGAGGTGGTCGAAACCCGCATGGTCCGCTTCCGCACACTCGGCTGCTACCCGCTGACCGGCGCGGTCGAAAGCGAGGCGGCGAGCCTTACCGACATCATCGCCGAGATGCGCTCCTCTCGTTCTTCCGAGCGGCAGGGCCGCGTCATCGATCATGACGGCTCGGGTTCGATGGAGCAGAAGAAGCAGGAAGGCTATTTCTGATGGGCTTCGCCATCGCCAGGAATCTGGCCAAGAAGAACCTGAAGGCACTGAGGCCGGCCCAGAACCTTCTCCCCGCCAACGATGCGCCCGCCGCTTCCGAAACCGGCCGGCATTCGCTGCTGCGCTTCATCACTTGCGGCTCGGTCGATGACGGCAAGTCGACGCTGATCGGCCGCATGCTCTACGAGGCGGGCGCGGTCTTCGACGACCAGCTCGACGCGCTCGACAGCGATTCCCGCAAATTCGGCACGCAAGGCGCAGCGCCCGATTTCGCACTTCTCGTCGACGGTCTCTCGGCCGAGCGTGAGCAGGGCATCACCATCGATGTCGCCTACCGCTATTTCGCGACGGAGACGCGCAGCTTCATCGTCGCCGACACGCCCGGCCACGAGCAATATACCCGCAACATGGCGACGGGCGCCTCCACCGCCGACCTCGCCATCATCCTGGTCGATGCGCGCAAGGGCCTGCTGCCGCAGACCCGCCGCCACTCCTTCATCGTCTCGCTGGTCGGCGTCCGCCATGTCGTGGTCGCGATCAACAAGATGGACCTCGTCGGCTATGACGAGGCCGTCTTCGAAAAGATCGCGGCCGACTACCGTGCGGCGGTGACGAGCCTCGGCTTCGCCTCGATCAGCTTCATCCCGGTCTCGGCCCGTGACGGCGAGAACGTCATGCGGCCTTCCTCGCTCATGGCCTGGTATGACGGACCGGCGCTGTTGCCCTATCTCGAAAGCGTTGCGATCACGCGCGCGGCGCCCGGCAGCGAAGGCTTCGTCCTGCCGGTGCAGTGGGTCAACCGCCCGGATCTCGATTTCCGCGGCTATGCCGGCACGCCGGTGGCGGGCCGCGCCCGTGTCGGCGATCCGGTCGTGGCGCTGCCCTCAGGACGCACCAGTCGCATTGCGCGGCTGATCGGCGCTGCGGGCGAGGCGAGCCAGATCGCAGCCGGGCAGGCCGCGACCATCACCCTCGAAGACGACATCGACGTTTCGCGCGGCGACGTCATCGCCGCTGCGGACACCGAGCTGCCGGTGAGCCGGGGGCTCACGGCGCGGCTGCTCTGGACGGGCGAGCGCGCGATGCTGGAGGGCGGCCAGTTTCTGCTGAAGCTGGCGACGCAAAGTGCCAGCGCCACGGTCGAGACCTTGCACCACAGCATCGATATCGAAGGCTTCCGGCCGCTGCCGGCACAAGCTCTGCGCATGAACGGCATCGGCCTGGTCACGCTCCGGCTCGACAGGCCGCTGGTCTCGCTGCCCTATGTGCGGAGCCATGAACTCGGTGGCTTCATCCTGATCGACCGGATCAGCAACGAGACCGTCGCATTCGGCTTCGTCGAGGCGGACGGAGACGCCAAGCAACCGGGCGCGATCGGCGAAGGCGGCGTGGCGGCCCGGCTCCGGCGCAATGTCATCCGCATCGTCGGCCGGCGCGGCACGCCGGATCGCCGGGCCTGGCTGGCCGCGGTGAGCTGGCGGGTCCTGAGCACGGCCGGGTTGTTCGCGGCGGCTTTTGCCTTGACGATGAATGCGCCGGCTTCTCTGGCGCTCGCATTCGGTGACATCTTGCTGCGTCCTGGCCTGCGGGCGCTGCATATGCGGCTCTGGCGGAAGGCGCCGGCCGGGACCTTACAGGACGGGGCGGGGATCTGAGCAGCGGCGCCAGCGGCTTCTGCCGTCGGCGACGAAAGTGTTGCGGTTGCCACGACGCGGCACCCGATTGGCAGAACTCACGCTGCCTTGGCGTAGTTCGTTTCGGTGGTCGCCTGCGACGAGAGCTGCGAGGAGCTGCCATAGGCCTGCGAAGCGTTCTGGAAGGCTTCAGGCGGCGGCCGGTGACGATGCCTCTCGCCGGACTGTTGCAGCGAGGACTGGAAGGTCTTCACCTCATCCTGCGAGACCGAGCCGTCGCCGTTCTGGTCGAGCGAGCTGAAGAGCTTGTTCAACTGGTCGCTGTTCAGGCGGCTGTCCTTGAAGGCCGCGCTGAACTCGTCCTTCCCACCATTGGCGTCACTGTCGATCTGACCGAACGCCGAAACGCCGTCGCTGGTCGAGGCTGCCTGGGCGTTCTGAGACCCGTCGGCCTGAAGGGAGAACAGAAAGGACTGCAGCAGGCTGTCGGCCTTCTTGGCCTTTTCCTTGAACGCATCGGACTCGGCCTTGGTGATCGAGCCGTCGCCGTCCGCGTCGATCTTCTTGAAGAGCTCTTCGTTCTTGGCGCTGTCGGCGCCCTTTGGAGCGGCGCTCTCGAATTCGTCGAGACGGATGCCGCCGTCGCTGTTGCTGTCGATCTGGTCGAAGCTGGGAGGTTTATGGTGTGGTCGGAAACCACCGCCCACACCGCTGACACTGGACATGGAGATACTCCGGAAGAACGTCGCGACCTGCGACGCCCCGGCAGTCTCCGCCCGGAATCTTGGTGAACACCTAATAAACGGTGCCGCGTGCCGGTATTTTCATGAGCCTTTGAATGCGGCTGCTCGCGCTGCCGGGCTCAGCGTGCGACGACCGCCGTCGCCTCGATCTCCAGCAGCGCCTCCGGCTCCACCAGCGCCGTCACCGCGACCACCGCCATCGCCGGAAAGTGCCGGCCGAAGACTTCGCGATAGACCGGCCCTATCTCCTTGAGGCTGCTGCGATAGGTCGCGACATCGGTGACGTACCAGGTGAGGCGCACGATATCCTCGACGCGCGCGCCGCCGGCCTCGACCACCGCCTTTATATTGAGGAAGGTCTGGCGGAGCTGACCGACGAAGCCTTGCGCGAAGACGCCCTCCGGGTTCCAACCGACGAGGCCGCCGGTCACCAGCACGCGGCCCTCAGCGACCATGCCGTTGGCATAGCCGCGCGGCTGCGGCCAGCCTTCTGGCAGGATGGCGCGGGATTGCGGAAGTTCGGACATGGGTTGTCGCCTCGATTTCGGCCGTTCGGCTCTGGTTTGAGAAGGGGTCAGGTCTCGCCGCGCGCGATCTGGCGCAGGGCGAAGCGTTGCAGCTTGCCGGTCGCCGTCTTCGGCAGGGCGTCGACGAATTCGATGGCGCGCGGATATTTGTAGGGCGCGATACTGGCCTTCACATGCTCCTGCAAGGTCTTGACCAGGGCCTCGTCGCCTTTTACGCCCTCGCGCAGCACCACATAGGCCTTCACGATCTGGCCGCGCTCGGCGCAGGGCGCGCCGACCACGCCGCATTCGGCCACCGCCTCATGCGTCAGCAGGCAGGCTTCCACCTCCGGCCCGGCGATGTTGTAGCCGGCGGAGATGATCATGTCGTCGGAGCGGGCCTGGTACCAGAAATAGCCGTCCGCATCGCGCAGATAGGTGTCGCCGGTGATGTTCCAGCCGTTCAGCACATAGACCGCCTGCCTCGGGTCGGCGAGATAGCGGCAGCCGGTCGGCCCGCGTACTGCGAGGCGTCCCGGTGTCCCGTCCGGCACCTCGCGGCCTTCCGCGTCGACGATCTTCGCCTCGTAGCCGGGCACCGGAATGCCGGTCGAGCCCGGCCGGATCTTGTCGCGCGGGGCGCCGATGAAGATGTGCAGCATCTCGGTTGCCCCGATGCCGTCGAGCAGCGCGAGCCCCGTGCGCGCCTGCCACGCGTCGAAGGTCGCCTTCGGGAGCGCCTCGCCGGCCGAGACGCAGATGCGCAGCGAGGAAATATCGCGCCCGTCGAGCTTGTCGAGGATGGCGCGATAGGCGGTCGGTGCCGTGAAGACGACGCTGACCTTGTAGCGCTCGATGGCGTCGATCAGGTCGGCCGGGCCAGCTTTCTCGGGCAGGACCATCGCCGCGCCGATCCGCATCGGGAAAAGCACGAGCCCGCCGAGCCCGAAGGTGAAGGCGAGCGGCGGCGAGCCGGTGAAGCGATCGTCGGGAGAGGCCTTCAGCACCCGCGCGCCATAGGCATCGCAGATCGCCAGCATGTCCTGGTGGAAATGCATGGTGCCTTTCGGCTCGCCGGTCGTGCCGGAGGTGAAGGCGATCAGGCAGA
Source organism: Allobosea sp. 10N428 (assembly GCF_056394545.1). Classification (NCBI taxonomy): domain Bacteria; kingdom Pseudomonadati; phylum Pseudomonadota; class Alphaproteobacteria; order Hyphomicrobiales; family Alloboseaceae; genus Allobosea; species Allobosea sp. 10N428. Next base: position 394,889 of record NZ_JBFTIC010000001.1, on the reverse strand, counting down.
CATCGTCGCGGGCGGTGTCGGCGGCCTCGAAATATTCGTAGCCCGGTCGCGCCATGAGGACTTCGAGCTCGCTGTCGGACGAGCCGAAGGCGACGATGCGGGCAAGCTCCGGCGCCTGCGCTTTCGCGGCTTCCAGTTCGGCGGGGAGGCGGTGGTCGCAGAGCGCCAGCGCAATCTTCGCCTTGCGCAGCGGATAGGCGAGTTCGCCCGCCCGCAGCATCGGCATGGTCGCGACTGCGATGCCGCCGGCTTTTATGACGGCGAGATAGGCGGCGACCATCATCGGCGTGTTGCCGGCGCGCAGCAGCACGCGGTTGCCGCTGACCATGCCGAGATCGCGGGTCAGCACGTTGGCGATGCGGTTCACGGTCGCGGCGAGGTCCGCATAGCTCCAGTGCAGATCAGCCGCCACCACGGCTGTATGGCCACCGCGGCCTTCCGCGATGTGCTTGTCGAGCAATTCGGCGACGCAGTTCAGCCGCTCCGGGTAGCTCAGCCCTGCCTCTTCCAGTGTCAGATCGGGCCAGCTTTCGCGCGGCGGCAGATTGTCCCGCGCGAAGCTGTCCTTATGCCCCGATCTCGCGAATCCGGTTGCTATCATCTCGTTCCCCTGCCTTTGCGGCATGTGCTTTCAGCAGGTCGCGCGCGATCACGACCTTCTGGACCTCGCTGGCACCCTCGTAGATGCGCAGCGCCCTGATCTCCCTGTACAATTCCTCCACCTTGACGCCCTTGGTGACGCCGAGGCCGCCATGAATCTGGACGGCCCGGTCGATCACGCTCTGGGCGTTCTCGGTCGCAACGAGTTTCGCCAGCGCTGCCTCGCGGGTGACGCGGGCGGCGCCGCGATCCTTGGTCCAGGCGGCGCGGTAGACGAGAAGGGCGGCGGCATCGACCTCAGCCGCGCTGTCGGCGATCGCGGCTTGCGAGAGCTGGAGGTCGCCGAGCGTGCCGCCGAAAAGCTTGCGGCCATTGGCGTGGCGAAGCGTCTCGTGCAGCGCCCGCCTTGCGAAGCCGAGCGCGGCGGCGCCAACCGTCGAGCGGAAGATATCGAGCGTCGCCATCGCGACCTTGAAACCGTCGCCGGGCCCGCCGATGCGGTTCTCGAGCGGCACGCGGCAGCCCTCGAAGCGCAGCGTCGCCAGCGGATGCGGCGCGATCACCTCGATGCGCTCCGCGATGGTGAGGCCCGGCGTATCGGCCTCGACCACGAAGGCGGAAAGCCCGCGGGCGCCCGGCGCCTCGCCGGTGCGGGCGAAGACGACGTAATGATCGGCGATGCCGCCATTGGAGATCCAGCTCTTCTCGCCGTCGATCCGGACGTGGGATGCGCCGTCCGGCGTCGCGGTCGTGGCCAAGGCGGCGACGTTGGAGCCGGCCTCCTTCTCGGAGAGGGCGAAGGCGGCGATCCGCTTGCCAGCGGCGACATCCGGCAGGATGCGCTGCTTCATCGCCTCGGAGCCTGCGATGCTGATCGAGCCGGTGCCGAGACCCTGCATGGCGAACGCGAAATCGGCGAGCCCATCATGAGCAGCCAGGATCTCGCGGGCGAGACAGAGCGTGCGGACATCGAGCTTGTCGGACAACCCGCCATAGGCGGCCGGCACAGCGGCTTTCAGAAAGCCCGCCGCACCCAAGGCCGCGACGCGCGCCCGGCAGGCTTCGTCGACATCCTCATGTGGCAGCTCGGCGAGATGGGCATCGGCCCAGCCCGAGAGCTCTTCGGCAAAAGCCCGGTGATGCGCCTCGAAGAACGGCCAGTCGAGTGTGTCGCCGAGCATGTGAAGTCCCCCGCTCATTTCGCGCCGTCATTCCGGACAAGCCGCGAAGCGGCGCCGATCCGGAATCCATCGCAGGGTCGCGGCGCCCTATGATGGATTCCGGCTCTCCGCTTCGCTGCAGCCGGAATGACGGGGAGGATGAAGGAGGACATGGCCTAATTCCCCTCGAAGACCGGCTTCTGTTTCGCGGCGAAGGCGTGATAGGCGCGGGCGAAATCCTCGGTCTGCATGCACAAAGCCTGCGCCACGGCCTCGGCCTCGATCGCGCTCTCGACCGACATCGCCCATTCCATTTCGAGCATGCGCTTGGTCATGGCGTTGGCGAAGGTCGGGCCATCAGCCAGCTCGGTAGCGAGCTCTTGCGCCTCGGCCAGCACGGCGTCCGGCGCGCAGAGCCGGTTGAGGAAGCCCCAGCGCTCGGCCTCCTCGCCCCTGAGCACGCGCCCGGTATAGAGCAGCTCAGCGGCGCGGCCTTGGCCGATGATGCGCGGCAGCATCGCGCAGGCCCCCATGTCGCAGCCGGCGAGGCCGACGCGGTTGAACAGGAAGGCGATCTTGCTGCCCGCCGTGCCGAGCCTGAGGTCCGAAGCCATGGCGATGATGGCGCCGGCCCCGGCGCAGACGCCGTCGATCGCGGCGACGATCGGCTGCGGGCAGGCGCGCATCGCCTTGACCAACTCGCCGGTCATCCGGGTGAACTTCAGCAGGTCCTTGGTCTCCATTGCGACCAGCGGGCCGATGATCTCGAAGACGTCGCCGCCCGAGGAGAAATTGCCGCCGGCGCCGGTCACGGCGATCGCCTTGACGCCTTCATCCTTCTGCGCGGCGAGGAAGAAATCCGTGAGTTCGCGGTAGCTTGCGAAGGTCAGCGGATTCTTTTTATCAGGCCGGTTCAGCGTCACCGTCGCGACCTTGCCGGCGACGGAAAGCGCGAAATGCTCGGGCGTGAAGCCCGCCAGCGGCAGCGTGGTGGCGTTGGCGATCGTCATCAGGCGTCTCCCTTCGCGGGCTCGTCGGCTGCGTCCTTCGCCCGTCCGGCGATGGCACGATGCAGCGAGGTCTTGGTCTCTCCGAGCAGCCGGAAGAGCTGCCCGATCTCGGGCTGGTCGAGCCCCGCGAAAAGCTCGGCGATCCAGCTTTCGTGCCGCTCGGCCATGGCGCGGAAGGCCTTGCGCCCTTGCGCCGTCAAGGTGAGGATCTGCACCCGCCGGTCCTGCGGCGCCGCGCGCTTGTCGACGAGCCCGTCCGTGACGAGGCCGGCGACGACGGCGGTAACATTGCCGTTCGAGACCATCAGTCGCTGCGAGACTTCGCCGACGGTCATCCCCACCACGCTCTTGTCCAACTGGGCCATCAGGTCGAAGCGCGGCAGCGTCGTCTTGAATTCCTCGCGCAGCCGGTTGCGGATTTCCGTCTCGATCAGGGTCGAGCAGGTCAGCATCCGCAGCCACAGGCGCAACTCGTCCTTGTGGTCGCCGGGGCGTTCGCTCGCCTTGGTCTCGCGATCGAGCATGAGTGCGGAGGACGGCGTCTCCATCTCAGAACTCCCCGCCATTGATCAGGAGCGACTGGCCGGTGACGGCATCGCTGCCCGGCCCGCAAAGATAGAGCACGGCGGCCGCGACCTCTTCAGGCGCGATCAGGCGGCCCTGCGGATTGTCCTTGACCATTTCGGCCAGCGCCTGCTCGCGGCTTTTGCCGGTCTTGGCCGCGATGGTGTCGAGCCCGCTCGCGACCATGTCGGTATCGGCGTAAGCAGGGCAGACGGCATTGACGGTGACGCCGGAGCGGGCGGTTTCCAGCGCCAGCGATTTCGTCAGTCCGATCACCGCATGCTTCGCGGCGGCATAGGCGCTGACATAGGCGTAGCCGCGATGCCCCGCCGTCGAAGCGATGGCGATCAGCCGGCCGCTATGGCGCTCCAGCATGCCGGGCAGGACCGCATGGAACAGGTTGACCGTGCCGATCAAGTTGATCTCGACCATACGGCGGAAGCGCTCGCTATCGCTGCGCATGAATGGGCCGGTCTCGACCGCCCCGGCATTGGCGATCGCTATATCGAAGGCATGAGTGTTGGAAAGATGGTCGAGCGCGGCCGAGACCGAAGTCTCGTCGCGCACGTCGCAGGCGGCGAAATCGGCGGCGGCCCCGGCTGTGACGGCGTCCCGCAGCGCGGCCTCGTCACGGCCGAGAATGCTGACCCGCGCTCCCGCTTGCGTCAGTGCGGCAGCAATGGCGCGGCCGATGCCCCGTCCGCCTCCCGTCACCAGCGCGTGCCGTCCTTGCAGAGCCATGAGCGTTCGACCTCCAGCGACAAATATATTTTAAGTCTCAACGAATTTGCAAGCCCCCTCGGCGGGGCTTACCAGCACGGCATCGATTTCGCGCGCTGTTGCAAATGTTTAGCACAAAGGCGGCCGTGGTGGTCGGCTTTCGATGCGGCCGGGGGGAAAGCCCCTTGAGTTCGAAATCATTTTAGGCTTAAAATATTTTCCAGGCCGGATCGGCCGGTTCCCCGATGGAGGCGTCGATGCGTATCGCGGTTGTGGGCGGAGGGCCGGCGGGGCTCTATTTCGCGCTGCTGATGAAGCGAGATTGGCCGGAGATCACGGTCGACGTCTTCGAGCGCAACCAGGCGGACGACACCTTCGGCTTCGGTGTGGTTTTCTCCGACCAGACGCTCGACACCTTCAAGGCGGCCGACGCGAAGAGCTATGCCGCGATCCGCGACAACTTCGCCTATTGGGACGACATCGAGATCCACTTCAAGGGCGACAGCTACCGCGTGCCCGGCAACGGCTTCTGCGGTTGCTCGCGCCGCTCTCTGCTGATGCTGGTGCAAGCTCGGGCGCGCGAGCTCGGCGTCAACCTGCATTTCGCCAGCGAGATCGCCGATGTCGAAGCGTTGAGGCGCGATTACGACCTCGTCGTCGCCGCCGACGGCGTCAACAGCCGCCTGCGCGAGAACTGGCGCGAGCGCTTTCGGCCGGAAACCGATCTGCGCCCCAACAAATTCGCCTGGATGGGCTCGACCCGCCCCTTCGACGCCTTCACCTTCTTCTTCAAGGAAACCGAGCACGGCCTCTTCATCGCCCATTGCTACCAGTACGAGGCGGGGCGCTCGACCTGGGTGCTCGAGACCGACCCCGAGACCTTCGAGAAGGCCGGGCTCGATGCCATGGATGAGGCGCAGTCGGCCGCCTTCCTCGAAGGTGTCTTCGCCGAGGAGCTTCAGGGCCACAAGCTCATCGCCAACCGCTCGCTCTGGCGCAATTTCCCGATGATCCGCTGTCGCAACTGGGTCGTCGAGAACGTCGTGCTGATCGGCGACGCCAAGGCAACGGCGCATTTCTCGATCGGCTCCGGCACCAAGCTGGCGATGGAAGACGCCATCGCGCTGCACAAGGCGATGGGGCAGGCGAAGCTCGATGTCGCCGGCGGCCTGAAGCTGTTCGAGACGCAACGCCGCGAGGAAGTCGAGAAGACCCAGCACGCTGCGGATGTCTCGCTGGTCTGGTTCGAGGAGTTGAAGCGCTTCTGGGATTTCGAGCCGCTGCGCTTCGCTTTCGGCCTGATGACCCGTTCAAAGGCGATTACCTATGACAATCTGGCGCTGCGCGCGCCGGAGATGGTCGCGGCCGTCGACGCGCTCGTCGCCGATGGGCTCGGGCCGCTGGCGAAGCGGCGCAAGGACGGCTCGCCGGTGCCGCCGGCCTTCCAGCCCTTCAAGCTGCGCGAGATGCAGGTCGAGAACCGCATGACCGTCTCGCCGATGTGCCAGTATTCCGCCGAGGACGGCCTGCCGACCGATTGGCACCTCATGCATTACGGCTCGCGCGCCATCGGCGGCCCGGGGCTGATCTTCACTGAGATGACCTGCGTCGCGCCGGATGCCCGCATTACCCCCGGCTGCACCGGCCTCTGGAATGACGCACAGGAAGCTGCCTGGAAGCGGATCGTCGATTTCGTTCACGGCCATTCGGCGGCGAAGATCTGCCTCCAGCTCGGCCATGCCGGGCGGAAAGGCGCGACCAAGCTGATGTGGGAGGGCATGGACAGGCCGCTGCCTGAGGGCGCCTGGCCGATCGTCTCAGCCTCAGCCTTGCCCTACTACCCGGAGAGCCAGGTGCCGCGCGAGATGACGCGCGTCGACATGGACCGGGTGACCGCCGAATTCGTTTCCGCTGCCGAGCGCGGCGAGCGTATCGGCTTCGACATGCTGGAACTGCACTGTGCCCATGGCTATCTGCTGGCGAGCTTTCTTTCGCCGCTGACCAACAAGCGCACGGACGAATATGGCGGATCGGTCGAGAACCGTTTGCGTTATCCGCTGGAAGTCTTCCGGGCGCTGCGCGAAGCTTGGCCGCGCGAGAAGCCGATGTCTGTGCGAATCTCGGCGACCGACTGGGCGGAAGGCGGTCTCTCGGCCGCAGATTCCGTCGCGATCGCCGAGGCTTTCGCCGCCGAGGGCTGCGATCTCGTCGACGTCTCGACCGGCCAGACCGCCAGGGAATCGCGCCCCATCTACGGCCGCATGTTCCAGACGCCGTTCTCCGACCGCATCCGCAACGAGGCCGAGGTTGCGACCATGTGCGTCGGCAACATCACCACGGCCGATCAGGTCAACACCATCATCGCTGCCGGCCGCGCCGATCTCGTCGCGCTTGGGCGCCCACACCTCGCCGATCCGTCATTCGTGCTGCGCGCGGCCGCCTGGTACGGCGTCGATGTCGCCCAGCCGGTGCAGTACCAGCCCGGCAAGGACCAACTGATGCGCAACACCCCGCGCGAGCGCGAGGAGCTGCAGGAACTCAAGCTGAAGGCCAAGCCGAGCCGCCACGCTGTCCAGGCGTAGCGTTCGCTCCGCCTCTCCCCAGAAAATCCCGAGCCATCCCGGCTCTCCGCTTCGCTGCGGCCGGGATGACCCGCGTTTCACCGAGGCTCTGGAACGCCGTCCTACTTGCCGCCCTGCGAGCGGCCGGAGGGCGAGACGTCGGGAATGGTCGGCGCCGTTGCTGGGCGCTCCCCGAAGGGATTGGCCGAAGGTGGATTGCGCCGCAGGCGGAAGGCGAGATAGGCGGCGGCCGCCGCCGAGAGCAGCCCGAGATAGGCCAGCAGCCCGTTCGGTCCGATGGCCTGCATGAAAGCCGTCGAGACCAGCGGGCCGATGGCCGAGCCCGTCGCCCAGAGGAACAGGAGCTGCGCCGAGAGGCCGAGCGCCCGTTCGCGCCCGAGCCGGAAATAGGCATGAGCGACGGCCACCGTGTAGATCGGCATCGAGCCGGCGCCAATCAGCGCGAACAGGCCGAAGAGCCAGAACCGGGCATGGGGCAGGGCGAACCAGAACACCGCGCCCAGCGCCAGCGAGCAGATCACCACCGAAAGCGTGGCGCTCAGCATGATGATGCGGCTCTCGACGCGGTCCGCCAGCAGCCCGAGCGGCCATTGCAGCACGAGCGCGCCGATCTGGATGCCGGCGGTGAGCAAGATCGCCCAGGCCTGGTCGAGCCCGATCAGGATGCCGTAGGCCGGCGCCACATTGGTGAGCGCGCCACCCATCAGGCCGACATACAGGCAGCCGATGACCGAGGCCGGCGCATATTGCCAGATCGTGTTGAGGCGAACCGAGACGACCTCGCCCGATTCCGGTCCCTTGGCCTTGGTCATGCCGACGGGGATCAGCGCGATCGAGAAGGCGGCGCTGGCGAGCAGGAAGATGTTGTTCGATTGCAGCGAGACGTAGCCGACACCGATCTGCGAGCCGATCAGGGCGAGGCGGTTGAGGATCTGGTAGAAGCCGAAGATGCGGCCGCGCTGGCCTGCTTTGGCCTGCCCGCTGATCCAGCTCTCGATGCAGATGGCGTGGCCGGCGCCGGCGAAGCCCATGCCCAGCCGCGAGATGCCCCAGATGTCGAGCGGCGTCGCCGAGAAGCTCAACGTCAGGACCGCCTGCAAGGCCGCGAAGACGGCGAAGGCGCGGATATGCCCCACGCGGCGGATGAAGGCGGGGATCACGAAGCAGCCGGCCAGGAAGCCGACGGAATAGGCCGAGCCGACGAGGCCGATCAGCAGCGGCGCCTTCTGCTCCAGCGCCATCTTCAGCGGCACGACTGTGTTCACGATCGTGGCGGCGATCTGAAGGATGAGCGCGCCGCTAACGATGGCCCCCAGCGCTGCGACAGAGCTCGTCCTCGGCTCGGTGGCTGCTTTGGTCACGTCGGTCCCGCCCCCTGCGCAGCCGCCATGAAGGCCTGAGATTCTCGAGGCGACAAGCCCTGCGGTTGCGATGCTTGCGACATATCCGATTCGAGCGCCGGGTGGGGAGAAATGGGCTGACATGCCAGCCTTGCCCGAAAAAGATGGGCCAATCGCGGCGGGCAGAGAAAAATCTCCGTCTCCGTTTCTCCATCGGCAGGCCTTGATCGCGCCGCCTTTGCATCGTCTTGCGGTGCTGCTGCTTGCCGTAATCCGCAGCTTCCTCATCCGCAAAAATTATCGATGCGGTTCACCGGCGATTAACCAACACAGCGCCTAATCGAAGCAGAACGAAGTTTGGGTTCTCCCGGCATTCTCGGTCACTACGCGACGTGTATCGCGCCTCTCTCGGCTGGGGCGCGAACGGCGAAGCCGTGTCCGCCGCCGGGCGTGGCGTAAGCGTATCGAGAGTGCGGCGGATGACCTATGCGACCTATGTGCGGGAAGGTGGTGCACCCTATGTGCGCTCGCGCCGACGCCGCAGGCCTTTGCTGAAAGGGTTCTTCCTCGCCGCCGCGCTGAGCTGTGGCGCGATGTCCGGCTTCTGGATGCTGGGGCAGGGCGCACCGGCGCCCGACACTGCCGACACCTCACCAGCCGCCGGCCGCAAGGCGTCCGCGGGCCGCGCCGCGCCGCAGCCGGTCCCGGCCTATAGCGGCCTGCTCGATCCGGCATTGTCCGGTGGCAAGGCCGCGTCCTTCGCACCGGGCGCTCCGGCCCGGTCCGCCTTCCAGCCCGCTGGCCCGGTTCCGCCGGCATCCTCGATTGCCGCAGCCGCTCCTGCCACCGAGCCCGCCTTGCCCTTGCCGCCGCAGCCACCGGTCACGCTGGCCGAGAAGGCGACGCCGATGCCGGTGCCGCGGCCGCTCGATCTGCTTCCGAAGGCCGATCCCCAGCAGCCGCAGCAGCTCCAGCCGCGCGTCGCGCAGCCGACCCCGTCACGCCGCAACCGCACGGCGGCTGCCGCGCCGACGCCGGAAGATAACCGCAGCTTCTTCGAAAAGCTCTTCGGTGTGCAGAAGCAGCCGGCAGGCACGGCGCTCGCCTATGCCGCGCCGCAGGACGATGTCATCGATCGCGGCCGCGTCGCCCGGCTGAGCCCTTCCACCGGCACGCCGCCGCGTACCGCCGAGGCCGGCACCGCGATCTACGATATCAACGCCAAGATGGTCTATATGCCGAATGGCGAGCGGCTCGAGGCCCATTCCGGCCTGGGCGAGATGATGGACGATGCGCGCTATGCCCATGTCCGGATGAAGGGCGTGACCCCGCCGCATACCTATACGCTGACCGAGCGCGAGGCGCTTTTCCACGGCGTGCGCGCCATCCGCCTGAACCCAGTGGGCGGCAGCGGCGCCATCCATGGCCGCGCCGGGCTGCTCGCCCACACCTATCTGCTCGGGCCGCGCGGCGACTCGAACGGCTGCATTTCCTTCAAGGATTACGAGCGCTTCCTGCAGGCTTTCCTGCGCGGCGAGGTGAGGCGCATCGTGGTGGTGGCGAGCCTCTAAAATGCCGGGTCGGCGCGTCCACTGCCGGCCCAGACCTTGAGTTTTCACCACGCCGAATGCCGGAGGCGCTGGTCTCACGTCGTGCCGCCGATGTCCCGGCCAGACCGCGTCGCATTCTGACGGCACGGTCAGAATTCGAAGAACGCGATCGATTCCAATAGTTTAGGGCGCGCTCCTGCGAAAGCCGGTGTCCACCTTTTCGCGCAATGCTCTAGGACGGGTGGCTGAAGCTCGCGACCCGCGCATCCTTCATCAGGTTGAGGAAGTCTGCACCGCTGACATGCACCAGCGTCCGGTGGTCGCCGCCCTCGAAATAGACCTCCTTGGCGTCGCCGAGGCTCTTGTCGAGGATCACCGGCACGTCATAGGCCGATCCGACCGGCGGAACGGCGCCGATATCGCAATCGAAGAAGAGCGAGCCGATCTCGTCCTCGGAGGCGAGGCCCAGCCGCTTTTCCATCATATCCTGCAAGCGCGAAAGCTCGATCCGGTGCGTGCTCGGCACGACGGCGAGCACATAGCCGGTCTCGTGATGGACGACGACCGATTTGGCCAGCTTGCTGCCCGGAATATGGGCCGCCTGCGCAGCCTGGCTGCTGGTGGCCGTGCGATTATGGGGGACGGTGTCGTAGGCGATGCCTTTGCCGTCGATATAGCTCTGGAGCTTTTTGGCGATGGTCATGATCGGCGCCCCTCTCTTGCGTGGTGACGCATCAGAGCGGGTATCCTCCTCCCATCGCTGACGAAGTCAACGGCGGAGCAGGGCCGGGCGGGGGCATCGAGCCAGGCCCTGCCCGGGAGGTCTCGAGGGGCTGAGATCAGCCGCTCGCCGCCTTGGCCTTGCTCTTGGCCGGCGCCTTCTCCGCCTTCTCGCCCGTCGCCTTCTTGGCGGCCGGTTTCTTGGCAGCCGGCTTCTTCGCGGGGGCCTTGGCTTTCGTGGCGCTCGCGGCCTTGGCCTTGACCTTTGCTCCGCCCTTCGTCTCGGCCTTGGCGTTGACGAGCTCGATCGCCTGCTCGAGCGTGATGCTCTCCGGCGCCATCGTCTTGGGCAAGGTTGCGAAGATCTTGCCCCAGGCGACATAGGGGCCGTACTTGCCGGCCTTCACCTCGAGCCCGCCGCCCGCGGGATGGTCGCCCAAAGCGCGGCCGGGTGTCGCCGCCGCGCCGCCGCGCCTGCCGCCGCCGCTCTCCTTGGCGACGATCAGGTCGATGGCGCGATTGGCGCCGAGTTCCAGCACGTCGTCGTCCTTGTCGATATTGGCGTAGGTCTTGCCGTGCTGGACATAGGGCCCGTAGCGGCCGATGCCGACGAGGATCGGCTCGCCCGACTCGGGGTGCTTCGCCACCTCGCGCGGCAGGGAGAGCAGGGCGAGCGCCTTCTCCAGCGTCACGGTGGCCGGGCTCATTCCCTTCGGCAGGCTGGAGCGCTTCGGCTTCTCGCCCTCGCCGAGCTGGATATAGGGGCCGAAGCGGCCATCGCGCAGCGTCACTTCGAGATTGGTGACAGGGTCGGTGCCCAGCACGCGCACGCCGGGCGTGCCCTGGCCGCCCTCGGCCGAGGCTTCGCCCTCGGCGGCCGGGACGGAGAGCGGACGGGTGTACCGGCATTCGGGGTAGTTCGAGCAGCCGACGAAAGCGCCGAACTTGCCGAGCTTCAGCGAGAGCTGGCCGTTGCCGCAATTCGGGCAGATGCGCGGATCGGTGCCATCAGCCTTCTGCGGAAAGATATATTCGCCGAGGATGCCGTTCAGCGCTTCCAGCACGTCGCCGACGCGCAAATCCTTGGTCTCGCCGATGGAGGCGGTGAACTCTTCCCAGAACTGGCGCAGCAGCGCCTTCCAGTCGATCTCGGCGTTGGAGACGCGGTCGAGGTTTTCCTCCAGGTTCGCCGTGAAATCGAACTCGACATAGCGCTTGAAGAAGCTCTCAAGGAAGGCCGTGACCAGCATGCCCTTGTCCTCGGGCACGAGGCGCTTCTTCTCGATGCGGACATATTCGCGGTCGCGCAAGGTCGAGAGGGTCGCGGCATAGGTCGATGGCCGGCCGATGCCGAGCTCTTCCATGCGCTTGACGAGACTCGCTTCCGAGAAGCGGGGCGGCGGCTCGGTGAAGTGCTGGTCCGCGGCGATGGCGCGCTTCTCCAGCTTGTCGCCTGCCTTCATCGCCGGCAGCTTCTTCGAATCCTCGTCCTCGTCGTCGTCGCGACTTTCCTGATAGAGCGTCAGGAAGCCGTCGAAGAGCACGACCTGTCCGGTGGCGCGCAGGTCGAGGTTGCGGGCGCCGACCTTGGCCGCGATGTCGACCGTCGTGCGCTCCATCTCGGCCGATTCCATCTGACTGGCGATGGTGCGCTTCCAGATCAGCTCGTAGAGCTTCGCCTGCTCGGGCTCGAGCTGGCGCGCGACCATGGCCGGCAGCCGGGCGAGATCGGTCGGGCGGATGGCCTCGTGGGCCTCCTGCGCGTTCTTGGCCTTGACCGTGTACTTGCGCGGCACGTTCGGCACGTAGCGGTCACCGAATTCCTTGCCGATGACGCTGCGGGCGGCGGCGATGGCCGAGCCGTCCATATCGACGCCGTCGGTTCGCATATAGGTGATGAGGCCGACCGTCTCGCCGCCGATATCGACGCCTTCATAGAGCCGCTGCGCGAGCTGCATGGTCCGCGCCGGGGCGAGGCCGAGCTTGCGTGAGGCCTCCTGCTGCAGCGTCGAGGTCTGGAAGGGCGGTTGGGGGTGGCGCTTGACCGGCTTGGCCTCGACCTCGCTGACGGTGAAGAGCGCGGTTTCCAGCGCCTCCTTGAAGGCCTTGGCCTCCTCGGCATTGCCGATGTCGAGCCGGGCGATCTTCTTTCCGTCGGCGCCAACGAGCCGAGCCTCGAAGGTCTGGCCGGATTCCGTCGCGAGCGTCGCCACCAGCGACCAGTATTCGCGTGCCCGGAAGGCCTCGATCTCGCGTTCGCGGTCGCAGACGAGGCGCAGCGCCACCGACTGGACGCGGCCGGCCGAGCGGGCGCCGGGCAGCTTGCGCCACAGCACCGGCGACAGCGTGAAGCCGACGAGATAGTCGAGCGCGCGGCGGGCCAGATAGGCGTCGACCAGCGCCTGGTCGATGGCGCGCGGATTCGCCAATGCCTTCTGCACGGCGTCCTTGGTGACAGCGTTGAAGGTGACGCGCTCGACCGGGATGCCCTTCAGCACCTTCTTCTGGTTCAGCGCTTCCAGCACGTGCCAGGAAATCGCCTCGCCCTCGCGATCAGGGTCGGTGGCGAGGATCAGCTTCTCGGCGCCCTTCACGGCGCGCGCGATCTCGGCGACCTGCTTGGCGCCGCGGCCCTCGATCTCCCATTTCATGGAGAAGTCGTTGTCGGGCTCGACCGAGCCGTCCTTGGCCGGCAGGTCGCGGATATGCCCGAACGAGGCGATGACCTCGTAGTCGGAGCCCAGATATTTGTTGATCGTCTTGGCCTTGGCCGGCGACTCGACGACGAGGAGCTTCATGATCTGTTTGTCTCGATAACAGCCCTGTTCAGAGCGCGGAACCGGCCGTAACGGACGGTCTCGCGACCCGCAAGACCGCTGCGGTTCGGAATTGCGCGCGAAAGTGGTTCAGCGGGCGGGCCGTGTCAAACGGCGATTGAGCTTTGAGTGTCGCACGGGACGGTTTAGGGCCATTCTCCGGCTTGGGCTACGAAGTGGGGAGGCGAGCGTGTCTTCGCAAGCACAGATCAGACGCCAGACGGCGTTGGACATCCGCAGCCGCAAGGGCGCGGAGCCGATCGTGTCCCTGACCGCCTATACGGCGCCGATGGCGGCGTTGGCCGATCGTCATTGCGATTTCCTGCTGGTCGGGGATTCGCTCGGCATGGTCGTGCACGGCCTAGACAGCACCGTGCCGGTCACGCTGGAGATGATGATCCTGCATGGGCAGGCTGTGATGCGCGGTTCCCGGCGCGCGCTCGTCGTCATCGACATGCCCTTCGGCAGCTATGAGGAAAGCTCGGAGCAGGCCTTCCGCAACGCCGCCCGCATCATGCAGGAGACCGGCTGCGGCGCCGTCAAGCTCGAGGGCGGGCAGCGCATGGCCCCGACCATTCGCTTCCTGGTGGATAGGGGCATTCCGGTGATGGCGCATGTCGGGCTGACGCCGCAGGCGGTGAACGTGCTCGGCGGCTTCAAGGCGCAGGGGCGCAGCCGCGAGGAATGGCCCGCGATCACTGCCGATGCCGCGTCGGTGGCCGAAGCCGGTGCCTTTGCCGTCGTTCTGGAAGCGATTGCTGAGCCGCTCGCGGCCGATATCACGGCCAGGATCGCGATCCCGACCATCGGCATCGGCGCCTCGGCCGCTTGCGATGGCCAGGTGCTCGTGCTCGACGACATGCTCGGCCTGACCGGCCGCGTGCCCAAATTTGTCAAGCTCTTCGGCAATCTCGCCGAGGGCGTCGACAAGGCCGTGGCGGATTATGCGGCAGAGGTTCGAGTCCGGAGCTTCCCAGGGCCCGAGCATGTCTATGCGGTGAAGGACTAAGTTCGAAATCACGCCGTCATTCAGGGGCTTCGCGCAGCGAAGAGCCCGGAACCCACGAACACGACACTTGCCGTCATGGTCGGGCTTGTCCCGACCATCCACGTCTTCATCGATACCATGCGGTGTTCAAGGCGTGGATGCTCGCCACAAGGGCGAGCATGACGAGCTGGAGCAAGGTCGTATTTAAGGCTTCCGGGCCCAAGCCTTCGGCTTGCCCCGGAATGACGGAGGTGGTTCCGGTCTGAAGCCGCCGTCGTTAGGCCTGCGCTGCCAGTAGCCGGTCGATGAAGCCCTCGGTCGCCGCGCCCGCGATCCAGCGCAGCACGGCGACGATGTCGCGCTCCGGCTCGACCCAGATCACGTTGCTCCCGGCGCCGAGCGCGGAGAAGGACGACGGGGGCAGACCTGGCCGCGCCGCCAGCCACCAGAGATAGCCGTAGTTCGCGAGAGTCGGGGAGGGTGAGAGCGAGCGCGCGATCCACTCGCGCGAAACGAGCTGCCGGCCGTTCCACTCGCCCTTGCGGCCGATCAGCAGGCCGAAGCGGGCATGGTCGCGTGCGCCGATGAACAGGCCGCCGCCCCAATGGCCGCCGCCGGGTACGGATTGAACCTCGCGCCCGTCGATCTCGACGAAGGAGCTGCTGTAGCCCTGCCACTGCCAATCCGAAGAGGCGCCGATCGGGTCCATGACCCGCTCGCGCAGCACCTCCGGCAGCGGCCGGCGGAAGCGCTGGAGCAGGGCGTAGCCGAGCACGTTCACCCGCACATCGTTGTATTCGTAGAAGCTGCCGGGCGCGTTGAGCTCGCGGCGCTGGCCCTTGCGGCTGTTGTCTGCGCCGGGGCCGATCTGGCGGTTGTGGTCGACCTGATCGGACTTGCCGAAGAGTTCGCCCCGCCATTCGCTGGACTGCTGCAGCAGGTGCCGCCAGGTGATCTTGCCGTTATGCGGGCCGGCGAAGAGCGGATCGTCGACACTTTTGCCCACAGGCTCCTCGACATCGCCAATCAGCCCGTCGTCGAAGGCGATGCCGGCGAGTACCGACAGATAGCTCTTGGCAATCGAGAAGGTCATGTCGGTGCGGGCGGTGTCGCCCCATTCGGCAACGATGCGGCCGCCTTTCAGGATGAGACCGGCCGGGCCGCCGCGCTCGCGCACCGGGCCGACGATCTCGGTCCACGGACCTCTCTCGTTCCACTCGACGTTTCCGACATAGCTGCCGTCCGGATAGTAGAGGCTGCGCGGCCAGGGGCTTTCGTTCTCCTGTGCGAAAGCGATCGTGGCTGAAAGCCGCCCGGCATCGAAGCCGGCCTCGGCCGGTGCGATGGTTTCCCAGCCGGCGCTGTGGGGAGCGGGCACGAAGATGTCGGTCGGGCTGGGCACGGCTTGCGTCCTCTCAGGCGTGGGGGGCGAGAGGTAGCGCCGTTTTGCCGAAAGCTCCACGGCCCACAGGACATGGCGCCATCACGCCCGCGAGCGGCTTGCGCCGTGGGCGAGTCGCGCCTAAACAGCCTGCTTCAAATGACATCGCCAGCCCCGCTCTATCCGCATCGTCACCTGCTCGGCATCGAGGGGTTGTCCCATCTCGACATCGAAGGGCTATTGGACCGGGCCGAGGCCTATGTCGCCCTCTCCCGGCAGGTCGAGAAGAAGGCGGCTATCTTGCGCGGCCGCACGCAGATCAACCTGTTCTTCGAGCCCTCGACGCGGACGCAGGCCTCCTTCGAGCTCGCGGGAAAGCGCCTCGGCGCCGATGTGATGAACATGTCGGTCGCCTCGTCCTCGGTGAAGAAGGGCGAGACGCTGATCGACACCGCCGCGACGCTGAACGCCATGCGGCCGGACATCATCGTCGTCCGCCATCACGCGGCTGGTGCGGTCAACCTGCTCGCCCGCAAGGTCGACTGCTCGGTCGTCAATGCCGGCGACGGCGCGCATGAGCACCCGACGCAGGCGCTGCTCGACGCGCTGACGATCCGCCGCAACAAGGGCCGCATCCAGGGGCTGACCGTGGCGATCTGCGGCGACATCCTGCATTCGCGCGTCGCCCGCTCCAACATCATCCTACTCAACGCGCTCGGCGCCAAGGTCCGCCTCATCGCGCCTACCACCCTGATGCCGCCGGGCATCGAGCGCATGGGTGTCGAGCTCTATACCGACATGAACAAGGGCCTCGAAGGCGCTGACATCGTGATGATGCTGCGCCTCCAGCTCGAGCGCATGCACGGCGCCTTCGTGCCGTCCTCCAAGGAATACTTCCGCTATTATGGCCTCGACCGCGAGAAGCTCGAGCGCGCCCAGCCCGATGCGCTGGTGATGCATCCCGGCCCGATGAACCGCGGCGTCGAGATCTCCTCGGAAGTGGCTGATGGCGCGCAGTCGCTGATCCGCGAGCAGGTCGAGATGGGTGTCGCCGTCCGCATGGCGGTGCTCGATGCGCTCGCCCAGCATCTGCCGAATATCTGAGCGGGGCGGGACCGAACATGGCTGAAACGCAGGATATCGCGATCGTCAACGCACGCCTCGTCGACCCGGCGTCCGGGCGCGAGGGCAAGGGCTCCGTCTTGTTGCGGGGGGGCGATATCGCCTCGGTCGAATGGGGAGCGGCCCCTGTGACGGGCGACGACGTGCGCCGCATCGACGCCGGCGGGCAGGTGCTGACGCCGGGCCTGATCGACCTGCGCGCCTTTCTCGGTGAGCCAGGCGCCGAATTCCGTGAGACGCTGGGTTCCGGTTCGCAGGCGGCCGCCGCCGGTGGCGTCACCACCATCGTCTGCCGGCCGGACACCGACCCGCCGATCGACGATCCCGCGATCATCGATTTTCTGAAGCGCCGCGCACGCGACAAGGCGATCGTCAACGTGCTGCCCTGCGCCGCCCTGACCAAGGGGCTGGAAGGCAGGGAGATCACCGAATTCGGCCTGCTTCTGGAGGCGGGAGCGGTCGCGTTCGGCGACGGCGCCAGGGCCTTGCGCAACCCGCAGGTGATGCGCCGCGCCATGATCTACGCCCGCAATTTCGACGCGCTGATCATGAACCATGTCGAGGACCCTGAACTACGGGGCTCGGGTGTGATGAACGAGGGCGAGTTCGCCAGCCGCAAGGGCCTGCCCGGCATCCCGCTCGAGGCCGAGACGGTGATGCTGGAACGTGACATCCGCCTCGCCCGCGCCACCGGCGCCCGCTATCACGCCGCGATGATCTCCTGCGCCGACTCGGCTGAACTCGTTCGCCGCGCCAAGCAGGACGGTGCCCGCATCACCTGCGGCGTCTCGATCAACAACCTCACCCTCAACGAGAACGACGTCGGCGACTACCGGACCTTCTGCAAGGTTTCGCCGCCGCTGCGTCACGAGGACGACCGCCTCGCCTTGGTCGCCGCCCTCGCCGACGGCGTCATCGACGTCGTGGTTTCCGACCATGATCCGCAAGATGTCGAGACGAAGCGCCAGCCCTTCGCCGAGGCTGCGGACGGCGCCCTCGGCATCGAGACCTTGCTGTCGGCCGCGCAACGCCTTGTGCAGGCTGGCCAGATCGGTTTGCCCCAGCTTCTCGCCGCCCTGTCGGCGCGGCCGGCGGCCTTGCTCGGCCTGCCCTCGGGGCGTCTTGCTCCCGGCGCGCCGGCAGACCTCGTCCTGTTCGATCCGGAAGCGCCCTTCGTCGTCGACAAGCGCAAGCTCAAATCGCGCGCCAAGAACTCGCCCTTCGATGAGGCGCGGCTGGAAGGCATCGTCGCGGCGACGATCGTTGCCGGGCGGGTGGTGTATGAGGTCGAGCCGGGCTAGGCTGCGGGCGGACTGTGGGGAATAGGGCGGCATGACCGATGTTCTGAACTGGAGCCTCTCCGGCTCGGCAACGCTGATCGCGCTCGTCGTCGGCTATCTCTTCGGCTCCATCCCCTTCGGCATCATCCTGACGAAGCTCGCGGGTGGGCCCGATCTGCGCAGCATCGGCTCCGGCAATATCGGCGCGACCAACGTCCTGCGCACCGGCAACAAGAAGCTCGCGGCCGCCACCCTCGTCGGCGACATGCTGAAGGGCACGGTGGCGGTCATCGTCGGCTCGCGCCTGCTCGGCGGGCCGGAGGCGGCGCTGGCCGCGGGCATCGGCGCCTTCCTCGGCCATCTCTTTCCGGTCTGGGTCGACTTCAAGGGCGGCAAGGGCGTCGCGACCTATCTCGGCGTGCTGATCGGCGTGAAGGCTTCGATCGCGCTTGTCTTCGCCGCGATCTGGCTGAGCGTCGCCTATCTCTCGCGCTACTCTTCGCTTTCGGCGCTAGTGGCCAGCCTGCTGACGCCGCTGCTGCTCTGGTTCTGGGCGGGCATGCACCAGGCTGCCATCGTCATGGCTATCCTGACGGTGCTGCTCTGGATCATGCACCGAACCAATATCGCCCGGCTGCTCTCCGGGAGCGAAGGCAAGATCGGCCAGAAGGGCTGAGCGATATGGCGGCTGGCATCGTCCTCTCCGATCGCCAGCGTCTCGATTGGTTGAGGCTGATCCGCAGCGAGAGCGTCGGCCCGCGGACCTTCCGTTCCCTGATGAACCGCTTCGGCGAAGTTGGTGCTGCGCTTGAGGCCCTGCCGGAGCTCGCCCAACGAACTGGCCGTCCGATCCGCATCTGCCAGCCTGCGGAAGCGGAACGCGAGCTGGAAGGCTTGCGGCGTCTCGGCGGACGCCTGATCGCGCTCGGCGAAGCGGAGTACCCGGTGCCGCTGCAGGCGATCGATTCGGCGCCGCCGCTGATCGCGGTGCTCGGGCAGGTGCAGATTCTTCAGAAGCCGGCGGTTGCTCTGGTCGGTTCCCGCAATGCCTCCGCGGCGGGGATGAAATTCACCGGCCGGCTGGCGCGCGAGCTCGGTGAGGCCGAATTCGCCGTCGTCTCCGGGCTGGCGCGCGGCATCGATACGGCCGCCCATCAGGCAAGCCTCGAAACCGGGACCGTTGCGGTGCTTGCGGGCGGGCTCGACGAGATCTATCCGCCGCAGAACATCCCCCTGGCGGAGCGCATCGCCGAGCGCGGTGCCATCATCAGCGAGATGCCGCTCGGCTGGGTCGCCAGGGCCCGCGATTTTCCTCGGCGCAATCGGCTGGTCTCGGGCCTTTCGCTGGGCACCGTGGTGGTCGAGGCGGCGCGCCGCTCGGGCTCGCTGATTACGGCGCGCTTCGCGAACGAGCAGGGGCGGCTGGTCTTCGCCGTGCCCGGCTCGCCGCTCGACCCTCGGGCCGAAGGCGGCAATCACCTGATCAGGGAGGGTGCGATGCTTTGCGCCGAGGCTGCGCATGTCATCGAGGCGCTCGCGCCGTTGCGCCGGCAGGACCCGGCCTCCTGGCTCGATCACTCGGCGCTGCGGGAGGTATCCGGCGAGCCGGCGAGCGAGGCGATGTGGGACGAGCTCGATCTGCCGGAGGTGGCACCGGCACCGGGCTTCGTGCGACATCAGGGGGATTTCGGTCCTCCGCCATCGACCGAGGAGGTCGGGGGGCCCGTCTTGCCGCCGGGCCTTGGTCGCCTCGTGCTGGACCTGCTCGGACCGACGCCGATCGCGCCCGATGACCTTGTCCGTGCGAGCGGTCATGCCGCGCGCGAGATCAGCCGGGTTTTGGCCGAGCTGGAACTCGAAGGGCAAGTGCGCCGTCACCCCGGAGGAGCTTTGTCGCGGGCGCGCTTCTGATCGTCTCCTTGCTCGGAAGGCCGAAGCCTACTGGGCCTTGCCGTTCGATTTGGCGTGGCGCTCGACTTCGGCCGATGCCTCGATACGGGTCATCTCCAGGAAATAGGACAGGGTCTCCAGCTTCGTTGCGCGCGCCATGGTCCGCAACTCGGCGGCCATGCTCTCGATGAACGCCGCCGCCTCCAGCGCGGTCATCGGCCGGTCGGGAGTGTCACCGTCGCGCTCATCGGCGTTGGGTTCGGACGGGACCAGCTTCTGCGCCTGAACCAGCTTACGCGCTTTTGGCTTCATGCGCATGGATACCTCGTCTGGCAGGCGCGGAACGCGTCCGGAGGCGTCCCCTGCGGATATGCACCTATAAATTGTATTCTCGTAAAAATTTCAAGCTCAGGTCGCTCATCGCAGAAGGAGCACGGCGACGGGGAGCGTCGCGAGCGCCAGCAGGGTCTGAAGCGTTGTGATCTCCGCCATCAGCGGTGCGTCGCCGCCAAGGTCGCGGGCGAGGAAATAGGCGGCGGTGGCGGTCGGAACGGCGCCGGCGACGATCGTCATGGTCAGGGCCGGGCCGGTGACGCCGAACCAACCGGCATAGAGCCAGGCCGCAACCGGCATCACCACGAGTTTCAATCCAACGGCGACCCAATGGGCAAGGCGAGGGCGCGCGAGCCGGTTCAGATCGAGCGCGGAGCCCACGACCAGCAGGCCGATGCCGAGGGAAGCCCGCCCCAATACGTCGAGATAGCCGGTGAAGGCCGAAGGCAGCAGCCACTGGGCCTGGTTGAAGGCAAGGCCCACGGCGGATGACCAGATGAAGGGGTTGTACAGGATCGAGCGCACGGTGGCGCCGACGCTCATCGGCTTGCCGTTGGCGAAGCGCGCGAGGATGAGGACGCACATGACGTTGAGCAGGGGGATCATCGCGGCGACCGCAATCGCCATCAGCGTCGCGCCGTTGCGGCCTTGCAGGCCGGCTGCGAGCGCCAGCGCGACGAAGGTGTTCCAGCGGACCGAGCCCTGGAAGATCGAGGTGAAGGCAGGCCCGTCGATGCCTGCTTGCGCCAGGAGAGGCCGGGTCAGCAGGAGACATGCTGCGACGCTGAGAATGGCAAGGACGAGGCTCGCCCCCATGGCAACGACCGGAACGCCGCGCAGATCGGCCATGGCGAGCGTGTGGATGACGACGGCCGGGAACAGCACCTGGTAAGTCAGGCGCTCGACGCCGAGCCAATGCGAGGGCGAAACGAGGTTTCGGGCTTTCAGGACCCACCCGGTCGCGATGACGAGGAAAACGGCGATCAGGCTGTCGAGCATGGCAGACCGGCAAGATGGGCAGGAACAACGGTTCTCGCCGGCAGTTGATGCGGCGAGTATCGACCAGCCTGTTCCATGGCGGCCCGCCGCCGGCAAGGGCGTTGATGGAGACCCGCTGTGTCTCTGCCGCAATGCCGCCGCGATTGGTTCAGGTCGCATTCAACCGGATCGAGCGAACCTGTCGTCATGGTTCGGGACGGTCCCGACGAAGGAGATGCCGTCATGATCTCTCTGAGCAAGACATTCGCCATCGCGTTGACTGCCGCAGGTGTGGCGGTGGGCAGCTTCGCGGTTCCTGCGATGGCGCAGGAGCAGCGTCTGTTCGATGCAACCCGGCTCGACCAGGCGCAGGCCGGCTATACGCAATACTATCGCGGTTATCGTGGCGGCTATCGCGGCGGGTATTACCGCGGCTGGCGCGGCCCCTCGCGCGGCGCAGCGATCGCGGGAGCCGTCGGCCTTGGCATCCTCGGCGCGGCGGCCGTCGCGGCGAACAACCGCGCCTACGCAGCGCCGTACTACGATGAGTATTACGCGCCTCCGCCGCCGCCGGTCTATGCCTATCCGCAGCGCTACTATGCGCCCTATGGCGGCTATTATGCTCCGTATGATTTCCGCGATCATCGCTAAGGTCGCAGCTTGAAGCGCCTTGCAAGGCCCGCGCAATCTGCGCGGGCCTATTTTTGTGGGTTTGTCAGGGAAATCTTCGCGATTTGACGCCAGAAGATGGCGTCACTGATGTTTGGACGATTGAGGTCACCGAAATGGCTCCCCTTCGAAATGTTCTGATCGCCGGGCTGGGATTGGCGATGGCCGGCTGGGGCAGCGTTCAGCCCGCCTCAGCGCAGTATTACGCCGGCCCGAACTATGATCGTTCCTATGAGCGTCGCCCCGGCGACGGCTATGAGAGTCGCGGCTACGGACGCAACGATGACCGCAGGGATTGGCGCGACGATCGGCGCGGTTACGGTCGCGACGATGCGCGGGGCGACTGGCGCAATGATCGTCGCCCCGGCTACGATGGCGGCCGTCGCCAGCAGGACCCGATGGCGGGCATGACGATGGAAGAGCGGAAGCGCGCCATCAAGAACGAGCGCGAAGCACAGAAGAAGGCGTTCAAGCGCGGGCTTCTGTTCAACTGAGCTTCTCGGAAAAGCGCCTCATATTTGAGGCGCTTCCTTCAGTCGAACGCGTCTTGCTCGCCTTCCAGCGGCGCGAGCCGGCCCAGCCTGTCGAGCGCACCCTGCAGGATGTAGGCGGCGGCCATCTTGTCGACGACCGCTGCGCGCTTGGCGCGCGACGCGTCGGCATCGAGCAAGGTGCGTGTTACGGCCATCGTGGACATTCGCTCGTCCCAGAACACGATCGGCAGGTCGGTCAGGGGGGCGAGGTTGCGCACGAAGGCGCGGGTCGACTGCACGCGCGGCCCCTCCGTGCCGTCCATGTTGAGCGGCAGGCCAATGACCAGCCCGGCCACCTGATGCTTCCCCGCGATCTTCAGCAGCGCCGCGGCGTCGAGCCCGAACTTCACCCGCTGGATCGTCTCAAGCGGCGTCGCGATCTGCCGCTCCAGATCCGACAGCGCGAGCCCGATCGTCTTGGTGCCGAGATCGAGGCCGAGCAGGCGCGCATGCGCCGGCAGGTCGAGGAAGGCTTCGAGCGGGACGACGGCGCTGGTCATGGCGTGGCGGTATCACGCGCAGCCCCATCTCGCGAGCGATACCTTTACCGATGGTCTCCGCAAATGCCGGTTTCCCGGCAGCTGTAGCGTCGATGCCATCGCCTATCTGCGATGATCGGGCTATATCGGCGCGCTCGGGGCGGCTCTGCCGCTATTGGAGGATTTTCTGCCGTGGCGGCGCGCATCTCGCTGCAAGTTCCCGACATGGCCCTGCTCGGCGCCTATGAGGCTGCGCTGCGCGCAGGCTGGTCGCCCAATACGACGCGCAACGTCGCGCCCGAGCAACTCGCCGCCATAGCCGCCGATCCCGACGCCTTTCTCGCCGAAATTCGCGGCGGCCCGGGTCGTGTGAGGCTGCCGGATGGCCGCGAGGTCGATCGCATTCCCGGCCCGACGCGCTGGATCTTCGCCGAGGATCGGCCCGAGCGGCCCTTCATCGGCTCGATCAACCTGCGCTGGCAGGAGAAGGATGGACGGCCCATCCTGGCCCTGCCTGAACATGTGCTGGGCCATATCGGCTACACCATCCTGCCGGCATTCGCCGGCCACGGTTACGCCACAGCGGCGCTCGCCGGGATGCTTGGCGTCGCGCGCGAGGCCGGTCTGCCGGAGATCACCATCACCTGCGACGTCGAGAACCACGCCTCGCGCCGCATCATCGAGAAGAACGGCGGGCGATTGATCGAGACCTTCGTCGCGCCGCTCTACAGCCCCGATCCACGCCTTCGTTTCATCGTCAGCACGGCACCATGACCGACATCGTCATCACCGAATTCATGGACGACGCCGCCGTCGCCAATCTCAAGGCGCGCTTCGCTGTTCACTACGATCCCGAGCTCTATGCCGATACGGACGAGATGGCGCGGCTCTTCGCCGATGTCCCGGCCGTGATCGTGCGCAACCAGACGCAACTGCGTGGCAAGGTGCTGGAGGCGGCCAAGGCGCTGAAGGTGATCGGGCGCCTCGGCGTCGGCCTCGACAATCTCGACATGGAGACTTGCGCCGCTCGTGGCATCCGCGTCTTCCCCGCGACCGGCGCCAACAGTCTCTCCGTCGTCGAATACGTCATCGGCACGACGATGACGTTGTTGCGCGGCGCCTATTTCGCCAATGCCGCGATGGTCGCCGGCGAATTCCCCAAGACGAAGCTGATTGGCCGCGAGATCGCCGGCAAGCTGATGGGCCTCGTCGGCTTCGGCTCCATCGCCCGCGACGTCGCCCATCATGCCCGCGCCATCGGGATGGAGGTCGCCGCCTACCATCCACGACTGCCGGCCGACGATCCCGCCTGGAGCGGCGTGCGGCGGCTGGAGTTCAACGAATTGCTGGCGCAAGCCGACGTCATCAGCCTGCATGTCCCGCTGACCTCGGAGACCCGCGGCATGATCGACGCGAAGGCCTTAGCCCGGATGAAGCCGGACGCGATCCTGATCAACACGGCGCGCGGCGGCATCATGGACGAGGCGGCCTTGGTCAAGGCGCTCAAGGCCGGCAAGCTCGGCGGCGCGGCGATCGACGTCTACGAGCAGGAGCCGCTCGGCAAGGACGCGGCCAAGGTTTTCGCTGGCGCACCCAACCTGATCCTGACCCCGCATATCGCCGGTAACACGGTCGAGTCGAACGGGCGCGTGTCTGGGCTCGTGGCCGAGAAGGTCATGGCGGCGCTGGAGGAGCGGATTTAGGGTGTAGATTGGAGCGAGTGGCCGCTTCCAACCCATAACGGCCTTCACCTATCTGGAAACGCGCATCCAAGATAACCGAGGCGGAACCAACGCAAAGGTCGTTATGATCGATTGGATGCCAGACGCCCTGAAGCGCCTACTCGATACTCTGTTGCGATCCTCAGCCCCAACTTCATCGGCAAAGAAGCCCGCAGAGCCTTACGTCGGAAGCGGAGGCCCCGTTTTCGGCTCAGATCTCTACAATCAAGTCAGGGAAGAGGATCGGAAAAGGAACCTCGCACAGCTAGCCGAGGACGCCGAGGCCGCACGGAAACTGCGTGATCTTCCCAATAGCTGAGGAGACCGATTTCGACCCAAAGCAGACGCTGTTTGGTCAGTGCGCCCTCAAACTTGCCACCATAACCTCACACGAAATCGAACCGATCGACATCGACCAGCCCCTTGTCGGTGATCTTGAGATGCGGGATCACCGGGAGCGTCAGGAAGGCGACCTGCAGGAAAGGCTCGGCCAGCACGACGCCGAGTGCCTTCGCGGCGGCACGCAGCTTCTCCAGATCGTGCCGCACCGCCTCGAAAGGCTGCTCGCTCATCAGCCCGGCGACCGGCAGCGCGAGTTCCCCCGTGATCGCGCCGCCATCGGCCACGGCGAAGCCGCCGCCGATCTCGATCAGGCGATTGGCGGCTGCCGCCATCGACGCATCGTCCACGCCGACGACGCAGAGATTATGGCTGTCATGGCCGACCGAGGAAGCGATGGCGCCGTGCTTCATGCCGAAGCCATGGACGAAGCCGGTGGCGATGCCCCCGTTCTTGCCGTGACGCTCGATCACCGTGACCTTGATCGCATCTTCAGCCAGATCGGGCAGGGCCTCGCCATCGCGCGAGGGCAGGGCCATCGACAGTCGTTCGGTGATGATCCGCCCCGGCACAACGCCGATCACCGGCGTCGCGCCGTCGCGGGCCTTCACAGTGAAATCGGCGGGGGCGAGCTTGCGGCTCTTCACGCTGCCGAGCCCAACCGGCGCGATCGCCGCCCGATCCGCGAACAGCGCTTCCTCGACCAGCCGGCCCCCGGTCAGAACCTGCTTCACCGAGCAGGCAGCGAGGTCCTCAACCAGTACGATATCGGCGCGCTTGCCCGGCCCGATGAAGCCGCGATCGAACAGCCCGAAATTCCGCGCCGCCGAGAGCGAGGCGATGCGGTAGGTCGCAAGCATATCGGCGCCCTCGGCGATGGCGGTGCGGATCATGTAGTCGAGATGGCCTTCCTCGCCGATATCGAGCGGGTTGCGGTCATCGGTGCAGAAGGCGAGGAAGGGCGAGGCATCGCGCGAGATCAGCGGGATCAGCTGATGCAGATCCTTCGAAACCGAGCCTTCGCGGATCAGGATCGCCATGCCCTTGGCGAGCTTCTCGCGGGCTTCGTCGGCCGTCGTCGTCTCATGGTCGGTGCGAATGCCAGCGGCGAGATAGGCATTGAGGTCTAGGTCGCGTACAAGCGGCGCATGGCCGTCGATATGGCGATGCGAGAAGGCCTCCAGCTTGGCGAGGCAGCCGGGGTCGCGATGGATCACGCCCGGGAAGTTCATGAATTCGGCGAGCCCGATCACCTTGGGATGGTCCATCATCGGCGTCAGGTCGCCGGCCTCCAGCGCGGCCCCCGCCGTCTCCAGATGCGTAGCCGGCACGCAGCTCGACAGGTTGACGCGCAGGTCCATCCGCATCGCCTCGGCGCAGGCGAGGAAATAGCGGATGCCCTCGACGCCGAGCACGTTCGATATTTCGTGCGGGTCGCAAATCGCGGTGGTGACGCCATGGGGCAGCACGCAGCGCTCGAATTCGAGCGGCGTCACCAGCGAGGATTCGATGTGCAGATGCGTGTCGATGAAGCCGGGCACGGCGAACAGGCCCTTGGCGTCAATGACGCGCTTGCCCTCGTAGGTTCCGTAGGTCCCGACGATGGTATCGCCGCAGATCGCGATATCGCTCTCGACCAGCGTGCCGGTGACGAGGTCGAGGAGCCTTGCGCCCTTGATGACGAGATCGGCCGGCTCGTCGCCATGGCCCTGGGCGATCCGGCGGGCGAGCGTGGCGGCGCCCGTCATGGGGCGATTCCGTGGGTTCGTCATGGCGCCAGCCTGCCTCTCTCCGGCTAGATTGTCGACTTGGTCGGCGGCTCGGATCGGCCTAGATAGGGGCCGGCATCTCGAAAGCCCGGAGCCTTCGCATGAAACTCACCTGGTACGGCCACTCCGCCTTCCGCGTCGATATCGACGGCGCTGCCATCCTGATCGACCCGTTCTTCACCGGGAACCCAGCCTTTGAGGGCGACGTCGCGGCGATCTCCAAGGGCGTCAGCCATATCGTCGTCACCCACGGCCATGGCGACCACGTCGGCGACACGCTCGATATTGCCGGGAAGACCGGCGCGACGGTCATCACCAATTACGACCTCGCCATGCATCTGGCCTCGCAGGGGCTGAAGAACTTCAGCCCGATGAACACCGGCGGCACCGTCGATCTCGGCCCGTTCAGCCTCACGCTCGTCCGGGCCGATCACTCGGCCGGCATGGGCGAGGGCGGTGTCAACGTCCCCGTCGGCAACGCGAATGGCGCGATCATCAAGGCCAGGGGCGAGAAGACGCTCTGGCACATGGGCGACACCGACATCTTCTCCGACATGGCGCTGCTCAGCGAGATCCATGGCGTCGAGGCTTGCATCTGCCCGATCGGCGACCGCTTCACCATGGGCGGCAAGGTCGCCGCGCTCGCCATGACCCGCTTCGTCAAGCCGAAGGTCGCGATCCCCAGCCATTACGGCACCTTCCCGATCATCGACCAGAACGCCGACACCTTCGTTGCCGGCATGCGGGGCAGTGGCATCGAGGTCGTCCTGCCGAAGAAGGGCGAGGCTTTCGCGATCTGAGCCGGAGAAACCGGCCTGATCGCTCAATGCTGATTTACGTTTGCCCGTTCGCCGCGCTATAGCGCGGCGAACCGTTTTCCGCGCGTGATCCGCGCCCTGTCCAGGAGTCCGCCATGTCGGTCGATCTCGCCACCGTCAAACGCGTCGCGCATCTCGCGCGCATCGCCGTGCCGGAGGCCGATCTGCCCAAGCTGCAAGGGGAGCTGAACGCGATCCTCGGCTTCGTCGAGCAGTTGAACGAGGTGAATGTGGATGGCGTGGAGCCGATGACCTCGGTGACTCCGATGGCGATGAAGCAGCGCGAGGACGTGGTGAACGACGGCGAGATCGCCGATACGATCATCGCCAACGCCCCGGTTTCCGAGGACAACTATTTCATGGTGCCTAAAGTCATCGAGTAGGGCGCGTTATCGTTCCCCGTCATTGCGAGCGTGAGCGAAGCAATCCCGGGGGACCTCGAGTGCTGCCGCTCCTGGATTGCTT
Organism: Allobosea sp. 10N428; assembly: GCF_056394545.1. Lineage (NCBI taxonomy): Bacteria > Pseudomonadati > Pseudomonadota > Alphaproteobacteria > Hyphomicrobiales > Alloboseaceae > Allobosea > Allobosea sp. 10N428. The sequence goes on along the minus strand of NZ_JBFTIC010000001.1, from coordinate 367,062 downwards.
CGTCGCTGCGCTCCTCGCAATGACGGTTCCGCCGACTTGAATTCAATCGGATATCGACCGTGACCGATCTCACCCGCCTGACGCTGACCGAGGCCCGCGACGGCCTGAAAGCCAAGACCTTCTCCGCCACCGAGCTGACGAAGGCGCATATCGCCGCCGTCGAGAAGGCCCGCGCCCTCAACGCCTATGTGCTGGAGACGCCGGAGCACGCGCTGAAGCAGGCGGCCGCCTCCGACGAGAAGCTCGCCAAGGGCGAGGCGGGCCCGCTCGAAGGCCTGCCGCTCGGAATCAAGGATCTCTTTGCCACGGAGGGCGTGCGCACCACGGCCTGCTCGAACATCCTCGGCAATTTCGTGCCGGCCTATGAGTCGACCGTATCGAGCCAGCTCTGGCGCGACGGCGCGGTGATGCTCGGCAAGCTCAACAATGACGAGTTCGCCATGGGCTCGTCGAACGAGACCTCGGCGTTCGGCAATGTCGTGAACCCTTGGCGCCGTGAGGGCTCCAATGTCGGCGCGGGGCAGGGCGGGGCTGTCGAGGGCAATCACCTCGTGCCGGGCGGCTCCTCCGGTGGTTCGGCCGCGGCCGTTGCCGCCGACCTTTGCCTGGCAGCCACCGCGACCGACACCGGCGGCTCGATCCGCCAGCCCGCCGCCTTCACCGGCACGGTCGGCATCAAGCCGACCTATGGCCGCTGCTCGCGCTGGGGCATCGTCGCCTTCGCCTCCTCGCTCGATCAGGCCGGGCCGATCGGCAAGAGCGTGCGTGACTGCGCCGTGATGCTGCGCTCCATGGCCGGCCACGACCCGAAGGACACGACCTCGGTCGACGCGCCGGTGCCGGACTACGAGGCCGCCATCGGCCGCTCCGTGAAGGGCATGAAGATCGGCATTCCCAGGGAGTACCGGCTCGAGGGCCTGAACGCCGAGATCGATGCGCTCTGGCAGAAGGGCATCGAATGGCTCAAGGCCGCCGGCGCCGAGATCGTCGAGATCTCGCTGCCGCATACGAAATACGCCCTGCCGGCCTATTACATCGTCGCCCCGGCCGAGGCCTCCTCGAACCTCGCCCGCTATGACGGTGTCCGCTACGGCCTGCGCGAGCAGGGTAAGGACATCGTCGAGATGTATGAGAAGACCCGCGCTGCCGGCTTCGGCGCCGAGGTCAAGCGCCGCATCATGATCGGCACCTACGTCCTCTCGGCCGGCTACTACGACGCCTATTACCTGCGTGCCCAGAAGGTCCGCACTTTGATCAAGCGCGACTTCGAGACCGTCTATGCGCAGGGCATCGATGCGGTGCTGACCCCGGCGACCCCCTCGGCCGCCTTCGGCATCGGCGAGAAGGGCTCGGCCGATCCGGTCGAGATGTATCTCAACGACGTCTTCACCGTGACCGTGAACATGGCGGGCCTGCCCGGCATCGCCGTGCCTGCCGGCCTCGACGCTCAGGGCCTGCCGCTGGGCTTGCAGCTCATCGGCCGCCCCTTCGATGAGGAGACGCTGTTCTCGCTCGGCGAGGTCATCGAGCAGGCCGCCGGCCGCTTCCCGGTTTCGGAGCGCTGGTGGGGCTGAGGGCGCCCGCGGTCATGCGCGGGCTTGACCCGAGCATCTCGGGCCGAAGGAGGCTCTTCGCCTTCTCATCGTGAGATTCTCGGGCCAGCGCTTGGCTCCGCCCGAGAATGATGCCTCAGGAAAAATAAAAAGGGCCGTGCGAGCGGCCCTTTTTCGTGTCTGCAGTCGGGGGCAGGGCGGCGGCTTGGAAAGCCGCCGCCGTCACCTTCAGCCATGCGCTCTGGTCGGCTGCTGCTGTGCAGCGGCTTGCGCCTTGCGCTTCTTGCCACCGAGTTCCGCCAGCCAGCGCACCATCACATAGAACACCGGCGTGAAGATCAGGCCGAAGAAGGTGACGCCCAGCATGCCGGAGAACACCGCGATGCCCATCGCCTGGCGCATCTCGGCACCGGCGCCAACCGAGATCGTCAGCGGCAGCACGCCGAGGATGAAGGCCATCGAGGTCATCAGGATCGGCCGCAGGCGGGTCCGGGCGGCGGCGATCGCAGCGTCGCGGCGGTGCATGCCTTCCTCCTCCGCCTGCTTTGCGAACTCGACGATCAGGATCGCGTTCTTGGCGGCGAGGCCGACGAGCACCACGAGGCCGATATCGACGAGAATGTTCCTGTCGAGATTGGCGTAGTTCACGCCGAACATCGCGGCCAGGATGCACATCGGCACGATAAGGATGACCGAGAGCGGCAGGAGCCAGCTTTCATAGAGCGCTGCCAGCAGCAGGAAGACGAACACCACCGCAAGCCCGAAGGCGATGATCGCCGTATTGCCCGCGAGCTTCTCCTGCAGCGCGATCTCCGTCCATTCGAAGCCGAAGCCTGCCGGCAGCCGCTCCGCCGCGATCTTCTCGACCGCCGCGATGCCCTGTCCCGTCGAGTAGCCATGCGCCATCGAGAGTTGCACTTCGGCTGCCGGATAGAGGTTGTAGCGCGGCACGCGATAGGCGCCGGTCGTGTCGTGGAAGGATGCGATCGAGCCGATCGGCACCATCTCGCCATCCGCGTTGCGCGTCTTGAGATTGGCGACGTCGCGCGTGGTCAGGCGGAAGGGGTTATCCGCCTGCGCGGTGACGCGATAAGTCCGGCCCAGCAGGTTGAAGTCGTTGATATAGGCAGAGCCCATATAGATCGACAGCGTCTCGAAGATGCGCGTGATCGGCACGCCGAGCATCTCCGCCTTGGTGCGATCGATATCGGCGTAGATCTGCGGCGTCTTGGTCGAGAACAGCGTGAAGGGCTGCTGGATGCCCGGAACCTGCCCGGCCGAGCCTGCGACGATCCAGGCCGCGCCTTCGAGCGCCGTAAGCCCGCGCCCGCCACGATCCTGCACATAGCCCTTCAGGCCGCCGCCGGTGCCGATGCCCGGGATGGCAGGCGGCTCGATCAGCAGGGTGAAGGCTTCCGATATGCCGAACATCTGTTGCCGGAGATCGGCGAAGATGCCCTGCGTCGTCAGCCCCTGCTTCTCGCGGTCCTTGAACGGCGCGAGCGTGACGAAGGCGACACCGGTATTCGGCGCGATGGTGAAGGTCGCGCCGTCGAGACCGGCGAAGGCGACGGTATGAGCCACGCCGGGGCGGGACAGCAGGATCTCGTTGGCCTTGCGCAGCACAGCGTCCGTACGCTGCAGCGAGGAGCCAGGCGGCAGCTGGAGCACGGCGATGAAATAGCCGCGATCCAGCTGCGGCACGAGGCCGGTCGGCGTCCTCCGGATGTCCCAGACCGTCGCCGCGATCAGGCCGGAATAGACGATCAGCAGGATCACCGCGATGCGGATCAGCCGCGAGGTGACGCGCCCATAGGTCCGCGACAGCCAGTCGAAGCCGGCGTTGAAATAGTGGAAGAACCAGCGGACCGGTGCACCCAGCTTGTAGAAGAAGCCGTGCTGCTCGTTCGGGTCATGCTTCTTGTGCGCCTTGAGGAGCACCGCCGACATCGCCGGCGAAAGTGTGAGCGAGACGAAGCAGGAGATCGCCGTCGAGGCTGCGATCGTCACCGCGAACTGCTGGTAGAAGGTGCCCTGCAGGCCGCTGATGAAGGCCGTCGGGATGAACACCGCGCACAGCACGAGCGCAATCGCGAGCAGTGCGCCGCCGACCTCGTCCATGGTCTTGTGCGCAGCCTCCTTGGGCGTGAGGCCCTCGGCAAGGTAGCGCTCGACATTCTCCACCACCACGATCGCGTCGTCGACGACGATGCCGATGGCGAGAACCAGCGCCAGCAGCGAGATCGTGTTGAAGGAGATGCCGACCGCGCTCATCACCAGGAAGGTGCCGACCAGCGAGACCGGGATCGCGACGATCGGAATGATCGCGGCGCGCCAGGTCTGCAGGAACAGGATGACCACGATCACGACGAGCACGATCGCTTCGAGCAGGGTATGCACCACCGCGTCGACGGATTCCCCGATGAACTCGGTCGGGTTGTAGATGATGCGATGCTCGAGGCCGGTCGGGAACTGCTTGGCCATCTCGTTCATCGTCGAGATCAGCTTGTCCGAGGTCGCGAGCGCGTTCGAGCCCGGCCGCTGGAAGACGCCGATGGCGACGGTGTTCCTGTTATCGAGATAGGCGTTGGTGGTGTAATCCTGCGAGCCGAGCTCGACGCGCGCGATGTCGCGGACCCGGATCGTGCCGCCATCGGCATCGGAGCGTACGACGATGTTCTCGAACTCGGAGACATCCGTCAGGCGGCCGAGGGTGTTGACGGAGAACTGGAAGGCTTCGTCCGACTTTGCCGGCGGCTGGTTGAGCGCGCCTGCCGCGACCTGGACGTTCGCTGCTCTGAGCGCTGCCACCACATCGCCTGCCGTCAGGTTGCGTGCCGCGACCTTGGCCGGATCGAGCCAGATGCGCATCGAGAAGTCGCGCGCACCGAAGACCTGCACGTCGCCGACGCCGTCGACGCGCGTCAGTACGTCCTTCACGTAGAGCGAGGCGTAGTTCGAGATGTATTGCGCGTCGCGCGACCCGTCCGGCGAGATCATGTTGATGACCATCAGGAAGTCGGGCGAGGCCTTGCGCACCTGCAGGCCGAGCTGGCGCACATCCTGCGGCAGGCGCGGCTCCGCTTGCGAAACGCGGTTCTGCACCAGAACCTGTGCCTGGTCGATGTCGACGCCGGCCTTGAACACGACGTTGATCGTCACCCGCCCGTCGCCGGTCGATTGCGAGGTGATGTAGAGCATGTCGTCGACGCCGTTCACCTCCTGCTCGATCGGCGTCGCCACCGTGGCGGCGACGACCTCGGCCGAGGCGCCCGGATAGGTCGCGGTGATCGAGACGGTCGGCGGGGCGATCTCGGGATATTCCGAGATCGGCAGGCCGCGCTGGGCGATGGCGCCGGCGATCGTCAGCAGCACCGAGAGCACGGTGGCGAAGATCGGCCGGTCGATGAAGAAATGGGCGAAGCGGAACATGGAAACGTCCTGTCCGGAAAAGGCGGGCGGACGCCCGGTGGCGCCCGTGTTTCAGTGCCGGGCCGTGACGGCCCGGGAAGCGGGGCACCGGCGTTGGAAGAGCCGGTGCGGGACGCGTTCAGTTCGTCGTCGCGACCTTGATCTCGCCCGGCTGAGGCGTGACGGCGACGCCGGGACGGACCATCGGATTGGCGTTGCCGCCGATGATGACCTTGTCTTCAGGCGTCAGGCCGGAGCGGATGACCCTGAGGCCCTCGCTGATCGGCCCGAGCTCGACCGATTTCGGCACGACCTTGTTATCTGGCCCCACCGTCAGCACGATCTTGTGGGCCTGGTCCGAGGCGATCACGGTGTCGGGCACGAGCAGCGCATCGGCCTCGCCGGCGAAGAAGCGCAGGCGGCCGAACACGCCGGGCGTCAGGAACTGGTCCTTGTTGTCGAAAACGGCGCGGCCGCGGATCGTGGCCGAGCGTGCGTTCACGGCGTTGTCGACGAAGTTGACCTTGCCGCGGCGGCCCCATTTGGTCTCGTCCGACAGCTTCACTTCGACAGGCACGCCGGCATCCTTGTCCGAGCCGCTCCGCAGGCTGGCCATGCGGGAGTAGCGCAGGAAGTCGGCTTCCGAGACATCGAAGGTGAAGTAGATCGGCGAGACGGCGACGATGGTGGTCAGCAGCGTGGCGCCTGACTGGCCGCCGGCGATCAGGTTGCCCGGGTCGACGCGGCGGTTCGAGATGCGCCCGGCAAGCGGCGCGCGCACCTCGGTCCATTCGAGGTTGAGCTCGGCGTTCTTGAGATTGGCCTCGGCTCCCTGCAGGGAGCCGACCGCGCTGTTGAGGTTGGCGCGGCGCTGGTCGACGTCGCGGGCCGTGATCGTGCGGTTCTGGGTCAGGCCCTCGGCGCGATCGACCTCGTTCTGCGACAGCTCGACCTGCGCCTTTGCGCGAGCGACCTCGGCGCGCGCCACGTCGACGGCCAGTTTGTAAGGCCGCTGATCGATGGTAAAGAGCAGATCGCCCTTCTGGACGAGCGAGCCGTCGGGGAAGTGCACGCTGTCGATGAAGCCGGAGACGCGGGCGCGGACTTCCACCTGTTCGCTCGCTTCGAAACGCCCGGTGAACTCATCCCAGTTGGTGATGCGCTTGGCGAGAGGGGGCGCGACCTGAACCGGAGGGGCCGGCGGAGCTCCCTGGGCGGCAGCGTCGAACGAGGTCAGGCCGGTCGACATGGCAACAGCGGTGAGCACCAGGCCGATGAAACGGCTGCGTGACATGACGGAACTCCGAATGACGGGCCTGCGCAACATAGCGGATTTTGCGGCCTTTGGCGCAAAAAGGGATGATGACTGACGAATGTCAAGATCCATCACCCGTCAAATTGCGCGATATTGCGCCACATAGATCATATTCCTGCCATTTGGTTGCAGGAGCGCAACGGCACTGCACCATGCAGCCGAGTTTCAGGGCAGCCCTGCGAAGCAACGGACGCTTGCCGCAAGCCCGCCGACATCGTAACGCGTAGGCGACCATTTCAGCCGGAAGATCACAGATGAATGCGCATGCCCGCCCCGCCGACCCGAAGAAGCTGATCAAGGGCGCGACTGGTGATTGGGAAGTCGTGATCGGCATGGAAATCCATGCCCAGGTCACCTCCAATGCCAAGCTGTTCTCCGGCGCCTCGACCGGTTTCGGTGCCGAGCCGAACGAGCATGTCAGCCTTGTCGACGCTGCCATGCCCGGCATGCTGCCGGTGATCAATGCCGAATGTGTTCGCCAGGCCGTGCGCACCGGCCTCGGCCTGAACGCGCAGATCAACAACCGCTCGGTCTTCGACCGCAAGAACTATTTCTATCCGGACCTGCCGCAGGGCTACCAGATCAGCCAGTACAAGAGCCCGATCGTGGGCGAGGGCGAGATCGTGGTCGATCTCTCGCCGACCGAGCAGATCACCGTCGGCATCGAGCGGCTGCATCTGGAGCAGGATGCCGGCAAGTCGATCCACGACCAGCATCCGACGATGAGCTTCGTCGATCTCAACCGCTCGGGCGTGGCGCTGATGGAGATCGTCTCGAAGCCGGACCTGCGTTCGTCGGAGGAGGCGAAGGCCTATGTCTCGAAGCTGCGCACCATCCTGCGCTATCTCGGCACCTGCGACGGCGACATGGAGAAGGGCAACCTGCGTGCCGACGTGAACGTCTCCGTGCGCAAGCCGGGCGACGCTCTCGGCACGCGCTGCGAGATCAAGAACGTCAATTCGATCCGCTTCATCGGCCAGGCGGTCGAGACCGAGGCGCGCCGCCAGATCGGCATCATCGAGGATGGCGGCACCATCGACCAGGAGACACGCCTCTACGATCCCGGCAAGGGCGAGACGCGCTCGATGCGCTCCAAGGAGGAGGCGCATGACTACCGCTACTTCCCCGATCCGGACCTGCTGCCGCTCGAATTCGACGACGCCTTCGTCGAGAGCCTGAAGGGCGCGCTGCCCGAATTGCCCGACGCCAAGAAGGCCCGTTTCATCGCGGATTACGGGCTCTCGCCTTACGACGCCTCGGTGCTCGTCGCCGAGCGCGACCAGGCGGATTATTTCGAGGCGGTGGCGAAGGGACGCGACGGCAAGGCTGCGGCGAACTGGGTCATCAACGAGCTGTTCGGCCGCCTCAACAAGGAAGGCCAGGACGTCACGACCTCGCCGGTCTCGGCCGCCCAGCTCGGCGGCCTCGTCGACCTGATCGGAGAGGGCGTGATCTCGGGGCGCATCGCCAAGGATCTGTTCGAGATCCTCTGGACCGAGGGGGGCGAGCCGCGCGCGATTGTCGAGGCTCGCGGCATGAAGCAGGTCACGGACACTGGCGCCATCGAGAAGGCGGTGGACGACCTGATCGCCGCCAATCCCGACAAGGTCGAGCAGGTCAAGGCCAAGCCGACCATGCTGGGCTGGTTCGTCGGTCAGGCGATGAAGGCCTCGGGGGGCAAGGCCAATCCGCAGGCGCTGAACGAGATCCTGAAGAAGAAGCTCGGCATCGAGTGAGCTGGATGCGGGAGCGCCTGTGGGCGCTCCCGCCTTTCCGGCTCAGCCGCAGTCCGGGCATGTCTGCAGCAGGACGCCGCCGGCCTGCTTGCGCAGCTTGCGGGCGGAGTCCTTCGCGTCGGCGACGATCTTGGCAACGTCATAGCCAACCAGGCGCCCGGCGCGCTTGACGATGCGTCCGTCGATCATGACCGTATCGACATTGGACGGATCGGCCGATTGCACGATCGTGGTCTCGATCTGGCCGAGCGGCGCCATGTTGAGGTCGCTCGTCCGCAGCAGGATGATGTCGGCCCGCTTTCCGGGGGTGAGGGAGCCCGTGACATCGCCCAGGCCGAGGGCCGTCGCGCCGTTGATCGTGGCCATCCGGATCACCTCGGCAAATTCGATCGGCTTCTGGCCGGCCGATGGCGTGCCCTGCCAGGGAACGCCGAGATTCCAGGTCGTGCGCATGATCTCGAACATATTCGGCGTGCCGATCAGGCTCGCGTCGACCGAGAGCGACAGCATCACGCCGGCCTTGCGCATGAGCATGAGAGCAGCACGGTAGTCACCGGCGCGCCCCAGCCGCATTTCCGATATCGTCGCAAAGCTGAGAGGCGTTTTCGTCCGCGCCAGGACTTCGAAATCCGCCTCGGTGCCGGGCACATAATGGCAGAACAGGAAGTTGGGCCCGAGATAGCCGCGCTGCTCGAAATCGGCGGCATTGTTGAGGTTCGGCGGCGATTGGCCGGCATGGGTGGCTACGCGCAGGCCGTTCTTCAACACCCATTGCATCTCTTCGTGGAAGGTCTCGGGCTTGCTCGGACCCATTCCGCGCAGGTTGACCGCGAAATGGACGAGCCCGTCCATCTGTGAGCCGGCGCCGAACCACTTGTCCCGCGTGCGCAGGATGTCGTCATAGGCGAAGGGCTTGGTGGCATCCAGCAGATCGGCATGCCCGTAGGCGAAGCGCGCCCGAAGCAGCGAGTCGCGATGCGCCGTCAGCTCGGCATCGGCATGAGCGGCGGAGCGGGTATTGTTCGACCAGTTATGGACCGTAGTGACGCCGTTGTTGGCGAGCTCGGCCAGCCCGAGCATGACGCTGTTGTAGCCATCCTGCGGCGAGAGGTACGGAGAAATGGCGTTCTTCGCGGGAAAGTAGCTGAAGCCGTTGTCACCCGGAAAGTTGCGACCGAGCGCGCTCCACATGTGGTAATGTGTATCGATCAGGCCGGGCATAACGATCATATCGCTGGCGTCGATGATCTCGGCTCCGGGTGCCTCGAGCCCCTGGCCGATCCTTTCGATAACGCCCTCGCGGACCAGGACGTCTCCTTTCGGCAGCGTGCCGAGCGTGGGGTCGACGGTCATCACCGCGCCGTTGCTGATAAGGTACGTGCCGCGCCGGATATCCGGCCGGTTTGAGGTGATGCTTTGCGCTCGGGCGGACCCGATGATGGCAGGCGATACGATCTCGGTGCAGGTCAAGGCCCCGAGGGTCAGCCCCCGGGTGAATGTGCGTCTCGTCAGCTTCATATTGCGAAATCCCCTCTTCGGCCATTTGGCCTGTTGCTGTTTCCCTCCTCAGCGCCCTCCCGGCGTTGGATATCGGGGCGGCCGTCTCAAGCCGCTTCCGTGGTCTTGTCGACCATTTCTTGCCCGTCATCCCTGGGTGGAGTGGTTAGTGTTGCGGGCGGCTTCTGAGCAATTGACGATCTTGTGAAATCGATCAGGAATTCGATTGCATCATCAACGCGCTGGCACCCTCCAAAGATCAGAACCAAGTCGCTCTCTGCGGCCGCGTGTCGCCTGTCGCGCAGTCGGCCCTCTGACCTATGCGAGCGGAATCTCGGCCTGTTGCTGTTCCAGCGCGGGACGGTCCGCATGCGAAAGCGCGATCGCTTGTCGACACTCCGTCCGTGCCGATGCGAAAAAGCCGGTTCGCACGTCTTCTCGCGATGCTCTAGGCTCCTGCGGCGCAGGCGATTCCCGCGACGTGGGGTGAAGGCTTGGCGCGTCTGCGAAGGAATGCCCCGTGACGCCCGCAGGTCTCGTCATCCGCGATACCGAAGCCGCCGATGTCCCGGCGGTCAGGGCGCTTTTGGTCGAGACCTGGCATGCCACCTATGACGGCATCTATGGCTGGCAGCGCGTCGCCGAGATCACCAATGCCTGGCATTCGCTGGAGAACCTGCACAACCAGCTTGGCCGCGACGAGGGGATCTTCCTCGTCGCGTTGATCGGCGAGGAGGTCGTCGCCACCGCCTCGGCACGGCAGGAGCGCGACGGCGCGGCCCTGCTGACGCGGCTCTACGTCCTGCCGGTCTGGCAAGGCGTCGGCATCGGGCGGACGCTGCTGCAGGTCGCGCTCGCCTGCTTTCCGAAGGCGCCGGTCGCGCGCCTGGAAGTCGAAAGCCAGAACGAGCCGGCCATCGCCTTCTATGAGCGCATGGGCTTCTTCCTGCAGCGCCAGGCCCGTTTCGACGGGCGTGAGGATACGCCGAACACGCTGCTGATGGCGAAGCGCCTCTTCGTCGAGTAAGCCCATCCCGCCGCCGCCATAGACCGCCACAGCCTGAGCCGAAAGCCGAAGCGATGACCCGGACGCCTGTCTCCGCCGCCGAAATCACCATTCGCCGCGCTCGTGCGGCCGATGTGGCCCGCATTGCCGAACTCATCATGCTCGGTGCCGCCGCGCCGACGATGACGCCGGAGGAAATCCGGGCCGAGGCGCAGCATCCCGGATATGGCGAAGCCTTCGCCGAGATCGATGCCAGCAAGGACAATGCGCTCTTTGTCGCCGAGCGGGCGGGCGCGGTCGTCGGCACCTTTCAGGTCACACTGATCCCCGGGCTGATCGCGCGCGAACGCAGGCGCGGCAAGATCGAGAGCGTCCACGTCGCGCCGGAGAGCCGCGGCCTCGGCATCGGAGCCGTGATGATCAAGCACGCGCTCGCCTTCGCCGAAGAAAGCGGTGTCGGGCTGATCGAGCTCAGCTCGAACAAGTCACGCATCGATGCCCATCGCTTCTACCGCAACCTCGGCTTTGACCAGAGCCATGAGGGCTTCAAGAAGCAGCTCGGAAACTGAAAAGGTTACACGCCGACAGCACATGGCGCGGTCGCGTGGGAGGCAATCCCTTCCCCCTTCCGGGCGTGCGGTGCCGCCCCTAAATTCGCTTCCGAGGCCTCACGCCAGGAAGGAAGAGACTGATGTCCGAAGCGCCCGCCAAGCCGATCGACCTCTATTACTGGCCGACGCCGAACGGCTGGAAGATCACCATCATGCTCGAGGAATGCGGGCTACCCTACAACATCGTTCCCGTGAACATCGGCAAGGGCGACCAGTTCAAGCCGGAATTCCTCGCCATCTCCCCGAACAACCGCATGCCTGCGATCGTCGACCCCGACGGACCGGACGGCAAATCGATCTCCGTCTTCGAGTCGGGTGCCATCCTGCAATATCTCGGCCGCAAGACCGGCAAGTTCTATCCGAAGGATGAGCGCGCCCGCGTCGCGGTCGATGAATGGCTGTTCTGGCAGATGGGCGGCTTCGGCCCCATGCTCGGCCAGACCCATCATTTCCGCATCTATGCGCCGGAAAAGATTCCCTACGCGATCGAGCGCTATACCAACGAGGCCAACCGGCTCTATGGCGTCCTCAACAAGCGCCTTGAAGGCCGCGGCTACATCTGCGGCGAATACTCCATCGCCGACATGGCCTGCATCGGCTGGGCGCGTGGCTGGGAGAAGCAAGGGCAGGATCTCAAGCAGTTTCCGAATGTCGCGCGTTGGCTGGAAACCATGCAGGCGCGTCCCGCCGTCCAGCGCGGGCTGAAAGCGGCGGAAGAGCTGCGGAACCCCGCAGGCATCAGCACCCCTAAAGAAAAGGCGATCCTCTTCGGTCAAAGGGCGCGCTGAGCCAAGCGCGATCCTTTCGTTGAAGCGAAGGCGTCATGGTCGGCCTGTCCCGGCCATCCACGTCTCGGCAGATCGAAAGCAGCGTTCAAGACGTGGATGCTCGCCACAAGGGCGAGCATGACGGCAGGGCTCAGTTCGCCCGATTCCACTTCACCGAGCGGCAGATCAGCCCGCCCATGACGCAGCCCGCCGTGGTGAGGGAATTGCCCGAGAGCGTCATCGTGCCGGAATAGGTCTTGCCGTCCTCCGGGTTGAAGGCGCTGCCGCTCCATTTGTTCTCGCCGTTCGGCTTCATGTCGTAGAAGATGCGCTGGCCGACCTTGGCCGGGCCGTTCTGGTCCTTGAGCCAGGAGAGCGAGCCGCAGAGCGCTTCGCCGCATTTGCTGAAGCGCACGCGCGAGGCGCCCGTATCACGCTCCCAGAGGCCGACGACTTCCTGGGCGTTTGCCGTCGCGACGCCTGCCAGCAAGCCGAGCGCGGCCAGCGCCGCGCGCTTCGATCCGGTCCCGTCCTTCATCCGATCCTCCTTCGTCCGACCAGCTATGACTGTATGGTTCAGATATGAACTATATCGGCGTTTCGGCATTGCTCAAGCTGCCGCTACGGAAGGCGGTTTCGGCGCTTGCCTTCGCGCAAGGTGAATCGAATCTCAATGCGGCGTGTGTGGCGGGGTCGTCAGGTCTTTGAAATCGTTTCCGTTTTCGGGGTCGCGAGGTGAATTTTCAGTTGTTTTAACCAGGCGATTACGTTTCGTTGAGACTCGATTCATCGCAAAATTTAGCTCGCATTTTAAAGGTCGGGCCCAGTCTCGCAGGCATCGGCCGGGGCCCTGGACGGGTGGCTGGCACAAAGACAAGAGGGTGGTGTCATGGCACGCATGGAGATGAGCGCAGTCCCCGCTTCCCTGGTGATCCCGGCGGAGGTTTCGGCCGAGGCCTATTGCGAGCTCGGCCTCATGCATGCGTCGGGGCGGGCAGGAGCCGTCGATCTCGTCGTGGCGCAGAAATGGTTCAACGTCGCCTTTGCCCGTGGTTCTGCCCGGGCGGCGGCGCATCGGCAGGAGCTGGCGCTTGAGATGACGCGTGAACAGATCGCCGAAGCGCTGCGGGAAGCCCGCGCCTTCCTCACGCGGCACTGAGAGCAGCACGGCCACGAGCCTTGTGGGGCCGGGAGGCGGCAGCTATAAGCGCGCCGCATTCCCCTTTTTTGCACCCCATCCAAGGATCTCTCGATGGCTGTCCAGCGTACCTTCTCCATTCTCAAGCCCGACGCGACGAAGCGCAACCTCACCGGCGCGGTCAACGCGGTCATCGAGAAGGCCGGCCTGCGCATCGTCGCGCAGAAGCGCATCCAGATGACCAAGGCTCAGGCCGAGACCTTCTACGCCGTGCACTCGGCGCGCCCCTTCTTCGGCGAGCTCGTCGAGTTCATGACCTCGGGTCCGGTCGTCGTGCAGGTGCTGGAAGGCGAGAATGCCATCGCCGCTTATCGCGACGTGATGGGCGCCACCAACCCGGCGAACGCCGCCGAGGGCACCATCCGCAAGCTCTTCGCCCTGTCGGTCGGCGAGAACACGGTGCATGGCTCGGACGCTCCGGAGACGGCGGCGGTCGAGATCGCCCAGTTCTTCTCGGGCAACGAGATCGTCGGCTGAGCGCAGCCGCCAGTCGATTGCGAAAGCAGAAAGGCGGCCCGGTCTTCGGGGCCGCCTTTTTCTTTGGAGCTGCCGGTCGGACCCGCCAGGCCGGCCCGACGCTCGCCGCCTATCAGAGACCGAAGGAGTAGTTCGTCCCGGTATCGAAGGAATAGCTCGCGGACAGGCCGATGGTGATCGAGTCGCGCGAGCCGAACGGCCTGACGATCGGAGAGCGTGCGGCGTCGCCGACGAGGTGCTGGTACTCGACATAGGCCGTCGTCTTGAGCTGATCAGACCAGCTATAGGTCAGCTGTGCCAGCGCGCCCACGGTGTGGACGCCGGCGTTGAAGCGCTGCAGGAAGCCGCCCGTGCCGGGCATCGCGCCATAGGTGCCGAAATAGGTCCGCACGTAGTCGGCGGACGCGATCCGCATGCGCGGCCCGGCGCCCAGCGTCCAGGGGCCGATCGTCGAGAAGGCGTCGAGCTTGAAGTCGGCGACGACGCCGTCATGGGCGACGATGCCGCGGCGCACATCGACACGGCCGCGCAGCCAGGAGGTCGGGTAGAATTCGACGAAGCCGCCGGCCTCGGCGCCGAACTTGGTTGCAGGCACGGCGACGAGCGCGGGATTGACCTTGGCATTGCGCTTCCAGAGCAGATCGCCCGAGAAGCCGATGCGCCAGCCCTGGCCGGAGAAGACGCCGATGCTCAGCATCGCATCGTCCTCGGCGCTCCACCATGTGCTCTTCAGGCCCTTGCCCAGTGAGATGATCGGCCGGGCGCGAAAGACGTAGTCGTCAGAGCCCGTGTAGTCCGGCTGATAGCGCACGCCGGCGCCGAGCGTCAGGTACCAGTTCTGGGCCGGCTGGGGCGAGGTGAGGGTCGAATAGTCTCTCGACTGTGCCTGGGCGCCGCCGGGCAGGGAGAGGGAAAGGCAGGTCGCCAGACCAGCCAGATACGCAACGCAACGCATAGTCCAGAACTCCGACGCGACAGTGCGTCCGAACGATTGAGTGAGGGCAATCTGAGGGAAGGGGATTAATGCGCGGTTAAGGTGAGTTTTTCGTTATCTCAGGAATATCAACATGTTGGATCAAAGCTGGCTTTCTTTTTGCCGGTCTGGTCCCCAAGGGGCGCCTGCGGCCGGGCTGCGAAGCGGTCACGGTCCGAGGTCGGGAACCGGTCGTTAATCGATCGCCGCCAGAGTGGGCTCACGCATCGGGAAGCTCCGATGTCCCGAGGTCGCAGGAGGCGGCGATGATTATGCAAGTGGCGATCGTCTGGCTGCTTTGCGCCGCTATTTTTCTCGAGCTGGCGGACCGGGCGCCGGTCATCGACGAGCCGGAATTCGGAATCGAACCCGGCGTCCGGTCGGTTACTGGCGACACTCAGTCGGAAAACGTCGCAGCGGAAGCACTATCCTTGAAAACCGCAGTAAACGACCGCGCGTCCTCTTGACGTTGACCTAGCTCTATGGCCATGCCGAAACATGGGCGCAGCATGGTGATCGCGACGTGCCCGGTTCTCGAAGGGCAGACGAAATCATGATGATGCGGCGGATGGGTGCGGTCGTGCTGGCCGGTGGATTGTCGCTCCTGGCAAGCGTCTCGGCCTATGCCGCTAGCAGCTCGACGGCGCTGCCGCCGCCGGATCCGACCGCGAAGAACCTCACCCCATACATGATCCAGCTGCGCGCCTTCGACGCCTGCCTGATCACGCAGTCGCAGCTCCTGGGCACGACCCGCGAAGCGGTGCATACCCCGTGCAGCTGCTATGCCAAGGGCACGGTCAGCGCCATGACCAAGGATGAGATCCAGGCGTTCCGAGATACCGGTTATTTCAACGATTCGGCCCGCGAGAAGGGCCTGCGTTTCATCGACCAGTGCAAGTTGAAGCGGCCGTTCTGAACGGCGGTCCGGCTTTCTAGAGGCGTCGTTCTCGGGCGAAGCGAAACGCAGACCCGGGAATCTCGATCTGAAGGAGGCGCAGGGGCCTCATCCGATGAGAGATGCTCGGGGCAAGCCCGAGCATGGCGGCCGGTTTCCCGTTCGGCGCTCGTTGCGTCTCCCGCCTTGCTGCTGACACGCTCCTGACAGAAGCTGTCACCGTAGCTGGGCCATGGTGCCTCAGCTACGAGGCCGGGTAGGGAGACGACGCCGTGCAGCGCGCCGAACGATTGCTCGACATGATTCAAAGCCTGCGTCGCCGCAGGCGCCCCGTGACCGCCGAGACGCTGGCTTCCGAGCTCGATGTCTCCGTGCGTACGGTCTATCGCGACATCGGCGCGCTGGTGCGCCAGGGCGTCCCCGTGCGCGGCGAGGCTGGCATCGGCTATGTGCTCGACGCCGGGTTCGACCTGCCGCCATTAATGCTCTCGCCGGACGAGATCGAGGCCGTGCTGGTCGGCATGCGCTGGCTGAGCGAGCGTGCCGACCCGGTGCTCGCGCGCGCTGCCGAGGACGTGGTCAGCAAGGTCGCGGCGGTGCTGCCGCCGCATCTGCGGCCGATCCTGCTCGATGGTGCCTTGTTCGCAGCGTCCTACCCGGGTGACGTGCCGGTCGATCAGGTCGACGTCGCCGCCGTGCGCGCCGCCATCCGCAACGGTCGCAAGCTCTCGATCCACTACAGCGACGAGAGCGGCCACGCGACGCAGCGCATGATCTGGCCGATTGGCATGACCTTCTACGAGCGCGTGCGCATCGTCGTTGCCTGGTGCGAGCTCCGGCAGGCCTTCCGCCATTTCCGCACCGACCGCATGACTGGCCTCGTCGCATTGGAGGAGCGCTACCCCGCCCGCCGCGCCGACCTCTTCCGTCGCTGGCAGAAGGAGGAGGAGAGGGCGCGCGAGGAGTGGGAGCGCTGCAAGCGCGAGGGCGGGGACGATCAGGCCCGGATCACGACGTCGCCCGCCAGCCTGGCGCGGTCGGACGCGACCTCCGCCAGCGCCGCCGGATAGAGCTTATGCTCTTCGACGAGGACGCGCTTGGACAGCGTCTCCTCGTCATCGCCGGGCAAGACCGGCACCTTCGCTTGCAGGATCACCGGCCCGGCGTCGAGTTCCGGCACGACGAAATGCACCGAGCAGCCATGCTCGCTGACGCCGGCTTCGAGGGCCTGTCGGTGCGTGTGCGTGCCCTTGAACAGCGGCAGCAGCGAGGGGTGGATGTTGATCATCCGCCCTTCCCAGCGCTTCACGAACCAGGGCGTCAGGATGCGCATGAAGCCCGCGAGCACGACCAGATCGATCTGGTTGACGCGCAGGAGTTCGTCCATGGCGCGTTCGAACGCCTCGCGATCCCGGCCAAAGGGGCGATGGTCGATCGTCGCCGTGGCGATGCCGAAGCCGCGGGCCCGGTCGAGTCCGGCGACGTCGGGGATGTTGGAGATGACCAGCGCGATCTCGGCCGGATAGCCCGGCGCCTGCGCTGCTGCCGCAAGCGAAACCATGTTGGAGCCGCGCCCGGAGATCAGCACCCCGACGCGCTTGCGGGCGTTAGCCGTGCTCACAGCGAGAGCTTGCCGCGATAGCTGACCTGCTCCTCGCCGGCAGCGACCGGCACGATCTCGCCGAGCTTCACCGGCGCCTCGCCGGCAGCCTTCAGCGCCGCGAGAACCTCATCGGCCTTGTCGGCCTGCGCGGCGACGGTCATGCCGATGCCGCAGTTGAAGGTGCGCAGCATCTCGCGCTCGGCGACGCCGCCGATCTTGGCGAGCCAGCCGAAGACCGGCGGGACCGGGATCGCCGGCAGATCGAGCGCCACGCCGAGGCCTTCGGGCAGCACGCGGGGGATGTTGTCGGGGAAGCCGCCGCCGGTGATGTGGGCCAGCGCCTTGATGCCGTCGGTCGCCTTCAGTGCCTGCAGCAGCGGCTTCACATAGATGCGGGTCGGCTCGAGTAAGGCTTCTGCGAGTGTCTTGCTGCCGTCGAACGGGGCGGGGGCCTCCCAGCCGAGGCCGCTGAGCGCCACGATGCGGCGCACCAGCGAATAGCCATTGGAATGCACGCCGGAGGAGGGCAGGCCGAACACCACGTCGCCGGGCTTCAGGTCTTCGCGCGGCAGCAGCGTGCCACGCTCGGCCGCACCGACCGCGAAGCCGGCGAGATCGTAATCCTTCTCGGCATACATGCCGGGCATTTCGGCCGTTTCGCCGCCGATCAGCGCGCAGCCGGACTGGCGGCAGCCATCGGCGATGCCGCGCACGATCTCGACGCCCACCTTCGGGTCGAGCTTGCCGGTGGCGTAGTAGTCGAGGAAGAGCAGCGGCTCGGCGCCCTGGACGATGAGGTCGTTGACGCACATCGCGACGAGGTCGATGCCGATCGTCGAATGCAGTCCGCTCTCGATCGCGATCTTCACCTTGGTGCCGACGCCGTCATTGGCCGCGACCAGGATCGGATCGTTGAAGCCGGCGGCCTTGAGGTCGAACAGCCCGCCGAAGCCGCCGATCTCGGCGTCCGCGCCCGGCCGGCGCGTGGCGCGCACCAGCGGCTTGATCTCGTCGACCATGGCATTGCCGGCGTCGATATCGACGCCCGCCTGCGCATAGGTCAGTCCGTTTGCGCCGGGCTTGCTCATTGCGTTCCGCCTTCCTTGCATGCTCGCGGGAGCGATAGGCAAGCAAGCTGCGGCTGGCAAGGCGTTTGGGTGGTTTTGTCGGTTTCTCACCATCAACTGCCGTCATCCCGGGTCGGCGCGGCTTCGGCACTTGTCCAGGATGACATCGAAGGTCGTGTGAACGACGCATGGCTGGCATCGTGTCGCGCCATGAGCGAAGCTGTCGTCATGACGATCCCGAACCTGATCACGGTTGCCCGGCTTTTCCTGGTGCCGCTCGTCATCGTCATGATCGTGAACGCGCGTTGGGAGGCGGCCTTCATCATCTTTGTCGTCGCCGGCATTTCCGACGCTGTCGACGGCTTTCTCGCCAAACATTGCGGCATGGCGAGCGAGCTCGGCGCCTATCTCGACCCCATCGCGGACAAGGCGCTGATCGTCTCGATCTACATCACGCTGGCGGTGGTCGGCGCGATCCCGGTCTGGCTCGTCATTCTCGTCGCGGCACGCGACATCATGATCGTGGCGGCGGTGCTGCTCTCGTGGCTGCTCGCCCGTCCGGTCGCGATCGCGCCGTTCCTCGTCAGCAAGCTCAACACGGCGGCGCAGATTGCCTTCGCGGCGCTGGCGCTCGGCTCGCGGGCCTTCGGGATCGATCTCGGTCCGGCGGCCGTGGTCGGCGAACTCGTCGTCGCCGTGTTGACGCTCGCCTCGATGGCGGCCTATCTCGCCTTCTGGCTGCGCCACATGGCGGGCTGACGAGATTTCACACGCGGCCGGCGCTTGGAACTGCGGCTTTCCGTGCACATTTGTCCCATTCCGCTGGTCGGATAGGCGAAAGAGGCTGATCGATGACGTTGCAGCGCCAGATCGGCTTTTGGCTGGGCTCCCTCCTGGTCTTCATCCTCCTGCTCGTGCTCCTGCGCGATATCCTGCTGCCCTTTATCGCGGCGCTGGCGCTCGCCTATCTGCTCGATCCGCTGGCCGACCGGCTGGAGCGGATGGGGATGAACCGGCTGACCGCGACGATCGTCATCCTGGTCGTTTTCCTCATCATCTTCGTGCTGGCGCTGGTGCTGCTCGCGCCGCTGCTCGGCCGGCAGCTAGCCGGGCTGGTCGACAGGCTGCCTTCCGACGCGGCCAAGCTGCAGGCCCTGGTAATGGAAAAGGGTTTCCCCTGGCTTGAACGCCTCGGCGCCGGGAAGCTGCAACAGGAAGCGCAGAATTCGCTGGGAAACCTCGTCGGCGAGGCGACCAAATGGGTGGGTGGCCTGCTGCAATCGCTCTGGAGCGGCGGCACCGCCATCGTCGGCGTGTTCTCGCTGCTGGTCCTGACGCCGGTCATCGCCTTCTATCTGCTGGTCGATTGGGACCGGATGGTCGCGACCGTCGATAGCTGGCTGCCGCTCGATCACCGCGACACCATTCGCAGCCTGTTGCATGAGATGGATCGCGCCATCGCCGGCTTCCTGCGCGGGCAGGCTCTCGTCTGCCTGCTGCTCGGAACCTTCTATGCGATCGGGCTCAGCATCGTCGGCGTGAATTTCGGCGCGCTGATCGGCATCATCTCGGGCTTCCTGTCCTTCATTCCCTATGTCGGCTCGCTGACCGGGCTCGTGCTCTCGGTCGGTGTGGCGATCGTGCAGTTCTGGCCGGACTGGACCTGGCCGCTGGCAACGCTCGGCGTCTTCCTTGCCGGGCAGTTCCTCGAAGGGAACATCTTCCAGCCGAAATTCGTCGGTGACTCCATCGGCGTGCATCCGGTCTGGCTGATGTTTGCGCTGCTTGCCTTCGGCTCGCTCTTTGGCTTCGTCGGCCTGCTGCTGGCGGTGCCGCTTGCGGCCGTCATCGGCGTGCTCTGCCGCTTCGCGCTGCGGCAATATCTCGCCAGCAACCTCTATCACGGGGTCGGTGCCAGGCGTGCAGCCCGGGCGAAGTCCAGCGCCGACGCCGAACTCTGAAATACGCATGAACGAAGTGCCCCCACGCCCGCGCCAGCTCGCTTTCGACCTGCCGGTCGACAGCCGTCACGGCGTCGAGGATTTCCTGATCGGCCCGTCCAACGAGGCCGCCTACGGCCTGGTCGAGCGCTGGCCGCAATGGCCCGATGCCTGGCTGCGTCTCACCGGGCCCGAAGGTGCCGGCAAGACCCATCTCGCCGCGATCTGGGCCCGCGTCGCCCATGCCTGGACGATTCGGGCCGCGGAGCTGACCGAGGCCAAGGTCCCGCACCTTGTCTCCGGCGGGGCTCTCGTCGTCGAGGATTGCGATGCCGGTCCGCTCGAAGAGGCCGCGCTGTTCCACCTGATGAACGCGATGAAGGCGCGCGACGGACATCTGCTGCTGACCGCGCGCAAGGAACCCGCCTTCTGGGGCCTGCGCGTGCCGGATCTGCTGTCGCGCCTCAGATTGGCGCCGGGGGCCACGATCGAGCCGCCCGATGACGGGTTGCTGCGGGCGCTCCTCGTCAAGCTCTTCATTGATCGCCAGCTCGTGGTTGATACCGCGGTCATCGAGACGCTGGCGCTCAGGATGGAGCGCTCTTTCGCTGCCGCGCGGCAGGTGGTGGACCGTCTCGATCGCGTCGCGCTGGAGCGCGGCCGGCGCGTCACGCGCCCGCTGGCACAGGAGGTGCTGTCGGAATTGTTTCCAGATGAGCCCGGCTGAAAGAGAGCGTGCTTGCCGAACGGCCGTGCCGTCATACGAAATCATGTCGCCCGTCATCGAAACGTCACGCTAGGATGGCTTCAACGGCGCCATGGGCGGAAAGACAATCAGGACACGGGTGAAGCACATGACTCTCGAAGCCGTGACCGTCGAGCCGGAGAAGCTCTCCAGCGAGGCCGACGTTGCGCCGCTGCGTCAGCAGCCCGAGCGCTTCATCAACCGCGAGCTGTCCTGGCTGCAGTTCAACCGCCGAGTCATGGAGGAGGCCTCGAACCGCAGCCACCCGCTGTTGGAGCAGCTGCGTTTCCTCTCCATCTCGGCGAACAATCTCGACGAGTTCTTCATGGTCCGCGTCTCCGGCTTGCGCGAGCAGCTCAAGGCGGGCGTGGTCACGCCGAGCCAGGACGGTCTCACCCCGGCCGAGCAGCTCGTCGCGATCGGCCAGGCGGTTTCGGCCCTTACCGACGACCAGCAGGCGCGCTGGGCGGAACTCCGCCACGATCTGCATGAGAATCGTATCCACCTGCTGCAGCCGGGCGATATCGGCTCGCAGGACAGGATCTGGCTGGAAGACTATTTCCTCAACTACGTCTTCCCGGTGCTGACGCCGCTGGCGATCGATCCGGCGCATCCGTTCCCGTTCATCCCGAATCTCGGCTTCACCGTCGCGCTGGCGCTGGAGCGCAAGAGCGATGGGCGCCAGCTCGACGCGCTGATCCGCGTGCCTGTGAAGATCGACCGCTTCATCGAGCTGCCCGATCTTGCCCGCGAGGGGTTGCATCGCTTCATCACGCTT
The DNA here is from genome assembly GCF_056394545.1 of Allobosea sp. 10N428. Classification (NCBI taxonomy): domain Bacteria; kingdom Pseudomonadati; phylum Pseudomonadota; class Alphaproteobacteria; order Hyphomicrobiales; family Alloboseaceae; genus Allobosea; species Allobosea sp. 10N428. The sequence goes on along the minus strand of NZ_JBFTIC010000001.1, from coordinate 345,490 downwards.
GAGGACGCGGTTTCGCTGTTCATCAGCAAGCTTTTCCCCGGCTACGAGGTCAAGGGCACCGGCTCCTTCCGCGTCATCCGCGACTCCGATCTCGACATCGAGGAGGAGGCGGAGGACCTCGTCCGCGTCTTCGAGACCATGCTGAAGCAGCGCCGGCTCGGCGTCGTCATCCGGCTCGAGGTCTCGACCGGCATGCCCGACCATCTGCGCCGGCTGATCGTGCGCGAACTCAAGGTCGACGCCGACGAGATCGTCGAGGTCAACGGCATGATCGGCCTGAACGAGCTCTCGCAGCTCGTCGGCGTCGACCGGTCGGACCTGAAGTTCAAGCCCTACAACGCCCGCTTCCCCGAGCGCATCCGGGAACATGGCGGCGACTGCCTCGCTGCGGTCCGCCAGAAGGACCTGCTCGTCCACCACCCCTATGAGAGCTTCGACGTCGTCGTTCAGTTCCTGCAGCAGGCGGCACGCGATCCCAATGTCGTCGCGATCAAGCAGACGCTCTACCGCACCTCGGCGAACTCGCCGATCGTCAAGGCGCTGACGGAAGCCGCAGAGGCCGGCAAGTCCGTGACGGCGCTGGTCGAGCTGAAGGCGCGCTTCGACGAAGAGGCGAACATTCGCTGGGCGAAGGAGATGGAGCGCGCCGGCGTCCAGGTCGTCTATGGCTTCATCGAGCTCAAGACCCATGCCAAGCTCTCGCTCGTCGTTAGGCGGGAAGCCGGCCAGCTCGTCAGCTACTGCCATATCGCGACCGGCAACTACCACCCGATCACGGCCCGCATCTACACCGACGTCTCCTTCTTCACCGCCGATCCGGTGATCGCGCAGGACGTCGCGCGCATCTTCAATTTCATCACCGGCTACGCTGAGCCGGCTGGGTTGGAGCGCATGGCGGTCTCGCCGACAAGCCTCAAGCAGCGCCTGCTCGACGACATCGCCGAGGAAGTCGCCCATGTAAAGGCCGGCCGCAAGGGCGCGATCTGGGGCAAGTGCAATTCGCTGGTCGATCCCGAGATCATCGACGCCCTCTATGACGCCAGCCAGGCCGGCGTTGAGATCGACTTCGTCGTGCGCGGCATCTGCTGCCTGCGGCCGGGCGTGCCCGGCCTGTCGGAGAAGATCCGCGTCAAGTCGATCATCGGCCGCTTCCTCGAGCACACGCGCGTCTACGCCTTCGGCGCTGGGCACGGCATGCCTTCGCCCAAGGCCAAGATCTACATTTCCTCGGCCGATCTGATGCCGCGCAACCTCGACCGCCGGGTCGAGGCGCTGACGCCGATCCTCAATCCGACCGTGCATCAGCAGTTGCTCGATCAGATCATGCTGGCCAACCTGCTCGACAACGAGCAGAGCTGGACGATATTGCCCGATGGCGGCTCGCGCCGCATTGTCCCCGCGCCGAACGAAGAGCCGTTCAACGCGCATAAGTACTTCATGACGAACCCGAGTCTGTCCGGACGTGGAAAATCGCTCTCGAATTCAAGTCCCCGTTCCCTCTCGCGCCGGGGAGGCCGTAAAGCCTGAGCTCCGGCACGCGCCGGGGCGGCTTGCGCTCTCCGACACCATCGCCATCGTCGATATCGGTTCGAACTCGGTCCGTCTCGTCGTCTACGAGATGCTGGCGCGGGCGCCATCGCAGGTCTTCAACGAGAAGGAGATGGCCGGTCTCGGCCGGCAGGTCGCCACGACCGGCCGGTTGGCGGAGGACGCGATCGAGAAGGCGATCCAGGCCCTCGTGCGCTTCCGGATCCTCTGCGAGGCGATGCATGTCGGCGAGCTCCGCGTCATCGCGACCGCCGCCGCGCGCTATGCCGAGAACGGTCCGGAGTTCATCGCCCGCGCCGAGGAGGCGATCGGTCAGCCGATCGAGCTGATCTCGGGCGGCCGTGAGGCGATTCTCTCGGGCCTCGGCGTGATCTCTGGTTTTGATGCCCCCGATGGGGTCGTGGGCGATCTCGGCGGTGGCAGCCTGGAGCTGATCTCCGTCAAGAAGGGAGCCGTCGGGAAGGGTGCCAGCGTCCCGCTCGGCGGCCTGGCTCTGCTTGATCGCTCGAAGGGCTCGATCCGATCAGCCGAGAAGATCGTGAAGGACGAACTCGACAAGCTGCCGCAGCTCGCCGCGATGAAGGGGCGCGATTTCTTCGCCGTCGGCGGCACCTGGCGCGCTTTGGCGACCTTGCACCAGCGCCGTGTGAACTACCCGCTCAACGTGATGCATGGCTACGCGATCCCGCCCAAGGACGCGGCCGACTTCGTCAAGCTGGTCGAGCGGGCCGATGCCTCGGTGCTCGACGCCATCGATTCGGTCTCCTCGGCGCGCCGGCCGCTGCTCGCCTATGGCGCGCTGGTGCTCGACGAACTGATCAAGCGCGGCAAGCCCCGCAGCATCGTCATTTCGGCACAGGGCGTGCGCGAGGGGCTGCTGCACGAGCAGCTCTCGCCGCAGGAACAGACCTCCGATCCGTTGCTGCAGGCCGCGCGCGACTACAATCTGCTGCGTGCGCGCGATCCGCGCCACGCAGCTGATCTCATCGCTTGGGTGGGCGGAATTCTCGAAACGGCGGGGCTCGCGCAAGACGAGCCCTCCGGGCGCCTGATCGAGACCGTCTGCCTGCTTTCCGATATCGGCTGGCGCGCCCATCCCGATTATCGCGGCGAGCAGAGCATGAACGTCATTGCACATGCCTATTTCACCGGCATCGACCATGTCGGCCGGGCCTTCCTGGCGATGGCGATCTTCCATCGCTATGCCGGGCTGAAGGCCAGCTCTCCGGCGGCGGAAGGCCTGAAGACGCTGCTTCAGCCGCCGCTTCTCGCGCGTGCGACGCTGATCGCCGCGATCTTCCGCGTCGCCTATCTCTTGTCGGCGGGGATGGCCGGCATCCTGCCGCGAATTCCGGCAACCTGCGTCGATAACCGCCTGCTTCTGCGCTTCCCGGGCGATCTCGCCTCCTTGTCCAGCGAGCGCGTCGAGGGCCGCCTCAAGCAGCTCGCCAAGCTGCTCGGGCGCGATTTCGAGATCGGCCGGCTCTGAGGCGCCGTCGCGGCGGCTTCAAAACGCATCTTTGTCATTCCGGGGCGCGCCACAGGCGCCAACCCGGAACCCAGGACTGGGTGAGATATAGGTGTTCGGTTGTGAGCCGCGTCCAGGTTCCGGGTTCTTCGCTACGCGAAGCCCCGGAATGACAAGCAGTGCGCCGGTTTACCCAACCGCGCGTAGTCGCGCGAAGCCCGCGTCGAGATCGACTTTCAGGTCTTCGATGTCTTCGAGGCCGATATGGATGCGGATCGTCGGCCCCTTGAAATCGGGCTTGGTCGCGGTCCGATAGTCCTTGCAGTCGAAGGGCAGGACGAGGCTCTCGTAGCCGCCCCAGGAGGCGCCGATGCCGAACAGGGTCAGCCCGTCGAGCATCGCACCGACCGCCTTCATCGAGACGGGCTTCAGCTCGATGGTGAAGAGCGATGAGGCGCCGGTGAAGTCGCGCTTCCAGATCTCGTGCCCCGGCGCACCCGGCAGGGCAGGGTGGAGGACGCGGGCGACCTCGGGGCGCTCGCTCAGCCATTCGGCCATGGCGATGCCGGCCGGCATCTGCTCTTTCAGGCGTACGGCCATGGTCCGCATGCCGCGCAGCGTCAGGAACGCGTCTTCCGGCGCGACGATCAGCCCGAGCTGATTCCAGGCTGCGCGCAGCTTCTTGAACAGGTCCGGCGTCCGCGCCGAGACGGTGCCGATCAGCACGTCGGAATGCGCCGCATAATATTTGGTGCCGGCCTGCACCGAGTAGTCGACACCGAATTTATGGGCATCGAAGAAGAGCGGCGTCGCCCAGGTATTGTCCATCGCGACCAGGATGTCGCGTGCCTGTGCCGCCGCGACGATGGCCGGGATGTCCTGCATCTCGAAGGTCTGGGAGCCCGGCGCCTCGGTCCAGACGGCCTTGGTGTTCGACTTGAAGAGCTTGGCGATGTCGCCGCCGATCAGCGGGTCGTAATAGCTGACCTCGACGCCCATGCGCTTGAGGAACGTGTCGCAGAAGATGCGTGTCGGACGGTAGACGCTGTCCGTGACCAGCACATGGTCTCCGGCAGAGAGCATAGTCAGGAAGGCGAGCGTGCAGGCCATCAGCCCTGAGGGTGTGACGACCACGCCTGAGCCGCCCTCGATCGTGTTGGCCGCGGCCATGAACGCGTCGAGCGTCGGGTTGCCGTCCGTGCCGTAGGTGTAGCGCGCCTTGCGGACCAGGAAGTCCTCGGTGTTCGGGTAGACGACCGTCGAGCCTCGTACGATAGGCGGATTGACAAAGCCGTAGCTATCGCCCGGGTCGCGTCCGGCCAGCACGAGGCGTGTCCGCTCGCCAAGGCGCGCAAATTCAGGCGAAGACAGCTTTTTCATGGAAACAGCGGGTCTCAAAGGCAGGAAAATGCAGTCGGGCTTGACCACACCCCCCAAACTCGCATGTGATGTATGCGGCGAACAAGGGGCGCCGGGGGCGGATGGCGGTTGCTTGACGCTCATGGGTCGCTCTGGCAATCGACTCGGCAACGGGGGCGTCGCGCAATCGCAAGATGAATCGAGCAGCGAAAATGCTGCCGGCGGCGAGACCAGGATGGCGTTCGGCGCGAGCCGGAAACGTGGCTTCAATGGGAGATTACCGATGAAAAAGTTTCTAGCAGCCGCCCTCGCGGCAGGAATCGGCTTGGCGATTTCCGCGACCGCGGCTTCGGCCCAGGCGACGCTCGCGCAGGTCAAGCAGCGCGGTATCCTGAATTGCGGCTCGAACACGGGCCTCGCGGGCTTCGGCGTTCCCGATGCGCAGGGCACTTGGAAGGGGCTCGACGTCGATCTCTGCCGCGCCATCGCGGCGACGATCTTCAACGACCCTAACAAGGTGAAGTTCATCCCGCTTTCGGCCAAGGACCGCTTCACCGCTCTCCAGTCGGGCGAGATTGACGTGCTCGTGCGCAACTCGACCTGGACGATGACGCGCGATGCCTCGCTCGGCCTGCTCTTCACCGGCGTCAACTACTATGACGGCCAGGGCTTCATGGTCCGCAAGAAGCTCGGCGTGAACTCGGCTCTGCAGCTCTCGGGCGCTTCGGTCTGCACCCAGCAGGGCACCACCACCGAGCTCAACCTCGCCGACTATTTCCGCGCCAACAACCTGAAATACGAGGTCGTGGCCTTCGCGAGCTCTGACGAGACGGTCAAGGCCTATGACGCTGGCCGCTGCGACGCCTTCACCACCGACGCCTCGGGCCTCTATGCCGAGCGCCTGAAGCTCACCAATCCGGACGACCACATCGTCCTGCCGGAGATCATCTCCAAGGAGCCGCTCGGCCCGTCCGTCCGCAATAACGACCCGCAGTGGTTCAACCTGGTGAAGTGGGTCCACTTCGCCATGCTGAACGCCGAAGAGCTCGGCGTCACCCAGGCGAATGTCGACCAGCAGCTCAAGGCCGACAATCCGGAGATCAAGCGCCTGCTCGGCACCGAGGGCAAGTTCGGCGAGCAGGTCGGCCTGACGCCGGATTGGGTCGTGCGCATCGTCAAGCACGTCGGCAATTACGGCGAATCGTTCGAGCGCAACGTCGGCCAGGGTTCGCTGCTCAAGATCGCCCGCGGTCAGAACGCGCTCTGGACCAAGGGCGGCCTGCAATACGCTCCGCCGGTTCGCTGATGCATTCGCGGGGCGCCGGGTAGACCGGCGCCCCGTTTTGTCTTGCGGCCTGCGAGCGGCCGCCTCCGCGCCGTGAGCCGCTCTCGAAGCGTTTCGCGGCGTTCCTGTCTCGGCCGTGACAGGGGGCGAATCTGCAGTTTGCCAGGCACTGCCTCGCGTTGACGGGATTGTTCGTTGACGAGGCGATGTCGGGCGCGCACAGATTCCAAAACCGCGCGTGACGGAACGAAGCGCGGTTGGTCCGGGATTTGCTGTTCGGGTTTTTGCTTCAGCAGGGCTTGCCGTGCCGGCATTTGCTGCTCAAGATTTATTCAATCGGGGAGAGCGGGACGAACCCGCTCCGAACAGGGGAACGGCATGAAGACAGAAGGCACCACTGTCGCCGCAGCGGCAGCTATCGGCGTCGGCATCGCGTCGGGCGCGTGAAAGACGGCGGGGCTCGCAGGGCGCGCCCTTCCAGCAAGCAGCTCACAGAATAAGCGGCACGGGCAACAAGACGACCTCGGCGCAACCGCATAGCCGCAGGATCGCCGGCCGTCACAAGCGAAGCAAAAGGGGCGTGACAAGTGTCGAGCATTCCCGACCAAACGGTATCACCCGGCAAGGCGTCGTTGTTCTACGACCCCAGGATCCGCGGCTACGTCTATCAGATCGTGCTGGTAGGACTTGTCGGCTTCCTCATCTGGTCCGCCGCATCCAACGCCATCGAGAACCTGCGTGCTCAGAAGATCGCCTCGGGCTTCGGCTTCTGGCACAACGCCGCCGGCTTCGACATCAACCAGAAGCTGATCCCGTTCTCGGCCCAGGGCGGCTCGACCTATGGTCAGGCCTTCCTCGTCGGCCTGCTCAACACGCTGCTCGTTGCCGCCCTCGGCATCGTCTTCGCCACCATCATCGGTTTCGCCGTCGGCGTTGCGCGGCTCTCGAACAACTGGGTCATCGCGAAGCTGGCGATGATCTATGTTGAGGTCATCCGCAACATCCCGCTGCTGCTCCAGCTCTTCTTCTGGTACAATGCGGTTCTGAAGCCCCTGCCGGATGCCCGCAACTCGATCGCGCTGCCGGGCAGCATCTATCTCAACAATCGCGGCATCATCCTGCCCAGCCCGCAATTTGCGCCGGCCTTCGAGGCTGTCGTCATTGCCTTCATTGTCGCCGTCGTCGCGGCCATTGCGTTCTTCATCTGGGCGCGCGGGCAGCAGGCCAAAACCGGCAAGCAGTATCACAACGGCTGGGTCGCGCTGGGCCTGGTCATCGGCGTGCCTCTCCTGGTTTTCTTCGCGGTCGGACGACCGCTGTCGTTCGATCTTCCGCAGCAGGGTCGGTTCAACCTCACCGGCGGCATGCAGATCTTCCCGGAATTCGTTGCGCTGCTGATCGGCCTGTCGACCTATACCGGCGGCTTCATCGCCGAGGTCGTACGCGCCGGCATCCTGGCGGTTTCGAAGGGGCAGTCCGAGGCGGCGCACGCGCTGGGCTTGAGGAACGGGCCGACGCTGAAGCTCGTCGTCATCCCGCAGGCGATGCGCGTCATCATCCCGCCGCTGACCTCGCAATACCTCAACCTGACCAAGAACTCGTCGCTGGCCGTGGCGATCGGCTATCCCGATCTCGTGCAGGTCTTCACCGGGACGGTGCTGAACCAGACCGGCCAGGCCGTCGAGGTCGTGGCGATCACCATGGCGGTCTATCTGACGATCTCGCTGGTGACGTCGTTCTTCATGAACCTCTACAACAAGCGCATGGCGCTGGTTGAACGGTGAGGGCGGATCGATGACCGACGCAACGCTCGAGAACGCCCCTTACGCCTTCGTCCGCAAGGAGACCCTGCAGCAGGAGCCCGCGCCCCTCTCCGTGGCCGGCCCCTGGGCCTGGATCAGGACCAACCTGTTTTCCAGCCCGCTCAATACGATCCTGACCCTGATCTGCGTTTATCTCGTGTTTGACGCGGTGCCGGGCCTGATCCGCTTCTACTTCCTCGACGCGGTCTGGACGGGGGAGCATCGTGATGCCTGCCTCGCCGACAAGGTCGGCCGGCCGGTCGGCGCCTGCTGGGCCTATATCGCCGACCGTTTCCAGTACTTCATCTACGGGTCCTATCCGGTGATGGAGCGCTGGCGGGTTAACATCGTCTTCGCGATGTTCGCGCTTGGCGTGGTCTGGCTGCTCTGGACGAAGGCGCCGCTGAAGAAGATCGGCGTCTTCTTCTTCTTCGTCATCCTGCCGGCGAGCGCCTTCATCCTGCTGCTGGGCGGGGACCGGGCAGAGAGCTTCCTGCGCTTTCTGATCCTGCTCAGCTTCGCGTTGGCGGTGCTTTATCTGGTCCTGTCCTTCGTGCCGTCGCTGGCCAAGTTCTGGCTTGGCGAGGCCCGGCTGGCTGTCGAACAGGAGATGCCGGCCTGGCAGCGCTTCTACCGGCCAAAGCGCCTGATCCTGATCGCGCTGGTCGTCTTCGGCCTGCTGGCCGTGCTGGCCGACAAGGTCGGGTTGCCTCGCGTCGATACGGGGCTCTGGGGCGGCATGACGGTGACCTTCCTGATCTCGGCGGTCGGTATCGTCTTCTCCCTGCCGCTCGGCGTGCTGCTGGCGCTGGGGCGCCGCTCGCGCCTGCCCGCCATCCAGCTGCTCTCGGTGATCTTCATCGAGTTCGTCCGTGGCGTTCCGCTCATCACCGTGCTGTTCATGGCCAACACCATGCTGCCGCTCTTCGTGCCGCAGGAATGGTCGCCGGACCGGCTGCTTCGGCCGCTGATCGGTGTCGCGCTCTTCGCCGCCGCCTACATGGCGGAGGTGGTGCGCGGCGGCCTGCAGGCGATCCCGAAGGGCCAGTACGAGGGCGCCATGTCGCTCGGCCTTGGCTACTGGCAGATGATGCGGTTGATCATCCTTCCGCAGGCGCTGCGGATCGTGATCCCTGGCATCGTCAACACCTTCATCGGGCTGTTCAAGGATACGACGCTGGTCACCATCGTCGGCATCTTCGATTTCCTGCGTACGATCGAGGCGACGCTCGTCGACCCGACCTGGGCTACGCCGACCACGCGGACGACCGCTTACGCTTTCGCCGCGCTCTTCTATTTCCTTTGCTGCTGGGGAATGTCGCGCTACTCGGTAGCTGTCGAAAAGCGCCTAGCCGCCGGCCAAAAACGTTGAGAGGGATGACGACCATGGCAATGGCAGAAACCAAGATGACCGACACCCGGCCCGCTGCGCTGAAGCAGACGTCTCTCAATACCGCGACCGCGGTCGAGATGATCGGCGTGAACAAGTGGTACGGCGAGTTCCACGTTCTGCGCGATATCAACCTCAAGGTTCAGCGCGGTGAGAAGCTCGTGATCTGCGGCCCGTCGGGTTCGGGCAAGTCGACGATGATCCGCTGCATCAACCGGCTGGAAGAGCATCAGAAGGGCCAGATCATCGTCGACGGCACGGAGCTCACCAACGATCTGAAGAAGATCGACGAGATCCGCCGCGATGTCGGCATGGTGTTCCAGCACTTCAACCTGTTCCCGCATCTGACGATCCTGGAGAACCTGACGCTGGCTCCGATCTGGGTACGCAAGATGCCCAAGAAGGATGCCGAGGAGATCGCGATGCACTATCTCAAGCGCGTCAAGATCCCCGAGCAGGCGGCGAAATATCCGGGCCAGCTGTCCGGTGGCCAGCAACAGCGCGTGGCGATCGCCCGCTCGCTGTGCATGAGCCCGAAGATCATGCTGTTCGACGAGCCGACCTCGGCGCTCGACCCCGAGATGGTCAAGGAGGTGCTCGACACCATGGTCTCGCTGGCGGAGGAGGGCATGACCATGCTCTGCGTCACGCACGAGATGGGCTTCGCCCGCCAAGTCGCCGACCGCGTCATCTTCATGGATGCCGGCCAGATCGTCGAGATGAACACCCCGAACGAGTTCTTCAAGAACCCGCAGCATGAGCGCACCAAGCTCTTCCTCAGCCAGATCCTGCACTGAGGAAGAACAGCTTAGCGAGCGATGGAAGCGCGCCGGCCTTGCCGGCGCGCTTTTTCGTTTGGCAAGCAGTTCCTAGGGTGCGCGAAGCATTTCCAACTGCAGGTGAAGCCTTCTACGGAACGAGTCTTCGTCCGGTGCGTTGATGGCGCAAACGGAGGATACGCGATGAAACGTTTTGTTCCAGTCATTGCTGTTGCTCTTCTGGCGAGCAGCGGCGCCTATGCTCAGTCGATCAACATCGGTCCAGGTGGCGTGAGCGTCGACCCCCGTACCCCCCATGAACGGGCAATCGATCGCGAGATGCGTCAGGACCGTTATGATCGCACGCGTGAACGCGAGTGGCGCCGCGCCAACTACTATCGCGGCGACGATTGCCGCACCGTCACAACCGAGCGTGAGACGCCGCGCGGCGTCGTGAGGCGCACGACCCGCGTTTGCGATTGACCGATTTGAAGGGGAGCGGGCGAGAAGCCCGCTGAAGGCCAGGCCCCGTGGCGAATTTCGCCGCGGGGCTTGGCTTGTCCGGCTGTCGGCCTCGTCCGACGGGATGGCTTACTTCGCGTCGCGCGCCTTCACGGCCTGATCCGAGAAATCCGAAAACAGGCCATCGATGCCGAGCGCGAAGAATGCCTTGTACTCGGCCGCGGCGTCGCCCTTGAAGTCCGAGGTCAGCCGCTTGGGCTCGCTGCGGAAGGTCCAGGTGTGGACCAGAAGGCCGGCGGCATGGGCGTCCTTGACCACATTCGTCGGCGCGATCAGCGTGCGGTCCTGCTCGTCGATCTTGCCGTCACCGTTGAGATCCTTCGGCTTGCCGTCCTCGCCAATGGTCTGCTTGCCAGCAAGGATATAGGGCTTCCAGGGGCCGACGCCGTCGGCGTAGGTCGCGATCTCCTTGAGCCCTTCAGCGGAGAGCATGTCCTGGAAAGTCCGCTTGTCGCCGAGCACCGCGAAGTCATAGGGGCGGTCGAACGGCGCCACGAGAGTCACCTTGCCGTCCTTGTCGACATCGTCGCCGTCGACGAGCTGCACGAGGCGCAACTGCGTCTTCTTGCGCAGGTATTTCAGATTCCCGGTCTCGAAGCTCTGGATGAACACCGGCGAGGTCTTCTCGGTCCAGCCGGCCGCCTTGAGCATGTCGAGCAGCTTGTCCTCGAAGGCGAGGCCCAGCGAGGCGTGATAGGTCGGGTGCTTGGTCTCGGGATAGATGCCGATGGTGCGGCCGGTCCGGGCGCTTTCCGACTTGGCGAGGTCGATCACCTCCTGAAACGCCGGAATCTGGTACTTGCCGTTATGCGACTGGTCGCGATCGGCGAAGGCCTGCTTGGCACGCAGGGTCTTGATCTCGGCCAGGGCGAAGTCGTTGGCGAACCAGTCGGTGGTGTCGATGCCGTCGACCTTGCGCGTCGTCTTGCGATTGGCGAATTCCGGCCGGTCGGCGATGTCGGTGGTGCCGCTCAGCATCGGCTCGTGCCGCACGACCAGGACGCCGTCCTTAGTTGAAACCAGGTCGGGCTCGATGAAATCCGCTCCCATTTCGATGGCGAGCTTGTAGCCCTCGATCGTGTGCTCGGGCATGTAGCCGCTGGCGCCGCGATGGGCGATGATCAGGGGCTTGCGGCTGTTGGAAGCGGATGCCTGCTGGGCGAGCGCCGCAAGCGGCTGCATGGCCAGCGCGGCGAGAAGCGATGTCGAGAGAAGCAGCGTTTTTTTCATGGTTTGACCCGGCTCGCGGAAATGCGCGCGAAGTTAGGTCGAGTGATGTGACAGCCCCATGAAAAGATTGCTTCGTTTTGCCGTCAGCTCAGGCGCCATGCGGCGGCCGACAAAAAAGCCCGCGCCGGCAATACCGGGCGCGGGCTCGTTCGTATCGGTGTCGGATCAGCGGCGGTTCTCGAGGGAGGTCTTCGCGTCGAGGCGCTTGGAGGCCGGCGGCGTGAAGTCCTGCTGCGGCTGGGTTGCGCAAGCGGCAAGGCCGAAGGCGACAAGGCTCAGAATGACGATGCGGCTGGCGCTTTTCATGTGCGGATATCCTGATGGCCGCGAGATGCGGTTGCATCGTCTTTCCCCTTGTGAAACGAGCGCGTCAAGTGCATGCCGCATGGGGCACTATGCCTCGGCGTGATATTTGAACCGGTCGAAGCACACTACACTCACCGCCTTGCGGGCGCCGGGCCTGAGCGGCCTGCGCCAGGATTGAAGCACCATGACGCCAGCCGCCCGGATCAGTGCCGCCATAGAGGTGCTGCAGGACATCATCGAGCGCCGCCGCCCGGCAGCCGATGCGCTGAAGGATTGGGGGCTGTCGCGTCGCTTCGCCGGTTCGAAGGACCGCGCCGCCATCGCTTCGCTCGTCTACGATGCCCTGCGGCGCAAGGCCTCGTCCAGCTATGCGATGGCGTCCGAAGAGCCCCGCGGGCTGGTGCTCGGCATGCTCGCCGGGCTGCGCGGCCTGCCCCTCGACGAGATCGCCGCCCTGTTCTCCGGCGAGAATCACGCGCCCGCTCCGCTCACGGCCGATGAGACCGCACTCCTGACCGCCTTCTCGGACGACGGGGCGCCCGCCTGGGTGCGGGCGGACGTGCCCGAATGGCTCTGGCCGTCGTTCGAGGCCGGCTTCGGTGAAGCTGCGATGGCGGAAGGGCAGGCGCTGGCCGCCCGTGCGCCGATCGACCTGCGCGTCAACCGCCTGAAGGCCGGCCGCGACGACGTTCTCCGGGATCTTTCCCATCACCAGCCGGAGACCGGCGCCTGGTCTCCCGATGCGCTGCGCTTCCAGCCGGGCCATGACGGGCGCGGCCCCTCGCTGCAGACCGAACCCGGCTTCTTCGCCGGCGCCTTCGAGGTTCAGGACGAAGGCTCGCAGCTGGTGACATTGCTCGCCGGCGCGCGGCCTGGCCAGACCGTGATCGATCTCTGCGCGGGGGCAGGGGGCAAGACGCTCGCGCTCGCTGCGCTGATGGCCAATCGCGGCAGTCTCTACGCCACCGATCTCGATAGCCGCCGGCTCGCACCGCTGCATGACCGCGTGGCCCGCTCGGGCGCGAGCATCGTCGAGGTGCGCATTCCGCGTTCGCGCGGCCATGAGCCCTTCGCTGACATCGCCGGACAGGCCGATCTCGTGCTGGTCGATGCGCCCTGCACCGGCTCCGGCACCTGGCGGCGCAACCCGGATGCGAAATGGCGTGTGCGCCCCGGCGCGCTGGCCGAACGGATCAAGGATCAGGCCGAGGTGTTGGCGCGCGCGGCCAAGCTGGTGCGCCCCGGTGGGCGCATCGCCTACATCACCTGCTCCATGCTGCCTGAGGAGAATGACGAGGCGATCCGTGCCTTTCTTGGCCGCCATCCCGGCTTCGCACCGGTCGCGCCGATCGACGTGCTCAAGGGGGCGGAGAGCGACTTCTCCCTGCTCGCCCGCTTCGCCACCGAATTCGGCCTGCAGCTCTCGCCGCGACGCACGGGCACGGACGGGTTCTATCTGGCTTGCCTCCAGCGCGGGGACTGAGGCTGCTACAGCCGTTGCGCGCGCCCGCACGATCCATTAACGGAACGCGATGACGAGCGCTCAGCCCCATCACGACTCCATTCTCATCATCGATTTCGGCTCGCAGGTGACGCAGCTGATCGCGCGGCGCATCCGCGAGATCGGCGTCTACTGCGAGATCGCCCCGTTCCAGTCCGCTTCCGAGGCCTTTGCCCGCATGAAGCCGAAGGGCGTGATCTTCTCCGGCGGCCCCGCTTCGGTGCCGGATGAGGGGAGCCCGCGAGCTCCCGAAGCGGTCTTCTCGGCCAATATCCCGCTCATGGGCATCTGCTACGGCCAGCAGACCATGGCACACCAGCTCGGCGGCAAGGTCGAGGGCGGACACGCTGCCGAGTTCGGCCGCGCCGATGTCGAGATCGTCACCCCCTCGGCACTGTTCGAAGGCGTCTGGGAAGAGGGCGGTCGCTATCCGGTCTGGATGAGCCATGGCGACCGGGTGACGCAACTTCCCGCCGGGTTCACCGTCAAGGCGACCTCCGAGAACGCCCCTTATGCCGTGGCGAGCGACGAGACCAGGCGCTTCTACACCACGATGTTCCACCCCGAAGTGGTTCACACGCCCGACGGCGGAAAGCTGCTGCGGAATTTCGTCGTCGAGATCTGCGGCTGCAAGCCGGACTGGAGCATGTCGGCCTATCGCGCCGAGATGCAAAAGAAGATCCGCGAGCAGGTCGGCACCGGCCGCGTCATCTGCGGGCTCTCCGGCGGCGTCGACTCGGCGGTCGCGGCGGTGCTGATCCATGAGGCGATCGGCGACCAGCTCACCTGCGTCTTCGTCGATCACGGCCTGATGCGGATGAACGAGGCCGAGGAGGTCGTCCGCCTGTTCAGGGATCATTACAACATTCCGCTCGTCCACGTTGAGGCGGAGGAGCTTTTCCTCTCCGAGCTGGAGAAGGTCGGTCCCGATCCGGAAGCCAAGCGCAAGACCATCGGCCGGCTCTTCATCGAGGTCTTCGATGCCGAGGCCGCCAAGCTCGGCGGCGCTGATTTCCTGGCGCAGGGCACGCTCTACCCGGACGTGATCGAGAGCGTCTCCTTCTCCGGCGGCCCCTCGGTGACGATCAAGAGCCATCACAATGTCGGCGGCCTGCCCGAGCGCATGAAGATGAAGCTCGTCGAGCCGCTGCGCGAGCTCTTCAAGGATGAGGTTCGCGTTCTCGGCCGCGAGCTCGGCCTGCCCGAGGCCTTCGTCGGCCGCCACCCCTTCCCGGGGCCGGGCCTCGCCATTCGCTGCCCCGGCGAGATCACCAAGGAGAAGCTCGACATCCTGCGCAAGGCGGATGCGATCTATCTCGACGAAATTCGCAAGGCGGGCTTGTACGACGTGATCTGGCAGGCCTTCGCCGTGCTGCTGCCGGTCCGCACCGTCGGCGTGATGGGTGATTACCGCACCTACGACCATGTCTGCGCGCTGCGCGCCGTGACCTCGGTCGACGGTATGACGGCGGATTTCTATCCCTTCGACATGAACTTCCTCGGGCGCGCCGCGACCCGCATCATCAACGAGGTCAAGGGCATCAACCGCGTCGTCTACGACGTGACGAGCAAGCCCCCCGGCACGATCGAATGGGAGTGATCTGGGCCTGGCGGGACAAGGGCAGGCCCCGCGGCTAGCCCTTGTTGCTCCTTTGCCGCGGAGTTCGATCCGGATACGCGTCAGGGCGTCTTGTCGAGGAAGGCGCGGATCATCCGGGTCGTGGCTTGCGGGTTCTCCTCCATGATCCAGTGCCCTGAATCCGGCACGATGCCCTCGGTCACGTCGGTCGCCGCGGCGCGCATCACGACGGCCATCGTCGGGCCAAAGGACTTCTCGCCGCCGATCGCCAGAACAGGCATTGTGAGCTTTCCGCCCGCGGCGAGATTCTTCCGGTTGTCGATCGCGTCCTGATCGAATGCGGCGAACTGCGCGAAGCCCGCATGCATCGCGCCGGGCAGGGCATAGAGCTTGGCATAATGCTCGCGCGAGGCTTCGGTGAAGCGGCTGGGTGTTGCCGAAAACTCGTTCCAGAAGCGGTCGAGATAGATGCGCTCGCGCCCGGCCACCAACCGCTCCATATCCGGGCCGCCGAAGCGGAAATGCCAGAGCAGGGGGTTCTTGAGGATCTCGTCCCAGGGGCCGACACCCGGCACCGGCGCGTCGATGAGGGCGAAGCGGCGGACACGCTGCGGCTGCTGCGTGGCGAAGGCAAATCCGACCATGTTGCCGATGTCATGCGTCACCAGATCGGCGCGTTCGATCTTGAGTCTGTCGAGGACGCCGGCCACGTCACCGGCCTGCGTCAGCTTGTCGTAGCCTGATTGCGGCTTCGACGAGAGCCCGAGCCCGCGCAGATCGGGCACGACCACGGTGTGGTCGCGGGCGAGGTCAGCCGCCATAGGCGCCCACATGTCACCGGTCTCGCCATAGCCGTGGATCAGAACGACGGCTGGTCCCGTGCCACCGACCCGGACATGGATCGTTGCGCCATTGGTCTGAATCTCCTGCGTCGCGAACGAGGCTGGGAAGGCCGGAACCTGCGCGGTCGCAGGCGCGGCGAAGGCGAGGGCTCCGAGAGCCAGGACGAACTTCAGCATCATATTCTCCCACCGATCGGGAGGGCGGTCCCTGCGACCGTCGCTTTCAGCCCCGTTGGCTCGTTTCAATTAAGGCTGGGACCGCGTCCGGATTAGCCTGCCAAAAGCGGTCCTAATTTCCGAGAAAGCCGAACAATTGTGCTTCGGTTCGCGGCCATGGTGTCAAGGCACGCCATCTTCCCAATAGGGCGGATCGCCAAATGTGGCTTGCAGATGGGCCGCGACCGCGCGCAGCTTCGCGGACGGCCGGCGACCTTCTGGGTGCGCGAGATAGATGAATTCCGACACCGGCAGGACGCCGACATCGATGATCTGAAGCCGGCCCTGGCGGATATCCGGCCCGGCGATGAAGAGGGGCAACAACGCAATGCCGAGACCGGCGAGGGCGGCGTCGCGCATCATGTCGCCATTGTTCACCCGGAGCCCGAACGCTGCGCGCACGACCTCGAGTCCTTGCGGCGTTGCGAAGCGCCAGTCCGACGCGCCGCGGTTCGTGTAGAAGATGCCCTTGTGTGCATGGAGCTCCGCCGTGGTCGCGGGGATACCGCAGCGCGCGAGATACGCGGCCGATGCGACCAGCATCCGGCGGCTCGGCGCCAGACGCCAGATCATCAGGCGGGAATCTGCGATAGCTCCGTGGCGCACCACGCCGTCATAGACGCCCGAGGCGATATCGACTCGCCGGTCGTCAAGGTCGAGCGTCAGCTCGATTCCGGGATTGGCGGCGAGAAAAGGGTAGAGCGCCGGGCCCAGATGCATCCGCCCGAAGGTGACCGGCGCCGCGATCCGCATCGGACCGCTGAGCGCCCCGCGGCGCTCGGCGAGATCCGTCGTCGCATCCGACACTTCGCGCAGAATGCGCCTCGCGCGCTCGAGGAAAGCAAGGCCGTCCTCAGTCACCGACATCCTGCGCGTTGTGCGATGCAGCAGAGTTGCTCCGAGGCCGCGTTCCAGCTCCGCGAGCCTCTCGCTGATCACCGATTTCGACAGGCTGAGCCGGCGCGCCGCCTCGCTGATCGAGCCTTCCTCGGCGACCGCCACGAAGCTCGCGATGCCGTCCAGCTTCATTGTTCGAGCTATCCGGAAAATCGGCCAATCCGCGGAGCATAAGCGGGACCTGCCGCCCGCGCCAGATCGCAGGCAGCKAAAGGTCAATGGCGAGGACATGGCACCCGCATCGGGTAGAAAGCGAGGCGCAAATGCTGCCCGCCTATGCCGGTGATGCCGTCGTACCCCACGCGCGGCGTGACGATGAGCTTCGGACCCCGCAGCGCTGTCGGTCCATGATGTTGCGGGCAGCTGCGCAAATCGCCTTTGCGCGAGCCGCGATGCTAGCCCGTTGCTTTGGGCGCGTCCGGCTCTATCGTCCTGCGCCGAAGCTCTCCCGATTCAACCGGAGCCCCCGATGGCCGATCTCTCCGCTTTCCCGATCACCAAGCGCTGGCCCGCCAGCCACCCCGACCGCATCCAGCTCTATTCGCTGCCGACGCCGAACGGCGTGAAGGTTTCGATCGCGCTCGAGGAGCTGGAGCTGCCTTACGAGCCGCATCTCATCGACATCGGCAAGAACGAGACCTGGGGCCCGGAATTCCTCTCGCTCAATCCGAACGGCAAGATTCCCGCGATCATCGATCCGAACGGGCCGGACGGAAAGCCGCTTGGCCTGTGGGAATCGGGCGCGATCCTGCTCTACCTCGCCGAGAAGACCGGCAGGCTCCTGCCCCGGGATCCAGCGCAGCGCTACGAGACCGTCCAATGGGTGTTCTTCCAGATGGCGGCGATCGGCCCGATGTTCGGCCAGCTCGGCTTCTTCCATAAGTTCGCCGGCCGCGAATACGAGGACAAGCGCCCGCGCGACCGCTACGCCAATGAAAGCAAGCGCCTGCTCGGCGTGCTGGAGGACAGGTTCGCAACCCGCACCTGGGTCATGGGCGACGAATATACCATCGCCGACATCTCCATGCTCGGCTGGGTGCGCAATCTCGTCGGCTTCTACGGCGCCGGCGAGCTCGTCGACTACGCCAGCCTGACGCATGTGCCGATCTGGCTGGAGCGTTGCCTGTCGCGGCCAGCCGTGCAGCGCGGCCTCGACAGCCCCAAGCGCCCTTGAGCTGCGCTCAGTCTCAGGAGCTCTCGCTGGAGGCCGATGCGGACTGAACTGGCGCCAGCCTTTCCAGGGCGTGCACCGAGATGCCGCCCTGGGCCAGCCGCTCGCGGCCTCCCAGCCCTTCGAGCTCGAAGACGAAGAGCGCTTGCGCGCAGCGCGCACCCAGACGGCGCAGCAACTGCGCCGTCGCCAGCACGGTCCCGCCCGTAATGAGGCAGTCGTCGATGATGGTGACGTTGCGCCCGTCGAGCCGATGGCCTTTCGACAGGGCGACACCATTGCCGAGTTCATAATTGGCGGCGAGGCTGCGGACGACGTCGGCACGGATCGAGCCGACCTTGCGGATGTCGATGAAGCCGAGGCCGTTGCGCAGCGCCAGCGCGCCCGCAAAGCCGAGACCGCCGATGTCGATCCCGGCAAGAAGATCGGTTTCCTCGCCAAGACGGTCTGCGAGCGCGTCGCAGGCTGTCTTCATCCAGCGGCCGTCGCAGGTGAAGGTTGTCGCATCCGGAAAATCGATGCCGGCGACCGGATGGTCCTTCCAGCGGCGATGGGGAAAAGCAGGCGGAGCTGGCGTCTTCTGCGCGCAGGCCGAGACGGTATCCATGCTATCTCCCGCCGGTATCAGACGATGTTGCCCGCCATGTCATGCCTGCTTGCAGCGCTGATGACAAACCCCGATGACTGGCGGGCCGCATAGGCAGCGATGTTTCACATAGTCGGACGAAGGCATGACGATCACCATCTACGGCATCAAGAACTGCGACACGATGAAGAAGGCGCGCAGCTGGCTGGACGGCCATGGCGCTCCTCACGCCTTCCACGACTACAAGGCGAGCGGGATCGACAAGGCCTCGCTCGAGCGCTGGGTGAAGGAGCATGGCTGGGAGACGGTGCTGAACCGCGCCGGCACGACCTTTCGTGCGTTGCCCGATGCTGAAAAGCAGGGGCTCGATGCGGCCAAGGCCGTCGCCCTGATGCTGGCCCAGCCCTCGATGATCAAGCGCCCGGTGCTCGATCTCGGCAAGGGCAAGACGATCGTCGGCTTCAAGCCCGAGATCTACGAGGTGGCGCTGGCGAAGGGGTGAGTCTTCCCGGCTGCCGTCATTCTCGGGCGGCGCGGAGCGCCGATCCGAGACCTCTTGCCGAAAAGGGCTCAGGGAGCTCTCGGGTCATGAGATGCTCGGGTCAAGCCCGAGCATGACGGCGAGGGACCGCCGCCCGGCGCGCGTAGCTCTTCCCTAAATCCCCGCGCTGCTCTACCTCGCAGCCCATGACCGTTCAGCCCAAGATCATCGACCCGCAGGCGCCGGAACCCGCCGCCACGGAGTTCACCTTCCATGTCGCCGCCCGCGACGGTGCCGCCCGCACCGGCGCGATCAGCATGCCGCGGGGCGTCATCCGCACGCCTGCCTTCATGCCGGTCGGTACCGCCGCCACCGTCAAGGGCATGTATCCCGAGCAGGTGAGGGCGCTCGGCGCCGATGTCGTGCTCGGCAACACCTATCACCTCATGCTCCGCCCGGGTGCCGAGCGTGTTGCTAAGCTCGGCGGGCTGCACAAATTCATGAACTGGCCGCACCCGATCCTGACCGATTCCGGCGGCTTCCAGGTGATGTCGCTGTCGCAGCTCCGGAAATTGACCGAGGAGGGCGTCACCTTCCAGTCGCATATCGACGGCTCGAAGCATGTGCTGACGCCCGAGCGCTCGGTCGAGATCCAGAACCTGCTCGGCTCCGACATCGTGATGCAGCTCGACGAATGCGTCGCGCTACCTTGCGAGGAGAGGGTTGCGGAGAAGGCGATGCGCCTGTCTTTGCGTTGGGCCGAGCGTTGCAAGGTCGCGTTCGGAGACCATCCGGGGCGCGCGTTGTTCGGCATCGTGCAGGGCGGGGACGTGCCGCATCTGCGCGTCGAGAGCGCGCGTTCGCTCGCCGCCATGGACCTGAAGGGTTATGCCGTCGGCGGGTTGGCCGTGGGAGAGCCGCAGGACGTGATGCTGGCGATGATCGAGACGGTCGAGCCGCACCTCCCGCAGGAGAAGCCGCGCTATCTGATGGGCGTCGGCACGCCCGACGACATCGTCCAGTCGGTCGCGCGCGGTATCGACATGTTCGACTGCGTGATGCCAACCCGCGCCGGACGCCACGGCCAGATCTTCACGCGCTTCGGCCGGATGAACCTGAAGAACGCCAAGCATGCCGAGGACCCGCGCCCGGTCGACGAGCAATCCTTCTGCCCGGCCGCCAATAGCTGGTCGCGCGCCTATCTGCATCACCTCGTCAAGGCCGAGGAGATGCTCGGCAAGATGCTGCTGACCTGGGTGAACCTCGCCTATTATCAGGATCTGATGGCGGGCCTGCGCGCCGCCATCGCCGCCGGCCGCCTCGACGATTTCGTCGCCGAGACCAAGGAAGGCTGGGAGCGGGGCGAGCCGGCTTGAGCGCAGGCCTCGCTCTTCTGCCGATCAAGATGGCGATCGCCGCTTCGGTGGTGGTCGGCTGTTCCCTTCTAGCCGAGCGCACCGGACCGCTGGTCGCGGCGATGATCGCAACGCTGCCGATCTCGCTCGGGCCAGTGCTCGTTTTCCTCGCGCTCGATCACGACGCCGCTTTCATTGCCGCCAGCGCGCTGGGCACGATGAATGCCAATGTTACCCATGCCGCTTTCATCTTGAGCTATGTGCTCCTGGCTCAGCATCTGACGATGCTGCCCTCGCTCGTGACCGCCGGGGCCGTCTGGGTTCTCGTGCTGGTCGGCGTGCGCAGCCTGGCCCTGCCGGTGTTGCCGCTCGCCGGACTGACCGTCCTTGCCTTCTGCGTGGTGCATCTGC
The DNA here is from genome assembly GCF_056394545.1 of Allobosea sp. 10N428. NCBI lineage: Bacteria > Pseudomonadati > Pseudomonadota > Alphaproteobacteria > Hyphomicrobiales > Alloboseaceae > Allobosea > Allobosea sp. 10N428. The sequence goes on along the minus strand of NZ_JBFTIC010000001.1, from coordinate 324,783 downwards.
TGGTGCGGTCCTATCTCTCTGTCCGCACGACCGGGCCCATCGCGCTCTCGCGCTTTGCTATTCCGATCAGGGCCGGCGGCGTTGCGCTGCTGGCGGGAGCCGTCACGGCTGCGAGCGACCGGGTCGGGCCGCTCTGGTCCGGTGTCCTTGCCGGTTTGCCCATCGTCCTGTCGAGCCTGATCGTCATCCTGCATCCCCGCATCGGCGGGAAGGCGACCGCCGCGGTGATCGGCAACGGGGCGCTTGGGCTGCTCGGCACGGGGCTGGGGCTCGCCGTCGTGCACCTGCTGGCGGTGCCGTTCGGCACATGGACGGCGCTTGCGTCGGGACTCGTCTTAACGGTTGGCTGGAACCTGTTCCTGACCGGCCTTGCGCGCCGGCTTGCGCCATGAGGCGACGAACAGGCCGGCGATGATCAGCATGATGCCGACGAGTTGCAGCGAGGAGGGGATCTCGCCCAGCACCGGGATCGCAAGCAGCGTACCTGTGACCGGGATCAGCGGCGGGAAGCGCCCGACGACCGCAGGCCCAAGTACATGCGCCGCCCAGCCCCAGATCCACAGGCCGATGATCACGTTGGCCACGCCCTGATACAGCGCGTGCAGCGACAGCACCCACCAGGGCGCGATATCGAAGCCGCGGAAGAAGAACAGGGCATAGATCGGCAGCCATACCAGCGACAGCACCGAGACGACGGCCGCGGCGCGCAGGCCATCGACCTTCCAGAGCTGGATCATCAGCGGATAGAAGCCCCAGAGCAGGCCGACGCCAAGGAACATCAGATCGCCGCGCAGCGTGCTGGCGCTCGAGCCGCTGGTACCGGCGATAGCGAGGCAGACCAGCCCGGCGAGCACGCCACAGATGCCGATGACGAGATTGCGTGTGAGCACCGCGCCGAACAGCACGATCGAGCCGATGATGCCGATGAGCGTCACGGTGCCCGGTCCGATGGTGGCGCCATGGGCGGCCGGCGCCAGCGTAAGGCCCATCAGCATCAGGAAAGTCATCGGGAAGCCGCCGGACAGCGCCAGCAGCAAGCCGCGACGCCACCCCATGCCCCCGCAGCTCGCGATGCCCGGCCGCAGGAAGAGTGGCAGGAGCAGGAGGCCGGCCGTGCCAAAGCGCAGTGCCAGCAGGTCGTATGGCGTGATGCCGTGCAGCACGGCATGGCGGCTGATGGCGAAGTTCGAGCCGAAGATCAGGACGCTGAGCAGCATCCCGGTTACAGCCAGCCTGCGCCGGCGGCGCTCCTTGTCGTGAGGCGCAGGAAGGCTGACGACGCGCTGATCCATGCGCTGGCATAGCGTGGATTGCTGCGGTGCCGTTACCGGCCATTGTGCATGGCACCTGCGCCTGCGGCGACGAACCGCAATTGCGCCGCGTTTCGGCCCCGCTGGCGCCGTGACGGGCCGGCTTCCTTGCACCCCGATATCGATATGAGCCAGCCACCGGAGTGATCGCCGATGCCCGGCAACCGCTATTCCCCTAGGCCTGCCGCGATGGCGAGCCGCCTCGGCCACCATCTCCTGCTGTCATTGGGCATCGCCACCGCGACAGCGTTGCTCGCGACGCTGCCCGGCCTGCTCTCCGGCGCTATGCCGCACCACAGGGCCATGCATGCGCCGGTCGAACAGGCGATGCTGCCGCAGCTTGCGTTATTCCGGGGCGGCAAGATCGCCGATCGGCTCGATGGCGCTGACCTTGCTGCGAACGGGGGTCTCACTGCCAACCCTCAGGTCACGCCGGCCGCCCTGGCGATGCCGATGTCGGTGAGCTGGCCGGAAGGCGCCGAATGGACCCCGCCGCAACTCGCGGAGCTCGGCAAGCCGCAGCTGGAAACGTCGGTGAAGTCGAGACATTCGCCCCCGGCGCGACGAACCGCTTCGGCGTCGGACCGCAATGTCGTTGTCGCAGCCCCGCTCGTGATACTGCCTCCGGCTGCGGCGTCCGCAATCGAAACGGCGCAGGCGAGTGAGGGATCCCGCGATATTTCCTGGAGCCGCTTCGTGGTGGCGCCGGCGACCAAAGTCTCCGACGCTGTATCGGGCGCTGCCGGCAGCGTGCAGGCGGCCGGTGTCTGGGGGCTCTCCCAGGCGGTGAGCCTGCTGCCGCGCTGGTGAGCGCGGCAGCCGAGGCCTCGATCAGGCCAGCGCCTTCAGCGCACTGCGGCCGGCATAAATCGCCTGCGCGCCCAGCTCCTCTTCGATGCGCAGCAACTGGTTGTACTTCGCCGTCCGGTCGGAACGGGCGAGCGAGCCGGTCTTGATCTGCCCGCAATTGGTCGCCACCGCGAGGTCGGCGATGGTCGAATCCTCTGTCTCGCCCGAGCGGTGCGACATCACCGCAGTGTAGCCGGCGCGCTGCGCCATATCGACGGCGGCGAGCGTCTCGGTCAGCGAGCCGATCTGGTTGACCTTGACCAGGATCGAGTTGGCCGTCTTGCCCTTGATGCCCTGCGACAGCCGCTCGACATTGGTGACGAACAGGTCGTCACCCACGAGCTGGCACTTGGAACCGACGAGATCGGTCAGCGCCTTCCAGCCCTCCCAGTCGTCCTCGGACATGCCGTCCTCGATCGAGACGATCGGGTAGTTGCCGACGAGCTTGGCGAGATACTTGGCCTGGGCCTTGGGATCGCGCGTCTTGCGTTCGCCCTCATAGATATAGGCGCCGTCCTTGAAGAACTCGGTCGCGGCGCAGTCGAGCGCGAGCGCGATGTCCTCGCCAGGGCGATAGCCGGCGGTCTCGATCGCCTGCATGACGAAATCGAGCGCGGCTTCCGCCGACTTGATGTTCGGCGCGAAGCCGCCTTCGTCGCCGACATTGGTGTTGTGGCCGGCGTCGTGCAGCTTCTTCTTCAGCGTGTGGAAGATCTCCGCGCCCATGCGCAGGCCTTCGGCGAAGGATTCTGCGCCGACCGGCATGATCATGAATTCCTGGAAGTCGATCGGGTTGTCGGCATGGGCGCCGCCATTGACGATGTTCATCATCGGCACGGGCAGGACACGGGCCGAGGTGCCGCCGACATAGCGATAGAGCGGCAGGCCCGAGGCTTCCGCCGCAGCCTTGGCGACGGCGAGCGAGACGCCGAGGATGGCGTTGGCGCCGAGCTTTGCCTTGTTGGGCGTGCCGTCGAGCTCGATCATCGTCTGGTCGATGGCGGTCTGGTCTTCTGCGTCCATCGCGACGATCGCCTCGGCGATGGCGACGTTCACCGACTCCACGGCTTTGAGCACGCCCTTGCCGAGATAGCGGCTCTTGTCGCCGTCGCGCAGCTCGACAGCCTCATGCGCGCCGGTCGAGGCGCCCGAGGGAACGGCGGCGCGGCCCATCGAGCCGTCTTCGAGCACGACATCGACCTCGACCGTCGGGTTGCCGCGGGAGTCGAGGATCTGGCGTCCGATGATGTCGATGATCGCGGTCATGGCAGGCTCCGGAGAGGACGAGGAAGGGTGAGGCGCTTCTAGCCAACCGCCTGCCGTCGCGAAAGCCCCGATCCGCATCCGGGTGCTTCAAGCAATCGATGTCCGGTCGTGGCTCGCAAGGCCGCGCATATGAATTCGGCGCTGGCGCGCAGGTTGCGGAGAACCGGACGAATGCCGCCCCGTTTTCCTTTGAGAAGCGAACATGTTCCAGAATCTGACGAGCCGCCGCAGACCGTCCCTGCTCGCTGTCCTGTTCTGGTGCGGCCTGACGATCCTGTGGTGGGCCGGGCTATGCGCCTTTGCCGGGCGGCCCGTCTGGTTCTGGTAGGCCGGCAGAAAGACCTAGCCTTCGTCGTTGGACATGCCGAGATAGCTGCCCAGCATGAAGCCGCTCTGCAGGGCGAAGAGATAGCCGATCCAGACGAGGACGCTGAACAGGGCGAGCTCTCCACGGAAGAGCCAGAATGGGAAGATCCCAAAGGTCATGGCCGCGCTCGCGAGCGCGATCGCCGGATATCCGTGCGAAAGACCGATCAAGAAACCGATCAGAAACAATATGCCTGCAATTATCATAGAATTGTATTGATCGGTGCCGAATAGTCACTCAGGGGTATAGTCTGACTTCTGTCGAAGCAAGGAAGCGTGTGGAAACTCGATAAATATTGATCGAGTAAAAGCAGGCATGGGCTTTGGGCGTCGCCACGCGCTCGTAGCGGCCGACGATGGCGAACGCGTGGCATTCGCGGCTTTCCCCCGCCGCGGAAGATGAGCTACAGGCTCCGGCAAACCTGAGGAGCATCTTCCATGGCCATCGACGCCTCGACCTTGCAGCTCGGCCAGAGCGGCCCGTTGCCGACCTCGCCCGAAGAAGCGCGGCTCGACCGCGTGCCCAATCCCCATGCCGGCACGCGCTATCTCACCCGCTTCACCTGCCCGGAATTCACTTCGATCTGCCCGGTGACGGGCCAGCCTGATTTCGGCATCCTCGTCATCGACTATCTGCCGGGCCAGTGGCTGGTGGAGTCGAAGTCGCTGAAGCTCTATCTCGGCGCGTTCCGCAACCACGGCGCCTTCCACGAGGACTGCACCGTCTCGATCGGCAAGACGCTGGTCGACCTGCTCGCGCCGGAATGGTTCCGCATCGGCGGCTACTGGTATCCGCGCGGGGGCATTCCGATCGACGTGTTCTGGCAGACGGGCGAACCGCCGAAGGGCCTCTGGCTGCCGGATCAGGGCGTCGCGCCCTATCGCGGCCGCTGAAGCGGAGCGGAAGCCTGCGCCCCGCCCGGGCGCAGGCTCTTCGATCAACTCCGCGAGCCGAGAGGAGGCAGAAGGCGCGGCGTGACGAGCCCGAGCACACCGATCCCGATACCGAAGACGATGAGCGCTTGCTGGGTTCCGAGGAGATTGAGCAGGGCGCCCATGACCAGCGGCCCGGTGGCGTGCCCCATGAAGAAGAAGCAGGCGAACAGCGCCATCGCCGAGCCGCGCGCCGTCGGCGCGAGTTCCGTCGCCTGTGCCTGGAACGTGCCGTGCAGCAGGAAAAAGCCGAAACCTGTCAGCAGGAATATGCCGATGGCCGTCCACCATGGCGCGGGCAGGGTGAAGGCGAAATAGGCCAGCGCCACCGCGAGGCCGCCATAGCGCATCATCTGGCGCGGCCCGACCCGTTCGACCAGGATGCGCGTCAGCACGCCGTAGACGAGCCCGCCGAGCCCCATCGCACCGATGACAAGACCGGCCTGTGAGGAGCTGGTGTTTGACCGCTCGTGCAGGATGGCGGCGATGAAAGGCGACAATCCGAAGACGAGCGACCCCTCCAGCAGGACGAGCAGATAGAGCAGTTTGCTGCGCGGATTGGCGAAGACGGCCTTGTAGCTCTTGATCGCCCCCGCGAGACTGAGCCGCGCACGCGCGGCGTCGGGCCGCGGTTTAAGTGCAAGCCGCACCAGGAGCGCGCCGCCGCCCGCGAGCGCGCCCGCAATGACGAGCACGGCGCGCCAGCCGATATAGTCTGCAACGAGGCCGGAGAAGGTGGCGCCGGCCATCTGCCCGATGATCATGATCACCAGGAAGCGGCCGAGCATGATCTGCCGCTCCGCCATCGGCGCGCGGTCCCCGATGGCCGCCATCGCCGCAGGAATGACACCGCCCGCCATCACGCCGCCTGCCGCACGCAGCACAAGCAAGGCCCCGAAACTGGTGGCGAAGGCCGCGAGCATGGAGAGCACGCAAAGCGCGGCAAGGCAGGCCGAGATGCTGCGCAGCTTGCCGACCGAGTCGGCGATGGGCCCGAGGAAAGGCTGGCCCAGGGCATAGCAACTGGAAAAGGCGGTCGCGATGAAGGCGATCTGGTGGACGCTCTGGCTGAATTCGCCCGCCAGCGTCGGGACCAGCGGGTCGATCAGCTGCATGGTGAAGGTCCAGGCGAAGCCGCAGAGACCCAGGACCGGGATCAGGGCGCCCAGATCGGATTTGGACGCCGGCGCGGGTTCAGACATAAGCGACGGCGGGGGCCTGGCGGTTCTTGGCGAGGCGATCGAAGCCCTGCAGTTCGGCGATCAGATCGTGGAATTCGGAGAGAGGGACCATGTTCGGGCCGTCGGACGGCGCGCGATCCGGGTCGGGATGGGTCTCGATGAAGAGCCCGGCGACGCCGACGGCGACGGCTGCACGCGATAGCACCGGCACGAATTCTCGTTGGCCGCCTGTCGAGGCGCCCTTGCCGCCCGGCTGCTGCACGGAATGGGTGGCGTCGAAGATGACCGGCGCGCCGATCTCGGCCATTGTCGGCAGGGCGCGCATGTCCGAAACCAGCGTGTTGTAGCCGAAAGAGGCGCCGCGCTCGGTCAGCATGACGTTCGGATTGCCGCTCTCGGTCACCTTCGCGGCGACGTTGACCATGTCCCAGGGGGCCAGGAACTGGCCCTTCTTGACGTTGACGACCCGGCCGGTCTGCGCCGCCGCGACGAGCAGGTCGGTCTGGCGGCAGAGGAAGGCGGGAATCTGCAGCACGTCGACGACCTCCGCGACCTCCGCGCATTGGCCGGCATCATGCACGTCGGTCAGGACCGGCATGCCGGTGCGCTCGCGGATCTCGGCGAACACGGGTAGCGCGGCCTTCATGCCCATGCCGCGGGCGCCCCTGACGCTGGTCCGGTTCGCCTTGTCGAAGGAGGCCTTGAACACCAGTCCGATATTGAGATCGGCCGCGATTTCCTTCAGCGCCAGCGCGCATTCCAGGGCATGGTCGCGGCTTTCCATCTGGCAGGGGCCGGCGATCAGCGCGAGCGGCAACGCATTGCCGAAGCGCACGGGCCGGGCGAGTTCCTCGCCGATGGTGACGACGGCGTTGGGTGTCATGGTGGTGTCCTTGTCCAGCGGCCCGCGGGGCTTATGTCCGGCCGGGACCGGGCGGGTCAAGCGGCGCGGGCGGTTGACGGCCATGTCGCGAAGAGTTGCATGGAGCTCGCGGGAACGGACTGGCGAAGCAGGAAAGAGGTCTGTAAATTCGTAGGCGAAGCACTATCTCGGGTGGGAAACACAGGAACGATTTGGGTTGGAATACGATAGGCATGGCGGGGCGCAAATGATGCAATCAGGCCAGGGGACAGCAATGCACGCCGATCCGACCTGGCGCCTGCCGGGGCGCGTGAGCCCGGAAGCCATGGCCGATCGCCCGCGGCGCGCCGGTCCGCCGGCTGACGGAACCAAGGACGGCGCCGGCACCGCCGTGCTGACGCGTACGCGGACCCGCAAGCCCAATCTTTATCGTGTGCTGCTGCTGAACGACGATTACACGCCGATGGAGTTCGTCGTTCACGTTCTGGAGCGGTTCTTCAACAAGGACCGCGCCGAAGCCACGCGGATCATGATGCATGTGCATCAGAACGGCGTCGGCGAATGCGGCGTCTTCACCTACGAAGTCGCCGAGACCAAGGTTACGCTCGTCATGGATCTGGCGCGCAAGCATATGCACCCGCTGCAATGCGTGATGGAGAAGAAGTAGCCTTGGCTCAAAATTCACCTTCCGGAAACAGATAGGAGCGCGCCCCTTGCCGAGTTTCTCGCGCAGTCTCGAACAGGCGCTTCACCGGGCTCTGGCTCTCGCCAATGAGCGCCGCCATGAATACGCCACTCTCGAACATCTCCTGCTCGCCCTGGTGGATGATCAGGACGCAGCGGCCGTCATGCGCGCCTGCAGCGTCGATCTCGACCTGCTCAGGCGCAACCTCGTCGACTACATCGACTCCGAGCTGACGAATCTCGTCACTGACGGGCGCGACGATTCAAAGCCCACCGCCGGCTTTCAGCGCGTGATCCAGCGCGCGGTCATCCATGTCCAGTCGTCCGGCCGCGAGGAAGTGACCGGCGCCAATGTGCTCGTCGCGATGTTCGCCGAGCGCGAGAGCCACGCCGCCTACTTCCTGCAGGAGCAGGACATGACCCGCTACGACGCGGTCAACTACATCAGCCACGGCATCGCCAAGCGCCCCGGCGCCAGCGAGAGCCGCCCGGTCCGCGGTTCCGAGGAAGAGGGCGAGCCGCAGCGCGAGCAGCGCTCCGAGCAGGGCAATACCGAGGACAAGGAAAAGAAGAAAAAGGAAAGCGCGCTAGAGGCTTATTGCGTCAACCTGAATCGGAAGGCGAAGGACGGGCGCATCGATCCGCTGATTGGCCGCGAGGCCGAGGTCCAGCGCACGATCCAGATCCTCTGCCGCCGCCAGAAGAACAATCCGCTCTTGGTCGGCGACCCCGGCGTCGGCAAGACCGCTATCGCCGAGGGCCTCGCCCTGAAGATCACCCGCGGGGAAGTTCCGGAGGTGCTGAAGGACGCGACCGTCTTCTCGCTCGACATGGGCACGCTGCTCGCCGGCACCCGTTATCGCGGCGACTTCGAGGAGCGCCTCAAGCAGGTGATGAAGGAGATCGAGCAGCACCCCAAGGCGATCATGTTCATCGACGAGATCCACACGGTGATCGGCGCCGGTGCGACCTCTGGCGGTGCGATGGACGCCTCGAACCTGCTCAAGCCCGCGCTCGCCTCCGGCACGCTGCGCTGCATCGGCTCGACCACCTACAAGGAATACCGCCAGTATTTCGAGAAGGACCGGGCGCTGGTGCGCCGTTTCCAGAAGATCGACGTCAACGAGCCGTCGGTCCCGGACACGATCGAGATCCTCAAGGGCCTGAAGCCCTATTTCGAGGAGTTCCACAAGCTGCGCTACACCCAGGACGCCATCAAGGCGGCGGTGGAGCTCTCGGCACGCTACATCCATGACCGCAAGCTGCCGGACAAGGCGATCGACGTCATCGATGAGACCGGCGCCTCGCAGATGCTGCTGACCGAGAGCAAGCGCAAGAAGACCATCGGCGTGAAGGAGATCGAGGCCGCGGTCGCGGTCATGGCGCGTATCCCGGCCAAGACCGTCTCCAAGGACGATGCCGAGGTTCTGCGCAATCTCGAGAATACGCTGAAGCGCACCGTCTACGGGCAGGAAAAGGCGATCGAGGCGCTGTCCTCTGCGATCAAGCTCGCGCGTGCCGGCTTGCGCGACGGCGAGAAGCCGATCGGCTCCTATCTCTTCGCCGGCCCGACCGGCGTCGGCAAGACCGAGGTGGCGCGCCAGCTCGCTTTGTCGCTCGGTGTCGAGTTGATCCGCTTCGACATGTCGGAATATATGGAGCGCCATACCGTCTCGCGGCTGATCGGCGCGCCTCCCGGCTATGTCGGCTTCGATCAGGGCGGCCTGCTGACCGACCAGATCGACCAGCATCCGCACAGCGTGCTGCTTCTGGATGAGATCGAGAAGGCACATCCCGATCTGTTCAACATCCTTCTGCAGGTGATGGACCACGGCAAACTGACCGACAACAACGGCAAGCAGGTCGATTTCAGGAACGTCATCCTGATCATGACGACCAATGCCGGCGCCGCCGACCTCGCCAAGAGCGCCTATGGCTTCACCCGTAGCAAGCGCGAGGGGGACGACACGGAGGCGATCAACAAGCTGTTCGCGCCGGAGTTCCGCAACCGTCTCGACGCCACCATCTCCTTCAGCCATCTGCCGAAGAGCGTAGTCGCCCGCGTCGTCGACAAGTTCGTGCTGCAGCTCGAGGCGCAGCTCGCCGATCGCAACGTCACCATCGAGCTCTCGGACGAGGCGCGCGAATGGCTGGTCGAGAACGGCTATGACGAGGCGATGGGCGCCCGGCCGATGGCCCGCCTCATCCAGCAGACGATCAAGACGCCGCTCGCCGATGAAGTTCTGTTCGGGCGGCTCAAGAACGGTGGCGCCGTCCGGGTCGTGGTGGTCCAGTCGGAGACCGGCATCAAGGTGCTCGGCCTGGAGTTCCCTGACGGTCCGGCCAAGCCCAAGCCGGAGAAGGACGTCGCCGCCGCGACGGCAAAGCGGGCGACGAAGCCGCGTGCCAAGGTAGCTGGCGGCGACAAGACGACGAAGACGCCGCCGCGCAAGGCCCCCAAGGGGGGCTCCGGACCGGATAACGATCCCGGCAATCCGCCGAAGACATCCGGTCGCACGGTCCGTACAGTTCCGAAAGTACCGCTGACGAAGGCCTGAGAACGTGTTGTTCCGACGCAAGAAAGCAGCCCTCGCCGAAACCGGCGAGGGCATAACGCCCACGGCAGCTCCGGCGCCGCGGCGCCCGGCCAAGGAAAAGCTGGGTTGGTTCGAGAAGCGCGACCGCCGCCGGCGCCGTCGCAAGATCTTCGAGGAGGTGCTGGGCTGGATCCTGGTGCCGGCGTTCATCTATATGATCTATCTCGGCATTCAGGCGGTCGGCGGCATTCCCAAGGAGCTGATCGACTTCGGCAATGAGCTCTTCACCATGGCGATGAAGGGCGGCAAGGGCTGAGCAGCCGCGGCCTTGCAGATGGTGCAGGGCCGTTCCCCTTTTCGGCAGCTTGGCGAGCGCTCCTGCGGTGAGCCATAGGGATTGGCGGCCCGTGCGCTCTGCATGGGCTGTTTGCTTTCCCGAGGCTGCCCGCAGCGATGATCCGATGAGCGTATCCGCCGACTGGAGCTGGCAGCGCGTCGCGCTGGCGGGCATGCGCGATGCGCTGCTGCTGCCGGCCTGGATCGTCGGCCTCGGGCTGATCGGCATCGGCTCGCTCGCCCGCGACGTTGGCTACCCCGTCGATGTCGCGGTGCTCTCGACCATCCTCGTCTGGGCGGGCCCGTCGCAGGTGCTGTTCTTCGCCTCCATCGCCGCCGGCGCTGCCTGGAGCGCGATCGCGATCGCGATCGCCTTCGCCTCGCTGCGTTTCCTGCCGATGACGATGGCGATCCTGCCACTGCTGCGCCGGCCCGGCCAGAGCGTCTGGCAGCAGCTCTTTCTGTCGCATTATGTCGCCGTGACCGCCTGGACCGAAGGACTGCGCCGTTTGCCGGGCATCCCTGTGAACCAGCGTGCGGCCTATTTCCTCGGCTTCGCCAACACTTGCATGGCGGTGAGCGCGGTCGGGACTTTCTCTGGCTACTATCTGCTGAACGCCTTGCCGGTGCCATTCGCCGCCGGGCTGCTCTGTCTGACGCCGATCTTCTTTCTGGTCTCGCTGACCGCTGGCCTGCGCCATCGCGGGGACGTCACCGCGTTGGTACTGGGGCTGGCGCTCGCGCCGATCTGCGAACGTTTCATCGGTGGAGGCTTCGATCTGATCGTCGCCGGGCTCATCGCCGGCAGCATTGCCTTCATGATCGGCCGCAAGCGCAAGGCGGCCAGATGACCCAGCCGCTCGCCTTCCTCGACGGGCCGCTCTGGCCCTATCTCGCGCTGATGCTTTTCGCGGTGCTGCCGACCGAGATCTGGCGTTGGCTGGCCGTCGGCTTCGCGCGTGGGATGGACGCGGACTCGCCATTGCTCGAATGGGTGAGGGCGGTCGCGACTGCGTTGCTCGCGGGCATCGTCGCCAAGCTGATGGTCTCCCCGCCGGGCGTGCTGGCGCATGCGCCGCTGTTCGTACGGGTCGCCGCGCTCGCCGCTTCCGTGGCCGTGATGGCCATCAGCCGCCGCCGAATGATGCTGGCCGTGCTGGTCGGTGAGGTTGTGCTCGTCGGCGGGGTCTGGCTGTCCGGGGCAGCTTAATCTCGTCCAGCCTTCAGCCGATCCCTCACGGGACCAAGCTTGTCCGGGTTCCGGATCACGTAGATCGCCTGGACCTGTCCGTGGACGATGTCGAGCACCACCGCCTGCGCAGTGTCGGTTTCCATGCTGATATATCCGGGCATGCCGTTGATCAGCACCGGCTCGTAGCGCGGGACGAAACCCTGCTTTTGTGGTTTGCGGGCAAGCCCGGCGAAGAAGCGGCCGATCTTGTCGCAGCCGAGGATGGGGTTGAGCACCGAGCTCGCCTTGCCGCCGCCATCCCCGTGCAGCACCGCATCCTGCGCGAGCAGGCCCTTCAGGGCGCTAGGGTCGGTGCTATGAGCCGCTTCGAAGAAGGCGACTGCGTAGCGCTGGGCCTCATCGGGAGAGAGCGGATGGCGCGGGCCCGCTTGCTGCGCATGCCGGCGCGCGCGTGATACGAGCTGCCGGCAGGCCGCCTCGCTGCGCCCGAGCGTCTCGGCGATCTCGGAGAAGGGCAGATCGAACACGTCGTGCAGCAGAAAGGCAGCACGTTCCAGCGGAGACAGGCGCTCCAGCGCGAGCTGGAGGACATAGGGGACGTCGAGGCCCTCGTCGCTGCTGGCGGCGCCGCCGATCTCCTCGATCAGCGGCTCGGGCAGCCAGGCGCCGACATAGTTCTCGCGCCGGTGCCGCGCCGACTTCATCAGGTCGAGGCAGAGCCGCGTCACCACGCGCCCGAGCCAGGCGCGCGGCTTCGCCAGCGCTTCCGGCGCGGAGTCGTGCCAGCGCAGCCAGGCGTCCTGCACCACATCCTCCGCGTCGCTGAGCGAGCCGAGCATGCGGTAGGCGAGGCGGGTCAGATAGGACCGATGGGTCTCGAAGCCGGCGGCCGTGACGTCCGTCATGAAATCCTGTGCGCGTGGATTCTATGCGGCCTCGACCTTGGGAGCCCTGTCGTTCGGATGATGCGAGCGGAAGCCGACCGCGACCCGGTTCCAGACATTGATCGTGCCGATGAGCAGCGTGAGCTTCACCATCTCCTCCGCGCTGAAATGGCGCAAGGCCTCTTCATAGTCGGCGTCCGGCGCATGGGTCTGCGGCAGCAGCGTCAGCGCCTCGGTCCAGGCCAGCGCGGCGCGCTCACGCGGGGTGTAGAGCTCGGATTCGTGCCAGGCGCTCAGCAGATAGAGCCGCGCCTCGCTCTCGCCGGCCTTGCGGGCGTCGGCCGAGTGCATATGCAGGCAATAGGCGCAGCCATTGATCTGCGACGCCCGCATCTTCACCAGCTCGATCAGGCTGTGTTCGAGGCCGGAATCTGCGACTGTGGCTTCAAGCGCCATCAGCGGCTTCATCATATCGGGAGCGGTCGTGTAGGGGTTCAGACGTTTGCTCATGGCGGTTCTCGCGAGTTGACGGGATAGCGGCCGGGCGGACGAAGCCGTGCGGCCGGGGGCTGGCATCGGCTCAGGCAGCAGCTTCGGTCTTGCGCTGGCGATCGGCCGGATGCCGCGAGCGGAAGCCCGCATTGAGCCGGTTCCAGGCGTTGATCGTCGCGATCGACAGCGAGAGATCGACGCATTCCTTCTCGCTGAAATGAGCGCGCAGCTCCGCGAAAGCCTCGTCGCTCGGGCTGGCCTCGGAAAGGCGGGTCAGCGCCTCGGTCCAGCCCAGGGCAGCGCGCTCGCGTGGGGTATAGAGATCGGATTCACGCCAGGCGTCGAGCAGATAGAGTCGGGCCTCACTCTCCCCGGCCTTGCGGGCGTCCATGGAGTGCATGTGAAGGCAATAGGCGCAGGCGTTGATCTGGGAGGCCCGCATCTTCACCAGCTCGAGCAGGCTGTGCTCCAGCCCGCTTTCATTGACGTAATTCTGCGTCTTCAGCAGCGCGTCGATCGCGCCGGGGGCGATCTGGAAGGCATTGAGGCGTTGGCTCATGGTCTCTCTCCATCGGTTGATGACGATAAGACGAGGCAGCCGAGCCCCTTGTGACATCTCGCTCAGATTTTTTTCAGGGCCTCGCGAATTTTCTCGGCATTGCTGGCGAGCACCTCGTTCTTCTCCATCGCGCCGGTGTGCGGACGCAGCGCCACGCCGTCGAAGCGCGGCATGACATGGACGTGGAGATGGAAGACGACCTGGCCGCCCGCGGCTTCGTTGAACTGCTGGATGGTGACGCCCTCGGCTGCGAAGGCGGTCTTGACGGCGCGCGAGAGCTTCTGCGTCGTCAGCGCGACAGCCTTCAGCACCTCGGGCGGGGCATCGAACACATTGCGGCAGGCCGCCTTCGGGACCACCAGCACATGCCCTTCGGCGCGTGGCATGATGTCCATGATCGCGATCGTCTCGGCGTCTTCGTAGACGGTGTGGGAGGGCAGCTCGCCGCGCAGGATCTTGGCGAAGACGTTGGACGGATCATAGGCGGTCATGGCGGTTCCGATGGCTTGGAAGCAGAGCCTTGAACCTGTGGCCGGCTCGCGAGGGCGTCAAGGCCGCGGAAGCTGATCTTGCCCGCGTCAGTCGCCCAGCGGCAAAGTCTCCTCGACGGCACCGTCGAGAACCAGGTCGTCGCCAGCGCTCATGAGCTGCAGCGCACTCGCCGTAAGGCGCAGCAGCGGTCGGTCCCACCAGCGCCCGACGATGTCGGCCAGCGCTGCCGTCTCGGCGGCATCGAGATCGTCCTTGAGATTGTACAGGCCGACGAGCCAGAGATCGCCCGGCGGGCGCCCGAAGGCGGCCTGCACCGCTTGCAGCATGTTCGCGCCGTTGCGCTTCTCGGGATAGGCGGCAAGATAGAGCCGGCCACGATTGACGTTGCCGGAGAACAATCCGCGCAGCTCGACGGCGAAGGGCTCGATCCGGCCGAGGGCATCGCGCGCAGCCGATGCGAACGTCGGCGGCTCCGCGATTCCGAGTGAGCCGCAGACCGTGGCGTGCAGCTTGTCGCGCCGCTTCGGCAGGATCTCCCAGGCGATCTTGCTGGCGAAAGGGGCGGTCCGGAGCTGTTCTTCCAAAGCGCGGAAGGCGAGCGATGCCTGCAGGGCGGCGTCATGAACCGGCAGCACCAGCGAAAACACACGCGGATGCCGGCCCATCTCATAGAACTTGCCTTCGCGCCGGGGGATCACGGCCGGATGCTCCGGAGCGACCAGCGGCAGATGCGCCAGCCTGTAGCTTTCATCCAGCCGGAGTGGCGCGGAGAAATCGGTGAGGCTGCGCCGATAGCCGAGCTCGGCATCCAGGCAGAAGATCGGCTGCCCGACCACCGCTACCGACGTCTCCATCTCAGTCATCATGCATTCCCGTCTTGCGGAACGGCGTTTCCGCTGCCAGCGCGGCCTGCGCGGCGGCGATCTGCTCGCGCTCCTGCGCCAGATAGGCTGCGACCGGCCGGCGTAAGCCCGGATCGGCGATATGGTGCAGCGAATGGGTGATCACCGGCCGATAGCCGCGCGCCAGCTTGTGCTCGCCCTGCGCGCCTGCCTCGACGCGGGCGAGCCCCTGCGCAATCGCGTAGTCGATGGCCTGATGGTAGCAGACCTCGAAATGCAGGAAGGGATGGTCCTCGATGCAGCCCCAGTTGCGGCCGTAGAGGGTGTTCCCGCCGCGGAAATTGATGGCGCCGGCGATGTAGCGGCCCGCCCGCTTCGCCATCATCAGCACGATGCGCTCGCCCATCGCCGCGCCGACGCGTGAGAAGAAGGCGCGGTTGAGATAGGGCCGGCCCCATTTGCGTGAGCCGGTATCCTGGTAGAAGGCGAAAAAATCGTCCCAGACCGCTTCGGTCAGCTCGCGGCCCGAGAGTGCCATGATCGTGATGCCGGCCGAGAGTGCCTCGCGCCGTTCGCGCTTCAGCGCCTTGCGCTTGCGCGACGCGAGTGTGGCCAGGAAGTCGTCATAGCTGCCGAAACCTTCGTTCTGCCAATGGAACTGCAGGTCGTCGCGCTCGAGATAGCCGGCCTGCCTCAGCGCGGCGATGTCAGGCTCCTGCGCGAAAGTGACATGGACCGAGGAGGACTGCGTCTGCGCCCGCAGCGCCTCCAGCMCCGCGATCAGCGTCTTCCGCGCTTCATCGGCGCGCGGCCCATCGGCAACAAGAAGGCGCGGCCCCGTTGCCGGGGTGAAGGGCGCCGCGACCTGGATCTTGGGGTAGTAGCGGCCGCCGGCGCGTTCATAGGCGTCTGCCCAGCCATGGTCGAAGACGTATTCGCCCTGGCTATGGCTCTTGAGGAAGCTCGGTGCGGCGGCGAGCAACTGGCCGGCGCTATCCTCGACAAGGAGATAGGCCGGCGACCAGCCGCTGCGCCCGCCGGTGCAGCCGCTCTCCTCCAGCGCCATCAGGAATTCATGGCTGACGAAGGGATTGTCCCGGTCGATGCCGCCTTTTGCATCGGCGGGGCAGGGCGCCAACACGGCGTGGGGATTGGCGCAAGCGTTCCACGCGCCTGCGGGAACGGCCTTGACGGAGGGCGCGATGCGAACGATCAGATCGTCGCTTTCGCCTTTGCTCAAGGACGAAAGCCCTCGAAGACCATCTGGTCCGCAAAGGCGGCAGCGCGCTGCCGCTCTTCCGGCGTGCGCACGGTCCAGCTCATGAGCGGCATCCCAAGCACGTTGCGGCACAGATAGGGCGCGGCGCTCTCCAGATCCGCGACCTTCCAGGAGAGGAAGTGCGGCCGGCTCTCGGTGAAATGCAGCAGATTGGCCAGCGCATGTTTCCGTTCCGGGGAGAGCTTGTCGTAATCCCCGTAATCATAGGCGTTCATCGCCACGATGCCGCGCGGAATCTCCGGCGCAATCTCGCGCAGAGCGGTCACGATCGCGGGATCGAAGGACTTGATCACGATCGGATGATCCCGGTAGCCGGCGACGACCTCGACCGTCCGGCGTGTCAGCGCCAGATCGCCGTCGAAGCGGCTCTTGATCTCGATGACAACAGGCACCCGCCCGCCGATCAGGTCGAGGAAGGCTGACAAGGTCGGGATGCGGTCGCCGCTGCCCTTGAGCGTGATGGCGGAGAGCGCCTCGGCCTTGCGATCGACGACGGCACCGCTCTCACCCGTCAGCCGGTCGAGCACGAAATCGTGGAACACGACCGCCTCGCCATCGGCGGTGAGCTGGACGTCGCATTCGATGCCGAAGCCGCCGGCGATGGCGGCCTGTGCCGCCGAGGGGCTGTTCTCGATGACGCCAGCAGCAAGATCATGCAGGCCGCGATGCGCGATCGGCCGCGCGACCAGCCAGCCCAGTTCGGGCCGGCCGGTAGTGTTGGAAGCCTGAGCCATCAGCGGATCTCGAACATCGCCTCGACCTCGACGGCGGCATCGGCCGGCAATTCGGCGACCCCCACGGTCGAGCGGGCATGGCGGCCGTTGTCGCCGAGCACTTCGACCATCAGATCGGAGGCGCCGTTCATGATCGCCGGCAGCGCCGCGAAATGCGGGGCGGCGTTGATGAAGCCGCCGAGACGCACGCAGCGCACGATCCGGCCGAGATCGCCATCGAGCGCCGCCTTGGCCTGGGCGAGAACGTTGATGGCGCAGAGTCGCGCCGCTTCGAGGCCGGCCTCGTTGAAGATTTCGGCGCCGAGCTTGCCCTTGTGCTTGTCGGAAAGCTTGCCGTCGAGCCCGAAGCAGATCTGCCCGGAGATGATCAGCAGATTGCCGGTGACGACATAGGGGACGTAGTTGGCGACGGGGGCGGCCGGGCTCGGCAGAGTAATTCCGAGTTCGGCGAGGCGCGATTCGACGACGTTCATGGGCACGGCTCCGCGAGCGAGGCAGGGTCTTTGCGACCGGTCTTGCGAGACTGGTCTTTCATGACCGAAGCCCGGACGGCCCGCAAGCATCGCGACATGTCCGGAGGGCAGGGGTGGTGCGGCGTCAGGAAGCGGGCTGTTTGCCATGTTTGCGCCATTGCCGCGTTGCACCTAGATTTCCAATGAGGACGGAACGGAAAAGCGGCGCATGAACCAAACAAGTCTGAGGCTCGTGGCCCATGCGGGCCCGATTGGCATCACAGCCCTGATGCTGGCCGCTGGGCCGGCCTGGGCGCAGGCAAAGGCCGCGCAGCCCGCGCTTGACCGCGTAGTGCTCGCGCCGCATCGCGCGGTCTATGATCTCGTTCTCGACAATGCCAAGGCATCCGGCAACATCGAGACGGCCAAGGGCCGCATCGCCTTCGAGTTCACCGGCGACGCCTGTGAGGGCTATGCCCTGTCCTTCCGGCAGGTCACCCAGCTCGGCACCGAGGCGGGCCCGCGGGTCATCGACGCCCGCACCACCAGCTTCGAGGCGGGCGATGGAGCGAGCTATCGCTTCAAGACCGAAAGCTCCTCCGGCGGCGCCGCGCCCGAGACCGTCGACGGCACTGCGGAAAAGAGTGGCGGCGGCTATGAGGTGAAACTGCGCCAGCCCAACGCCGAAACCCATCGCGACGGCGCCGATGCGCTGTTTCCGAACGCCCAGATGAAGGCCGTCATCCAGGCCGCGCGCACTGGCCAGCACACCCTCAATGTGCGGCTCTACGACGGCGCCAATTCAGGCAAGGAGGTCTACGACACGCTCTCGGTCATCGGGAAGCGGATCGAAAGCGAGCCCTCCGAAAAGCCGCTGCAGCGCCCTGAATTCGAGAAGATGGCGCGCTGGCCGGTGACGATCTCCTATTTCAAGGTTGGTTCGGGCGAGTCGACGCCCTCCTACACGATCTCCTTCGAGCTCTATGAGAACGGGGTCACCGGCGCGATCAAGCTCGACTATGGCAGCTTCGCGTTGCGCGGCACGCTCACCCGTCTGGATCTTCTTCCTCAGGAAGCTTGCGCGAAGTAGCCGGCTCGGACGATCGGCGCTGCGGAAGCCTGAGGCCCAGCCCCTTGCCGATCGCCTCATCGCCGAAGCGGGCGCGCAGCTTGTCGAGCGCGCCCTCCATCGCCTTCAGGCGCGGTGTCGCCGTATCGGCAAGGTCGCCATGATCGGCCTCTTCCGGCGGGCTGAAATCGCTCGTGCCGATGCCGATCAGCCGGTAGCGCGGGCCGTTGCATTCGCGCTTCAGCAGGTCGCGCCCGACGGTGAAGAGCCGGGCGGCGAGCTGCGTGGGCTCGGGCAGCCGCGTGGCGCGGGTGATGCTGTGGAAGTCTGCCGTCTTCAGCTTCAGCGTGATGGTCCGGCCGGCGAGTTCCTGTGCCTTCAGCCGCTTCGAGGTCTTCTCGCAGAGCCGCCACAGAATCGGCTCCAGCTCATCGAAGCCTGAGAGATCGACGTCCAGCGTCGTTTCGCTCGAGACGCTCTTGGTTTCGCGCTCGGGCGTGACCTTGCGCGGATCGATGCCGTTAGCGAGATTCTTGAGGCGCGGGCCGTCCTTGCCCGCGATGCGGAAGAGCTTTTCGGCCGCAGCCTCGCGCAGGTCGCCGACAAGCTTGAGGCCGCCTTCCGCGAGCTTCGCGACGCTTGCCGGCCCCATGCCGGGGATAAGGCTGACCGGCTTGTCGGCGAGGAAGGCGACCGCTTCGCCACGGCCGATGATCGAGAAGCCCCGCGGCTTGTCGAGGTCGGACGCGACCTTCGCCAGGAATTTGGCATAGGACAGCCCGACCGAGATGGTGATGCCGAGCTCTGCCTCGATGCGCTTGGCGAAGCGTGCGAGCGTCATGGCCGGGCTGGCGTGATGAAGGCGCTCCGTGCCCGCGAGATCGAGAAAGGCTTCGTCGATCGAGAGCGGCTCGACCAGCGGCGTCAGCTCGCGCATCAACTGCCGGACTTCGCGCCCGACCGAGACGTACTTCGCCATGTTCGGCTTGACGACGACCGCCTCTGGGCAGGCCTTCAGCGCCTTGAACATCGGCATGGCCGAGCGCACCCCATAGGTGCGCGCGATGTAGCAGCATGTCGAGACCACGCCGCGCTTGCCGCCGCCGACGATGACCGGCTTGTCCTGCAGGGTCGGATCGTCGCGCTTCTCGATCGTCGCGTAGAAGGCGTCGCAGTCGATATGGGCGAGGCTCAGGGCATCGCGCTCGGCATGCCTGATCAGGCGCGGCGAACCGCAAGCCGGGCAGCGCCGGAGCGGCCCCGCCGCCTCGTGATCCGCCAGGCAATCGCGGCACAGGCTGCGCAGCGAGAGGGGACTCGTGATCAAGGGAAGTCGTCCGGCTCCGGCCCGGCGAGCAGACGGCGTGCCTCCCCGATAATTTCCGGATTCAGCCTTAAATTTTCGGCAAACTCGAGCAGGAGCGAATCGCTTCCCGCAATATGGTCGAGCACGGCCGCAAGGAAACCCGGTTCGCTCGCCGCGGAACGCAGATTGGCCGGGCCGAGACCGGTCGTGCTGAGGAAAGGCTCGATCCGTTCCGGTTCTGCGGCCAGGAAGCCGAGGGCGCGCAATGCCAGCGTCTCTGCATCCTCGGTGGTCAGTCTTGGTGCCATGGCCTGGGAGTCGCGTATCCGGTTTGCGTTTCGTCAACTGCTCGCGTGTTAGAGACTATCATCGAACGACGCCGCCATTTTGGAAAGACCGCTGGCTGCCGGCGGACATCCCTGGCGCGATTGAAGGGCGGCCTGATGAAGACGGTTCTCATCGTCGAAGACAACGAGCTCAACATGAAGCTCTTCAACGATCTTCTCGAAGCGCATGGCTATGCGACCTTGAAGACGTCGGATGGCATCGAAGCTATCGAGCTGGCGCGGACTCACCATCCGGCGCTGATCCTGATGGACATCCAGCTTCCGGAGGTCTCCGGGCTCGAGGTCACCAAATGGATCAAGGAGGACGACGACCTCAAGGCGATCCCCGTGGTGGCCGTCACGGCCTTCGCGATGAAGGGCGACGAGGAGCGGATCCGCGAGGGCGGCTGCGAGGCCTATCTCTCCAAGCCCATCTCGGTTGCGAAGTTCCTGGAGACCGTCCGCGCTTATGCCGGCGCCGCCTAAGAGCGATCCATGACTGCCCGCGTCCTCGTCGTCGATGACATCGCCGCCAATGTGAAACTGCTCGAGGCCAAGCTTTCGGCCGAGTATTTCGGCGTGGTGACGGCGTTGAACGGCGCGGATGCGATTGCGACCTGCGAGCGCGGCGAGGCGGACATCGTCCTGCTCGACGTCATGATGCCGGGCATGAACGGTTTCGAGGTCTGCCGCTATCTGAAGGGCACGCCGGCGACCGCGCATATTCCGGTCGTCATGGTCACCGCGCTGGACCAGCCGCGCGACCGCCTGGAGGGGCTTGATGCCGGCGCCGACGACTTCCTGACCAAGCCGCTCGACGATGCCGCGCTTTTCGCCCGGGTGCGGAGCCTGGCACGGTTGAAGGAGATGACGGACGAGCTGCGCGGCCGTGCCGTTGCTTCGGTCCGGCTCGGCATGGCCGATCCGCTGGCCGCCGCGGCCGCCGAAACCGGGCTCAATGGCCGCATCCTGCTGGTCGAGGACCGGCCCAGCGTGGTCGAGCGGCTTCAGAGCGCGCTCTCGGCCTTCCATGTCGTCGAGGTCGAGAAAGATGCCCAGCAGGCGGCGCAGCGGGCTGCCGATGGCGACTTCGACAGCGTCATCATCAGCCTCGACCTGCAAGATCAGGACGGCTTGCGCCTGTGCAGTCAGCTGCGCTCGCTGGAGCGTACGCGCAATATCTCCGTGCTGCTGATGGGGGAGGCCGAGGACCGTGCCCGCATCCTGCGCGGCCTCGATATCGGCGCGCATGACTTCCTGCTCCGCCCGATCGACCGCAACGAACTGCTCGCCCGGGTTCGCACCCAGGTGCGCCGGAAGCGCTTCACCGAGCGGCTGCGCGACAGCGTGCAGTCGTCGATGGAGATGGCGGTGATGGATCAGCTCACGGGCCTGCACAATCGCCGCTTCATGACCAGCCGGCTCGCCATGATGTTCGACGAGTCGGCGCTGCGCGCGCGCGCGCTGTCGATCCTTCTGCTCGATGTCGATCACTTCAAGGCTGTCAACGACAGCTGGGGGCATGACGCCGGCGATGAGGTGCTGCGCGAGTTCGCGAACCGTGTCCGCGCATGCACCCGTGGTATCGATCTCGTTGCTCGGATGGGCGGCGAAGAGGTTGTCGTCGTCCTGCCAGATACCGGGCGCGATGCCGCCTGCCAGGTCGCGGAGCGTATTCGCGAGCGGGTCGAGAGTGAGCCTTTCGCGATCCAGAACGACACGCGCGATATCAGGGTCACGGTTTCGGTGGGCGTCGCGAACCGCCGCGCCGGGGACGCCTCTTCGGCCGACATCATGAAGCGCGCCGATGATGCCCTCTATCGGGCCAAGGCCGGTGGCCGCAATCGCGTCATCGCCGCGAGCGCCGCGTAACCGATCGATCTTTGCTCAAGCCAGGTTGATAGGCGTCGGGCCTCGCCTGGCAGGCCGTGGCCGGCTGCCGCTGGACAGCGGCAATCTGCGGTATCAGCGGACTTCCGGCCGATTGCTAAGGCAGTGCGTGAACAACAATCGGCAACGATCTGAAGTTGTTTTTGGAATTGCCGTAGAGTCAGCTTCGCCCGGCGGAAATTTAAGATTAGCCGGTAGGGTTAACGATCGATGAACGCAGGGGAATCGGTTGGATTTGATTGATTCGGATACGTTGCATTGTAAGGGTTGTTGCAACGCAGCGGTCCCGGTGATCGCTCCGGAACGCCCCTCGGGAGCTCGGGTCCGCCGCATCTCCTGGGTAACCGAAGGGCTCGGCCGGTCGGTGACGGAATTCTGGCCTCCTCAGAACCGCCGCCGGCCGGCCACCTTGTTTCTGGGCCGCCGCTTCAGCGTTGGAGATAGTCCGAGATCGCCGCCGGCAACCAGTACCCCGCAGCGCCGAAGGCCGCGAGCAAAGCCAGCACGCTTAGCGCTGCGCCGATGCGTGTCGTGAGGAAGCGCGAGGAATCAATCTCGACCAGCAGCTTCAGCAACTGTCGCACCATGCCGTTCGGTCCTCGCTATCCTGCAATCCCGGCTTCGATCCGGGCGACGGCGGAAGCGCAACAGGTGGGGGCTTTCCCGAAAGAGTCAATGACCCGGCAGCTGTGCCGCGATTGAGGGCGCTGAGATGCGCGCCGGCGGTTGCGCCGCAGCCGCGGGCCGCTGTGTTCAGCGGGGCTTCGGCGGAGTGTCTTGCCTGGCTGGTTCGGTCAGGCCGTGCCGGAGCGCAAGGGCCATGATTTCCCTGGCCGCGGCTTCCGGCATGACGGCATCCAGGACGATGTGGACAGCCTCCGGCGAATACCGCTTCGCCGAGAACTCGAAGCTCGACCGTGCGCTCCGCCGTGCCCGGGGATTCCACCCGCGGGAGATCAGGAGCGAATCCAATCGCTTGCCGAATTCGCTGAGCTCGAGATCCAGCCCGGCTTCAGAGAGTTCATCCATGTCGGGCTGCCTCCACTGGCGTCATGCAGCCTTCATGAGCGCGATTCTACCGAATAAATTCATTTACAAAACGTTAAAATTCTAGCTATTGCCCTACGGGAAACGGGGGCGGTGTAGCGTTATGGTCCAGGCCGTGTTGGTGGCCGTGCTGATGATCAGCACGGGCCTGTTGTCGTGGTTGATCGCTGATCGCACGCATCTGCCGCTTGAGCTTTAGCGGCACGCTTCACCGGCTGAGCAGGCAGAATGGCAGCAAAATTCGCTCAGCCAACAGAGATGTAGCCAAAAGTGCAGGCAACAAAAAACCGCCCGGAAGGGCGGTTTTGCGTTGGTCCAGACCAGTAGGGGCAAGCCTTACTTGATCTTGGTTTCCTTGAACTCGACGTGCTTGCGCGCGACCGGGTCGTACTTCTTCTTCGACATCTTCTCAGTCATCGTGCGCGAGTTTTTCTTCGTCACGTAAAAGAAGCCGGTGTCGGCGGTCGAAAGCAGCTTGATCTTGATCGTCACGGCCTTGGCCATGGGTCTATCCTCGAACCATGCGGGCCGCAAAGCCCTCGGAAAAGAAAATGGCCGGGCGAACCCGGCAAACCGTCGGCGTGGGAGATGCCGCAAAGGGCTGGGGAAGTCAAGAAAGAATAACGATCCGATGACGATCCTGTCGTTAAGGCGGGATTTCCGCTGATTCAGAGCTCCTCGCGCACGAAGCTGCCGCGCTTCTCCCAGTAGAACGGCACCGGCAGGTAGGGCGCGAAGCCGGCGGCGATGCGCGATTCGACCTCCTGCAGGATGACAGTGGTGATCGTCGGCAGGTCGAGCGCCTTCGCCTCCTCGAAATCGACCCAGACGAGATCGGTCAGTTCCGAATCCGGTCCGACGATGCCTTCGACCTTGCCGGCGACCGCTGCGGCGTCGACGGTGAAGAAGCGGGTGTCAAAGCGCTTCGGCCGACGCGGCGGCGTGATCGCGCGGGCGACGAAGGTGACGGCGGAGAGATCCGGAAACACGCCCTGAGCGGCGAAGTCGGTCCAGCTTCCGGCCGGCGGATTCTCCGGCGCTCCAAACTCGTTGGAGCCGAAGAGCAGTCCCGTCTCCTCGAAGGTCTCGCGGATTGCTGCGAGCGCCAGCGCCCGCGCCTTGCCGGCGCTTGGGCGCAGGCAGCGCTTGCCGAGCCGGTCCTCGCAGAGCTGCGGCACCGCGCCGGTCGCGACCATACGTCGGTCGCCGTCCTCGATGCGTCCGCCGGGAAAGACGTATTTGCCCGGCATGAACTTGTGGCCGGCGTGGCGCTTGCCCATCAGGACCTTCGGGCGCGCGCCGCTGCGGTCCAGGATCAGCATGGTCGCGGCGTCCTTCGGACGCAGATTGACCGTGGTGCGGACGCGCTCGGCCCGGGTCAGGGTGACGGTGTGGTCGGTCATGGGCGCGATCCGGATGGGGGCAGGGGCTGGCGTTCGGGCCGGTCGGGCTCGCCGCCGAAGCCGTGCAGGCGCACGGCCCATTGCAGCCCGACGACGCCGCCCTTCACAGGCTGCATCAGGGCGAGGGATAGGATCAGCGTCAATGCCGGCCAGAGCGCCATGTGCCACCACATCGGCCAGTCGCCGTACTTCTCGGCGAGCAGAATGCCGCCGACCACGATATGGCCAACGATGGTGATGACGATATAGGGCGGCAGGTCGTCGGCGCGCTGATGATGCAGTTCCTCACCGCAGGATTCACAGGCATCGACCGGCTTCAGGAAGGCGCGGAACAGCCCTCCGCGGCCGCAATGCGGGCAGCGGCCCTTCAGCCCACGCGCCACGGCTTCCCGCCAGTCGCGGGTTTCGACATGCGTTTCCGCGCTGTGGATCTGGACGCTCATCACCGCCTCTTGCCAGGCTTGGCCCGGCCCGGCTTGGCCCTCTTGCCGAAGCTCGTCGGCCGGCTTTCCCCATATGGCGCGCCGCCGCGGCGCTTGCCAGCGCGGCCCGTCGCCACAGTCCTGCCGGCCGAGAGCAGCTCGAAGCGCAATGCGCCAGCGACGGGCGCGGCCTCGACCAGCTTGACATGCACCTTGTCGCCGAGGCGCCAGCTTTCGCCGGTGCGCTCGCCGATTAGGGCATGGGCAGCCTCGTCATAGCGGTAATAGTCGCCTCCGAGCGTGGAGGCGGGGATGAAGCCGTCCGCTCCGGTATCGTTGAGCTTCACGAAGAGCCCCGCGCGATTCACCCCGCCGACCCGCCCGTCGAAGCTCGCGCCGATCTGATCGGCGAGGAAGTGCGCGATCAGTCGGTCGGTCGTCTCGCGCTCGGCTGCCATGGCGCGGCGCTCGGCGGCGGAGATGCGGGTCGCGATCTCGCGCAGTTCGGCGAGCGTCGTATTCTTCGGCAGGCCGTCATCGCCGAGCTTGAGCGCGGTGACGAGCGCACGGTGGACGATCAGATCGGCATAGCGGCGGATCGGCGAGGTGAAATGCGCGTAGCGGCGCAGATTAAGGCCGAAATGCCCGTAATTCTCGGCGACATATTCTGCCTGGGCCTGCGTGCGCAGCACCACCTCGTTGATCAGCGTCTCGTTCTCCGAGCCCTTGATCATCGCCAGGATGCGGTTGAACAGCACGGGCCTGAGCGCCCCGTCCTTCGGCAGCTTGATGCCGATCGAGGCCAGCACCTCGCCTAGCGCGCGCATCTTCTCGAGCGACGGCTCGTCATGGCAGCGATAGACCAGCAGGCTCCCGGCCTTCTCCAGCGTCTCGGCCGCCGCGACATTGGCGAGGATCATGAATTCCTCGATCAGCTTATGGGCGGCCAGCCGCTCCGGCACGATCACGCGCTCGACCGCGCCGTCGGGCTTCAGGATCAGCTTGCGCTCAGGCAAATCGAGATCGAGCGGCTGGCGCTGGTCGCGGGCGCGAGCCGCCACGCCATAAGCCGCCCAGAGCGGCATCAGCACGCTCTCGCGGATCGGCCCGGTCTTCTCGTCCGGCTTGCCGTCGATCGCGCTTTGAGCCTGCTGGTAGGAGAGCTTGGCGGCCGAGCGCATCAGCACGCGGTGGAAGGAGTGGCTCTTCTTCGACCCATCGGATTTGAGCACGAGCCGGACCGCCATGGCCGGCCGGTCCTCGTTCTCGCGAAGCGAACACAGATCGTTCGAGATCCGTTCCGGCAGCATCGGCACGACGCGATCGGGGAAATAAACCGAATTGCCGCGCTCCAGCGCCTCGCGATCGAGGGCCGAACCCGGCCGGACATAGGCCGCGACGTCGGCGATGGCGACGGTGACGACGAAGCCGCCGGCATTGGCCGGGTCCTCGTCGGGCGCCGCATGGACAGCGTCGTCATGGTCCTTGGCGTCGGCAGGGTCGATCGTGATGAGCGGCAGATCGCGCCAGTCCTCGCGCCCCTTCAGCGTCGCGGTCGGTGCGTCCGCCGCTTCCTGGAGGGTGGCCGGCGGGAATTCATGCGGGATGCCATGGGCGTGGATCGCGATCAGGCTCACGGCGCGCTCGGACTTGATCGAGCCCAGCCGCTCGCGCACATGCGCCTCGGGCGGGCCGAAGCGGCTCTCGCGGCGCAGCGAAACCGAGACGAGGTCGCCATCTTCAGCCTCGGCCGTGCGGCCCTTGGGGATGATCGCCTCGCGCCCCTGTGCCTTCTTGTCGATCGGCACCAGCCGGCCCGAGCCGTCGGGCAGGGCGCGGAAGATGCCGAGCACGGCGGCCTTGGCCTTGCCCATGATCTTGAGCACGCGGCCGGAATAAGCGAAGTCCGCGACGCCCCTCAGGCGGGTCAGCTTGAGGATGACCTGATCGCCGACGCCAGGGGCGGGGGCCGCCGCGTGCGGCTTCCGTCGTCCCTCGCGGACGCGCTCGACCAGGATTTGCGGCGGTGCGCCGCTTTCCGCCTCGTCCCATTCGAGCGGCTGGGCGACGAGGTCGCCCTCGCGGTCGCGGCGCTTGATCTCGGACAGCAGCACAGGCGGCAGCGCGCCGCGCGGATGCACCGGGCGCTCCTTGCCGTCTCCGCCGATCTCGCCTTCCTGGGCAAGTTCCTTCAGCAGCCGCTTCAGCCAGATCTTGCCGCCCTGGTCCAGCCCGAAGGCCTTGGCGATCTCGCGGCGGCCGACCTCGCGGCCGGCGGCGCGCTCCTCCTCGATGAAGTCGAGGATCGCCTCGCGGCTCGGTTCAGGAACGGACAATGCTGGTACTCGACGGGTAAAGGCTGGGAAAGTAGGTCACCCCGCCTGTCTGCCACGCCTTGTGGGCTCGCGCCAGCATTCGCGAGATCAAAAGAAGAAGGGCCGCCCTTTCGGACAGCCCTTCCATTGTCGAACCGCGATCCAGCGAGCCGGATCAAAGGTGCGAAAACTCACGCGGAACACGAACCCCGGGAAGAAGAGGTCCAGGTCCACCCGCTTTGCACCAGCGGCTGATGACAATGAGACACTGGATCACCTCCTTTCAGTTGTTACCGACGAAGATGAGGCTAAGTCGATTCTCCTGTGCTCGTAAATGCCAAAAAAAACGCTGTGCTCCGTTAAAACCCGTGTCTGTCGATGAAATTTCAGGCATATGCTGCGATGCACAAACATGCGCCACGTGATTTGATGACGGAATGGGCAGATTTCTCCCGTTGAGTTCGATGATTGCGTTGAGTGGTCGTGCTTTCGCAGGAAATGCCGCCAAAGCCTCGTTACGGACAGAGATTTGCGCCTGGTCGCAAAGCCCGTCGGCGCTTGGCACGGCCCTTGCGAAAGCTGCCTCCGGGCCAGGGAGGCCTGCCGGCGTCGAGGGGCGCCGCCAACAAACATCCTTCGGGAGATGTCCGTGAACAGCAATCGTCGCGAATTCCTCGGCACGGCTTTGGCCGGCGCCGCTTTCCTCGGGTCCTCCTATCTGCCGGCGGCGGCGCAGCAGGAGACCATCAAGGTCGGCATCCTTCATTCGCTCTCGGGCACGATGGCCATCTCCGAGACGACGTTGAAGGACGTCATGCTGATGCTCATCGAGGAGCAGAACAAGAAGGGCGGTCTGCTGGGCAAGAAGCTCGAGGCCGTCGTCGTCGATCCCGCCTCGAACTGGCCGCTCTTCGCCGAGAAGGCGCGCGAACTGATCACCAAGGACAAGGTCGCGGCCACCTTCGGCTGCTGGACCTCGGTCTCGCGCAAGTCGGTGCTGCCGGTCTTCAAGGAGCTCAACAACATCCTGTTCTACCCCGTCCAGTACGAGGGCGAGGAGAGCGAGCGCAACGTATTCTATACGGGCGCCGCGCCGAACCAGCAGGCGATCCCCGCCGTCGACTATCTCGCCAAGGAGGAGAAGGTCGAGCGCTGGGTGCTCGCCGGCACCGACTATGTCTACCCGCGCACGACCAACAAGATCCTCGAGGCGTATCTGAAGTCTAAGGGCGTGAAGCCCGAGGATATCATGATCAACTACACGCCCTTCGGCCACTCCGACTGGCAGACCATCGTCTCCGACATCAAGAAGTTCGGCTCGGCCGGCAAGAAGACGGCGGTGGTCTCGACCATCAACGGCGACGCCAACGTGCCGTTCTACAAGGAGCTCGGCAACCAGGGCATCAAGGCGACCGACATCCCGGTCGTCGCCTTCTCGGTCGGCGAGGAGGAGCTTGCCGGCATCGATACGAAGCCGCTGCTCGGCCATCTCGCAGCCTGGAACTATTTCCAGTCGATCAAGACGCCCGAGAACGACGCTTTCATCAAGCAGTGGCAGGCCTTCACCAAGAATCCGAAGCGCGTCACCAACGACCCGATGGAAGCGCATTACGTCGGCTTCAACATGTGGGTGAAGGCGGTGGAGAAGGCCAAGAGCACCGATCCGGACAAGGTCATCGACGCGCTGCCCGGCATCGAGGCGCCGAACCTGACCGGCGGCATCTCCAAGATGCTCCCGAACCACCACATCACCAAGCCGGTCTTCATCGGCGAGATCAAGGAAGACGGCCAGTTCGACGTGGTCTGGAAGACCAGCGGCCTCGTGCCGGGCGACGCCTGGTCGAAGGAACTCGACGGCTCGAAGGACCTCGTCGGCGACTGGGTCGAGAAGAAATGCGGCAACTTCAACGTCAAGACCGGCAAGTGCGGCGGCGTCTGAGATCATGAGGGGGAAGGGCGGCACGGGAAAAAATCCCGGCCGCCCTTCATTCACCCGCTCACAGGCGACCCGTTTCAGATCGAGCCCTCATCCTGAGGAGCGAGCAAGGCTCGCGTCTCGAAGGATGGTCCAGAGCGCGCTGGAGCCATCCTTCGAGACGCCTCTGCGTAGCTCCTCAGGATGAGGACTGAGATTGAACCAAGCGTGAGACGAACCGGCCCGATGCTCATCTTCCATCGCCTGAAGCACGCGATCATCATCCTCGTGGCGCTCCTCGCCGCTTCGGTCTCTTCCTTCGCGCAGACGGCCGACGAAGCCTTCACGCGGCTCGCAGCCGACAGCTATTCGGATACCTCCCGCGCGATCGAAATCCTCGTTTCGACGGCCCATCCGCATGCGTCGCTGATCATCGAGGCGCTCGGCGACGGGCGGCTGCTCGCCGGGGCGGGCGGTGTCGTGGTGAAGACAGCTGCGGGCGGCTTGGTCGACGCCCGGACCGGGCAGGCGCTCACCGCAGCGCCCGCAGGACTGAAGACGGTGCGCCTCAACAACAGCGTGCGCCGTGCCGTGCAGGCCGCGCTCGGTGGCTTGAGCCTGATCAATCCCGATCCGGGCAAGCGCATCTCAGCGGCGGAGGCCGTCTTCAAGTCGCGCGATGCGGGCCTCTTGCCGATCGTCGAGGCCGCAATCGGCAAGGAGACCGATCCGCGCGCGCTCGCCGCCTTGCGACAGGCCCAGGCCGCGATCCTGATCGCCAAGCCCGATGCCCAGCCGCTGGACCGGGTCGCGGCTGTCGAGGTGCTGCGCGAACGCGGCGATCAGGATGCGCTGGCGGCGCTGCGCGGTCTCTCCGGCGAGATCACGCCGACGCTCCGTGATGCGCAGAGCAGGGCGGTCGCCGCCATCGAGGGCCGGCTGAAGCTATGGGCCGTCGCACAGAACCTCTGGTACGGCCTCTCGCTCGGCTCGGTGCTGCTGCTTGCGGCCATCGGTCTCGCCATCACCTTCGGCGTGATGGGTGTCATCAACATGGCCCATGGCGAGATGGTCATGCTCGGCGCCTACACCACCTTCGTGGTGCAGGAACTGATCCGCACGAACGCGCCTTGGCTCTTCGATTGGTCGCTGGCGATCGCGCTGCCGGCCGCCTTCATCGTCGCCGGGGCGGTCGGCATCGCCATCGAGCGCGGCGTCATCCGCTTCCTCTATGGCCGGCCACTGGAGACGCTGCTGGCGACCTGGGGCATCAGCCTGATGCTGCAGCAGGCGGTCCGCACCGCCTTCGGCCCGACCAATCGCGAGGTCGGCGCGCCCGCCTTCATGTCGGGCGCCTTCGAACTCGGTGGTCTGGCGATCACCTACAACCGGCTCTGGATCATCGTCTTCGCGGCGCTGGTCTTCGCGGCACTCCTCGCCATCCTCAAGCTGACGCCGATGGGCCTGCAGATGCGCGCCGTCACCCAGAACCGGCGCATGGCCTCGGCGATGGGCATCCGCACCGGCCGCATCGACGCGCTGACCTTCGGGCTGGGCTCGGGCGTCGCTGGCCTTGCGGGCGTTGCGCTCTCGCAGATCGACAATGTCAGTCCGAACCTCGGCCAGAGCTACATTATCGACAGCTTCATGGTCGTGGTCTTCGGCGGCGTCGGCAATCTCTGGGGCACGCTGGTCGGCGCGATGACGCTCGGCGTCGCCAACAAGCTGCTCGAGCCCTATGCCGGCGCCGTGCTCGGCAAGATCGCGCTGCTGGTCTGCATCATTCTCTTCATCCAGAAGCGACCGCGCGGCCTGTTCGCGCTGAAGGGCCGGGCGGTGGAAGCATGATCACCCGCTTCCTCCTCCAGAACATGGACAAACGTGCCGGAATCTTCCTGGCGATCCTGCTCGGTCTCGGCGTGCTCGTGCCGCTGGCGAACCTGCTGCTGCCGGCAAGCTCGCCCTTCCACGTCCCGACCTCGACCATGTCGCTCTGGGGCAAATATCTCTGCTACGCGCTGCTGGCGGTCTCGCTCGATCTCGTCTGGGGCTATTGCGGCATCCTCAGCCTCGGCCACGGCGCCTTCTTCGCGCTCGGCGGCTACGCCATGGGCATGTATCTGATGCGCCAGATCGGCACCCGCGGCGTCTATGGCAATCCGATCCTGCCCGACTTCATGGTCTTCCTGAACTGGCAGGAACTGCCCTGGTATTGGTGGGGCTTCTCCTTCTTCCCCTTCGCCATGCTGATGGTGCTGCTGGTTCCCGGCCTGCTCGCCTTCGTCTTCGGCTGGTTTGCCTTCCGCTCGCGCGTCACCGGCGTCTATCTCTCGATCATCACCCAGGCGCTGACCTATGCGCTGCTGCTCGCCTTCTTCCGCAACGATATGGGCTTCGGCGGCAATAACGGCCTGACCGATTTCAAGGACATCCTCGGCTTCAACGTCCAGGCGCAAGGGACCAGAGCCGCCCTGTTTTCCATGACCTGCGTGATGCTGGCGGCGGGCTTCCTGATCGCGCGTGGCATCGTCGTCTCGAAGCTCGGCAAGGTGGTGATTGCGATCCGCGATGCGGAATCCCGCACGCGCTTCCTCGGCTACCGGGTGGATCGCTTCAAGCTCTTCGTCTTCACCGTCTCGGCCTGCATGGCCGGCGTGGCCGGCGCGCTCTACGTGCCACAGGTCGGCATCATCAACCCCAGTGAATTCGCCCCAGCCAACTCGATCGAGACCGTGATCTGGGTCGCGGTCGGCGGGCGCGGCACGCTGGTCGGCGCGGCGCTCGGCGCGGTCGTGGTGAACTGGGCGAAGACGGTCTTCACCTCCGGCTTTATGGCGCCGTACTGGCTCTTCGCGCTCGGCGGGCTCTTCGTCGTCGTCACGCTCTTCCTGCCCAAGGGCATTCTGGGCACGGCCGAGGCCCTGTGGGCGCGTCGCCGGAAGCCCGAAGCGACGCCGGCCGCCGAGCCGGCACCGGCGGAGTGAAGGCGATGAACGCTCCCGTGCCCGGCGCCCTGACCTCTTCGCTGCTTTATCTCGACGGCGTCAGCGTCTCGTTCGACGGCTTCAAGGCCATCCGCAATCTCTCGCTGACGATCGAGCCCGGCGAGATGCGCGCCATCATCGGCCCCAACGGCGCCGGCAAGACCACGATGATGGACATCATCACCGGCAAGACGAAGCCCGATGTGGGCACGGTGATGTTCGCCGGCACCGTCGATCTCACCCGTCTCGACGAAGCCGCGATCGCCAATCTCGGCATCGGCCGCAAGTTCCAGAAGCCGACGGTCTTCGACTTCCACACCATCGAGGACAACATCCTGCTGGCGCTGAAATCGAAGCGCACGGTCGGCAGGACGCTGTTCTGGAAGACCGAGGCCTCCCAGCAGAAGCGGATCGACGACATCCTCGGCATCGTGAAGCTGGCCGACAAGCGCGACCGGCTGGCCGGCTCGCTCTCGCATGGCCAGAAGCAATGGCTCGAGATCGGCATGCTGCTGGCGCAGGACCCCAAGCTCCTGCTCGTCGACGAGCCCGCCGCCGGCATGACCGACGGCGAGACCGCCCAGACGGCCGTGCTGCTCAAGGAGATCGCCAGGGATCATTCGGTGATCGTGGTCGAGCACGACATGGGCTTCATCCGCGAGCTCGGCGTGAAGGTCACGGTGCTGCACGAGGGCTCGGTGCTGGCGGAAGGTCCGCTCGATCAGGTCAGCGCCAATGAGCGCGTCGTCGAAGTGTATCTGGGGCGATGATTCGATGCTGACCGTCGACGCCATCAACCTGCATTACGGCGCCGCGCAGGCCCTGCGCCATGTCTCGATCGCCGCGGAGCCCGGCAAGGTCACCTGTGTGATGGGGCGCAACGGCGTCGGCAAGACCTCGCTGATGCGCGCCATCGTCGGCCATCAGCCGATCTCGGCAGGCCATATTCGCTTCGACGGAGAGGAGATTTCCGGGCTGCGCAGCGAAGAGCGCGCGCGCGCCGGCATCGCCTATGTGCCGCAGGGGCGGGAGATCTTCCCGCTGCTGACGGTGAAGGAGAATCTGGAGACGGGCTTTGCGCCGCTGAAGCGCAGGGATCGCTACGTCCCGGATGAACTCTTCGACCTATTCCCCGTGCTGAAGTCGATGCTCGGCCGGCGCGGCGGAGACCTCTCGGGTGGCCAGCAGCAGCAGCTCGCAATCGCGCGGGCGCTGGTGACCCGACCCAGGCTGCTGGTGCTGGACGAGCCGACCGAGGGCATCCAGCCCTCGATCATCAAGGATATCGGCCGCGCCATCGACTATCTCCGCCAGAAGGGCGGCATGGCGATCGTGCTCGTCGAGCAGTATTTCGACTTCGCCCGCGACCTCGCCGACACGATGTTCGTGATGGATCGCGGCGAGGTCGTGCTCTCCGGACCGATGGACACGCTCGACGGCAATCAGGTGCAGCGGCTGATCCAGGTGTGAGGGCAGGACGCGCTGACCGGGAGCCAGCGGGTCCTACTGAGCCCTGGCTCACGCCGCGAGGTCGCGCGCCGCAAACACCTCCTTGGCCGCGAACAGCCCGTTCAGCGCGGCCGGAAACCCGGCATAAACAGCCATCTGCATCAGGACCTCCGTGATCTCCTGGCGCGAGAGCCCGACATTGAGCCCCGCCTCGATATGCACCTTGAGTTGCGGCGCGGCATTACCCATCGCCGCAAGCGCGGCGATCGTCGCGATCTCGCGGGCGCGCAGGTCGAGACCGGGCCGCGAATAGATGTCGCCGAATGGAAACTCCAAGACATAGTCGGCGAAATCAGGTGCGACATCGGCGAGCGCCGCGATCACCTTGTGGCCGGCTTCGCCGTCGATCTCAGCGAGGGCGCGCTTGCCGCGTTCGAGACGACTGTTGGCGGCGTTGGAAAAGCTCTGCGTCATGATCGTCGATCCTCTTCTCGGCGTCGCCATAGCCGGCGATTTTGGTGTCGAGGACGAGAAGGCAGGCGTTGAGCTCCGCAATGCGGGCGCGGACCTGCTCGCGGTGACGCTCCAGCTGCGTGCGGCGCTCGGATTCCGTGCCGGAACCCTGTTCTCGCAAAGCCGCGTAGCGCAGCATCTCGCGGATCGGCATGCCCGTGGTCTTGAGCTTGCCGAGGAACTCGATCCAGACGAGGATCGAAGCGTCGTAGTCGCGCTGGCTCGACCGGTCCCTGTCGGCATAGGGCAACAGCCCGATCCGCTCGTAATAGCGGATCGTATGGGCCGATAATCCCGAACGCCTGGCCAGTTCACCGATTTTCATGGGCGCCTTCTTCTCATCACGACGCCTTGGAAGCTACGGGTTCGAGCGCGCTCTAAGTCAAGCGTCTGTCGGCGAGAAAATGAGAGCGCCGCGAGGATGCCCGGCGCTGGCATGCGAGCTTGAATCGAAATCTCAGCCGTGCAGCTTCAACCCCTTGACGATCTTGTCGATTTCCTTGCGCTCGGCATGGAGACCGACCCCGACGAGGTCGAGATCGGCCGTCGTGACCGCCGCCACCGCCGCACGGTTGTCGACGTCGTTGCCGGTCGTGAACAGCTCATTCGTATAGAGATGAGCCCGCACGCCGCGGCCCTGCGCGCGCTGCATCACCTGTTTCAGATCCTCAGCCGTGGCGGCGAAGATCAGCACTGGCTGGCGGATCAGCGGGCCATAGAAGCGGCCCGAACCGTCCTGATACGGTTCTCCCGCAATTTCGGGGGCAGCGCCGACAAGCCCTCCCGACAGGAAGCTGGCGACGTTGAGTTTTTGCCAGGTCGCGAGATTCTCGCGCACCACGATGGCGATCTTGGTATCGTAACGCATGGATCGAGCGATAGCCGAAGCGGGAAAGGCGCGTCTTGAACGATCGTGCAGATCGGGGGCCGAGGATTGGGTGCGGCTCGGCAGCGGGACTGACGGCATCGAGCGGATCGAGGCCTTCTTTCGCGGCTACGCCTATGACCCCCACCGCCACGACACCTACGCTTTCGGCCTGACGCTCGCGGGCGTGCAATCCTTCGATTATCGCGGCGCGCGCCGTGACAGCCTCAGCGGCCAAGCCATCGTCATCCATCCGGACGAAGTCCATAACGGGCGTTCCGGCATCGCCGAGGGCTTCCGCTACCGCATGCTCTATGTCGAGCCGCGGTTGATCCGCGACGCGATGGGCATGGGCGGCAAGGCCTTGCCCTTCGTTTCCGCCGCGGTCTCGCAGGACCGGCGCCTGGTCGGCGCCATCGCACGCGCGTTGCGAGATTTCGATGCGCCGCTCGACTCGATGGCCGTCGACGATCTGATGCAGCGGCTTGCGGATGCCTTGCTCGCCCTCGATCCCTCGGCAGCGAGCCCCAGACCAATGCGCTCCGATGTCGCGGCACTGGAGAAGGCGCGCGACTGTCTCGACGCCCATAGCGCCGAGGGGGTCGATTCGGCGCGGCTCGAGGCCGTCTCCGGTCTCGATCGCTTCGCTCTGGCGCGTCAGTTTCGCGCGGCCTTCGGCACCAGCCCCTATAATTATCTGATAATGCGCCGCCTCGACCGCGCCCGGCGCCTGCTGGCGCAGGACCTGTCGCTGGCGGATGCCGCCTTCGCCTGCGGCTTCGCCGATCAGAGCCATCTGACCCGCCAGTTCCGCCGCGCCTATGGCGTCACACCGGGGCATTGGCGAGCCTTGCAGAGCCGGGCCCGGACATGACGCCGGAACTGCGCCGGCTTGCCCCGCCCGCCGCCTCCATGCTTGAAGCAGCGACAAAAGCGGGCTTCGCGGAGTGTCGGATATGCAGCTTGGAGTGATCGGCCTCGGCCGCATGGGGGCCAACATCGTGCGCCGCCTGATGCGCGCCGGCCATGAATCCGTGGTCTATGACCGCGATCCGAAGCCGGGGCACGCGCTCGCCGCCGACGGCGCGATCGTGGCGGCCGATCTCAGGGACATGGTCTCCAAGCTCAAGGCGCCGCGCGCCATCTGGGTGATGCTGCCGGCCGGCAAGATCACCGAGGCGACATTGGCCGAGCTCGCCGGCCTCGCCGGTGCCGACGACATCCTGATCGATGGCGGCAACGCCTTCTGGAAGGACGATGTCCGCCGCGGCAAGGAACTCGCGGCCAAGGGCATCCACTACATGGACATCGGCACCTCCGGCGGCGTGCATGGGCTGGAGCGCGGCTACTGCCTGATGATCGGCGGCGACAAGTCGGCTTTCGACCGGCTGGAGCCGATCTTCAAGGCGCTGGCGCCGGGCAAGGGCGATATCGAACCCACCAGGCATCGCGAGGGCCGCAATCCGACGAGCGAGCAGGGCTATCTGCATTGCGGCCCGACCGGCGCCGGTCATTTCGTCAAGATGGTCCATAACGGCATCGAATACGGCATGATGCAGGCCTTCGCGGAGGGCTTCGACCTGCTGCGCAATGCCTCCGCCAAGGAGGGCTTGCCGGCCGAATACGGCTTCGATTTCGACGTAGCGGAGATCGCCGAGGTCTGGCGCCGCGGCTCGGTCGTCACCTCCTGGCTGCTCGATCTCACGGCAGAGGCGCTGGCGGCTGACGAGGAGCTGTCCTCCTACACCGGGAACGTTTCGGATTCCGGCGAGGGCCGCTGGACGGTCGATGCCGCCGTCGAGACGGCGACGCCCGCGGAGGTGCTGACATCGGCGCTGTTCGCGCGCTTCCGCTCGCGCGTCGACCACACCTTCGGCGAGAAGATCCTCTCCGCCATGCGCGCCGGCTTCGGCGGCCATGTCGAGCCGAAGAAGCAGGGGTGAGGCCGTGAGCTCACAAAAGCCGGCAGGTTCCTTGAGCCCTCATCCTGAGGAGGCCGCGGCAGCGGCCGTCTCGAAGGATGCTCCAGAGCGCTCTGAAACATCCTTCGAGGCGCAGCCTGCGGCTGCTCCTCAAGATGAGGGCTCGCCCATCAGGCCCGCCGTCATCGTCGTCATGGGCGTCGCCAGCTCGGGCAAGACCTCGCTGGGCGAGCGGCTGGCCGCGCGGCTCGGCTGGCCTTTCCGGGACGCCGATTCCTTCCATCCGCCCGAGAACGTCGCCAAGATGGCCGGCGGCACGCCGCTGACCGACGAGGACCGCAAGCCCTGGCTCGCCGCGATCGCCGCCTGGATCGACGATCTCAGGGCGAAAGACGAGCACGGCATCGTCACCTGCTCGGCGCTGAAGAGGGCCTATCGCGAGGTGATCGTCGGCGATCGGCCGGACGTCGCGCTGGTCTATCTCAAGGGCTCGCGCGAGCTGATCGGCCGGCGCATGGCCGCCCGGCAGCATCATTTCATGCCGCCGGCGCTGCTCGACAGCCAGTTCGCGACACTGGAAGAGCCCGGGCCGAACGAGCGGCCGCTCGTCGTCTCCGTGGAGGACAGCAAGGAGGCTATCGTGCAGGACGTGGTCGACCGGCTGGGGCTGTGAGGCTCAGCCTCACGTCACCTCGAACCACGCCCACACGCCGAGGTCGAAGCGCTCCAGCACGCTCGATGAGATCAGCCAGCGGCCGGGATTGTCGGCGATGAAGGCGATGTGCAGCCTCTTGCGCTCCGGAATCTGCACGGTGTCGAGGAAATAGTTCTCCCAGCCGTCGTCGAGCGGGTGCAGCAGCCGGAAGCTGTGGCCATGGACGTGCATCGGCTGGATGAAGGCGGTGCGGTTGTCGATGGCGATCACCATCGGCGTGCCGCGCTTCACGCTGAACAGCGGCTTGCCGTCGAGGCTGCCGACGCCGCCATTGACCTGCCAGGGCCGGGCGAGATCGAGGCCGGAGAAGTCGAGCTTCTGGTCGTCGCCGAGCTTCGCGCCCCCCTCGATCACGATCTCCGGACGCGTCGCATCCTGCATGCGGACGGCGGCGGGCAGCGACGGGTTGAGCTTGAGCGCGGGAACCGCCGCGGGGGGCACCTTCGGCTCGCCCGCGGTCACGATTCGCACCAGCGGCAGGCCCGGCCCGATCAGGGCGGTGACATTGACCGAGGCACCGACTTCTATCGGCAGATCGAGGACCACATCGTAGCGCGTCCCCGGCGCGAAGGGCAGTTGCGAGCGAACCGGCTCGAAGCTCTCCGTCGGCTGGCTGTCGACCGCGATCACGGTCGGTTTGCCGCCATCGAAGCGCAGCCGCATGATCCGGGCGTTGCAGGCATTGGCGAGGCGCAAGCGGATCCGCGCGCCCGGCCTTGCGGTCACCGGCAGCGGCGGGGAGCGGCCGCTCACGGTGAGCCAGCTGCCAAGCCGCCCGGCGGAGGCTGCGGGGTTCCCTTGCAGGACGAAGGGCTGGAGCGACTGGTCGTCGCCGAGCAGCCAGTCCGTCACCAGCACCGGCAGGTCGAGATCCACCGCGGGAGGCTCGTTCTCCTCGACGATGAGCAGTCCGCTCAGGCCGCGGCCGCAGGGCTCGGACGAACCGCCGAGCACGAGCGGCCGGTACAGCAGGGTGCCGCTGTCCGGTGGGGTCAGGCGGATGTCGCCGGTCTCGCCCGGAAGGATCGGCGGCTGGCTGAAGCCGCCGACGCCGTCGCGCGCCGCTTCGCCGCGCAGGCCGTAGCAATGCAGGCCGAGCGGCGCCGTCGTCCGGTTCTCCAGCTTCAGGCTCAGCGTTTCCCCCTGCTTGATTCGCAGCGTCGGGCCCGGCGTCACTCCGTCGAAGGCCCAGATCTCGGTCTCGGCGGCGGGCGTGGGGCGCAGCCTGGTTTTGGCCGGAGCAGCCGTGAGCATGCGGGGCTGCGCGACATCCGGCGCTTTCGCTGGCGCGGCCTGCGTCTGCGCGAAGCCCGTCGACGGCGCCAGCAATCCGGCGCTGCCGAGCCCGGCGAGCAGATGCCGGCGGGACAGCAGGACGGGGCGGGCAAGGCGTGGTTTCGTCATGACATATCGCATAATCCGCGTGGCCTGCTCTGGCGAGAGGCGCCACGCGGCGCGCCGTGGAAACACGCGCCGGAAGGGTTCTTTGCAGAACCGTCATTTTTTTGCTGCAAGCGCCGGCCGAAATGCGTATAGCACCGCGGCTTAACGATGGCCGCGCTGCGTTTGCTCGCACGCAGCGCTATCGGGCCGGCGGGCGTGGCGGAACTGGTAGACGCACTGGATTTAGGTTCCAGCGGCGAAAGTCGTGGGGGTTCGAGTCCCTCCGCCCGCACCATCGGCCTAGATCGCCGCGCGCCCTTGCGGGTGCGGAACGGCGGTCTATGTGTTTGTTGCCGCATCGGATTTTCCGAGGAGTGGGTTCCACTTTTTGGTCCGATGCGAGAGTTTTTCGCGAGCGCGGCGGCGGTCGGAACCGGCGTCGCGCTTTGGACATTGAGACGTAAACGAGCTGTTGGCGGTAAAAAAATGAACGTGACCGAAACCCTGTCCCAGGGCCTCAAGCGCGAATTCCAGGTGGTGCTGAACGCCGCCGACCTGAAGACGAGGCTCGACGACAGCCTGCAGGACCTTCAGGGCAAGGCCAAGATCAACGGCTTCCGTCCGGGCAAGGTGCCGGTCGCCCATCTGCGCCGCCTCTATGGCCGTTCGGTGATGTCCGACGTGCTGCAGAACGCCGTCAACGAAGCCAACCAGAAGATCGTCGCCGACAACAACCTGAAGCTCGCCTTCGAGCCGCAGATCCGCTTCCCCGAGAACAAGGACGAGATCGAGGCCGCGATGGAGGCCAAGGGCGATCTCGCCTTCACCGTCGCGCTCGAGGTTCTGCCGAAGATCGAGCTGGCCGACATCTCCGACGTTTCGCTGACCAAGCCCGTCGCCGAGGTTCCAGACGCCGATGTCGACGCCGCCCTGCTGCGCATGGCGTCCGGCAACCGCACCTATTCGCCGAAGGGCGAGAAGGCCAAGGCCGAGAGCGGCGACCGCCTGATCATCTCTTATGTCGGCACCATCGACGGCAACGCCTTCGAGGGCGGCACCGGCGAGGGCATCCCGCTCGATCTCGGCTCCGGCCAGTTCATCCCCGGCTTCGAGGAGCAGCTCGAGGGCGCCAAGCAGGGCGAGACCCGCACGATCAAGGTCACCTTCCCGGAGAACTACGGCGCGGCCCATCTCGCCGGCCAGGCGGCCGAGTTCGTGGTCACCGTCACCGAAGTCCAGGGCCCGGATGCCGTCAAGATCGACGATGAGCTCGCCAAGGCCTTCGGCATGGAGTCGCTGGATGCCCTGCGGGCCGCCGTGAGCGAGCAGATCGGCCGTGATTTCCAGGCCCAGTCCCGCCGTAAGCTGAAGAAGGGCCTGCTCGACGCGCTCGACGGCAAGTACACCTTCGAGCTGCCGCCGACGCTGGTCGAGCAGGAGTTCAACAGCGTCTGGAGTCAGGTCGAGGCCGACATGAAGGCCGCCAACAAGACCTTCGCCGACGAGGACACCACCGAGGACGCAGCCCGCGCCGACTACCGCAAGATCGCCGAGCGCCGCGTGCRCCTCGGCCTCGTGCTGGCCGAGATCGGCGAGCAGGCCAAGGTCCAGATCTCGGATGACGAGGTCACCCAGGCCCTGATCGAGCGCGCCCGCCAGTTCCCGGGCCAGGAGAAGCAGGTCTGGGAGTTCTATCGCAAGAACCCGCAGGCGCTGGCCGAGATCCGGGCCCCCATCTTCGAGGAGAAGGTCGTCGACCATCTCCTCGGCCAGGTGAAGGTCGAGGACCAGACCGTCTCTCGCGAGACGCTCTATGCCGATGACGAGGCCGAGGAGACTGCCGAGGCCAAGCCGAAGAAGGCCGCCGCCAAGAAGGCCAAGAAGGCCGAGGCCAGCGAGAAGGCTGACGACGCCTCCGCCTGAGGCCGCCGGCAACCTTAATGCCAACATTCGCGCCGCCGGCCTTCAAGACCGGCGGCGCTTCCCTTTTCAGCCGCGTTCGCCGTGCTTATGTGGTTGTCTTCCTAGCAGCCGTTGATTCGATAAACCGCCGCAATCCGGCGCTATCACCCGAGGACTGAGCCATGCTTCGCGATCCGATCGAGACCTACAACAATCTCGTCCCGATGGTGGTCGAGCAGTCGAGCCGTGGCGAGCGCGCCTTCGACATCTATTCGCGCCTGCTGCGCGAGCGCATCATCTTCCTGACCGGCCCGGTCGAGGATTTCTCCGCGTCGCTGATCGTGGCGCAGCTTCTCTTCCTCGAGGCCGAGAACCCCAAGAAGGAAATCTCCTTCTACATCAACTCGCCCGGCGGCGTGGTCACCTCCGGCCTGTCGATCTACGACACGATGCAGTTCATCCGCTGCCCGGTCACGACGCTCTGCGTGGGCCAGGCCGCCTCGATGGGCTCGCTGCTGCTGACGGCCGGCGCCAAGGACATGCGCTTCGCCCTGCCGAACGCCCGCATCATGGTCCACCAGCCTTCCGGCGGCTTTCAGGGCCAGGTCACCGACATCCTGATCCACGCCAAGGAAGTCGAAAGCCTGAAGAAGCGGCTCAATGAAATCTACGTGAAGCACACCGGCCGCAGCTACGAGGAAGTCCACGCCGCGCTGGAGCGCGACAACTTCATGACCGCCGAGCAGGCCAAGGAGTTCGGCCTGATCGATCAGGTCATCGAGAAGCGGCCGGAAGAGGCAGCCTGAGCCCTGCGATGCGGGGTGTCGAACCTGTGGGTTGGCGTGCCGGCTCACAGGGGCCATATTGAAAGAAGATCGGCCCCGTGTTTGCATGGGGTCGGGGGTGAGCGGACGAGCGCTCCACTATGATCCGGTTTGGATTGGCCCTGCGTTTCCGGATGTATCGGAACGGGTCGTTAACCTAATCATCGTGATCTGAGCGCTTATTTATGACGGAGAGACGACGGTTGCATCCGCCTCGGCTGATGTGGTCCCGGTCTCCGGAACTGGAGATGGACAATGGCTAATAAGCCCGGCGGCGACTCTAAGAGCACGCTGTACTGCTCTTTCTGCGGCAAGAGCCAACACGAGGTCCGCAAGCTCATCGCGGGCCCGACCGTGTTCATCTGCGATGAATGCGTCGAGCTCTGCATGGACATCATCCGCGAGGAATCGAAATCCGCGCTGGTGAAGTCGAAGGACGGCGTGCCGACTCCCAAGGAGATCCGCAAGGTTCTGGACGACTACGTCATCGGCCAGGATCATGCCAAGAAGGTGCTCTCGGTGGCGGTCCACAACCACTACAAGCGCCTCAGCCATGCGACGAAGCACAACGACGTCGAGCTGGCGAAATCCAACATTCTGCTGATCGGGCCGACCGGCTCGGGCAAGACCCTGCTTGCGCAGACGCTCGCCCGCATCCTCGACGTGCCCTTCACCATGGCGGATGCGACGACGCTGACCGAGGCCGGCTATGTCGGCGAAGACGTCGAGAACATCATCCTCAAGCTGCTCCAGGCCTCCGACTACAATGTCGAGCGGGCGCAGCGCGGCATCGTCTATATCGACGAGATCGACAAGATCAGCCGCAAGTCGGACAACCCCTCGATCACCCGCGACGTCTCGGGCGAGGGCGTCCAGCAGGCGCTGCTGAAGATCATGGAGGGCACGGTCGCTTCGGTTCCGCCGCAGGGCGGGCGCAAGCATCCGCAGCAGGAATTCCTGCAGGTCGACACCACCAACATCCTCTTCATCTGCGGCGGTGCCTTCGCCGGTCTCGACAAGATCATATCGAGCCGCGGCAAGGGCACCTCTATCGGCTTCGGCGCGACCGTAAAGGCGCCCGACGAGCGCCGCACCGG
Organism: Allobosea sp. 10N428; assembly: GCF_056394545.1. Lineage (NCBI taxonomy): Bacteria > Pseudomonadati > Pseudomonadota > Alphaproteobacteria > Hyphomicrobiales > Alloboseaceae > Allobosea > Allobosea sp. 10N428. The sequence continues at coordinate 282,186 of NZ_JBFTIC010000001.1, read as the reverse complement.
CGCGATCTTCCGCGAGGTCGAGCCCGAGGATCTGTTGAAGTTCGGCCTGATCCCGGAGTTCGTCGGCCGCCTTCCGGTTCTGGCGACGCTGGAGGATCTCGACGAGGCCGCGCTGAAGACGATTTTGACCGAGCCGAAGAACGCGCTGGTCAAGCAGTATCAGCGCCTCTTCGAGATGGAAGACACGCAACTGACCTTCACCGACGAGGCCGTCAGCCTGATCGCCCGCAAGGCGATCGAGCGGAAGACCGGCGCGCGCGGCCTGCGTTCGATCATGGAGGGCATTTTGCTCGAAACCATGTACGAGCTGCCCGGCCTCGAGGGCGTCGAGCAGATCGTGATCGGCCCGGAAGCGGTGGAGAACAAGGCGCGGCCGCTGTTCATCTACGCGGAGCGCGAGGACGAGACCAAAACCGCCTCGGCCTGAGATTTTTCAAGCCTTGTGACAACGCGACGCGCGCCATTGGCGCGCGTTTTGCGTTGTGATGGGCATTGGCTCGTCGCAGTGCCGTACTGCGACAGCTTCGTGGGAGATTGAACCGTCGCAGGTCTTGGTTTCCGTCCTTCGCCTGCTGCAGGACAGCGGTGCATGGCCCGGATACCTCGCTTGAAAGCCGGCGAGGAAGTCTCCACCTTAGGTGCACTTGCGAGAGTCGCATGCCTAGCTAGGGTGCGATGCGCGGGGGCGGAGGAGCGAATGGTCGCTCTGGCCGCATACGTCCGATCGCTCAGCCCATCTTGGGGGGGTGCCGGGCGCAACTGCAAAGGAACTGCCATGACTGGCTCGACGCCACGCGCTCCCTTCGTCCCAGGCGAGACCGGCACCTACCCGGTTCTGCCTTTGCGCGACATCGTCGTCTTCCCGCATATGATCGTCCCGCTCTTCGTGGGGCGCGAGAAGTCGATCCGCGCGCTCGAGGAAGTGGTGAAGACGGACGGGCTCATCCTGCTGGCGACCCAGAAGAACGCCGGCGATGACGACCCGCAGACCAAGGATATCTATGAAATCGGCACGCTCGCCCGCGTGCTGCAGCTTCTCAAGCTGCCCGACTCCACCGTGAAGGTGCTGGTCGAGGGCGTCGGCCGCGCCAAGGCGCTGTCCTATTCCGCGACCGAGTCCTACTACGAGGCGGAGGCCACCGGCCAGGCCGAGGAGGAAGGCAAGAAGGTCGAGGTCGAGGCGCTGGCCCGTTCGGTCGTCAGCGAGTTCGAGAGCTATGTGAAGCTCAACAAGAAGATCTCGGGTGAGATCGTCGCTGCGGTCTCGCAGATCGACGAGCCGGCCAAGCTCGCCGACACGGTTGCCTCGCATCTGGCGGTGAAGATCGCCGATCGCCAGGGCGTGCTGGAGATCACCAACGTCGCCCATCGTCTGGAGAAGGTGCTCTCGCTCATGGAAAGCGAGATGTCCGTGCTCCAGGTCGAGAAGCGCATCCGCTCGCGCGTCAAGCGCCAGATGGAGAAGACCCAGCGCGAGTACTACCTCAACGAGCAGATGAAGGCGATCCAGAAGGAGCTGGGCGACGGCGAGGAAGGCCGTGACGAGCTGGCCGAGCTGGAGGAGCGCATCGCCCAGACGAAGCTGACCAAGGAAGCCCGCGACAAGGCGACGGCCGAGCTGAAGAAGCTGCGCCAGATGTCGCCGATGTCGGCCGAGGCGACCGTCGTGCGCAACTATCTCGACTGGATGCTCGGCATCCCGTGGGGCAAGCGCTCGAAGATCAAGAAGGACCTCAACGCCGCCCAGCTGGTGCTGGACGACGATCACTTCGGCCTGGACAAGGTCAAGGACCGCATCGTCGAGTACCTCGCCGTGCAGCAGCGCGCCAACAAGCTCGCTGGCCCGATCCTGTGCCTTGTCGGCCCTCCCGGCGTCGGCAAGACCTCGCTCGGCAAGTCGATCGCCAAGGCGACGGGGCGCGAGTTCGTCCGCATGTCGCTCGGCGGTGTGCGTGACGAGGCCGAGATCCGCGGTCACCGGCGCACCTATATCGGCTCGATGCCCGGCAAGATCATTCAGTCGATGAAGAAGGCCAAGACCTCCAACCCGCTCATCCTGCTCGACGAGATCGACAAGATGGGTCAGGACTTCCGCGGCGATCCCTCGGCGGCCCTGCTGGAGGTGCTCGACCCCGAGCAGAACTCGACCTTCAACGACCATTACCTCGAGGTCGATTACGACCTGTCGAACGTGATGTTCGTGACGACGGCGAACACGCTGAACATCCCGCCGGCCCTGCTGGACCGGATGGAGGTGATCCGCATCGCCGGCTACACCGAGGAAGAGAAGACCGAGATTGCGCGCAAGCACCTGATCGCGAACGCGATCAAGAAGCACGGGCTGACCGGCAAGGAGTGGTCGATCACCGACGAGGCTTTGCAGACCCTGGTACGGCGTTACACCCGCGAGGCCGGTGTCCGTAACCTCGAGCGCGAGATCTCCAACACCGTCCGCAAGGGCGTGAAGGACATCGTGCTCGGCAAGAAGGACAAGGTCGTCGTCGACGAGAAGCTGCTCGAGGAATATCTCGGGCCGCCGCGCTATCGCTATGGCATGGCGGAGACGGAGAATCAGGTCGGTGTCGTCACCGGCCTGGCTTGGACCGAGGTCGGCGGCGAATTGCTGACGATCGAGGGCGTCATGGTGCCCGGCAAGGGCCGCATGACCGTCACCGGTAACCTGCGCGACGTGATGAAGGAATCGATCTCGGCGGCGGCGTCCTATGTCCGCTCGCGGGCCGTTGATTTCGGCATCGAGCCGCCGCTCTTCGACCGGCGCGACATCCACGTCCACGTCCCGGAAGGGGCGACCCCGAAGGACGGGCCTTCGGCAGGCATCGCGATGGCGACCGCCATCGTCTCGATCCTGACCGGCATCCCGACCAACCGTGACGTCGCCATGACCGGCGAGATCACGCTGCGGGGCAGGGTGCTGCCGATCGGCGGGTTGAAGGAGAAGCTCCTGGCGGCGCTGCGGGGCGGCATCAAGAAGGTGCTGATCCCGGAGGAGAACGCCAAGGATCTGATCGATCTTCCCAAGTCGGTGAAGGACGGCATGGAGATCGTCCCGGTCTCGCGCATGGAGCAGGTGCTGCAGCATGCGCTGACCCGCCAGCCGGTTCCGATCGTCTGGGAAGAGGATCTGAAGGCCGTGCCCGCTCCGGGCGCGGACGACGAGGCGGCGGGCGTCGTCGCCCACTGATCTTCGAGCCGAGGAATGAGAGCCGCCGGTGCGCAAGCGCCGGCGGTTTTCTTGTGGGCGCCGGCAGGATGATTCATCCGGGTAGGACTGGCCGGCATGTCCGGGGAAACTGGCGCGGGCGACGGGGCTCGAACCCGCGACCTCCGGCGTGACAGGCCGGCACTCTAACCGACTGAGCTACGCCCGCGTTTTGCTGCGACGCGCGGTCGTCAGCAGGGTCTGGACCGTGGCTAGGCCACGATGTCCGGGAAGGGCTGGTGGGCAGTGACGGGCTCGAACCGCCGACATCCTCGGTGTAAACGAGGCGCTCTACCAACTGAGCTAACCGCCCCCGGTGCTTGCCGTTTAAGGCCTGAAGCGTCGCATCGCAAGCGCCCCCCGTCGCTCGTGTGTGGACGAATCGCGTCTTCCGGCCGAATTCCGCCATCTTGATCGGCAGGCTGGCCCGGGTGAACGCATCTTTGCAGAATCGCTTCCGCTCGCGCTGCCGGCGGCCCCTAGCCGTCGCGGCTCTCGCAGCCGCTCTGGGGCTAGAGCCGGCATTGGCGCAAACGCTGCTCCCAGATTCCTTTTTTGCTGGCCGCCCGGCCTTCTCGCAACCCGAGCAGCCGGGCCAACCGGCAAGTTGCGAAGACGTCGCCGGACAATTGCCCGGTTCGATCCCGCCAGATTCGCGTGTGGATATGGCGATCACCGGCACCGTGTCCTTGATTCAGACCGATGGGACGCTCTGGTATGTCGCCGTCTGCGCTGAACCGGGCATCCGCGTGCTGTGCGTGACCTACAGCGCCAACGATCTCAAATTGGGCGACAAAGCCCTCCTGCGAGGCGGATATAACCGTCAGGACCGCAGACACGTGCTGCTCGATCCCTGCCTCGCATCGCCTGACATGGGAGGGGGCACGCCTGAACCGTGAATGCCGGCGAAGGGATTTTTCCCCAGATGTGAATTTGCCGGCATCACGCGCTTGACACTTCCAGCCGGGGGCAATACTCACCACGTCGCTGAGGGCGAATGCCTCAGCCGCCCAGCGCGGGCGTAGCTCAGTTGGTTAGAGTGCCGGCCTGTCACGCCGGAGGTCGCGGGTTCGAGCCCCGTCGCCCGCGCCATATAAATCAAGAGGTTAGTCGCTAATCTCTTGCTTCCGGTAGAAATTCCGGCCGACCCGGTTGCAAATTTCATCGCGTTTTGTTCTCGCGACGTTCGGCTCGGACCCTCTCCTTATCGCATCCGCTTCCCGCACTGTCGCCAGGTCGACTGGCTTCTTCCGCAGTCGGGTAGAGCCAGCAAGGGTATTGGCGATCTTGGCCGACACCGCCTGAGGGTAGGCACCGCCCGCCGTCGCCCCGACAGGGCCCGACTGTCGCATGTCAGCAAACTCCCGATCGAGCGCCGCCGCACGCTCGCGGGTCCGCGCCTGAACGCGCCCCGGTTGTTCGATCTCCGCCAGCTCCTCCGAGCAGACCATCCTGAAGCCCTCCTCGAACTCGAGCCCCACGGAATTCCCATGGTGCCGCGCGCGAAGACGCGGCACCACCGGCCTTTCCGGCTGCAACGGGCCCAGCGGTAGATGTCGTTGGAAAGTGCTCGTCCGCACCTGCTGGACAAGTCTCCGTGAGCGGGGCTGACAACCAGCGCCAGCGTCACGTTTGGGTCAGCTTTCGACAATAGCGTTGCCGGGTGGAACTCGCCCATTCTGGCGATGTTGGGCTTGGGGCGCCGGCCCGAGAAACTCCTGCTCCGGCGCATTTTTGAGGAATATCCCGCATTCGAGTTGATGAGGCAGGCCATGGCTTTCGTTTTCGACGAGAAAACCGCACCCGACCTTGCGAACTGGCGGCAGAGCGTCAGGTTCTGGATGGTGGATGGGCCCAGGCGAGCGCCTTGCCAGATCGGGTTTTCCACGCTGCGCGAGCTCGGGCCTGAGAACCTCGAAAACGACAGACAATGCCTCGCTCAATTTTATCTGCACTGTGCAATGATCGCGGCAGCGGCTGCGCGCCTGCTTTCCGCAGGGGCATCCGACGGCAGCTCGATCGTCCAGGTCATGCTCGCGAACTTGATCACCTGATCTCAGGGGCTAGGGCGACGGGCATTCGCCAGCAATTGCCGCGTGCGGCTTGCTCCTCCAGCGTTTGGTGGATTTCCGGGGGTTGGTCGTAGGGTTCGGTGCTGATGAACCTTGCCAAGTGGCAGGTGCGGAAATTCCCGTCCATGCGGCTGCGACTCCGCGCGCATGCTCCAGCCAAAAAACGAGGGGCTCACCGCGCCATTCTTATAGCATTCCCAGAATTTTACGGTCCTTTCCTCGACAAGGATTTGAGCTCGTCGGAATGGCCCCTCACCAAGTTCCGGAGGGATGTGCCGCTCTCGTTCGGCACCGGCTGGTGCGGCGCGGCTGCGAGACGATGAATGGTCCGCAGCGAAGGGGCTTCAATAAGTCCTGCTGATCAGGTGAGATGGCTTCGTGCCGGCGAGGGTGCTGCTACGCGCCTTCGCGCTACCTTTTCCGCTCCACCCGATGACCAGCGAGAGGGATTTATCTTTGCGCTGCGACGTTGGAATCTCGCTCCTTCCCGGCACGGCCTCCGGGCCGGTCGTCGTGATGGCGGAGCCGTTGAGTTTCTGGGGCGGGGTCGATGCGGCCACGGGAATGGTGATCGACGTGCACCACCCCTCGCACGGCGTCTCGCTCGCCGGAGCCGTGGTGCTGATGCCGACCAGCCGCGGCTCCTGCTCGGGCTCCGGCGTGCTGCTGGAACTCGCGCTTTCCGGGCGCAGCCCCGCGGCGCTGGTCTTTGCCGGCCCCGAAGATACGCTGACGCTCGGCGCCATCGTCGCCGCGGAAATGTTCGCACACCCCATTCCGGTTATTCGCCTGCCGACAGAAGCGTTCGAGGCGCTCTCTTCCGCGTCCGAGGCGCAGGTTATGTCGGACGCGGTCCTGGCCGATGCCGGGCGGCTCCGTATCCCGCTTTCCGCCGCTGCGCATGGCGACCTGGAGCTGTCAGCCGGCGATCGCCGCTTGCTCGCGGGGGGCGAAGGAGTGGCCGCACAGCAGGCCATGCGTATCGTCTGCGCCATGGCCAAACAGCAGGGCGCGACCGCGCTCATCGATGTCACGCGGGCTCATGTCGATGGCTGCATCTATGCCGGTCCGGCCAATCTGATCTTCGCCGAGAAGATGGAGGAGTTGGGCGCCCGCGTTCGCGTCCCGACGACCATGAACGCGATCTCGGTGGATCACGCCAACTGGCGCCGACAGGGCGTGGCGCCGGAGTTCGGCGAGCCTGCCGAGCACCTGGCCGATGCCTATGTCCGCATGGGCTGCCGGCCGAGCTTCACCTGCGCTCCCTATTCCCTGCCGGAGCCGCCCGGACTCGGCGAGGCGGTCGGCTGGTCGGAATCGAATGCGGTGATCTTTGCCAATTCGGTCTTGGGAGCGCGGACGGCGAAGCACCCCGATTTCCTGGATTTCTGCATCGCGGTCACCGGCCGCACACCGCTTGCCGGGGCGTTCCTCGAAGAGGGCCGGCGCGCGCGCCGTGCGGTTCGGGTGGATTTGCCGGAGGGTGCGGACAGCGCGGCCTGGCCATTGATCGGCTATCTCGCCGGACTGGCCGCGCCAGATCGGGTCCCCTTGATCAAAGGGCTCGCGCAGGCGCGCCCGACGCGGGACGATCTCAAGGCGCTCTGCGCCGCGTTCGGTACGACCTCGGCGGCGGCCATGTTGCATATCGAGGGTATCACGCCGGAGGCGGTCAGCCTCGGTGGCAATCCCGACGACGAAGTGGTCATTGCGCGCGAGGCTCTCGCAGCCGGCTGGCGCCAGCTGAATGACGGGCCGGCAGGCATCGATCTCGTTGCGATCGGCAGCCCTCACGCCTCACTGGAAGAATGCAGGGCGGTCGCCGAGCGGCTTGGCGGACGTCGCCTTGCGGGCAATCTCTCCGTCATCATCACGACGGGCCGGGACGTCCTCGCCGCTGCCGAGGCCGAGGGAACCTTGGCAAGTCTTCGAGAGAGCGGCGTCGAGGTCATCCCCGATCTCTGCTGGTGCTCGATCACGCGCCCGGTCTTTCCGGAGAAGGCGAAGGTGGTCCTCACCAACTCCGGAAAATATGCGCATTACGGACCGGGGCTCTCGGGCTGCACCGTCAGGCTCGGAACATTCGAGGACTGCATCGAAGCGGCTCTCTCCGGCGCCGCGCCAGCGCGTTTGCCGCGCTGGCTTTCCTGAGCTGGTCCGCGTGCCGCTGCTCGCCAGTGCTGCGCCGCGGGACGCGTGGTCGCGTCCCGCACCATGGCTAGGTTCGATCCGCATTCCGCTCAGCTGCCCTGGCGGCCGGCGATCTGCGGCACGAACATGTCGCTCCACTTGGCGGGCTTCACCTTGATCGAGCCGGCCTTGTGCATGAACTCGGCGAATTTCATCACGCCTTCCGGCGTGGCGGTGAAGCGCGAATCCTTGTCCTCGATCATCTGCTGCACCTCGGCGGCATCGACCTTGACCTTCGAGCTCTTGGCGAAGATCTCGGCGGCGAGCTTCTTGTCCTTGGCGATGAGGTCGTTGGCGTCGTCCATCGCGTCGATGAAGGCCTGGGTCATCTTAGGGTTGGCATCGACGAACTTCTTCGGCGCGAACGTGACGTCGAGCGTCAGATTGCCGAGATAGTCGACCGAGTTGAGCACGCGGTGGATGCCGGGGCTCTTGGCCTCGATGTACTGGAAGGGCGGCGAGGTGAAATGCGCCTTGATCTCGGTCTTGCCGCCGATCAGGGCCGCGAGCGCCTCCGGATGCGGCAGGCTCACCGTCATCGGGTCCATCTTGGCGTAGTTGGCGTCGCCGAATTCCTTGGCCGCGATCATCTGCAGCACGACGGCGGCGAGCGAGGTCTTGATGCCGGGCAGGGCGATCTTGTCCGTCCCGGTGAAGTCCTTGAGCGACTTCAGCTCAGGCTTGTTCGACATCAGCCAGAGCGAGGTCGAGCTCATGCCGGAGACGCCGACGACCTCGACGCCCGGGATGCCCTTGGCCTTGGCCCAGAGCGTGACGAAGCCCGGTGCGCCGGTGCCGGCGAAATCGAGCGTGCCGGCCATCATCGCGTCGTTGATGACGTTGCCGCCGTCGAGCATCAGCCAGGTCACCTTGACGTCGCCGAGGCCCGCGGCCTTGGCGCGCTTCTCCAGGAACTGCTGGTCCTGCATCACGATGAGCGGCAGGTAGAGGATGCCGAAGCCCTTGGAGACGCGGACCTCGCTCACCTCGGCGCGGGCCGGGGCGGTGAGTGCTGCGCCGAGCGCTGCGACGGTGAAGGCGGTGCGCAGGAATGTCTTGAATGCCATGGGTGTTTCCCTCCGAGTGACGGCCGTTCGGCCTTGTGGATATGAATTGTCAGTGCTGCATGCCCCAGCGCCGGATCGTCTTGCGCTCGATGGTGGCGAAAATGACGTTCTCGACGAAGAGGCCGATCAGGATCACGGTGAACAGGCCTGCGAAGACATTCGCCGTCTCGAGCTGGTTGCGGTTCTCGAAGATGAACCAGCCGAGGCCGCCGGAGCCCGACGAGACGCCGAAGACCAGCTCGGCTGCGATCAGCGTGCGCCAGGCGAAGGCCCAGCCGACCTTGAGGCCGGTCAGGATCGCCGGGAAGGCGGCCGGGATCAGGATGAGCCGCACCAGCTTCAGCCCGCGCAGGCCGTAATTCTGGCCGACCATGCGCAGCGTGTTCGAGACCGAGCGGAAGCCGGCATGGGTATTGAGCGCGATCGCCCAGAGCACGGAATGGACGAGCACGAAGATCACGCTGCCGGTCCCTAGCCCGAACCAGATCAGCGCGAGCGGCAAAAGCGCGATCGCCGGCAGCGGGTTGAACATCGACGTCAGGGTTTCCAGCAGGTCCGCACCGATGCGCGAGCCGATCGCCAGCGTCGTCAGCAGCGCGGCGAGTACGATGCCGATGCTGTAGCCGATGATCAGCGTCTGCAGCGACACCAGCATGCGCTGCGGGATGATGCCGTTGACGATGTTCTCGACGAAGGCCGTGACGGTCTGGCCGAAGGTCGGGAACAGCAGCGGGTTGCCGAGCCAGCGGCCATAGGCCTCCCAGGCGATGGCAAGGACGGCAAGGATCAGGCCCTTGCGGACGAAGCCGAGGCGGTAGACCCGCTCGGCCCAGCCGATGGTCTTGGCGACGACGGGGGCGTCGCTGGAATTGACGTCGCGGATGATTTCCGGGCGGAAGCTGACGAGGTCGGTCATGTCGGTCTCCTCCGGTTCAATGATGCGCGAAGAGCATGTCGTTGATGCGGGTTTCGAGCGCGGCCTGCTTGCCGGTGCCCATCTCCTCGGGCGGCACGCTGTTGAGCTCGGCCTTGACCTCGCCCGGATGCGGCGAGAGCAGCAGGATGCGGGTGCCGATCTTGATCGCCTCCTCGATCGAGTGGGTGACGAAGAGCACGGTGAACTTGGTGTCGTCCCAGAGCCGCAGCAATTCGTCCTGCATCTTGCGGCGGGTGAGGGCGTCGAGCGCGGCGAAGGGTTCGTCCATCAGCAGGACGTCGGGCTCCATCGCCATGCCGCGCGCGATGGCGACGCGCTGCTTCATGCCCCCGGACAGCATATGCGGATAGCTGTCGATGAACTTGGACAGGCCGACCTTGTCGATATAGGAGCGGGCGCGCTCCTCGGCCTCGGCCTGGGTGGCGCGGCCGGAGGCCGTCAGCGCGAAGACGACGTTCTCGCGCACCGTTTTCCAGGGCAGGAGCTGGTCGAATTCCTGGAAGACCATCATGCGGTCGGGACCGGGGCCGGAAACCTTGCGGCCCTTCAGGCTGATCTCGCCCTCGACCGGCGTGAGATAGCCGCCGATCGCCTTGAGCAGGGTCGACTTGCCGCAGCCCGACGGGCCGAGCAGGACGAAACGGTCGGACGGATAGACGTCGAAGGAGACGCGCCGCGTCGCGGTCACCACCACGTCGGGCGTCTTGTATTGCAGCGTCACGCCCTCGACCGAGAGGAGCGGAGTCGCAGAAGCGGCGTCGAACGGGGCTAGCATGCACCCTCCCATGTCTCGTTTCCATGCGCACTTATGGGCGCTTGCGAGATGGGATAGCCTAGTAAGCTGACGTGAACCTGACTGGCGCCGCCCGGCGGGTCGGAGCGCGTCCAGGGAGATCAATCCGCTTGCGCGTGCTCGTCGTCGAAGACACCGCCGATATCGCCGAGGCCGTCGTGATGCGGCTCGAGAAGATCGGCCATGCCGTCGATTGGGAGCAGGACGGCGTCACGGCGGCCGAACTGCTGGCGGTGCAGGCCTATGACCTCGTCATCCTCGACCTCAGCCTGCCCGGACAGGATGGGCTCGCGGTTCTCCGTCAGATGCGGGCGCGGCGGCTGGCAACGCCGGTGCTGGTGCTCACAGCGCGCTCGGCTGTGGACGAGCGCATCGGGGCGCTCGATCTCGGCGCCGACGACTATCTGGTCAAGCCCTTCGATTATGGCGAGCTCGAAGCGCGGGCGCGGGCACTGCTGCGGCGCAGCGCCGGGCAACCCGACAATCTGCTGCGAGTCGGGCCGCTCGCGATCGACCGGGCGGGGCGGGTCGCGACCATCGCCGACCGGCCGCTCAACCTGACGCGCCGCGAGCTGACCGTGCTCGAAATCCTCGCCGCCCGGCCCGAACGGATCGTGCCGAAGGAGGAGCTCGTCGAGCAGCTCTTCAATTTCGACCAGGAGCCGAGCCCCAACGCGGTCGAGCAATTCGTCGCGCGGCTGCGCCGCAAGCTTGCCGACACGCCGGTCGAAATCCGGACCCTGCGCGGATTGGGTTATCAGCTTGCGGTGGTCTGAGCTTCGCCTTTCGCTGCGCTTCCGCATCGTCGCCGTCCTCACGGCGGTGCTGGCGGCGGGAGCGGTCGTGCTCGGCCTTGCGGCCTGGCATTCGGCCTCTCTGGCGGCGCGTCAGGCCTATGACCGGCTGCTCGCCGGCGGGGCGGTGCAGATCGCCGAGAACGTCTACGTCCAGGGCGGGGTGGTGACGCTCGATCCGCCCGTTTCCGCGATAGCGACGCTCGCGGCCTATGACCTCGTCTTCTACAAGATCGTCGATCCGCGTGGCGTCGTGGTCGCCGGCTACGACGATCTCGCTTCGGAGGCCGATCCCGCGGATATCCGCGCCGGTGTGGTCCTTGAGGACGGCCTCTATCAGGGCCAGCCGGTGCGCATCGCCACCCTGGCCCGGCAGATCGATCTTCCCGGAACCAACAACTGGGCGACCATCGTCGTCGCCCAGACGACCGAGGCGCGGCGCGCGCTTGCCCGCGACCTGACGCTCAAGGCGCTCGGCGTCATCACCGTCATGAGCCTGCTCGCCCTTCTCGCGACGGGCTATGCCGTGACACTGGCGCTGAAGCCGCTGACGCGCATCGAGCGCGAGATCGCAAACCGCCGGCCCGACGATCTCAGGCCGATCGCGGCCGAGCCTCCGGCGGAAATCCGGAATCTCGTCGAGGCGATAGACGACTTCATGCGCCGCCTGTCCGAGCGCATGGCGATCATGCAGCGCTTCATCGCCGACGCCGCCCATCAGATCCGCACGCCGCTGGCGGCGCTCGATGCCCAAGTCGAAATCCTGCTCGCGACGCCCGCATCACGGCGCAAGGCCGATACCGTCAAGCGAATCCATGAACGCACCGCAGAGCTCGGCCGCCTCACCGGGCAGTTGCTCGACCATGCGATGGTGATTCACCGCAAGGATGCCGCCGCCGCTGCAGCGGTCGATCTCAACCAGCTGGCCAAAGCCGTTTTGGCCAAGACGGTGCCGCTCTCGCTGCCCCGCGAGGTCGACATCGCCTTCATCCCGGCCGAGCCGCCGCCGATCGTGAATGGCGATGCGGTGAGCCTGCGCGAAGCTCTGGGGAACCTGATCGACAACGCATTGAAGCACGGTGCCGACAGCCGGCTTGTCGTGACCGTGGGCGAAGACGCAGAGCACCTCTGGGTCGACGTCGCCGATGATGGCGACGGATTTCCGGAGCCGTCCGCGGAGCTGTTCCGCCCTTTCGCGAAGGGCGCTGCCTCCAGCGGTTCGGGGCTGGGGCTGTCCATCGCGCTGGAGGTCGCGAAGGCTCATGGCGGGGAGCTTGTCGTCTCGCGCGACGTCGGGATGACCCGGGTTCGCCTCACCCTTGCGCGGACATGACCGGGCGCTCGAACGCTGACCAGTTGATCGGGCCGGCATCCATCCCGACAGGTTTCAGTCGAATTCCTTGCGGAATTTCTCGCTCACGGTTGCTGCCGAGCGGAAGCGCCCGATCGAGAACGGCTCCAGCGGTGTCTCGGTCGCGCCGTCGACGATCATCTCGCTGAGGCAGAGCCCCACGCCGGGGCCGATCTGGAAGCCATGGCCGCAGAAGCCGAAGGCGTGGAACAGCCCGGACGTGGTCTCGCTCGGCCCGATCACCGGGATCATGTCGGGCAAATAGGCCTCGATGCCCGACCAGACGCGGATGACATGGCAGTGCGCCAGCATCGGCGCGACGCGGGCGAGAGCCCTCATCGCCGCCAGCGTCTTTGCCGGCGGAACCGGCGCTCGATTCGCCTGCGGATCGGCTGCGGTGCGCGGATAGCCGGCGAGGATGATGTTGCCGCGCGGGATCTGCCGGAAGATCACGGAGCCGTCGATCGCCTGCACCGAGGGTTCGATCAGATAGGGAAAAGGCTCCGTCACGAATTGCGGCGGGCCGGCTGGAAAGAGCGGCGCCGTCTCGCCGAAACGCTCCGCAATCTCCAGCGCCCAGGCCCCGGCGCTGTTGACGAGCGCGCCGCAGCTCAGCGTCCCGCCATCCGCGAGCGCTAGCACGAAGCCATCGCCCGAACGATCGACCGAGGCGACGCGCGTGTTCTCGCGAATGACGGCCCCATGCCGCGCTGCGGCGCGCACGACGGCGGGCGTGGCAAGGCGCGGATTGGCGGTGGCGTCACGGGCCGAGTAGGTGGCGGCGACGGCGCGCTCGCTCAGCCAGGGCCAGCGCCTCCTCAGATCGGCGGGGCCGACGCGCTCGATGGCGAGGCCATAGGATTCGGAGATTTTGGCGTATCCTTCGAGCCTGGCGTGCTCCTCCTCGTCATAGGCGAGATAGAGATGTCCCGTCTGTTCGAACTCGCAGTCTTCGCCGATCAGCGCATCGAGATCTTCCCACAGCGCCTGGGAGCGGAGCGAGAGGGGGTACTGGCCGGGAAATCGTCCCTGGAGGCGCAGATTGCCGAAGTTGACGCCGCTCGACTGGGCGCCGACGACGCCCTTCTCGATCAGGGTCACGCGCTGGCCGCGCCGTGCCAGGAAGTAAGCGGTCCAGGCGCCGATGAGCCCGCCGCCGACGATGGCGACATCTGTGGTGTGCGGGCTCATGCGCCGTCCCCGGCAGCAGCGAGCGCGATCGGCTTGACCGGAGCCTGGCCGCGCAGCCGCCCGGCTGCGGCGCCGTCGCCACCGGCGTCGGCGGCGACGATCTCCTGCAGGGCCGGGCCGCAGACGCGGCCTTGGCAGCGCCCCATCCCGCAGCGCGTCATCGCCTTCACCCGGTTGACCTCGATCGGGCCGAGCTCCTTCGCCATTGCCGTGCGAACGTCGCCGACGGTCACGTTCTCGCAGCGACAGAGCGTCACGGAATCGGGCAGGCCAGCGATCTGCGCCTTCGGCCAGGCGAAGGCGCGCGCAAGCCCGCGCTGGAAGTCGCGCAGGCGCTCGACACGTCGTGCCAGTGCGCGTGCGGCGTCGATTTCCTGGGCCTGCCCGAGATCGGACAGGATCGCATGGGCGGCTAAAGCCCCGCTTGCCTCAGCGGCATCGGCGCCGCCGATCCGCACGCCGTCGCCGGCCAGATAGAGGCCCGGCCGCGACCGGCCCATTCCGTCAATCACCGGCAGGAACAGCCTGAAATCGGCGTCGTAAGCGAATTGCGCCCCGGCCAGGTCGGCAAGCTGCGTTTCGGGCTTCAGCCCATAGCCAAGCGCCACCGCGTCGCAGGCGAAGCGGCGCTCGCGTCCGCCGGTGTCGCGCAGCACGAGCGCCTCGACACGGTTCCGGCCCTCGATTGCGATCGGCGTCACCCCATGCAGCATGGCAGTCCCGGCGCGCAGCGACGCTGCCATATACCAGAGCCCGCGGAGCAGGGTGCGCGGCGCTCTCAGCAATGCCGGCAGGGCGGCGAGCTTGGCCGCAAACGGGGTGGTGTCGGCGATGACGCCGATCTCTGCGCCCATGTCGCGATATTGCTTGGCCGCCAGCGCCAGCAGCGGCGAGGCGCCGAGGAAAGCGACGCGGCTCCCGATCAGACAACCCTGATCCTTGAGCGCCACCTGTGCGCCGCCGAGGGTGAAGACACCCGGCAGCGTCCAGCCGGGCAGGGGAGCGATACGGTCCATCGCGCCGCTCGCGATCAGAAGCTTGTCGAAGGACAGCGCCTCGGCCTTGCCCTCGTGCAGGAGATGCAGCTGGTTGCCGTCGATGGCCCATACCAGCGTGCGCGGGCGATAGTCGATTGCGGGGAGGAGCGCTTCGAAACGGCTGTGCAGCGCGGTGTAGCGCTGCGCTTCCGAGCCCATCAGCCGGTTCATGTCCAAGGCGAGGTCTTCGGACGGACGGCGATAGCCCTGCCCACCGGCCCTGGCCCCTTCATCGATCAGAATGGGCCGAAGCCCTTTCGCGCACAGCACCTCGGCAGCGCCGATGCCGGCTGGGCCGGCGCCGATGATGACGATCTCAGCCATGAACGGCGGCCATCGGCTGCGGCTCGGCGAACAGGACCATGCCGTCGGAGACCGGCGTGGTGCAGGCCCTGATCCGTCCGCTTTCCGCGCTCGAGACCCAGCAGTCCTGGCAGGCGCCCATGAGGCAGAAGCCGGCCCGTGGCTCGCCGCCGAACTCGAGCCGGCGGATCAGCGCGCCGCTTTCGAGTAGCGCTGCAAGAACGCTGTCGCCCGCCGTCGCCGTTATGGTCGTGCCTTCGAAGCTGAGTGTCGCCTGCTGTCCGGCGCGCACCGCCACGCGGCGGAACTGGGGCTTCGGAGCGTCCATGCGAATCCCGATAGATTATTTCAATGCAATAAACTCTCTTGAATAATGATAAGTCGACAGTCGGGCTGTCAAGCGCTTCCTCGGCGCTGCTCAGACGCGGGAAATGGCGTGGGCGGTTGCGATGACGAGCGAGGAGAAGCGCGCAACGACCTCGGCATGGCTGTAACGCGAGGTGGAGGTGGCGATATTGACCGCTGCCTCCGGCCGGCCATGATGATCGACGATCACGGCCGCTATCGACGCATCGCCGAGATAGACCTCTTCAAAGGCGGTGGCGTAGCCCTGGGCCGCCGACTGGCGCAGCTTCTCGCGCAACGCCTCGCGCTCCCAGGTCGTCGAGGGTGTGTGTTGCTTGAGGTCGGACGCATCGATGATCGCCATCGCCTCCTCCTCGGGCAGGCGCGACAGCATGGCGATGCCCGGCGCCGTGCAATAGGCCGGCATCCGCGTGCCGATGATGACGTCGGTATTCAGCACATGCCGGCTGAGGAAGCGCGAGACGAAGATGATCTCGGCGCCGTCACGCACGGTCAGGTTGATGGTCTCCTCCGTCTCCTTGCTGAGGTGCATGAGATAGGGCATCGCCCGGTCGAGCAGGCGGCTGCTGCGCACGAAATGGTAGCCGAGATCGAGCGTCTTGGCGGTCAGTTCGAAGCGCTTGGTCTGCGCATCCTTCCTGAGATAGCCGAGCTTGGTCAGCGTATGCGTGAAGCGCTGCGCGGCGCTGAGGTCCATGCCTGTTTCGGACGCGACCTGCGACAGGTTCAGCGTCTGATGCTGGCGGCCGAAGGCGGAGAGCACCCGGAACGCCTTCTCGACCGAGTTGACCATCAGCACGTCGTCCTTGCGGCCGGCTCCTTCGCCTGCCGCGGCTGCGCGCTTGCGGCCGTTCTGTCTCGCTTCGGGCATCGTCATCGGGGCCAGCTCTCCTGAATCGATCAATGGCTGTGACCGACGGCCTTGACAAGGTGGCGCAACTTCGTCGAATATTCAATAGAAGTTATCGTATAGAAATAAACATTCATCGGAGAGCGTCATGAAGGATTCCGTTCTGGTCGAGGTGCGCGGCGCGGTCGGCATCCTGACCCTCAACCGCCCGCAGGTCCTCAACGCCTGGAATGCGCCGATGCGCGCCCGCCTCGTCGAGGGGCTGGAGGAGCTGGAGGCGAACCAGGCGGTGCGCGCCATCATCCTCACCGGGGCAGGAGACCGCGCCTTCGGCGCCGGCCAGGACCTCAACGAGACCAAGACCTTCGATGCGGACCGGGCCGAAGTCTGGATGGGCGAATGGGAGCGCCTCTACGACCGGATCCGCTCGCTCTCGAAGCCGATCATCGCGGCGCTGAACGGCGTTGCAGCGGGCTCGGCATTCCAGGTCGCGCTCCTCTGTGACCTGCGCATCGGCCATGATGGCGTCACCATGGGGCAGCCCGAGATCAATTCCGGCATCGCCTCGGTCACCGGTCCCTGGATCATGAAGGAGATGATCGGGCTTGCCCGGACGATCGACCTGACCCTGACCGGCCGCATGATGGATGCCGACGAGTGCTTCCGCATCGGCCTGATCAACCGGATCGTGCCGAAGGAGAAGGTCATGGAGGCAACGCTTGCCCTGGCCGATGAACTCGCGGCGAAGGCGCCGGTCGCCATGCGGCTCAACAAGGCCCGCTTCCGCGAGGTGACCGAGGAGAGCTTCCGCGAGTGTCTCGCCGCCGGCATCCGCACGCAGCGCGAGGCCTACGCCTCCGGCGAACCGGCGCGAATGATGGAAGAGTTCCTCGCCAAGCGCGCTGCGCGCAAGAACGCCTGAAGGCCAAAGCGCCGGATGATCTGACCACCCATGGGGAAATGCGGAAAACCGCTTGAAGGGGAGAAGACGATGAACAAAACCACGAATCCGACGAGGCGTACCCTGCTGCAGCTCGCTGGCGGCGCTGCCGCCGGCGCGCTCGCGGCGCCCTATCTCAGCGGCACGGCACGTGCTGCCACCCAGATCACCGTCGCCGATCCCGGCGGCCCGTTCGGCCCGGCCTTCCGCAAGGCCTTCTATGATCCCTTCGAGAAGGCGACCGGCAACAAGGTGGTCAACGTCGCCCGCGAAGCCGAGCCGACCGCCCAGTTCAAGGCGATGGTCGAAACCAAGTCTTATACCTGGGACGTCTGCACGCTGACGCTCTCGGCCCGCGATATCCTGAAGGCGCAAGGGTTGCTCGACCCGATCGGCTTCGCCCATGCCGACGTGCCGAAGCTGATGCCGCAGGCGATCTCGCCCGAATTCATGGGCACCGACGTCTATTCGACGATCTTCGCCTACCGGACCGACAAGGTGAAGAACGCGCCCGCGAGCTGGACCGACTTCTTCAATGTCGAGAAGTTCCCGGGCCGGCGCTCGATGCGCAAGAACCCGATCGATAGCCTCGAGCAGGCCCTGCTCGCCGACGGCGTGCCGCTCGACAAGCTCTACCCGCTCGATGTCGAACGCGCCTTCAAGGTGCTCGACAAGATCAAGCCGCATATCGCGGTCTGGTGGACCGGCGGCGCCCAGTCGACGCAACTCCTGCAGAGTGGCGAAGTCGACATGACCACGGGCTGGAACGCCCGCCTTCAGGCGGCGATTGATGGCGGCGCTCCGGCCAAGATCATCTGGAACCAGGGCCTCTATTCGATCGAGGGCTGGGGTCTGCCGAAGGGCGGGCCGAAGGCGGATGTCGCCCGCCAGTTCATCCGCTTCTGTTCGGATCCGAAGGCGCAGGCCATCTTCACTGATGCACTTGCCTACGGGCCGACCAACCTCGACGCCTATCAGACGATCCCGGCCGAACGCGCCAAGGTCCTGCCGACCTCGCCGGAAAACCTGAAGCTGATGGCCATCGCCAACGAGGATTGGTGGAGCGCCAATCGCGCCAAGGTGAGCGAGCGCTTCAACTCCTGGCTCCTGACCTGATGCCGATGGCGACGAGCGCCGCGATGACCACGTCCCAAACCAGAACCGCCAAGCTCGTCGTCGAGGGCCTGTGCAAGCGCTACGGCGCGACCACGGCCCTCGAGCCAAGCTCGCTGAGCGTCGCCGAGGGCGAGTTCCTCACCTTGCTGGGGCCTTCGGGCTCCGGCAAGACGACGCTGCTTCAGCTCATCTGCGGGCTGGTCGAGGCAAGCGAGGGCAAGGTCGTCATCGATGGCCGGGACCAGTCGGCCATGCCGGTGCATCAGCGCGATATCGGCCTCGTCTTCCAGCATTATGCGCTGTTTCCACACCTGACGGTGGCGGAAAACATCGCCTTTCCGCTCAAGATGCGCGGACGTCCGGGCGCGGAGATCGCAAAGCGCGTCTCCGAAACGCTGGAGATGGTGCATCTCGGGCATCTTGCCGGGCGCTTCCCGCGCGAATTGTCCGGCGGCCAGCAACAGCGCGTCGCATTGGCGCGCTGCTTCGTCTACCAGCCCTCGATCATTCTGATGGACGAGCCGCTCGGCGCTCTCGACAAGAAGCTGCGCGAGCACATGCAGATCGAGATCAAGCGCCTGCATCGCGAGAGCGGCGCCACCATCGTCTACGTCACGCATGATCAGGAGGAGGCGCTCGCGATGTCCGACCGCATCTGCCTGATGAACCATGCCAAGATCGAGCAGCTCGGCACGCCGCGCGAGATCTACGAGCGACCGCGCACCGCTTTCGCCGCCGACTTCATCGGCATTTCCAACATCTTCCGCGGCCGCTGGGATGGCAACGGCTCGCTTGAAACCGCGCATGGCCGCTTCGCCCTGCCGCGCGGGGCGCATTGCGAGAGCCAGGATGCGGCGCTGGTGATCCGGCCCGAGAACCTGCGCCTCGGTGCGCAGGACGGAAACGCTGTGAACGGGCGAGTCTGCGAAATCGTCTATGCCGGCTCGGAGACGCGCATCATCGCCACGCTCAAGGATGGCGGTCAACTCGTGTTGCGCCTCGGCCCCGACGATGCGGTGCCGACGATCGACGAGGTCATTGTCGCCGGCTGGCCACGCGACAAGGCGGTGCTGGTCGCATGAGTGCCGTTAGTATCAGCAGCGCGCCGGCGCGCACGAGCAGGCTGCGCCCCAATGCCCTCTGGCTGGCGGTGCCCGGCATCCTGTTCCTCGCGGTCTTCTTCGTCTGGCCGGTCGCGCAGCTCCTCGGCCTGAGCATCGTCGACCCGGAGAGCGGGGCTTTCTCGGCGAGCTCCTATCAGCGCATCGCCGCGACCGACGTCTATCTGCGCGTGCTCGGCATCACCTTCCGCATCGCCGGCTGGACGGCGCTGTGGTCGCTGCTGATCAGCTATCCGCTCGCTTACTGGCTGGCGCGCCTGCCCGATATGTTCCGGGGGCGGATGCTGCTTTTCGTCATGGTGCCGTTCTGGACGAGTTATCTCGTCAAGACCTTCGCCTGGATGCTGATCCTCGGACGCAGCGGCGTGATCAACTCGCTGCTGACCGGCTCGCACGTGGTCGACCAGCCGCTGTCGCTGATCAACAACCAGTTCGGCGTCATGGTCGGCATGGTCCATGCCATGGTGCCTCTGGCGGTGCTGACCATGCTGCCGGTGATGGCCGGCATCGACCGGCGCCTCGTTCAGGCGGCGCAGACGCTGGGCGCCGCCCCGGTGCGCGCCTTCTGGCTCGTCTATTTCAAGCTCTCGCTGCCCGGCGTGGCGGCGGCGGGGCTGCTCGTCTTCATCTCCTCGCTCGGCTTCTTCATCGTGCCGGCCTTCCTCGGCGGTCGGCAGGAAACCATGCTGGCGCAGCTCATCATCACGCAGGTGCAGGAGCTGCTGAACTGGTCCTTCGCCGGGGCGCTCTCCGCGATGATGCTGGCGGCGGCTCTGATTTCCTGCGTCGTCTACGACCGGATCTTCGGGCTCTCGACCATCGCCGGCGGCTCGGCTCAGGTCGGCACCGGCCGCATTCGCGACCTCGGCCTGGCGATCCTCTCCGCCGTCGCGGCGGTGGTGGGGCGGCTCGCGGAGCTGGCGCGCTCGCTGCTCGGCAAGCGCGTCTGCGCGATGCTGCTGCCCGGCTTCTGCTGGCTCGTCATTGCCTTCCTGGTGTTACCGACGCTGCTCGTCATCCCGCTGGCCTTCACCTCCTCGCAGTTCCTGGAGTTCCCGCCGCCCGGCTATGGGCTCGGCTGGTTTCAGACCTATTTCAGCTCGCCTTTGTGGATTCAGGCGACGATCCGCTCTTTCGCGGTTGCCTTCGTCACGGCCCTCGCGGCGACAGCGATCGGCGGCTTCACGGCGCTGGCGCTGGCGAACAGCCGCACCCGCTGGGCCGGGCTGATCTTCGCCTTCTTCCTCGCGCCGATGATCGTGCCGCGCATCGTCATCGCCGTCGGGTTGTTCTACCTCTTCGCGCGGCTGGGGCTGATCGCGACCGATCTCGGCCTCGTCATCGGCCACACCGTGCTGGCCATCCCCTTCACACTGGTCACCATCGCCGCCGTGCTGAAGACCTATGACCAGCGCCTCGACCAGGCGGCGGCGACGCTCGGCGCCAACCGGGTGCGGACGCTGACGGGCGTCACCATCCCGCTGGTCAAGGGCGGCCTCGTTGCCGCCTTCCTCTTCGCCTTCATCACCTCCTTCGACGAATTGACCATCGCGATCTTCGTCTCGGGCGGCATCAAGACCACGCTGCCCAAGCAGATGTGGGACGACATGATCCTGCAGCTCAACCCGACGCTCGCGGCGGTGTCCGTCGTCGTCTTCGTCGTGGTGACGGCGATGTTGCTCATCGCGGAACGCTTCCGCTCCTCTTCCCGACACGACTGACCGACGAACATGACGCCCCCCGACGAAAACGGCTTCGTGAGCCTTTTGACAGCGCATGCCAAGGCGGAGCCGGAACGCGTCTATGCGCGCTTCTGCGGCGAGCCGGTGACCTATGCCGAGATCGAGCGGCGCTCAGCCGCCTTCGCCGGACATCTGCGAGCGCGCGGCATCGTGGCCGGCGATCGGGTCGCCGTGATGATGCGCAATTCGATCGCGACCATCGCGGTGGTCTTCGGCCTCGCCCGGGCCGGCGTCGCCTGGGTGCCGGTCAACGCGCAGCAGCGCGGGGAAGGGCTGCGCTATCTGCTGACGCATTCGCGGCCGCGCCTCGTCGTGGCCGATGCCGAGCTCGTGCCGGAGATCGCCGAGGCGATGGAATCTGAAGCGGAGCTGCCGCTGCTCGCCCACGCACCGGGCGGCGAGCTCGATGCCGTTCTGGGCGGCAACGGCGCCTTCGAGGATCCCGCGCCGCCGGCCGATGCGGTTTTCGCGATCATGTACACCTCCGGAACGACCGGGCGGCCCAAGGGCGTGATCGTCTCGCACCGCATGCTGCGGCTCGCGGCGGAGAGCGTCGCGCTGCTGTCCGATGCCAAGCCGGATGACGTCTTCTTCGTCTGGGAGCCGCTCTACCACATCGGCGGCGCGCAGCTCCTGCCCCTGCCGATGATCAGAGGCATCACGCTCGCCATGGTCGAGCGCTTCAGCGCCAGCCGCTTCTGGGATCAAGTCCGCAGCGAGGGCGCCAGCCATATCCATTACCTCGGCGGCATCCTGCAGATCCTGCTGAAGCAGCCGGCTTCGCCGCGCGACCGCGAACACGGTGTGCACATCGCCTGGGGCGGCGGCTGCCCACCGGACATCTGGCCGCAGTTCCGCGACCGCTTCGGGATCGATATCCGCGAATGCTACGGCATGACGGAAGCCTCTAGCCTGACGACCTGCAACGTCACCGGCGTGGTCGGCTCCGTGGGCAGGCCGATGCCCTGGTTCACGGTGAAGCTGCTGGGGGCAGACGGCCAGGCAGTGGCCTCCGATGAGCGCGGCGAGATCGTGATCGAGACCAGCATCCCCGGCGCGATCTTCCCCGGCTATCTCGACAATCCGGAGGCGACGGCGAAGGCCCTGCGCGCGGACGGCTTCCACACCGGCGATCTCGGCTCCTTCGATGCCGACGGCAATCTCTACTTCCATGGCCGGATGACCGACAGCGTGCGCTGCCGGGGCGAGAATGTCTCGGCCTGGGAGGTCGAGCATGTCGCGGCCGAGCATGAGGCCGTCGAGGATTGCGCGATGATCGGCGTCGCCGCCGATGTCGGCGAGCAGGACATCAAGCTCTTTGTCAAGCCGCGTAACGGCGCCGTCATCGATCCGCAGGCCTTGTCCGGCTGGCTCGGCCGGCGCCTCGCGCCCTACCAGAACCCGCGCTACATCGCCGTCGTCGACGAGTTCGAGCGCACGGCGAGCCAGCGCATCATGAAGCACAAGCTCTCGCCCCGGCTCGACGATTGCTGGGACCGGGCGGCGATGGCGATGGGGCGTTGAGATGGCTGGCTGCGATATCCTTGTTTCCGGAACCGGCGGCTTTGCTGCGCGCATCGCCTTCGACATCGCCGCGACGGCCGACGAGCCTGTCGACATCGTCATCGCCGGCCGCAATCGCGAGCGCCTGAACTGGCTGCGGACCGCTGCGAATGCCCGCGCGGCGCTGTTCGGCAAGAAGGCGCGCTTTACCACCCATGCGGTGGACCTGCTTGCTCCGAACGCCTCGGACGAGATGCTCGCGGAGACCGGCCCGCGCATCGTCGTCCAGGCTGCCTCGATCCAGACCTCGCAGGTGATCGCCCAGAGCGGCAATGCCTGGACGCAGCTCGTGGCCGAGGGCGGCCTGAGCGCCACGGCGGTGTTCCAGGCGCTGCTCTCGTCGCGCGTCGCTGCGGCGATCACGCGCGCCGGCAAGCCGGTGACACTGGTCAATTGCGGCTTTCCCGACGTGGTCAACGGCATGATCCGCGCGATGGGCCATGTCGTCGCCTGCGGCATGGGCAATGTCGCGATCCTGTCCAACGTCTTCGCCGGTTCGGCCGCCACGCCAGCGGGAAGCGAGGTCAAGGTCCTCGCCCATTATCAGAACCTCGCCGCCTGGCGCCGGCGGCCGGAAGATCGGGGCGGGCGGCCGCCGCGCGTCTGGATCGACGGTGCTGAGGTCGCGGACGTCTATGCGCGCTTCGCCGACATCCAGCTCACGCCCGAACCGGTCATCGAGATCTCCGGCGCGAGCGGCGTCCCGATGCTGCTCGCCATGGCCGCTGGCCGCTCCTGGCGCGGGCATGTCCCCGGGCCAAACGGCCTGCCGGGCGGCTATCCGGTCCGGCTCGTCGATKGCGCGCTCGAACTCGACCTTCCGGCGGGCATCACAGACGCCGAAGCCGTCGCCTGGAATGCCTCGTTCGAGCAGGAAAACGGTCTCGTCGTCTCGCCTGAAGGCAAGGCCGTCTTCACCGGCATTCTCGGCGGCAGGCTCGCCGAACACTGCCCCGCTCTTCGCGACGGCTTCGCGGTGCAGGAGCTCGAAGCGGTGTGCGAGGAACTGCTTGAGCTGCGCTCGGCCCTGATGCAGAGGGCTTAGCGCGCGTCAACTCGCCAGCGCGCCGCGAAGCAGGCTCGCGGCGAGCGCGAGCATCATGACGCCGATCGCGAGATCCAGGATGCGCCACGCTGCCGGCTTGGCGAAGAGCGGCGCCAGGAAGCGAGCGCCGAAGCCCAGCGAAGCGAACCAGGCGAAGCTCGCGCTCGCCGCTCCGGCCATGAATGGCGCACGCTCGACCGGAGGCAGGCTCGTCCCGACAGCGCCCATCAGCATGACGGTGTCGATGTAGACATGCGGGTTGAGGAAGGTGAAGGCCGCGGTGCCCGCAAGTGCGGCACCGAGACTGACTCCCACCTGCTGATCGACGACGAGTGCGGTTGGGCTGGCTGCCCGACGCAGCGCCGAGACACCGTACCAGGCGAGGAAGGCGGCTCCGCCAAGGCCGAGAGCCAGCGACAATCCCGGAACGACCGCCAGCACGCTGCCGAGGCCGCTCACCCCCGCGACGATCAGGCAGGCATCGGCCGCTGCGCAGAAGAGGACGATGGGCCAGACATGCTCGCGCTTCAGCCCCTGTCGGAGCACGAACATGTTCTGGGCGCCGATGGCGATGATGAGGCCGGCGGAGAGGGCAAAGCCCTTGGCGAAGGCTGGCAGGAGAGTGCTGGTCATGCGGGCTTGATGCGCCCGGGCAGCGATGTAGTCTAACTAAATTCACTCATGGCGATTTAGGTTCGCTAATGCTCGATTATCAGGCACTGGCAGCGGTTGCCGCGGTCGCACGCGAAGGCAGTTTCGAGAAGGCGGCGGCAGCGCTGGGCGTCACGCCCTCGGCTGTCTCGCAGCGCGTGAAAGGATTGGAGGAGCGACTTGGAGCAATCCTGCTGACGAGAGGTTCGCCCTGCCGCCCCACGGAGATCGGCGCGAGGCTATGCGCCCATGTCGAGCAGGTCCGGCTCATCGAGACCGAAGTCGTCGGCGCTCTGCCCGGGCTGACGGCCGGTCGGGAAACCGGCTCCTATGCGGTGCGTGTCGCGGTCAACGCCGACAGCGTCAGCACATGGTTTCCCCGGGCAGCAGCTCAATTTGCGGCTGAAACAGGTGGCTTGCTCGATCTTGTTCTGGACGACGAGGCCCATACTGCCGAGCGGCTTCGCAGCGGCGATGTCCTGGCGGCGGTGACGGCTGACCCGGCCCCCGTCGTCGGCTGCAAGATTCATCCGCTCGGCATCGTCGAATACCTGGCCGTGGCCAGTCCGGCATTTGCGAGCAGGCATTTTCCGGCGGGCGTCGACACATCGAGCTTGCAGCGTGCGCCGATGATGCGCTTCGACCGTCGCGATGAACTGCAGTCTCGCTGGGCGCGGGAGGCATGGGGAGCGACGATCTCGCCGCCCATTCACTGGACGCCATCGACCCAGGGCATGCTGGATATGACGCTTGCCGGGCTTGGATGGTCGATGGCGCCCGTGCCCCTCGCGAGCCCGCTGGTTGCCGCCGGCCGCCTGATCGAGCTGCCGCCTCAGAAGCGGATCGGAGTCGCTCTCTACTGGCAGCGCACGCGATTGGCGGCCCGGCTGCTCGACCAGCTCACACTGGCGGTGCGAACCGTTGCGGCGCAGGAGCTTGGACCCGCTGACAGGCCCCAAGAGCCCGTTAGAAAATTCACTGAGCCCTCATCCTGAGGAGCCATTCCCTTGGGAATGGCGTCTTGAAGGATGCTCCAGGCTCCTGAACCCTCTGGACCATCCTTCGAGACGCGCCTTACGGCGCTCCTCAAGATGAGGGCTGGAGTTTCCAAACGGTCTCTAACCGACGCCCGTATGGAAGCAGGCTGACAAAGCGCTGTTTGCCGCATGTCAAAGACGAGGATCGGCCTGACGACTAACCAAGGGCTCGATTGAACGTCGACTGGAGCCGCGCCATGCAGGCCACGCCATATCGAGACGAGCGGCTGCCGCGTTACACCAGCTACCCGGCAGCCCCTCACTTCCACGCGGAAGTGGACGGGTCATCCTATGCGAAGTGGCTGAAGACGCTCGCGGCCGGGACGACCACGTCGCTCTACCTGCACGTCCCGTTCTGCCGCTCGATGTGCTGGTATTGCGGTTGCCACACCACCGTGGCGCTGCGCAACGGCCCGATCATCGACTATCTCGCCGCGCTGCGCGGCGAAATCGCTTTGGTGGCCGAGCACCTTTCCTCTCCCGTCGACGTGCGTCACATCCATTTCGGCGGCGGCACCCCGACGATCCTCGAGCCGGCGGATTTCGTCGCGCTGGTCGGATTGCTGCGCCGGCATTTCACCGTCCACCCCGACGCCGAGATCGCGGTGGAGATCGATCCGCGCCGCCTCGAACCGCCCATGGCTGCCGCCTTGGCCGCTGCCGGCGTGAACCGCGCGAGCCTCGGGGTGCAGAGCTTCGACCCCGCCGTGCAGAAGGCGATCAACCGCATTCAGAGCATCGAGCAGACCGCCGCCGTGGTCGCGGGGCTTCGCGAGGCGGGAATCGGCGCCATCAGCTTCGACCTGATCTACGGCCTGCCGCAGCAGACGCTGCAATCCTGCCTCGACACCGTCGAGCAATGCCTGGCGATGCGACCCGACCGGTTCTCGATCTTCGGCTACGCCCATGTCCCGGAATTCAAGAAGCATCAGCGCCGGATCGCCACCGAGGACCTGCCCGGCGGACTAGCGCGGCACGAGCAGGCGGAGGCGATGGCGCGCAGCCTCGCCGCGGCCGGCTATGTCCGCATCGGGCTCGATCATTTCGCCCGGCCGGACGATGCGATGGCCCGGGCGCTGCCGGAAGGCCGGCTCCGCCGCAACTTCCAGGGCTATACAACCGATCCCTGCGAGGCGCTGATCGGCTTTGGGGCATCGGCGATCGGGCGGTTGCCGCAGGGCTATGTCCAGAACGAGGTGGTCACCGGCCGCTATGCGGAGCGCATCGCCGAGAGCGTGCTGCCCACAGCCAGGGGCTACCGCTTGAGCGCCGAGGATCGCCTGCGGGCCGAACTGATCGAGCGCGTGATGTGCGATCTCGCAGTGGATATCGACGCGGTCTGCGCGCGGCACCCTGTCGATCCCCAGGTGCTGACCCCTGCGCTGCGCGCCCTCGATCAATTGGCGTCGGAGGGGGTGGTCGACTTTGACGGCAGCCGCGTGCTGCTCCCGGAGAATGCGCGCCTGTTCGTGCGCAAGGTCGCGTCGGTTTTCGATGCTTATGTCGAACAGTCGCCGCGCCGCTACAGCCGGGCCGTCTAGGCGTTCTCCGCCATCGCCATCACGCTATTCGGCGGGTGCCCGCCGCGGTCATCGCGCGCATCTGGCTGCCGAGCTTGGCTGCTCTGGGTGCGTGTGCGCGTCGGCCTGTCCGCGCTCAGGATGGCGAAGAGCCGTCGGCCGCCGCTGGCTCGCCTTCGTCGGCATTTGTCGGGTTGCGCACGAGCCGCGGCGCCGTCGCGTCAAGGAGCGGCAGCGCCGCCGCGCCGAGCGCTGCGGTGAATTGGCCGGTGGCGCCGCGCTGGACACGCGGGACGGAGCGATCGCCACGCCGTGCTACGGAGAGCGGCAACGGACCGGCGGCCGCGATCAGCGCATCGATGATGCTGTCCGGCAGCGCGCCGCCAAGCACAATGGTCTCCGGATCGAACAGATTCTCCAGCAACCCCAGCACCGGAGCGAGCAACGACCCCGCCTGCGCGATCCAGCCCGTCATGACGGGATGCCCCTCGGCATGGAGGCGCGCGATTCCGTCGGCATCGATCCGGTCGATGCCGGCGCGGCGCAACGCGTCCCGCAGCGCCGGCGGCGAGACATAGCGTTCGAGGCAGCCCTGGCGGCCGCAGATGCAGGCCTCGCCATGCGGCACCACCGGAATATGGCCGATCTCGCCGGCATTGCCGAAGGCGCCGCGATAGGGCTCGCCGTCGAACATCAACCCAAGGCCGAGACCGAGGCCGAAATAGACCAGGCAGAAATGCCGCAGATTGCGGCCGATCCCGTAGAGATGTTCGCCGACCGCCGCGGCGGTGGCGTCGTTTTCGATGGTGACGGGGGCGCCGAGCGCCGCGCTCATCAGCGCCGTGACATCATGGCCGGTCCAGCCCGGCAGCGCCGTCGAGCCGACGGTGAGTGTGCCCTCGAAATCGAAAGGACCGGGCATCACCACGCCGCAGCCGAGCAGTCGCTCCGGCAGTCCCGGCGTCGCCCGCGCCCGCGCCAGCTCGCCCGCAGCCAGTGCTTGCACCGCCTCCACGGCCAGGTCGGGGAGGGGGGCGACGCGCTGCGCCCTGACGTCCCCGGTCAGGTCGACCAGCACCGTGGTGATGTGGTCCGCGGCGATTTCCATGCCGGCGGTCAGGCCGCCATCGGCATTGATCGCGAACTCGACCGGCGGCTGGCCCCGCGCCGTGCGCCGTCGGCCCAGCTCGATCAGATATCCCTCGTCCAGCAACTCGGCGACGATGTTCGAGGCGGTCTGGGCGGTCAGCCGGGTCAGGTGGGCGATGTCCGAGCGGCCGAGCCGGCCATGCTGTCGCAAGGTCTCGAGCACAACGCGGCGGTTGTGGTGGCGCGCCCTTTCGGGGTTGGC
The DNA here is from genome assembly GCF_056394545.1 of Allobosea sp. 10N428. Lineage (NCBI taxonomy): Bacteria > Pseudomonadati > Pseudomonadota > Alphaproteobacteria > Hyphomicrobiales > Alloboseaceae > Allobosea > Allobosea sp. 10N428. The sequence goes on along the minus strand of NZ_JBFTIC010000001.1, from coordinate 253,929 downwards.
GCCGAGGGCGGCGCTGTGCGCTGCAGGGGGCTTGCGGTGCGGCATCGGAAACCGGGCTTCTTCGTTCGAGCAAGCTGCGACGGCTATTAATTCAATTCAAGTGAATTAATAGGTTGACAGCAATCCTGCGCCGGGAAAAGCATGGCGCCAGACAGCCCAGCCTGCCGGGGAGCAGATGAAACGGGCGTCGTAACCAGAGGGGAGAGGCCATGCGCGGCTTTCGCGGATTGTTCCTGGGCATGTTGATGTCGGTCGGCGCCATCGCCGGCGCCCGCGCCCAGGCGGTCGAGATCGAATATTGGCAGTATGTGTTCGACGCTCGCGTCAAGGCGATGAACGAGCTGATCAAGCGCTTCGAGGCCGCCAATCCGAACATCAAGGTCAAGCACACGACCTTCCCCTATGCCGACTACCAGACCAAGATCGTCGCGGCGGCGCCCGCCGGCCAGGGGCCGGACGTCGTCCAGCTCTTCTACGGTTGGGTCGACAACTTCATCGCCGGCAAGGTCATCCGGCCGCTGCCGCGCGACGCCTTCCCGCCGGAGATGATCGAGAAGGAATTCTATCCGATCGTCTCGGCGATGAAGCGCGATGGCGAGTATTACGGCCTGCCCACGGCGGTGCGCTCGCTGGCGCTGTTCTACAACAAGAAGATTTTCCAGGAGGCGGGTCTCGATCCGGCCAAGCCGCCGAAGACGCTCGACGAGTTCCTCGACGTCGCCAAGAAGACCACCAAGCGCGACGGCGCCGGCAACATGCTGCAAGCCGGCGTGACGCTCGACATCCCCGGCCAGGACTATCACTGGTGGCGCGAGGTGCTGCTGCGCCAGATGGGCGGCAAACCCTATTCCGACGACAACAAAACCGTCACCTATGACAGCGAGGCCGGCGCCAAGTCGCTGGCTTGGTATGCCGATCTCCAGCGCGTCCACAAGGTCGGGCTCGCCGGCTTCATGGACGAAGGGCAGGCTGCCTTCCGCGCCGGCCGTGCGGCGATGACAATCGACGGCTCGTTCCGCCTAGGTGCCTTCGGCGGCATCAAGAATTTCGAGTGGGGCGTCGCAGAGCTGCCGGCTGGCCCGGACGGGACGAAGTCGAACTTCGCCAGCTACTGGGTCAATGCCATCACCACGAAGCCGACCGGCGAGAAACTCGAGGCGGCCAAGAAATTCATGGCCTTCGTCACCTCACCGGAATCGATGCAGCTCTGGCTGGAGACGGTCGGCGAGCTGCCGGCGCGCAAGTCAGCCGCCGAGACCGAGAAGAACCTCGCCCATCCCGTCTACGGCCCGTTCCTCAAGGCGCTGAACTATTCGCAGGCGACGGTTTTCGTCGACGAGATGCCGCAGCGCCAGGTGATCCTCGACATGGCCAACCGCGTTCTGCTCCAGAACCAGGAGCCCAAGGCGGCACTTGCCGAGGCCGCCAAGGCCGAGCAGGCGATCCTCGACCGCTTCTACAAGAAGTGAGAGCCTGACCGGGACGATCTCGTCATTCCGGACAAGCGGCGAAAGCCGCGCAGCGCCGGAATCCATTGTAGCGTGCAGCCTTATGATGGATTCCGGGCCTTCGCTCCGCTCCGCCCGGAATGACGGGCGGATGGGCCAACGGATACCGCGCAGATGAGTCTCTCGACACAGAACCACAGGGCGCAGGGCCGCCTTTGGCTGGGCCTCAGCCTGCGGCAGAAGCAGGTCGTCTGGGCCTGGACCTTCCTGGCCGTGCCGATCCTGTTCTACGGGCTGGTCCGCTTCTATCCGACGCTCGAGGCCTTCGTGATCTCGACCACGAAGTGGAACCTGATGACGCCGCCGACCTTCGTCGGCCTCGCCAATTTCGAGCGCCTGCTGAGCGATCCCGTGTTCTGGAAAGTGTTCGCGAACACCTTCCTCTACCTGATCATCGGCACGCCGCTGAGCCTGATCCTGTCCTTCGTGATCGCCTATCACCTCGACCGTGTCCGCTTCATGCACGGTTTCATCCGGGCGCTGTATTTCTTGCCTTTCCTCACCACGGCGGCGGCGATGGCCTGGGTCTGGCGCTGGTTCTACCAGCCGGTGCCGATCGGCCTGTTCAACAATTTGCTCGCCGGGCTCGGCATCGCGCAGCAGCCCTTCCTGCGCTCGACGACGCAGGCGCTGCCGGCCGTGCTCGCCCCGGCGATCTGGGCGGGGCTGGGCTTCCAGGTGGTGATCTTCCTCGCCGGCCTGCGCGCGATCCCGACCACCTATTACGAGGCGGCGCGCATCGACGGGCTCCCCGATTTCGCCATCCTCAGGCGGATCACCCTGCCGCTGCTCAAGCCGACGATCATCTTCCTCGTCGTCTTCTCCTCGATCGGATTCCTGCGGATCTTCGATCAGGTCTACAACATGACCAGCCAGACGAGCAGCGATCCCGGCGGGCCGCTGAACGCGACCAAGCCGCTCGTGCTGATGATCTACCAGACTGCATTTTCCTCGTTCGACATGGGCTATGCCGCCGCCCAGACCGTCGTGCTCTTCCTCGTCCTGCTCTGCGTCTCGCTGCTGCAGCTGCGCCTGCTGAGGGATCGCTGATGAGCGCAGTCGCCTCGTCTCTCTCCGGCCGCACCACGCCGGGTCGCATCCTCGCCTGGCTGCTGCTCTTCGGCGGGGGCCTCATGATGGTGACGCCGCTTGCCTTCATGTTCGCGACCTCGCTGAAGGATTCCTCCGAGATCTACGATCTCGCCTTCTTCCCGGCCCATCCGACGCTCGAGAACTACGTCACGGTTCTCTCTGACGGCCGTTTCCTGCGCTGGTTCGCGAATTCCTTCGGCATCGCGGCCGTCGTGACGCTCTCCAACGTCTTCTTCGACAGCCTTGTCGGCTACACGCTGGCGAAGTTCCGGTTCCGCGGTCGCTATCTCGTCTTCATCGCCATCCTCTCGACCCTGATGATTCCGACGGAGATGCTGGTCATCCCCTGGTACGTCATGGCCAAGAACTTCGGCTGGCTCGACAGCTACTGGGGCATCATGTTCCCGGGCATGATGACCGCCTTCGGCACCTTCCTGATGAAGCAGTTCTTCGAGACGGTGCCGAACGACTTCCTCGAGGCGGCGCGCGTCGACGGCCTCAACGAGTTCGCAATCTTCTGGCGTATCGCCATGCCGCTGGTGACGCCGGCGCTCTCGGCGCTCGCGATCTTCACCTTCCTGAGCAACTGGACGGCCTTCATCTGGCCGCTGATCGTGACCACGAGCAAGGAACTCTACACGCTCCCTGTCGGCCTCACGAGCTTCGCCGTCGAGGCGCAGGTGCAATGGGAGCTGATCATGACGGGGGCGGCGCTTGCGACCCTGCCGACGCTCACCGTCTTCCTGGTGCTGCAGCGCTACATCGTCCGCGGTGTCGTGCTCGCCGGGCTGAAGGGGTAAGTCCGATATGACCGACAACACCGATCCGCGCCTGCGCGACAGCTCCGTTTTTCCCGACCCGGTCTACAAGGAGACGGTGCTGCGCCCGCTCTTCGACGGGGCGAGGACCCATCATGTCGAGGGTTTCCGCGCCATCGACCGCGCACATCTCCTCATGCTGGCCGAGACAGGCATTCTCCCCCGTGAGACGGCTGCGGAGATCGCCCGAGCCCTCACTGCGATCGAGCAGGAAATCGATCCCGCGACGCTCAGCTACACCGGCGAGGTCGAGGATTATTTCTTCCTGGTCGAGGCCGAGCTGCGCAAGCGCCTGAAACCGGAGGATGACGGCCGGCTGCACACCGGCCGGTCCCGCAACGACATTGACCACACCTTGTTCAAGCTGGCGCTGAAGCCACGGCTCGACCGGCTAAGCCAACGTCTGCGCGCCGTCATTGCCGCCGCGCTGACGCTGGCCGAGCGCGAAAAGGCGACGCTGATCGTTGCCTATACCCACGGTCAGCCGGCCCAACCCTCGACGCTCGGACACTATCTCGCCGCCGCCATCGAGGTGATGCTGCGCGACCATCAGCGCCTGATGCAGGCACGCGAACTCCTCGATCTCTGCCCGATGGGCGCCGCCGCGATCACCACATCCGGCTTCCCGCTCGATCGTCACCGCGTCGCGCATCTGCTCGGCTTCAAGGCGCCGCTGCAGAACTCCTATGGCTGCATCGCCGCGGTCGACTACGTGACCAGCGTCTTCAGCGCGGTCGAACTCGTCTTCCTGCATCTCGGCCGCGTGGTTCAGGACCTGCAGTTCTGGACCGCCTTCGAGGTCGGGCAGATCTATGTTCCCAATGCCTTCGTGCAGATCTCGTCGATCATGCCGCAGAAGCGCAATCCGGTGCCGATCGAACATCTGCGCCACCTCTCCTCGCAGACGATGAGCCGCGCCCGCATGGCCCGCGACATCGTCCACAACACGCCCTTCACCGACATGAACGACAGCGAGGGCGAGACCCAGGAAGCGGGCTATCAGGCCTTCGAGACGGGTGGGCGCGTGCTTGATCTGCTCGCCGCGCTGCTGCCGACGCTTACGGTCGACAGCCGCCGTGTCGCCGAGACGATCCGCCGGTCCTGCATCACGATCACCGAGCTTGCCGACACGCTGGTGCGCCGTGAGGGGTTGCCGTTCCGCGTCGCGCACGAGATCGCCTCGGCGGTCGCGCGCGCCGTGGTCGCGAAGGATGGCGACCTGCAGGGGGATGGCTACGAGGCCTTTGCGAATGCCTTCCGCCATGCCGTCGGCCGCGAGCCTGCCCTGAGCCGCGAGGATTTCGCGCTCGCCGTCTCGCCGGAGAACTTCGTCGCCCTGCGCGAGCGTTTCGGCGGGCCGGGCCCGAAGGCCTTGGGCGCAGCGCTTGCCGGCTATCGCACCGAGCTTGCTGCAGCCGAGGACGCCGCCACCGCGATGGCGCAGCGCGAGGAGGCCGCGCGGCAGGAATTGAACGGCGCATTCGCCGCCTTGGCAGGAGCCGTCTGATGGCCGGGATTGCGATCGAGAAGCTGGTCAAGCGCTATGGCCCGACGCAGGTCGTGCACGGCATCGACCTCGACATCCGCGATGGCGAGTTCGTCGTCTTCGTCGGCCCCTCCGGCTGCGGCAAGTCGACGACGCTGCGCATGATCGCCGGTCTCGAAGAGATCGACGGCGGTTCCATCGCGATCGGGGGGCGCGTCGTCAACCAGCTGGAGCCGAAGCAGCGGAACATCGCGATGGTGTTCCAGAACTATGCGATCTACCCGCATATGAGCGTGGCCGAGAACATTGCCTTCGGCCTCTACACCTCCGGGCTCGACAAGGCGCAGAAGCGCAAGCGCGTCGAGGAGGTCGGCGAAGTGCTCGGCCTGACCGCGTTGCTGGAACGCCGGCCTTCGGCCCTGTCCGGCGGCCAGCGTCAGCGCGTCGCGATCGGGCGCGCCATGGTGCGCGATCCGGCCGTCTTCCTGTTCGACGAGCCGCTCTCCAATCTCGACGCACAGCTGCGCGGGCAGATGCGGCTCGAGATCAAGCGGCTGCATCAGCGGCTTGGCACCACCATCGTCTTCGTCACCCACGACCAGGTCGAGGCGATGACGCTGGCCGACCGGATCGTGGTGATGCGCGACGGGCGCATCCTGCAGGTCGGTGCCCCGATGGAACTTTACGAGAAGCCGGCGAATGTCTTCACGGCCCGTTTCATCGGCTCGCCGACGATGAACATCGTGCCGGCGAAAGCGACCTCCGAAGCCGGTCGGAGCATCCTCCAGCTCGGCGAGGCCCCGCTCTCCTGGTCCGGCCCGCTTCCGGCCGACCTGCTGGTCGGCGTCCGCCCGCAGGAGTTGCGCGTGCTGGAGCCGGGCGAGGGCGCTGACCTCGTTCTCTGCGGGACGGTCGCAGTGGTCGAGCCGCTCGGGCCAGAGACCTTCGTGCATGTCGAGGCCGAGGGCGGCCTCCTGCTTGCCTCGGCGCCGGCCAAGCGGCCGCCTGCCATCGGCGCCGCAGTCAGGCTCGGCGCACCGGCATCGGCGCTGCGTCTGTTCGACGCCAAAAGCGAGCAGGCCCTGTGATGGCCGATCGACCACAGTCGGACGGTCTGGTGCTGAGCATCGGTCGGCTCTATTGCGATCTCGTTTTCCGGGGATTGGCGGCCATGCCGCGGCTTGGCGAGGAGCGTTTCGCCGACGAGGTCGCCGTCGTGCCCGGTGGCGGCGGCTTCATTACCGCTGCGCATCTGATCGGGCTCGGCCGGGCGGCCGGCCTGCTCGCGCGCCTCGGCGAGGACCCGATCTCGCAGGCGCTGCGGCCCGCACTGGAAGACAGCGGCGTCGATCTCGCCTTTCTCGAATGTGCGGCCGATGCCGGTCCGCAGCTCACCGTCGCGATGATCAAGGATGGCGAGCGCGCCTTTCTCTCGCGCCGTGCCGGCCCGGCACGCCCGGCGACACTGGAGGCAGCACTCGCCGATACCCGTGCCTGCCATCTCCACATCGCCGAATTCGCGACGCTGGCCGAGATTCCCGATCTGGCGAGCGAAGCCCGCCGGCACAACCTCACGGTCTCGCTCGATCCGAGCTGGGACGACGCGCTCATCCGCTCGCCCGATCTCATCGCGCGATGCAGCGGCATCGATATCTTCCTGCCCAACGCCGCCGAAGCCTGCGTGATCGCCGGCTGCGACGATCTCGAACTCGCGGGGCAGCGCCTCGCCGAGCACTTCGCCTTGGTGGCGATCAAGGATGGCGGCGCCGGTGCCCGGCTCTACCACGGCGGCGAGCAGATCATCCTGCCCGCTGCGCCTTGCCGTGAGGTGCTCGATACCACCGGCGCCGGCGACGCCTTCAATGCCGGCTTCCTTGCAGCCTGGCTTGCGGGAAGCTCGCCCGCGCGTGCGCTCGCCGAGGGCATCGTCAGCGGCACGCTTTCGGTGCAGAGTGTCGGGGGGGCAGGCAGCAGGCTCGACCCGCGGCAGGTGGGTCACCTCGCCGACCAACTGCTCGAAACACCTTTGCGCCGTCATGGTTGAAGCACTGCTTACCCTGGAAGCGGCCGAGTCCGCAGCGGTCGCGCTCCGCCAACGGGCGGAGAACGCGGCCATCATGGTCGATCTGGCCGAGCGCCTGCGCATCAAGCGGCCGGCCTTCGTCACGACCTGCGCGCGCGGCTCGTCGGACCATGCCGCAACCTACGGCAAATATCTGATCGAGCTGGCTCTCGGTCTGCCGGTCGCCTCGCTCGGACCCAGCCTCGCTTCGGTCTATGGCGGCGAGCTCGACCTCTCCCGTGCCTTGTTCATCGCCGTGTCGCAGTCGGGCCGCAGCCCCGACGCCTTGCGCCTGACCGAAGCCGCGAAGCGTGCTGACGCGCTCGTGGTCGGCTTCGTCAATGACGAGGCCTCGCCGCTCGCGGGGATGGTAGACGTGCTCGTGCCGTTGCGGGCCGGGCCGGAGCACAGCGTCGCAGCGACCAAGAGCTTTCTCGCCACCTGTCTCGCCTTCCTGCATCTCACGGCCGAATGGACACGGGACGATGCCCTGTCCGCCGCGCTGGCGCAGGCGCCCGAAGCGCTCGACGCTGCCGGGCACTGCGACTGGGGACCGGCTCTCTCGACCTGGCGCGAGGCGCGTAGCCTCTATGTGATCGGGCGAGGCCTGAGCTTCGGCATCGCGCAGGAGATCGCGCTCAAGTTCAAGGAGACTTGCCGGATCCACGCGGAGGCCTTCAGCGCCGCCGAGGTGCGGCACGGCCCGCTGGCTCTGGTCGAGCCGGGCTTCCCGGCACTGGCTCTGGACCCCGGCGACGAAGGCAGCGCGAGCGTCTGCGCCGCAGCATCCGCCCTGGCGCAGCTCGGCGCGGACCTGCGCTATGCCGTTGCGAGCGAGGAGGGTGTCGACAAGAGCCTGCCCCTGCCGCCTGCGCTGCCGGCTCCGCTGCTACCCCTGGCGCAAGTTCGCGCGTTTTACGGCGCGGTCGCGACTCTGGCGAAAAGCCGCGGCCTCGATCCCGATCGGCCGCCCCATTTGGCCAAGGTAACGCGGACGGTGTGAGCGGGCGTCGTCGGCGAGGGGTCCGGCGCGGCCGAACAGCTTGTCCGCGACAATCGCGACGCTGAGCGTGCCGGGGTCGAGGCATCCCGCGAGACATAGCCGGCTCGTTGAAGATCTTGCCGGGGAGGGCGGTGAAACGAACCCCGAAAGTAGTGCTTGTCGGCGGATTCGTATTGTTTCGAAAGATTATAAACTAGACAATAATAATTGACAGCTTTGACGCTTGGGAATCTAACGCCGGCCCAGTTCACGAACTGCGTTGGCAGGAGAAGGTTACCATGGCGTCGTACTCGTCCCTTGCTCTCCGTATCGGCGTTCTCGCCGTCACCCTCGCCGCGGCGAACGCGGTTCGGGCTCAGGACGGAATCACGGTCTACAACGCCCAGCATGCCAGCCTGACGCAGGCCTGGGCCGACGGCTTCACCAAGGAGACCGGCATCAAGGTGACGATCCGCAAGGGGTCGGATACCGAACTCGCGAACCAGATCGTCCAGGAGGGCGCGTCCTCTCCAGCGGACGTCTTCGTCACCGAGAATTCCCCGGCCATGGTGCTGGTCGAGAAGGCCGGGCTGTTCGAGACGCTGCCCAAGGACGTTCTCGATCAGGTTCCGGCGCAGTTTCGTCCGGCGAGCGGGCGCTGGACGGGCGTTGCCGCGCGCAGCACCGTCTTCGTCTACGACAAGCGCAAGCTGAAGGAAGCCGACCTCCCGAAGTCGATGCTGGACCTCGCCGACGCCAAGTGGAAGGGCCGCTGGGCCGCCTCGCCGTCGGGCGCCGACTTCCAGGCGATCGTCGGCGCGCTCCTCGTTCTCAAGGGCGAGAAGGCCACGGGCGACTGGCTCAAGGCGATGAAGGACAACTCCAGCGCCTACCGCGGCAACAGCGTCGCCATGAAGGCGGTCAATGCCGGCGAGGTCGAGGGCGCGCTGATCTACCATTATTATTACTTCGGCGATCAGGCGAAGACGGGCGAAAACAGTGGCAATGTCGGGCTGCACTATTTCCGCGGCCAGGACCCCGGCGCCTTCCTGAGCACTTCGGGCGCGGGCGTGCTCGAATCCAGCAAGCACAAGAAGGAGGCGGAGGCCTTCGTGAAGTGGATGACCGGCAAGCACGGCCAGGCCGTGCTGCGCGAGGGCGATTCTTTCGAATACGCCATCGGCAATGGCGAGGCTTCGAACCCGAAGCTGGAGCCGATCGCCAAGCTCGACGCACCGAAGGTCGAGCCCTCGCAGCTCGACAGCAAGAAGGTCACCGAGTTGATGACCGCCGCCGGCCTGCTCTGACCCGGTTGCGTCGATCGAATGCGCGTGCGAGATGCCCTCGCACGCGCATTGTCCCATGACCGTTTCTCTGTCCGTCGATACGCCGGCTCTGCCGGTTTTGCCGCTCAGGCGGCAACGCAATCTCGCTGGCCGGGCAATGCTGCTGCTCGCCGGGGGCGTCTCCGTCTGCGCCCTGCTGCCGTTGGGATTCATCGTCTGGATTGCGATCGAAACCGGCTGGCAGACGGCCTTCTCGCTGATCTGGCGGCCGCGCGTCGGCGAACTGCTCGTCAACACGCTGCTGCTCGAACTGTGCACGCTGCCGCCCGCGATCCTGCTGGCGGTGGCGCTGGCCTGGCTCACCGAGCGCAGCGACATGCCCGGCGCGAAATTCCTGTCCTGGCTCGCGGTCGCACCGCTCGCAGTGCCAGCCTTCGTCCAGTCCTACGCCTGGGTCAGCCTCCTGCCGCGCTTCCACGGGCTTGCGGCGGCGGTGCTGGTTTCGGTCCTCGCCTATCTACCATTCCTTTATCTGCCCGTGGCCGCGCAGATTCGCCGGCTCGACCCTGAACTCGAGCATGTCGCGGCCTCGCTCGGGCAGTCTCCGCCGCGCGTGCTCCTGCGGGTGGTTCTGCCGCAGCTGCGGCTGGCGATCTGTGGCGGCAGCCTGCTGGTCGGGCTGCATCTGCTCGCGGAATACGGGCTCTACGCCATGATCCGCTTCGACACCTTCACCACCGCGATCATCGACCAGTTCCAGTCGAGCTATAACGGCCCGGCGGCGAACATGCTCGCGGGCGTGCTGGTGCTGAGCTGCTGCGGCCTCATCGGGCTCGAATGGCTGCTGCGCGGCGGCGCACGCTACGCCCGGCTCGGCTCCGGCGCCCCGCGCCCGGCGCCGCGCCAGCGGCTGGGGCGCTGGCGGCTGCCGGCCCTGGCGCTGCCGCTTGCCTTTGCCGCCCTCAGTCTCGGCGTGCCCATCCTGACACTCACGCGCTGGCTCATGGCCGCGGGCGAGGATGTCTGGCGGCAGAACGCGCTGGCCGCATCCCTTGCCGAGACGCTGGGCTATGCGGCTGCCGGCGCCTGCGTCGCGGCTGCAGCCGCGCTGCCGATGGCGTGGCTGTCGGTGCGCGCGCCTAGCCGGTTCACCCGCTTCCTGGAAAGTTGCCATAGCTATCTCGGCGCGCTGCCGGGCGTCGTGGTAGCGTTGGCCCTCGTCACCGTGACCGTGCGCATCGCCTTGCCGCTCTACCAGACCGTCGCGACCGTGGTCTTCGCTTACGTCCTGATGTTCCTGCCGCGCGCGTTGGTCGGGCTGCGTGCAGGCATCGCGCAGGTTCCGGTCGAACTGGAGCGCGCCGCGGCGGCGCTCGGCCGCAACCCGGCCCACGCGCTTCTGACGGTGACGCTGCCGCTCGCGGCGCCCGGCGTCGCCGCTGCGATGGCGCTGGTCGCGATGGGCGTGGCGACCGAGCTGACCGCGACATTGCTGCTTGCTCCCAACGGCACCCGGACGCTGGCGACTGAGTTCTGGGCGCTCACCAGCGAGCTCGACTATGCGAATGCCGCGCCCTATGCCGTGCTGATGATCCTTCTCTCGTTGCCGATGACCGCGCTGCTGCACGCTCAGGCACGCAAATCCCTCGGCGCATGACCCAGCTCGTCATCTCGGATGTCTCGAAGCGCTATGGCGCCATCGCGGCGTTGGATCGCGTATCCCTTGCTGTGGAGGCGGGCCGCCGCGTCGCCATCGTAGGCCCTTCCGGGTCGGGAAAGACGACGCTGCTGCGCGTCATCGCCGGCTTCGAAGCGCCCGATGCGGGAACGGTGGTGCTCGACGGGCAGGTGCTGGCCGACGGGCCGGCGATCGCCCCCGCGCATCGGCGCCGGATCGGTTATGTCGCCCAGGACGGGGCCTTGTTCCCGCATCTCGACGTGGCCGGCAATGTGGGCTTCGGCATCCCGCGAAACGAGCCTGACCGGGCGGCCCGCTTGCGCGAGCTGATGGAGCTGGTCGAGCTTGATCCAGCGATGCTGGAGCGCCGGCCGCACGAACTCTCGGGAGGGCAGCAGCAGCGCGTTGCGCTTGCCCGCGCACTGGCCCGGAAGCCGGCGCTGATGCTGCTCGACGAGCCGTTCTCGGCGCTCGATACAGGGCTGCGCGAGAGTGTTCGGCAAGCTGTTGCGCGCGTGCTGGCCAAGGCTGGCATCACCACCATCCTTGTCACCCACGATCAGGGCGAGGCGCTGTCCTTTGCCGATCAACTCGCGGTGATGCGGGAGGGCCGGTTGGTGCAGACGGGCCGACCAGCCGAGCTTTACTGGCGGCCGGCGGATGTCGAAACGGCCCTGTTCCTTGGCAATGCCGTCCTGTTCGAGGCCGAAATCGCGGAGGGGAGTGTCTCCTGCGGGCTGGGCGAGTTCGAAGCCGAGACCGGCGGCCGCCGCGGGGCAGGCACGATCATGCTCCGGCCGGAGCAGTTCCTGCTGTCGCCGACCGCCCCAGGTCACGAAGCCTTCATCGAGAACGTCGCGTTCCGGGGCGCACAATGCACTGTGACGCTGCGGACGAACCACGGCGGAGAGGGCATCCGTTTCACCGCGCAGGTTTCGAGCATGGACCGGCCGCAGATCGGACAGACCGTTTTCGTGTCTGTGAAGGGCGAGCCGTTCCTGCTGCCCGGCTCCCGATAGGCGCCGAACCGCGACCCACCGTTTGGCATTCGATCGGCCGGTGTATGGCTGCTCCTTGATCGCCCACGCGAAGAGGAGCCGTCGCCCGAGACCTCCTTCCAGCGTGCGCCTTCATGCGCGCTTCATGCGGCGTTTTCGCTTCCCTAAGCGCGTGCTGCCGCCAGCCGTCCTTTTCTGAGGTAACGCCGAGCCGGAGTGGCTGCTTGGAAGATGAACGTACGCGAACAACCCCGTTCAGGCCGCGTTCCGTAACCGAATGCTCTACTGGCTAGAGCGAAAGGGAGATTCCCATGCGTCGGTTAGCAATCACGGCATTTGTTGGCTTCGGTATTGCCGCTTCATTGACGTCGGCACACGCCAGCGAGGCGCTGCCGGCAGATGTTGCGCGGCGCCTCGACAAGCAGGCGGCCGAATTCACGATGAGCGAAGCCAAGCGCGAGCGCCTGATGATCATTCAGGAGAATATGGGGCGCCAGCGCTACTATGAACGCCGTCACGGCTATGGTGGCGGGTACGGATACGGCTACGGACGCCGATATGGTGGTCCGCCGCCCTGGGCGCCGGCATATGGCTATCGCCGCGACTACGATGACCGTTGGTGATCGGGCGCGGGGACAGCAATGACGGACACCTGCGATAGGTTGGGCGAGCTCCCCCTTTCGCGGGATCAAGACACCAGGCATCGCTCTACAGCCCATTCCGCCGAACCGGGTGCCCGGTTAAGGTCCGTCTTCGAGGTTCTGGTGAAAGGTGGCCGCGAATTGCCGGCCATCCGGCGCCGGCGCGCCTGAAAAGCGCAGTTCAGGGGCCGGTCCTCTCGGAGGCGTTACGCTAGCTGACGGCTGGACCGTTCGTAGATCCTCGCTCCCGTCTGCGCATCCACTCCCTCCAGAACGACGTCATAGCCCCAGAGCTGGTGGATACGGCGCAGCGTCGCATCGCAGCTCGCGCTTTCCAGCAGAATGCCGCCATTGATCCGGTGTTGCAGGCGCAGATGCCTCTGGCCGAGCAGATCCACATCCACGACCTGGATATCTGAATAGCTCGTTCCGATGTCGTATTTCTGGGCGAGTGCGGCGCGTATCCGTTCGTAGCCGCGTTCGTTATGGATCGACGCTACGGTGTAGAAGCGCTCATCGGCCGCGTCGGATAGCACGAACATCCGCCATTTTCGGATCAGAGCCGGACTCAGATACTGGCGCATGAAGGATTCGTCGCGGTGATTGGCCCAGGCGTCGAGCAGGATTGCGCGCCAATCGCCTTTGCCCGCGATTTCGGGAAACCAGTCACGATCCTCAGAAGTGGGCTCGGTGGCGATGCGCTGGATGTCCTGCATCATGTCCAGGCCGAGCGCATAAGGATTGATGCCGGAAAAGCGGGGATCGTCGAAGGCAGGCTGGAAGACGACATTCGAGTGGTTGCGCAGGATTTCCAGCATGGCGCCTTCGCTGATCCGGCCCTGGTCGAACAACGCATTCATGACCGTATAGTGCACGAAGGTCGCGCAGCCTTCGTTCATCACCTGCGTCTGCCGCTGCGGGTAGAAGTACTGCGCGATGACGCGGACGATTCTGAGGATCTCGCGCTGCCAGGGCTCGAGGATCAGGCTGTTCTTTTCGAGGAAATAGAGGAGGTTTTCTTCCGGGAGATTGAGCGCCTTCTTCCGCTCGGCGACGCTGGCTTCCGCCTCGTCGGCCTTGCTGCCATCGGCCGGGCGCGGGACGGTGCGCCAGAGATCGTTATAGGAGCGCTCTTCGTACTCCAGCCGCTCGCGCAGCCCTTCGCGCTGCTTGTCGGATGAGAGCTTGGGAGGGCGGCGATAGCGAAACACGCCCTGGTCCATCAGCGCGTGCGCGGCATCCAGAATCGCTTCCACCGCCGCGACGCCGTGTCTTTCCTCGCAGCGGGCGATGAAGCCCTTGGCGAAATCGAGATAGCCCAGGATGGCGCTGGCATCCGTCCATTGCTGGAACAGATAGTTGTTCTTGAAAAAGTGGTTGTGGCCCAATGCCGCGTGAGCGGTCACCAGGGCCTGCAAGGCCATGGTGTTCTCTTCCATCAGATAGACGATGCAGGGATTGGAGTTGATCACCAGCTCATAGGCGAGGCCGCGCCCACCCTTGCGATAGAGCAGTTCGTGATGGAGGAAATGCTTGCCGAAGGACCAGTGGCGATACATCAGCGGCATGCCGATGGAAGAGTACGCATCGAGCATCTGCTCGGAAGAAATGACTTCCATCTGAACCGGATAGATATCGAGGTGGAGTTCTTCCTTCGCGACGGCCTCGATGACGTCGTAAGCATGCGAGAGGGTCTGGAAGTTCCAGTCGGAGCCGGAAAACAGCAAGTCGGATCTGTGCGCGTACCTGGGCATCGGCGCTCCTCTCAGTCGCGCTGCAGTGCCGGTTGCTTCGTGAAGAGCTGGCGAAAGACCGGGTAGATGTCGGCCGCCTTGGCGATGCGGCTCATGTCGAAATTCGGCCATCTGTCCCTGACCGTCCGATAAGCACGCCAGAGCGATGTCCCGTTGTCCGTGGAGCCGAAGATCTCGCTCTCGCGCTCGTCGATGATCTCGACATAGGCGAAATACTGGCACAGGCGCATGATCTCGCCGTCCATCAGGCTGAGGCAGCGATCGGAATCCGTGGCGAGGTTGTCGCCGTCCGACGCCTGGGCGGCATAGATGTTCCATTCCCGGCTTGGATAGCGCTGCGTGATGATGCGCTGCATCTCCTCCAGCGCCGTCGAGACGACGGTGCCCCCGCTCTGCGTGCTGTAGAAGAAGGTCTCCTCATCCACCTCCTTGGCCTCATGGGTATGGCGGATGAAGACGATGTCGGTGCGGTCGTAGCGGCGCTTCAGGAACAGATGCAGCAGGACGAAGAAGCGCTTGGCGAGGTCCTTTTCGCGTTCGCCCATGGAGCCGGAGACGTCCATGAGGCAGAACATCACCGCCTTCGCGTTCGGAAGGGGCTGCGGGTCAAAACGGTTGAAGCGGATATCGACCGGGTCGACGAAGGCGATAACGCGACGACGGCGTTCCAGCCGGTCGAGTTCCTCGCGCAAGGCGGCGATGCGCTGGCGGGTCTCGGGATCTGTCCGGCCGGCGTCGAGGCTGGCCAGCTCGCGCAGGATCGCCTCGAGCTCCTCGCGTTTGGGTCGCCGGAGCGCAATTCGGCGGCCGTGACTGTTCCGCATGGTGCGCGCGACGCTGATGTTCGTCGGCGACCCGCTCACCGAAAAGCCGGCCCGTCGCGGCTTGAAGGCGAGAATTTCCTTGAGATTGAGCTTGACCATGTCGGGAAGCTCGAGATCCTCGAAGAACAGGTCGAGCACCTCTTCGCGCGACAGAACGAAGCGAAAATCATCCTCGGATGACTGCGAGCCCGGTGCCGATCCGGCTCCGCCGCCTTGGCCCGGCTTCGGCATCCGGTCGCCCGCGGAGAAATGCTTGTTGCCGGGCAGGACGTACTGGCGATGTCCGCTATCCTTCGCAACGCGGAAGTTCGGCTCGCTCGTCTCGTTCGCCGGCACCGAGACGACATGCTCACCATCCGCGTCGGCGATCTTCCCGGCTCGGATCTGTTCCTGGATGTTTCGCTTCAGCTCCGTGCGCACGCGGCGCAGGAAGCGCTGGCGATTGCCAAGGCTTTTGTCCTTCGGGTTCAATCGACGGTCGATGAAGATGGGCATGGGACCGCTCGGGCCGACGTTAACCCGCCTTGTTCACGCGCATGTACCAATCCACGAGGCGCCGGACCTGGCGCTCGGTATAGCCCCGCTCCACCATGCGCTCGACGAAACCCAGGTGCCGCTTCTCGGTCACGCTGTCCTGCTTCGAGCCGAAACTGATGACGGGCAGCAGGTCCTCAACCTGTCCGAACATTCGCTTCTCGATGACTTCGCGCAGCTTTTCGTAGCTGGTCCATGACGGGTTGCGGCCGTTGTTGCGGGCCCGCGCACGCAGCGTGAACTTCACGACCTCGTTACGGAAATCTTTGGGATTGGCGATGCCGGCCGGCTTCTCGATCTGGGACAATTCATTGTCCAGAACCTGCCGGTTGAGGATCTGGCCGGTATCGGGGTCCTTGTAGTCCTGATCTTCCACCCATGCATCGGCATAGGCGATGTAGCGGTCGAACAGGTTCTGCCCGTACTCCCCGTAGGATTCGAGATAGGCCTTCTGGATCTCGTGGCCGATGAATTCGGCGTAGCGCGTCGCGAGTTCCGACTTGATGAAGTCGAGATAGGCCGCTTCCGTTTCCTTGGGGAACTGCTCGCGCTTGATGGCTCCTTCCAGGATGTACATCAGGTGCACGGGATCGGCAGCGAGCTCTTGCGTATCGTAGTTGAATGTCTGCGAAAGGATCTTGAAGGCGAAGCGCGTGCTCACGCCGGTCATGCCTTCGTCGACTCCGGCGGCGTCGCGGTATTCCTGGATCGCCTTCGCCTTCGGCTCCAGCTCCTTGAGGTTCTCGCCGTCATAGACGCGCATCTTGGTATAGAGGGGCGAATTCTCGAATTCGGTCAGCCGTGTCGAGACCGAGAAGCGGCTGAGAATATCGAGCACTTCGGGCGCGCAGGGACTGTCGGCAAGCTCGCTCTCGCGCAGCAGCTTCTCGTAGATCTCCCGCTCTTCGGTGACGCGCAGGCAATAGGGCACCTTGACCACCATAATGCGGTCGAGGAAGGCCTCGTTGTTCTTGTTGCTCTTGAACTGCAGCCATTCGGACTCGTTGGAGTGAGCCAGAACGATGCCCTGATAGGGGAATGCGCCGAAGTTCTCGGTGCCGTTATAGCTGCCCTCCTGGGTCGCGGTGAGCAGGGGATGCAGAACCTTGATCGGCGCCTTGAACATCTCGACGAATTCGAGCAGGCCCTGCGTCGTCCGGTTCAGCCCGCCGCTATAGGAGTAGGCGTCCGGGTCCGACTGGCTGAAATTTTCGAGCTGGCGGATATCCACCTTGCCGACCAGCGTCGACACATCCTGGTTGTTCTCGTCCCCCGGCTCGGTCTTGGCGATGCCGATCTGGCGCAGCCGCGACGGCATCAGCCTAACCACGCTGAACTTGGAGATGTCGCCGGATAATTCGTCCAGCCGCTTCGCTGCCCACGGCGAAATGAGGCCGTTCAGCCTGCGCCGCGCGATGCCGTATTTGTCCTCGAAGAGGCCGCCCATGCGCTCGGGATGGAACAGGCCCAGCGGCGATTCGAAAATAGGGCTGATCTTGCCGCCCACCTTGAGCGTGTAGAACGGCCGCTCCTCCATGAGCTTCTTCAGCCGCTCCGCCAGCGAGGACTTCCCGCCGCCGACGGGCCCGAGCAGGTAGAGGATCTGCTTGCGCTCCTCCAGCCCTTGCGAGGCATAGCGAAAATAACCTGCGATCCGCTCGATCGTATCCTCCATGCCGTAGAAATCGGCGAAGGAAGGATAGATCTTGATGGTCCGATTGGCGAAAATCCGACCCAGCCGCTCATCCTTGCTGGTATCGAGAAGTTTCGGTGCGCCGATCGCATCGACCATCCGCTCGGCCGCGGATGCATACATCGACTTATCTTCGCGACATGCCAGCAGATATTCCTGCAGGCTCATCTCCTCCTGTGAGTAGCTCCGATAATCCTCGGAGAATAAGCGGAATACCTCGCTGTCTCTCTCGATCATGGCAGCCATCCACCGATCGGTGGTCTCCTCGACGACGGCCCTCAACATTCAACAGATGATAGTCGCGCAAGTTCCTGTCCAGTGCCTGAACGGCTGCTGCGACAACGGCGCTGCGCCGTCGGGGCAGTCAAGCGTTCGGGCGGCCGACATCTCTCTGCTGCAGGCGGCGGCCTAGCGCCCTGACGATATGATGCATCACGCGTGCCATCGTGGCGGTGGGTGCATTCATTGTCTTGCTGCGGCTGCCGTGCACGGGCTGCGATTCGCAAGACCTCCAGTGAGCATGGTCGCAAATGACCCTGTATTCAACTGAATTCGGCCCGCGCGATGAGGCAGCCGGGCGGCGCCGGGCGCCACTCATGCGGTTTGCCGCGCCGATCATCGCGATCCGGGATGAGGCAACCAGATTTCGCGGCGCGCGAGACCGCGCTCATGAAGACTGCTATGGTCGATATGGTTGCTCGCTCTCAATCTTGGAAATCTGTGCCGGAGTGACACGATGTCGCTTGTTTACAGGCCAGCTCGAGCGAATGATCTGGCAGCTGCCGATGCTCTGGTGGTGGCCAGCATCAACGAACTCACCATTCGTCATGGCTTCGGCCCGATGGCGTCGGCCAGCCCCCCGAGCTTTCAGCTGTTTTCGCTCAACGACGACCCCGATGGCCTGTGGGTCGCTGAGGATAGCGGCGCGATGCTCGGCTTCGCCTGGAGCTGGGTTTGTGGGGATGTCTGGTTCCTGGCCCAGCTTTTCGTCGATCCCGCCCGACAGGGCGAGGGCATCGGGAACGAGCTGTTGGAACGAACCATGGAGCATGCCCGGAAATCAGGGGCGGCTCACAAGGCGTTGATTACCTTCACCTTCAATCGCGTCTCGCAGGGCCTGTATATGCGGCACGGGCTCTTTCCCAGGATGCCGATCTACTTGTTCAACGCCGCGCGCGATCGGGTGGCGCAGGCGTTGCCGGAGCCGCCATTGCGAGCCGCGGCGATCGACGGCAGCGCTGCCACCATGGAGAAGCTCGCCGCGATCGATACACGCGCCATCGGCATCTCGCGGGAAAAGCATCATCGCCACCTGCTCAATGACGCGGCGGTCGGGGGTGTCTTGCTCCACGCCGGCAGCGAATGCGTCGGCTACGCCTACATCAGCGCCAGCGGGCATATCGGGCCGCTCGCCGTCACGAGGTCTGGCATTCTTCGCGATGCCTTCTCGACGGCGTTGCGATCGGCGGCAGATAGCTCTGTCGAGAAGATTTCCGCTTTTCTGCCAGGTACCTGCGACAGCGTCTTAAGCCTTGCAGTGAAACAAGGCATGCGTATCAGCTTTCCGATGCTGTTGATGGCGTCGCCCGGCTATGGCGGGTGGACGCAGTATCTGCCGCGAAACCCAGGCTTCATGTGATTGCTAGGGCCTCGGTGCGACCTGTGTCATCGCGGCAGGCGGATGGTCGTTCGGGGTCGCTCACCGCAGCGGGGGGCAGCGCAAATGTTCGGCGATGTAGATCATAACGTTCGATTGAATGCGTTTGATTGGATCGATTGTCTAAAAGATGGTGCCGCAGAGAAATAGTTTTTCTTATCCTTGGCGCCCCCATCCATGAATGACGTTTCCGGACCCTTCCGTTCGCCGATGCTGCGAGCCGGGCAAGTTCTGCCTGGCTTCGGGCTTTGCGTGCTCATCAGCGCTGCGGCCTTCGGCCTTGAAGTGCTGGAAGCGCATTTTATGGGGCGTGCGTGGCTGGAAGCTCTCGTGCTGGCCATCCTGCTCGGAACCACGGTGAGGACCCTTTGGACCCCGTCGAAGTTCTGGCTGCCGGGAATCGCGTTCTCGTCAAAGACGGTTCTGGAAATCGCGATCGTGCTCCTCGGCGCGTCACTGAATGCCGAGGCCATCATCGCAGCCGGCCCGAGCCTGATCGTCGGCATCGCCGCAGTCGTCGCCGTCGCGCTTGCCGTCAGCTTTCTGATCGGACGCATGCTCGGCCTGCCCAAGCGCATGGCCGTCCTGGTCGCCTGCGGCAATTCGATCTGCGGCAACTCGGCCATCGCGGCGGTGGCGCCCGTGATCGGCGCAAGCGGTCACGACGTTGCATCGTCCATTGCATTCACAGCTGTGCTGGGCGTCCTGGTGGTGCTGGGCCTGCCGCTGCTGGTGCCGTTGCTGCATCTGTCGGACATCCAATACGGGGTGCTGGCTGGCCTCACCGTCTACGCCGTCCCGCAGGTTCTCGCGGCAACGGCGCCGGTAGCGGCCGCAAGCGTCCAGATCGGCACGCTCGTCAAGCTCGTGCGGGTGCTGATGCTTGGACCGGTCGTCGTCGTCCTTTCAATTCTGAGCAGCCGAGCGCAGGCCAAGGCGAATAACCTCACCGCAGAGAACCAGCCCCGTCGCGGCGTGCCCGTGCACAAGCTCGTCCCTTGGTTCATCATCGCCTTCCTGGCGATGGCGGCGCTGCGTTCGCACGGCGGTATCCCGCAGGCCGCACTTGCCCCTATCGCTCAAACTGCGACCATCCTCACCATCATCTCGATGGCCGCATTGGGACTGGGCGTCGACATTCGCGCGGTTGCCAGGGCCGGCCGCAGCGTAACAGCAGCGGTTTCGCTCTCTCTGCTCGCGCTTGCCGCGGTCAGCGTCGGCCTGATCCGGCTGCTGGGCATCTCGTAGGTCATCGAGGCTCCCGGCGGCGTCACTGCCAGCGGGAGCGACACGGCATCGGGTTCGGGAGGTGTCACCCTGCGAGCGATGATCGAAGAAGCGTTGCGCAGCAACTGGAAGAGCCTTTTTTCCTATGCGCTCCGCCTGACCGACAATCCCGACGCTGCCGCGGATCTGGTGCAGTCCTGCGCTCTCAAGGCACTCGGGAGCTCGGGTGCTCAGCCTCGCCCTGAAGCCGTTCGCGCCTGGTTGTTCAAGATCGTCCGCAATGCCTGGATCGACAATTGTCGCCGCGCGCGCCACATCCCTGATGTGCCCGAAAGCGGAGCGGTGGAGGAGGGCCCTGGCTTCGACCATCGCTATGATGACAGCCTTATCGCCGAAATCACCGTTCGGCAGGCCTTGAAGCGGATACCGCCCGACCACCGCGAGATCGTCGAACTGGTCGATCTGGCGGGCTTCAGCTATGGCGAGGTCGCGTCTATTCTCGGGGTGCCGCAAGGGACGATCATGAGCCGGTTGAGCCGGGCGAGGCAGGCATTGCTGGCCGTCATCGAGCGCGAGAATCTGCGCCCCCTCCAGTCGAGGCGCCGCCGTCATGCACGGTGAGGAATCGGCCGGGGACGGCGGAGTTTCCCTCGATAGGCTGAATGCCTATGTCGACGACGAGCTTTCTGCGGAGGAAGCGGCCGAGGTTGCGGCGGCGATCGCCTGTGACCCACGGCTGGCCGAGCGTGTGGCAACGCTGTCGCGGCTGCGCGCCGTCGCGCGCCGCCTGACTCCCGAAATGGCGCCGCCCGCATTCATGCTGCCGCCCCGGCGCCGTTCGCGAGCGGTCCTGCGTGTCGCCGCCGCTCTGGCGCTCGCGGCTTGCATCGGTTTCCTCGCCCTGCTCTCCGGCCCGGCGAAAGCTCCTGACGGAGGGCTTGCAGCCGCGATGTCAGCTCATCGCCACTGGATAGCAGAAGGTCAGTCGGCAATGCCCGAGCAACGCGTGCGCGTGGATCTCGCCGCAGCGCAGAGCGGACACCTTCCGGATTTGCGGGCCTCCGGCTTGGAGCTCACCTATCTTTCGCTAGATCCGACCTCCGGCAATGGCGGCCTGCTCGCAGGCTATCGCGGCCCCCATGGCTGCCGGCTGGGGCTCTGGATGGCGCCGCATTCCGGACGCTGGGGTGCGACGCCGGTGAAAAGCGATCGCGATGAATTGCGCATACGCGCCTGGAGCACGGTCGGTGCCGATTACGCGCTGATGAGCAAGGGCATGGATCCCGCACGGCTCGATCGGCTCGCCGATGTCATCGCCGATCTGATCCGTCAGAAGCAGGAGCCGACCGACGAGCAGGTCGCAGCTCTCAGGGACGTGCCGACTATCGGTCAGCCCTGCGGCGCCTGACCGTTTTCTTTCCTTGATATGGAATAGATCGACGCTCTGATGCGTCTCAATCTCCAGAGGAGTGTGTCCTCGGGAGAAACGCCATGTTGAACAGACGACAGATGCTCACATCTGCCGGCAGTGCGGCTTTGGGGCTGGGAGCCGCCGCGATCGCTGGATCACGCTTCGCGGCTCTGGCCGCCGAAACCGTCAAATTGCCCTTCCAGAATGGCGAGCGCGAACTCGTCAAAGTGCCGGGCAAACGCCCGCTGATCCAGCAGACAGCCCGCCCGCCGCAGCTCGAGACGCCATTCTCGGTCTTCAATGACGGCGTGATCACGCCGAACGACGCCTTCTTCGTTCGTTACCATCTCGCCGACATTCCGCTGGAGATCGACCCGGAAACGTTTCGGCTCG
This sequence comes from Allobosea sp. 10N428, assembly GCF_056394545.1. Classification (NCBI taxonomy): domain Bacteria; kingdom Pseudomonadati; phylum Pseudomonadota; class Alphaproteobacteria; order Hyphomicrobiales; family Alloboseaceae; genus Allobosea; species Allobosea sp. 10N428. The sequence goes on along the minus strand of NZ_JBFTIC010000001.1, from coordinate 231,885 downwards.
AGGTGAAGGGTAGGGTGTCCAAGCCGCTCTCGCTGTCGCTGCGCGAATTGAAGAACAGCTTCCCTGCGGTCGAGGTCGTCGCGGTCAACCAGTGCTCCGGCAACAGCCGCGGCTTCGTCGAGCCCCGGGTCGCCGGCGGACAGCTCGGCAACGGCGCCATGGGCAACGCGCGCTGGCGCGGCGTCTCGCTCAAGGCCGTCCTGGAGCGAGCCGGTGTCCAACCGGGGGCCGTGCAGGTGGCCTTCGACGGCCTCGACGGTCCGGTTGCGCCCGATACGCCCGATTTCACGAAGGCGCTCGCGCTCGACCATGCCCGCGACGGCGAAGTCATGCTGGCCTATGCCATGAACGGAACCGATCTGCCCTGGCTCAACGGCTATCCGCTGCGCCTGGTCGTGCCGGGCTATTACGGGACCTATTGGGTCAAGCACCTGAACGAGATCACTGTGCTGGACAAGGAGCTCGACAGCTTCTGGATGAAGACGGCCTACCGGATCCCCGACAATGACTGCGCCTGCGTCGAGCCCGGCAAGGCGCCCGTGGCGACGATTCCGATCAACCGTTTCACCGTCCGCTCGTTCATCACCAATGTGCTGGATGGGGCCAAGGTCAAGGCTGGTAGACTTGCGCTGCGCGGCATCGCCTTCGACGGTGGTTCCGGCATCGCCGAAGTCCAGGTTTCCGGCGATGGCGGCCAGACCTGGGTCAAGGCCGGCCTCGGGCACGATCTCGGCAAGTACTCCTTCCGCGAATGGAAGGCGGACGTCTCCGTCGCAGCCGGCGAGCAGAAGTTGATGGTCAAGGCGACCAACGCCAAGGGGCAGACCCAGCCGATGCAGCCGCTCTGGAACCCGTCCGGCTATCTGCGCAACGTCGTCGAGACGACGCGCGTCATGGCCGCTTGAGGGAGAATGTCATGACGACGATCACTCGCCCGCGCGCGTTCGGCGCCGCATTCATCCTCGCATGCACCCTTGCCGGAACCGCGCTCGCGGCTCCGAAGACCTATAAGCTGCCGGAAGAGACGGCCGCGCTCAAACCCGGCGCCGAGCCGGGCTTCGAGGCCGCCAAAAACAACTGCATGGCCTGCCACTCGGCCGACTACATCAATTATCAGCCGAGCAAGAAGGGGCAGGTCTTCTGGGACGCCGAGGTCCAGAAGATGATCAAGGTCTACAAGGCTCCGATCGACGACAAGGATGCCAAGGCCATCGCGGAATATCTGGGCCAGACCTACTGAGCCGAGTGGTGCGCCGGGGCCTGCTTCCAGCCACGGATTGTCCCTATCGAACTGGCGGCCCTTTGCGGGGCCGCCATATCCGCGCCTGGTCGTCGTTACCGATCGAAAAGCCCGGATCGTGCGAGGGCGCTCGCCGTGCTGGGGCTGAAGGCGGCCGGGATGTCGTACACCAGGACCAGCCTCAGCAATGCCTTCACGTCAACGTCGTGAGGTTGGGCGGCGAGGGGATCCGGAAAGAACAGAAGCACGTCCAATTCGCCTTGCGCAATCATCGCCCCGACCTGCTGATCGCCGCCAAGCGGGCCGCTTTTGACGAGGCGGATAGTGAGATCGGGAAGCGAGGACTTTAATACGCCACCAGTCGTCGCGGTCGCGACCACGGTATGGCGCGCGATCAAGCCGGCATGCTGTACGGCCCAGGCCGCAAGATCCGGCTTCTTGCTGTCATGGGCCACCATACCGATCGTGAGAGACATGGCGCTCAGCCCCCGAAGACGCGCTTGAGTTCCTCGACTTCGGTTTCACCACGAAGCTTGTCGCTGCGGCCGGAGCGGAGGATCAGGAGCTTCGCAGTCTCGTCGAGCTCGTCAGCCGCGTAAACAGCGCTTCGGAGATCCTTCCCGGAAACCACCGCTCACGCCAAGCCTTCAAGAGTGGCGAGCTCACCGGCGAAGAAATCCGCCTGTCCGATGTTGCCCGATTTTGGCGGGCTCCCGCGTCCGCGCGATTGCCGCGTTCACCCACTCGAGTCGCTTGGACGCTTTTCCGCTCCCGCGCCGGGGCGCGAGCTTTCAGCGCGCGCGCAAACGTCGTGCGATATTCATGGCCCGCCTGAGAGCGGTTACGGCGGTCCCGGCGGCGATGAGCCAGAGCGCTATCAGCATCACCTCGTTGTGGCCGCGCCAGAGCGGTTCCAGCAGTGACAGCAGGGCCGCCGCGGTGATCGTCGCCATGCGGTGCTGCTTGGCCATCGGGCCCGAGAAATCGGCCGGCAGCCCGCAGGCGCGGCCGAGTTCGCGCGTATACGCGGTCAGCACGGCAAAACCGGCAGCCGCCCAGCCCAAGGCCGGCACGCCAGCCCCGTAACCGGCGCCGACGAGAATGAGGATATCGGCAACGCGATCCGGGAATTCGTTCCAGAACGGCCCATCGGGCTCCTGCTTGCCGCCTTCGATGGCCACCATTCCGTCGAACAGGTTGCAGAGCAATCTAAGCTGGCAGAACAGGGCGGCGGCCAGGAGCAGGGCGGCGCGTGGGCCGGCCTCCGCCGCGCCCGCCTGCCAGAAGGCGATGCCGGCGAAAGCCGCCATCACCATGCTCGCCATCGAAATCTGGTTCGGCGTGATAGCGGCAGCGCTCAGCCGTCGGGCGATGGAGCGGGCCCAGCCGGAATCGCGGCTGGCCAGCGGGCGTCGATTCTCGTCCTGCGCCATCGTTCAGGCCTTCCCGATACGCCAGAGCGAATAATTGTAGAGCGCGGCGTAGCTCGTCGCGACGGTGAGGGGCACCGCGATCGTCCTTGCGATCTCGGGCGTGCCGCCTATCGTGTGGATGACGGTCAGCGCGCTTGCGGAGACGAGCCCGGCGATCAAGGGCGGCGCCAGAAGCGTGGCGAGGCCGGTGAAGCGGCCGGCGAGAAATTCGATGCATCGCTTCAGGACGAGCGTGATCGAGGCCGAGAGCGCCCCCTGAATCAACCCGGCTTGGAGCGGCGCCGGCATCGCATGGGCGCGGTTGGCGAAGGCCGCCCAGCTCCCCATGGCGAGGAAGGCAAAGGCGACATGGACCACGCTGCTGCGCATCAGGTGTGCGAGCGGGCGGGTCATACGGCCGACCATCCGTAACGGACTAAATGGAAGAAAATCGGGGCCGAGAACACGACCGAGTCGAGCCGGTCGATGAAGCCGCCATGGCCGGCGATCAGATGGCCCCAATCCTTGACGCCGCGGTCGCGCTTGATCGCGGACATGACGAGCCCGCCGAAGAAGCCCATCAGAACGATCACCAGCGACAGGAAGGCAGCCTGGAGCGGCGTGAAGGGCGTCATCCAGGAGAGACCGGCGCCGACGGCGGTCGCGCTGAGCGCGCCGCCGACGAAGCCCTCGACGGTTTTCGAGGGCGAGAGCTTCGGCGCGATCTTGGTGCGGCCCAAAAGCTTGCCCCAGACATATTGCAGGACGTCGCTGATCTGCACGACGATGACCAGAAAGGCGATCAGCAGGACATTGCGTCCCTGATAGCCGGCGATGTCGAGGCTCAGCAGCGCCGGCACATGCGAGGTGCTGAAGACGCAGATCATCAGCGCCCACTGCACTTCGGCGATGCGCACGAGGAAATGGTCGGTGTCGCCGCGCAGCGCCGCGATGATCGGCATCAGGAGGAAGGCGTAGACCGGGATGAAGATCGAGTAGAGCCCGTACCATTCGATCCAGATCAGGTAGTATTGCACCGGCAGCACGACGAAGAAGGCGGCCGCCAGCGCCCAGTGGTCGGCCCGGCGCGTATCGATCAGCGTGATGAACTCGCGCAGGGCCGCGAAGGAGCAGAAGGTAAAGAGCAGCGTCACGCCGGTCTTGCCGCCGATCAGCGCCAGCGCCATCAGCACGACCATGACCCACCAGGCCCGGATGCGGTCGTTCAGGTTCTCGACCACGGCGTTCGAGCCGTCCGGCGAGAATCTGCGCTGCAGCACGAAGCCGATAGCGGAGGCGAGGAAGAGGACGCCGAGGATGCCGGCGAGCACGGCCAGCAGATCGGGATGCGGCATCGTCATGACGCGTTCGCCTTGGGGGACAGGGCGAGCAAGGCGGCTTCGGCTCTTGCCAGGAAATCCTGCTTCGTTTCCGCATCGGCAAGACGAAGCGGCGCGCCGAAGGTGACGGTGCAGATCAGCGGGATCGGCACGAACTCGCCCTTGGGCATGACACGGTTGAGGTTGTCGATCCAGGCCGGCACGAGGACGACGTCCGGCCGCGCCTTCGCAAGGTGGAACAGCCCGCTCTTGAACGGCAGGAGCGGGGCCTCCGTGGTGTTGCGGGTGCCTTCCGGGAAGACGATGAGGGACGAGCCGGCATCCAACGCTTCTGTCATCTGGGCTATCGGATCACATGTGCGGCTCGCGCGGTCGCGATCGATCAGAACGGCGTTGAAGACATCGCAACCGATGAAGCGCCTGATGCGGCTCTTCAGCCAGTAATCGCTCCCGGCGACCGGCCTCGTCTCCAATCGCATGCGGCGGGGCAAAACGGTCCAGATCAGGACGAAATCGCCATGGCTCGCATGATTGGCGTAATAGATCCGCTGCTCGGCGGCCGGGGCCACACCTACCCACCGTCCGCGGACGGCGGTCAGGAAGCGGGCGAAGAACAGGATCAGCGTGCCCGCCAATCTGATGCATGCTTCATGCATGTCTTAGCCCCGATTGCCGCCCCACCGCTGAGGTAGCGTTCAATTCCGGCGCTGTCGATATTGTTCGAAGTCGGAAAATGGCCTCGCAGCAGCGCACGGATCAATGTCGCGAATATCCGGCGCTGCAAGGACGTCGTCAGCAGCCGATCACCTTGAATTCCACCCGCCGGTCGAGCGCGTCGCTGCTGTCGTCCTTGCCGGTTCCGATGAGGTTTTCCTTGAAGCCGCGCCCGGTCGCGATCATGCGGTTGCGGTTATCCGGGGCGCCGGTCAGCAGCAGATCCATGACGAACTGGGCGCGCAGGGTCGAAAGGCGCTCGTTCACCTGCGGCAACCCGGTGTGCGAGGTGTGCCCGACGATCTCCAGGCAGGCTCCCTTCTGACGGGCATGCGTCGCGATCTGGCTCAGCCACATCGGATAGGGTTCGGTGATCCGCGGATCGTCGATGAACTGGGTGGTGCCGGGCTTGAACAGCAGCTTCACCATCAACTGGTTGGTTCCCAGCCCGTAATCGACGAGGTCGCCGAAGGCATCGACCATGTCGTCGCGCCGCGCGAGCTTGCTGGCGGCGAGGTAGGTCCCGATCCTGACCCGGTGCTGCTCGCCTCCAGGCAGTTTGCGCGCAGCCCGATAATAGGCCAGCGCCTCGCGGAAATGCTGCGCTTCATAGGCAAGGATGCCGTCATTGACCAAGGCATTCGCCGTCAACCGTTCGACATAGGCCGGATCGATCGCCTCGCCGAGCTTCGTGCCCTGACAGGTCTTGATATAGGCGTTGGTGGCCTGGTCCTGCGCCCAGAGCGGCGAGTCGCGATAGAATGGGGTCGGCGTCACGTCGACGCCTTCGATCTGGGCACGCGCCACGCCCTTCGAGACGACGCTGTTGGTTTTCAGATCCGCCAGCGTCAGGCAGATCCGATAGGCGTCCCGCGGGCCGTCCGCCGCACCCTGGTTGTTGACGGCGGTGAAGGTGCCGACCAGCACGACAGGCTTGCGCGCCAGCGCCTCGCTGTCGAAGGCGCGGACAGTGAAGCGCGGATAGGACTTGCCGATGATCTCGATCAGCGTCTGCTGCATCGTGCGCGTGGCGCTGGATTGCGAGCCGGAGGCAGCGTCGATCAGCGGGTCGATGACGAGATCGATCTGCTGTTCAGTGAGCGCGGCCTTGCCGAAGAGGTCGTCGGCCGCCTTCTGAAGCGCTTGCTGGAAAGGCGCCGGCGTGGGGGGCGGCGGCGATTGTGCCCAGGCGGCGGCATTCGCCAGAAGCGTCAGCGGAGCCAGAATTCGGCCGAGGCGCGTGACGATCGACATGCTCCGTTCCTCCCTGTGCGTGCCGGCTTTTGCCTCACCCGGTCCCACGCCGCTCAGCGGCATTGCTGAAGCTGCTCGCGCGCCGCCGGCGTGAGATCGCCGAGCTGGGCGCGGAGCAGGAGTTCGCCGCAATTCGTCTTGGCCGGCGCGCCGGCTGCCGGATCGGCACGGCGCTCGGCCGGGCGCGGCGCACTTGCCGGCACGGCCTGCGGCTGCGCCGACCGATCGGCCGGCGAGGGCGTCAGAGTGCCAAGCCGCGCTGCCAGCGCCTGCTCGACATTGCGGCGCTCTTCAGCCAGGCGCCGCTTCTCGGTCTCGAGCGCGGCCAATTCCTTCTCGCGCCGCGTCAGTTCGTCGGCGAGACGGGTGCGCTCGGCCGCGTCCCCGGTCGGTGGCTTGGGCTGGATAGGAGCCGGCTTCGCCCGCGTGCTGTCCCCGCTCGCGGGTGGCGGCGGCGGGACCGCTTCGTCGCGCTCCTGCCGGGCAAGATCGGTCGCGGCCTGCTGGCGCCCCTGTTCGGCTCGCTCGACACGCTCCAGCAGCGCGCGCTCGCGCTCTGCGAACTCGCGCACCAGCCGGTCGCGTTCATTCGTCGCGAGCGAGCGGCGCTCGATCAGGTCGAGACGCGTGCGCGCATCGATGGCGAAGAAGCTCGCCGGATAGCGCTGGATGAAATCCCGGAGCACGCCGGGCTCGTCGCTGGAGCGGATACGCTGCCAGATATCGGCATCGGTCTCCTCGCGGTTGAGGTAGAAATCGCCGAGCAGTGATAGCGAGAGCTCAGGGGTCTGCCGGCCGGAGGTCGCATCGTAGACGCTCTTCTGAACGCGGCGGAACAGTGTCGCCACCTCCAGGCCCGGCTGGTCGATCTCGCGCACCAGCGCGGCCGTGAACGGGCTGTTGCGGCCGGCGCCGTCGGCGGCGACGTCGTTGGCCTGCGTCGCATAGGCGATGACCATGCCCTGCGCCCGCGCCACGGGCGCCAGGCCCGAGCTGACAGAGAAGCCGCGCGTCGYCTGCCTCTTGGCGAGCTGGTTGACGAAGGGGTTGTTGCGGCAGGCGTCCAGCACCATGATCTTGACGCCCTTGGCGAAGTTCAGCGCCGTGACGACGTCGTTCAGCCGCGTCGTCTCATATTGGACGCCGACCTCGTCCTCTATCTTGGCTTCGACCGGCACGAGGTAGTTCTCGCCGTTGAACTGGAAGCCGTGGCCGGCGAAATAAAACATCGCGGCATCGGCGTCCTGCGCCAGCCGGGCGAAGCGCGTGAGCGCCGCATCCATGCCGCGCTTGTCGAGATCGATGCCGTCGATCACCTCGAAGCCGACCTTGCGCAGTGCCCCGGCCATGTCGCGGGCGTCGTTGACCGTATTCGGCAGGGCGGGGGCGTTGCGATAGCTGGAATTGCCGATGACGAGCGCGACACGGCGCTCCGGAACCGGCGCCGCCATGGCCAGCCCCGCCAGCATGAGCATGACCAGCCCGCAAAGTCTGGCGATGAGGATCATGACCGCCTTCCCCGCGTGAGGCTAACGCATGACTTCGCCGGACTCCAGAACAAAGCCGCTCCAGCTACGTAAGCGCCGAGTGTTCCGCTTGATGGGGCGCAGCCGCGCTGGTAGCCTCGCACTGTTCGTCTCGTGGATGGGAGACGTCGATGCCATCGAGGGCGCCGCGCCTTATACCCGCCCTGGTACCGGCGGCTCTGGCATGGGCGTTGGCCGTTGCTCTTCCGATCGGCGGGGCGATGGCGCAGGCGCGTGCGATGCAGCGCAGCCCGGCGCCGGCAACTGCGAGGCTGAGCTTCGTGGGTCTCGCCAATAACGACCGCGTCCCCGGCAAGTTTACGGTCCGCTTTGCGATCAGCGGCATGGAGGTCGCGCCCGCCGGGCAGCCCAGACGCAATGCCGGGCACCATCACCTGCTGATCGACACCGAACTTCCTCCACTCGACCAGCCGATCCCGAGCGACTTCAACCATATCCATTTCGGTGGCGGGCAGACCGAGGCCGAGATCGCTCTCACGCCCGGCCGGCACACGCTCCAGCTTCTCTTCGCCGACCATAACCATGTGCCGCACGACCCTCCGGTCGTGTCGGAGCGGATTACCGTCGAGGTCGCGGCCGATCCGGCCGAGAAGCCGCGTTCCGCCGCTGCTCCCGGCGCCCGTGTCTTCTTCATCGACCTCAAGGACGGCGCCACGATTCCTACGCGCGCGAAGATTCGCTTCGGCATCGAGGGCATCGCCATCACGCCGGCCGGCACGATGAGCCCCAATGGTGGCCATCACCACCTGCTCGTCGATACGGAGGTTCCGCCGCTCGATCGCGAAATTCCCAGCGATTTCAATCACCTGCATTTCGGGCGTGGCCAGACCGAGGTGGAGCTCTCGCTTCCACCCGGCGAGCATACGCTGCAGCTCCTCCTGGGCGATCACGAGCATGTCCCGCATGACCCTCCGGTGATGTCCGAGCGGATCCGGGTGCGCGTCGTCGACACCGCGCAGGTCGGCCCCGCGGCGCCCGCTGCCCCGGCGGCCGGAGGAGGGCGTCCGCGCACAGCTTCGCCCAATGATGCGGCGGTTTACTTCATCTATCCGAAGGATGGCGAGACGATCTTCCCGACCTCGACGATCCGCTTTGGCTTGCGCAACATGGGCGTGGCGCCTGCCGGCGTCGCCAGGCCGAACACCGGGCACCACCACCTGTTGGTCGATGTCGCGACCCCGGCGCTCGACGAGCCCATCCCCTCGGACCTCGACCATATCCATCTCGGCGGCGGCCAGACGGAGCGGCGCATCACCTTGTCGCCGGGCAAGCACACGCTGCAGCTCCTGCTCGCGGACGAGAACCATGTGCCGCACGATCCGCCGGTCATGTCGGAGCGCATCACCGTGATCGTGATGCCCGGCGGCGGCAAACCCGCGAGGCGTCGATGACAAGTTCGCGCCCTGGCATCACGGTGCTCCTGGCAGTCTGGTCTTGTGCGATGGCCGGCCTCTTCCAGCCGACAGACGCGCAGGCGCAGGCCGCAACACGGCAGAAGGCGCCCCCCGGCGCGGAGGTCTACTTCCATTACCCGCTCGACGGATTGCGCGTGCCTGAGCGCTTCACGGTCCGCATCGGCTTGCGGAACATGGGCGTCGCGCCGGCCGGCGTCGAGCACGCGGCGACAGGCCATCATCATCTGCTGATCGACACCGATCCCGGCCCGCCGGACCAGCCGATTCCGTCCGACTACAACAATATCCATCTTGGCAACGGTCAAACGGAGGTTGTCGTCACCTTGCCGAAAGGGCCTCATACGCTGCAATTATTGGTCGGAGATCATACCCATACGCCGCATGATCCGCCCGTGATGTCGAAGAAAATCACGATCTATGTTCGCTGAGCCCGCGGCGGCCCCAGCCAGCCGCCGATGACGAATGGTCGCCAAGCATGGACTGGTTGCGCTTCTTCCTTCTCGCCGTGCCGCTCATCGCGCTTGCGGCCAGTCCCGCCCTGCCGCAGGAGGCTGCGCCGCCCGCCCGCATCGCGCTGGTGATCGCCAACGGCACCTACCCCGACGCCGCCGTCGCGCAGGCGCCGACAGAGGGGCGGGCCGTCGCTGCGGCCCTGCGCGACGGCGGCTTCGAGGTGATCGCGATCGAGAACGGCGCCCGTGCGGAGACGCGGCAGGCCATCGCCGAATTTGCCGGCAAGCTGCGGCCCGGCGCGCAGGCCGTGGTCTTCTATTCCGGCCATGCCGTGCAGCAGCGCGACCGCAATTTCATCGTGCCAATCTCGCCCAACCCCGTGCAGGACGCGGTCGATCTCGACGAGGTGATCGATCCGCTGATCATCGCCAAGCCGTCAAGTGCCCTCGTGCTGATCGACGCCAGCCGCGACAATCCCTGGCAGGCGCGGGGCAGGGGCCTTCGCGCGACCGAGCCGCTCGAGACCGTCGCGGTGATGTTCACGGCCTCGCCGGGAAAGACGGTCGCGGATTCTGGGCCCCGCGGGAACCACGCGGTCGAGGAATGGCTGAAGGCGATCCGCACGCCCGGTCTCGACATGGCGGCGGCTGTCGTCCGCGTGCGCGACGCGGTGGCGCGGGCGAGCCGGCGCAGCCAGCAGATCTGGCTTTCATCCGAACCGCCGAAGGGGCTGGTGGCGACACCTGTCGGCCAGCCCGTTGCGGTGGCGCAGGCGAGCCGCGCCGTCATCCTGCCACCGACCGGGCCCGACGCCTCGCCGGACGCCTTCGAACTCGCCTTCTGGGAATCGATCCGCAACAGCGAGAATGCCAGCGAGTACCGCGCCTATCTCGACGCCTACCCGAATGGCCGCTTTTCGACGCTGGCGCGCACCCGCGAGCAACTCTACCGGGGCAAGCCCGGGGTGTCTGCAGCCTCGGTCGCTCCGCCCCCGGCTGCGGCAACGCCTGCCGCACCGGCGCCGAAGACCGGACCGATCCGCGATTGCAGCGACTGCCCCGAGCTGACGGCGATACCGCCCGGCTCCTTCCAGATGGGCTCGAACGATCTCTATGAGTTCGAGAAGCCGGTTCACCCCGTCACCATTCGCGGTTTCTATCTCGGCACGCGCGAGATCAGCCTGGATGAATGGGACCGCTGCGTCAGCGAGGGCGGCTGCAACTACCGGCCCGACGATCGCGGCCTTGGGCGCGGCAAGCGCCCCGTCACGGATATTCACTGGAACGACGCCAACGCCTATCTCGCCTGGCTCTCGGCCAAGACCGGCAAGCGCTACCGGCTGCCCAGCGAGAGCGAATGGGAATATGCGGCTCGCGCCGGCACGACGACGACCTATCCATGGGGCCAGACCGTGGAAAAGGACCAGGCGAACTGCCTGGGCTGCAATGATCGGCCACTCCGGAACGCCGTCCCTTCGGGCCAGTATCCGCCCAATGCCCTCGGCCTCTACGACATGGCCGGCAATGCGGCCGAATGGGTCGCGGATTGCTGGAGCGAGAGTTATCGCAATGCACCGCGCGACGGCAGCGCCTATGTGGTGCCCGGCTGCCGCGAGCGCGTGCTGCGCGGCGGCTCCTTCAACAACGATCCACGCTATCTGCGCTCGGCCGCCCGCTTCAAATACGAGGCCGATGTGCGCTTCTATACAAACGGCTTCCGCGTGGCGCGCGATCCCTGACCAGCGGCGAAATCGCGGATGGGATGGCTGGTTCGGAAAGTGCCTGTAGGCCCGCTGATGATTGCCGGGCGCTGTTCAGTCGAGCAGAATCCGGCGGATTTCCTTCCAGCTTTCCGCGTCGGGCGCGCAGAGCAGCCCGGCAGGGCGCTCGGTTGGGGAATAGCTGCCGCCGTCGAGCAGTCGCGCATGGCCACCGGATTCGCCGTAGAGCAGCACACCCGGCGCGTGGTCCCAGGGGTTGAGGACGCCATAGAGCAGGAACTGGCAGCGTCCCGCAGCGGCCAGTCGATATTCCTGGCCGCAGCAGCGCAGCGACCCGACTTCGAGGAAGGCCGGGAAGCGGCCCGGAAGCGTGCCGCGCATCGGCTCCGGGAAATACTGCCAGCTCGCCATGCCGTTCATGTGCCGCGTTGGGACGGCCGGGGCGACGCGCAGGTCGCGGCTGAAGCCATCCGCACGCCTTAGCCATGCACCTTCGCCGCGCAGCGCCATGGCGCTGTCGTCCGCGACCGGATCATGGATCACGGCGGCGGCGATCTCGCCCTTGACGATGACGGCTGCCATCACCGCGAAGAGCGAGAGATCGCTGGCATAGTTGAGCGTGCCGTCGATCGGATCGATGACGAAGGCGAGATCGGCATCGGCTAATTGGCCGAGTAGGGTGGGGTCCTTGGTCACCGCCTCCTCGCCGACAAGCGCCGCGCCCGGAAAGGCCTTCGCCAGCTCGGCGCAGATGAAGCGCTCGGCCGCCTCGTCGGCCTCCGTCACCAGATCGCCGGGTGCCTGCTTGGCGCGGATGTCGCCATCAGCCAACCGGCGAAAGCGTGGCATCACCTCGCGGCGAGCCGCCTCGCTCAGGATTGCGTGGAGCCGGTCGTGGTCCTGCCGGGTGAAGATCATCCGAGGTCGAACTCGACCAGGATCGGCTGGTGGTCCGAGGCCCGTGTCTCGACGTCGTAGACGATGGAGCGCGCCCGTGCGGCGAGATCCGGCGTCGCCAGCACATAATCAAGGCAACCGGGCGGCCCGTAGGTCTGGTCGCAGATGAAGGCTGATGGCGGATGCGGCGCGTCGCCACGCAGAACCGGCCAGAGATCGATCAGCGGCGGCACATCGCCCTCGAACGGGGCGAGCAGCTGCCCCAGCCCGGCATCATCCGGGCGCATGTTGAAATCGCCGGTCAGGATCGCGCTCGCGGCGTTAGGCGTCGGAGCATAGGTGTGCGGACCGGGCGCTCGCGGCGTCGCCTGTCGCGCAGCGGCCATGCGGTGAACCTGCCGGATGCCCTCGACCTGCGCGGTGCGCAGCATGGGAGAGGAATATTCAAGATGCGTGGTCATCACCCGGATCGGCCCAAAGGGTGTCTCGACCATCGCCTCGACCAGCACGCGCGGCATGTTGCGCGTCGCCGCCGCTTCCCAGGGCAACAGGTGGCGCAGCGCCTGCGCTACCGGCAGCCGCGTCAGCAGAAGGTTGCCGAAGCGCTTGCGCCCGCCCTCGCCATCCGGGACATCGACGCCAACAGCCTCGATCGCGGTGAAGCCGGGCAGGAGTTCGCTGAACAGGGCGAACTGGTCGGTGCGATCATTGCCGTCGAGATCGGGAAAGTTGGCCGCGACCTCCTGCAGGCAGAGCACGTCGAAATCGGCCATCTGCCGGGCGTGGTCGATGATGCGGCGTGGATCGACGCGCTCGTCGACGCCGCGTGCCCACTGAATGTTCCAGGTGATCAGCTTCATCGGCTCAGCCTCGATGTCACTTGATGCCGGCGCGCATAAAACTCTGCACGAACTGGCGCTGGAACAGCAGGAAGCCGACGAGCAGCGGCGCCGAGGTCATCAGCGTCGCCGCGCAGATGATCGCCCAGTCGATGCCCTGGTCGGCCGAGGAGAAGACCTGGAGGCCGACAGTCAGCGGGCGCGACTCCACCGAATTGGTGACGAGAAGGGGCCAGAGGAAGTTGTTCCAGTGATAGCTGACTGAAACGAGGCCGTAGGCGATGTAGGTCGGCTTCGCGAGCGGGACATAGACCCTCATCAGCACCTGCAGCGGGTTCGCGCCCTCGACGCGCGCGGCGTCGTCCAGCTCCTTCGGTACGGTCTTGAAGGTCTGCCGCAGCAGGAAGATGCCGAAGGCCGAGGCGATGTAGGGCAGGGCGATCGCCGGGATCGTGTCGATCAGGTTGACCTTGGCCAGCGTGCGGTAGTTCTCGACGATCAGCGCGTCCGGCATGATCATCAGCTGCGCCAGGATCAGCACGAAGGCGGCGTCGCGGCCCCAGAAATCCTGCCGCGCCAGCGCATAGGCTGCGAGCGTCCCCAGCACGAGCTGGAAGGCGAGGATCATGGTGACCAGGATGAAGGTGTTGAGGAAATAGCGGGCGAAGGGCGCCGCGGCCCAGGCGCGCGTGAAATTGTCCAGCGTCAGCGGCGCGGTCAGCACGAAGCGCGTCGTGTATTCGGCCGGATGGAACGCCGCCCAGACGGCATAGGCCAGCGGTAGCACCCAGATGAGGGCGAGCAGGATCGCGCCGGTGGATTCCAGCGTGAGCGAGAAGCCTTTGGGCGCGTAAGGGTCTGTGCGCGTCGGGGCGCTCATCGATAGTGCGTCCTGCGTTCGAGCCAGCCATACTGGACGAAGGCGACCAGCGCGAGCAGCACCAGCAGCACGCAGGTCAGCGTCGCCGCGTAGGCCGTGTCCCAGAAGCCGAAGCCGACCTGATAGATGTAGTAGAGCAGCAGCGTGGTGGCGTTGTCTGGCCCGCCGCGCGTCATCACCACGATATGGTCGACCATGCGGAAGGCGTTGATCACCGCGTTGATCAGCACGAACAGCGTCGTCGGCATCAGCAGCGGGAACTGGATGCGCCGGAAGAAGGTCCAGCGCGAGGCGCCTTCGATCGCAGCCGCCTCGCCGAGGCTTGGCGGGATCGCCTGCAGCGCCGCGAGGTAGAAGATCATGAAGAAGCCGGCTTCTTTCCAGATCGCGACGACGGTGATGGCGTAGAGCGCGGTGTCCTGCGATCCCAGCCAGTTGGTCGAGCGGCCGCCGAACAGGCCAACGATCTGCTCCAGAAGCCCGTATTGCGGCGTGTAGAAGAACAGCCAGATATTGGCGACCGCGATCATCGGCAGGATCGTCGGCGTGAAAAAGGCCATGCGGACCAGCGTCCGCCCCGCGATCTTGTCGTTGACCCAGACCGCCATCAGCAGCGCCAACGCGATCGAGGTCGGGATAGTGCCGAGCGCGAACCAGAAATTGTTGCTCAGCGCCTTCCAGAAGATCGGATCGGCCAGCATCTGCTGATAGTTGTCGAGCCCGACAAAGCGCGCCGGGCGGCGCGCTTTCGGGGTCGAATAGAAGCTCTCGATGAAGCTCGCGACCGCGGGCCAGTGCGTGAACAGGGCCAGGCACGCCATGGCGGGCAGCAGGAGCAGCCAGCCATGGATGGTCGCGGTCGCGCGGTTCGTCATCGAGAGTTCGGCGTCCGGGTCAGCGGTACGGCTTCAGGATGCGTTCGGCCTCGGCCTGGGCATCCTCCATCGCCTTCTGCGGCGTCTTGGTGCCGGTCAGCGCGGCCTGCAGCCCGTCGTTCAGTGCCTTGGTGACGCGCTGGTTCTCATGGGTCGAGAGCTCGGCGACCGCGCTCGGCAACTGGTCGCGCGCGACCAGCGCCTGCGGGAAATCGGCGACGTATTTCTTCATCGCCTCGGTCTCGTAGGAGGCCGGTGTCACCGCGACATAGCCGGTATCGGCGCTCCACTGCGCGGCGCGCTCGGGCGTGGTGATCCAGCGCACGAACTTGAAGGCGGCTTCCTGTTCGGCTTTGGTCGCCTTCTTCGACAGGTAGAAATTGCCGCCGCCGGTCGGGCTGCCCGGCTTCTTGCCAGCTGGCAGAACCGCGACGCCGAAGGGGAACTTGGCATTGGCGCGGACATTGGTGAGGTTGCCGGTGGTGGTCCACATCATCGCGACCTTCTTCTCGAAGAAGTCGCGCGGCGTGGTGCCCCATTCGACGATGCCGGGCGGGTGAACCTTATACTTCTGCGCGAGGTCGACCCAGTACTGAAGGGCCTCGACGACGCCCGGATTGGCATAGTCGGTCTTGTCGCCCGCGGCGTTGGCGAGGATTGCGCCGGCCTGGGTCGAAAGGCCCTGGAACAGCCAATAAGGGAAGCCGGAGGATGGGATCTGGATGCCCCATTGCGTGACGTTGCCGGCGGCATCGCGCTTGGTCAGCTTCTGCGCGAATTCGAGCTGCTCTGCCCAGGTCTTCGGCGGCTTCTCGGGGTCGAGCCCGGCTTCCTTGAACAGCTCCTTGTTCCAGTAGAGCACCACCGTGGAACGCTGGAACGGGATGCCCCAGGTCTTCTTTTCGTTAGGGTCCTTGCCGCCGGTCTGGCTGTTCTCCATGAAGCCGGGGAAGAAGCTGGCGAGCCACTTCTTGTCCTCGTCGGTCTTGACGAAGTCGTCGAAGGGAACGATCGCCTCTTCGTCGATCAGCGTGAACATGTCGGTCGAGAGCAGCACCGAGAGCACCGGCGGATTGCCGCTCTTGTGCGCGGTCAGCGCCTTGACGATGGTCTCCTGATAGGTGCCGGCATAGATCGGCTTCAGTTTGATCGAGGGATTGTCCTTCTCGAAGCCGGCGGCATAGGCGTCGATGAGCTTGGTGATCGGCCCGCCCACGGCGACCGGGTAGAAGAAGGAAAGCTCGGTGCTCTGCGCGCGGGCGATGCCGGGCAGGGCGGTCGCGCCCGCGAGAGCAGCGGTGCCGCCAATGAATTCACGCCTGTCCATAATGTCCTCTCTCCCTTGCTGGGATGGTTCGAGCGTCCGACTCGCGCGGCCGGTTCAGTCCCGAACCACCTTTCGTTCCGACGCCAGATCGAACCAGTGCAGCGCCGATTGTGACAACGTGATGTAGATCTGTTCGCCGGCTGTGGCCCGCACTTTTCCCGGCCGTTTGACGATGAAGGAATGGCCGTCGATGCGGGTTTCGAGCAGCGTGTCAGAGCCGAGATATTCGACCGCGACGACATCGGCCGCAACGCCGCTTCCGGTGATCTCGACCATCTCCGGACGGATGCCGACGGCAAGGCTCGCAGGGTCGAGACCATCAGGAGCAGTGATCGCGCCGCCGCGCGCCTGCATGGTCGCGAGCGGCAGAACGTTCATCGGCGGCGTACCGACGAAGCGGGCCGCGAAGATCGTCTCGGGGTTCTCGTAGAGCACATCGGGCGGGGCGTCCTGCTCGATCTTGCCGTTGCGCATCAGTACGACCTGATCGGCCATCGTCATCGCCTCGATCTGATCATGCGTGACATAGACCATGGTCATGCCGAGGCGTTGCTGCAGCTCCCGGATTTCACGGCGCATCTCGACGCGCAACTGGGCATCGAGATTGGAGAGCGGCTCGTCCATCAGGCAGACCGGGGCCTCGGCGACGATGGCGCGGCCCAGTGCGACGCGCTGCTGCTGGCCGCCGGAGAGCTGGGAGGGCTTGCGTTCGAGCAGCGCGGAGAGCCCGAGGATCGCGGCTGCGCGAGCCAGGCGCTCGTCGCGCTCGGCGCGGGAGACCTTGCGGACCTTGAGCCCGAACAGGATGTTCTCGGCCACGCTCAGATGCGGAAACAGCGCGTAGTTCTGGAACACCATGGCGATGCCGCGTCGCGAGGGCGAGGCATGCGTGACGTCGCGACCACCGATCGAGATCGTGCCGCTGCTGGTGTCCTCAAGCCCGGCGATCAACCTGAGGGTTGTCGACTTGCCGCAGCCGGAAGGGCCGAGCAGCGCGACGAGGTTGCCGCCTGCGACGGTGAAGCTGATGGCATCGACGGCCGCGGCTCCGCCCCAGCTCTTCGAAACGGTCTTGAGCTCTACCGAAACCATTCGCAACCCGCCGTCCCAGCAATCCATATCGTGCCGACGCTGGACGTTGCGACTGTCGGCTATGTGACGGGCCGAACTTGAAGATAAAATTCATGCGGAGACAAGAGCGGCGCCAAGCCTGACCACACGTTCCTGCGCGGGGGAAATGGGAGGCTCGCGCTGCGCGCGCAGCGTCGGCGGTCCAGGGTCCGCTCCATGCGGCCGCTTTGTGGCTGGCGCATGCATTATTTGCATCGCCGTGACGCCGGCTTACGAAATTGTTTGCGTCCCGGAGATCGTCTAGAGCGCATTCTGCATGCCGGTCAGGAATCGTTCCGGCCGCGCGTGCTGGAAGGCTCCGCGATGACCACCAGCGCACAGACCGCCTCCTTGCCTCAGCGTGCCATGATGCCGGTGCTGATCGCGCTCAGCGTGACGCATCTGCTCAACGATATGATCCAGTCGCTGATCCCGGCGATTTATCCGATCATCAAGGAGGCCTATCGCCTCGACTTCGGCCAGATCGGCCTGATCACGCTGACCTTCCAGGTCTCTGCTTCGCTGCTGCAGCCGGCCGTCGGCCTCTATACCGACAAGCATCCGATGCCCTATTCGATGGTTGCGGGCATGGGCTTCACGCTGGCCGGGTTGATCGGCCTCTCCTATGCCGGCAGCTACGGGCTTCTGCTCCTGTCGGCAGCCTGCGTCGGCATCGGCTCGTCGATCTTTCACCCGGAGGCGACGCGGATGGCGCGCAACGCCTCCGGCGGGCAGCATGGCTTTGCGCAAGGCATCTTCCAGGTCGGCGGGCAGACAGGCGGCGCGCTCGGACCGCTGCTTGCTGCCTTCATCATCGTGCCGCGCGGGCAGGGAAGCCTCGCCTGGTTCTCGGTTGCGGCGCTCGTCGCGATGATGCTGATGATCTGGACGGCGTCGAGCTATGCCCGGCTGGACCGTGCGCGTCCGTCCAAGCCCGCTGCAACATCAGGCGCCCGTCCCGCCCGGCCCGGCCGCCGCTCGGTCGCCTTCGCCATCACCATCCTGATCGTGCTGCTCTTCTCGAAGAACGCCTATACCGCGAGCTTCACCTCGTTCTACACCTTCTACCTGATCGGCAAGTTCGGCATCTCCGTGCAGAATTCGCAGGTCATGCTGTTCCTGTTCCTCGCCTCCTCGGCTGTGGGCGCGCTGGGCGGCGGCATGCTCGGCGACCGGATCGGCCGCAACAAGATCATCTGGTTCTCGATCCTGGGCGCGCTGCCCTTCACCTTGATCCTGCCCTATGCCGATCTGTTCTGGACGGGCGTTCTGACCGTCGTGATCAACCTGATCATGTCGAGCGCCTTCGCCGCGATCCTGATCTACGCGCTCGAATTGCTGCCCGGCCGCGTCGGGCTCGTCGGGGGCTTCTTCTATGGGCTCTCTTTCGGGCTCGGCGGCTTGGCGGCGGCGTTGCTCGGCGGATTCGCGGATATGCTCGGCATCGAGGCGGTCTACAGGATCTGTTCCTTCATCCCGCTGGTCGGCCTCCTCGCCTGGTTCCTGCCGCGTCTCCACGACACCGCCGGGGCGCGGCCGGCGCATTGAGGCAGGCTGCGCTGAGCTCGTCCGGCATCGACCTCCGCAACGGTCGGCTCCCGACCGATCCCTGCGCCGCACTCATTCAGGTCATTTCGCTCGCGGCAATGGGGTGACCGGCACAGCGCGCCCGCAGCGCCGCCAGCGTGACCTGACCAATGGGCCGACCGTGCTCGTCGACAATGGTCGCGGCGTCGCGGCCTTCCGCGAGCAGCGCCGACAGCACTCCCCGGAGCGGAAGGGAGCCGGGAAGCTCGAAACCGTCGGAAGCATAGCCCGGCTCGACGGCGTCGGCGGCGTTGACCAGTGAGAGCCGGCGCAGCGCCCGGTCGGCGCCAACGAAATCGGCGACGAAATCGTCGGCCGGTGCGGCGAGCAGACGATCGGGCGTGTCGTATTGGACGAGCTTGCCGTCGCGCATGATCGCGACGACGTCGCCCATGCGGATGGCTTCGTCGATGTCGTGGGTGACGAAGATCACGGTCTTCTTCAGCCGCTTCTGGATCGCCAGGAACTCCTCCTGGAGGCGGCTGCGGGCGATGGGGTCGACGGCGCCGAAAGGCTCGTCCATCAGCATCACCGGCGGGTCGGCCGCCAGAGCCCGCGCCACGCCGACGCGCTGGCGCTGGCCGCCCGAGAGATGGCGCGGGTAGCGCGGCAGGTACTGCGCCGGGTCGAGGCCGACGAGCGCCAGCATCTCCTCGCTGCGAGCCTTGATGCGTGCGGCGTCCCAACCGAGCAGCTTCGGCACGGTCGCGACGTTCTCGGCGATCGTCATGTGGGGGAATAGCCCGACCTGTTGGATGACGTAGCCGATATGGCGCCTGAGCTCGACGGGGTCTGCCTGGGTGACGTCGCGGTCGCCGACGAGGATGCGACCGGACGTCGGCTCGATCAGCCGGTTGATCATGCGCATCGTCGTGGTCTTGCCGCAGCCGGACGGGCCGATCAGGACGCAGAGCTTGCCGGTTTCGACGGTGAGATCGAGCCCGTCGATGGCCGGGCGCGCTGCGCCGGAAAAGTACTTGCTGATCTGTTCGAGCCGGATCGTCATGCGCTTTCCGTTTGCAGGCGGCGGGTCGTCAGCCGCTCGAGCCCCGCAAAGAAAATCTCCGTCGCGAAGGCCAGGGCTGCGACCGCCACGGCCCCGGCGATCAGCTGCGGGAAATTGAAGTTGGCCATGCCGCTGGTGATCAACTCGCCGAGCCCGCCGCCGCCGATGAAAGCGGCCAGCGTCGCAGCCGAGACGATCTGGACGGCTGCGGTGCGGATGCCGGCGAAGATCACGGGCAGAGCGAGGGGGATCTCGATCCGCCTCAGCAACTGGGCATCGGACAGGCCCTGGCCCCGCGCGGCGTCGACGATGTCGGCGTCGACACCGGTCACCCCGGTATAGGTGTTGAGCAGCAGGGCCGGGAGGCCATAGAGCGTCAGCGCCACGACCGAGGGCGGGAAACCCGTTCCCAGGACGGGCAGCATGAGGACGAGCAGCGCCAGCGAAGGCACTGTCCTCAGGATATTGGCGAGCGCGATGGCGGGCTGAGCCCAGCTGCGATGACGGGTCAGCGCAAGGCCGCCGGGCAGGGCGATCAGCAGCACGGCGGCGAGGGATGTCGCGCTCAGCCAGAGATGGTCCTGGATCGCGGAGACGAAGCTCTGCGGATGTGCCGAGATCCAGCCGAACATCAGGCTTGCTCCGCCTGATGGGCGCGCACCCAAACCTCGAACCTGCGCAGGCTCTCGTCGCAGAAGATCGCCAGCGCCGAGGTGACGACGGCGCCGATCACGACCTTTTCGCCGAAGTCCTGGGTGATGCCCTGGAAGATGATGTCGCCGAGCCCGCCGGCATTGACGAAGGCGGCGACGGTGGCGACCGAGACCTGAGTCACCACGGTGATGCGGATGCCGGCGATGATTACCGGCAGCGCCAGCGGCAATTCGATGGCGAAGAGGCGGCGCCATTTGCCGTAGCCCATGCCATCCGCCGCATCGAGGATGTCCGGCGCGATTTCGCGCAAGCCCGTCGCGGTGTTGCGGATGATGATCAGGAGCGCATAGGCGACGAGCGCCACGATGGCCGGCCAGAAGCCGAGGCCGAGATAGGGAATGAGCAGCGCGAAGATCGCCAGGGCCGGCACGGTGTAGAGCCCGCCGGCGACCAGGAGGACGCCGAGCGCCAGACGCGGGCGCCGCGCGGACAAGACGCCGAGCGGCAGGCCGATCGCCAGCGCGATCAGGAGGCCGGTTCCCACGAGCTGGATATGTTCCCAGAGCGCGAGAAGCAGGCGGTCGTAGTTCTCGATCGTCCAGGTCATGAGAGGAGCGCCGGGGCCGAACGCTTACAGACCCTTGGCTTTCAGGAAGTTCGCCGCGACGGTGCGCGGCTCCTTCTTGTCGACCTCGACCTGCCGGTTGAGCTCCTGCATCACGGCGTTGTCGAGCAGCGCGTTCACCTGCTCGAGAGTCGCGACCACCTTCTCGTTCTTCGCGATGTCCAGGCGAACGACAGGCGCCAGGAAATAGGGCGGGAACAGGCCCTTGTCGTCGTCGAGCGCGACGAACTTTTCGGCCGCGATCTGCCAGTCGGTCGAGAAGCCGTTGGCGATGTCGACCTGCTTCTGCGTCAGCGCGTCGTAGCGCAGGCGCAACGCTGCGAACTGCTTGAACTCGCGGAACTCGGCGCCATAAACCTCCTTCAGCCCGGCGAGGCCGTCGCGCCGGTCGACGAATTCGGTGCCGGCGCCGAGGCTGAGCTTGTTCGCGACCTTGCCGAGATCGCTGAGGGTCTTGAGGTTGTATTCCCTGGCCGTCTCCGGCCGGACCACGATCGCATAGCCGTTGTTGATGTTCGACGGCTTCAGCCAGGTCAGATTGAACTCCTTTTCGTAGTAGGCCTTGACGATCTGACGGACCTTCTCGGGATCCGTCTCGGTCGTCGTCGCCTTCATCACCGCGTTGAAGCCGGTGCCGGTATATTCCGGATAGAGATCGATCGCGCCGCTCTTCAGAGCCTCATGCGCGACCAGCGTGCCGCCGAGATTGATCTTGCGCTCGACCTTGAAGCCGGCCTTCTCCAGCGCGGCGGCATAAAGCTCCGCCACGATGAACTGCTCGGTGAAGTTCTTCGAGCCGATCTTGATGGTCTGGGCCGTGACGGCCGTCACGGATGAGACGATGAGCGCGGCAGCGGCGAAGAGCATGGAGATGGGACGCATGGCGGTAAGCTCCTGAGCGTCGGTGGATGACAGGCTAGCAAGCGGGGCGGCCGGTGCAAGCGATAGCGCAGGAAATTGCCCTGCCGTGGTGGCTGGTGACCGGTAGGCTCATGCGCGAACTATCCGGTGGGCGGCGGGTTCCGTTCCCCGCCTCGGACGGCTGCCGGCAAACTATTCTCAATCGGCGCGAGCGGGCACACCCAGGCGTCGGAATGGGCGCAGGATG
Source organism: Allobosea sp. 10N428 (assembly GCF_056394545.1). Lineage (NCBI taxonomy): Bacteria > Pseudomonadati > Pseudomonadota > Alphaproteobacteria > Hyphomicrobiales > Alloboseaceae > Allobosea > Allobosea sp. 10N428. The sequence goes on along the minus strand of NZ_JBFTIC010000001.1, from coordinate 209,882 downwards.
GAAAGTAGGCGAAGTTGAAGTCCAGGATCAGCCGGCCGTCATCGGTCTTGCCGAGGTCGGCGCTCTTGATCGTGTCGAGGAGATAGCGCCCGGCGGGATAGGTTTCGTCGCGGTTCGTCAGGTCGCCGAAGGGCAGGAAGAGGCCGCCGCCATAGCCGGTCATCCAGTAGAGCGTGAGCTCCTTGCCGAGCGCGGCACTTAGTCCGTCGGTAAGCGCGAACGGGACGAGCCGGACCGCCTCGTCCTCGCCGAGCCGGATGTCGATCGCCTCGCGATCGCCGGTGCTCTGCAGGCCGACATCAAAGCGCAGTGCGGGGTCATAGGGGAAGCAGTCGATGCCGCGGAAGCCGGCGCGCCGTTCCGGCGGGAGCGGCGACTGGGCGTGTTCGCGAAAGAGCCGGTCGCGCGTGCTGCGCCAGTGCTCCCAGCCCTCGCGTCCCGGCATGGAGCGGACGGTCGCATAGAGATCGGCAACCTGCCGCCGCCAATCGTGCAGGCTCGAGAACTGCCGGAGTGTGCCGGCCGTTGACCCGAGCGGTTCCAGCAATGCGTCGGCCATCGAGATACCTCCGCGTTCGGACAGTTGCGGCCGCCCCGGCGCTCCGCTGCCATGGACGGATCACAGAAGCGATGACTCGGTGTCACCTCATGTCAGTGGGCCCCCTTTGCACCAAGGCCATGGTTCAAGTGATCGGCCGCAGATCGCCGAGCACGGTCGGGATCAGCTCCGAGACGGTCGGGTGGATCGGCACGGCCCATTGCAGGGTCGGGTAGGGGGCGCCGGCGTTCATCATGTCCAGGACGCCGTGGATCGCCTCGTCGCCGCTGATGCCGAGGATCGCGGCGCCGAGTATCCGCTTCGTGTCGGCGTCGGCAACGACCTTCATGAAGCCCTTGGTCTCGGCCCGTTCGACCGCGCGGCCCACCCGCGTCATCGGCCGCTTCGAGACCAGCAGGGGGCGCCCGGTCTTGCGAGCTTCGGTCTCGGTCATCCCCACGCGGCCGAGCGGGGGGTCGATATAGAGCGCATAGGCGGGGATGCGGTCGCTGACGCGGCGGCTCGCGCCGTCCAGGAGATTGGCGGCGACGATCTCGAAGTCGTTATAGGCGGTGTGGGTGAAGGCACCCCTGCCGTTGCAGTCGCCCAGCGCCCAGATACCGGGAACGGAGGTGGCGAGGCTGTCGTCCACGGTGACATAGCCCCGGGCATCCGTCGTCACGCCGGCCCTGTCGAGGCCGAGATCGTCGGTGTTCGGCCGGCGGCCCACCGCCAGCAGGACGTGCGAGCCGACGACCTCGGGGGCGCCGGCGGTGCAATCGACGCCAACAGCCACGCCGTCCGGGTGCGGTTTGAATGCGATGCAGGTCGCGTTCGTGCGAACCGCGATCCCTTCGTCCGTCAGGATCTCCCGGATGGCATCGGAGACGTCCTCATCTTCACGCGCGATCAGCCGCGGCCCCTTCTCGACGACCGTGACCTGCGCGCCGAAGCGCCTATACATCTGCGCGAATTCGAGGCCGATATAACTCCCGCCCACGACGACCAGATGCTTCGGGACGGTGTCGAGCCGGAGAATGGAGGTATTGGTGAGGTAGTCGACCGCTTCGACGCCCGGCATCTCCGGCACGCTCGCACGACCGCCGACATTGATGAAAATGCGAGGCGCTCGCAGAAGGGTCTTGTCGACGCGGACGCGGTCAGGGCCTTCGAAACGCGCATGCCCCAGGAAGACGGTCACCCCGTCCATGCCGCGCAGCCAGGTCTCGACGCCCGTTCGGGCATTGATCGTGACGGTGTTGGCGCGGGCCCGAACCCGCTCCATGTCGATCCGGATCGGGCTGTCGATCGTGACCCCGTACTCGGCGCCGCGGTTGGCCTGATGCGCGGCATAGGCGCTTGCCACGAGCGTCTTGGTCGGCATGCAGCCGGTATTGACGCAGGTGCCGCCGAACAGGTGGCGCTCGGCGAAGGCCACCTTCATCCCCGAAGCGGTCAGCCGTGCCGCGAGGGAAGGGCCAGCCTGCCCGGCCCCGATGATGATGGCGTCGAAGCTTTGCTCCATGGCGTGAGCCTCCATCCTTGCTGCGAGAGCAAACGCGGGCACATTCATCTGAGCCGCCGGCCTCGTGCCAGGCGGCGCGGCTCAGCTCGGCAACGGCGCGCCGTTCTGCTCGGCCACCATGAAGTCGGCGTACCACTCCGGCCAGTTCTCGTCGTGCTCGCCGGTACGCTTTTCGTGCTCGCCATGAGCGGCCGCAGCGCGCTTGAACGCAGCGGCGAGATCGCCTGGCGAGGCGAACACGGTGTTGCCGCTATCCAGGCGCCCGGCCAAGCGCTGGGTGATCTCCTGCAGCAACCAGCCATTGCCGTCCGGGTCGGTGAAGGTTGCGTATGAGCGATAGCTGCGCCTCTCCGGATCCCGGCCGCTGAGCGCCGGTTGGCCCGGCCCCGTCCGGTAAAAGACCTCACTGACCTTGGCGCCGCCCTTGACGAGTTCGGCGCGCGCGATCTCGATGTCCGAGACGACGAGATAGAGACCGCTGGCCGAGCCGGGCGCAGCCGCAGTGATGCCGGTGCCGAAGTGGATCGAGGCAGGCGAGCCCGGCGGCGTGAACTGGACAACGCGGAAACTGTCACCGACCCGGAAGTCGGCATCCAGCCGCCAGCCCAACCCGCCGTAGAAGCGCTTCGCACGATCGACATCCGCGACGGGGATGGCGACGACCTCGAGCTTCAGGTCAACACCGGGCACCTTGGCCGCTCCACCCGCAGGTTCGCCGTGTTGCAGAGTGTCGCTCATATCGGACTCCTCCCTTTGCGAATGTCTTGAGTGTGTTTACGCCCTCATGCCCGCCAGGGCCTGATCACCCCCCGGCGTCATCTATCGCTGCCTTGGCGAACTTGTGTGTCACCTCCTGCGCCGAGTTGTGCCGATGCAGCGCTTGAATGGCGGGTGCGCGTACTGGCCGGTGAAGCGCTTGGCATAGGCCGTCGGCTCCGGATGCGGGCGCCATTGGCATCGCCATCGCTGGTATGGGCCGGCGCGCCGATGCTGACGATCGTCGATGATGCGCATGGCATTCGCCGCTATTCAAGGGCGACCTGCGGCGACATCGTTGCAGCCGGACCTCCGCGCATCCGGCCTTCGCTCGCAACGCGCCGATCCCGCAGCGCGCAATGGTCGTCCAAGAGCCTGCCGATACCGTCATGCGTCCAGGCCCGCCAGCGTCCGTGTCAGAGCTGCCGCCGACATTGGTCTTGCAAGCGGGAAGGCCTGGCCGGCCCAAAGCAGGGTAAAGTCGTCGCGCCCCGCCGCCTCGGCTGCACTGCGCAGCGGCCCCAGCGCCGTGCCGGCAGTCGGAAACGCCGGCGCAAGCTCCGACAGCGGTCCGAGTTCCGCCATCACGCGGTTGACAATGCCGCGCGCCGGCCGGCCGGTGAACAGGTTGGTGATCGCAGTCGGCCGTTCGCTCATGCCGAGGGCCTTGCGGTAGATCGGCGAGATGCTCGCTTCCGGCGTGAACAGATAGGCGGTGCCGACCTGGACGGCGGCGGCGCCGAGCGCGAAGGCCGCGCTGACGCCGCGCCGGTCCGTGATGCCGCCCGCCGCGATGACAGGCACGGAGACGGCATCGACGATCTGCGGCACCAACGCGAAGGTGCCGACCTGCTCGGAGATCCGGTCGGTCAGGAAAGTGCCGCGATGGCCGCCGGCCTCGGCGCCCATGGCGATGACGGCGTCGACGCCGTGCTCGGCGAGCCAGCGCGCCTCGGGCACCGTGGTGGCGGAGGCGATGACCTTGGCGCCGGTGCGCTTCACCCGCTCGAGCAATTCGGGTGCGGGCAGGCCGAAATGAAAGCTGACCACCTCGGGCCGATATTCTTCGATGACAGTCGCGAGCGAGGCGTCGAAGGGCGTGCGTCCGCCCGGCGTCTTCGGCATGTCCGGATCGAGCCCGGCCTCGGCATAATAGCCGGACAGCCTCGCGAGCCAGGCCGCCTGGCGCGCCGGATCGTCGGCCGGCGGCGTATGGCAGAAGAAATTGACGTTGATCGGCCGCCGCGTGCCGGCCCGCACCTTGTCGAGCGCTGCCCGCAGTCCCGCCTCGTTGTATTGGGCACCCGCCAGCGAGCCGAGGCCGCCGGCCTCGCTCACGGCGATCACCATCTCCGGTGTCGTCGCGAGGGCCATGGGCCCCTGGATGATCGGCAGCTCGATGCCCAGGAGATCCAGAAGTCTCGTATTTCCTGTCGCGCTCACGATGAACCTCTTCGATTGGTGCCCGGTTGTCGGCGGGCGGAACGGAGCTTAGCCGCGATGCGCGTCCGCCGGGAGCCACTTGCGGATCAGTTCTCAGCGAGTCGATGGCCGAGGCCCGAATCGTCGCTGCGGCGCCGATCACAAACAGCAGCCGGTGGTTTCCGCCGCTGGGCGGAAAGAGGAGCGAAAGCCCGTACGACACGGCCCTGATGTCGCGCCGAGCTGGCCCCGGCGGCGCGCGTCAACGGGGCAAGCCTGCTGTCCGTCGCCGAGCCTCCGCGCTTGACAAGCTGCTGAAACCGCGAAGGCTGGACGCCACGAGGCTATTGGCACTGCATGGATCGCATCGACGCGATGAAGGTCTTCATAGCCGCCTTGGACGAGGGGAGCCTCGCCGGGGCGGGGCGCCAGCTTGGGCGCTCCCCGGCAGCGGTGAGCCGGGCGATCGCCTTCCTCGAGCAGCAGGTCGGCGCGACGCTGCTCCACCGCACCACCCGGGCGATCAGGCTGAGCGAGATCGGCGAGCGCTATGCCGCCGCGTGCCGCCGCGTCCTTGCCGAGCTGCAGGAGGCCGAGGCCGTGGCGGCCGGCGAGCGTGTCGCGCCGCGTGGCACCCTGACCATCACGGCGCCGCCGGTCAGCGGCGAGGAGATCCTGCGGCCTATTATCGACGCCTTCGTCGAGGCATTCCCGGCCGTCTCGGTCAATCTCGTCCTGCTCGTGCGGGGCGCGAACCTGATCGAGGAGGGGATCGACATCGCCCTGCGCATCCTGGAGCTACCTGATTCCGCGATGACAGCGATCCGTATCGGCGGGGACGTCAGGCCGGTGATCGTGGCCGCACCGCGCTATCTCAGCCAGCACCCGCGCATTGAAGAGCCGGGCGACCTCAGCAGGCACAGCATCGTCGCCTGCACGGATTTCGGGCGCGATGCCTGGGTCTTCCCGCCCGCGAAGGGCGGCTCGGTTCCCCGCGCGGTCCAGTTCAAGCCGCGGCTCATCGTCAACAGCGTGCGGGCGGCGCTGGGTGCGGCCGTCGGTGGGCTGGGCGTCACCCGCCTCCTCACCTACCACGTCGCCGAGCGCGTGCAGGATGGATCGCTCCAGCTCCTGCTGCGGGACGCCGAGCCGCCGGCTCGCCCTGTCAATCTGGTGCTGCCGCAGGGGCGTTCGAGCCTCCCGAAGGTCAGGGCGTTCCTCGACTTCGCCGTGCCCCGGCTGCGCGCGGACTTCGCTCGGCTGTCGGCGGAGTCGGTCGCCATGCATGACTGAGACAGTAACTCTTCCGATTTATGGAAGAATGACTGCCGAACGTCGCGCATTCAGTGAAAGGGTGAAATTTCCGAAAACTGTCCTCGTCAGGTCGAACCGGCCGGGCGGCGCGCGTCCCGCGAGCTGTCGCAAAGACGAGGATCATCATGAGCAACGAACGGAAGGTGGCGATCATTACCGGTGCCTCGCAGGGCATCGGCGCCGCTCTGGTCAAGGGGTTCCGCGACCGCAACTATCGCGTCGTCGCGACGTCGCGCTCCATCAAGCAGGGCGCTGACCCGGACATTCTCGCGGTTCCCGGCGATATCGCCGATCCCGCGACGGCCGAGGTGGTCGTCCGCGAGGCGCTGGCCCGCTTCGGACGGGTGGACACGCTGGTGAACAATGCCGGCATCTTCATCGCCAAGCCCTTCATCGACTACACGGCCGAAGACTTCGCCAGCAAGATCGCGACCAATCTTACCGGTTTCTTCCACATCACCCAGAAGACCGCGGGCGGCATGCTGAAGCAGGGCTCGGGTCACATCGTCAGCATTACCACAAGCCTGTCCGACCACGCGATCGCCGGCGTCCCGACCGTGCTCGCCAATCTGACCAAGGGCGGCATCAATTCTGCGACCAAGGCGCTTGCGATCGAATATGCTCAGAGCGGCATCCGTGTGAACGCGGTTTCGCCGGGCGTGATCAAGACGCCGATGCATGCCCCCCAGACGCACGAGTTCCTGGCCAATCTTCACCCAGTCAAGCGGATGGGCGAGATCAAGGACATCGTCGACGCCGTGCTGTTCCTCGAGAGCGCTCCGTTCGTCACGGGCGAGATCCTGCATGTCGACGGCGGTCAGAGCGCCGGCCACTGAAGCGCTAGCCAAACCAGAAGGAGGGTTTCATGCCGATCGTCACCATCCAGGTCACGCGGGAGGGCTCTGGCCCTGGCCGTACCTCGGTAACCGCCGAGGAGAAGGCCAGGCTCATTGCCGGCGTCAGTCAGCTCCTGTTCGACGTGCTGAACAAGCCGCTCGACTCCACCTTCGTGGTGATCGAGGAAGTCGATCTCGACAACTGGGGGTGGGGCGGCCTGCCAGTCCCGGAATATCGCCGGCGACGTGCGGCAAGTTAGTCCACGGCAACACACTCGGGCCGGCAAGCCGCCGGATATCCGAAAGGGTATGCCATGACTGCGGCTGACCAGTCGCGGTCGTTCGATCAGCCTGGCGTCGAGTTGGCGATTGCGAAGGTGAAGCCGCAGCGGACCTTCTTGGGGGCCGGCGTTTGGTCCGGCTGTCTCGCCTAACTCAAACCGGCGGGAGCCCTGACATCCGCGCCCGCCGGTTGCGCAACCCTGCCCGCGTGCTGACGGGCCTTGAAACCAACCCCTTCACCGCAGCTATAAGGCGACACACAATCGGAAGGGGAGTGCCCGCATGGCCAAGGAATTCACCGGCAAACGCGTGATCGTGATGGGCGGCAGCCGTGGCATCGGGCGTTCCATCGCGCTCGGCTTCGCGGCGGGCGGCGCATCTGTCTCGATCTGTGCCCGGGGCGCTGGCCCGCTCGAGGCGACGCGCCGGGAGATCGAGGCGCTCGGCGTCACCGCTCATGCGGCCAGCGTCGACCTCGCCGACGCGGATGCGATTGCGGCCTATGTGCCCGCGGCGGCGAAGGCCCTCGGCGGGCTGGACATCCTCGTCAACAACGCCTCCGGTTTCGGCCAATCGGACGACGAGGACGGCTGGGCCGCCTCGCTCAGCGTCGACATGATGGCTGTCGTTCGCGGCAGCCACGCGGCGATCCCGCACATGGAACCGGGCTCGTCGATCGTGAACATCTCGTCGATCTCGGCCCTGCGCGCCTCCTCGCGTTCGGCGCCCTACGGCGCCATCAAGGCAGCCGTGATGCACTATACGGCGAGCCAGGCGAAGATGCTGTCGCGCAAGGGGATCCGGGTGAATTGCGTCGCGCCCGGTTCGATCGAGTTCCCGGGCGGTTCCTGGGAGGATCGAAAGACCTCGAACCCCGCGCTCTATCAGGCGACGCTGGCCACCATCCCGTTTGGCCGGATGGGCAAGCCCGAGGAAGTCGCCGAGGTCGTGCTCTTCCTCGCCTCCGCCAAGGCGAGCTGGGTCACCGGCCAAAGCATCGTGGTGGACGGCGGGCAACTCGTCGGGCCTTGACCCTTGCCATCGCACTTGGCGCGTCGCAACCGCGCCAAGCGCATGCTTGCATAATTGCCCGCTGGCGCGGCTCGTCGTCCCCGGTATCGCGCGCTCTGGCCCGCGCCTTATTTCGGCACGCCGTTGATGACGAAGAGGGCGCGCGTGAACTGATCGGGCGGGAAGCTGCCGAAGCTGCGGGCGTAGATCTCCTTCACACGATCGGTGCGATAGAGCTCCGCCAGCGTGGCGTCGACGAGCAAGCGCAGCTTTTCGTCGCCGCGCGGCAGAGCCAGCGCGTAGGTCTCGAACGTGAAATACTGGTCGGAAAGCTTCATGCCCGAGCGGTTCGGGCTGTTCAGGAGATGATAGCTGAGGATCCCGCGATCCGCGAAATAGGCGTCGATCTTGCCGGCGGAGAGGCTCCGGACACCGTCGGGATGAGTCGCCATCGGGATGATCTCGGCCTGGATTCCGAGTTGCCCCAACGTCGCAGTCAGGACTTCTTCGGTGGTCGTGCCCCGCAGGACGCCGATCCTTTTGCCGCGAAGATCCTCAAGGCGGACGACCTCGTTGCTCCGGTGCAGCACGCCGGCGCCGTCGATGAAGGTCGGGAGCGAAAAATCGACGATCGCGCGGCGCGACATCGTCATCGAAGTCGGGTCGCAAAGAAGATCGATCTTGCCATCGCGCAGGGCTTCCAGGCGATTCGCGGACGAGACCTCGACATATTCGAGCTTGAGGGCCGGGATGGCTTGCGCGTTCTTCACGCTGGCAGCAACTTCGCGGCAGAGGTCGACGATGTATCCGGAAGGATCGCCCCTGGACGTGCGATAGGAGTATGGTGGCGCATCGGCCCGGAAGCCAAGCCGCAACGTGCCGGTCTCGCGAGCCCGTGCCAGCGTGTCGGCCGCCGCGCTCGCCGTCGATATCGCCGTGCACAGAAACGCGATCAAGAAAGCCCGCATCATCTGCCCCCCTCCATCCGGCAAGTATGCGCACACTAGGCCGGCAGGATAAATCGAAGAACGCCCTTTCCGGCGGCTGAGGCTTGCGGCGCTTGCGTATCGGCCCGATCGCAACTTCCGGCTCGCGGCGGTGCAGCAATCACCGATCTCGGCGCCGCCGCCGACATTCGTCGATCTCGGCCGCCGGGGCGTTTGCCGCCCTGCGACTGCCGGAAATCGTTTCGCGCAACTACCGCCGGACGAGGGCGCTTCCAGGCGAGCGGGCGCCCGATAGCGCAAAGAAAGCGCGCCAAAACAAGCGATAGGGCATCTCCACGATTCGGGTATTCGCGGAGATGCCCCTGAGCTTAAGCCGCCTTTGTATTCGTCATCGGCGTCACGTTCTGATTCATGCGAAACAGGTTGGATGGATCGTAGCGTAGCTTCAGCATGGCGAGGCGATGATAGCTGGCTCCGTAAGCCTCCTGGACGCGATCTGCCTCGTCGGCCGGCATGAAATTGATATAGGCCGTACCGGCGGAAAGCGGTCTCGCGGTTTCGAAGAGCTCTCGTGCCCAGCCAATGTAGGCCGGATCCATGCCTTGTTCACGCCAGCGCGCATGAACGTTCATAACGAAATGGGAGCTGCGCTGGGGAAATGCCGTGGAGGCGGCGGCCACGCGGCCTGCGGCACCGCCGACATGCGCGATGAAAATCTCGCATTCCGGCCCCGGCAGCCGGCGCGCCGCACGGAGCAGGATGTCGATGGCAGCATCCGAGAGCTCGGTGAAATCGTGGCTCTTCCAGTAGTTGCGGGCGCCCGGCGTGAGCAGGGGATCGAAAGCCTGTTGCCACGCGGTGAACGGGGCGGGCCCCACGACATCGGCGATCGGCCTCCCGATCGAACGCAGCATCGCAGTGGCCTTTTCGCCCTCGGCGATGTCGCCGCAGTAGCACATTGCGAGGATCAGCACCTCCTTGCCGTGCCACTCCGCCGGTAGAAACGGAAGGGGCGGCGCCTTTCGCATCACGGCCCAGCATGTCAGCTCGTCGGGGGCTGCTTCGAGCGCCGCGCGATAGTTCTTCAGGATGAGCTCGGCATCGTCGAGCGGATGGACGACGAGGCCCGAGAAGACCTGAGGGCCAAACCGATGCAGCCGGAACTCGAACGCCGTCACGACGCCGAAATTCCCGCCGCCGCCGCGCAGGGCCCAGAACAGGTCGGGCTCTTCCGTCTCGCTGGCCCGCCGGAGTTCGCCATCGGCGGTGACGATCTCGACCGATATGAGGTTGTCCAGGGTCAGGCCGAACTTCCGTGTGATCCAGCCAAAGCCCCCGCCCAGCGTCAACCCGGCGATGCCTGTGGTCGAATTGATGCCCGTCGGCACGATCAGCCCGGCGGCTTGCGTCTCCCTGTCGACATCGGCGAGGGTTGCTCCCGGTTCGACCCGGGCGCGCTGCGCTGCCGCGTCGACGCGGATTGATTTCATCGGCGAAAGATCGATCATCAGGCCGCCGTCGCAAACGGCGTTTCCGGCGATGCCGTGGCCGCCCCCGCGCACCGAGACGAGCAACCCGTTGTCGCGCGCGAACCGCACCGCGCTGACGACATCGGCGGTGGACATGCAGCGTATGATCAGCCCGGGCTTGCGGTCGATCATTCCGTTCCAGATGGCGCGCGCGTCGTCATAGCCTGCATCATGCGGGGCGAGGATGCTGCCGCTCAGCTGTGCGGCAAATGCTTCGACGGCCGAGCTCGCGATGCTCGTCTTTCCGGCCGTCAGCGTCGTAAGGCTGTGTGCAGGCATGATGGCTCCTCCGGAACGGGTGCACTGGCTTTCGCCCCCCGGCGACCGGGAATGTGCGTCCATTCGTGGCGCCACGCAGTGATGCAGGTCACACAGCGCGAGCTGCAACGCTTCAGCTGAGAAGCGCCGCACGCCCGGCTTTCGCAATCCGGAAAAACGGTGACTGGCCCGCGCTTTAGGCGTTGGATCTCAACTCTGTTGAGAGCTTCTGCTTGTCGAAGAAGGCCTCGCAGGCTTCGGCAACCCGCTCGACGGACGCGTCATCCACATCCAGATGGGTAACCCAGCGCAGCGTCCCGTAGCGGCCGCTCACGCCGATGCCGCGCTCGCGCAGAAATGCGGCGAGGGTGGCTGTGTCGAACCCCTTCGGCGTCATGAACACCATGTTCGTCCGCGCCGGTCCCGCGCCGAGGTCCGGAAAACACGCGAGCACAGCCGCGAGATCTGCAGCGCGCCGGTGATCCTCGCTGAGCCGCGTGACGTTGTGCTCCAGGGCGTAGATGGCGGCCGCAGCGATCACGCCGGTCTGGCGCATGCCGCCGCCCAGCATCTTCCGGATCCGGCGGGCCTTCTCGATGAAGTCCTTCGGGCCGACGAGGATCGATCCTATCGGCGCGCCCAGCCCCTTCGAGAGGCACATCGACACCGTGTCGAACTGCCCGGCGATCCAGGCCGCGTCGCGGTTGCTCGCCGCGGCTGCGTTCATTAGCCGGGCGCCATCGAGATGGGTGGCAAGGCCGCGCGAGCGGGCAAGCCCGGTCGCAGCCTCCAGATAGGCATCGGGCAGGACGAGGCCGTTGAAGGTGTTCTCCAGCGCCAGCAGCCGCGTCATCGCGAAATGGAAGTCGTTGGGCTTGATTGCATTGGCGATGGCGTCGAGCGCGATCGTGCCGTCCGGCTCATTGGGCAAGGGCTGCGGCTGGATCGAGCCCAGCACGGCCGCGCCGCCGCCTTCGAGCCGATAGGTATGAGCCATCTGGCCGACGAGATATTCGTCGCCGCGGCCACAATGGGCCATCAGAGCGGCGAGATTGGCCTGCGTGCCAGTGGGGAAGAAGAGGGCGGCTTCCTTTCCCAGCCTCTCGGCGGTCATCGCTTCCAGGCGCTTGGTGGTCGGGCAATCGTCGTAGACGGCATCGCCCACCTCGGCGCCAGCCATCGCGGCCCGCATGCCCTGGTCGGGGCGCGTGACCGTATCTGAACGGAAGTCATCCACCAGCATCGATCAGATCCTTATTCAGCGTGAGTCTGCTCGGGCGAGAGCCCCACCGGAGCGGTATAGGATGAAGCGGCGGTTCAACGCTCGGGCAAATTGACCGCGAAGCCACGAAGGCTGGATTTCTTGAACCGGTTCTTCATGGCCACGCCGGTCTGCCGCATCGCCTCGACGCGGTCGTCCAGCGGCCTGTCACGCGCGTCTCGCTGCCGACAATGAGCGCGGACGGCGGTCCACCTGATTGCACCGCCGCGCGCTGAACGATCCTGCCGACGAGGAACGCTCAACCCGGCGGAGCGGGCAGGGGGCACGGCGAGGCGGCCGTGCCGAACCCCTCGGACGTCAGAACAGGAAGTATCGCTGCGCCATGGGAAGCGAGGTCGCCGGCTCGCAGGTGATGAGTTCGCCGTCGACAAGGACCTGATAGTTCTGCGGGTCGACCTCGATCTTCGGCGTCAGCGCGTTGTGAATCATGTCCTTCTTGCGGATGCCGCGTATGCCCTTCACAGCCACGAGCTGCTTCTGCAGCTTGAGCTTTTCCCCGATCTTGTCGTCGAGCGCCGCCTGCGAGACGAAGGTAACGCCGGTCTTGCCGCGCGCCCGGCCCATGATGCCGAACATCGGACGGTAATGCACCGGCTGCGGCGTCGAGATCGAGGCGTTGGGATCGCCCATCGGCGCGGTGGCGATCATGCCGCCGATCAGGACCAGCGACGGCTTGACGCCGAAGAACGCTGTTTTCCAGAGCACGAGATCGGCGCGCTTGCCGACCTCGATCGAACCGAGCTCATGGGCGAAACCATGCGTGATCGCGGGGTTGATCGTGTATTTGGCGACGTAGCGCTTGCAGCGGAAATTGTCGTTGCGCTCGCTGTCCTCCGGCAGCGGGCCGCGCTGCACCTTCATCTTATGCGCGGTCTGCCAGCAGCGCAGGATCGTCTCGCCGACACGGCCCATCGCCTGCGAATCCGAGGACATCATCGAGAAGGCGCCGAGATCGTGCAGGATGTCCTCGGCCGCGATCGTCTCCTTGCGGATGCGGGATTCGGCGAAGGCGACATCCTCGGGAATCCGCGGGCTGAGGTGGTGGCACACCATCAGCATGTCCAGATGCTCGTCGATGGTGTTGACCGTGTAGGGCCGGGTCGGATTGGTCGAGGACGGCAGGATGTTCTCCTGGCCGGCCGCCGTGATGATGTCCGGCGCATGGCCGCCGCCGGCGCCTTCCGTATGGAAGGAATGGATCGTGCGGCCCTTCGTCGCCGCGAAGGTGTCGCCGACGAAGCCGCTCTCGTTCAGGGTGTCGGAATGCAGCCCGACCTGGACGTCCATTTCGTCGGCGACGGAAAGGCAACAGTCGATCGCCGCTGGGGTCGTGCCCCAATCCTCATGCAGCTTGAGGCCGATGGCACCGGCGCGGATCTGTTCGCGCAGCGGCTCGGGCAGGCTCGCATTGCCCTTGCCAAGGAGGCCTACATTGAGCGGCAGGTCCTCGATCGCCTCGAGCATGCGGTGGATGTACCAGGGGCCCGGCGTCACGGTGGTGGCGAGCGTGCCGACCGAAGGCCCGGTGCCGCCGGCGACGAAGGTCGTCGTGCCGCTGGCGAGCGCCATCTCGGCCTGCTGCGGCGCGATGAGATGGATATGCGCGTCGACGCCGCCGGCGGTCAGGATCTTGCCCTCGCCGGCGATCACGTCCGTGCCCGGGCCGATGACGATGTCGACGCCCGGCTGGATATCCGGATTTCCAGCCTTGCCGATCGCGGCGATGCGTCCGTCCTTGATGCCGATATCGGCCTTGACGATCCCCCAATGGTCGAGGATCACCGCATTGGTGATGACGAGGTCGACGACCTCGGCGGCATTGCGCTGGCTCTGGCCCATGCCGTCGCGGATGACCTTGCCGCCGCCGAAGGTGACCTCGTCGCCATAGATGGTGTGGTCCTCCTCGATCTCGATGACGAGTTCGGTGTCGGCGAGGCGGATGCGGTCTCCCTTGGTGGGGCCATAGAGGGACGCGTAGTTCTCGCGTGTGATGCGCGCCATCTCAGCTCTCCAGCTTGCCCATGACCTTGGCGTTGAAGCCGAAGACGGCCCGGTCGCCGGCGAGCGCCACGAGACGGACGGTGCGCGACTGGCCGGGCTCGAAACGCACTGCCGTACCGGCGGGAATGTCGAGCCGGAAGCCCCGCGCCGCCGCGCGATCGAAATGCAGCGCGGCGTTGGTCTCGTAGAAATGGTAGTGCGAGCCGACCTGGATCGGCCTATCGCCGGAATTGGCGACATCGACCGAGCAGGTCTCGCGCCCGGCATTGAGTTCGATTTCGCCGTCCTCGATGAAGAATTCACCCGGGATCATGCCGGCACCTCACGGAATCGGGCTGTGAACGGTGACGAGCTTGGTCCCGTCGGGAAAGGTGGCTTCGACCTGGACGTCGTGGATCATCTCCGGCACGCCCTCCATGACATCGTCACGGCCGAGCAGGGTCGCGCCATAGGACATCAGATCCGCGACGGCACGGCCGTCCCGCGCGCCTTCGAGGATGGCCGCGGAGATGTAGGCGACCGCCTCCGGGTAATTGAGCTTGACCCCGCGCGCCTTCCGCCGTTCCGCCAGCAGGGCTGCCGTGAAGAGGAGGAGTTTGTCTTTCTCACGTGGAAGAAGTTCCATGGCCTTCTCTCGTTCCTGCCTTTGACCTTGCTGCCGCTGTTCCGGGGGGCGAGCGAGCCTCTTCATGTCGCCCAGATCCGCGGCGGGCTGGCGGGCTTGCCCTGGCCGGCCGCCCGCAGCAAATCCCATGCCCGGAGGAAGTACGATTTGCCTTCCGATACCCGCGCCCCGAGATAGCGGCAGACCACGACATCCTCGAGCTGGCTGACTGAAAACACGCCTTCGCCGCTGGCGCCGCTGGCGGCGCGCACGCGTTCCGCCGCATCCTCGCCGATCGCGCCGGCATAGATCATCGTCCCGAAGATGGGCTGCCCGGCGAGCGCGAAGGCCGCGCTCAGAAGGGGAGATCCACCGGCGATCTCGACCCGCTCGAACCAGATCGGCCTGCCGTCTCGCGTGATCTCGACGCGCTGGCTCAGCTTGCCTGTCGTGAAGCGTTCATGGGCGGCCGGACGGCCGAGGCAGAGAAAATCCCACCCGACATAGGTCGCGTCGGGCGCGAGCGACACCTGCGTTTCGAGACGAGCATCGGCACCATCGAACAAGATGGTTTCCTGCGGCAGGTATTCGCAGACCGCTCCAGGCCCGACTGCGACCCGGCTCGATTGCACGGACAAGCCGTGCTCGCTGCGATAGAACTTGGTCGCGCCGGGCGTCGTCAGCACGGCGCGGGCCCCGGCTTCGAGATGGAAGCTCAGCTCCAGCCGATCGCCGCCGGCCACGCCGCCGGGCGGATGCAGCAGATAGACGTGGCAGGTCCCGTCCTTCTCGGGATGGAAGGGCTGCTGGACGACGAGCGGCCCGAGATGGCGCCGGCGCATAAGCCGGGTCTTGCCGGCTGCAACCGCGAACCACAGCTCCAGCTCCGCCAGCCAATCGCTCGGCTGGACGGTATAGCGGGCGCGCTCGGCAGAGCCCGCGGGCGGTCGTGCGGCTTCGACGGAGGGAACTGGCGCGAGAGCATCCATGGATAAGGTTTTGATCAGGGATTCCAGCTCGCGGTTCGAATGCGAGACTATGTCGGGATCTCGTCTGCTGTCATCCTGGCCACAGCGCGCCGCGGTCTACAAAAACGGCAGAATTGGCTGAAACTGCCTCAATCGGCGCCATATGCCCGCCGTTTCGGCGTTGCCGGTCCACCATGACTCTTGCCTGGCCAGGGATGAAGAGCCACCAAATGCGGCAGGGAACGTCGTTTCGGGACATTGGCCCTTCACTTGCCTTGGCGGCGGAAAGCCCGTCGCGCCCGGAACGGGTCCCAGCGCCGCGAGGGGCACAGGCTGCGAGAGGCGATATGTTGAAGGCGATTGCGGTCAGGCGAGCTTCGCAGAGCGGTCCGAGCCACGAACCGGTGCTCGGCAGGGCGGTTCTCCACCACGATGAGCGCCACCTGCGCCGACGAGCGATCGGGCTAGAGGACGGCCAGAAGATTCTGATCGATCTCCCCGACACGGTCGTGCTCGCGGACGGGGACGAGTTGCTTTTGGAAGGCAGCGGCGTCGTCGAGATCGCCGCCGCCGAAGAGGCGCTCTATGCGGTCCGTGGCCGCGATGCCCTGCATGTCGCCGAGCTGGCCTGGCATATCGGCAACCGTCACCTGGCCGCGGCGATCGAGGCGGACCGGATACTGATCCTGCGCGACCACGTCATCAAGGCGATGCTCGAAGGGCTGGGCGCCGCCGTGGAGGAGATCACCGCGGCGTTCACCCCCGTGCGCGGCGCGTATTCCGGCCATGGCCACGCGCATGGGCATTCCCACGGCCATGGGGATCATGATCATCACCATGGCTGAAGCCGGCGGAGCGAAGCTTGCATGCAAGCTCGCCCGGTTTCCAACCCGAGGGCATTTGCACCGATGATATCCAAGAACGGTCCTCTCCGCGTCGGCATCGGCGGTCCCGTCGGCTCGGGCAAGACCACGCTGACCGAGAAGCTGTGCAAGGCGATGCGGGATAAGTTCTCGATCGCCGTCATCACCAACGACATTTACACCAAGGAGGACGCCATGATCCTGGCGCGCCTCCAGGCACTGCCCGAGGATCGCATCGTCGGCGTCGAAACCGGCGGCTGCCCGCATACGGCGATCCGCGAGGACGCCTCGATCAATCTGCAGGCCATCGCCGAGCTCAATCGCCGGATTCCCGGTCTCGACATCGTCTTCATCGAATCCGGTGGCGACAATCTGGCGGCGACCTTTTCGCCCGACCTTGCCGACCTGACGCTCTACGTCATCTCCGTCTGCCAGGGCGAAGAAATCCCTCGCAAGGGCGGGCCGGGGATCACCCGCTCCGACTTCCTCGTCATCAACAAAAGCGACCTCGCGCCCTATGTGAATGTCGACCTCGACGTGATGCGGCGGGATGCGGCGCGGATGCGCGGAGCTCGGCCCTTCGGCTTCACCGATCTTTCGCGCGGCCATGGCGTCGACGGCATCGTCGACTTCATCGTCGAGCAGGGCGGGCTGTTCGAGAGCCGCCCGGCTGAGGCCGCCCCGGCGGGAGCGTGAGCGATGGGCGCTGCGCCGGATCAGCCGCAGAGACCGGAAACCATGCCGCTGCATCTGCTGCGCCTGGTCAGCCAGGGCTTGCCGGTGGGTGGATTCTCCTATTCTCGCGGCCTCGAAGCAGCCGTTACGGCCGGCTGGGTTCGTGACGAGAGGACCGCCGGCGACTGGATACTGGGCACGCTCCGGACGAACGTGGCGCAGTTGGACGGCGCGCTGTTCTGGCGCATGGCGAACGCTCTGGCCGCTGGCGACGTTGAGGGCTTCCGCGCGGCGAACGCCTGGCTCGCGGCGGGGCGCGAAAGCCGCGAATTCCAGCTCGAGGACAGGCGTCTGGGCGAGGCGCTTCTCCGCCTCCTCGCCGATCTCGCAGTTCCCGCGGCCGCGGGCCACTGTGCCGGCGGGCTGTCCTTCGCGGGGGCTTTTGCCCTGGCCGCACATCATTGGTGCATTGCGCCGACGGCGGCGCTGAGCGGCCTGCTGTGGATCTATGTCGAAGGACAGGTGAACGCGGCGATCCGGCTGGTCCCCCTCGGCCATACCGCCGGTCAGCGCATCCTCATCGAGGCCGCGGGCGCAATCGAGGAAGCGGCTGAATGCGCTCGCTCGATCGGCGACGACGAGATCGGCAGCCTGTCCCCGGCCTTGGCCATGGCGAGCGCCTGGCACGAAGCGCAATACAGCCGTCTCTTTCAATCCTAGAGGCGGCAACACCGGCGCCTGACGCGAGCGATCTGCGTCTCGCAAATGTCGGGTGCTTGCTCAATTTTGCAGCCGGGCCGTGGGGTCGGAATAGGGGTGCAGGTGGAACGGGTCACGATCACCATCGATGCAGAACTTCTCGCATTCGTCGATGCGCTCAGCGCATCGAAAGGCTATGGCAGCCGTTCCGAGGCGATCCGTGACATTCTGCGCCATGCCGCCCGGACGGAGACCGCCACCGACCCCGCCGCTCCCTGCTTTGCGACGCTGGCTTATGTCTTCGATCACGAGACGCGGGATCTCGCGCGCAGGTTGACCAATCGGCAGCATGACCATCACGACCTCTCTGTCGCCACCCTCCATGTCCATCTCGATCGACATGAATGCCTGGAGGTCTCGGTGCTGCGTGGAACGAGTGGTGAAGTCCGCGCCTTTGCCGACGGCGTCATCAGCCAGCGCGGCGTCCGGCACGGTCATCTTCAGATCCTGCCCGACGCGACCGCAACCGAGGATCGGCATCCTCACGAGCACGATCACTGAGCATTTTCGGCTCCGTGCTGCTCAACATTTCAGCGATACAGCCCGCCGCCGCTGCCGTATGAATTTTGGACGAAAACGTCATACGGTGGCACCTCATGCCTCGCGCCCATCTGCGCAAGCTGGTTCTGATTGGGGCGCTGTTCGTCGCTTCGGTCGCAGCCGCACAGGAGCGGCCGCTGCGCGTGGCCGAGATCTGGGAGATTCCCACGCTCGACCCTTCTCAGGACGGCACCCTGATGAAGGAAAAGGCGATGGTCACCGAGACATTGGTGGCCGGCAACCCGGATTTCACGCTGAGGCCGGGGCTCGCCATTTCGTGGACGCGCGAAAGCGACACGGTCTGGCTCTTCAAGCTGCGGCAGGGCGTCAGATTCCATGACGGTTCGGCGCTGACGGCCGAGGCGGTGGTCGCGAGCCTGTCCGACACGCTGAAGCGAAGCGGCACCGTCAGAAGCTACACCAGGATCGCCGATCTCGCGGCGCGCGATACCAATACGGTTGCCATCACCACTTCCGAGCCGTTCCCGGCGCTACCCGCGGCCCTGGTCTATTCGAGCGCGGCGATCGTGTCGCCGGCTTCGCCACGGTTGGACGATGGGGCGATCGAGCGCCCGATCGGCACCGGCCCCTTCCGGATCTCGGCCTGGCAGCCGGCCGCACAGAGCTTCGCCACCGAGCGCTTCGATGGTTATTGGGGTGAGAAGCCTGCGATCCCCGCGATCAGTTTCCGCGGAATTCCCGATCCGACCACACGTTCGCTCGAACTGCAGAAGGGGAGCGTCGATTTCGCCTCGGAGGTCCCTTATGGCGACCTCGACATGCTCGCGGGAAAGGGCTTCACCGTCTCGCGCAACGTCACCGCCCGCAACTACGTGCTGAGCTTCGGCAGTCTCAAGGATACGCCCTTCGCCGACGCCCGCATCCGCAAGGCGCTCTCGCTCGCCATCGATCGTGAAGAGATCGTGCAATACGTGTTGTTCGGCATGGGCCGCGCGGGCATCGGGGCCTTTCCCGACACCATGGCCTTCGCCGACAGATCGATCGTCCTGCCCAAGCCCGACCTCGCGGCCGCGCGGAAGCTGCTGGCCGAATCCGGATATGCGCCGGGCCCGGGCGGCGTCATGGCGAAGGACGGCAAGCCGCTCGGCTTCACCCTGTACACCTATGCGCAGCGACCAGGGCTCGTGCCGATCGCCGGGGCACTCCAGAACCAGCTCCGCAAGCTGGGAGTGCCCGTCGAGATCAAGGTGACGACCTTCGCCGCCATCGCCAGGGAGATGAAGCCCGGCGATGCCAGGCTCGCCGCATTGGCGACGGCCATGTATCCGCATCCGGATTTCTACCTGCGCCAGACCTATCACTCGAAGGGGGCGATCAATAGCTGGGGCTACGCCAATGCCGAGGTCGACCAGGCTCTCGCGACGGTGCTGACGACGCACGACGAAGCCGAACGCACTGCCGCCTACAACCTCGTCCAGCGCATCGTCGCCGCGGACGAGCCCTGCCTGACCATCGCGCATTACGGCGTCAACGTCGTGATGAAGCCTGGCATCGCCAATTACGCCTTCAATCCGATCGCCCATGACTACATGCTCGATCCACGCATGACGGTCGCTCCCTAGATGACGGCCTATGTCGCCAGGAGGCTGGCGCTGGCGGTCACGATCGTCCTGGCCGCCACCTTTCTGACCTATGTGCTTCTGCAACTGGTTCCGGGAGAGCCGGCAGAGGTGATCCTCACGCGGGTCTTCGTCCGGGACCAGACAGCGGCCGTCTCGCGGGCGGATGTCGCGGCCATCGCCGGGCGCTTCGGCCTCGATGCCCCTCTGGTCGTGCAATATGGCCGCTGGCTCCTCGGCGCCTTGGGGGGAGACCTCGGCCACTCGATCCGGACCGGCCGGCCGGTCGCGACCGAGCTCGGCTGGCGTCTCTCCGCGACCGGGCTCCTCGCCGTCTTGGCGACGCTTTTGTCGCTCGTCCTGACTTTCGGGCTCGTCGCCTTGAAGCGCACGGTCGCGACGCCGCTCGCCGCCCGAGGGCTCGAGCTTCTCGCCGTCTGTTCGGTCGCGCTGCCGGCCTTCTTTCTCGGCGCGCTTCTGATCATCCTCTTCGCGATCGGTCTGGATTGGCTGCCGGTCAGCGGCTTCGCGGGCTGGGCGCATCTGGTCTTGCCGGTCGCCGTCCTGGCTCTGGGCCAGTTCGGCTTCAACGCCATTCTGCTGGACGATGCCCTGAGCGAGGCTTTCGACGCCCCTCACATCGCAACGGCGCGAGCGAAGGGGCTGGGCGAGGGCAGGGTCCTGCTCGTCCACGCCCTGCCCAACGCGCTCGTGCCGCTGATTCCCTATCTCGCGCTGCAATTCGCCTTCCTGATCGGCGGCGTGGTGGTGGTCGAGCGGCTATTCTCGATCCCCGGCCTGGGCGGCTACCTGACCGACGCGCTCGACAGCCATGATGGCCCGGCCTTTCTCGGCGCGATCGGCGTGATCGCGCTGGCCTTGTCCACGGTCAACCTCGCCGCCGATCTGGTCGTCGCGCGGATCGATCCGCGCATCGAGTTCAACAGGAGGGCATGATGACGCGGCATTGGAGGGCAGCCTGGCCGCTCATCCTGCTGGCGGCGCTTCTGCTGGTGCCGATCGGCTGCGGGTTGCTGCGCGATCCCCTCGACGGCTCGCTTCGCGACAGCCTGCGGCCGCCCGGAGCGGAATTCCCCCTCGGGACCGACCATCTCGGCCGCGACGTGCTCGCCCGGATCGCACACGGCTTCGTGTTCGATATCGGCCTTTCGCTGGCAATCGTGGCGTTGTCCCTCGCGATCGGCCTGGGCATCGGCACGCTGGTCGCCGCGATCGGCGGGACGCTCGACCGCTCCCTGACCTTCGCGATGGACGTGCTGACGGCGCTGCCGCAGATCGTGATCGCCCTGATCCTGTCCGTCTATCTCGGCGGTGGCGGGCTCTCGCTCGTCCTCGCCCTGTCCACGGCAGGCTGGGTGAAATATGCCCGGATCGCACGGGCCACGACGTTTTCGCTGCGGGAACGCGATTTCGTCACCGCCGCCCGGGCCGCAGGAGGGCGGCGGCTGTACCTGGTCAGGAGGCACATCCTGCCCCAGCTCCTGCCTGTCTTCTCCGGGCTGCTGGCCCTTCAGTTCGGACACAACATCCTGAACATTGCCGCCCTCGGATTTCTGGGAATCGGTGTTGCGCCACCGACGCCGGAATGGGGAACGATGATCGCCGAAGCACGGCCCTATTTCTCGCGGGCGCCGTGGCTCGTGATCGCGCCAGGTGTTTTTCTCTTCTTGCTGACGGCATGCGCGCTCTGGATGGCACGCGGCTTCGGCCGGCGGGAGGCAGACGACGTTCGCGGTGGACGATATCAATCGCCTCGCTGAAGAGGATGGCGCACGCGCGATAGCCGGCGTTCTGCGGAATATGAGGCGTTGTCCCGCGCTGGGCGCCTTCGAGCCATGTTTCCCGGCCTTGCGGAAATGCACTCGCGGCCATGGCCCGGCCGATAAGCAAAATCTTTTCTCGTCAGTTTTGGCCGGTTCGGCGGGCCGATCGAGAGCATGCCCGCCGGCTTGCGCGAAGCCGATCCGGCGGGTTCGTGCGGGACGTCGACGGAGCCCGGCCCCGCACCCGTCCGAACCTTCATGCGAATGTTAAATCGCGGACCTAGAGCCCTCCTGCAAATTCAACCGTGACCCCTTCCAGGCCGGTTGCGACCGAAGGAGACTCCCTGTGCTTCCTATCAATCGACGCGGCGCGCTCGGCCTGTTCGGGGCGGCTGCCGGCTCCCTGATTCTGCCGCGCCCGGTCCTTGCCCAGGGCAAGCGGCGTTCCATCACCATTGCAGTGCAGAAGATCACCATCAACGGCACGCTCGACGTCTGGAACGAGCAGTCCAATGTCGGCGAACGCGTCTTCTTCCCGAACCTGTGGGAAGGCCTGATCCTGCGCGACTGGATGGGCAACCAGGGCCCGCTCCCCGGTCTCGCCACCGAGTGGAAGCGCATCGACGACAAGACGCTGGAGCTGAAGCTGCGCCAGGGCGTGAAGTTCCACAATGGCGACGAGCTGACCGCTGCCGACGTCGTGTTCTCCTTCTCCAAGGAGCGCCTGTTCGGCAACACCGAGCCGAAGGGCGGCAAGACCATCTTCGCCGACGATCACAAGCCGACCACGGTCAAGGAATTGCCGGCTTCCGTGCCGGGCATCGCGCGCCGCCTCTGGCCGGCGCTCGCCGGCGTCGAGGCCGTCGACAAGTATACCGTGCGCTTCCACAATGCGACGCCCGACGTGACGCTGGAAGGCCGCCTCTACTCGGCCGGCAGCCAGATCACCAATCGCCGCGCCTGGGACGAGGCGAAGAGCTACACCGATTGGGCGCGCAAGCCGGTCACCACGGGCCCCTATATGGTCGCGGAGTTCAGGCCGGACGTCTCGCTGACGCTGGTTGCCTTCGACCAGTATTGGGGCGGCCGCCCGCCGCTGGAGCAGATCCGCTTCGTCGAGGTCCCGGAAGTCGCGTCGCGCGTCAACGGTCTGCTCTCGGGCGAGTACGACTTCGCCTGCGACCTGCCGCCTGACCAGATCGCGACCATCCAGAAAGCGCCGGGCTTCGAGGTGCAGAGCTCGACCATCTGGAACCATCGCGTCTCGGTCTTCAACATCGAGAACCCGGTCCTGGCGAACCCGCTGGTGCGCCGCGCCATGACGCATTCGATCGACCGTCAGGCGATCGTCGATGCGCTCTGGGCCGGCAAGACCGTCGTCCCGGCCGGCCTGCAGTTCGAGTCCTTCCGGGCCACGGACATGTTCATCGAAGGCTGGAAGGCGCCGGAATTCAACCCCGCGCTCGCCCGCGACCTGCTGAAGCAAGCCGGCTACAAGGGGGACCGCATCCCCTTCCGCCTGCTCAACAACTACTACACGAACCAGACCGCCAACGGGCAGATCATGGTCGAGATGTGGAAGCAGGTCGGCCTCAACGTCGAGATCGAGATGAAGGAGAACTGGGGCCAGATCCATGATCGCAACGGCGTCAAGGGCGTGCGCGACTGGTCAGCCTCCAACAACATCAACGATCCGATCACGCCGATGGTCGTCCAATACGGCCCGAACGGCGAGCTCCAGCAGATGAAGGACTGGACCAACGCGGAGATGAACCAGCTCTCCGTGGTCATGGAAACCTCTACCGACCGGGCGCTGCGCAAGAAGGCCATCGCGCGCATGCTCGAGATCTGCGAGCGCGAGGACCCGGCCTATCAGGTCCTGCACCAGAACGCAGTCTTCACCGGCATGAAATCCTCGCTGAAGTGGAAGGCTGCACCGGCCTTCGCCATGGACTTCCGCGCGGCGAACTGGGCCATCTGAACGGCCCTCGGTGATGATCTCCGGCGGCCGAAAGGCCGCCGGAGATTTCGACATTCTCTGAAACGACGGAATGGCGATGGGCATGTTCGGCACAGCCGACTCCAGACTCGTCGAACTGCGCGGCCTGACGGTCGCCTTCGACGGCGTGCAGGTTCTCCATGGCATCGATCTGGACGTCGGCAGGGGAGAAGCGCTTGGCCTCGTCGGCGAGTCCGGCTGCGGCAAGTCGGTCACCTGGCTGGCGGCGCTGGGCCTCTTGCCCGGGAAGGCCGCGGTCTCCGGTTCGGTGAAGCTGGAGGGACAGGAGCTGATCGGCGGGGCACGCACCGTCCTCGAAGGCGTGCGCGGCGGACGGATCGCCATGATCTTCCAGGACCCGTCGAGTTCGCTCAACCCGGTGCTGCGCATCGGCCGGCAGATCGTCGAGGCGCTTGCCGTCCATCGCGGTCTTCGCGGCGAGGCGGCCCGCGCCGAGGCGCTGCGGCTGATGGAAATGGTCGGCATCCCCGACGCCCGCCGCCGCTTCGACCTCTACCCACATGAGTTTTCGGGCGGCCAGTGCCAGCGCTTGATGATCGCGATGGCGCTGGCCGGGGAGCCGGACGTCCTCGTGGCCGACGAACCCACAACGGCGCTGGACGCCACGATCCAGGCCCAGATTCTCGATCTGCTGGCCCGGCTGAGACGCGAGACGGGCATGGCGACAGTCTTCATCAGCCATGATCTCGGCGCCGTCAGCCAGGTCTGCGAGCGCGTCTGCGTCATGTATGCCGGGCGCATCGTCGAGGAGGGGCGCGTCGCCGATCTCTTCGCGGAGCCGCGCCATCCCTATACGCGCGGCCTGTTCGACGCGATCCCGCGCCTCGATGGCGGGCGCGAGCGGCTGCGCCCTATCCCGGGCACGGTGCCCCATCCGCAGCATCTGCCGAAGGGTTGCTCCTTCTCGCCGCGCTGCCCGCGCGTCGCGGATGCCTGCTACGAGGCGCGCCCGCCGCTGCTGGCTCTCGACAATGGGCGCAAGCTCGCCTGCATCCGCCCGGTTCCCCCCGCCGCGCTGGTTCCGGCCCGAATTGCCGAGGGGGTGCCGGCATGACGCCGCTTGTCGAAGCGCGCGGGCTTGTGCGCGTCTATCAGATCCGCCGCGGCCTCTTTGGTCGCTCGGTGCCGGTGCGCGCGGTGGACGGTGTCTCGCTCTCCGTTATGCCCGGCGAAACGCTCGGCATCGTCGGCGAATCCGGCTCCGGCAAGTCCACCCTCGGCCGCATGCTGCTTGGTATCGATGACGCGCAGGAGGGAAGGGTGCTCTACGACGGGCAGCCGATGCCGGCGCTCCATACGGGCGCATGGCGGGCGCTCAGAGCCAGTATGCAGTTCGTCTATCAAGACCCGCTCGCGGCGCTCGACCGTCGCCTGACGATCGCCGCGCAGATCGGCGAACCGCTGGAGATCCACGATCTGCTTCCGAGAGAACAACGCGGGGCCCGCGTGGCGGAGCTAATGGCCGCCGTGGGCCTGAGGCCGGATCAGGCCGGGCGCTATCCGCACGAGCTCTCCGGCGGCCAGCGGCAGCGTGCCGTCATCGCCCGCGCGCTCGCCTCAAAACCCAGGCTCCTGGTTTGCGACGAGCCGGTCTCGGCGCTTGATGTCTCGATCCAGGCGCAGGTCGTCAACATGCTGCGCGACCTGCAGGATCAGACCCGCATCGCCATGGTCTTCATCAGCCACGACCTGAAGGTGGTGCGCAATATCGCCGACCGGGTCGCCGTGATGTATCTCGGCCGCATCGTCGAGGAGGCCTCCTCCGATGTGCTTTTCCGGTCACCGCTGCACCCTTACACAAGAGCGCTCGTTTCCAGTGTGCCGGAGCCCGGCAAGCTGCTGCAGGGGCGCGTCATTCTGCAGGGGGAGCCGCCGAACCCGGCCAACAGGCCCTCCGGCTGTGCCTTCCATCCACGGTGCCCGCTGGCGCGCGACGTCTGCCGAGCGGAAGTTCCGGAGTTGCGCCGAATCGCCGAGGGGCGGACAGCAGCCTGCCACGTCCTGACGGGCGAACCCGCCCTTGCAGCCGCATAGGGTAGGGCGCATGTTCCGCTTCGCTCTCGTCCGCCTGTTCCGCGCCTTTGTTACCATCTTGGCGGTTGTGACGTTCGCTTTCGTCGTGCTGCGTATGTCGGGCGATCCGGCGCAGGTTATGCTCGGCCCCGACGTGCCGCTGGAATCCCTCGCCGCCTTCCGCAAGGCCTGGGGCCTCGATCAGCCGCTCTGGGTGCAATACGTCGCCTATCTGAAGGCGATCTTCTCGGGCGATTTCGGCATGTCGATGCGCGACAAGGCCTCCGCCCTGAATCTGGTGCTGGAGCGCGTGCCGGCGACCCTGCAGCTGACCCTGCCGGCTCTCATCCTGAAGCTGATCATCGGCATCCCGGCGGGCGTCTATGCCGCGCTGCACCGCCAGAGCTTCACCGATCGCGGTGTCATGCTCGCCGCCGTGTTCGGCTTCACCATCCCGTCCTTCGTGATGGGCCTGGTGCTGGTGCTGATCTTTTCGATCACATTGCGCTGGCTGCCCTCCGGCGGACAGGACACCTGGGTGCACGGCATATTGCCGACCCTGACAATGAGCATCGGCGGCATCGGCATCCTCGCCCGCTTCTCGCGCAGCGCGATGATCGAGGTGATGGGCCAGCCCTATATTCGCACGGCTTCCGCAAAGGGGCTGAAATGGCGTGAGGTGGTCTTGGGGCACGCATTGCCGAACGCGGCGGTGCCGATCGTCACCATCGTCGGCTTCATGGTCGGCTCGCTGATCGCCGGTGCCGTGGTGGTGGAGTCGATCTTCTCCTGGCCGGGGATCGGGCGGCTCTTGGTCGTCTCGGTCGGGAACCGCGATCTCGCCGTGGTGCAGTGCATCCTGCTGATCGTCGCCGCGGCCATGGTCGTCTCCAACCTCGTCGTCGACCTGCTCTATGGCTGGCTCGACCCGCGCTTGCGCGCGCAGGCCTCCGGTCATTGAGGAAAAACCCCATGGCTGCCATCGATCTCCACGAAGCACCATCCTCTGAACCGAGGCGTGGTTTTGTCGCGCTTCTGCGGCTGAAGCTTCCCCTGACAGTCGGCCTTGGCATAATCTGGCTGCTGGCGATGATCATCGTTGCCGCCTTCGCCGATCAGATTCGCCCCTACAACATCACCTCCATGGACCTGGCCAGCCGACTCGCGGCGCCGGGCGGTCTCAGGCATCTGCTCGGCACCGATGAACTCGGCCGCGATGTGCTCTCGCGGCTCATCCAGTCCATCCGCATTTCGCTGGTGATCGCGTTCGGAGCGACATTGCTCTCGGCGTTTTTCGGCACGCTGCTCGGCTTCCTGGCGGCGCAGTTTCGCGGAACGGTCGAGCATGTCGTGCTGGCTCTGGCCGATTTCCAGGCGGCGTTGCCATTCCTCATCATGTCGCTGGCGGTGCTCGCCTTCTTCGGTTCGTCGATGGTGCTCCTGGTCTGCCTGATGGGCTTCTATGGCTGGGAGCGCTATGCGCGCATCGCGCGCGGCCTTGCGATCTCCGCCGGCGCGCAGGGTTATGCTGCCGCGGTCGTCCAGCTCGGAGCTACGCCGGCGCGGGTCTATCTGCGCCATATCCTGCCCAATGTCGCCTCGACGCTGATCGTGTCGATGACGCTGACCTTCCCCGAGATCATCCTGATGGAATCCGGCCTCTCGTTTCTGGGGCTCGGCGTGCAGCCGCCCGAAACGAGCCTTGGCAACATGGTCGGCTTCGGGCGGGAATATCTGACGCGTGCACCCTGGATCATGCTCGCCCCCGCCATCGTCATCATGCTGACGACGCTCTCCATCTCGCTGGTCGGCGACTGGCTGCGTGACAAGCTCGACCCGACCATCCGCTAGAGACGCCGCTTTCCGAGGGAATTGGCATGACCCTGATCAAAGGCCATCGTGGTGCCCGCAATCTCTGGCCGGAGAATTCGCTCACCGGTTTCCGAAACGCGCTGACGCTCGGCGTCGACGGCATCGAGTTCGACGTGCATCTGACGAAGTCCGGCGAACTTGTCGTCATCCACGATGCGACGCTGGACCGCACCGCCGACGGGACGGGCCCGGTGCGCGAGCTGTCGGCCGAAGCGCGCAAGGCCATGAAGCTGAAGGACACCAACGAGACCATCCCGACCTTGGCGGAAGTGCTCGAAATCCTGTCGCCCGCAAAGGCCATCGAGCTGCATGTCGAGATCAAGATTGACGAGACCGGAACTCCCTATCCCGGCATCGCCCCGCGCGTGGCCGCCGAGCTGGCCCGTTTCGGCATCGAGGAGCGGTCTTATCTGACATCCTTCGACACCTCCGTGCTGGAGGAATGCCGATGCCATGCCCCGCAGGTCGCTCGCCTCGTCTCGGTCAATGCCGCCTGGGCGGCGCGGCAGGGCGGGCTTCCCGCCTTCCTCGACCGCGTCGAGGATCTGGCCGAGATCGTGGCTGTTCATCATGAGCTGCTCGACGCCGAGTGGGAGCTGATCCGAAGCAGGCTCGCACTCGACCGTCTCTGCGTGTGGACGGTCAACGACGAAGCTGGAATCCGCCATTGGCTCGGGCGCAATATCGGCCGCATGACTTCGGACAGCCCCGATTTGGCGCTCGCGCTGCGCGAGACGATCACGGCCTGATCCTTGAGTTTGCTTGGACTGGAGACCTCCATGAATCACATCATCTCGACCGGCTTTGTCGCCGCCTCGACGGACGGCGAACTCGACAGCCTGGAAAGCGATCTGAAGCGACTCGCAGATCTCGGCGTGGAGACGGTTGAGCTGACACCGACCAGCATCGATCTCATTGCGGGCGGGCGCATCATCGAGGAGCGCGCCGACAGGCTCGCAAAGCTGACAGCCCAGTTCCCGTTCAATTACACGATGCATGGCTTGGTCTCGTCCAACTTCATGGACCCGGACACGCTGCGCTATCAGCTCGAGGCGGCGAAAGCATTGGTCCAGCTCTGCGATCGGGTCGGCTCGCGGATCCTCGTCCATCACGGCGGCTTTCTGCGCGCGGAGCAGCTCTTCGAAAGGGCTGATGCCGACCGGCGGGAACGCGAGGCTCTGCGCGAACTTGCCGTATTCGCGAAATCCTACGGCGTGCGCATCGCGCTGGAGAACATCTTCACAACGGAGGCCGGCCAATACCGTCAGACACCGGCTGGAATCGCGGAGACGGTGAGGGGCGTCGACCATCCCAATCTGGTTGCCCTGATCGACTTCAGCCATGCCTATCTCGAAGCGACCTATAAGGGGCTCGACTTCCGCGAGCAGCTTCGCGCCATGGCGCCCGTCGCGGGCCATCTGCACGTCCACGATTCCTTCGGGCGGCCAACCGCGTTCTACAAGGGCTATCATCTGCAGGAATACACGGCGCTCGGCATCGGCGACCTGCACATGCCGCTTGGCTGGGGCGATATCGACTGGGACGAGATCTTCTCCGAGCTGACGTTCCTGCCCGGCACGGTCTTGATGATGGAGATCGGCCGGCGCTATCGCAGCGAGCAGCCGGCCTGCCTCGAGCGCGCCAAGCATTTGATGGCTCTGAACGCCGTCAACGGCGCGTCGAGGTCGACCAACGCGCCGACGCCTTACGCCACCGTCTAGGGTTGGCGCTCACTACGCGCCGGATCGGCGGGGGTGGCGAGGTCCCAAGATTTAGGCAGGACACCGCCAAGCCGGGTAACAGCTTCGTCGACGCTGTGGAAAATCCGGTCTTCTCCGATCGCGCGGATAATGCCGAAGCGCTCCAGCGCTTCGCGGGCCCGTGCGGACTCCACCCGCGCGATCGCGAAGGCGGCTCCCTGCGCTTCGCAGGCCCGGGCCACGGCCAGCAGCGACTGCGCCGCCGTATAGTCGATGGCGGCAATGCCGCTGGCCTCCAAGACGACTAACCTCGGCTTTTGCGCTGCGAGCCGATCGACCAGCTCCTGCTGGAAACCTGACGCATTCGCGAAGAGCAACGGCGCCGGAAAGCCGGCGACGAGGATGCCCGGAAGCGTCGTCAATGGCTGCCCCGACCCCGGTGGCCACCAGATCGTCGTGCCCGTGATCCGACCGAACTCGACCAGATGGCTGCGGGTCGTCATCCAGATGCCGTGCAACAGCGACAGGCCGATGCCGATCGCCACGCCGCTTTCGATCGGAAGCAGGGCAACGGCAAGCGCGGTCAGCAGGACGAGGGCGAATTCCTGCGGGCTCTGGCGCGCGATCTGCGCGATCAGTCCGACCCTCACAATCCGCCCGGCTATGAAGAAGAGGACTCCGGCAAAGGCAGCCTCGGGGACATCGGCGAGAACATCGGCGCCGAAGAGCGCGAGACCCAGAACCAGCGCCGCGGCGGCGAGACCGGCGACGGGATTCCGGCCCCTGCTCTCGACGACGATGGCCGTCCGCGGCGGGCTGGCGTTTACGGGGAATGTACCTGCCAGGCCGGCGAGCAGATTGGCACCCGCCAGTCCGAGATAATCACGCCCGACATCGGGCTCGCGCCCATCGGGATCGCGGAAGGATCGGCTGACCGTCGCCGTTTGCATCATCACGATGAGCGCGATGATCAGGGCGAGCGGAACGAGAGACCGCAAATCGGCCCAGGACAGATCAAAGCCGGGCCATGGCGGCAACCCCGTCGGCAACGAGCCGAGCACTACGACGCCGCGGCTCTCCAGACCGAGAGCGGCGACCGCCGCCGTCGCTAGGGCGAAGGCGATCAGCGCGCCGGGCAGCCAGGCTGCGAGCTTTTCGCAGACGACGATGACAGCCAGCACGCCGAGACCCAGCATGACCGAGAACGGATTGCTACCTGCACGCGCCGCCCAAATTTCCGCAAGCCGGGGAGGCAGACTGCTCGCCTGCACATTCAGCCCCAGCAGGCTCGGGAGCTGGGACACGACGATATGGGCTGCGATGCCGGCCAGGAAGCCGGACACGACCGGCGTCGAGAGAAGATCCGCGATCCAGCCGAAGCGCAGGAAGCCGGCCCCCAGAAGGAGGACGCCGACCAGCACGGCAAGGGTCGGCGCAGCCGTCGGTGCGATGATGCCCCCCGCCGCAAGCGCGGCGAGTGCGCCGGCAAAGATGGGGGTGATCGTCGAATCGGCGCCGACGGTGAGGACACGGCTGGCTCCCAGCAGCAGGAAACCGAGCGTCGCTGCGACGAAGGCGAACAATCCCGCCTGCACTGGAAAGCCGCCGAGGCGCGCCGTTGCCATCTGCTCCGGGATCGTGATCGCCGCGAGCGTCAAACCCGCGAGCACATTCCGCCCAAGATCGCTGGGATGCGACGGGCCTCTGGAAGAGCGCTGTTCCGATCCGGCGAGGGCTGCGTTGCTTGGCATGACCGGCCACCGTCGTTGCATGCGAAGCTGATGCGGCAGCAACCATAGCAGTTCGCCTCATGCAGGCTGAAGCGCGTCGTTCCGGGCTAGATTAACGCTGGATTACGCCTGTTTCATGTGCGGCGCCGCGCAAATGCGTATAGCATCCTGCGGGCGTTCTATGCGGCATCGGTGCAGCGATGAACCAGAAGCCCGAGTTCCCGGCCTTAGCTCCTGCCACGGATCGTTCGCACACGGTCTCGCGGAAGTCGCGGCCCGGCCTTCCTGGTTTGGTGCTGATCGCGCTGGTCGCGGCAGGGCTCGGATTGTGGTGGTGGGTGCGACCGGGCGGCGAGAAGCTGGCGGGGGGCAATCGCAGCGTTCCAGCGATGTCGATCGTGTCCGCGCAAGCGACGCAAGGCGATATCGCGATCAACCTCGATGCTCTCGGTACCGTGACTGCTCTCGCGACCGTGACGATCAGGTCCCAGATCGCAGGAAAGCTCCTGGCGGTGGACTTCGAGGAGGGGCAGGACCTCAGGAAGGGCGATCTGCTCGCGGAGATCGATTCACGTCCCTATGAGGCCGCTCTGGCTCAGGCGAAGGGGCAATTGGCGCGCGATGAGGCGCTGCTCAGCGGGGCACGCGTCGACCTGGAGCGCTACAGGAGCCTTTCAGCCCAGAGCGCCGTGCCGCACCAGACTCTCGACACGCAGGTCGCGCTGGTCGCCCAATATGTGGGCACGGTCGCGGCGGATCACGCGCAGGTCACGGCCGCCGAGGTCAATCTCCAATATTGCAGGATCGTCTCGCCGATCGACGGGCGCGCCGGTCTACGCCAGGTCGACGCGGGAAATTACGTCACGGCCGGCGACGCCAGCGGCATCGTCGTGATCACGCAGCTCGAGCCCATCAGCGTGCTCTTCACCCTGCCGGAGGACAATCTCCAGGCCGTCGCCGCGCGCCTGCGGGCGGGCGCGACATTGCCGGTCCAGGCCTTCAACCGCGGCGGCACGACGAAACTCGCGGATGGGACGCTGAAGACCTTCGACAGCCAGATCGATCCCACCACGGGCACGATCAAGCTGCGCGCGACCTTCGGGAACGGGGAGCGATCGCTCTATCCCAACCAGTTCGTCAATATCCGCCTGTTGCTCGACACGCGCAGGGGCGTGACGCAAATCCCGTCGGCGGGCGTCCAGCGCGGCGTGCCCGGCACCTTCGTCTATATCGTCAACCCCAACGACACCGTCTCGGTTCGCAAGGTCGAGCTCGGCGTGACCGATGGCGATCATGTGGAGATCCTGTCGGGCCTCAAGCCGGGCGACGCGGTCGTCATCGACGGCGCCGACAAGCTGCGCGAAGGCGCCAGGATCAGCGTGCGGGCGCCGCCCGACGCAACGCCGCCGCAGGCCGCGGGCTCTGGCCGCCGCGCGGGCGCGAGGCCAGGCCCGTGAGCCCGTCCCGACCCTTCATTCTGCGGCCGGTGGCCACCGCTCTGCTGATGGTGGCGATCATGCTCTCGGGCATCCTCGCCTTCCGGTTTCTCCCTGTGGCGGCTCTGCCCGAGGTCGACTACCCCACCATCCAGGTGCAGACCTTCTATCCGGGCGCCAGCCCCGATGTGATGACCTCCTCGGTGACGGCGCCGCTCGAGGTGCAATTCGGCCAGATGCCGAACCTGAACCAGATGAGTTCGGTCAGTTCGGGCGGCGCCTCGGTCATCACCCTGCAATTCGACCTGAACATCTCGCTGGACGTGGCGGAGCAGGAGGTTCAGGCCGCTATCAACGCCGCCGGCAACCTTCTGCCGGCGGACCTGCCGGCGCCTCCGATCTACGCGAAGGTCAACCCTGCCGACGCGCCGATCCTGACGCTTGGTCTGACCTCCGCCACCGTTCCGCTGACGCAGGTGCAGGACTTCGCCAATACACGGCTGGCGCAGAAGATTTCGCAGCTTCCCGGGGTCGGTCTCGTTACCATCAGCGGCGGCCAGCGCCCCGCCGTGCGGATCCGCGCCGATATCCGCAAGCTCGCCGCCTACGGCCTGAACATCGACGACCTGCGCACCACCTTGGGCAATGCCAATGTCAACACGCCCAAGGGCAGTTTCGACGGGCCGATGCGGGCATCGACGATCAATGCCAATGACCAGATCCGCTCCGCCGACGGCTACCGCTCCCTGATCGTCGCCTACAAGAACGGAGCTCCGGTTCGGCTGAGCGATGTCGGAGAGGTCGTCGACGGCGCCGAGAACGACAAGCTCGGTGCCTGGATGAACGCGACGCCGGCTGTGATTCTGAACATCCAGCGTCAGCCGGGCGCCAATGTCATCTCCGTGGTCGACAGCATCAAGGTGCTTCTGCCGCAACTCAAGGCGTCGCTGCCGGCAGCCGTCGACATGACGATTCTGACCGACCGCACGGTGACCATCCGGGCCTCGGTCCGCGACGTTGAATACGAGCTCGCCCTGGCGGTCATGCTCGTCGTGCTGGTGATCTTCGTCTTCCTGCGCAGCCCGCGCGCGACGCTGATCCCGAGCCTGTCCGTTCCCCTCTCGCTCGTGGGGACGCTCGGCGCGATGTATCTGATGGGCTTCAGCCTCAACAACCTGACGCTGATGGCGCTGACCATCTCGACCGGCTTCGTCGTCGACGACGCGATCGTCGTGATCGAGAACATCTCGCGCTACATCGAGGAGGGGGATTCCCCGCTCGAGGCCGCCCTGCGCGGCTCGGAGCAGATCGGCTTCACCATCATTTCGCTGACGGTCTCGCTGGTCGCGGTGCTGATCCCCCTGCTGTTCATGGGCGACGTGGTCGGCCGTTTGTTCCGCGAGTTCGCGGTGACGCTGGCGGTGACGATCCTGATCTCGGCCGTCGTCTCCCTGACGCTGGTGCCGATGGCCTGTGCCAAGCTTCTGAAGCCGGCCGCCGAGGCGCGCGAGAACCGCTTCCAGCGCGTCAGCCGGGAAGCCTTCGACAGCATCATTGCGGGGTATGGCCGCATGCTGGACTGGGTGCTCGATCGGCAGACGCTGGTGCTGCTGATCGCGCTCGGGACTTTCGGGCTGACGGGATACCTTTACGCCGTCATCCCCAAGGGCTTCTTCCCGCTGCAGGACACCGGGGTCATCCAGGCGATCACGGAGGCGCCGCAGTCCGTTTCCTACGCCGCGATGGCCGGCCGGCAGCAGGCGCTCGCCGCGGCGATCCTGGAGGATCCCGATGTCGCCAGCCTGTCCTCCTTCATCGGGGTCGACGGCACCAACAGCACGCTGAACAGCGGGCGCATCCTGATCAATCTGAAGCCTCACGAGGAGCGCAGATCCAACATCGCGGCGGTGATGGAGCGCCTGCGACAGCGCACGGCCGCGCTGCCGGGCATCTCGCTCTACATGCAGCCGGTGCAGGACCTCACGGTCGAGGGCATCGTCAGCCGCATGCAGTATCAGTTCGTCCTGCAGGATGCCGATGCGGCTCAGCTCGCCGAATGGACGCCGAAACTGGTCGAGCGGCTGGCGGCGCTGCCGCAGATCGCCGAGGTCGCGAGCGACATCTCCGCACGAGGGCTCGCCGTCTTCGTCGACATCGACCGCGACCAGGCGGCCCGCTTCGGCATCACCCCGGCCACGATCGACAACGCGCTCTACGATTCCTTCGGCCAGCGCATCGTCTCCACGATCTTCACCAATGCGAACCAGTACCGTGTCATCCTGGAGGCCGATCCGCTGCTGCAGACCTCCCTGCGTTCGCTCTCGGCGATCTATTTGCCGTCGGCGGTGGGCGGTGGACCTGTCCCGCTGGCGGTCGTCGCGAAGATCCGCGAGGGCACCGCACCGCTCCAGGTCTCGCATCTCGGCCAGTTTCCCTCGGCCACGGTCTCCTTCAACCTGGCGCCCGGAACCTCGCTCGGCGAAGCCGTGACTGCGATCAGGCAGGCTCAGGCCGAAATCGGCCTGCCGGAAAGCGTGACCAGCAGCTTCCTGGGCGCAGCGCAGGCCTTCCAGTCGTCGCTGTCGAACCAGATCCTGCTCATCCTCGCGGCGATCGTGACGGTCTATATCGTGCTGGGCGTGCTCTATGAGAGCTTCATCCACCCTCTCACGATTCTCTCGACGCTTCCGTCGGCGGGCATCGGCGCATTGTTGGCGCTGATGATGGCGGGCCAGCAACTCACCATCGTCGCCATCATCGGCATCATCCTGCTGATTGGCATCGTGAAGAAAAACGCGATCATGATGATCGATTTTGCGCTGGACGCCGAGCGTAACGAGGGGAGGACACCGCGCGAGGCGATCCGTCAGGCCTGTCTGCTGCGGTTCCGGCCCATTTTGATGACGACGATGGCTGCCGTGCTGGGGGCCCTGCCGCTGATGCTCGGAACCGGCGCGGGCTCCGAACTCCGGCATCCGCTCGGTATCGCGATCGTCGGCGGGCTGCTGCTCAGCCAGTTGCTGACCCTGTTCACGACGCCGGTCATCTATCTCTGGTTCGATCGGCTGGCCGTCGGCGCCACCGATGCCCGGTTGGCCCTGCCGCCGTCCCACGAAATGCCTGGGCCATGAACCCGTCGCGGACCTTCATCCGCCGCCCGGTTGCGACCACGCTGCTGACCGCCTGGCTAGCAGGGGTGGGTGCCGTCGCCTTCTTCCAACTCCCCGTCTCGCCGCTCCCGGAAGTCGATTTCCCGACGATCTCGGTCCAGGCCACGTTGCCGGGAGGCAGCCCGCAAGATGTGGCGGCGACCGTCGCGAGCCCGCTGGAGCGCCATCTCGGCCAGATCGCCAATGTGACGGAGATGACCTCGTCAAGCACGGTCGGGGGAACGCGGATCACCCTCCAGTTCGGCCTGAACCGCGATATCGACGGCGCTGCGCGCGACGTACAGGCTGCGATCAATGCGGCTCGCGCCGACCTGCCGGCAAGCCTCCGTGCGAATCCGACCTATCGAAAGGTCAATCCGGCGGACGCCCCCGTGCTCATCCTGACGCTGACCTCGGATACGAAGACCCGGGGCGAACTCTACGACGCGGCCACCACGGTGCTCGCGCAAAAGCTGTCTCAGGTCGAGGGTGTCGGCGAGGTCCTCGTCGGCGGCGGCTCGCTGCCGGCCGTCAGGGTCGAGTTGAATCCGCAGGCCGTCTATAAATACGGTATCGGCCTGGAGGATGTCCGTGCCGCCATCGCCAGCGCCAATGCCCACAGCCCCAAGGGCGGGATCGATGTCGGCGATCGACGCTACCAGATCTACGCCAACGACCAGGCGGAAAAGGCGGCACAGTATCGCTCTCTCACCATCGCCTATCGCGGCGGCGCCCCCATCCGGCTGTCCGATATCGGGGAAGTGACGGATTCGGTCGAGAATCTGCGCAATGCCGGGCTCGTCGACGGCAAGCCGGGCGTTCTCCTCGTCTTGTTCCGGCAACCAAACGCGAACATCATCGGCGTGGTCGACCGGGTGAAGGCGCTCCTGCCGACGCTGCGGGCCTCGATTTCCCCCGCCATCGATCTCGCGCCTGCGGTCGACCGGTCCACGACGATCCGGGCTTCGCTCCAGGACGTCGAGCGCACGCTGGTGATCGCGATCCTTCTCGTGATCGCCGTTGTGTTCGCGTTCCTGCGCGACTGGCGGTCGATGCTCGTGCCGGTCGTGGCCGTCTCCGTATCGCTAATCGCGACCTTCGCGGCGATGTACCTGCTCGGCTACAGCCTCAACAACCTGTCGCTGATGGCCTTGACCGTCGCGACGGGTTTCGTGGTCGACGACTGCATCGTGGTTCTCGAAAACGTCGCGCGCCATGTGGAGAGCGGGATGGAGCCTCGCGCGGCCGCGCTCAAGGGCGCGCAGGAGGTCGGCTTCACGGTCCTGTCGATGAGCATCTCGCTCGTCGCCGTGTTCATTCCGATCCTGCTGATGGGGGGGATCGTCGGCCGGCTGTTTCGTGAATTCGCCATGACGACCTCGCTGGCGATCATGATCTCGCTGCTGATCTCGCTGACGACGACGCCGATGATGTGCGCCGTGCTCCTGCGCAGAAACGCCGAGCTCAGGCATGGCCGATTATATCGCGGCAGCGAGCGGGTCTTCGCCTGGATGCTGGATGGATACAGGCGAACGCTGACAGCCGCGCTTGGCCATCCCGGGGCGGTCATGCTGGTCTTGGCGGCTGTGCTGGGCCTCAACCTCTATCTCTACGACACTATTCCGAAGGGCTTCTTTCCCCAGCAGGATACGGGGCGCATCGTCGGTGCCATCCAAGCCGATCAGAGCATCTCCTTCCAATTGATGCAGCAGAAGCTTTCGCGCTTCGTCTCGATCGTCAAGGCCGACCCGGCCGTCGACACGGTGGTCGGGTTCACCGGCGGCGGGCAGACCAATTCCGGCAGCGTCTTCATCGCGCTGAAGCCGCTCGCCGAACGCGTCGTCTCGGCCGACCAGGTGATCGCGCGCCTGCGGCGGAATCTGGCAGTCGTGCCCGGCGCGAGCCTCTTCCTGCAGGCGGTTCAGGATATCCGGGTCGGCGGCCGGGCCGGCAACGCCCAGTACCAATACACGCTGCAAGGCTCGACCCTGGAGGATCTTGCGGAATGGACGCCGCGGATCGCAGCCGCACTGCAGGCGCTGCCGACACTCGCCGACGTCAACAGCGACCAGCAGAACAAGGGGCTGGAATCCAATGTCATCGTCGATCGCGACACCGCCGCGCGCCTCGGCGTCACCATGGCACAGGTGAACAACACCCTTTACGACGCCTTCGGCCAGCGGCAGGTGTCGACCATCTATGTCGCGCGCAACCAATACCACGTGATCATGGAGGTGGCGCCGCGGTTCTGGCAGAATCCGGAAACGCTGAAGCAGGTCTTCATCAGCACCGCCGGCGGGTCGGTCGGGGGCTCTCAGGCAACCAATGCGGTCGCCGGCACGGTCGTGGTCGCGGGCAAATCGACCAAGGCGAGCAGCGTTGCGGCCGATGCGGCCCGCAATCTCGCGACCAACTCCATCGGCGCTACCGGCAAGGGGGCGGTTTCGACGGGTTCGGCGGTCAGCACGGTGCAGGAGACGATGATACCGCTCTCCG
Organism: Allobosea sp. 10N428; assembly: GCF_056394545.1. Lineage (NCBI taxonomy): Bacteria > Pseudomonadati > Pseudomonadota > Alphaproteobacteria > Hyphomicrobiales > Alloboseaceae > Allobosea > Allobosea sp. 10N428. Next base: position 171,992 of record NZ_JBFTIC010000001.1, on the reverse strand, counting down.
CGATCGCACATTTCGGACAGGGCGCGACGCCGCTGGCCGTCAACCACCAGGGGCTGCTCGTCGCCAATACCATCTCGTTCAACCTCCCGGCGGGCGTGTCGCTGAGCACGGGAATTCAGTCGATCGAGGCTGCCATGAACCGGCTGGGCGTCCCCGCCACGATCCACGGCACCTATCAGGGGACGGCCCGCGCCTTCCAGGCCTCCCTGGGCAGCCAGCCTTATCTCATCCTGGCGGCATTGGTGACGATCTACCTTGTCCTGGGAGTGCTCTATGAGAGCTTCGTCCACCCGCTGACGATCCTATCGACGCTGCCCTCGGCCGGGGTCGGCGCGTTGCTCGCCCTGATGGCCTTCGGAGTCGAGTTCAGCATCATGGCGCTGATCGGGGTGATCCTTCTGATCGGCATCGTTAAGAAGAATGCGATCATGATGATCGACTTTGCGCTCGACGCGCAGCGCCATCGCGGCCTGTCTCCGTTCGATGCCATTCAGGAGGCCTGCCTGCTGCGGTTCCGGCCGATCATGATGACGACGATGGCAGCGATGTTCGGTGCGATGCCGCTCGCGATCGGCTTCGGCGAAGGCGGCGAACTGCGGCGCCCGCTCGGCATCGCCATCGTCGGCGGTCTGGTCCTGAGCCAGATTCTGACGCTCTACACGACGCCGGTCGTTTATCTCTACGCTGACCGCTTCCGCGCCTGGTGCGGGAATCTGCGCAGGCGTCCCCCTCAGCCGGTCGCGGATCTCACGGCATGACGCGGCGAGGCGGCGAGGCGAGCGCGGCGACGTCTCATGATGCAAAAACATTTGCTGTTGCCTGACCGAGTCTATCGCTTCGCGGTGCGATCGGATGAACTCCAAGGATTGGCGAAGGAGTTCATGCATGCGTGACGGCGTCGCGTCCGCTTCGGTTTGCGTCTTGGCAAGGCGCAAGCCGTCGTTCCGCTGGCGCGGTATCGGCGCATCGATCGCCGTTGCGCTTGGCCTGTCGGGTTGCATTCTCGGCAGCGAGAATCCGGCGGTCGATCTGGAGGTGCCTGCCAGCTACCGGGGCGCAAACCGAAGCCCTGACGCCGCGCTGCCCGGCAGCGACTGGTGGCGCGGCTTCCGCTCCGCCGAGCTCACGAGCCTGATCGAAGCCGCACAATCCGCCAACCTCGATATCGCGGTCGCGGTTGCGCAGATCGTCCAGGCGGATGCGCAGGCCGGGATCGCCGGCGCGCCATTGCTCCCCACGGTGACCGGAGTTGGAAATACGGAGCGGATAAGGCTGGCCACGACCAGCGGCAGCTCGGGGTCCAGCACGAGGTCCCAGGTCAACGTCGGGCTGACGGCGAGCTACATGATCGACTTCTGGGGCAAGAACCGCGCGACCCTGTATGCCGCGCAGGAGGATGCCATCACGGCCCGGTACAATCGGGACGTCGTCACCCTCAGCACGACCGTCAGTGTCGCCAATACCTACTTCCAGATTCTGACGGCCAATGACCGCTTGCGGATCGCCCGCGGCAACGTCGCCGCGGCCGAGCGGATCCTGACTCTGGTCCGGCAGCAGTTCAACGCCGGAACGGTGTCGCAACTGGATCTTTCCCAACAGGAGACACTCGTCGCGACGCAGAAGGCGGCGGTCCCGCCACTCGAGCTTGCCGCGGCTCAGAGCAACGTGACCCTGGCCCTCCTGCTCGCCCGGGCATCTGCGAATTTCAGAGTGATCGGCGGTGGCATGGCGAAGGTCTCGGTGCCGCGCGTGACGCCGGGGCTGCCATCGGAGCTGTTGCGCCGCAGGCCGGATGTGCTGCAGGCCGAGTCACAGCTCGCCGCCTCGAATTTCAGCGTCGAGTCGGCCCGGGCGGCCTTCTTTCCGCAGATCCAGCTGACGGGTGATGCCGGCTTCCAGAGCAAGGCGCTCGCCTCGCTGTTTGGGCCGGGCGCCTGGTACTACACGCTGGCTGCCGGCTTGACGCAGCCGATCTTCGACGGATGGCTGCTGCAGAGCCAGCTCGACCAGGCGAGGGGCGCGCAACTGCAGGCCCTGCAGGCCTACCGTCAATCGGTTCTCTCGTCCTTCGCCGATGTCGAGAAGGCGCTGGTGGCGCTGACCCAGACGACGCGGCAGGAAAGGCTGCAGTCGGAGGTCGTCAGCAGCGCGCGCCGGGCCTTCGAAGTGGCGGAAGCGCAGTTGCGCGGCGGCACGGCGAATCTCATCAGCGTATTGCAGAGCCAGCAAACGCTTTTCACCGCCGAGGACAATCTGGCGCAGGTCAGACTAAGCCGCTTTCTTGCCGCGACGAGCCTGTTTCAGGCGCTGGGCGGCGGATGGACCCGCGATCTGCCTCTTTGATCGAGTTGCGTCTGCCTGGGGGGCGATCGCCCCGAACCCGCGCAGGATCTGCAGATTCAAGACCTGCATCGGGCACTTCGGATTTGACTTCGACGGGGTCCACGAAACCGGTCCCCTCCAGCAGCAGACGTTCTCTCCGCTACGCAATCTTTTGGCAGCATCGATCTCTGTCCTTTCTTACCACTTCTGACGATCAGGAACCTCGCTCAATGGCCGGCAAGCTCGGTCGATGAGGTATCACTCGCGTCGCCCGCCAGGTCACGCCTATGGTCCTGACGGGCCCTGGCAGGGTGGGGTGTGGTTCTATGGCCTCACTTGGGCGATGCTGCCACGCGGGAAGGGCGGAGGGACGGATCAATTCGCCCGGTTCCGCGTTACTGCGCGAACCGCCCGGGCGATCGGCCCCGGCGGCATCTGTCATGGCCAGCGGGGGAGCATTGACGATGAAAGCCTTTTTGGGAGCCGCCACGCTTGCTTTCGGCCTCGGTCTCGGCGCCTCGGCCATGGCTTGCGAGCTTGATCGCCCGCTGAAGATGGCAGGGCTCGACTATGATTCCGCCGCCTTCCACACCGCCGTCGCCAGCGCGATCGCCGAGCGGGGTTTCGGCTGCAAGGTCGAGCGCGTGCCCGGCGCCATCGCGCCTCTGGTCAACGGCGTGGCGCGGGGCGATGTCGACATCGTCATGGAAATCTGGACGGCCAACCCGGTCGAAGCCTGGGTGAAGGCGGCCGAGGCCGGCAAGGTCGAGCCGCTGGGTACCACCTTTCCGGATGCGAGCGAGGGCTGGTTCGTGCCGCGCTATCTGGTCGCCGGGCCGGACGCCAAGGCGCCGGACTTGAAGACCGCTGAAGATCTCAAGCGCTACAAGGCTCTGTTCGCTGATCCGGAAGAGCCGGGTAAGGGGCGCTTCTACAACTGCGTCGCCGGCTGGGTCTGCGAAGGCATCAACACCAAGAAACTCGCCGTCTACGGGCTCGCCGGGGACTTCACCAACACGCGCGGTGGCTCGGGTGAGGCGCTGGTCGCTGCGATCGAGGCCGCACTCAAGCGCAAGCGCCCGGTCGTATTCTACTATTGGGGGCCGAGCTGGCTGCTCGGTGCCTATGACCTCGTCAAGCTCGAGGAGCCGCCCTTCGACCCCGCTGTTTGGGCCGAGCTCAAGGCGAGCGACAACCCCAAGCGCGCCACCGCCTATCCGATGAGCAAGGTGGTCATCGGCGCCAATGTCGACCTCGCCAAGAAGGCGCCGCAGCTGGCGAGCTTCTTCAAGAGCTACGGCACGACCAGCGACATGACCTCGAAGATGCTGGCCGAGGCGCGCGAGAAAGGGGTCACGCCTGAGCAGCAGGCCGTGGTCTTCCTCAAGACGCAGCCCGATATCTGGCGCAAATGGCTGCCGGCCGATATCGCCACGAAGGTCGCATCGAGCCTGTGACGGCCGCTTCGGTGCCGGAATTCGGCAAGGCGCTGCAGGGCGCCGTCAACCGCGCGGTCGATGCCGTCGTCACCGGCTATGGCGACAAGCTCGACGGTCTCGGCGCAACGCTGACCGCGCCGGTCCGCCTGGTCGAAACGGCGCTCCAGCACATCCCGGTTCCGGCATTCGTCCTCGCGGTCGCGGCGGGCGCCTGGCTCGCGACGCGGCGGATCGGTTTCGCCCTGGCGATGGCGGCCCTGCCGGTGGCGCTGGCCGGTCTCGGCGTCTGGGGTGAGGCGATGCAGTCGCTCGCTCTGGTCACTGTCGCCGTGCTCTTCGTCGTGCTGCTCGGGCTGCCGCTCGGCGTTGCGGCGGCGCGGCTTCCGCGACTGGGCCGCGCGCTCGCGCCGCTCTATGACCTCATGCAGACCATCCCGAGCTTCGTCTATCTGATCCCGGTGGCGATGGTGCTCGGGCTCGGGCGCGCGCCGGCGCTGGTCGCGACGTTGATCTATGCGCTGCCGCCCTTCGCGCGGCTGACGGAACTGGGCCTGCGCGGCGTCGACCCCGGTTTCATCGAGGCCGCCCGGGCGCTCGGCCTGCGACCCCGGCAGAGCTTCTGGCTGATCGAGCTGCCGCTTGCCCAGCCCACCATCCTGCAGGGGCTGAACCAGGCGATCATGATGGCACTGGCCATGGTCGTCGTCGCCTCGATGATCGGCGCCAAGGGGCTCGGCGAGATCGTCCTGCTCGGCTTGCAGCGGGCCGATCCCGGCCTCGGCTTCGTCGGCGGGCTCGCCATCGTCCTGCTCGCCGTGCTGCTGGACCGGATGGCGCAGGCCGTCCTCGTGTCGCGGCGGCAGGGTGGCTGATTGTTGGGAGCCGGGCGAGGAACGCTCGGCGCTTCGTCCGCGACAAGCCGAGCCGGCCACGCTATGAGCTTGCGCGCGCCGTTTCGGCGCGGGCTTTGAAACGCGCAAAGGCTACGGACGATGAATGCGACGGCCGCACTGACGATCGTTCCGCCGGACGCGCCGCTGCGGGGCAGGGTGGTGCCGCCCGGCTCGAAATCCATCACGAACCGTGCCTTGCTCGTGGCGGCGCTGGCCGGAGGCACGAGCCGGCTGACCGGCGCCCTGAAGAGCGACGATACCCGCTACATGGCGCAGGCGGTTCGCGCGATGGGCGTCGTGGTCGAGGAGCCCGATGCGACCACCTTCGTCGTCGCCGGAACCGGCCGGCTGCAGCCGCCGGCCGAGCCGCTCTTCCTCGGCAACGCCGGTACTGCGACACGCTTCCTGACCGCAGCCGCCGTGCTGGTCGACGGCACCGTGATCGTCGACGGCGACGAGCACATGCGCAAACGCCCGATCGCGCCGCTGGTCGAGGCGCTGCGGACATTGGATGTCGCGGTGACGGCTCCGAGCGGTTGCCCCCCGGTCAAGGTCCAGGGGCAGGGGAGCTTCCCCGCCGGACGCGTGGAGATCGATGGCGGCTTGTCCAGCCAGTACGTATCCGCCCTGCTGATGGCGGCGGCCTGCGGGCGTGGGCCGGTCGAGATCGCCTTGACCGGCAAGGAAATCGGCGCCCGCGGCTATATCGATCTGACGCTGGCGGTGATGAAGGCCTTCGGAGCGAAGGTTTCACAGCCGGATCCGGCGACATGGCGGGTGGAGCCCACCGGCTACAGGGCGGCCGACTTCCTGGTCGAACCCGATGCCTCCGCCGCCACCTATCTCTGGGCGGCCGAGGTGCTGACCGGCGGCGCTATCGATCTCGGCGTCGCCCCCTCGGCCTTCACCCAGCCCGATGCCGCCGCGCACAAGGTCATCGCCAGCTTTCCGAACCTTCCGGACGTCATCGACGGCTCGCAGATGCAGGATGCGGTTCCCACGCTCGCCGTGCTCGCGGCCTTCAACCGGCGGCCGGTTCGCTTCGTCGGGATCGCCAATCTGCGTGTCAAGGAATGCGACCGGGTGTCGGCCTTGGCGCAGGGGTTGTCGCGCATCCGGCCGGGCCTCGGCGTGGAGGAGGGCGACGATCTTCTGATCGCGTCCGATCCGGCCCTCGCCGGACAGACCCTTCCAGCGCGGATCGACAGCCATGCCGATCACCGCATCGCGATGAGCTTCGCGCTGGCGGGGCTCAAGCTCAACGGCATCACTATCCTGGACCCCGCCTGCGTCGGCAAGACCTATCCCGGCTATTGGCGGGCGCTGGCTTCGCTCGGCGTCAGGCTGGAGGGCGACCTGCCATAGCCCTCCGACGGTTCGTCTGCGGCGACCGCCCGGCGCTGCGATTCGATAGGGGAAAACCGCTTGAACAAAACGAGAACATCATTGATAATGCCTTAATTGGCCGATAGGGTTCGGCTCCGGTCAAGCGGCCGGTTTGTGTGAAGTGCGCAGGAAGTGGAGCCTGTCATGGCTGGTAGCGTCAACAAGGTCATTCTGGTCGGCAATCTCGGGCGCGACCCCGAAGTGCGCCGCCTCGGCAGCGGCGAGCCTGTCGTCAATCTGCGCATCGCCACCTCCGAGACCTGGCGCGACAAGCAGAGCGGCGAGCGCAAGGAGCGCACCGAGTGGCACTCGGTCGTGATCTTCAACGAGAACCTGGCGAAGGTGGCCGAGCAGTACCTCAAGAAGGGCTCGAAGATTTACATCGAGGGTCAGCTCCAGACCCGGAAATGGCAGGACCAGTCCGGCGTGGAGAAATACACCACCGAGATCGTGCTGCAGCGCTTCCGCGGCGAACTCACCATCCTCGACAGCCGCCAGGGCGGCTCGGATGAGTACAGCGAGGGCGGCGGTGGCGGCGGCTACGTCGACGATCGTTCGGGCGGCGGTGGCTCCTTCGGCCGCTCCGGCGCGATGGGCGGTGGCGGAGCTTCGCGCCAGCCGGCCATGTCCGGCGGCGGCGGCGGCGGTGGCCGTTCCTCATCGACCCATCTCGACGACGATATTCCGTTCTAGCTAACACCTCCGGTAGTCTTGTAAAGCTACTGGCACTAAGGCGCTGTTTTGCAGCGCCTTTTTCATTGACAAACGGGCGAGCAGTTCAGGCGCTGGGTGGCGCGGAGCGGGCTTGCTTGCGATCAGCGATGGCGCCAATGCGGCGGACGCCGGCGCTGACGACGATGGCGCGGCGGCTGCCCGTGCTGGCGCTGGCGGTTGTAGTGCAATTGCGGCCGCTGCTGGCTGAAGGCGGCGTCGGCCTCGTCCAGCGCGCGAGCGATCTCTACCGTGACCGGCCGATCGCCGCCGGGGAGAAATCCGGTTTCGGCAGCGGCACTTTTCGGCGCCAGGCCGACGCCGCCTAGAAGGCCCAACAGGAACAGGCGCCTGTCCATCATATCGTTGTGCTCCCTTTTCCGGCACGGATTCGCCGGCCTTGCAGCCCGGGCGCGCGTACCGGCCTGTGTTGCGTTTGAGACATCCGCATAGCCCGCTACGAGGCCAGCGAATTCCTGTAGAGCGTCCCGTCCTTCATGATGACGGCGAGGCTCCGATCAGGCTGTTCGATGAGCTTGAGATCGTCGAGCAGGTTTCCGTTGACGACAAGAAGATCCGCCAGCGCTCCCGGTTCGATGACACCGAGCTTACCGGGGTAGGGGTTGCGCGGGCCGGACAATGCCAGGAGCTCGGCGTTGCCTGCCGTCGCCATGCGCAGCGCTTCGGCGTTGCTGTACCATTGGCCGAGATGAGTGAGCATCACGCCCTGGCGGGGCGTCATCTCGGGCGAGAACAGCAGGTCGGATCCCCAGGCCGTCTTGATGCCGTGCTTCCGGACGAGTTCGTAGGCCCGCGGCGTGCTGGCGAAGACCTGCAGCATCCGCTCGCGGCTCGGCCCCGTCAGCGGCACGGAATCCGCCTCGGTCAGGAAGGGCTGGATGCTGAGCCAGATGCCCTTCTGAGCGAGCAGGCCAGCGGTTTCCTCGTCCATCAGATGGGCGTGCTCGATGCAGGCGGCGCCCGCCGCCACCGCGCGCTGGACCGTGCGCGGCGCGTAGGCATGGACGGTGACATAGGTGTTCCAGTCGCTGGCGATGGCGACCGCCGCGCGGAGATCGCTCTCGCTGAATGTCGTCATGTCGAGCGGACTGCGCGGCGAGGAGACGCCGCCGCCGCCCACGAGCTTGATCTGCGAGGCGCCCTGCATCAGCTGCTCGCGGATTTTCATTCTGAGGTCGCCGACATCGTCCGCGATCGCGGCAGCCCCCATGCTTTCGATCAGGCTGAGGCGCGCCGGATCGCGCGGGATGTCGCTCAGCATGCGCAGGTCGCCATGCCCGCCGGTCGTCGTGATCATCGCGCCCGAAGGAAAGATGCGCGGCCCAGGGATGATGCCCGCGTCGATAGCCTGCTTGAAGGCGAAGACCGGTCCGCCGACGTCACGGACCGTGGTAAAGCCGCGCAGCAGGGTGCGATTGGCTTCTGCCGTCGAGGCCGTGAAGATCGAGCCGGGCTCGCCCGTCATCAGGGTCGGCGCGGGAACCGCCGCGAACAGCGTATGCCAATGGGCATCGATCAGGCCCGGCATCAACATGCGGCCGCTGCAGTCGATCACCGTCCAGTCCGCCTGGGGCGGATTGTTACTGGTTTCGACCGCGGCGATCCGATTGCCCTCGACCAGCACCTGCGCGCCCTGTTGCAGGCTGCTGGACTTGCCGTCGAACAGGCCGGAACAAGGTTTTCGTCGGAGGACGCGTGCTCTGCGCCTGAGCCGGCGCAACCGCTGCGCCGGCCAGCAAGGCCGCTCCCGTCAGGAGGCCCCGGCGCGTGAAGGCATCGAGACGACGCGAGGCCTGGACGAGCATCGGATTGGAGCAGCTGCAGGCCGCGCCGTGGATCAGGTGCTGATATTTCTTGCCCACGCGGATCATGGTTTTCCTCCTGGGCAGCAGGATGCGAGGCGCGTGGAGCGCGCCTCGCGGATCAGGCTTCGAAGACCATCATCCGCCGACGTCACGGCGGTCCCATGACCTCCGGGCCGAATGATCGGCGACCGTCAGGGGCAGCGCGCCTCGAAGGTGCGGCCATAGCGGTCGCGATAGATGCAGTTGTTGGGGGTGGTCGCGCGCCCGATCACGGCACCCGTGATGCCGCCGATCGCGGCACCGACAGCCGCGCCACGCCCGCCGCCCGCAATGCCGCCGATCGCAGCTCCAGTGCCGGCGCCGATGAGTCCGCCGCCCAGCGTCCGCTGATCGGCCGAGTCGGCATTGCAGCCCGCGAGGACCAGGCCAGCCGCAAGTAGAGCAAACTTCCAACGCATCGTATTCCTCCCTCAGAAGCGCCAGATCAATGGCACGATGAAAACCGCGACGACGAAGAACCAGATCAGGAGCGGCAGCCCGAGCTTCCAATAGTCGCTGAAGATGTAGCCGCCGGGGCCCATCACCATCAGATTGGTCGGAGTGGCGATCGGCGTCAGGAAGGCGCCGGCGGCGGCGACGGCGGTGCTCATCAGCACGGGGCGCGGCGAGATGCCCATGCTGGCGGCGGCGGCGACGCCGATCGGGATGACGATCAGCGCGGTCGCTGTGTTGCTGATGAGCTGCCCCATGATCGCGGTCAGCACGAACAGGCCGGCGAGCAGCGCGGTAGGTCCGGCGTCGCCGACCAGGCCGACGAGTCGGTCCGCGAGCATCTTCGCCGCGCCCGTCTCGATCATCGCGGTCGAGAGCGGCATCATCGCGCCGACCAGGATCACGGTCGTCCAGCTGATCGCGCGGTAGGATTGTTCGACGGTCATGATGCCGCAGAGGATGATGGCGCCGGCCGCCAGCAGGCCCGCCACGGCGGAGGGCACCACACCGGTCGCCAGCATCAGCACCATCGCGAACAGGATGATGATCGCCTGCTTGGCTCCCGGCCCCATCGGCACGGCCTGCCGCCGCACCAGCTCCGGTGAGCTGACGACCAGCACGTCCGGGTCGTCGAGATGGGTGTCGAGCGCTTTCCACGTGCCCTGAAGCAGCATGGTGTCGCCGGCTTGCAGCATGACGCCGGCGGCCTTTGTTGCGCCGACGGTCGGAGCCGCGCTCGCGCCGCGCTGCACGGCGAGGATGATCAGGTCGCCGCTTTCGGTGACCATACCCGGAAACACGGACTGGCCGATCAAGCCGGAGCGCGGCGGGATCACCACCTCGGCCAAGCCCGAGCGGCGATTGAACAGGGTTTCCTCGCTATCGCCGGCCCCTTCCTCACGGAAGGCGAGATGCATCTTGGCCGAGAAATTGGCAGCCGCCTCGGCGTCGCCGCGCAGCAGCAGATAATCGCCCTCGGCGATGGTTGTCCGACGCAGCGGGCCGGCCGTGTTGCCGTCCTGGACCGCCACCAGTTGAAGCCCGGGCCATTCGTCCAGCACGATCGCGCCGGATGACGCTCCGACATAGGGGCAGCTCGCGCGGACACGCAATTGATGGAGGCCGCTTGCCAACCCGTATTGCTCGACCAGCGTGCGGGCATGGCGGCTGAAATCAGCCGGCATGGTCGCGCCATTGCGCTGCGGCAGCAGCTTTTCGCCGAAGAGGATGATGATCGCCATCGTGCCGGCGAGAAGCGGAATGCCGGCCAAAGCGAACTCGAAGAAGCCGAAGCCGCCGACGCCGGCGTCGAGCCCGGCTTCGGAGACCAGCACGTTCACCGGCGTGCCGGTGAGCGCCAGCATGGAGCCGGCATGACCGGCGAAGACCAGCGGCATCAGGAGCTGCGACGAGTTGCGCTTGAGTCGGACCGCGATGACGACGACGACCGGCAGCAGCGCTGCGACGGCGCCATTGAGGCTGATCAGCGCGACGAGAAGCGCGACCAGCGCCATCATCATCAGCAGCAGGCGTGTGCGGCTTTCCTCACCCGCACCCTTGATCAGGAGCTGGCCCGCCCAGGCAGTGACGCCCGTCACCTCGAGGCCGGAGCTGACGACGAAGAGCGAGGCGATAAAGATGACGGCGGGATCGCCCAGGCCGCTCAGCGCTTGCGGCAAGGTGAGGACGCCCGTCGCCCACAAGCCGAGTGCCGTGCCCATCGCGACGAGCACGACGGGCACCTTGTTCGTGACGAACAGGACAACGGCAATCGCGATGATGATGCCGGTATAGGCGATCGGACTCACGCATCAGCTCCTTGTGGGTCCTGCTCGATCGCAGACCCTGCTTGGAAGGGTCTCAGTCCTCGAGCGTCGCCATCAGGATGCCGAGCCGGCAGCCCTTCTCGTACTCGGTCAGGTTCACATATTCCTTGATCGTATGGATCTCGGCCTGGCCGGCGCCGATCGTGATCGTCGGAACGCCATGCTTGTCGAGCCAATTGGCGTCGAGCCCACCATTGGAGAACAGGTAGTTCGGCTCGATGCCGAGAATGCCGAGTGCCTTGGCGGCGCGCTTGACCACCGGCGAATTCTTGTCGAGCTCGAAAGGCGGATAGGCCGGCTTATGGGTGAAGGTCACCTTTGCGGTCTCGCCGCCATCGTCCTTGACCTCGGCTTGCGCCTTGGCGAAGGCGGCCTTGAAAGCCTCGGCGATCTTCGTGGCGAAGGCGGCCTCGGGGCTGCGCGCTTCACCGCGGATATAGGCGTAATCCGTGACGACATTGGTGGCGTCGCCGGCTGCGACCGTGCCGCCCTTGCCGCCGAAGATGCCGACATTGCTGGTTCCGCGCCCGTCCGGCTTGACGATCTTGCCGAACCAGCCCTCGCGGCGAGCCTCCGCTATGGCGATCGAGCCGACCAGCGTGGCCGAGATGCCCTTTTCCGGTGCGACGCCGGCATGGGAGGCCTTGCCGGTGATTTCGACCTCCCAGTTCTCCTGGCCGACCGCGCCGATCAGCAACTCGGAAGCGAGCTGCCCATCGACATTGACGCACATGACGGCGCCGCCGAGGTCCGTCGGATTCAGCTCGCGCGCGCCGTGCAGGCCGCTTTCCTCGCGCACCGTGAACAGCAGCGTGATCGGCGGATGCGGCAGCTTGTGCTTGATCAGCGTCTCTGCGAGCACGACGAGCAGGGCGACGCCGGTGCGGGCATCGCCGCCCAGCGCCGTGGTGCCGTCGGAGACGATGCGGTCACCCTCGCGCTTCGGCTTGGCGCCGGCGCAGAGCGGCACAGTGTCGAGATGGGTCGAGAACAGCAGGCGCGGGCCGGCCTTGGTGCCCGGCAGGTCCACGATCAGGTTTCCCGTCTCGGTCGGCAGGGGAATGCGCTTGTTGGCGTCGTCGAAGCGGATGGCCGAGGCGGGCACGCCGACGGCCTTGAGCGCGTCGCTGACCGCGGCACCGATATTCGCCTCCTTGCCGGTCACGCCTTCGACCGAGAGGAAGCGCATGAGATGGGCGATGGCGGCTTCGACATCGAGCGGGATGGATGGTGTCGTCATGATCTGTATCCGGTCGGGTTGAGTTGGCGACGGGGGAGGCCGGCGAAGAGGCTCACAGCCCCCAGGGCAGGCCGAGCATCTTCCAGACGGCGAAGAGCGCCGTCCACAGCACGAACATCCACACGACATAGGGCAGCATCAGCGAGACCACGGTGCCTACGCCGGCGTTCCTGTCGTATCTCTGGATGAAGCCGACCACGAGAGCGAAATAGGCGTTGAGCGGCGTGATCGCGTTCATCGGGGAATCGCCGATGCGATAGGCGGCGAGCACGGCCTCGGGCTCGACGCCGAGCTTCATCAGCAGCGGCACGAAGACCGGAGCGAAGATCGCCCATTTCGCGATCGCGCCGGTCAGCAGGAGGTCGATGAGCGCGACCACGACGATGAAGCCGAGCAGCAGCGGCAGGGCGCCGATATTGGCTGCCTGCAGCATCCCGGAAAGGCTCAGCGCCATCACCGTGCCGATATTGGTGTAGGTGAAATAGGCGACGAATTGGCTGAGCACGAAGAAGAGGAAGATCGTGCCGCCCATGTTCTTGATCGATTTCTCGATCGCGGCGATGACCTCCGACAGCGTCCTCAGTGTCCCGGCGCCGATGCCATAGGCCCAGCCGGTGATCAGGAACATCAGCATGATCAGGGCGATCAGGCCGTTCATGAAGGGCGAGTTGCCGATGAGCTCGCCGGTCGTCGGGTTGCGCAGCGGCGCGCCCGCGGGGAGCGTCAGCAGGCAGAACACCGCGATCAGCGCGAGCAGGCCGAAGCCGGCGAAGCGAAGCCCGCGCGACTCCGCCTCGGACAGCACGGCGCCCTGCTCGGTGACGGTTCCCTCGGCCGCCAGCTTCGGATCGTAGGCTCCAAGGCGCGGCGAGATCATCTTGTCGGTGATGAAGGCGATGATCACGGTCAGGAACAGCACCGAGGCGATCGAGAACCAGAGATTGGAAGCCAGGCCGATCGTGCGGTTGGGGTCGACGAGGCGCGCCGCATCATTGGTGAACTCGACCAGAACCGCGTCGAGCGGCTTGATCAGCATGTTGACGGTGAAGGCTCCCGCCACCGCAGCGAAACCCAGCGCCAGACCGGCAACGGGATGGCGCCCGACAGCGAGATAGGCGATGCCGGCCAGCGGAATCAGCACGAGATAGCCGGCGTCGGCCGCGATGCTGGCGAGGATGCCGACAAAGGCCAGGATATAGGTCAGCGCCCAGTGCGGGGAGACGATGACCAGCTTGCGGATCAGCGCGGTGACGAGCCCCGATTCCTCGGCGACGCCGGCGCCGATCATCGCGACGATCATCAGCCCCACCGCCGTGAAGCTCATGAAGTTCGGGATCAGCGACGAATACATGAAGCGGATGCCGTCGATCGTCAGCAGGCTTTGGATCGCCGTGCTCGCCGTCTCGATCTTGTGCGTGTCGGGATTGATCCGCTCGAAGGTGACGGCTGCGCCGAAGAGCCCGAGCACGGCCGACAGGACGATGACGATGCCGATAAGGATCAGGAAGATGATGACGGGGTGGGGAACCATGTTCCCGACCTTCTCGACGGTGTCGAGGAACCTCTGCATGGTTGTCTTCGGCGCGGCGGCGTCAGTCGTCATCGCTCTTATCCCCCTTGAGCCAAGGCCCTCGACGCAAGATCAGCGGCAGGCCCGCACGACCCGATGATGGGCGCCGACAAGACTCCGAGTCTCGAAAGCGAACCATAAATCCGGGCACGGGGAGGGCATCGGCAGAGAATCCCAAACTTTGGGCCCCCTGTCCCAAAGTTCAGCCGGTCGCGGCGGCAGGAGATGCTTTCGCTTGCCGTGGGCCAGGGGGTTTCCTACGGTCTGCTGCGCATGCGAAATGCCGCCTACCGGTAACCTAACGAGTCGAAGCGATGCCAGCTCGGGGCAAAGATAATGGCCGCGCAAGCTGGGCGGGGGCCCGCTGCGCGACCGGCGGCAGGATTCGGCCTGAGCTGCGCGCGCATATCGGCCGGATGGTTCTATGCCGTCTTGCTCTCCTGGTATTTGCCGTCGGTCTCGGCGCTTGCGCCTCGACGCCGCAGGGGCTGCTGCAGCCCGTCGCCGCGGCGCCCGGAACCGACCGGGTCGATATGCTGGCGGCAACGACGCGCGCAGCCTCGCCCGATCCCGGTATCCTCTTCACCGGCGACCGGGGCGAGCATGTTTCGTTCAGCAATATCATCGTCTCGATCCCGCGTGAGCGCGAGGCCGGCACAATCCAGTTGCCGCGCTCGGTTCCCGGCAATCCCGCCACGGATTTCGTCGTCACAAGCGCGACGCCGCTGCCGAAAGCCAAGCTCGTCGACTGGTTTCGTTCGACGAGCGGGCGGTCGAAGCGCGTCTTCGTCTTCGTCCACGGATTCAACACGCCGTTCGACCGCGCAGTCTTCCGTTTCGCGCAGCTGGCGCATGATGCGGATGCCGATGCGGCGCCCGTGCTGTTCTCCTGGCCATCGCGCGGCTATCTGCTCGACTACAGCCGCGACTTCGACAATGCCTCCTACTCGCGCTCGGATCTGGCGGATCTGCTGAAGGTGGCGGCTGCGAGCCCCTCGGTTCGGGAAATCGTGATCCTGGCCCATTCGATGGGGAGCTGGCCCGCGGTCGAAGCGGTCAGGCAGATCGCCCTCAGGGATGGCGGCGTCCCGCGCAAGATCAGCAACCTCATCCTGGCATCGCCAGATCTCGATGTCGGGGTCTTCCGCCGTCAGATCGAAGATATGGGTCCGAAACGACCGCAGATCACCCTGTTCACGGCACAGCACGACCGGGCACTGCAGCTGTCCCGCTTTATTTCGCGCGGGGGGACCCGGCTCGGCGGCATCGACCCGACGCAGGAGGAGTACCGCACCCAGTTCGCGGGGCTGTCGGGGATCACCGTGATCGATCTGTCCGCGATCAATGCGGGGGACAGGATCAACCATGATCTGTTCGCGGCCAGCCCGGACGCCGTTCGCCTGATCGGCGACAGGTTGCTGCAAGGCCAGGTGATCACCGATGTCGACGTTCCGGCACCGCTGGCTGCTGCCGGGGCGATCGGCTCGGCGGCGACACTCCTCGTCACCGCGCCGATCAGAGTGTTCGATGCCGCAGCGACGCCATAGGGTTGACGGCCTAGGTCGATGGTGCCAATATTTGACTGATATACTAAACTTGAAATACTGAATAAGCAATATTGATCTTGTTTCAGTTTATTGACTTCGATCAATTTCAATCGACTTCGGTTTGTGCTGGAATTTCACCTTACTTCTGACGAGCGTCGAATGATCGGAGTGTCCGATGCCGGCTTTCTCTCATGGCGGGGTGAGGAAGGACACCAGCGTGTTTTCCGTAGCGCATTTTTGCACTGCAGAGCTTCACGCGAAGGATCAATTTGACGCTTGGCGGTCCTTGCATGGGAACACCATCGAGCTTTTCCCGACGCGCGAATCCCTGGCGGGATTCGCCGCCGAATTCGCCTCATGGCGCGTGGGCGAGCTTGCCCTGACGCATGTCGTCTATTCCGGCGCGCCGGACAGGCAATGGCGGCACCGCCCCAGATCCTATCTGGATCATTGGTGCGTCGTGCTGGCGCGGACGAAGGCTGCGAACGGCGTGCTGCACGAAGAGCTGAGCTTCCGTTCGCTGGCGCTCCCTTATGAGGGGAGAGCCCGGGACAGCGAGGTTATCACCCTGTATCTCCCGCGCGACCAGCGCGTTGCCGACGAGCAGCGCTTCGATTGGGCGCATGATCTGGCCGTGAGCCAGGATTTCGCGCCCCTGCTCATCGGCTACTTGGACAGTCTGGTGCGACAGTTGCCGCACGTCACCGCGGAGCATGCAGCAAGCCTCGAAATGCCGACCAGGGCGCTCGTTGCGGCCTGCATCATCCCGCAATCGGTTTACCAAGAGGCGGCGAGGGCGCCTCTTGGATCGGTTCTCGTCGACAGGGCCCGCAATGTCGTGCGCCAGAACATGGCCTCGCCGGATTTCGGCCCTGAACGGCTGGCCCGCCTGCTGGCGATGTCCCGCTCGAAGCTCTACCGGCTTTTCGAGAACTGTGGCGGGGTGGCTCATTTCATCAACAGGGAGCGGCTGCGCGAAGCCCATCTCCGGTTGAGCTCGCAGCGTGAAACGCTTTCGATCCACGCGATCGGAAGCGAGGTCGGATTCGTCGATCATTCCACCTTCAGCCGGGCCTTTCGCCGCGAGTTCGGCTACAGCCCGACCGAAGCGCGTGAGCAGGGGATCGTGCGCGCCTTCACCGATGAGCGGGGCGAGGCGATCGAAGGCTGAACGATGCGGCTTCGAGCACGTGCCAGAACGCCGCGTTTCGGCCGGTGGACCTCGGATTCTGCTGTTCGGCAGGTCCCGCTAGCGAGCCCGGCCGCTGGCCTGCCCAGGGGGCGGCTTTCGCTTCTCTACGCATGTCTGTTCTTCGAACTTGGGGTCAATCTCCCGTTCTTCCCGCTCTGGCTGCAAGCGCAGTCTCTCGACGCCGACGCCATCGGCATTGTTCTGGCGGCGCCGTTGCTGATCCGAATTATCGCGAATCCCACGGTCGGGGCGTTCGCGGACCGGAGCGGACGCATCTCGGCGACGCTTGCGGTCTGCGCGGCGCTGGTTGCTGCCGGCACCGGCCTCCTGACCGTCGCGCGCGGCTTCTGGCCGATCCTCGCCGTCGTCGTCGCCATTGCTCTGGCGCAGGGCCCATTGATTGCCTTGGCCGACGCGATGACGCTCGGCCGTCTCGCCGAAACGCCGCGATCCGAGCTGACTTACGGGCGCATCCGGCTGTGGGGATCGCTCGGTTTCGCCGCAGCCAATCTCGCAACCGGCTGGTCGCTCGAATGGTTTTCGACCTCTTCGATCGTCCCAATGCTGCTGCTCTCGTCCGTCCTCACGGCGGCGGCCGCTACCAGCTGCATGGCCCCCCGATCGAACGGCCCGCGCGCTGCCGAAGCGAACGAAGCGCGGGCGGTGCGCCCATTGCTGCTCATCGGCACAATTGCCGGCGCGGCCTTGGTGCAGGCAAGCCACGCCGCATACTATGGCTTCGGTACGCTCCATTGGCAGGCAGCCGGGGTTCCCGGCGCAGCGATGGGCGGGCTCTGGGCGCTCGGTGTCCTGTCCGAGGTCGTGTTGTTTTCCTTCCTTGGCTACCGCGTCAAAGGCGTCTCGAGCGCAGCCGGCCTGCTGGTCGTCGCGGCGGTCGCCACCATCCTGCGCTGGGGAGCGATGTCGCAGGATCCGAGCCTTTCCACGCTGGTGTTTCTCCAGTTGACGCACGGGGTGACATTCGGCGCTACGCATCTTGCCGGCATCTTCCTCCTCGCGCGGCTGGCGCCGGGCGGAATGCAAGCCAGTGCCCAGGCCTGGCTCGCGGGCAGCTGGGCCGGCGCCATGGCCGTCCTGACGACCCTTTGCGGCCTGCTCTACGAGACGTGGGGAGAGCAGATCTACCTCGTCATGGCCGCGGTCGCCGCGGCCGGGCTCTCCCTGTTGCTGGCGGTTGCCCTCGGTCTGCGCCGTGTCTCGACGCGGGAACCGTTGAGCGTGACCTAGCGGGAGAGTGACCTTTCCCAACAATGGGATGAGCAGCCCAGAGTTGGGATTCTGAGCTAATCCACGCCTCCTCGGCTGTTGCTAGCGTCGATCCAGGGTCCCGAAGAGCTTTGCTGGGCGCAAACGCGCTTGCGGATGCGCGACGCGGCAGCCGTCAGAGGAACAGTTCGATGCAGAGGCGAGGCTTACGGCGTCCGGGGCCGACACGGCACCGGGGGGCTTCCGCGGAGCGGGCATGAGGCGCAGCGAAGGTTCATCGCGCCTGGGCTGCGTCGCGGCCGCGGCCGTCGTCGCGCTCGGCGTCGCCTCCTGCAATCGGGAGGAGAAGGAGGCTCCGCCTCCGGTGCGCTATGTCCGCACCGTGACGGTCGAGGCGCCGCGCCAGGCGCCCGATCTCGCCTTCACCGGCCATATCGAAGCGCAGGATCAGGCCTCGCTGGCGTTCCGCATCGGCGGACGGCTGGCTGAGCGCCTTGTCGGCGTCGGCGCGAGCGTGAAGGAGGGAGAGATCGTCGCGCGGCTCGACCCCGAGAACGAGCTCAACGATCTCCGCTCGGCCCAGGCTGCGCTCACGGCCGCGCAGGGCGATCTGCGCAAGGCAGAGAACCAGTTCCAGCGGCAGAGCCATCTGCTCGATCGCCACATCACCACGCAGGCCGATTTCGAGGCCGCCCAGCAGGCGCTCACGGCAGCCCGCGCGCAGGTCGACGCCACCCAGGCGCGTGTCCGCTCCGCCGAGGACGTCGTCGGCTTCACGACGTTGACGGCTGACGCGCCGGGCATCGTGACGCGTGTCGGCGCGGAGCCTTCCGAGGTCGTCACGGCCGGCCGGATGATCGTCCAGCTCGCGCGGCGAGAGGGCCGCGACGCGGTCTTCGAGATCCCGGCCGATCTGGTGCGTCAGCTCACGCCCGGCATGCGGGTGCGGGTTGCGCTCACCGGGGAGGCGGGCGCGGAGGCGACCGGCCGCGTGCGCGAGATCGCGCCGCAGGCGGACCCGGTGACCCGAACCTTCCGGATCAGGGTCGGCCTCACAGACCCCACGCCGGCCTTCCGGCTCGGCGCTGCCGTCTCGGGCTCGATCCGCGCCAGCGCGAGCGGCGCCATCACCATCCCCGCGACGGCCCTGACGCAGCGTGATCAGGCGACAGGGGCATGGGTGGTCGACCCCAAGAATCTGACGGTCTCGCTGCGGAAGCTCGACGTCGCGAGCGCGGACCCGGCGGCGGCCAGGATCGCCAAGGGCTTGGACATCGGCGACATCGTCGTCACCGCCGGAGCGGGGCTTCTGCATGAAGGCCAGCGCGTACGCCTGATCGGAGCGGAGCCGCGATGAGCTTCAACCTCTCGGAATGGGCGCTGAAGAGCCGCTCGGTCGTGATCTATCTCATGATCGTAGCGGTCGCGGCCGGAATCTTTGCTTTTATCCGTCTCGGCCGCAACGAGGACCCGGCTTTCGTCATCAAGACGATGGTGGTTTCGGCGGTTTGGCCCGGCGCCAGCATGGAAGACACGCTGAGCCAGGTCACCGAGCGCCTCGAGCGGCAGCTCGAGGAGACGCCCGGCCTCGACAGCGTGCGCAGCTACACCAAGCCCGGCGTGACGACGATCTTCGTCAACCTCAAGGGTGAAGTGCCCGGCCGCCTGGTCCAGGACACCTGGTACAGAGTGCGCAATCTCATCGCCGATATGCGGCACACGCTGCCGGCCGGCACGCTCGGGCCGTTCTTCAACGACCGCTTCGGCGACACGTTCGGCATCATCTACGGCTTCACCTCGGACGGCTTCTCCAGCCGCGAGCTGCGCGACCATGTCGAGACCATCCGGTCGCGCCTGCTGCTCGTGCCCGATGTCTCGAAGATCGAGATCATCGGCGCGCAGGACGAACGCATCTTCATCGAATTCTCGGTGAGAGAGCTCGCCAATCTCGGCCTCGATCGTTCCGCGCTGCTTGCGGCGCTCCAGGCGCAGAACGTGGTCCGGCCGGCGGGCGAGGTGCAGACGCAGGACGAGACGTTCTCGGTACGGGTGTCCGGCGCCTTCCAGTCCGAGGCCGATCTGCTCGGCATCAACTTCCCGGCCGGCGACCGGATGGTGCGCCTCGCCGACATCGCGACGATCAGGCGCGGACAGGTCGATCCGCCGGCGCCGATGTTCCGCGTCAATGGGCGCGATGCGATCGGGCTGGGCATCGCCATGCGCGAGGGCGGCGACATCCTGGCGCTCGGCAGCAACATCAAGAAGGCGATGGCAGGGATCACCGCCGGCCTGCCGCTGGGCATCGAGCCTTATCTCGTCGCCGACCAGGCCGTAACGGTCTCGCACGCGATCAACGACTTCATGACCTCGCTTTGGCAGGCGGTCGGCATCATCCTCTTCATCAGCTTCATTAGCCTTGGCGTGCGGCCGGGCCTCGTCGTCGCGCTCGCGATCCCGCTGACGCTCGCCATCGTCTTCGCCTGCATGCTGGTCGCCGGCATCGACATGCAGCGAATCTCGCTCGGCGCGCTCATCATCGCGCTCGCGCTATTGGTCGACGACGCCATGACCACGACCGATGCCATGGTCACGCGGCTGGCCGCAGGCGACGCGAAGATGAAGGCGGCGACCTTCGCCTTCGACAAATACGCCACTGCGATGCTGGCCGGCACGCTGGTGACCATCGCCGGCTTCGTGCCGATCGGCTTCGCGGCGAGCTCGGCCGGCGAATACACCTTCTCGCTCTTCGCGGTGGTGACGATCGCGCTCGTCGTATCCTGGTTCGTGGCCGTCCTCTTCGCTCCGGTGCTCGGCGTCGCCATGCTGAAGGCACCTGACGCTTCGGCCCAGGGCAAGGAGCCAGGGCGGGTCGAACGCGGCTTCCGCTCCCTGCTCTCCGGCGCGATCAAGCTGCGCTGGGTGACGATCGCAGTGACGCTCGGCCTGTTCGTGGCGTCGATCCTGGCCCTGGCGCTCGTGCCGCGGCAGTTCTTCCCGGCCTCGGACCGGCCCGAGCTGCTCGTCGACCTCACCCTGCCGCAGAACGCCTCGATCTATGCGAGCGAGAACCTCGTCGAGCGCTTCGAGGCCTCACTGAAAGGCGATCCCGATGTCGAGCGCTGGAGCACCTATGTCGGCCGCGGCGCGATCCGCTTCTACCTGCCACTGAATGCGCAGCTTCCCAACGACTTCTTCAGCCAGGCCGTGATCGTCGCCAAGGATGTTGCGGCACGCGAGCGGCTGCAGAAGAAGCTCGAGGCGCTCCTCGCGAAGGACTTCCCCAATGTGGTCGGGCGCGTCTCGCCGCTCGAGCTCGGCCCACCGGTCGGCTGGCCGGTCCAGTACCGCGTCAGCGGCCCCGACATCGCCGAGGTCCGCACCATCGCGATGCAACTCGCGCAGGTCGTCGCGTCGAATCCCAAGGCGCTCCAGATCAATTTCGACTGGATCGAGCCCGCCCGCGAGCTGCGGCTGCGCGTCGACCAGGACGAGGCGCGCCGGCTCGGCCTCAGCTCCGCCGCAGTCGCCGCGATCGTCAACACCGTAGTCTCCGGCACGGTCGTCACCCAGGTGCGCGACTCCATCTACCTCGTCGACGTCGTCGTGCGGGCCCAGGACGCCGAGCGCGCCTCGCTCGACACGCTGCGCAGCATGCAGGTCGCGCTGCCGAGCGGCCGCTCGGTGCCGGTCTCGCAGTTCGTGAGCTTCAGCTACGGGCTCGACGCGCCGCTGATCTGGCGTCGCGACCGGGTGCCGAACCTGACGGTCTCGGCCGATGTGCCGCCCGGCACCTTGCCGGATGCCGTCGTCGGCGCACTGCAGCCCTCGGTTGACGCGCTCCGGAAGACGCTGCCGGCCGGCTACGACATCACCGTCGGCGGCACGGTCGAGGAGAGCGCCAAGTCGCAGGCATCGGTCATCGCCGTGATCCCCGTGATGCTGCTGATCATGTTCACGGTGCTGATGGCGCAGCTCAGGAGCTTCAGGCTCTTCGCCATCGTGCTCAGCATCGCGCCGCTCGGACTGATCGGCGTCGTCGGAGCGCTGCTGCTTTCCGGCAAGCCGCTCGGCTTCGTCGCGCTGCTCGGCATCCTCGCTTTGATCGGCATCATCACCAAGAACGCGGTGATCCTGGTCGGACAGATCGAGGACGAGCGTGCAGCCGGCAAGGGCGTGGTCGAAGCCGCCATCGACGCCGCCGGCACGCGCTTCCGCCCGATCATGCTGACGGCCATCTCGACCGTGCTCGGCATGATCCCGATCGCGCCGACCGTGTTCTGGGGGCCGATGGCCTTCGCGATCATGGGCGGCCTGCTGGTCGCGACCGTGCTGACCCTCGTTCTTCTGCCTGTCCTCTACGTCACCGTCTTCGGCGCAGCGAGCGCGGGCGGCAGGGCGGGGCGGACGGCCGGTGCGGGAGGCTCCCTGTCATGAGCGCGATCGCGACGAGGCGGATGCCGATGAACGGGTTGGGACGGGTCGCCGCCGCCGCGTTGCTGGGAACGGTTCTCGTTTCCTGCAGCAGCGAGAAGGCGCCGCAGGCGGAGGGGAGGCCTGTCGGGGTCGTCACGGTCGAGGCCGGGCAGTTCTCCGACGACATCCAGCTCAGCGGTGAGATCCAGGCGAAGAAGGATGTCGGGCTCGCCTTCCGCATCGGCGGGCGCGTCCTCGAACGCCCGGTGAATGTCGGCGACCGGGTGAAGGCGGGGCAGGTCATCGCAAGGCTCGAACCGGCCCTCGAACAGAATGCGCTGGCGGCAGCCAAGGCGGCGCTGGAAGCTGCCCGCGGCGAGGTCGACACGGCGCGCAACACCTTCGAGCGCCAGGAGCGCCTGATGGCGCAGGGCTTCACCACGAGGCCGCGTTTCGACCAGGCGCAGCGCGCCCAGGAAACCGCGCAGGCCCGGCTGGAGAATGCGGAGGCGCAGCTCGAGCTGGCGCGGGACCGCCTCGGCTTCACCGAATTGCGCACCAATGTCGATGGCGTGGTGACGGCGCGGCAGATCGAGCCTGGGGAGGTCGTGCAGCCCGGTCAGGTCGTCGTCCAGATCGCCCGCGACGACAGCCGTGATGCGGTCTTCAACGTGCCGGCGGCCGTGCTCGATACCCATCTCAGCGACGCTCGGATCCGCGTCGCGCTGGCCGATGCGCCGACGGTAACGGCCTATGGCGCAGTGCGCGAGGTCGCCCCGCAGGCCGATCCGGTGACCCGGACCTTCGCCATCAGGGTCGGCTTGCAGAATCCGCCCGAGGCGATGCGGCTCGGCTCCACCGTCGTCGGCACGGTCGAGCTCACCACCTCCGCAATCGTCTCGATCCCCGCGAGCGCGCTGACCCAGCAGGGCCGCTCGCCCGCCGTGTGGATCGTCGATCCCGTCAAGTCGACCGTCTCCCTGCGCAGCGTCGATGTGCTGCGCTTCGATCCGGGCAAGGTCATCCTGTCACAGGGGCTGGAGCCGGGTGAAGCGATCGTCTCGGCCGGTATCCAGGCGCTGCATCCCGGTCAACGCGTCAGGCTGTTGCCCGAGCAGCGATCCGGCTCGCGTCAGGAGGCCGCTGCTTCGCCGCAGCGACCGTGACGCGGCGGCGGGAGCTGGCGCGATACCAGGTCAAAGCGTTTCGAAATGTGGCCACCGACACGATGTTTCCCCGGCAGAGGGCATCCATGGAGATCATTCCGGCAGTCGGAGAAGCGGAAAAGCTCGGGGCCGAGTTGCTCGTCCTCGGCGTCTTCGGCGATGGCCCGCTGACGGGGTCGGCTCGGGCCGTGAACGATCGCTGCTCCGGCCGGCTCGCCGGCATCCTCGGCCGGGCCGGTCTCGGGGACGCCGTTGGCGCCGTGCAAATGGTCGGGCCGTTGCCGGGCGTCGCGGCGAAACGACTGCTGCTGGTCGGCCTGGGACGTGCGGAGACTTTTTCGGACAGGGCCTATCGCCAGGTACTCTCCGTCGTGGCCAAAGCCCTCAATGGCGACCCCGCTACCGAGGTAGTCGTGACGCTGGCGGAGAACGAGGTCCCGCGCCGGACGCTCAGCTGGCGGATGCAGCAGGCGGGGCGCATCCTCGCCGATGGCCGCTATGATTTCGGATTGCCTGACGTGCCCATTCGGGAGGAGCGGCGCAACATCATGCTGCTGGTGCCGCAAACCCTGACCTCGGAGCTGGTCACGGCGCTTCGGCAGGGCGTGGCCATCGGAGAGGGCGTCTCCTTCGCCAAGGAGCTCGGAAACCTGCCGCCGGATCTGTGCACGCCGACTTTCATCGCGCGGACGGCCGAGGCGATGGCGAGCCAGTTCGGCTTCAGCGTCGACGTGCTCGGGCGGCGCGAATTCGAGGAACACGGGCTGGCGGCGTTTCTCGCCGGAGAACAGATCGCCGCTGGCGACTGCAAACTCATCGTCCTGAGAAGTGACCGGCGCATGGCGACGGGCCGGCCGATTGTCCTGATCGGTAACGGCGTCGCGGCGCTGGACGCGCTGCCCGAGCATGAGCAGCGCCTGCATCGCGCCCCGATCCGCGACATCAGCGGGATCGCCAGCGTGCTGGGCGCGATGCGGACGGTGGAACGGCTCGGCCTCGCTCTGAATGTCGTGGGGCTCATCGTCGCCAGCCAGGGTTGGACACCGCGTCAAGGCGGATGGCGCCCAGCCGCGCCGAAAGCAGTCCGGCGCCGGCAGGCACATGAGTCCTCGCTGCTGGGCGACGTGCTTGGCTACGCCGCACAGTTTTCGCCGAGCTGCGTCATCGATGTCGCAGCGCTGACGCGCGCCTGCGTCGTCGCCTTGGGCAGTCATGCCAGCGGCCTGTTCGCCAATGACGAAGCTCTTGCATCGGAACTGATGAAATGCGGTGGACGGTCTGGCGATCGCGTCTGGCGGCTGCCGCTATGGGATGACGATCCGGCGTCCTCTCCGGCCGGTGAGGCGGACCCGGCCGACGGACCGCCCGACGCCATCGCCGCCGCCTCCGATCTGGCCCGCTTCGCCACCGCCTATCCCTGGGCGCATCTGGACATCTCCGGAACCGCTTCGACCGCGGGCCGCATCCGCGGCGCTACGGGGCGTCCTGTCCCGCTGCTGGCCGAATTCCTGATCGGCAGGGCACGGGCGGTACCCGGCCAGTCAATCTTTCCCCCCCGCCCGAACCCGGAGCTACACTCATGAGCGATCTCGTCTTCATCGCCTTTCCGACCGAACAGAAGGCCGAGGAGGTCCGTCAGAAGGTCCTCTCGCTTCAGCGCGAATACCTGATCGAGCTCGGCGACGCCGTCGTCGTGGTCAAGGACGACAAGGGCCACGTCAAGCTGAACCAGATGATCAACCTGACCGCCACGGGCGCGGCTTCGGGCGCGCTCTGGGGCACGCTGATCGGCTTCATCTTCCTGTCGCCGCTCATCGGCACCGCGATCGGCGCCGCCTCGGGTGCGCTGGGCGGCAAGTTCAGCGACATCGGCATCAACGACCAGTTCATGAAGGATGCCGCCTCGGCGCTCCAGCCGAACACCGCCGGTCTCTTCCTGCTGATCCGCAAGATGACCACCGACAAGGTTCTGGCCGATCTCAAGGGAACCGGCGGCACGTTGATCAGCACCTCCTTCGATGAAACGAAGGAAGCCCAGCTGCGCGAAGCCCTCTCGGCCGTGGCGGACACGCAAGCGGCCGCGACGTGACCCTGGACTGGAGCCTGGGAGCGGAGGCCGCCGTCTGGGCGGCGTCGACCGCGCGTCTCGACGATTTCCGGCCTCTGCTTCCGGCAGAGGAGGAGATCGTCGCCAGGCTCCAGTCCGGCAATTTCGACAGGCTGGGGGATGGCATCCTGCCCACGCAGGCGGATCCGACCCGGTCGGTTCGCGCCCCCTTCCTGCGCTTCCTGATCCTGGGCGGCGAGCCGGGCTTCCGCCCGCATGAGAAGGGCGTCCTGATCCGGGGCGCCTGGATCACGGAGGTCCTCGATCTCGAAGCCTGCCGCGTCTTTCGCGATATCGGCCTGAACGACTGCCATTTCGAGGCGACGCCGATCCTGCGCGCGGCGATCATCAACCGGCTGTTCCTCGATGGCTCGCGGCTTCCCGGCCTGCAGGGCGAGCGATTGGAGGCGCGCGGCGGGGTCTATCTGCGGGGCGCGGAGGTCGAGGGGGCGGTCAATCTCGACCAGGCGCGGCTCGGCGGGAACCTGCAATGCGATGGTGCGGCGATCCGCAACCGCGGAGACTATGCACTGCTGGGCCGCAGCCTGGAGGCTCGCAACGTGCTCCTGCGCGGGGCGATGTTGCGCGGCGGGATCAACCTGTCCGGCGCCGTGCTGGCCGCCGATCTGGATGCGGCCGGTGCGAGCATCCCCGCTTTCGATCGAATGGCGCTCGACGCCGGCGAGATCGCCTGCCACGGCAGCGTCGTCCTGCGCGGCACCCGGATCACGGGGGAGGTGCGGCTGATCGGCTCGGCCATCGCCGGCGATCTCGATTGCTCCGGCACGACCGTGGAAAATGCCGGGCAGACGGCCATCGAAGCGAGCCGTGTCGTGGTCAAGGGAGCGTTCTTCCTGCGGCGCGAGGCAAGGCTGGACGGCACGCTCGCACTCACCGGCGCCTCGATCGGTACGATCCATGACGAGGCAGCGAGCTGGCCGAGGGCCGGCGACCTGCTCCTCAACCGCTGCCGCTATGGCGCCTTCATCGACGGGCCGGTCGATGCCGAGAGCCGTCTGGACTGGCTGGCGCGTCAAACGCCCAAGCGCTGGGGCGAGGATTTCTGGCCGCAGCCCTACGAGCAGCTCGCCGCCGTCTTTCGCGAGATGGGCCATGGCGAGGATGCCAGCTCCGTCCTCGTCATCAAGGAGCGCCTGCAGCGCAGGGCGCGCCGCGCCCGGACGGAGAACCCGGTCTGGCGGGCAATTCTCTTCGTCGCCGACGGCATTCTCGGGATCACGCTCGGATACGGCCGTAGGCCGCTTTTCGCGCTCGTCTGGCTGGTGTTCTTCTGGCTCGTGGGGGTCGCAATCTTCGCTTATGCCGAGCGCGAGGGCGCGCTGATGCCCAACAGCGCCGTGGTGCTGCGCGCGCCCGAATGGACCTTGTGCGGCATCGAGCGGGGCGAGCAGCGGCCGCTGGTCGCCACCGGCCTGTCGCAAGGGCTGGCGGCGCCCGGCCAGAACCAGCTCGCCTGCTTCCGGCAGCGCTGGGAGGCCTCGAGCTACCCCGCCTTCAGCCCCTGGATGTATTCGCTCGACACGCTGCTTCCTGTGCTCGACATGGGGCAGCGTACCTTCTGGCGGCCGAATCCGACCAAGCCGGGGGGGCGGGCCGCCATCAACTATTTCTATTTCCAGTCGGTCGTCGGCTGGGCCTTGAGCCTGCTCGCCGTCGCGGGCTTCTCCGGGCTGGTGAAGTCGTCGTGAGGCGGCCGGTTCTATCAACAAGGGTGAAATCGTGAGCAAGGCACCTTCCACTTCCAGCAGCGCCAGCGATGAGCGCGGCAGTGCAGCGTCGCGCGAGCCGCTCAACATCGATCTCGCCTTGCAGGGCGGCGGCGCACATGGCGCCTACACCTGGGGCGTGCTGAACCGGATCCTCGAGGAAGACTGGCTGACGATCGAGGCTATCTCGGGCACCTCGGCCGGCGCCATGAACGCCGCGGTCCTCGCCTCCGGTTATGTCACGGGCGGGCGGGCCGGCGCGCGCGAGGCCCTGAACGAATTCTGGCGGAAGGTCTCGGACGCTGCGCGCTTCAGCCCGTTCCAGCGTTCGCCGCTCGATGTCCTGCTCGGGCGCTGGACGCTCGACACCTCGCCGCTGTTCGTGGCGATGGACATGATGTCCCGCGTCGTCTCGCCCTATAGCCTCAACCCGATGGGCACGAACCCGCTGACGGACATCCTCGCCGAGGTGATCGACTTCGAGGCGCTCGCGAAATGCCCGATCAAGCTGTTCATCAGCGCGACGAATGTCCGGACCGGCCGCAACCGCGTTTTCCGCAACGCCGAAATCACCCCCGAGGTGCTGCTCGCCTCGGCCTGCCTGCCGACCTTGTTTCAAGCCGTCGAGATCGACGGCGACAGCTATTGGGACGGCGGCTACTCCGGCAACCCGACCATGACCCCGTTGATCGAGGAGAGCAACGCGAGCGACACGATCCTCGTCCAGATCAATCCGGTCGAGCGGCCGGGCACACCGCGGACGGCGCGCGACATTCTGAACCGCCTCAACGAGGTCTCCTTCAACGCGGTTCTGCTGAAGGAGCTGCGCATGATGGCTCTCCTGCAGCGTGAGGCAGTCTCCGGCTCGGGCGAGGGCGCCCGCTGGGCGCGCATGCGCATCCACCGCATCGCCAGCGACGCGATGACGGAGCTCGGCTACTCTTCCAAACTCAATGCCGAGTGGGAGTTCCTGACGATGCTGCATGACGAGGGCAGGCGCTCGGCCGAGATGTTCTACCGGACGCATCGCGACGAGATCGGAAAGCGCTCGACGCTCGATCTCGCCGAGTTCACCAAGGGGGTTTGACGGGTGTCTTTGAAATCGAGCCGTGTCGGCGACGCTCCGGATGCGGAATTGGGCGGGCCTATGACGAGTGGCGGCATCTATCAGGCGGCCCAGGTCGTCGTTGCGACGATCCTCGTCGTTGCGGCGCTGTCGATCGCGAGTTCGGTCTTCGCGCCGGTCGCCTTCGCGCTGTTCATCATCGCGCTGGTCTGGCCCCTGCAGAAGATGCTTCAGGGCTTTCTGCCGCGGCTGCTCGCGCTCGCGGTCAGCGTAATCGTCATGACCGTCGCGTTCGTCTATGTCGGGTCGCTGGTGGTGTCCGCGTTCGGACGTGTCGGGCGCTGGATCGTCAGCGACGCCGCCCGCTTCCAGGCTTTCTATGACCAGATCACACTCTGGCTCGAAGGACACGGAATCGCGGTCGCGGGAGCCTGGTCGGAGGCGTTCAGTGTCGGCTGGATGCTGCGCACCGCGCAGACCGTGACCGGCCGCCTGAACAGCACCATGAGCTTCTGGCTCGTTGTTCTCGTCTACGTCTTTCTCGGGCTGCTGGAGGTCGACGATTTCGGCCGCAAGCTCAAGGGCATGCGCAACCGCGCCGCTGGGGCCTTGCTGCTGCAAGGCAGCATGATGACGGCGGCCAAAATCAGGCGCTACATGCTGGTGCGAACGCTGATGAGCGTGATCACCGGCGTCCTGGTCTGGCTCTTCGCCAGAGCCGTCGGGTTGCAACTGGCCGAGGAATGGGGCTTCATCGCCTTCTCGCTCAACTACATCCCGTTCCTCGGGCCGCTCGTCGCCACCGTCTTCCCGACGCTGTTCGCGATGACGCAGTTCGGCTCCTGGCAGGCGGTGGTCGCGGTCTTCGCCTGCCTCAACCTGATCCAGTTCGTCGTCGGCAGCTATGTCGAGCCGCGCGTGGCCGGCAGTGCGCTCTCGATCTCGCCGGCGACAGTGCTGTTCTCGGTGTTCTTCTGGAGCTATCTCTGGGGTGTCTTCGGCGCCTTCATCGGCGTGCCTATCACCATCGCCTTCCTCACCTTCTGCGCCCTGCATCCGTCGAGCCTGTGGCTCGCCGAAATCTTCGGCTCGCCGCAGAAGGAAGGTAAGGTCCCCGAAGGCGCGCCCGTCACGCCGTAATGGCGGGCGGTGCCGGCGCGATCAGGATGCGCTGCGGTTCGAGCAGCGCGATCCCCTCGGGCGCTGCCGCCAGCGTGTGAATGTAGAAGCAGGTTGGCTCCGCATTCGTCGCCTCCATGACCGGGGAGGGCGCGGAGACGATCTTCAGCGCGCCGCAGCGCCCGATCCAGTCGATATGGCGGTGGCCGTGCATCGCGACCATGCGGGCGGCGACGGGCCGCAGCAGCCGCAAGAGGCGGCTGCCGTTGATCAGCGCGGTTCCGATCCGCTCCGAAAAGGCTTTCGCCGGTTTCGGATATTCGATCGGGTGGTGATGGAGCGCCAAAATCCACCGCGCCTGCGGGAAGGCGCGGGCCGCGGCGATGGTGGCCTGCATGTCCTCCTCGGCGACCAGCCCAAGAGCGTTGGTGAAGGAGAAATGCGCCTCGGCATTCGAGTTGAGCAGGATGACGCCGAGCCCGTCCGGTTCCGCCGGCGGCAGCACCATCGGAAAGGCATCCGCCCAGACGGCTTCGAGTCCCACCGCTCGGCGCAGGCCGCCGGCGTCGGCGAAGGCGGCGATCTTCTCGCGATGCGGTTCGAGCGCCGCGCTGAGGCTGCCTGCGAGCCTGGTCCGGCGCTGGTCGAAGACCTGCACGCGCTCGCCCTGCAGGGCCGCCATGGCGGAAAGGGTCCGCATCTGGCGCAGGTGCTTGCCCGGGCTTCCCGGCAGCTCGAGCCGGGCGGGATTGGCGCGGTCGACGATGTTGACGTCGTGATTGCCCGGCAGGATCAGGCAGCGACCGGCGAGGGCGGGATGGCGTTCCATCGCGTCGAGGAATTCGCCCCACTCGGCCGAGCGCCCGGCATCGGTCATGTCCCCGGTGATGAGCAGCAGGTCGAGCGGCTCGCTCGCGTGGATCGCCGCCAGCCTGTCGAGCACCTGCAGGAAGCGTTCATTGCCGCGCGGACCCGCGCGCCCGCTTTCGATCCGGAAGCCGTAGCGCTCGCCGACGACATGGACGTCGGACAGATGGGCGACGCGCCATCGCCGCGCCGATGCGGCCGCGGTGTCGAAGCCATCGAGATCGCGCGGCTGGTCCATCAGCCCGTCGGCCAGGCCCCAGAGCAGCGACGCCGCAGCCAGATAGAGCGACATCAGCGCAACCGCATTGGCCAGCGCTGGAACGACGAGCCGCAGCGGATCGGCGAAATCGGCAAAGCCGCCGGACCAGCGCGTCGCCGCCCAGACGAGCCAGAAGACGACCCCGGCGACGGCACAACCCAGCAAGCCTGCCCCGATCGCGCTGCCTGCCCGCAATCGTGCGCGCTTATCGGGATCGGTTCCGACGGAACTGAAACTCTCCGCAAGATGCTGCAGCCCTTCGCGGCAGACCGCGTAGCCCGGCTGGACCACCAGAGCGTTCAACGACCAGAAGCTCTTCTCTGCCATGCGGAACAGTGGCCGGAAGCCATACCAGCCGACAATTCCGACAAGTGCGAGCAAAACGAGGGAGCTGATCCCGGCCAGCGCCACCACGCGGCCCGATACCGATGCGACCCACGCCGTCATGACCAGCGGAGCTGCGCCCAGAAGGAGGCTCGGCAGCAAGGCGCCCAGAACCCAGGCGAGCGCGAGCTTGGGCAGGCTGATCTCGCCGAGCAGACTGCCGGCGATCGCAATCAGCGAGTGCTTCTTGGTGCTGCTGGCATCGTCCTCGGCGTCGCCGTTGCGCGGTTCGATGATCATGGACACGGCACCCCGGCGGAGCCGAGAGCTGTGATTGGCGAAAGCCTTGGCCGATTCATGCGATCCCCAGAGTGCGGCACCGAACGCATCCTGCTCATATCGGGCGGGCCACTGCCAGCAGCGCGGGCGAGAATGGGACGCGGCGCACAGGAGTGAGACGTCGGGCTGATGTTGCCCGCGGAGGTGGAAGCTACCTTGGTCTCACGGCCCGGCAGGGCACCCACCAGAGACGGGCGGATGGAATGAAGGCGGCGGCCGCAGCCGACGACGCGCCCCTCTCGGCGCTCTTCGCCCGAGGGCTCGGGCTGCTGCTGCTTTGGGTGATCCTGATGGGACCGGCGCTCGAGGATTTGCCGGTCGGGCTGGTCGCCAGCGCCTGCGGAGTCTGGGCCAGCACGGCTCTCTGGCCGCCCGGCGGGAAGCTCTCATGGATTGGCCTCGTTGGTTTTCTGGCTCGCTTTCTCCCGCAATCCGTCGTTGCAGGTCTCGACGTGGCGCGGCGCGCCTTTGCACGCGAGCCCGACCTGCAGCCCGGTTTTGCGACCTGTCTCTTCTTGATTCCAGCCGGCCTTGCGCTCGACTCGGCCTGCGCCGTGATGAGCCTGCAACCGGGCAAGCTGCCCGTTTCCGCCGAGCCCGACGGGACGTTGCTGATCCACTGCCTAGATCTGCGCGAGGCCGTGGCCGAGCAGGTCGCCGATGACGAGGCGGCATTCCTGCGCATCCTCGGACCGGGGCGGCACGATGGCTGATTTCCTCACCGGGGCCGCGCTCTTCATCCTGGCCGTGACGGCGATAGCGCTGTTCCGCGTGCTGCGTTCCGGCATCGTTCCCGAGCGCATGATGGCCGTACAGTTGCTGGGGACCGGCGGAGCGGCGGCCCTCCTGCTGCTGGGAGCTGCTTCCGGATCGGCGGCGACGAGCGATGTCGCGCTGTTGCTCGCGCTGTTCGCGGCGTTCTCCTGCGTCGCCTTCGTGCTTGGCGCCGACGGGCCGGGCGCCGGTGGGGATTCGTCGAAGGAGCGGCCGTGAGCGGCCTCCCCGACATCGTCACAGTCGTTCTCGTGACGGCGGGAGCGCTGCTCTTTCTCGCCGGCACGCTCGGCTTGCTGCGCTTCCCCGATACGTTGAGCCGGCTGCACGCCATCAGCAAGGCGGACAATCTGGGGCTCGGCTTGATCGTTCTCGGTCTCCTGCCACAGGCGGCGAGCGTCACGGGCGCGCTGAAGCTGATCTGCGTCTGGCTGCTCGCTCAGCTTTCGGCCGCGACGGCGAGCCAGCTGCTCGCGCGCGCCCTCCACCGCGACCGGGCCGAGCCATGACGCTCCTGCTCGATCTCGCGCTCGTCGCCTGGCTGCTGGGGCTCGCGGCCTATGTGGTCGCGCAGCCGGATGAACGCAGCGCGATCATCGCCTTCCTCGCCTTCGGGCTCCTGCTCGGGCTCGTTTGGGTCCGGCTCGCGGCGCCGGACGTCGCGCTGACGGAAATCGCCATCGGAGGGGGCGGGACTGGCATCCTGCTGCTGCGAGCGGAAGCGGCGCTGCGCGGCCGCGGCAAGCATGAGGAAACGATGACGCGCGCCGGCAAGCTCGCCGTGGCCGTGGGCTGCGCCGCGATCTCCGCGGGGCTCGCCTTTGCCGTGCTGACCCTGTCGGCGCCCGCTCCGACGCTGGCGCCGGCCGCGTCGGAGGCGCTGGGGACGACGGGGCTTGGCAACCCCGTCACTGCCGTGCTGCTGGCCTTTCGCGCGCTCGACACCCTGCTGGAGAAGGTCGTCGTGCTGCTCGCGCTGATCGGGGTCTGGTCCCTGGCGCCTGACGGGGTCTGGGGTGGCGCCCCCGAGGTGAAGCCCGCCGCCGTTCCGGGGCCGCTGGCCTATCTCGCGCGCATCCTGCCACCCTTCGGAATCGTGATCGGCGTCTACATGTTCTGGGTCGGGGCCGATGCACCGGGCGGCACCTTCCAGGCCGGCACGGTGCTTGCCGCGATGTGGTTGCTGGTGATGATGGCGGGCCTCCGTGCACCGCCCGATACGGCGCGCCCGCTGCTTCGGCTCGCGCTCACGGGCGGCCCGGCCCTGTTCCTGGCGATCGCCTTTCTCGGCTTCGCTGTTGCCGACGGCTTCCTTGCCTATCCGAAAGGGCTCGCCAAGCCGCTGATCGTGGCGATCGAGGCTGCCCTCACTCTGTCCGTCGCCGCGGCGCTCGCCATGCTGGTGGCCGGCCCGGCCCGAAAGGCGCCCACACGATGACGGCGGCGCTGCAGCCCGGCATTCTGTTCGGCCTATGCGGCGCTGCGCTCGTCGGCATCGGGCTCTTCGCCATCGTCACGAGCCCCGTCCTGCTGCGGCGGATCGTAGGCTGCAACATTCTCGGCGCGGGTATCTTCCTCGTCTTCGGCGCCGTCGCGCGGCGGGGCGCCGCCGCCGGCTTCGAAGCGGACCCGGTGCCGCAGGCTCTGGTCATCACCGGGATCGTCGTCGCCTTTTCGGCGAGTGCTCTGGCCGTTGCCCTGCTGAAGCGCCTCTCCGAGCTGAATGTGGGCGATCAGGCAGATGCCTCTGCGCCGGCCCAACGGCGGAGCGGGTCATGATGCCGCTCGTCCACACCACTTCGCCGGGTGGCTTCCTGCTGGTCCTGGCCGTGATCCTGCCGGTCTGTGCCGTGCTCGCCATCCTCGCCTGCGGGCCGCGCAGCGCGGCGCGGATCGCAATGACGACGTTTGCGGCCGGGCTCGCCGTTGCCGTCGCGATCGCCTTCGAACTCGCCTCCAGCGGCACGGCGCTGTCCTATGTCGTCGGCGCCTGGCAGCCGCCGCTCGGTATCGCGCTGCGGGCCGACGGGCTTTCGGGCGCCATGCTCGTCATGACGGCGCTGGTCGTCGTCACGGTCGGCCTTTTCGCACGAACCCAGCACAAGCTTCATGAGGGCGCAGACGACGGGCGTGCGCAGACGACGTTCTGGCTGATGCTGCTCGCGCTCTGGAGTGCATTGAACGCCGTCTTCGTCGGCGAGGACCTGTTCAACCTCTACGTCGCGCTGGAACTGCTGACCTTCGCAGCGGTGCCGCTGGTCTGCCTCGACGGCCGGGCGGAAACCGTCAAAGCCGCGCTGCGCTACCTGTTGTTCGCGCTGATCGGCTCGCTGCTCTACTTGCTCGGGACCGGGCTGATCTACGGCCAGTACGGCACGCTCGACCTGCTCGCGCTCTCGCGCCTGAGCCGGCAGGATCCGGCGCTCGCGGCGGCACTGGCGCTGATGATCGTCGGCCTCCTGGCCAAGGCGGCGCTGTTCGCGCTGCATCTGTGGCTGCCGCCGGCCCATGCCGGGGCGCCCGCGCCGGCAAGCGCCGTGCTCTCGGCGCTGGTGATCAAGGCGCCGATCTTCCTGATCCTGCGGCTGGTGCTCGATGTCGCTCCGCCGCAATCGGCCGCGATCGCGGGCCAGATGCTGGCCGTCCTCGGCGCGGCCTCGATCCTGTTCTGCAGCGTCATGGCGCTCCGGCAGGCCCGGCTCAAGCTGATGATCGCCTATTCGACGGTCGCGCAGATCGGCTATCTCTTCATCGTCTTTCCGCTGGCGGCCGGCAACGCCGAGCTGCCGCCCTGGGGAACGATCGCCTGGACCGGCGGCGCGCTCCAGCTCATCTCTCACGCGCTGGCGAAGGCGGCGATGTTCCTTGCGGCCGGCGTCATCGCCGAGGCCTACGGCCATGACCGCATTGCCGATCTCGGCGGCTTCGGCCGCGTGCTGCCGCTCAGCGCGGCGGCCTTCGGCCTCGCCGGGCTGTCGCTGATGGGCATTCCGCCAAGCGGCGGCTTCGTTGCCAAATGCCTGTTGCTGACGGCGGCGGTCATCCAGGGCAATCCCTGGCTGGCCGCGACCATTCTGGCCGGCGGGCTTCTCGCCGGCGGCTACGTCTTCCGCGTGATCGACAAGGCACTCGCCGTCCCCGCCGTTCCCGCCGCGCCGCGACGCAAAGTACCGCGCCGGCTCGAGCTCGCGGCGCTGACACTGGCCGTGGCCGCCGTTCTGCTCGGATTCGTGCCGCTTCGCCCCTTCGGCTTCCTGCAGATCGGCCGCGACGGCCTCGCCACGGCGTTGGCGCCATGACTGCCGCCGGTCTCCTCCTAGCTTCGGCCCTGCTCGTGCCGCTCCTGCTTGCCGCGTGCTGCCTGTCGGCCCGGTTCCGGGCGAGGGCGCTGGCCGTGCTCGTCATTGCCCCGCTCCCGGCGCTTGCGGCGGCCATCTTCGTGCCTGAAGGCCGCTTCGCCTTCTTCCCGGCGCCGTTCAGGCTGACGCTCGTGCTCGACCAGCCGGGCGCGATCCTGCTCGGGGGAGCGGCGCTGCTCTGGAGCGCGGCCGGTGCCTACGCCGCCTCGCAGATGGCACGAGATCGGGCTGCGCCGCGCTTCGCGATCTGGTGGCTGTTGACGCTCGCAGGCAGCCTCGGCCTGTTCATCGTCGGCGATGTCGTGAACTTCTATCTGCTGTTCACGCTGGCGAGCCTCGCGGCCTATGGCCTGATCATCCATGAGCAGAGCGCTGCCGCGCACCGGGCCGGCGTCATCTATGTCGTGCTGGCGCTGCTGGCGGAGGCGTTCCTGCTGATCGCGCTGGTGATGCTGGCGGCAGGCCATCCCGACGCCAACCCCCAGATCCGCAGCGTCGTCGCCGATCTCTCGGCCAATCCGATGCGGGACGGCATCGTCGCGCTGTTCATCCTCGGCTTCGCGCTGAAGATGGGGCTGGTGCCGCTCCATGTCTGGCTGCCGCTGGCGCATCCGGCGGCGCCGACCCCGGCCTCGGCGGTGCTGAGCGGCGTCGTGGTCAAGGCCGGCGTGATCGGGCTGATCCGCTTCCTGCCCTTCGAGGCCGGGATGCCGTTCGCGGGTGCCGTCCTGATCGGCGCGGGCCTCGTCACAGCCTATTACGGTGCCATCCTCGGCGTCACCCAGCGGCGCGCCAAGACGGTGCTGGCCTATTCCACCGTGAGCCAGATGGGGCTGCTCGCCGTGCTGCTCGGCGTCGGCCTCGGCACGGCCGACCCGGCCGCCACCCATCTGACGGCCTACTACGCCGTCCACCACACGCTGGTGAAGGGCGCGCTCTTTCTCGGCATCGGCATCCTCGCCGCAACCGGCGGGCGTCGGCTGACGCCTGTTCTGCTGTTGACGGCCGTGCTGGCGCTGAGCCTCGGCGGCCTGCCGCTGACCAGCGGGGCGCTGGCCAAGCTCGCGACCAAGCCGATGCTCGGCTATGGCTGGCTCTCTGGCGCGATGACGCTCGCCGCCGCGGGCAGCACCGCGCTGATGGTGCATTTTCTGCTGATCCTCCGCCGCGACACGCTCGACAACCCTGTCGGATCGCCGCCGGTCGGGCAGCTCTTGCCCTGGCTCGTCGTGCTCGCCGCCTCGCTCGTCATCCCCTGGTCGCTCTATCCGGCCGTGTCCGGCGAACCCATCGCCAGCCTGCTCGAGCCCGAGGCGCTCTGGAAGGTCACCTGGCCGATGCTGCTGGGCGCGGCGGTGATGCTCTTCGTCGACCGCTGGCCGCAACGCCTGGGCAGGATGCCGGAGGGAGACATCGTCGTCCTCGCGCAAAAGGGCGGCCCGTTGGTTCGTGGCATTTCGAACCGCATCGGAGAAATCGATGTGCATCTCCGGCGCTGGCCCGCAGCCGGGTTGGGGCTGATCGCTCTTGCCATCCTGCTCGGCGGCGCTTTGATGCTCAGGACCTGACGAAGGCCTGCAGGAGACCGCTGCGTGACACCGATCCAAAGTACCGCCGTCGTCACCGTGGCCGCGATCGTGCTGTTCACCTGGAACAGGCTTCCGGTTGTCGTGGTCGCGATCGGGGCGGCGCTGGCGCTCTGGGCCACGGGCGTGGTCACGCTCGAGCAGGCCTTCGCCGGCTTCGGCGACCGCGCCGCTGTTTTCGTCGCCAGCCTCTTCATCATCAGCGCGGCGCTGGACAAGACCGGCGTGACCGCCTGGGCGGGGCAATATCTGATTGCCAAGGCTGGCAGTGACGGGCAGACGCGTCTGCTGATCATCATCATGGTCGCGGCCGGCTGTCTCAGCGCGCTCATCAGCGGCAGCGGCTCGGTCGCAGCCCTCATGCCGGTGGCGGTCATGGCCGCGGTGCGGCTGCGCCAGTCGCCGGCCCAGCTCTTGATGCCGCTCGCCTTCGCCTCCCATGCCGGCTCCAACCTGCTGCTGACCGGAGCGCCCAAGAACATCCTGGTGTCCGAGGCGCTGGAGGATGCCGGCCTGCAGGGGTTCGCTTTTGCCGAGTTCGCGCTCGTCGGCCTGCCGCTGCTGGCGGGCACGATGGCGATCATCCTGCTGCTGGGCAAACGCCTGCTGCCGCAGCAGAGTAGCGCGCGGCTGCCGGCCGATTTTAGCCGGCATGCTCAGACTCTCGTTGAGCATTACGGGCTAAGCGACGGGATTTTCAGGCTGCGCGTGCGCTCGACCTCCTCCTATATCGGTGTCAGCCCGCTCGAGGTCGATCTCAACGCGGACGGGCGGCTCGGCCTGATGGCCGTGCAGGCGGGAGCTTCCGGCACACCATTGCGGGCGCCGGCCATTTCCGAGGGGGACTATCTCCTCGTGCGCGGCGATGCGGAGGCCGTCGCGACGCTGGCAGCCGACAAGCATCTCGCCCTGCGCGACGACCCTTCTCAGAAAGGCTTGTTCAGCCGCCGCTCGGGGCTGGCGGAGGTGGTGATTCCGCCGCGCTCGGCACTGATCGGCCGTGCGCTCTTTCCGGGAATGGTAACGGACAGCGGCGATCTCGTCGTGCTGGCCGTCCAGCGCGCGGGGGTCGATCTGGAGCCGGGCGATGCTCTCTTGGCCGGCGATACGCTGCTGCTCGAAGGCAGTTGGGAAGCGCTCGATCTCCAGCTCGACGATCCCGACGTGCTCGTCGTCAACTCGCCCGACCTCGTCCGGCGCCAGGCCGTGCCGATGGGCGCGGGCGCCGGAGTGGCGCTGGCGGTGCTGACCTGCCTCGTCGCAGCGCTCGCGACGGGCATCCTGCCGCCGGCCGTCGCCGGGCTGCTCGGTGCCGGGGCCCTTATCGCCGCCGGCATCATGACCGTCGAGCAGGCTTACCGTGCGATCAACTGGACGACGGTGATCCTGATCGCGGCGATGATGCCGCTCTCCACAGCGATGGTGCAGTCGGGCGCGGCCAAGGTCGTGGCCGACCATCTCGTGGCTCTGACGGGCGGGGCAGGGCCTATCGTCTTCCTCGCCGGCCTCTTCGTGCTGACGGCGAGCCTCGGCCAGGTCATGAGCAACACCGCGACGACGATGCTGGTCATTCCGATCGCAATGGCCGCCGCGGCCGGCATGGGCGTATCGCCGCGGCCGGTGCTGATGAGCCTGTGCGTCGCCGGCTCGGCCTCGTTCCTGACCCCGATCGCGACCGCGACCAACATGATGGTCATGGGGCCGGGCGGCTACAGCTTCAACAGCTACTGGAAGCTCGGCACACCGCTGATGCTGTGGTTCTTCGTAATGGCGGTCTTTTACGTACCGCTGATCTGGCGATTCTGAAGGGTTGCCGGCGCCCCGACCTCAGGCCGAAGGCCCTTCAAAACGCTTCCAGCCCCAGAGGCCGACGAGCACGATCAGCGACCCGACAAAAGCTGCGACCACATCCCTGAGCGAAATCGCGATGTTGTCGAGACCCGGCAGGATCTGAAACCAGCGGAAGAGCAGTCCGCCGACCACGGCGCCCGCCAGACCCACGGCGAGATTCCGCAGGAGGCCGAAGCCGCGCTTGTCCCATTTGATCGTGAGGCCGGCGAGGCCGCCGCCGATCACCCCGATGATGATCCAGACAATCACATGATCGAGCGTCTGCATGTTCCCCCCCAAGTCGCGATCGATGGCGGGACGACGTTCGCTCTGGCCGCCCGCAGAAACAACGCTAGAGCATCGCCGCACGTCTTCGATACGCGGAAATGCTCTAGTTCTTTGTTTTACCGCATTTTCTTCACGCGAGACGATACCCGCTACGCTCGAAAATGCTTTAGAAAGAGACCCAGTGGCACCGGCGAACAGGCCTTCCCCACCGATCCCAATGGGTCCGGCAAACCCGCCGACGGCGGCGATTATGGCGGTGCCAGTGCCGATAGTGATGCCGGCGGTGGACCGGGTGGCCCCTGCGATTCTGGGACCAGTCGATCGGTGTCCCGTCGGGCAGCCTGAGTTCCAGGTCCGGCGATGGCGTCGGCTGCCGCGGCGCCGCTTCGGCCTCGCGGGCCGGTAGGGCCAGGGCGGACCCCGTTGCAAGGGCAAGCAATCCGAGCAGAAATGAACGTCGTTCCATGGGATACGCTCCAGACTGGCTTCGGAACTGATAATGTAGAGCGTCCGAAGAGCCGGGCCAACATCTTCGGCACCTTGCAGGGCCGCTTTCAAACCATGTCGTTACCGGAACATCTTGGTCAGAATCGCCGCGACATGCCGCAGGGCGACATCCTTCAAGCGTCGCCGGTGCTAGGCGATATGGAGCGAGAAGCCCAGCACCGCAGCGGCGACGGAAACGAAACCAGCCCCTCGCAGGGCGCGCGACGGCAGCAGGGCGTCCAGGTCCGAGCCGTGCAGCAGTGTCTGGACCAACTGGAAATTCGGCACGACGAAGCCGACGCGCCGCGTCAGGCCGCGGCTGACGAGTTTCGCCTCGGGAGCGATGGATCGCGGAAACGCCTGCACCTCGCCAGAAAGTCGCTGTGTCACGGCCGCGCGACGACGAGGCGCAGCGAACCTTCGAAGCTCGGCTGGCTGCGCAGGAAGCCGTAGCACGAATCCCAGGCTCCGGATTCGAGGTCGCCCTGCAGATGGGCAATCGAGGCGGCGCTCTCGGCTTCGCTGACGAAGCTCCAGGCTGAGCAGGCCGAACGAGCGCCCGGCTCCAGGAAGAGTTCCGGCCGGCCGTAATAGGCCTCGTTGAAGCCGTCGCGGCAGGCGAGGGGGATCGGCACCGCGACGATCTCGACATCGCCGCCCAGGACCTTGCCGATATGGCCGAGCGAGGGATAGCGCCGCGCCTCCGTCGCCAGAACCTTGGGGGCATAGTGGTTGAGCCAGAAAGCCTCGACCAGCTCCGGGTCGCAGGAGAGGATGACGACGGGGCCGCGGGTCACGCGGCGCATCTCGCGCAGGCCGGCATCGAGATCCTGCCATTGATGCACGGTGAAGGTCGCCATGCTCGCGTCGAAGGCTTTGTCGGGAAAGGGCAGATTCGCGGCTGTCGCATCGATCGCCACGGCAATATCGGCCGGCCGCTGCGCCCGCATCGAGGCGGAAGGCTCGACCGCCGTGACGTCGCGGTTGCGCGGCTCATAGGAGCCTGCGCCGGCCCCGACATTGAGGATGCGACCGGCCGGGCCGAGCGCGCTCTCGATCAGCGCGGCGATAGCCGGCTCCGGTTGCCGATAGGAGGCATAGCCCTGGCCGATCCGGCCGTAATCGGCATCTCCCGCGCTGCCATCGGCGCGGCGCAGGCTGGTGGCGGCATTGAGGTCAGTGGTCATTCAGGGCCTCCGAGGCCATGGATTGCCAGAACGGCAGGATATGGTCCCGCGTCAGCAGGGCGGTCGCAATGCGCAGCCGCCGGGTCGTCCCGATCAAAGGTCGATTCCCTTTCAGATGGCGCGGGGGAGGATTGCCATGACGCGCGCTCCTTCGGAAAGGGCTTTGGCGCCGGCCTGTCGATGGTGGTAGGACAGCCATCGGACTTCAAAGCCCTTCAGCGAGACGCAGGACCATGTTCGAGGCACAGCGCATCGACACGACCGACAAGGCCGCATTCTATGACGAGCTGACGACGCAGCTCGAAGCCCTGCTCACCGGGGAGAGCGACCCGATCGCCAACGCGGCCAACACCTCGGCGCTGCTCTACCAGATGATGCCGGAGCTGAACTGGGCCGGTTTCTATCTGATGCGGAACGGGGAACTCGTACTCGGGCCCTTCCAGGGCAAGCCGGCCTGCGTGCGTATTCCCGTCGGGAAGGGCGTCTGCGGAGCCGCAGTCGAGCGCCGTGCCTCGGTTCTCGTCGAGGATGTCCATGCTTTTCCCGGCCATATCGCCTGCGATTCGGCCTCCCGCTCGGAGCTTGTCGTCCCGCTGATCGGCCGTGACGGCGTCATCGGCGTCATCGATCTCGACAGCCCCTCGGTCGCGCGTTTCGACGCCGCCGATCAGGCCGGGATCGAGCGCATCGCCGCGATCTATCTTGCCGCCTGCGGCGAGGGCGCCCGTCTCGCCAAAGCTTCCTGAGCCGAGCGGTGCCCTCGCTTAGCCTGCGCATCCAGCTCGATCCCGAGGGGCGGATCGGCCCCGGCAAGATCGAGCTGCTCGAGCAGATCGCGGCGCAGGGCTCTATCTCGGCTGCGGGCAGGGCGATGGCGATGTCCTATCGGCGGGCCTGGGAACTGGTCGAGGAGCTGAATACCCTGTTTGGCAAGCCTGTCGTCGAGCGCCAGACCGGCGGCCGCAATGGCGGCGGAGCCCGCGTGACCGATCTCGGTCAGGCCCTGATCACGCGCTTCCGGGCCGTCGAGCAGGCCGCTACCGCAGCCGCAAGCGAACACCTTGCCGCGCTTCAGGCCGAGATCGACCGGCCGACGAATTCCTGAAGCGCAAGCCGGCGCCCGGCCTCGCATCCATCGAAGAACGGATATGCGGAAACGTCCGGGCCGGTTTGGGCGCCGGAAAGACGACTGCGCACAGACACGGCTCTAAGCTAGTCAGCCTTGACATTCTCAGCCTATTCGAACAGGCGTATCGCATATGCAGAATGAGTTCTGCAGGTCTTTTTTGTAATTTTTCTAATGAGGAAGCGGCGGGGCCTAAGTATTCGGAATGATTTCTTGGCACGAGGCCGATGGCCGTGTGCAGAGAGCGCAAACCGGAAGACTCCGAGCCGGCAGCAGCTGGGTAAGCTTACCTCCAGCGAAGACTGGACTTGGTTATGATGCGTGCGTTTCGTCTGGCTCTCGTCGCGGCGGGTCTCTCGGCGCTGTCCGGGCTTGCCGTCCACGCTCAGGAGGCTCCCGCTGCTCAGGTCCAGTCGGCCACCCCGACCAATCCGCTGCCCGCGGTTCCGCCTCAGTTCGGCATCAATCCGCCAAGCACCGCGCATCCGCCGCTGACGACGGAGGCTCCATCGGCGCCCACTGCCGCGCCGGCTGTGGCGGCGGTGCTGCCGCACGACCTGTCGCCCTGGGGCATGTTCATGGCTGCCGACATCGTCGTGAAGGCCGTGATGCTCGGCCTCGCCTTCGCCTCGCTGGTCACCTGGACGATCTGGCTCGCGAAGGCGATGGAACTCGCCGGCGCGAAGGCCGCGGCCGGCCGGGCACTGCGCCGTATCGAGGCGGCGGACAGTCTCGGCGCTGCGGCCAGCGCTGCAGCTTCGAAGAGCGGCAAGCTGCGCGGCGCCGTCGGCGAACTCCTCACGGCAGCGCTCTCCGAGACCCGGCGCTCGGCCGATCTCGGTGAGGACGGCACCAAGGAGCGCGTCGCCATCGCCCTGTCGCGGATCGAGGCCCGTGCCGGCCGCTCCATGGCGCGCGGAACAGGACTGCTCGCGACCATCGGCTCGACGGCACCTTTCGTCGGCCTGTTCGGCACGGTCTGGGGCATCATGAACGCGTTCATCGGCATCAGCCAGGCGAAGACGACCAATCTCGCCGTGGTGGCGCCCGGCATCGCCGAGGCGCTGCTGGCGACCGCGATCGGCCTCGTCGCGGCGATCCCCGCCGTCATCATCTACAACGTCTTCGCTCGTGCGATCACCGGCTATCGCGCCACGCTTTCGGATGCTTCCGGCGAGATCCTGCGCCATCTCTCGCGCGATCTCGAGCGGCGCCATCGCGCCGTCGCGGCCACTCCCCGTTCGGCCTCCTCCTCGGCGGCCGCGGCCGCCTCCGCCCCGCTCGTGCCGGCGGAGTGAGCCATGGCCATTTCCCTCAAGGACCCGCAGGATGGCGATCTCGGCGAAGTCAGTGACATCAACGTCACGCCCTTCATCGACGTGATCCTGGTTCTGCTGATCATCTTCATGGTCGCAGCACCGCTCTCGACCGTCGACGTCGCCGTCGATCTGCCGGTGTCTAATGCGCAGCCGCAGCCCCGGCCGGACACGCCCGTCTTCCTCACCGTCAAGGGCGATCTCTCGCTGGCGTTGGGGAACGACTCCTTGTCCCGCGAGGCGCTGCAGGCCGCGCTCGACCAGCGCACGAACCGGGACCGCGAGCAGCGCGTATTTCTCCGCGCCGACGGCACCGTCGCCTATCGTGAGCTGATGGAGGTGATGAACCTGCTGCGTAACGCCGGCTATCTCAAGATCGCTCTCGTCGGCCTCGAGGATACCGGACAGGGCGCTGCCGCGGCGGGGGCTAAGCCATGAGCCTGGAACGCCGCTCCCTGTCGCGCTTCGCCCCGGCCGCGCTGCGCTGGAGCGTGGCGGCGCTCGTCGTCGCGAGTGCCCATGGTACGGCTGGCTGGGTCGCGGCGAACTGGCAGCGCGCCGAGGCTGCGATGGGCTCGCCGCCCGCCGCCGTCATGATCGAGCTTGCGCCGCTCGCCGTCGCGCCCGCTTCGGCACAGCCGGATATCGCGCCGGGGCCGGAGATGGT
The DNA here is from genome assembly GCF_056394545.1 of Allobosea sp. 10N428. NCBI lineage: Bacteria > Pseudomonadati > Pseudomonadota > Alphaproteobacteria > Hyphomicrobiales > Alloboseaceae > Allobosea > Allobosea sp. 10N428. The sequence goes on along the minus strand of NZ_JBFTIC010000001.1, from coordinate 128,315 downwards.
CGAGGCGCAGCCCGAGCCTGAGCCGCCGACGCCAGAGCCTGTCGAGCAGCCCAAGGAGCCAGAGCCGCCGCCGCCGGAGCCCGAGCCGGTCGCGATTCCGGAACCCGAGATCAAGATTCCAGAACTGCCGCCGCTGCCTGACGCTGCCGCCGTGCTGACGCCACCGCCGAAGGAGCAGCCGAAGCTGCCGGAGGTGAAGCCGAAGCCCAGGCCCAAGCCGAAAGTGGTCGAGCGGCGCAAGCCGGTGAACCCGGACAAGCCGAAGGCGGAGCAGACCACGGCGCCGATCGCACAGGCGCAGGCCGCCCCGCAGGCCGCGGCGCCTGCCTCGGGTGCCTCGACCGCTGCGCCGGCCGCCAATGCCAGCTGGCGGGGCTCGTTGATCGCCCATCTCAACCGCTTCAAGCGCTTCCCGAACGGCGCCAGTCCCGGTACCGTGCAGGTTGCGTTCAGCATCGACCGGGGCGGCCGGGTCCTGTCGGCGCGGCTGGTCCGTGGCTCTGGGGATGCGGCTCTGGACGAGGAGGCGGTCGCAATGATCAGGCGGGCGAGCCCCGTGCCAGCGCCGCCGGACGGGATCGGCGGCAGCGCGATCGCGCTTGCGGTGCCCGTCCGGTTCTCGCGCTGAGGCAGATGGGGAACCCGGACGCCATTTGCGCGTCGTCGCGTTCGCAGCCAGTGCGCAAAGGAGACGCGCCATGGATATCGGAAAGCTCGCAGCCGGCGCTCTTCTGGCGGTCGCCTGCAGCGGCTGCGTAACGGAAGCCGAGCTGCGCGCGGCAGACGAGGCGCGCTGCCACTCATTCGGCTTCCGCACATCGAGCGAAGGCTTTGCGAACTGCCTGCTGCAGCTCGATCTCAATCGTGCCGCGGATCGGCGCGCCCGCTTCGACCGATACGATGCACCGCCCGGTTGGTATTACGGCCGCAATTGGTGGTGAGCTAACCACCTTCCAGACAAGAAAAAAGGGCCACGCCCGAAAGCGCAGCCCAAGTCTAGGGAGGAAACGCCCAAGGAGGGCGACGCAACATCTCTGCTGCGCTGCGCACTAGATAGGAGCGTCACCTCGCTCCCGCAAGAGGAAAAGGGCAGCAGCACTGACTTATTTTTCAGCTGCGATTAATCTCTTGATATCAAAAAGTTTTCTTGAAATTTGCGGCGGCGGCGATGAGTTTCTCGGCAGTCCTGCTTCTGCTGCATTGCCGAGACGCTGTTGACAATCGGTTGGCATCGATTTTCATATGCATGCAAATGAATCCGCTCCTGCCGCATCGCGTGGCGGGTGGTATCGGCGCGCAACGCGGCCGAAGCGGGCAAGGACAGCCTGATGCAGATCGATCGTCGCAGTTTCATCGCCGGCGTCGCCGCCGTCGGGGCTCCGGGCTTGGTGCGCGCCCAGGGGGCCGGGCCGATCCGCATCGGCGAGATCAACTCCTATACCGCCCAGCCGGCCTTTCTGAAACCCTATCGGCAGGCCTGGGAATTGGCACAGGAGCAGATCAACGCCGCAGGCGGCGTGCTCGGCCGCAAGCTCGAGACCGTCTTCCGCGACGATGCCGGCAAGCCGGAGGACGCGGTCCGCCACGCCGCCGACCTTGCCACGGCCGAGAAGGTCGACATCATCGCCGGCGGCTTCCTCTCCAATGTCGGCCTGGCGCTCGCCGACTACGCCAATCAGAACAAGCGGCTCTACGTCGCCTCCGAACCGCTGGCCGACGCGCTCGTCTGGTCGAAGGGCAACCGCTACACCTTCCGCCTGCGGCCCTCGACCTACATGCAGGCGGCGATGCTGGTCGAGGAGGCGGCGAAGCTCCCGGCGAAGAAATGGGCGATCGTCGCTCCCAACTACGAATACGGCCAGTCGGCGGTGAAATGGTTCAAGGAGCTGCTCCTCAAGGCGCGCCCAGACGTGACCTTCGTCGCCGAGCAGTTTCCGGCGCTCGGCCGGATCGATGCCGGCGCCACCGTCCAGGCGCTGGAAGCCGCCAAGCCTGAGGCGATCTTCAACGTCACCTTCGCGGTCGACCTCGCCAATTTCGTCCGCGCCGGCAATACGCGCGGCCTGTTCGAGGGGCGCCAGGTCGTCTCGATGCTGACCGGCGAGCCCGAATATCTCGACACGCTCGGCGCCGAGACGCCGGAAGGCTGGATCATCACCGGCTATCCCCATGCCGACCTGCAGACGCCGGAGCACGTCAAATTCCGAGACGCCTACAAGGCAAAGTACAACGACTATCCCCGCCTGGGCTCGGTCGTCGGCTACGAGACGGTGCAGGCCATCGCTGCGGCGCTGGCGAAGGCCGGCTCGACCGACAACGAGAAGCTCGTCGACGCCTTCGAGGGGCTGAAGATGACCTCGGCCTTCGGCCCGATCGAGTTCCGCAAGATCGACCACCAATCGACGCTCGGCGCCTATGTCGGCAAGAGCGCGCTCCGGAACGGCAAGGGCGTGATGGTCGACTGGAGCTATCGCGACGGCGCCAAGTACCTGCCGAGCGACGACGAGGTCCGCAAGCTGCGGCCGGCGGTCTGAGGGCGTTGAAAGCCAGCGCGTCATGCTCGGGCTTGACCCGAGCATCTCTTGACGCATGAGGCTCCCGAGCCTCTTTCGGCGGACGATTCTCGGGTCTACGCTGCGCTTCGCCCGAGAATGACGGAGCGAAGCGCCGGCATCACCGGATGCCACCACCGCTAAGATCCCCACCGTCTGAGACCTATCGCTTTGCCCGAGACGACATGCTGGATCTCGTCCTCACCCAGACCCTGAACGGCCTGGCTTCGGCGTCGTCGCTGTTCCTGGTGGCGTGCGGGCTGTCGATTATCTTCGGCGTCACGCGCATCGTGAACTTCGCCCATGGCTCCCTCTACATGCTGGGCGGCTATCTCGCCTGGACGCTGGTGACTTGGTTCGGCCCGGCTGATCCCTTGGGCTTCTGGGGCGGCGTGATCCTGGCCGTGCTGCTCACCGGGGTCGTCGGCGTGCTGATCGAGGTCGCGATCCTCAGGCGGATCTATCAGGCGCCCGAGCTGTTCCAACTGCTCGCGACCTTCGGCGTCGTGCTGATGCTGCAGGACATCGCGCTGGCGACATGGGGCCCCGAGGACAAACTCGGCCCGCGCGCACCGGGCTTCCGCAGTTTCGTCATCCTGTTCGACAACCGTTTCCCGAGCTACGATCTGCTTCTGATCGCGGTCGGCCCGGTCGTGCTCGGCCTGATCTGGCTGCTGTTCCATCGCACGCGCTGGGGCGTGCTGATCCGGGCAGCGACTGAAGACCGCGAGATGGTCAGCGCGCTCGGCGTCAACCAGCGCCTGCTCTTCACCTCGGTCTTTGCCTTTGGCTCTGCGCTGGCGGGACTTGGCGGCGCCCTCCAGCTCCCGCGCGAGGCGATCAACCTGCATATGGACCTGTCGATGATCGCGGAGGCCTTCGTCGTCGTGGTTGTCGGTGGGCTCGGCAGCGTGACCGGAGCCTATCTCGCCGCCGTGCTGATCGGCGTGTTCCACGCCTTCGGCATCCTGATCCTCCCCAAGATCACGCTGGTGCTGGTCTTCCTGGTGATGGCGGTGGTGCTGATCGCCAGGCCCCACGGCTTGCTCGGCAAAGCCGGCGCCGAGCCGCGCGGCCATGCCGGCCAGCTCTTCCTGCTGCGCCCGGCCGATGGCGCGGCCAAGCCGTTTGGCACTGTCGCGCTTGCCCTGCTGGTCATCGCGCCGCTCGTCGTGCCCGATCATTTCGTCCTGACGCTGACCGATCTGGTGATCTTCGCGGTCTTCGCCGCCTCGCTGCATCTGCTGATGGGGCCGGGCGGCATCATCTCATTCGGCCATGCCGCCTATTTCGGCCTCGGGGCCTATGGCGCGGCGCTGGCGGTAAAATGGCTGGGCGCATCGATGGAGCCTGCGCTCGTCTTCGCGCCCCTGATGGCCGGCGTCGCCGGGGCGATCTTCGGCTGGTTCTGCGTGCGGCTCTCGGGCGTCTACTTGGCCATGCTGACGCTGGCCTTCGCCCAGATCGCCTGGGCGACGGCCTTCCAATGGGTAGATCTGACCGGCGGCGACAACGGTATTCTCGGCGTTTGGCCCTCGGCCTGGGCAGTCTCGAAGACCGCGTTCTACTATCTCGCGCTGGCCACCGCCGTGCTTGTGATCCTGGCCCTGCGCCTCATCATCTTCGCACCCTTCGGCTACGCCCTGCGCGCCGGCCGCGACAGCCCCTTGCGGGCGGAGGCGATCGGTCTCGATGTCGGGCGCCTGCAATGGGCCGCCTTCGTCATCGCCGCGATCGCGGCCGGTATCGCCGGGGGGCTCTTCGCCTTCTCGAAGGGCTCGGTCTTCCCCACCTATATGGCGATCCCGCGCTCGGTCGACGCGCTGCTGATGGTGTTGCTCGGCGGCGTGCAGACGGTTGCCGGGCCGGTCGTCGGCGCCTTCGCTTATATGGGACTGAACGAACAGCTCGCGAAGATGACGGCCTATTGGCGCTTCGGCCTCGGGCTGTCGATCGTGCTGTTGGTCGTCCTGTTCCCGCGAGGCTTGGTGGGCACCTGGCTGTTCTGGCGCGCCCGGCGGGACAGCGCGGCGCAAGCGGCCGTGGCGGCATGACCCCACCCATGGCCCCCGTGCTGGAAGCACGCGACCTCGCCCGATCCTTCGGCGGGGTGAAAGCAGTCGATGGGGTGTCCTTCTCGGTCGCGGCCGGGCGGCTGGTCGCGCTGATCGGCCCCAATGGCGCGGGCAAGACGACTTGCTTCAACATGCTGAACGGGCAGCTCAAGCCGGATCGCGGCGAGGTCCTTCTCGCTGGCCAGCCGATCACCGGGCTCGAACCGCGCAAGATCTGGCGCCTCGGCGTCGGCCGCACCTTCCAGATCACCGCGACCTTCGCCTCGATGACAGTGCGCGAGAACGTCCAGATGGCGCTGATTTCACATGCCGGCGAAAGCTGGCGCCCCTTCGGCCGCGCCAACGGGCGCCACAGCGAGGCGGCGGACGCGCTGCTTGATCAGGTCGGCATGATCAAGCAGGCGGAGCGCGCCTGCGGCGTGCTGGCCTATGGCGACCTGAAGCGCGTCGAGCTTGCGGTCGCGCTCGCCAATGCGCCAAAACTCCTGCTGATGGACGAGCCGACCGCCGGCATGGCGCCGCAGGAGCGCATCGCGCTGATGGCGCTCACCGCCCGCATCGCCAGGGAGCGCGGCATCGCCGTGCTGTTCACAGAGCACGACATGGATGTCGTCTTCGCCCATGCCGACCGCGTGCTGGTGCTCGACCGCGGCCGGCTGATCGCAGCCGGGACCAGCGCCGAGGTCCGCAATGACCGCCAAGTGCGCGCCGTCTATCTCGGCTCCGGCGCGACTTCGGGAGGCCACTAATGGCGGCGCTCCTCGAACTCGCCGGCGTCGAGGCCTGGTATGGCCGCGCCAAGATCCTGCACGGCGTCGGCTTTTCGGTGGGACAGGGCGAGGTCGTCGCGCTGATGGGGCGCAACGGCGCCGGCAAGTCGACGACGATGAAGACGGTGATGGGGCTGGTGCCGCAGCCGCAGGGTTCGATCCGCTTCGAAGGCAAGGAGATCGCCGGGCGCGAGCCCTTCGCCATCGCCCGGCTCGGCATCGGCTATGTGCCGGAGGACCGGCGCGTCTTCTCCGAGCTGACGGTGATGGAGAATCTCGAAGTCGGCCGCCAGCCGCGACGGGTCGGCGCCCCGCATTGGACGCCGGAGCGGCTCTTCGACCTCTTCCCCAATCTAGGCCGCATGCGCGATCGGCCGGGCGGCGCGATGTCCGGCGGCGAGCAGCAGATGCTGACCATCGCCCGCACGCTGATGGGCAATCCCCGCCTGCTGCTGCTCGACGAACCCTCCGAAGGATTGGCTCCCGTCATCGTCGAGGCCATGGCGCAGACGATCCGCGTGCTGAAGGGCGAGGGGTTATCGGTGCTGCTCTCCGAGCAGAATCTGCACTTCGCCGGCAGCATCGCCGACCGTGCCGTCATCATCGAGAAGGGGCTGATCCGCTTCGACGATACGATGGCCGCTCTCAAGACCGACGAGGCGGCGCGGAGCCAGTATCTGGCGGTTTGAAGCCGGCGAGCAGCCGCCGCATAACGTCGAGCAATGGCTCGATCTCGCGCTCGGCCATCGGCTCGAGCGCGGCGACGGTGATCGCCTTGGCGTGCTCGACATAATCAGGAAGCAACTCGCGGCCGCGCGCGCCGAGCTGCACCAGCACGCGGCGCTTGTCGTCGGGATCGTGCAGGCGCTCGACCAGCCCGCGTTCGGCAAGCCGGGTCACCACTCCCCGGATGGTCGCGGGGTCCATAGCCGTCATGCGGCCGAGCTGGTTCTGGGAAATCCGGCCATCGGCTGCGAGGCGGCACAGCACCGCGAATTGTGGCGGCGTCGGCCCATCCTGGCCCATCATCTCCAGGAACATCGCGACATAGCGCTGCTGCATCTGCCGCAGCAGGAAGCCGAACTGCTCGTCCAGCACATAGCCGGCGAGATCGACCGGTTCGGGAGTGGCGGAATCAGCCTGACCACTGGCCGAGCGATGATGCCGGCCCAGTCCGTCGTCCGACTCGTCTGCGCGATCCATGGCTGCTCCGGGCGGCGATTCTGCCGGCTGGCCGGCAGGGTCATTGTCCCGGATCATATGTATTCATTCAATCGCGCAGGCTAGCGCACCACAGCCGTCATGCTCGGGCTTGACCCGAGCATATCATGAAGGAAGGGCGCATCTATCGGTGCGAGATTCTCGGGTCACCGCTGGGCGGCGCCCGAGAATGACGGCAAGCCCGTCGCTATCAGCCCAGCGACATCGTCAGCGGCGGCTTCACTTCGGGCGGCAGCGGCGAGGTGTAGCCTTCCTTGCCGAGGCGCGCCTTGTGATCGGCCTTGGCGGCCTCCATCAGGGCGGGGTCGCTGAGCACGGCGGCGCCTGTCGCAGCCATCGCCTTGGCGACATGGACCATCGCCTTGTGCGCGGCCGGCGACTTGCCCTGCGCCACCACCTGCCAAGTGTGGAACGGCGTGCCCATCGCGACGGTCGGCGCATGGGCCTGCACGGTCGGCACCGCCCAGCTCACATCGCCGATATCGGTCGAGCCGATGGCCGGGTTGCGCTTGGCATCGCGCGGCACGAGGAAGTCGGCGAGCGGCGCGCCGCTATCCGGCATGCCGACGGTGCGCCAGATCGAGGCGATCTCCTGCGGCGAGAGCGTCGCTCGAATCTTCTCGGCATAGGCCTTGTCGGCGTCGTCGAAATGCGGCGCGCCGAGATCCTCCATCACCTTGTGCATGGCTTCTTCGAGCGGCGTGTTGGCGACGAGGTCGGAGACGGCGCTGACGATCCGCATCTCCATCTTGGTTTCCGTCATCAACGCAGCACCTTCCGCGATCTTCTTCACGCGCTGCACGAGCTCCAACATGCCGCGCAGGTCACGCGCACGGATCGAGTAGCGGACCCGCGCATGGGCCTGCACGACGTTCGGCGCGATGCCGCCAGTGTCGAGCAGCGCGTAGTGGACGCGCGCATCGGACGGCATGTGCTCGCGCATATAGTTCACGCCGACATTCATCAGCTCGACGGCGTCGAGCGCCGAGCGGCCGAGATGGGGCGCCGCCGCCGCGTGCGAGGCGCGGCCGGTGAAGACGAAATCGGCGCGGGTATTGGCCAGCGCCAGCGCCGGGGCGACCTCCCAGAAGCTCGACGGGTGCCAGCTAATCGCAACATCGGCGTCGTCGAAGGCGCCGGCGCGGACCATGAAGGCCTTGGCGGCGCCGCCTTCCTCGGCCGGGCAGCCATAGTAGCGCACGCGGCCGGGAATCTTGTTCTCGGCCAGCCAGTCCTTCATCGCGACGGCAGCGAGCATCGCGGCGGAGCCGAGCAGGTTGTGACCGCAGCCATGGCCATGGCCGTTGGTCTCGATTTCCTTGTGCTCGGCGAGGCCAGCTTCCTGCGAGAGGCCGGGCAGGGCGTCGTATTCGCCGAGGAAGGCGATGACCGGGCCGCCTTCGCCGGCCTCGCCGATCACGGCGGTCGGGATATCCGCGACATTCTCGGTGATCTTGAAGCCCTGGTGCTTCAGCTCGGCGATATGCTCGGCGACCGAGCGCTTCTCGGTGTAGCACACCTCCGGCATGCCCCAGACCCGGTCGCTCAGCGCGATCAGTCGCTCCTTGTTCGCATCGACATGCCGCCAGAGATCGTTTCGATTGTCCATTGTCGTTCCGCCTGGAGAACGCCTGGGCGCTCCCCGTCTTTCGTTGAGAGGCGGATTCCCCGACGGGGCCGATGCAGCCGGGCCGGACCCGCCTCTGGTGGGCAGCGGCATATGAGCAATCTCGGCCGGCGCCGTCCAGACATTCAGCGCATGGCGGAACAGCGTCTCAGGCTTTGCCCTGCACCGGCGAGGTGGCGGCGAAATCGGCGAGGATCGGGCAATCCGGCCGGTGGTCGCCATGGCAATGCGTCGCAAGGTGCCGCAGCGTGTCGGCCATCGCCTTGAGTTCTGCCGCCTTTTCCTCGAGCTCGCGCACATGCGCCATGGCGAGGTTCTTCACATCGGCGCTGGCCCGGCTCTTGTCGCGCCAGAGCGCGAGCAGTTCGCGCGTCTCCTCCAGCGAGAAGCCGAGATCGCGCGAGCGGCGCACGAAGCGCAACGTATGGACGTCGTCATCGGCATAGACCCGGTATTGCGCGGCTGTTCGGGCCGGCGGTGTGATCAGGCCGATGCTCTCGTAATAGCGGATCATCTTGGCGCTGACGCCGGAGCGGGTCGCGGCTTCGCCGATATTCATCTCAGGTCTCCTGTCGATGCGAAACCGGAACTTGGAAGCGCTTCAACCGCAGCGCATTGCTGACGACGCTGACGCTCGACAGCGCCATGGCGAGCCCGGCGAAGACCGGCGAGAGCAGGATGCCGAAGGCCGGATAGAGCACGCCCGCAGCGACCGGGATCAGCAGGGCATTGTAGCCGAAGGCCCAGGCCAGATTCTGGCGGATATTGGCGATCACCGCCTGCGACAGGGCGATGGCGCGCGGCACGCCCATCACGTCGCCCGACATCAGCACCACATCGGCGCTCTCGATTGCGATGTCCGTGCCGGTGCCGATGGCGATGCCGACATCGGCCTGGGCGAGGGCAGGGGCGTCGTTGATGCCGTCGCCCACGAAGGCGACCTTGGCGCCGCGCTGCTGCAGCGCCTTCACTACCTCTGCCTTGTCCGTCGGCAGCACCTCGGCCCGGACTTCGTCGATGCCGAGCTGGCGTGCGACGGCTTCTGCCGTGCGCCGGTCGTCGCCGGTCACCATCGCGACCCTCAGGCCGAGTTTGTGCAAGGCGGCGATGGCCGCGGGCGTCGTGTCCTTCACAGCATCGGCGACGGCGATGACGGCAGCGATCCGGCCGTCGATCGCGGCATAGAGCGGCGTCTTGCCCGCTTCCGCCAGCGCCTTGGCGCTGGCCGCGAAGGGCGCGAGGTCGAGACCGCCGTCCTCCATCAGCCTGTGGCCGCCGATCGCGACCTTGCGACCTTCGACCGTCGCGGTGACGCCGCGGCCGGGATCGCTGGCGAAATCGGCCGGTTCGGCGAGCGCGAGCCCGCGCGCTTTGGCCGCCGCGACCAGCGCCTGTGCCAGCGGATGCTCCGAGCGGTTCTCGGCCGAGGCGACGAGGCGCAGAATCTCGTCCACCGCGAAGCCGGCAGCCGGCTCGATGTAGGTGAGTTCCGGCTTGCCCTTGGTCAGCGTGCCCGTCTTGTCGAGCGCGACGATTTGGACGTCCCTGAGCGCCTGCAAGGCGTCGCCCTGCCGGAACAGGATGCCGAGCTCCGCGCCGCGGCCGGTACCGACCATGATCGAGGTCGGGGTGGCCAGGCCCATAGCGCAGGGGCAAGCGATGATCAGCAGCGCGACGGCATTGACCAGCGCATGCGACAGGGCCGGGCTCGGGCCGAACGTCAGCCAGACCAGGAAGGTCGCCAGTGCCAGCGCGATCACCACCGGCACGAACCAGAGCGTGACCCGGTCGACCAGCGCCTGGATCGGCAACTTGGCGCCCTGCGCGGCCTGGACGGTCCGCACGATCTGGGCCAGCAGCGTGTCGGAGCCGACCTTCCGAGCGGTGAAGCGCAGCGCGCCAGAACCATTGACGGTTCCGCCGGTGACGATGCTGCCGGCCTGCTTGCGTACGGGGGCGGGCTCGCCGGTGATCATGGATTCGTCGACGTAGGAGGTGCCGTCCGTGACCTCGCCATCGACCGCAACGCGCTCGCCCGGCCGGAGGATGACGACATCGCCAGGGCGGACGCTCTCGACGGGCACATCGCTCTCGGCGCCGTCACGCTGCACGCGGGCGGTCTTGGGCTGGAGCGCGATCAGGCTGCGGATGGCGGCGCTGGTCCGCCCCTTGGCGCGAGCCTCGAACCAGCGGCCGAGCAGGATCAGCGTCACGATGACGGCGCCGGATTCGAAATAGGTGCCCTCCGTGCCCGCCGGGAGCAGACCCGGCAGGAAGGTCGCGACGGTCGAATAGAGATAGGCCGCGCCGGTGCCGAGCATGACGAGCGAATTCATGTCGGGCGCGAGCCGCAGCAGCGCCGGGAAACCCTTGCGCAGGAAGACGAGGCCCGGGCCGAACTGCACGATGGTCGCGAGCGCGAAGGAGAAGACGCGCACGTTCCATTCGCCGAAGGTGCCGGCGAGCCAGTGGTGCAGGGCAGGGACCATGTGGCTGCCCATCTCGACGACGAGCAGCGGCAAGGTCAGCAGCCCGGCGAGGATGACCGAGCGCAGCAACTTGCCTTGCTCTTCGTCCCGGGCGGCCTGCTGGCGCGAGGCCGCGTCGCCATCGGCGGCGACCATCGGGCTCGCCTCGTAGCCGGCGCCGGCCACGGCCTTGACGAGGGCCGGGACGATCTCGTCGCCGGCGAGCGTCTTCACGCTGGCGCGCTCGGTGGCGAGGTTGACGGTGGCCTCAACCACGCCCGGCACGGCGCGCAGCGCCTTCTCGACATGGCCGACGCAGGACGCGCAGGTCATTCCCGAGACCGACAGCTCGATCATCGTCTCGACCGGCGTGTAGCCGGTGTGCCGGATCGCGGCCTCGATCTGCCCGAGATCGGTGCGGCCCTTGGCGAAAGTGACATGTGCCCGTTCGGTCGCGAGATTGACCGAGACCGCATCGACCCCCGGCACCGCTGCGATGGCGCGCTCCACATGGGCGACGCAGCTCGCGCAGGTCATGCCCTCGACGCCCACATCAAGGGTTTCGAGGTCGTTCCTGCTCCTGTCGATGACCGTCATCGCCGTCTCCTTTAGGGTGATGACGAGCGATATAGGGCTTCCCATGGTGGGAAGGTCAAGGGGTATGATGGGCTTCGAATTCTCCGATCACCGGCTTGGCCGTCATGCTCGGGCTTGACCCGAGCGTCTCATGCCGAAAGAGGCGCTTTTCACCTCATCCTGCCTAAGATTCTCGGGTCTGCGCTTCGCTTCGCCCGAGAATGACGCCCTGACCGTCCGGATCAAGGCATCTCGACCGAGACGCTCTTGATCACCGCATGGACCGGCTTGCCGGGCGCCAACCCGAGCAAGGCAACGGATTTCGCCGTCAGACGCGCCGCCAGCTTCGCCTCGCCGCAGGCGATGAGCAGATGCACTGTGCTGCCGCCGGGCCCGCTGCGCTCGCCGATCTCGGAGATGGTGCCGGACAGCACGTTGAGCGCGCTGATCTCCCCGGGGCGGCCGAGGCTGAGCATGACGTCGCTCGCCAGGATGCGGATCTTGATCCGCTCGCCTTGCCGAAGCGTGCCGCGCGCGATCGTCAGCGGCCCGGCCAGGGTGGCGAGCCGCGCCAGCCCGAAGGCTTCCTCGAAGCCAGCAACCTCGGCCGCAAGCAGGGTGCTCGCTTCCGGTGCGCCCGGCCGCGCCGCCAGATCGGGCCGGGCGAGGATCTCGGCTGTCGGCCCGCAAGCGGCAATGCGCCCGTTCTCGACCATGACGACGGTGGTGGCGAGACGTGCGACCTCCGCCAGCGCGTGCGAGACATAGACGATGGGTATGCCGACCTCGTCGCGCAGCCGCTCGATATGCGGCAGGATCTCGGCCTTGCGCGCTTCGTCGAGCGCGGCCAGCGGCTCGTCCATCAGCAAAAGGCGGGGCTGCGCCAGCAGGGCGCGGCCGATGGCGACCCGCTGCTTCTCGCCACCCGAGAGGGTGCCCGGCCGCCGCAGCAGCAGATGGCCGATGCCGAGCAACTCGAGCACCTTGTCGAGTTCGGCCGGCTTGCGTTGGGCGCGCGGCACGAACCAGTGCCCGAACAGCAGGTTCTGGCGCACGGTGAGATGGGGGAAAAGCCGGGCCTCCTGAAAGACATAGCCGATGCGCCGGCGGTGCTTCGGCAAGCAGATGCCACGTTTGGTTTCGACCAGCGTCTCGCCATCGACGCGGACATAGCCGGAATCCGGGCGGATCAGCCCGCCGATGACATTGACGAGCGAGGTCTTGCCCGAGCCCGAACTGCCGAACAGCGCGGTCAGGCGCCCATCGGAGGTGAAGGAGGCATCGAGCTTGAAGTCGCCGAGCCGGTGCCGGACCGCGATGTCGAGAGCGGGCTTCATTCGATGTCGATCCGGCGACCGACGATGCGCGCCATCAATTCGGAGAGAAAGAGCGCCGCGACCGAGATCACGATCGAGATCAGCGTCAAGCGCAAGGCGCCGGCATCGCCGCCGGGCACCTGCGTGAAGGTGTAGATCGCCGACGGCAGCGTCTGCGTCTCGCCGGGGATGTTGGAGACGAAGGTGATCGTCGCGCCGAATTCGCCCATCGCCTTGGCGAAGCACAGGATCATGCCGGCGATGATGCCGGGCAGGCAGAGCGGCAGGGTGACGATGAGGAAGACCCAGACGGGGCTCGCGCCGAGCGTGCCGGCGGCGGCTTCCAGCTTGCGGTCGACGGCTTCGATCGAGAGACGGATGGCGCGGACCATCAGCGGAAAGCCCATCACCCCGCAGGCCAGCGCCGCACCCGTCCAGCGGAACGAGAAAACGATCCCGAACCAGTCATAGAGGAACTGCCCGATCGGCCCGCGCCGGCCGAAGCCGATGAGCAGCAGATATCCGGTCACCACCGGCGGCAGGATCAGCGGCATATGGACGATGGCGTCGAGCAGAGACTTGCCCCAGAAGCGCCCGCGCGCCAGCAGAAGCGCAACGCCAAGCCCGAGCGGCAGGCTCGCGAGCATGGCCGTGCTGGCGACGATGAGGCTGAGCCTCACCGCCGTCCATTCTTCGGGCGAAAGCCAGTCGGTCACGAAGAGGTGGCGGGCTTGTTGAGAACCGTGAAGCCCTGCTTCTCGAAGACAGGCTTGGCAGCGGGGCTGCGCAGATAAGTCAGGAAGGCCTGCGCGTCGGGATTGGCCGAATCCTTGGTAACGGCGACGGGATAGATGATCGGCGGATGCGAAGCCTCGGGGAAGGTTGCGACGACCTTGACCTGCGGGTCGGCGGCCGCGTCGGTCGCATAGACGATGCCGAGCGGGGCCTCGCCGCGCGAGACCAGCAGCAGAGCGGCGCGGACATTGTCGGCTTGCGCGATCTTGTCCTTCACCTTGTCCCAGGCGCCGAGTTTTTCCAGCGCAGCGTTGCCGTATTTGCCGGCCGGGACGGAATCGACATTGCCCATGGCGAGGCGGCCGGAGCCGACAGCCGCAGAAACATCGACGCCGGGCTTGAGGTCGAGCTTGGCGGTCGAATCCTTGCTGGTAACGAGCACGATGCGGTTGCCGAGCAGGCTGACGCGGGTGTCCGGCTTGATCAGGCCCTTGCTGGCCGCATAGTCCATCCAGTCGAGATCGGCCGAGACGAAGAGGTCGACCGGGGCGCCGTTCTCCAGCTGCTTCGCGAGCGTGTTGCTGGCGGCGTAGGAGATCTTCGGCGCGGGCTTGCCGCTCTCCCTAACCCAGTTGGCGGCGGCCTCGTCGAGCGCATTTTTCATGCTGGCAGCGGCGAAGATGACGAGGTCCTTCGTCTGCGCCTGCGCGGCGTTGAACGCCGGGGCGGAACTCACGGCAAGAGCCAGGCCCATGCCCAGCAGGGTGCGACGCTTCAACATGCTGTTCCTCGCTCGAATTTATCGTTGTATATCGATGGATATAACGATGGTTGCCGCGCCCCCCGAGCCAAGTCAAGGCGCCGTCGCAACGAAAGGACGAGCCATGAAGATCAGCGCGCGCAATCAGCTCAAGGGCAGGATCGTCGAGATCACCAAGGGCGCGACGACGGCTCATGTGCGCATCGATATCGGCGGCGCGATCGTGACGTCCTCGATCACCAATGCGGCGGTGGACGATCTCGGGCTGACCGTCGGCAAGGAGGCCTATGCCGTGGTGAAGGCGTCCGACGTGATGATCGCAATCGACTGAGGAGGTCTGCCGGCATGGTCCGCGAGAACGAAATCCGCGAGAAGGAGGTCGCCGTCGCGCCGCCGCAGGCGACCGATGCCGGCCTCGTCTTCATCGGTACGATCCGCACGCCCTGGACCTCGCGGCTGACCTGTCCGCGCCAGGGCAGGGCGGACGGGCCGATCTGCCGCATCGAACTCTTCCCGCCCTGGGACGAGGCCCTGGATGGCGTCGAGCGCTTCGAACGGCTCGAGGTGCTCTACTGGCTGCACCAGTCGCGCCGGGACCTCGTCCGCCAGAGCCCGGCCAACAACGGCGAGACCCACGGCACGTTTGCCTTGCGCACGCCGGTGAGGCCCAATCCGATCGGCACCTCGATCGCGACGCTGGTGGCGCGGGAAGGGCGGGTGTTGCTGGTGCGCGGGCTCGACTGCCTCGACGAGACGCCGCTCCTCGACATCAAGCCGGACCGCACGCTGTTCACGCCGATCGCCCCGCCGCAGCCCGGCGATTTCGAGACGGGTTGAGGTTGCCCCGTTGAGAACGCCGTCGTTCTAGGGCGGAGCGAAGCGCAGACCCGAGAACCCTGGCAGGAGATGCTCGGGGCAAGCCCGAGCAAAACGACGGCGTTTCTGCAGTTCCGCTCAGCCGTGCGGGTGCTTGTGGATGGGGTCGACCCAATAGACCTCTTCCGGCTTTTCGACCGGGTCGACATCGGTGATGTTGACCACCACCGCCTCGTTGTCCGAGCGCACCAGCACGCATTGCAGTGGGTTGTCGGGATCGGCGTTGATCTCCTGATGCGGCACGAAGGGCGGCACATAGATGAAGTCGCCCGGCCCGGCCTCGGCGACGAATTCAAGCCGCTCGCCCCAGCGCATGCGGGCCTTGCCGCTCACCACATAGATCACGCTTTCGAGCTCGCCATGGTGATGCACGCCGGTCTTGGCGTTGGGCTCGATCGCAACCGTGCCGGCCCAGATCTTCTGCGCACCGACACGGGCATGGTTGATCGCCGCCTGCCGGAACATGCCGGGCGTCTGCGCCGTGTTGGGATCGAGCTTGTCGCCGGAGATGACGCGCACGCCCTCATGCTTCCAGCGCGGCTCGCCGTCATGGCTGTGATCGTGCGGGTGGTCGTGCGAATGATCGTGATCGTGGTCCATGGCAGTCTCCCGATCAGTCCTTCTTCGCTGGCCCGGTCGCCACAGGCCGCTGGCCCATGCCCCATTCGGACCATGAGCCGTCATAGATCGCCTTGGCCGGCTTGCCGACGGTCTCGAGCGCCGTCGACAGAATCACGGCGGAGACGCCCGAACCGCAGGTCATGATCGAGGGCTTGTCGAGATCGACGCCGGCATCCCGGAACAATTCCGTGATCTCCTCGGGAGACTTCAGCCTGCCATCGGAGGTGAGCTGGGATGACGGAAGGTTGAGCGAGCCGGGAATATGGCCGGAGAGGAGACCGGGACGCGGCTCCGCCGCTTCGCCGCGGAAGCGGTCGGCCGCGCGCGCATCGACCACTTGGATCGCCTGCGAGGCCGTGGCCCGCGCCACGTCCTCGGCATCCGCGACGGCGCCGTTGTCGAGCCGGGCGGTGAAGCTGCGGGGTTGGCGCGGCTGCGGACTGTCTTCCTCGACGGGACGGCCCTCGGCGAGCCATTTCGGGAAGCCGCCGTCAAGGATGACGACGTCTCGCGCGCCGAACACCTTGAAAGTCCAGCGCACGCGCGGGGCCGAGAAGAAGCCGAGCCCGTCATAGACGACGATGCGCATGCCGTCGCCGATGCCAAGCGCGCCGACGGCCGCCGCGAATTCGGGGGCGGATGGCAGCATGTGGGGCAGGGACGAGCGGCTGTCCTTGATCTTCTCGATATCGAAATGGACCGCGCCGGGAATGCGGCGCTGGGCATATTCGGCCGCTCCGTCGCGCTTCTGCGCCGGCAGATACCAGGAGGCATCGACGACGACGATATCGGGCGCGTTCAGGCGCTCGGCGAGCCACTCGGTCGAAACGAAAACGTCTTCACGGGCCATAGGCGTATCCTCTGGGCAAAGTCTTATCTGATGATCGGATCCGCTCCGTCATTCCGGGCTTGCCCCGGAATCCATCATGGAACGCGATGGATTCCGGATCGGCGCGGCCTCGAAATGACCGTGACGGTCCGTCGAAAGCCAATCTTAGGCCAGCGCGATGCGCACGCGCCGGTTCTGTTTGCCCTTCTTCTCGATATCGGTGACGCTGACGAGGCCGATCTCCGCCGTGTTGCGGACATGGGTTCCGCCGCAGGGCTGCAGATCGATATCGCCGATAGCCACGAGCCGGACGCGGCCCGAGCCGCGCGGCGGCTTGACCGACATCGTCTTGACCAGGCCCGGATTGGCGTCGAGCTCCTCGTCGGTGATCCAGCGTTCGGTCACGTCGGCATGGCGCGCGACCAAGGCCTGGAGCTTTTCGGTGATTTCGGCCTTGTCCAGTCCGCCTTCCGGGATGTCGAAATCGAGCCGCCCGTCGCCATCGCCGATCGATCCCCCCGTGACGGGGAAGGGCAGCACGACGCTGAGCAGATGGAGCGCGGTGTGCACGCGCATGCGCTTGAAGCGGCGCTCCCAGTCGAGCACTGCCGTGACGGCATCGCCCGGCGCCGGCAGCGCCTGTCCCTCAGCGGCAACATGGATGACGCGGCTCTTGTCCTCGGGATCGTAGATCGTGGTGCCGATGGCGACGATGCCGCCGTCCGTCAGTCGGAGATGCCCGACATCGCCGGGCTGGCCGCCGCCGGTCGCGTAGAACACCGTACGGTCGAGGATAACGCCGCCGCGCTCGTTGACGGTTTGGACGGTCGCAGGCGTCTCCTGCAGATAGGCATCCTGGCGAAACAGCAGTTCGGTCGACATGATCACGTCAATCTCGCGGGTCGCGCGCAAGGCGCCTTCGCCGCGCAGACTGCACCGATTGCCGCGACAGTGCCACAGCCTTGGCGGGATAACGGGGATGATTTGGACCGCATGGCTTCCGGCATCGCGTTTCGATGCCTAGATGGCTGTTCCGATCAAACCGGAGCCGCCGATGGCCTTGCCCCGCATGACCCCGCAGGACGGCGTCGCCTGGATCACCGGTGCCAGCTCCGGCATCGGCGCGGCGGTCGCGCTCGAGCTGGCGCGGCGCGGCTGGACGGTCGCGATCACCGCGCGCAGGACCGATGCCCTCGAAGCGGTGGCGCGCGAGGCTGAAGGCCTGCCGGGCCGCATCGTAGCCCATGCCGGCGACGTGACCGACGCACAGGCGATGCGGGGAGTGACGGAGGCCATCGAGAGCATTCACGGACCGATCGCGCTGGCGTTCCTGAATGCCGGCATCGCGTCGGGGCAAGGCGGCAGGATTGATGCCGAGACGGTCGAAAAGGTTGTCGCGGTCAATCTGCTCGGCGTCGTGAAAAGCCTCTTCGCCGTGGAGTCGCGTATGGCTGCCCGCGGGCGCGGCCAGATCGCGGTCAACGCGTCGCTGGTCGGCTACCGTGGCCTTCCCGGTGCTGCCGCCTATGGTGCCGCCAAGGCGGGCGCGATCTATTTCTGCGAGGCGCTGCGCTTCGATTGCAAGGCAGCCGGCATTCGCCTGCAACTGGTCAATCCCGGTTTCGTCGACACGCCGATGACGCAGGGCCGGCGATTCCCGATGCCGTTCCTGCTGACGGTGGAGGATGGCGCCCGTCGAATCGTCGACGGCTTCGAGCGCGGCGGCTTCGAAATCACCTTCCCGCGTCGCCTCGCCTGGATCCTGAAGGCGGCGCGGCTATTGCCTTATCCGATCTATTTCGCGCTGATGTCCCGCTTTGCCGAGCGGCCTGACTGAGCGTTGCTTCAACGGTTGCGGATCTTGGCGAAGGCATCGAGCGCGCGCTGGCGCCCGAAGGCGAGGTCGACGAGCGGGGCCGGATAGGTCTCGCCGATTCGCACTCCCGCCGCGCGCAACGCCATCTCGGACGCCTTCCACGGCTCGTGGATGTCGTCATTCGCGAGCCCGGCCAGCTCCGGCACCCATTTGCGCACATAGCCGCCGGCGGGGTCATGGGTCGCGCCCTGCGTGACCGGATTGAAGATGCGGAAATAGGGCGAGGCGTCGGCGCCCGATCCGGCCACCCATTGCCAGCTGGCAGCGTTGTTGGCGGGGTCGGCATCGACGAGCGTGTCCCAGAACCAGGCTTCGCCGGCGCGCCAGTCCTGCAGCAGATGCTTGATCAGAAAGGACGCCGTGACCATCCGGACACGGTTGTGCATCCACCCTGTCGCCCAGAGCTCGCGCATGCCGGCGTCGACCAGCGGGATGCCGGTCTGTCCGCGCTGCCAGCGGCTCAGCGCTTCCCTGGCGGGTTGCCAGGGAAAACAGTCGAAGCGCTCATCGTAGTTGCGTGTCGCCAGCTCGGGATTGTGGAAGAGCAGGTGGTAGGAGAATTCCCGCCAGCCGATCTCGGACAGGAATTTTTCCGCATCGCGTTCCGATCCCGCCGCCTCGCCGGTGGCGCGGGCATGATGGAGCGCATGCCAGATCTGGCATGGGCCGATCTCGCCGAAGCGTAGATGCGGTGAAAGGCGCGACGTGGATTCGCGGCCTGGCCGGTCGCGGCCTTCGGCATAACCCGCCAGTCCGCCGGCGAGAAAATCGTCGAGTCGAGCGGAGGCGCCGTCTTCTCCCGGCGTCCATTCCGCCCGCATGCCCCCGGCCCAGTCGGGCTTCCGGGGCTCGAGCCCGAGATTCGGCAGGGTAACGCTGAGAGGCTCGATCGAATCGGGCAGGGCAACCGCCTCGATTCGCGCTGGCGCAGGAATCGGAGCCAGCGGCTCGCCCTTCTGCCGGGCGGCGCGCCAATACGGCGTGAACACCTTCATCGGCTGCCCGGTCGTGGTTGTGACCTGCCAGGGCTCGTTCAGGAGATGGCTGTTGAAGCTATGGACGCTGATTCCGCACCGCGACAGTTCTTCCTTGAGCTGGCGATCGAGCGCGATCGCCTCTGCCTCGTAGCGGCGATTCCACGTGACCAGCCTGATCCCGGCCGCTGCCGCGACGCGTGGAATCAGCGCAGCCGGATCGCCTTGCATCAGCACGAGCTCGCTGCCTTTCTGCGCCAGCGCAATGCCGAGCGTGTCGAGCGAGCGCGACAGCCACCAGCGCGAGGCTGCGCCGAGCGGGCGACGATCGGGGCTGGTGTCGAGAATATAGAGGCAGAGGACCGGCCCGGCCTGCGCCGCGGCGGCGAGGGCAGGGTTGTCAGCCAGTCGCAGATCGTTCCTGAACCAGTGCAGGGCGTGTTGGGCCATCATTCCTCACCCGCGGGGCGCAACATCGTGCGCACGCCAGTCAAACGCGGCAGGCGGCAGATCGGCATCAGGAATAAGGAAATATGCTTGGAGGCCTCGCCCGGAATCGAACCGGGGTGCAAGGATTTGCAGTCCTCTGCGTAACCACTCCGCCACGAGGCCTTCCGGCGAAAGCGGCGTCTGCCGCTTCAGCGAAAGCGCTATAACCACAAGCCGCAGTTCGCCGCAAGCCGGCATCGCACCGTCCACAGCGTTGATGACAAATCTGCTTCGTTGGCTCGCAAGGGGCTTGCGCTGCCGGGGGCGCCCCGCTATGACCCCGCCACGTTGTTCCCGGATAGCTCAGCGGTAGAGCAATCGACTGTTAATCGATTGGTCGCAGGTTCGAATCCTGCTCCGGGAGCCAACATTTCCCCCCGAAATCGTTAGTTCACCCAACCGCCCACCGCCTTGTTGCGATGCAAGGCGCGCTTGCCTTTTGCGCGCGGGTCGAACACAAAGCAGCCGTGACGGCGCTGAGCCGGTCGCGCGGAATGTGCTCTCGTGGCCGCTCCGTGCCCGGTGCCAGCGCAGACGGAGAGTTCAGGGTTATGGAAGGTTTCAGCGGGCTGCGCCGCAACATGGTCGATTGCCAGTTGCGTACCTATGACGTGACCGATCGGGCCGTTCTGGCTGCGGCCGATGCGGTCCCGCGTGAGGTGTTCGTCCCGGAAAATTTCACGCATCTTGCCTATCTCGATCAGTCGATCGCCTTGCCGGGCACCGGGCGTGCGCTGATGGCGCCGATGGTCATCGCCCGCATGATCCAGCTGCTCGACCTGCAGGCGGGTGAGGATGCGCTCGAATATGGCGGCGGCTCCGGCTATGGTGCGGCTCTGATGGCCCATGTCGGCGCCAAGGTGACATTGTGGGAGCCCGACTCGGCCGCTCGCATTCTTGCCGAAGGCGCGCTGCGCGCCGCCGGCGCTCGCCAGGTCACGATCACTGCCACGCAGCCTGCCAGCGAATCGTTCGACGCGATTCTGGTGAGCGGCTCTTGCGAGACCGAGCCGGAATCGCTCTTCCCCTTGCTGCGTGCCGAGGGGCGGCTGGTCGTGGTCGAGGGGGCAGGCCGCGCCGCCCGGGTCAAACTCTATCGAAAATCCGCGGATATCGTTGCCGGCCGCCCGGTGTTCGACGCTGCGGCTCCGGTTCTGTCCGAGTTCCGCCGACCGGAGGCCTTCATCTTTTGAGCGTTTGCATTTTCGAAAGGAGGGTGTCGCATTTTTGTGGCAGGTTCCGAGGGAAATGCTCCTGACGGCACCCATGCGTTGGCTCGCGGCGTCGGGCAGAGTATGAAATTGAGACTTATGCCGAGGCTGGGGCGTAGCCTGGGCGCGACTTCAGTGCGCACACGAGGCGTCCAGTGAAAAGACAATACGACAAGATTTCCGGGTTCGGGCTCTCCGCCATCATCGCCTTGGCGATGTCAGGCGGCTGGGCTTTGCCTGCGGCGGCCCAGTCGATGGAAGCCGCGCTGGCTCGGGCCTATTCAGGTAACCCGACGCTGAATTCGCAGCGCGCATCGGTGCGCGCCGTAGACGAGAATGTTCCGCAGGCTCTTTCCGGATATCGTCCCCGTATCCAGGCTTCGGCCGATATCGGCGCGAGCATCTTGGAGACCGACACCCCGGCCGGCAGTACGTCATCGGGCCTTCACAACAGCACCGTCAGTCGGCTGGCGCCGCGCGGCGCCGGGGTTTCGATCACGCAGAACATTTTCGACGCCGGCAAGACCCGCAACTCGGTCGGCCAGTCCGAATCGCAGGTGCTTGGCGCACGCGCTACCCTGCGCAATACCGAGCAGAACGTGCTGCTCGATGGCGCGACGTCCTATATGAACGTGCTGCGCGACACGGCGATTCTCAGCCTGAACCGTAACAACGTCGAGGTTCTGGAAGAGCAGCTGCGCCAGACACGCGACCGATTTCAGGTCGGCGAGGTGACGCGAACCGACGTCGCGCAGGCTGAGGCGCGGCTGTCCTCGGCGCAGTCGCAGGCGATTCTCGCCGAATCGAATCTCAAGACCTCGGTGGCGCGGTTTCGCCAGAATATCGGCATCGAGCCGCGTTCGCTGACGCCCGCCCGTCCGGTCGAGAACCTCCTGCCGAAATCGCTCCCGCTGGCGCTGAATCATGCCCTCGGAAATCACCCGGCGATCGTCGCGGCCCTGCACGGCGTCGATGCCGCCGAGTTGCAGGTGAAGGTGACGGAAGCTGACCTATACCCGACCTTTGGCGTCACCGGCACGGTCCAGCAGCGTTACGACAGCACGTTCTTCGGCGACAACCGCCTGTCTGCGACCATCGTCGGCGCGCTGACGATCCCGATCTATGAAGGCGGGCAGGTCTACTCCCGCACGCGCCAGGCCAAAGAAACGGCCGGGCAACGCCGGATCGATGTCGATACGCAGCGCGATACGGTTCGCGCGGCGGTCGTCTCCGCCTGGGGCGGGTTGGAAGCGGCCAAAGCCCAGATCATCGCCGCGCAGGCTCAGGTCGAGGCGTCCTCGACGGCGCTTGCCGGTGTTCGCGAAGAAGCCAAGGTCGGCCAGCGAACCACTCTCGACGTCCTGAACGCGCAGCAGGAACTGGTCAGTGCGCGTTCGAGCCTGGTGACGGCGCAGCGCGATCGTGTCGTCGCGTCCTATGCGGTGCTTTCGGCCGTCGGCAAGCTCTCCTCGCAGACGCTCAAACTCAAGGCGGAGACCTACGAGCCCCGCCAGCACTACGATCAGGTCAAGGGCCTGTTGTGGGGCACACAGACGCCTGACGGCCGCTGAGGCTCTCCTTAATTGCGGCTGGCCATGATGACGGCC
This sequence comes from Allobosea sp. 10N428, assembly GCF_056394545.1. Classification (NCBI taxonomy): domain Bacteria; kingdom Pseudomonadati; phylum Pseudomonadota; class Alphaproteobacteria; order Hyphomicrobiales; family Alloboseaceae; genus Allobosea; species Allobosea sp. 10N428. The sequence continues at coordinate 105,732 of NZ_JBFTIC010000001.1, read as the reverse complement.
GCCTCGAGCATCGGACCGAAAAGTGGAATCCACTTTTCGGACAAACCCGATGCTCGAACAAAGGAAGATCGCCATAGCGCGTTCGACAGGACGCGCGGCGATCGGGGCCGGCGCATTCGCGCAACAGCGCCGATTTCTCCTGTGGGAGAGGCCGTCATCGCCTTGTCTGCCCGATAAGTCGTGGAATAATCCGCTCTTGGAGCAGCGTTGATTCCATCGGCGCGCCCGATGTCGAACGGTCAGGCCTTCATGAGCGCGCAAGCCAAGCCCAACGAACCGTCGATGGAAGAGATTCTCGCTTCCATTCGCCGGATCATTTCGGACGATGAGGCGAAGCCGGGTGAGGCTGCTGCCGCTCAGGTTCTGCAATCGGAGCCCGAGCCCGAGCCGGCCACGATAGCGGCTATCGATGATGACGTGCTGGATCTGGGAGCCGAAGCCGCTCTGATCGCAGCCCCGACAGCTGCGCCTGTAGCTGAAGCTGAACCAGCCCCACCGATCAGCATCGTCGACGATTCCGACATCGCCTTCGCCGATGAGCAGCTGGCCGTTGCTGTTGCGGCGCCGCCGCCTCCTGCGCCGGAACCGGCTCCCGTCATCGCTGCGTCGCCCGCGCCTGCCGTGGACATGGCAAGCCTGCTGTCGGACCAGGCCAGCTCGGCCGTGACCAACGCTTTCGGCCAACTCGCCAGCACCGTGCTCAGCAACAACGCCCGGACGCTGGAAGACCTGGTCAAGGACATGCTCAAGCCGATGCTCAAGACCTGGCTCGACGACAACCTTCCGACGATGGTCGAGCGTCTGGTCCGCTCCGAGATAGAGCGCGTCGCCCGCGGCGGACGCAGCTGACCGGCTCCAAGGCCCGCCACGCTCCCGCGGCCGCTCATGGGTGCAGGCGGAGCGCGATCAGATCTCGGTTCGTTGCGAGCTTTCCCGGGGAGGGCTGACGGGTTGCGCTCTGCGCCGCCGTATGGCGGCAGGCGCTGCCTGGCGGCGCCGTGGCTGCCGAGCCCGGCTGTCGAAGGCCCCGGCTTCCCTGAGCCGTTCGAGCCCGTATCCAGCGACCGCGAGCAAGGTCGCGGGCGCGCCAAGCCGCGACACCAGCATCGTCAGCCCGACCGCAATCGGATGCGGATAGCGCCCCGAGGCGGCCTCGACGGCGAACCATGCCCCGAGGCCATGAACAATGAGCTTCAGCATCGTTTTTCCGTTCAGCAGCAGAGCTTTAGAGGACAACCTTGCGGTGTTCTCCGAGTTCGGGTTTCGCACCGGTCAGAGCCGCCGCGGCCATCTTGACGCTGGTGACAATCTTGCCGGGGCTGTCCCAGAACTCGGCCATTGAGGGCCGCACGCGCAGGATGCGAATGTTGGGATCGTTCTCGTCGTCCCAAAACGCCTTGTTGCTCGGCTCCCACAGCGCACGCACGCGGGCGGGATCGTCGACCAAGCTCGCCGTGCCGCTGATCGACAGATAGCGGTGTCCGCTCGTGTCGGAGAAGGCGAGGCAGACATTATCGTTGATCTGGATCTCGTCGTCCTTGTGATGGCGGCGATCCGTCAGGAAGTAGATGGCGTCCTCCTCGCGCTTGCCATGGGCGTGCATCGGACGTGCCCGAAGCTCGTCGCCGTTTCCATCATGGGTCACGAGCATCGCGAATTTAATCGAGTCGATGAGGTCCCAGACGCGCTTCTGATCGTTGTGAGGCATGTCGGTGTCTCCCGTTGCAGCTGTTTGGGATGCAACGGATCGCTGCGTGGCAGGTTCCCTCCGGAGTTCAGGCTTTGGCGAGGGAACAATGGTGCCCCCCGTGCGTAGGGAGTGGCACGCCGCGCCCGCTCTCGGCGCAGCGTGCTTTCCTTTGTCGTTGTCCGCTTAGGGGGATTTGTCATGGCCAAGCCTGCCACGAAGACTGCGCCGAAGACCTCCGCATCCGCGAAGATCGTCAAATCGAGCAAGATCGATCTGGCTTCGAACACCAAGACGAAGGTCGTCGGGCTGCTCAACGAACGACTTGCCGACGGCATCGATCTGGCGCTGGTCACCAAGCAGGCGCACTGGAATCTGAAGGGACCGGGCTTTATCGCCGTGCATCTCATGCTGGACGGTTTTCGCGACGACCTCGACGAGCATGTCGACACTGTCGCGGAGCGGATCGCGCAGCTCGGCGGCATCGCGCTCGGCACCGCGCAGACGACGGTCGCGGCGACCTCGCTCAAACCCTATCCGACCGAGATCGTGTCGGTTCAGGATCATCTCCACGCACTGATCGAGCGCTATGCCGACACCGGCAACAAGGTTCGCGACGCGATCGACGCCTGCGCCGAGGCTGGCGACGCCGACTCCGCCGACATCCTGACGGCCTATTCGCGCATGCTCGACAAGTCGCTCTGGTTCCTGCAGTCAAACCTTGGTTGAGCCGCTTCAGCGCAAGGCTGACGATTGCGCGTCATCGAAAACGTTGACGGGCGCCCTTCGCATGCGCTCTTAAGACACGAGACCTTTTGGCCTGTGATCTTCCGGCCGGGGCAGGTTCCCCGGCCTTTCTGCGTTCGAGCGATGTGATGATGGACAAGACTTTCGAGCCGGCAGCCGTCGAGGCCCGGATCAGCAAGGCCTGGGACGAGGCTGAAGCCTTCAAGGCGGGCAGGGGCTCCGCCCCCGGGGCCGAGCCCTATTGCATCGTGATCCCACCGCCGAACGTCACCGGCTCGCTGCATATGGGCCACGCGCTCAACAACACGCTCCAGGACGTGCTCTGCCGCTTCGAGCGCATGCGCGGCAAGGACGTGCTCTGGCAGCCCGGCACCGACCACGCGGGCATCGCGACCCAGATGGTCGTCGAGCGCAAGCTCGCCGCCGAAGACCGCACCGACCGCCGCACGATGGGGCGCGAGGCCTTCCTGGCCGAAGTCTGGAAGTGGAAGGAGGAGTCGGGCGGCACGATCTTCAACCAGCTCCGCCGTCTCGGCGCTTCCTGTGACTGGTCGCGCGAACGCTTCACCATGGATGAGGGGCTGTCGGCCGCCGTCCTCAAGGTCTTCGTCGGCCTGCACAAGCAGGGGCTGATCTATCGCGCCAAGCGGCTGGTGAACTGGGATCCGAAATTCCAGACCGCGATCTCGGATATCGAGGTCCTGCAGGTCGAGAAGACCGGCACGTTCAAATGGGAGCGGGGCAGCGAGGAGCCTTTCGACGCCGCCAAGCTCGACAAGGCTCTGAACCGCGACCCGAACGGCCATCTCTACTATTTCAACTATCCACTCGAAGGCGCGACCTACGACGCGGACGACGCCTCGACCTTCATCACCGTTGCCACGACCCGTCCCGAGACGATGCTTGGCGACACCGGGATCGCCGTCCACCCGGATAACGAGACAATCGGCCATCTGATCGGGCGCAATGCCGTGCTGCCGCTGGTCGGCCGCGTCATCCCGATCGTGCCCGACGACTATGCGGATCCGGAGAAGGGCACCGGCGCGGTCAAGATCACCCCGGCGCATGACTTCAACGATTTCGAGGTCGGCAAGCGCCACAAGCTCGATGTCGTCAACATCCTCGACGGCGAGGCGCGTATCCTGCTCGCCGGCAACGAGGATTTCCTGGCCGGTTCCAAGCCGGAAGCCGAGACGCTCGCGCTCGACGGCCTCGACCGTTTCGTCGCGCGCCGCCGCGTCGTCGCGATGATGGCCGAGCGCGGCTATCTCGCGAAGGTCGAGCCGCATGGCCATACCGTGCCGCATGGCGACCGCTCTGACGTCGTCATCGAGCCCTGGCTGACCGACCAGTGGTATGTCGACGTCAAGCCGCTGGCCGACCGCTCGATCAAGGCGGTCCGCGACGGCCGCACGACCTTCACGCCTGAGAACTGGACCAAGGTCTTCTACGACTGGCTGGAGAATATCGAGCCCTGGTGCGTCTCGCGCCAACTCTGGTGGGGCCATCAGATCCCAGCCTGGTATGGACCGGACGGCGAGGTCTTCGTCGCCGAGTCGGAAGCTGAGGCGCAGACTTTGGCGATGGCGCATTACGGCGACACCGTCGCGCTCAAGCGCGACGAGGACGTGCTCGACACCTGGTTTTCCTCGGCGCTCTGGCCTTTCTCGACGCTGGGTTGGCCGGAGCAGACGGCCGAGCTGAAGCACTATTACCCGACGGCGACGCTCGTCACCGGCTTCGACATCATCTTCTTCTGGGTCGCCCGGATGATGATGATGGGCCTCAACTTCATGGACGAGGTTCCATTCCGCGAGGTCTATCTGCACGCCATCGTTCGCGACGAGAAGGGCGCGAAGATGTCGAAGTCGAAAGGCAACGTCATCGATCCGCTGGTGCTGGTCGACAAATATGGCGCCGATGCGCTGCGCTTCACGCTGGCCGCCATGGCGGCGCAGGGCCGCGACATCAAGCTCGCGACGTCCCGCGTCGAGGGCTATCGCAACTTCGCGACCAAGATCTGGAACGCCGCGCGCTTCGCTGAACTGAACGGCTGCCTGCGCGCTGCCGATTTCGACCCAGCCTCGGTCAAGCAGCCGCTGAACCGCTGGATCCTCAGCGAAGCCGCGCAGGCGGCCGAGGAGGTCGCGGCGGGCATCCCCAGCTTCAAGTTCAACGAGGCGGCGGGCGCGGCCTATCGCTTCGTCTGGAACCAGTTCTGCGACTGGTATCTGGAGCTTGCCAAGCCGGTGCTGCAGGGCGAGGGCGTCGATGCCGCGGCGAAGGCCGAGACACAGGCGACGGTCGCCTACGTCATCGACCTGATCTGCCAGTTGCTGCACCCGTTCATGCCGTTCCTGACCGAGGAGCTCTGGGCGCAGAAGGCCGAGGCCGGCGCGCCGCGCAAGCTGGCGACGGGCGATGCTTCGCTGGTCTGCCTCACCCGCTGGCCCGATCTTTCAGCGCTCAAGGATTCGGCGGCCGAGGCTGAGATCGGCTTCGTCGTCGACCTGATCTCGGACATCCGCTCGGTGCGCTCGGAGGTCAATGTTCCCGCCGGCACACAGGCGCCGCTCGTCCTCGTCAACGCTTCCACTGCGACGCGGGCGACGATCGAGAGCTGGCGGCCGATGATCGAGCGTCTCGCTCGCGCCTCCGACATCGCCTTCGAGGCGGCTGCGCCGGCGCAATCGGCACAGATCATCGTGCGCGGCGAGGTGGCGGCGCTGCCGCTCGCCGGCCTGATCGACCTCGACGCGGAGCGCACGCGCCTGACGAAGGAACTCGCCAAGCTCGATCAGGACATCGCGATCGTCGAGAAGAAGCTGGGCAACCCTGATTTCATGGCCCGCGCGCCGGAAGAGATCGTCGAGGAGAACCGCGAGCGCAAGGCTGCGGCGCAAGCGCGCAAGCTCAAGATCGCCGAGGCGCTGACGCGGCTATCGTGACCGGCCACCGCAATCCGGTCACGGCAATGTCGTCAAATTGACGTTGATCCAAGAGAGGACTGGCAATCTCTCGCGGACCCCGCTTAGATGCGCCCGACGCAAATCCGCCATGCAGAATGCGTGGCGGCCAAAGGACCGGCTGTTCAGAACCCATGCTCAAGCGAGCTTATGACTGGTGCGTTTCGTACGCCTCCCATCCTGCTGCCCCCTGGCTGCTCTTCGCCATCACCTTCGTTGAAAGCTCGGTCAGCCCGCTGCCGCCGATCCCGCTGTTGATTCCGATGTGCATCGCCCGGCCCGACCGCGCCTGGTTCTATGCCGGCATCTGCTCGCTCGGTGCGGTGCTCGGCGGCTATCTCGGCTATGCCATCGGCGCTCTGCTCTACGAATCGGTCGGCGCCTGGCTGATCGGCATCTACGGGCTGCAGGACAAGGCCGCGCACCTGATCTCGTCCTCGCAGGACTACTGGTTCTGGGTTCTCGTCACCAAGGGCCTGACGCCGATTCCGTTCAAGATCGTCACGATCATGTCGGGCTTCCTGCATTTCGACCTGTGGAAGTTCACCATCGGCATGGTGGTGTCGCGCACCACATTCTTCCTGATGATCGCCGTGGCCTTGCGCTTCTATGGCGACGACATCCGCATCTTCATCGAGAAGCATCTGCCGATGACGGCGCTCGCCCTCCTCGCCATCATCGTCGGCGGCTTCTTCGTCCTTCCCATGGTGCTCTGAGCGGCTGCTTGAAAACGCCAGCCTGATCCCGAGGGGGCGCCTTCAGGCGCGTCTCGAAGGATGGCCCAGATCTCTCCTGAATCTCCTGGAGCATCCTTCGAGACTCCATTCCCGGCGGAATGGCTCCCGAGGATGAGGGCTTGAGGGAATTTGCAGACGGGTCTGAGCGGCCGCTGCGTCAACTGCCGCACTCAACTTTGTGACATCGCCGCAACACACCGATGAGATCGGCGCCCCGCGCTCTCGCGACTATCGCAATCGCCGCGATGCCGCCACAAACGGCGCCCAGCAAAACGGGGCGTTAAGTCCCTGAGATATATTCAAATTGGAACTAACGTGCGGGTGTCGGATCGGTTCCGGGCCGCTGTTGGGTATTCGGGGGTGCGATTGCTCCCGGCGTGCATGGCGTGGCACATCTTCGCGCCGTGCTGGTCGGGGGACGGGACGAGTGGCGATGGATACGCGTGTGTTCGACAAGTCGAGGCTGCCGAGCCGCCATGTGAGCGTTGGCCCGGCCAAGGCCCCGCACCGCTCCTACTATTATGCGATGGGCATGACCGCGAAGCAGATCGCGCAGCCCTTCGTCGGCGTCGCCTCCTGCTGGAACGAGGCGGCCCCCTGCAACATCTCGCTGATGCGCCAGGCCCAGGCCGTGAAGAAGGGCGTGGCGTCCGCCGCCGGCACGCCGCGCGAGTTCTGCACCATCACCGTCACCGACGGCATCGCCATGGGCCACCAGGGCATGAAGTCGTCGCTCGCCTCGCGCGAGGTCATCGCCGACTCGGTCGAGCTGACCATGCGCGGCCATTGCTACGACGCTCTCGTCGGCCTGGCCGGCTGCGACAAGTCTCTGCCCGGCATGATGATGGCGATGGTTCGCCTCAACGTGCCGTCGATCTTCATCTATGGCGGCTCGATCCTGCCCGGCACCTTCAAGGGCCGCCCGGTCACGGTGCAGGACGTCTTCGAGGCCGTCGGCAAGCATTCGGTCGGCGCGATGTCCGACGAGGACCTCAAGGAGCTCGAGGAGGCCGCTTGCCCCTCTGCCGGCTCCTGCGGCGCCCAGTTCACCGCCAACACCATGGCGACGGTCGCCGAGGCGATCGGCCTGGCATTGCCCTATAGCTGCGGCGCGCCGGCGCCCTACGATGTCCGCGACACCTTCTGCTACACCGCCGGCGAGATGGTGATGGAGCTGATCGCCCGGAACATCCGCCCGCGCGACATCGTCACCCGTAAGGCGCTCGAGAACGCCGCGATGGTCGTCGCCGCCACTGGCGGCTCGACCAATGGCGCGCTGCACCTGCCGGCAATCGCACATGAATGCGGCATCGACTTCGATCTCTTCGAGGTCGCCGAGATCTTCAAGAAGACGCCCTATATCGCCGACCTGAAGCCGGGCGGAAAATACGTCGCCAAGGACATGTTCGAGGTCGGCGGCATTCCGCTCGTCATGAAGAGCCTGCTCGATGCCGGCTTCCTCCATGGCGACTGCCTGACCGTCACCGGCCGCACCATCGCCGAGAATATGGCTTCGGTGAAGTGGAACGATCAGCAGGACGTGGTCTATCGCGCCGACAAGCCGATTACGGTGACCGGCGGCGTCGTCGGCCTGCAGGGGAATCTCGCTCCCGACGGCGCGATCGTGAAGATCGCCGGCATGCCCGAGGACAAGCTCGTCTTCACCGGCCCGGCCCGCTGCTTCGATTGCGAGGAGGACGCCTTCGAGGCCGTCAAGAACCGGACCTACAAGGAAGGCGACGTCCTCGTCATCCGCTATGAGGGTCCCAAGGGCGGCCCCGGCATGCGCGAGATGCTGTCGACCACCGCCGCCCTCTACGGCCAGGGCATGGGCGACAAGGTCGCGCTGATCACCGATGGCCGCTTCTCAGGCGCGACCCGCGGTTTCTGCGTCGGCCATGTCGGCCCCGAGGCCGCTGTCGGCGGCCCGATCGGCCTGATCCGCGACGGCGACATCATCGAACTCGACGCCATCACAGGAAAGCTCGCAGTCCGCCTTTCTGATGCCGAACTTGAAGAGCGTCGTAAGGGCTGGAAACCGAGGAAAACCGACTACAACTCCGGCGCGCTGTGGAAATACGCGCAGACGGTTGGCTCCGCCAAGGGCGGCGCAGTCACCCATCCAGGAGGGGCGGCCGAAACCCATTGCTATGCGGATATCTAACTCGACCATAGCATGCCTGTTCCTGTTCCTGGGTGGCCAGCAGGCCGCCTGTGCCCAGGATCTTGCAGGCGGAAAGCCGGTACCGCCGCGCGCTATTCCGGGCGCCGCGCTGCCGGAACCGGGCGATTCCCTGTCGGGAGCCCCCGGAGCGGCGATCGTCGCTCCCGCACCCAATACGCCGACGGGGCATACGGCGCTGCCGCTCGTGCCGTTCAACAGCGCGCGCGATGCGTTGCGGGCCTGGATGCGCGATTCCTCTGCCGGCGATAAGGTCGGCGCCGTTCGCGCACTCGAATACGCCGCCTCGCAGGGGCACCTCACCGCGCAGTACAAGCTGGGCCGGATGTATGCCGGAGGCGAGGGCGTTCCGGCCAATGATCTCAAGGCCTTCGAGTATTTCTCGAAGATCGCGGACGAGAATGCCGACGCCATTCCGGGCACGGCCGAGGGCCGTATCGTCGGCAGCGCCTTCGTTGCGCTGGGCGGCTACTTCTCCGACGGCATCAAGGGCAGCTATGTGAAGCCCAACCCCGACCGGGCTTTCGACATGTTCAATTATGCTGCCTCCTATTTCGGCGACCCGGACGGTCAGTACAATCTCGGCCGCCTCTACATGACCGGCCAGGGCACCAGCCGCGATCCGCGGCAGGCGGCGCGCTGGATGAAGCTCGCTGCCGAGAAGGGGCATGCACCGGCGCGCGCCGCTTTCGGCGAGATGCTGCTGCGCGGTGGTGAGGGCGTGCCGCGTCAGCCGGTGCTCGGCCTGATGTGGCTCGCCATGGCCCGCGAGGGTGCCGACCCGGCGCGCGAATCCTGGATCATCGAGCGCCACGCTGCCGCCTTCGCCGCAGCTTCGGCTGCCGATCGCTCGGCGGCGCTGGCCCTCGTCGAGCGCCAGCAAATGGCGAGCTCGCGCAACAGCGGCAACAGCAACAACGGCCAGAACTAGGGCGCCGTCATTCTCGGGCTTGCCCCCGAGAATCTCAGGACGAGATGGCGCTGGTTTCCGAGATGCTCGGGTCGAGCCCGAGCCTGAAGGCTGGTTGCCGCCCTTAGTTCAGCTCGACCATCACGGGCACGTGGTCGGACGGCTTGTCCCAGCCGCGGACATGCTTGGCGATCCTCACTCCCGCGAGCCTGTCCGCGGCTTGTGGAGAGAGCAGCAGATGGTCGATGCGGATGCCGTTGTTCCGCTGCCAGGCGCCGGCCTGATAATCCCAGAAGGTGTAGAGTCCGCCGGCATCGGTCGTGCTGCGCACAGCCTCGGTCAGTCCGAGATTGATCAGCCCGCGGAAGGCGTCGCGTGTGTGCGGCAGGAACAGCGCGTCGCTGACCCAGGCGGCAGGGTCGCGGGCGTCGCGCGGCTCGGGGATGACGTTGTAGTCGCCGGCGAGCACCAGCGGCTCCTCCTGCTCCAGCAGCATCCGGGCATGGGCGGTCAGCCGCTGCATCCAGCCGAGCTTGTAGGGATATTTCTCGGTGTTGGGCGGGTTGCCGTTCGGCAGATAGATCGAGGCCACGCGCACCACGCCGTCGCCCAGGGGCAGCACCCCTTCGAGATAGCGCGCCTGTTCGTCGCCATCGTCGCCGGGCAGGCCGCGCCGGACATCCTCCAGCCGGGAACGGCTGAGAATCGCAACGCCGTTGAAGGTCTTCTGGCCGTGGGTCTCGACCTGCCAGCCGGCCGCCTCGATCTCGGCGCGCGGGAAGTCGGCATCCACGCACTTGATCTCCTGCAGGCAGAGCGCGGCGGGCTCAGCCTCCTTCAGGAAATCGAGCAGGTGGCCGAGACGCTGGCGCACCGAATTGACGTTCCAGGTGGCGATACGCACGAGACGCTCCGGGTTAGGCAGGGCGCAGGATAAGCGGGATCGCCGCCGTCATGGCAAGCCGCTTTCCACCGCGAAAAGAAAACTCCCCGCATTGCTGCGGGGAGCGAACATCCGGGAATGGATTGTCGAGCCCTGTCAGGGGCAGGCGCGAACCACACCGCCCTTGGCGATATAGGTGCCGGTCTCGGGATTGTAGCTCCTGAAGCGGCGCGAGCAGTAGGCCACGGCGTCGACATCCTCGATGCCGTAGCCATAGGCAGGCGCGGGCGCGCCATAGACCGGCGCCGGGGCCGGATAGCCGTAGTAAACCGGGGGTGGCGGCGGAGCGGCGAGCGCGCCGGCCGCCAGGGCCCCGCCGATGACGCCAGCTGCGATGCCGGCGCCGACCGCCGGGCCTCGGTTGTAGCGATAGTAGCGAGGGCCGTAATAGCCGTAGGGGCGCCACTGCACGCTCTGCAGCAGGCCCGAATCGACCTTGGCCGAGGCAATGGCTGCAGAGGCCGGAGCCAGCGGCGCTGCCGAAGCGGGGGCGGCCATGGCGCCGCAACCGGCGAGAGCGGTGACGACGACAAGCGTCCTGATCATGACGAAACTCCTCTGCTGTCCTGTGCGAGTGGAACTCGGCATGTTCCCCCGGTCGGTTTCAACTCTAGCGATCTGTCGATCTCGCGCAAAGACTAGCAGGCAATCCCGGCGCAAATAGGTCGTCACAACATTGTGGCTGTTGGGTGCCAGAGCATCGGCTGGCGGGTTGCGCAGAGGCGTTTTCCTCGCCATCTAGCGTCTCTCCACCGAAAAACCTCGTCATACATTCGAAGGATCAGGACCCGACCATGGCCTCCGGCAGCCCGCCCTCCCACTTAGGCGCCACTGGCGCGATGAAACCCCTGCCGGCGCTCATCTTCAGCTCCCGCTGGCTGCAGCTGCCGCTCTATATCGGCCTCATCGTGGCTCAGTGCGTCTATGTCTTCCTCTTCCTGAAGGAACTCTGGCACCTCGTCACCCACGCCTTCGATTTCAGCGAGCAGCAGATCATGCTGGTCGTTCTCGGCCTGATCGACGTGGTGATGATCTCGAATCTGCTGATCATGGTCATCGTCGGCGGCTACGAGACCTTCGTCTCCCGGCTGCGGCTCGAAGGCCATCCCGACCAGCCGGAATGGCTGAGCCACGTCAATGCGAGCATCCTCAAGATCAAGCTGGCGATGGCGATCATCGGCATCTCGTCGATCCACCTGCTCAGGACCTTCATCGAGGCCGGCAATATCGGCATCGTGGGCAGGACCGCGAACTACACCGAGACAGGCGTCCTGCTGCAGACGCTGATCCACGTCGTCTTCATCTTCTCCGCCATCGGCATCGCCTGGGTCGACCGGATGACGGTAGGCGGCAAGAGCCACTGAGCCGCGACGCCAGGACAAAAGAAAACCGCCCGGCTGCAAGCAGCCGGGCGGTTTGTTTTTGAGGAGATTACTGCCCGCGCCCGGTCCGGGCGGCGAAGCGGATCGCTTCCTCCGCGGCGCGGAACAGGGCCTTGGCCTTGTTGATGCATTCCTCCTGCTCGGAGGCCGGGTTGGAATCGTAGACGATGCCGGCGCCGGCCTGGACATGCATGCGCCCGTCCTTGACGACGGCTGTGCGCAGCACGATGCAGGTATCCATCTCGCCATTGGCGCCGAAATAGCCGATGCAGCCGCCATAGGCGCCGCGCGCATCGTGCTCGAGCTCGTCGATGATCTCCATCGCCCGTACCTTCGGCGCGCCGGAGACCGTGCCGGCCGGGAAGCCGGCGATCAGCGCCGAGAGCGCATCGTGCTTGGGATCGATCGCTCCCTCGACGTTCGAGACGATATGCATCACCTGGCTGTAGCGCTCGATGAAGAAGGAATCGGTCACCTTGACCGTGCCTATCTGTGCGACGCGGCCGACATCGTTGCGCCCGAGATCGAGCAGCATGAGATGCTCCGCGCGCTCCTTCGGATCGGCCAGCAATTCCTCCGCCAGTGCCTCGTCCTCGGCCTCCGTGGCGCCGCGGCGGCGCGTGCCGGCAATCGGGCGGATGGTGACGGTGTCGTCCCGCAGTCTGACCAGGATCTCCGGGCTCGAGCAGACGATCTGGAAATCGCTGAAGTCGAGATAGCAGAGGAAGGGCGCCGGGTTGATTCGCCGCAGTGCGCGATAGAGCGCGAAGGGCGGCAGCGCGAACGGCGCCTCGAAACGCTGCGACAGCACGACCTGGAAGATGTCGCCGGCGCGGATGTACTCCTTCGCCTTGGCCACCATCTCGTTGAATTCGGCCTCGCTTGTATTCGAGATCGTCGCCGGCTCCGGCAGGTTGGCGATGTCGATGTCGGCCTCGGCGGGCAGGGAGCCTTCCAGCGCCTGCACCACCGCTTCCAGCCGCTCCTGCGCCCGCTCATAGGCGTGGCGGGCGGCGACGCCCGGCATGTGCCGCACCGGCGTCACGACATGGATCTCGTCGCGCACCGAATCGAACACCACCATCAGCGTCGGCCGGGTCAGGATGGCGTCGGGCAGGCCGGTGCCGGTCTCCTTCGGCTCCGGCAGCCGCTCCATCAGCCGAACCATGTCGTAGCCGAGATAGCCGAACACGCCGGCCGCCATCGGCGGCAGATCGTCAGCCTCCGGAATCGCGCTCTCATCGAGGAGCGCACGCAGGCTCTCGAAGGCCGGGCGCGGATCGGTGAGGAAGCTGTCGCCCAGCGCGGTCCGGCAGAGCGAGGCTTCGCCCTTGTGACAGCGCCAGATCAGGTCCGGCTCCAGCCCGATCATCGAGTAGCGGCCGCGCACGGCGCCGCCTTCCACCGATTCGAGCAGGAAGGCCGGGCCGGAAGTGGAGCGGCGCAGCTTCAGGAAGGCCGCGACCGGCGTTTCGCAGTCGCCGACCAGAACCTGCCGCAGGAGTTGCGGTGCGCCCGTCTCATAGATCTGCGCGAAGCGCTCGAACTCCTGAAGGGGCTGCATCGTCAATTCTGCGCTCCGCCCGTGGCATTGCGGAACGCAGCCTCGTTGATGCTGACACCCAGCTCGGCCTGACGCTTGGCGACATATTGCACCAGGATGTCCTCGCTGACGCTCGACGAGAGCGCCCGCTCGAAATTGCCAGCTTCCTGCGTGGTGCGGACGTAAGGCGGAACGGTCGCCGAATCGACCTTGAACAGGATGCGCCCGCCATCTGTGCCGGCCGCCGAGCCGCTTTTGCCGGCGGCAGTACCGAAGATCTGGCTGACGACGGTAGCCGGCAGCTCCGGGCGCTGGTCCTGACGGCCGATATCGGCGGCGGTCTCGATGGTGAGCCCGACTGAGGCGGCAACCGCGTCGAAGTTCTCGCCCCTATCGAGCCGCTCGGTCAGCTCACGCGCCTTTGCCGCGAGCTTGGCCGCCGTCTCGTCGGCGCGCCATTGCTTCTCGACCTCGGCCTTGACCTCATCGAAGCCGCGCTCTCGCGCCGGGTCGATCTTGGTGACGTCGAACCAGACATAGCCGGTTTCGCGCGGCAGGCGGATCGCCTCGTTGTCGACGCCGATATCGGAGCGGAAGATCGCCTGCAGCGTCGCGTCGCCGCCCGGCAATGCCTCCTCCTTCGAGCCGTCGGGCCGGCCGAGCGTGGCGTTCAGCGGGCCTGCGCTGCGCAGCTTCAGGTTGAACTCCTTGGCGATCTCGGCGAGCGGCTTGGCGGCGGCGCGCTGGTCCTCGATCTTGTCGTGCAGCTCAGTGATATGCCCGGCCGCGCGGCTGGTCGCGATCTCCTGCTTCAGCTCGGCGGCGACCTCCTCGAACGGGCGCACATGCGCGGTGTCGACCTTCGTCACACGCAGCAGCACCGTGCCGAAGGCGCTGGTGACCGGTGCGCTGACGCCTTCCTGCTCGAGGGCGAAGGCGGCCTCGCGCACGGCGGCGTCGAAGACCTGATCGCGGGTGAAAGTGCCGAGCGTCAGGTCGTTGAAGGCGACGTTCCGCTCGGTCGCGATCTCGTCGAAGGTCTCGCCGCCGTCGATCTTGGCCTTGGCAGCCTGGGCTTCTTCGACATTCGGGAAGGCGATCTGCTGAATGGTGCGGGTCTCGGCCGTGGTGAAGCGCTGGGCCTTGACCGCCTCGTAGCGCGCCTTGGCCTCCTCATCCGTGACCTTGGCCGGATCGGCGAGTGCGTCGGCCGAGATCGCGAGGATGTCGGCCGTGCGGTACTCCGGCGCGCGGAAGGCGATCTTGCGGTCGTTGAAGAAGGTCTTGAGCTGGTCCTCGGTCGGCGCCGCGATCTCGCCGGCGGCGCTCGCAGGCATCCGCGCAAAGGTGACGGCGCGCTTCTCGTTGCGCAGGCGGCTGCCGAGCTCCTGCAAGGCAAGCGGGGCGGTGAGGCCACCGACCAGCATCTCGGAGAGCTGCTGGCGCAGGATGGTCGAGCGCTGGAGCGCGACATAGCTCTGTTCGGTGTACCCGTTCGAGCGCAGCAGCTCGTTGAAGCGTGCCGAAGAGAACTGGCCGGCGGCGTCGCGGAAGACCGGATCGTCGAAGATCAGGTTGCGGATCGTGTCGTCGGAAACGGCGAGCCGCATGCCCTGCGCCGTCTGGTCCAGCGTCGCCTCGGTCAGCAGGCGAGAGAGCGTCTGGCGGTCGAGGCCGAGCGCGCGCGCCATCTCGGGCGAGATCTGGCGGCGCTGCTGGCGGATCAGGTTCTGCAGGTCGTTCTGATAGGCCTGGCGCATCTGCTCGAGGCCGATCTCGGTCTTGCCGACCTTCGCCACCTCGTTCCGCCCATAGCCGCGGAAGATGTCACCGACGCCCCAGATCGCGAAGGCGAGGATCAGGACGCCGAACATGACGCTGACGACGAGCTTGCCGAGAAAACCCTGACTCGCCTTGCGGATGCCCTGCATCATCATGGAAGGTGTCTTTCCCTGAACCTGTTCGTGGCGCGGATTTATGCCCTGCGCGCGTCTGTTTCGGCGCTGCTTATAGGAACCGGCGGCGAAAGCCGCAATCGCCGTAGCGGAATCGTGTCGCGAGGTCGCATGCGATTGCGGCGGCGGGCGCGCGTTGCTAGAGCGCAGCGATCAATTTTCGGAGGAAAGACGTGACGCGCAGCATCAGGCCGCTGGTAGCCGGCAACTGGAAGATGAACGGCCTCAAGGCCGATCTCGCCATCGCAGCCGAAGTCGCGAGGGGCTACGACGCCGCGCTGAAGCAGGGTGTCGACATCGCCATCTGCCCGCCCGCCACGCTGCTGTTCACGACTTCGGCCACCCTGATCGGCACACGCATCGCCACGGGCGGGCAGGATTGCAGCACGCAAGGCTCCGGCGCCTTCACGGGTGAGCTTTCGGCCGCGATGCTGGCCGATGCCGGCGCGAGCTTTTGCATCGTCGGCCATTCCGAGCGCCGCACGCTCCATGGCGAGAGCAATGCGACGGTCAAGGCCAAGGCCGAGGCGGCGCAGAAGGCGCTGCTGGTGCCGATCGTCTGCGTCGGCGAGACCAAGGACGAACGCGAGGCCGGCAAGGCGCTCGCCATCGTCGAGGAGCAGCTGCGCGGCTCGATTCCGGAGGGGTCGACGGCGGGCACGCTCGTGGTCGCCTATGAGCCGGTCTGGGCCATCGGCACCGGCCTGACGCCGACGGCCGCCGACGTCGCCGAGATGCATGCTGCGATCCGCACAGAGCTCGGCCTCCTCATCGGCAAGGCCGCGGCGGCCGGCGTGCGGCTGCTCTATGGCGGCTCGGTCAAGCCTTCCAATGCGGCCGAACTGATGAACGTCGCCCATGTCGATGGCGCGCTCGTCGGCGGCGCAAGTCTGAAGGCCGAGGAATTCCTGGCGATCGCTCGCGCCTGCAACGGCTGAGCCGGAGCAGGGCGCCGGGCTGATCGGCCGTCACTGAGGGGTGGCGCTGTCGGCGCACGCATGTTATGTGCGCCGCCGAATTCGCCTCGACCTTTCGAGGAGGAGCGGGTGGCCCTTGCCGGCAGCCCGCGCCATATCCATTTCGTGAGACCATGCAGAACGTTCTCATCGTCATCCACCTGATCATCGTCGTCGCGCTCGTCGGCGTCGTGCTGCTGCAGCGCTCGGAGGGTGGCGGCCTCGGCATGGGCAGCGGCGGTGGCGGCGTCGGCGGCTTCATGACCGGCCGCGGCCAGGCCAATGCGCTGACGCGCGCAACGGCGATCCTCGCGGCTCTCTTCTTCCTGACCTCGATCGTGCTGGCCGTCATGGCCAATCGCGGCCGCGTCCAGCGCTCGATCATCGACGGCGCTCCGGCGACGACCGCGCCTGCGACCCCTGGCGCGCCTGCGGCTCCGAGCGCCCCGAATGCCGGCGTGCTCGACCAGCTCCGCCAGATGCAGAACCAAAGCCAGGGCGGCGCACAGCCGCCGACGCCGCCAGCGGCGCCGCAGCAGTAAGCAGGGCAGGGCCGGGAAACCGGCCCTTCTCTTTTGAGTTTGGAGGGGCCGGGCGACCGGCCTTCTCTTTTGTGGACAAGCGCTCAGGGCAAGGCGGGACTGCACTGAACGCGCTTAGCGAATCGAACCCGTGGCGATAGAGGTGAACTCCCATGACGCGGTATGTTTTCATCACCGGCGGCGTGGTGTCCTCGCTTGGCAAAGGCCTGGCGGCGGCGGCTCTCGCAGCCCTTCTGCAGGCTCGTGGCTATAAGGTCCGCCTGCGCAAGCTCGACCCCTACCTCAACGTCGATCCGGGCACGATGAGCCCGTATCAGCACGGCGAGGTCTTTGTCACCGACGACGGCGCCGAGACAGATCTCGACCTCGGCCATTACGAGCGCTTCACCGGCCGGCCCTGCAACAAGGGCGACAACATCACCACCGGCCGCATCTACATGGACATCCTGACCAAGGAGCGCCGGGGCGATTATCTCGGCGCGACGATCCAGGTCGTCCCGCATGTCACCAACGCCATCAAGGAATTCATCCTCGACGGCAACGAGGATTACGACTTCACGCTGGTCGAGATCGGCGGCACGGTCGGCGACATCGAGAGCCTGCCCTTCCTCGAAGCCATCCGTCAGACCAACCAGCAGTTGCCGCGCGGCCAGTGCATCTTCATCCACCTGACGCTGCTGCCCTACATTCCGACCGCTGGCGAACTGAAGACCAAGCCGACCCAGCACTCGGTCGCCGAGCTGCGCTCGATCGGCATTCAGCCCGACATCCTGCTTTGCCGCACCGACCGCGAGATCCCGCGCGAGGAGCGCCGCAAGCTCGCGCTGTTCTGCAATGTCCGCGAGACGGCCGTCATCGAGGCCCGTGACGTCGCCTCGATCTATGACGTGCCACTGTCCTACCATGCGGAAGGGCTCGACAACGAGGTGCTCGCCGCCTTCGGCCTCGATGCCTCGAGCGAGCCGGACGTCACCAACTGGAAGCGCATCTCCGAGCGCGTGAAGAACCCCGAGGGCGAGGTCACCATCGCCGTCGTCGGCAAATACACCGGCATGAAGGACGCCTATAAGTCTCTCATCGAGGCACTGACGCATGGCGGCATCGCCAACAATGTGAAGGTCAATCTCGACTGGATCGAATCCGAGGTCTTCGAGAAGGAGGACCCGGCGCCCTTCCTCGAGCATGTCCACGGCATCCTGGTGCCGGGCGGCTTCGGCCATCGCGGCGCCGAGGGCAAGATCAAGGCGGCGACTTTCGCCCGCAATCGCAAGGTGCCGTATTTCGGCATCTGCTTTGGCATGCAGATGGCGGTGATCGAAGCGGCGCGCTCGCTTGCTGGCATCGACAACGCCAACTCGACCGAATTCGGCCCGACCCAGGAGCCGGTCGTCGGCCTGATGACGGAGTGGATGCGCGGCAACGAGCTGGAGCAGCGCGCCGCCGACGGCAATCTCGGTGGCACGATGCGGCTCGGCGCCTATGCCTCGACGCTCGCCGCGGGCTCGAAGATCGCCGAGATCTACGGCTCGACCGAAATTTCCGAGCGCCATCGCCACCGCTACGAGGTCAATATGGGCTATCGCGAGCGGCTGGAGGCGAAGGGCATGCGCTTCGCCGGCCTGTCGCCGGACGGGCTGCTGCCCGAAACGGTCGAGTATCCCGACCATCCCTGGTTCATTGGCGTGCAGTACCACCCCGAGCTGAAGTCTCGCCCCTTCGAGCCGCACCCGCTCTTTGCGAGCTTCATCGAGGCGGCCAAGGCTCAGAGCCGGCTGGTCTGATCCGTTCTAGCCCGAAAGGCGGCAGCTAGGGCGCAAGGTGTGTCGGCAAAGAGCCGACACCGCTGTCCGCAAGGGCACGTGGCGATCTGCTTTTCCGGAATCACCGTCGCCCCAGGGTGACGGTGCTGCTCGACGAAGACCCGCCGCGGGGCCGGGAATTCGGGGTCGGCGAACGCTACGACCGCCACCACTCTCAACTCCGGCCTTCGCGACGGCTCCCAGAAGACCGTGCTCCCGCAGCGCGGACAGAAATGGTTCGGGACGCGAAGGCCGCTATCGGCTGGCCGGTTATAATCGGCATGGGCGCCTGAAGTGACGATGGCCTCGCGAGCAAAAAATGCCGCGACCCCGTAGGCGCTGCCTGTTCGCATCTGGCACTCGCGGCAATGACAGAGCGCGACGATGGCCGGTTCTCCCTGACAAGCGACGCGCAACTGGCCGCAACTGCAGTGCCTCTCCCGGATCGCCATGCGGTTCATCCTCCCTCCGAATGACGGCTGACGCAGTCTTTCGGATAGTGTTGGTGGTGCGCGGCAACCGCAGGTATATAGTGGCCATCGGACGGGCATCGGGCGGGGTGGCATGACGATCTCCATGGCGGGCCTGCCCGCGTTCCTCCTCTATTTCGCCGTTGGCGCGGCGCTGATCGCCGCCTTCGCGGGGCTCTATCTGCGCATGACGCCGCATGACGAGATCGCCCTGATCCGTGATGGCAATCTCTCGGCGGCAGTTGCGCTCGGCGGCAACGTCGTCGGCTTCTCCTTGCCGCTGGAGCAGGCAATCTCCCAGGCGAGCAGCATTCCCGACTGCATCCTCTGGGCGGTGGCGGCGATGGTCATCCAGTTCGCGGCCTATGGTCTCGCGCGCCTCCTGATCCCCGAGCTGTCGCGGAAGATCGAGGAGGACGGGTTGCCGTCGGCCGTGATGCTCGCGGTCATCGCCGTGGCGTCCGGAACGCTGGCCGCGGCCAGCATGACGGAATGAGGCGGCCATGAAGCGCTCGTCCCAAATCGGGCTCGCTGCTGCCGGTGTCCTCCTCGTCGCCACCGTCTGGTCGATGACAGGGGACGAGAGCGAGGAGAACCTCGTCTACAACAATTTGAGCGACTGCCGCGCGAGCGGTCAACTCAGCGCCCAGCAATGCGAAACGGCCTTCGCCGAAGCGACGGCCACGCAGCTCAAGGATGCGCCGAAGTTCCGCAATCAGAACGAATGCGAGGCGCAATACGGCGCCAATGGCTGCAGCTCGGCAAGTATCGGCGGGGCGCAGTATTTCATCCCCGCCCTCGCCGGCTTCATGCTGGCGCGCGGCCTGGCCGGCGCGCAACCGCTGCTGCCGCCCACCACCGCAGCTTGCCCGCCGGGATCGCCGCTGCCGGAATGCCAGCAAGCGCGCAGCGGCAGCTCGTCATCGGGCTCCTCCGGCGGGAGCAGTTCGTCCAGCAGCAGCCGTTCGCGGGCCTATTCGACGACAAGCGGACGCGGCGTCACCGCAGCCTTTGCGACGGGTGCGCGGAGTGGCAGCGCCGCAACGACCAGCGTCTCCTCCCGCGGCGGCTTCGGTTCGATCGCGCGCTCCTATTCCTCGCATTCCTCGTCCTGAGATGCGCCGCGTCACCCTCCCGCCACGGCCGGACTGGACCGACCAGGTCGAGCGTCTGGGGTTCGCCTTCCACACCATCGACGGCGAGACCTATTGGGACGAAAGCGCTGCCTACGCCTTTAGGCTCGACGAGATCGAGCGGGACATCGAGGCGCCGACCGAAGCGATTGAGCAGCTGTGCTTCGCCTTCATCGAGAAGGCATTGGCGAGCGAGGAAATCCTGGGCCGCCTCGCTATCCCAGCCGAGCATTGGGACTATATCCGCCGGAGCTGGCAGCGCGGCGAGCGCAATCTCTATGGCCGGCTCGACCTCGCCTATGACGGGCATGGGCCTGCCAAGCTGCTCGAATACAACGCCGATACGCCGACGGCTCTGTTCGAATCGAGCGTCGTGCAATGGGATTGGCTGGAGCAGGCTATGGGGCGCGGCGCGATCCCGAAGGGCTCCGACCAGTTCAATTCGCTGCACGAGCGCCTGATCGCCGCCTTCGCCGCGTTGCGCGAGCCTTCGCGCTATCGCCTGCATTTGACCTGCGTGCAGGGCAGTGCCGAGGACAAGGGCACGGTCGACTACCTGACTGACTGCGCCGTCCAGGCCGGTCTCGATGCGCGCTTCACCTATATCGAGGAGATCGGCCTGCTCTCGGATGGGCGTTTCTGCGACGGCGCCAACCAGCCGATCGAGACGCTGTTCAAGCTCTATCCCTGGGAATGGCTGTTTCGCGAGAGCTACGGCGGGGCGCTCGCCGGGTCGCAATGTCAATTCGTCGAGCCGCCCTGGAAGGCGCTGCTCTCCAACAAGGGGCTGCTCGCCTGTCTCTGGGAGATGGAGCCCGGCCATCCCAATTTGCTCCCGGCCTTCTTCGAGGGCGATCCGCGCTGTGCGACGCTGTCGGCGCGCCGCGTGCGCAAGCCGCTCTATTCGCGCGAGGGCGCCAACATCACGCTGATGGAACGCGACCGGGTGCTCGACAGCGATGACGGCCCCTATGGCGCGGAGGGTCATATCCTGCAGGATGCGGCGAGCAACCTGTTCTCGGCCGACGGAAACTACGCCGTTCTCGGCTCCTGGCTCGTCGCCTCGCAGCCCTGCGGGCTTTGCCTGCGCGAGGATGCCTCGCCGATCACCAGGAATACCTCGCGCTTCCTGCCGCACTTCATCGAGCCATAAGCGCGGCAGGCACATGACCGCGCCGTGAAGTGTTGCTAGCCTTGGGTTCCTGACGCCTGTCGAAAGAGCCTGCCATGCCTGCCACAGCCTCCACGCCCCGCGGCCTCGACCATCTCGTCATCGGCGTGCGCGATCTCGATGCCGCATGGCGCTTCTACGAGAAGCTCGGCTTCCGCGTCGGTACCCGCAATCGCCACCCTTGGGGCACCGAGAACCGAATCGTGCAGTTCCCGGGCTCGTTCCTTGAACTCGTCACTATCGCCGACCAGAGCGCGATCCCGCCGCATGGCGAACGCCGCTTCTCCTTCGGCGCCTTCGTTCGCGATGCGCTGGCCGGGCAGGGGGAGGGGCTCTCGATGCTGGTGCTGGAAAGCACCAATGCCAAGGCCGACGCGGCCACGTTCCAGGCTGCCGGAATCGGAGATTTCGAGCCTTTCTTCTTCGAGCGTCAGGGCACGCGGCCGGACGGTTCCACTGTGCGGGTCGCCTTCGAACTCGCCTTTGCAGCCGATTCCCGCGCGCCTGAATGCGGCTTCTTCGTCTGTCAGCAGCTCGAGCCGCAGAACTTCTGGAATCCGGATTTCCAGCAACATGAGAATGGCGCGACAGCTCTGACCTCGGCCGTGATCGTCGCTGAGGAACCGGCGCTGCACCGGGCCTTCCTCACCACCTTCAGTGGTGGCGCCGAGGTGCTGGAAGGCAATGAGGACTATGTTCTCGCTCTGCCGCGCGGCCGCATCGACGTGCTCGATCCCGAAGCTGCCCTTGGCGCCTATCAGGTCGAGCCGGACACCACGCCGGCCCGGTTCCTCGGTTTCTGCGTCGCGGTGCCGAGCCTCGATGCGATGGCGGAGCGCCTGACCGCGGCCGAGATTCCCTTCGTGCAGAACGAGGAACGGCTCTTCGTCCAGGCAGAGGATGCCATGGGCTGCATGATCGCCTTCGAGCAGATCTGAGCCTGCCGCCACGCCGCCGGACGTCAGCCCCTTCACGCGATAGGGGCTGACTCAGCTCTTGACCTCGACCGGCGGCAGCGAGGCCAGGAGCCCGATCAGCGCGCGATCGTGCAACACGACCATGCGCTCCTTCGGTTTGAGCCAGATCGCCGCATCGTCGACCGTCTCGGCATCGACGAGCTTGGCCTGGGCGACGGCACGGTCCGGCTCGATCTCGCCGCGCCGGCGTGACTGGCCATAGGGCAGCATCAGCTCATGGGCGTGACGCAGCTCGGCATCGGCGTGAAGCGCCTTGATGCCATCGGCATCGTCGAAGCCGGCCTTCTCGAACTCGGCCTGCAATTCGTTGGCGCGCAGCGCGATGGCCGGAGGAGCGCCTTCCTCCGGCGTCATCAGCAGCTTGTGGCGCTTGAGCCATAGGCCGATCGCGAGCTGGCCAGAGGCCCAGGACAGCGGAATCGCCAGCACGAGGCCGACGATCGTCGGCGACATCCAGGCGAAGAGCGAGGTCGCGATCATGAACGCCGACAGGCCTGTCACGACGCCGAGCACCGTATGGGTGCGGTGGCGGCGGATGATGTCCTTCAGCGGAATCGAGCCGTCGTCGCGGCGCTGCGGATTCCAGCCCGTGTCGCGGCCGAGCAGGATCTGGAAGACCGAGCCGGACTGGATCAGCATCATGATCGGCGCGAAGAAGGCGGAGAACAGCACCTCGATCAGGGCGGAGACCACGAGGCGGATTGCGCCGCCGCCGGCACGCCGCAGCTTGTTGTTGAACAGCGTCAGCAGCAGGCCGAACAGCTTCGGCGCCAGCAGGATCGCCATGGTCAGCGCGAACAGGCGCAAGGCGCGTTCGGGGTCGAACCGCGGCCAGACCGGGAAGAGCGTGAATTCCTGCGTGAAGTACTCGGGCCTAGCGTAGTTGACCTGCAACACGATCAGGATACCAACGACCAACTGCATCAGCCAGAGCGGCGAGGCGAGATAGCCCATGATGCCGGTGGCGAAATGCTGGCGCGTCGGTGCCACGAAGCCCTTCGCACCCATGATCCGCGAATGCTGAAGGTTGCCCTGGCACCAGCGGCGGTCGCGGACGGAGATGTCGATCAGCGAGGGCGGGCTTTCCTCGTAAGACCCCGTCAGGTCCGGCAGCATGTAGACAGACCAGCCGGCCCGGCGGATCAGCGCCGCCTCGACGAAGTCATGGCTCAGCACATGGCCGCCGAAGGGCGGCTTGCCCTTGAGATCGGGCAGGCCGCAATGGTCGGCGAAGGCCTTCGTCCGGATAATGGCGTTATGGCCCCAGTAATTGCCGTCGCGTCCGGACCACATGGCGAGGCCGGTGGCGATGACGGGGCCATAGACACGCGCCGCGAACTGCTGCAGCCGCGCGAAGAAGGTGTTGCGGTTGATGATCAGCGGCAGCGACTGGATGATGCCGGCGTCGGGGTCGGCCTCCATCGCGGCGGCAAGCCGCACGATGCAGGTGCCGGTCATCAGACTGTCGGCATCGAGCACGACCATGTGCTCGTAGAGGCCGCCCCAGCGCGTCACGAAATCCGCGATGTTGCCGGCCTTACGGTGATGGTTCTTCGGGCGGTGGCGGTAATAGATGCGGGAATTGGGCCCGATCCGCTCACGCAATGCCAGGAAGGCGCGCTCCTCGGCCACCCAGACATCCGGATTGGTCGTGTCGGAGACGATGAAGTAGTCGAAATGGTCGCCGAGCCCGGTGGCCTCGACCGACTCGCGGATGGCGGCCACCGCCGCGAAGATGCGTGCGGATGATTCGTTGTAGATCGGCATCACCACCACGGTGCGATGCTTCAGGCTGTCCGCCCGCTCCGCACGACCGGCGCCGAAGAGCACGCCGAAGAAGCCGAGCAGGGCGCTGGTGAAGGCGAGGGCGATCCAGGAAAAGTTGATCGTGAACAGCACGAGCAAGGCGTACTGCAACGACGTCGTGCGGCTGACCGACACGACGTTGTACATTTCCCAGGCGCCATAGGCCGTGAGCGCGAAGCCGCCGCCGAAGACGAACAGGCGCTTCAGCCAGGGCGTCTTCCAGTTGGCCGGCGCCGCGGGCTTGCGCCGTTCGGAGGCGCTCCAGCTCCGGAAGGACTGAACCGGCATGATCAGCCGGTCTTCGGGCGGAGTGGCAGGTTCGCGGGCGGGGTTGAAGCTGCGCGCCTCGGTTTCCGCGATCTCCTGGCGGGGCGCGGTTACCACGTCCATCGGTTCAACCATGTTTCCGAGACGGGCTGGCCGCCGGATTGCAGGACGAGCCTGAGCTCGGAGAGCGCTTCGGTGCCCGGATCGACCTCGAACCCGACGCGCATCATCTTGCGCTCAGGATAGGGCCAGAGCCGGACGCCATGCACCGCGCCGGGCTGCGCGGTCACGGTTGCCCGCGTCGAGGCGATCAATCCGGCATCGCCGAGCTTGTCGCCGGCGAATTCGACGATGAAGCGGCGGCGGCGACCCTGCGAGCCCTTGCCCTGCCGGGTGCGGGTCGCGATCGCCAGCGGCGGCCGGTCGGGCGGCTGCCAGCACCAGGCCTGTCGATAGCTGATCGAGGTTTCGCTGCCGGCAGCCAGCGGCTGCTTGGGCCGCCAGTACATGATGATGTTCTTGTTCAGCTCGGAGTCGCTGGGGATCTCGATCAGCTGGACGGAGCCCGCGCCCCAGTCGCCGAGAGGTTCGTTCCAGACGCTGGGCCTGAGCTCGAAGCGCTGGTCGTCGTCCTGGAACGCGGTGGGATCCCGCTCGCGCTGCACCAGGCCGAAGCCCTTGGGGTTTTCGTCCACAAAGGAAGAGACCTGCAATGTCGCGGGGTTGCTCACCGGCCGGTAGATCCATTCACCGCCGCCCGACTGCATCTGAACGCCGGAAACCTCGCCGATCGACGGCCTGAGGTCGTCGAAAGTGCGCCGGCTTTGCGGGCCGGAGAGGAAAGTCGCGCTCGTGCAGCCGAAGCCGACATGCTCCAGCGCCTGCCGGGCGAACAGGGTCATCTCGACATCGATGAAGGTCACGTCGCCCGGGCGCAGCGTCATCCGCGCCGCGCCGGTCACGCTCTCCGAATCGAGCAGTCCGTGGATCACCAGCGAGCCGGTGGCCGGGCTCGGCCGCTCGATCCAGAAGGCGCGGAAGAAGGGCAACTCCTCGCCGCGCTGCTCGCCCGGCCGCAGGATGAGCGCGCGCGACATCGCGCCGAAATTCTGGCCACGGGCGAGCGCTCTGAAGAAGGTGGCGCCCTGGAAGATCGCGACCTCGAACGGCCGCTCGAGCCCGGCGGCGATCCGCATGCCGGAGAATTGCAAATCGGCATTGGCCGGGGGAGGCGTGACGCGGCCATAGTCGAACTTGGCGCGATCGAAGCCGACGCGGCGCACGGTGCCGTCCTCGACCGTGAACAGGCTGACGGGGTTGGAGAACACAAAGCCGCGATGCAGCGGCTCGACGGTGAAGCCGCGATTCTCACCGGCCCAGATCGTCGCCTCGGGACGCGTCCGAATCCCGGCGAACTGGTCGGCCGGAAGCGTCGCATAACCTTCGGGCAGGTCGGACGCTCCAAGCGGGATCAACGGACGCTGTGCCAAGGTGCGGGCGGCATCGACCACCAGGGCCGGGTCGAAACGCTGTCCATCGGCGAGAGCGGGAATGTTAAGGGCGGCCGCGCCTGCCGGCGTCTGGGCCGCAGCCGGCGCGGCGAGAGACAGCAGGGCCGCCCCACCRGCCGCGCCCTCCAGAAACTGTCTGCGATTCAAGGGATTCGACATCTTTTCCAAACTGCGCGGACGACGCCCTCGTCCTCCGCGCTTCTAGATCATTTCCAGTTCGGCTGAAAAGCGGTTCCGATCAGGAAATTAGTGATGATCGCACCCGCTGGAGAGGGTATCCCAGACCGACTTGTAACGGCGGATGAACGGCGGCCGTCTTCGGGACGCCCTCATTTTGCCATTTCGACTTTGGCAAAAGCCGCAGGGATCGGCTATCCACGCCGCCTGCAACGCCAGCATGCGCGAAAGCGACCGTGAGGAGCGGGCAGAAATCCAGTCATGCCCGCAGGGGAAACGACAAAGATGACCGAAATACAGCCGGCTCGCTCTTGCCTTGCGATCGTTCTGGCGGCCGGCGAAGGCACCCGCATGCAATCGCGCACCCCGAAGGTGCTTCATCCCGTTGCCGGTCTTTCCATGCTGGGCCATGTCCTGTCCTCGGTCTCGCAGGCCGGCGCGGACGCCGTTGCCGTCGTGATCTCATCCGAGCGTCCCGAGGTCGGCGAGGAGGCTTTGAAGCTCCTTCCCGCGGCGCGGATCGCGACGCAGCACGAGCGGCGCGGAACCGCCCACGCCGTGCTGGCGGCCAAGGAAGCCTTGAAGGACGGCCACGGAGAAATCCTGGTGGCCTTCGCCGACACGCCGCTCGTCCGGCCGGAAACCTTCCTGGCGCTGCGCGGGGCGCTGGCCGGCGGAGCGGCGGTCGCCGTCCTCG
Source organism: Allobosea sp. 10N428 (assembly GCF_056394545.1). Classification (NCBI taxonomy): domain Bacteria; kingdom Pseudomonadati; phylum Pseudomonadota; class Alphaproteobacteria; order Hyphomicrobiales; family Alloboseaceae; genus Allobosea; species Allobosea sp. 10N428. The sequence goes on along the minus strand of NZ_JBFTIC010000001.1, from coordinate 79,174 downwards.
GTTTCGAGGCACGCGACCCGGCCGGCTACGGCCGGCTCGTCGAGCATGATGGCCACCTCGAGGCGATCGTCGAGCACAAGGATGCGACATCGGCGCAGCGGAAGATCAAACTGTGCAACGCCGGCCTCATGGCGCTCGCCGGCGAGCACGCCCTGGCGATTCTCGAAGCGATCGACGACGAAAACGGCCAGCGGGAATTCTACCTGACGGACGCGGTCGCAATCGCGCGGTCGCGCGGGTTGGACGCCGTCGTCCTGAGGGCACCGGAAAGCGAAGTCCAGGGTGTCAACGACCGGGCGCAACTGGCTGCGGCGGAAGCGGAATTCCAGCGGCGCACGCGCAACGCGGTCATGCTCGGCGGAGCGACGCTGATCGCCCCGGAAACGGTCTTCTTCAGCTTCGATACCGAGATCGGCCGCGACGTCGTGATCGAGCCCAATGTGATCTTCGGACCGGGAGTGCGCATCGCCGACGCTGCCTTGATCCACGCCTTCTCGTATCTCGAAGGCGCTTCCATAGGCCAGGGGGCGAATGTCGGCCCCTTCGCCCGGCTGCGGCCGGGCGCGAGGCTTGCCGAGAGGTCGAAGGTCGGCAACTTCGTCGAGGTGAAGGCGTCGGATATCGGCCCGGGCGCCAAGGTCAACCATCTGACTTATATCGGGGATGCGACGATCGGCGCAGCCGCCAACATCGGCGCCGGCGCGATCACCTGCAACTATGACGGCTTCGCCAAATCGAAGACGACGATCGGCGCGAATGCCTTTATCGGCTCGAACTCCTCGCTGGTTGCGCCGGTGGCGATCGGCGAGGGTGCCTATATCGGCTCCGGCTCGGTCATCACCAGAGACGTTGCCCCGGATGCGCTGGCCATCGGCCGCGGCCGGCAGGTCGAGAAAGAGGGCTGGGCGAAAACGTTCCGCGCGGAAGCAATGGCGCGGAAAGCTGCCAAGAAGGCCGCGGAATAGTCGGAATTCCGAGAGAAGCTGGCGAACGGCCGTTCACAGTTCGTCATTTAGATTGATTGGGCAACCGCTTCTTCTGCAGCTAAGCGGTATCGCCAGCAGTAACAATTCGAAGGGTTCGCCCATGTGCGGCATCGTCGGGATTTTGGGCAAGGAAGCGGTAGCGACGCAGATCGTCGAGGCGCTGCGGCGACTCGAATATCGCGGCTATGATTCCGCGGGTGTCGCGACGCTGGAAGCCGGTCAGCTCGCCCGTCGCCGCGCCGAGGGCAAGCTCAGGAATCTCGAGGTCCGCCTGTCGACCGAGCCGCTCGACGGGTTGATCGGCATCGGTCACACCCGCTGGGCCACCCATGGCAAGCCCAACGAGACCAACGCCCATCCGCACGCTACAGCGAAGCTCGCCGTCGTCCATAACGGCATCATCGAGAACTTCCGCGAGCTGCGCGCCGCGCTGCAGGCCGACGGCTACGTCTTCGAGACGGAGACCGACAGCGAGATCGTCGCCCATCTCGTGACCCGCGAGCTCGATCGCGGCAAGTCTCCGGCCGATGCGGTCCGCGCGAGCCTGCCGCTCCTGCACGGGGCCTTCGCGCTCGCCTTCCTGTTCCACGGCCAGGAAGATCTGCTGATCGGCGCCCGCAAGGGCTCGCCGCTCGCGGTCGGCATCGGCGACGGCGAGATGTATCTGGGCTCCGACGCGCTGGCGCTGGCGCCCTTCACCAATCTGATCGCCTATCTGGAGGAGGGCGACTGGGTCGTGCTCAACCGCCGCGGCGCAACCTTCTACGACAAGACCGGAGCGGAGGTGGAACGCCGCGCCCAGCGCGTCGCGGCCGGAGCCTTCCTGGTCGAGAAGGGCAATCACCGCCATTTCATGGCGAAGGAGATCTACGAGCAGCCGGAGGTCATTGGCCATACGCTGACGCAGTATCTCGACATGGCCAATGGCGCGGTGCGCCTGCCCTTCGGCGACAAGATCGACTGGAAGGGCCTCTCGCGCCTGACCATCAGCGCCTGCGGCACCTCCTATTATGCCGGCCTCATCGCGAAATATTGGTTCGAGAAGCTCGCCCGCCTGCCGGTCGAGATCGATGTCGCGTCTGAGTTCCGCTACCGCGAGGCGCCGCTGCCGGAGCACGGCCTCGCGCTCTTCATCTCGCAGTCCGGCGAAACCGCCGACACGCTGGCCGGGCTGCGCTACGCCCGCCAGAACGGGCAGGCCATCCTCTCGGTCGTCAACGTGCCGACCTCGACCATCGCGCGCGAGAGCGATGCGGTCGCGCAGACGCTCGCCGGCCCCGAGATCGGCGTCGCCTCGACCAAAGCCTTCGTCTGCCAGCTCGCGGTTTTCGCCTCGCTCGCGCTCGCTGCCGCTCGTGCCCGCGGCACGCTCTCGGCCGAGGAGGAGGCCGGCCATGTGCAGCACCTGATCGCGCTGCCCGGTCTGATCGCCAAGGCGCTGGAGCTGGAGCCCGAGATCGAGAAGCTCGCGCGCGAGCTCTCCAAGTCCAAGGACGTGCTCTATCTCGGCCGCGGCACCAGCTTCCCGCTCGCGCTTGAGGGAGCCCTGAAACTGAAGGAAATCAGCTATATCCACGCGGAAGGTTATCCCGCAGGTGAGCTGAAGCATGGGCCTATCGCGCTGATCGACGAGGACATGCCGGTCATCGTCGTCGCGCCGCATGACGCTCTCTACGAGAAGACCGCCTCGAACATGCAGGAGGTCGCGGCGCGCGGCGGCCGCATCATCCTGATTACCGACGCAAAGGGCGCCGCCGAATGCGGCATCGAGCCCGAGGCGACGATCATCATGCCCGATATGGATCCGACCTTCGCGCCGATCGTCTACGCCCTGCCGATCCAGATGATCGCCTATCAGACGGCCGTCTTCATGGGCAAGGACGTCGATCAGCCCCGCAATCTGGCGAAGTCCGTCACGGTGGAGTGACGTGGAGGGTGCGGCGCATGCCGCATCCTGCCAGCGCCGGGTATCAATGGTCGGGGCGGGTCGAGACGTAGAGGCCCGCACCGATCAGGCAAATCGCCGTCGTCGCCAGCGCGATCGGCGGCGCGCTTGTTTGCGTCAGCAGCACGAAGCTCAGCACCATCGATCCACAGGCGGCATATTTCGCCCGCCGGGCGATGGCGCCGGTCTCTCGCCAGCGCTTGACGTGCGGGCCGAGCTTCGGATGACCTATCAGCCAGGTCTCGAACCGCGGCGAAGAGCGCGAGAAGCACCAGGCCGCGAGAATCAGGAAAACGGTGCCGGGCATAACCGGCAGCATCAGCCCGACGATACCGAGCGCCGTGAAGACCCAGCCGGCCGCAAACAGAAGCGGCCGCGGCCAGCGGCTTTGCGGCTGATCGTCGTCGCTCACGACCTCGTCCTTGCTGGCATGAAGCGCGGGGCTAGAGCATTTCCGCGTTTCTCCGAATCGCGGAAATGGTCTATCTCTTTGTTTTGGCGCATTTTCTTTACGCGAACCGCTCGAAAATTCTCTAGCGGATAGCTCCGCCTCGCTTATCTTGTCATATCGCGGCGCGAGACTGCGTCTGCAAGCAGGCTGGAGGCCGCGCCGGTGCCCAGGGGAGAGAGATGACCGCCGGCCCTTCCGATCCCCGCCTCATTCTTCCGACGGAAATCCTGCGCCCGACCTGGGGCGCGCGGCTGCGCCGCTATTTCCTGACCGGCCTCGTCATCGCCGCGCCGCTCGCCATCACCGCTTCGGTGACGTGGTGGTTCATCAATTTCATTGACGGGCTGGTGAAGCCGCTCATTCCGAACTCATACTTGCCCGACGCCTATCTGCCTTATCCGATACCCGGTTTCGGCCTCGTTATCGCGCTGGTCGGGCTGACGCTGCTCGGCTTCCTCACCGCCAATCTCGTCGGCCGCTCGCTCATCCGCGCCGGCGAGGCGATCCTCGACCGCATGCCGGTGGTGCGCAGCCTCTACAAGGGCGTGAAGCAGGTTTTCGAGACGATCTTCTCGCAGTCGGGCACCTCCTTCCGCAAGGTGGGGATGGTGCAGTTTCCGCAGCCCGGCATGTGGTCGATCGTCTTCATCGCGCAGGAGGCCGCGCCCGACATCGCCGGGCGCCTGCCGGATGGCGAGGAACAGATCGGCGTCTTCCTGCCCTGCACGCCGAACCCGACCACGGGCTTTTTCTTCTACCTGCCCCGGCGCGAGGTGGTGGAGCTCTCGATCTCGGTCGAGGACGGCGCCAAGCTCATCATGTCCGCCGGGCTGATCCAGCCCGGCGAGCAGAACGGCAAGCCGAAGATCGAAACGAAACCTCCGGTCACCGCTTGAGCGGCACCCAGATCTCGACGGTGCCGTTTCCGGTCGCGCCGTCGAAGCGCTCATCCATCACCTCGAGAGTGACGCCCATCGCCGGCTCTCGCCCCGATTTCGGGAACCAGTCGCGCCAGATCGCCTCATAGGTCTGCTTGATGCCGGTGATATGGCCGCGATGCTCGAAGACGGCGCAGAGCTGCTCCGGCACGCTGAGCCGAACGAACTCGTCCGGAAGTCCGCCGAAGGAGGAGACCTCGGCCCCCGCGATGTAGTCGAAGGCGCCGTTGTCATCGCAGTTATAGCTCGCGCCATAGGCGACATAGCCGCGCTGGCCGGGGATATGGCCGAAATGCGGGGCGATCTTCTGCCAGAGCAGCGGGATGCCTTGCGTCTTGTCCATCGAGAAATGGCCGCTGAACCCGGCGATCAGCATAGGTCTGCCGGTGGCGATGCGCGGTTCGGCGATGGGGGCAGGGGTGATGTCATGCATGTTCAACGACTCCACGAGAGCGAGCGATGAGAGGTCGCGCCGGGCGCGCAGCTCTTCCGGCGTGATGCCGAACTGCTCACGAAAGGCGCGGGTGAAGGCTTCGTGGGAGCCATAGCCCCAGTCGAGCGCGACCGTGAGGATATCGGGCGCGCCACCGGCGAGCTGGCGTGCCGCCTCCGACAGTCGGCGCTCGCGCACATAGCGCATCACCGAGCGGCCGGTCGCCACGCCGAAGGCGCGGCTGAGATGGAAGCGCGAGACGCCGCTGACCTCAGCGATCTCGTCGAGCGTGAGCTCGGCGGTAAAGCGGCTCTCGATGCACCAGATGGCTGCCTTGACCGGGTCCATGTTCTCTCCACGCAGCGCCGACACCATGGCGCAGGCAAGACGGCCGCGCTTGATCAGGATTGCGGTGGGACCACGCCGTCATTCTCGGGCGAAGCGAAGCGCTGACCCGAGAATCTCTTTCAGAAGGAGGCTCCCGGGCCTCCGCGTCAGGAGATGCTCGGGTCAAGCCCGCGCATGACGACCAAGCCTATCCCGCCCTGAGCAGCCGGATCGCGACATCGCGCTCGAACAGGTAGAGCAAAACCCGGATCGCCTGGCCGCGCGGCGTCTCCAGATGCGGATCGCGCTCGATCAGGAGCCGTGCATCGTCGCGGGCGGCTGCCAGAAGGTCTCCATCGGTCTCGGGGCGGGCGATGCGCCAGTCCGGCGAACCCGACTGCTTGGTGCCGAGCACCTCGCCTTCGCCGCGCAGCCGCAGATCCTCCTCGGCGATACGGAAGCCGTCCTCCGTCTCGCGCATGATCGTGAGCCGCGCCTCGGCGACCGGCCCGAGCGGCCCCTTGTAGAGCAACAGGCAGGTCGAGGCGGCCGAGCCGCGCCCGATGCGTCCGCGCAACTGGTGCAACTGCGCGAGGCCGAAGCGCTCGGCATGCTCGATCACCATGACGCTGGCATTGGGCACGTCGACGCCGACCTCGATGACGGTGGTCGAGACGAGAATGCGCGTCTCCCCGGCGACGAAGGCGGCCATGGCGGCGTCCTTCTCGCGGCCGGGCATCTGTCCGTGCAGCAGGCCGACCTTGGCGCCGAAGATCTCCTGCAGCGCTTCGTAACGCTCCTGTGCGGCGGCGACGTCGAGCGTGTCCGATTCCTGCACCAGTGGGCAGACCCAATAGGCCTGCGCCCCGCTCTCGACCGCCCGGCCGATGGCGCCGACGACCTCGTCATAGCGTTCGGAGGAGATGGCGCGGGTCACGATTGGCTTCCGCCCGGCCGGCTTCTCGGCGAGGATCGAGACGTCCATGTCGCCGAACCAGGTCAGCGCCAGTGTGCGCGGGATCGGCGTCGCGGTCATCACCAGCACGTCGACGGCCTCGCCCTTCGAGCCGAGCAGCAGGCGCTGGTGGACGCCGAAGCGATGCTGTTCGTCGACCACGGCGAGCGCGAGATCATGGAAGGCGACGCCCTCCTGGAACAGCGCATGCGTGCCGACGGCGATGTCGATCGAGCCATCCGCCAGCCCGGCGAGCACCTGCCTGCGGCCGGCGCCTTTCTCGCGCCCGGTCAACAGGGCGAGCTTGAGCCCTGCCTTCTCGGCCAACGGCGCCAATCTTTCGGCATGCTGGCGGGCGAGGATTTCGGTCGGCGCCATGAGCACCGATTGCCGCCCGGCTTCGGCGGCAGCCGCCATCGCCATCAGCGCGACCACGGTCTTGCCCGAGCCGACATCGCCCTGGAGCAGGCGCAGCATCTTCTCGGGCCGGGCCATATCGGCATGGATATCGGCGATCGCCTTGCGCTGCCCCTCGGTCAGCTCGAAGGGCAGGGCGGACTGGATGCGGAAGCGCACGCCCCCGTCGCCGGTAGTGGCCCGCCCGGCGATCTTCTTCTGCTGGCGGCGCACAAGGGCGAGCGCGATCTGGCTCGCCAGCAATTCGTCATAGCCGATCCGGCGCCGCGCGACGGTATCGCCCTCGGCCGCCTTGCGATCGGCGGGATGGTGCAGCGCCTCGATCGCCTGATGGAACGAGGGGAAATCGCCCTTGGCAAGGAAAGCGGGATCCTGCCATTCCGGCATCTCCGGGCAGCGCTCCGCCGCGGCCTGCACGGTCCGCATCATCACACGGGCGCCGATGCCCTCGGTCAGCGGATAGACCGGCTCGAAGGCGGGCAGGGTGGCCGCGAGCTTGGGATCGAGGATGCGCTCGGGATGCACCATCTGGCGCATGCCCTCCCAGAGCTCCAGCTTGCCCGAGATCAGGCGATAGGCGCCGATCGGCAGGGTCTGTGCCAGATGCCGGGAATCGGCGTGGAAGAAGACGAGGGTGACGTCGCCGGTCTCATCCTCGACAAGGATGCGATAGGGCGCCTTTTTGCCGGCCGGCGCGGCGCGATGCTCGCTGACGCGGGCGGTGAAGGTCGCGATGTCGCCGATCGGCGCGTCCGCGATCGTCGGGCTCGGCCTGCGGTCTACCGCACCGGTCGGCAGGTGGAACATCAGATCGACCACGCGCGCAGCCTGCGTCTCATCGCCGAGGAAACGATCGAGAACCTTGCCGAGTTTCGGCCCGACGCCGGAGAGCGCCGTGACGGGAGCAAAGAGCGGATCGAGGATCGAAGGGCGCAAGATATCTCGCGAAACTGTCAGGAACGCGAAGATCGCGGTGGCTTGGCCGCTGACTTCACCGGGTTAGGTCGCTATATAACCCGCGCAGGCAGGCTCCGCGACGGGCCGGCCCGTTTGTCATTGCGCCATCCCCCAGGTTTTCGGACCTGACATTTCCTTGCCGAGGTTCCCATGTCCGGCTCGACCCGCTCCAGCGCCGATCTCGACCCGCGCCGCCGCAAGATCCTCTTCCGCGCCTGGCATCGCGGCATGCGGGAGATGGACCTGATCATGGGCCGCTTCGCCGATGACGCCATCGCCGGCTTCGACGATGCCGAGCTCGACGAGTTCGAGCGCCTGATCGAGGTGTTGGACCGGGATCTGCTGAGCTGGGTGACCGGAGAAGCCACAGTGCCCGTGAATTACGACACGGAACTGTTCCGCAAGCTTCGGGCTTTCCACCATCACGACAAGCCGATTCATGTGTGAGCGGCCCCATTGCCGTCATGGTCGGGCTTGACCCGGCCATCTCTGAATCGGAGCCCGCTCGTCCCGAGATTCTCGGGGCAAGCCCGAGAATGACGCCCTTTCGCAGAATGACGCCTTTCCGATGAGCATTCCTCCTCCCAGCCAGATCGCCAAGCCGCAACTCGACCGCATCCTCGATGCGCTGAACCGCGGCGACAAGCCAACGCTCGCCGGCGTGCCTGATGGTTTCGACGCCGTCGTCCTCGCCGACCTGACCCGCGCCCGCGCCAAGAAGGCGGAGGGGCCGGCACTGCTCGTCTTCATCGCCCGTGACGGCCAGCGCCTGCAGGTGCTTGAGAACGCACTGCAATTCGTCGCGCCCGATCTCGAAGTGATGAGCTTCCCGGCCTGGGACTGCCAGCCCTATGACCGCGTCTCGCCGGCGCCCGCCATCGTCGCGCACCGGATGACGACGCTCTCGCGCCTCGCCAAGTCGAAGTCGGGCGAGCGGCCGCGCCTGCTGCTGACCACCGTCAATGCCGCGCTCCAGCGCGTGCCCGCTTTCGGCAAGGTGGCGTCGGAGAGCTTCTCGGCGGCGCCGGGCAACATGGTCGATATCGAGGAGCTGGCGCGCTGGCTCGACATCAACGGCTATCTGCGCACCTCGACCGTGCGCGAGACCGGCGAATTCGCCGTGCGCGGCGGCATCGTCGACCTGTTCCCGCCGGGCATGCCGGCGCCGATCCGGCTCGACTTCTTCGGGGACACGCTGGAGTCGATCCGCACCTTCGATCCGGAGACGCAGCGCACCACCGGGCAGCTCCGTGGACTCGATCTCGTGCCGATGTCCGAAGCGCAGATGACGAGCGAGAGCATCCGCCGCTTCCGCCAATCCTACATCTCGACCTTCGGCACGCCCGGCCGCGACGACACGCTCTATGAGGCCGTCAGCGAAGGCCGCCGCCCGGCCGGGCTGGAGCACTGGCTGCCTCTGCTCACCGAGAAGCTCGACACGCTCTTCACCTATCTGCCGGACGTGCCCTTGGTGCTCGACCATCAGGCCGAGGACGCGGTCGGCGAGCGCATCAGCCTGATCAAGGACTATTACGACGCCCGCAAGGCAGCGCTCGACCAGGGCGGAGCAGGAGGCATTCCCTACAAGCCGCTGCCACCGGACGCGCTCTATCTCTCGCCGGCGGATTGGCGAGGCATCGTCGATGCCTCCGGCGTCGCCACGCTCACCCCCTTCCAACTGCCCGACAGCGAAGGCAAGCTCATCCTCGATCTCGGCGGCAAGCAGGGGCGCAGCTTTGCGGCCGAGCGTGCCGGCGATTCCGGCAGCGTCTTCGAGGCGGCCGTCGCCCATGTCCGCGCGCTCGAAGCCGACGGCAAGCGCGTCATCCTCGCCGGCTGGTCGGAAGGCTCGCGCGAGCGCCTCGCCCATGTTCTCGAAGACCACGGTCTGAAGAGCGTCCAGATGACGGGCTCGCTGCGGGCCGCCTTCGATCTCAAGCCCGGCACGGTCGCGCTCGCTGTCTGGGGCTTCGAGACTGGCTTCGAGGCCGGGCGCCTCGCCGTCGTCGGCGAGCAGGATATCCTCGGCGACCGCCTCGTCCGTCCGCGCCGCAAGACGCGCCGGCCGCAGGATTTCATTGCGGAGCTTTCCGCGCTCGCGCCGGGTGATCTCGTCGTCCATGTCGATCACGGCATCGGCCGCTTTATCGGTTTGCAATCGATTACGGCCGTCGGCGCGCCGCATGACTGCCTCGAAATCCACTATGCCGGCGATTCCAAGCTGTTCTTGCCTGTAGAGAACATAGAACTGCTTTCCCGCTATGGCTCGGAGGACACTGAAGTCCAGCTAGACCGGCTGGGCGGTGGCGGCTGGCAGGCGCGCAAGGCCAAGCTCAAGCAGCGCATCCGCGAGATGGCTGGCAAGCTCATCCAGATCGCGGCAGCGCGCGCGCTCAAGGATGCGCCCCGCCTCGTTCCGCCGGATGGGGTCTATGACGAATTCATCGCCCGCTTCCCATACGAGGAAACGGAGGACCAGCAGAACACCATCGACGCGGTGCTGGACGACCTCGCGGCCGGCAGGCCGATGGACCGGCTCGTCTGCGGCGATGTCGGCTTCGGCAAGACCGAGGTCGCGCTGCGCGCAGCCTTCGCTACGGCGCTGAACGGCAAGCAGGTCGCGGTCGTCGTGCCGACGACGCTGCTCGCTCGCCAGCACTACCGCAATTTCGCGGATCGATTTGCCGGCTTACCTGTCAATGTCGGACAAGCGTCGCGCTTCGTCGGCTCGGCCGATCTCAAGGCGGTGAAGCAGGGCGCCAAGGACGGCACGATGGACATCGTCGTCGGCACCCATGCGCTGCTTGGCAAGGGCGTCGACTTCAAGGATCTCGGCCTCGTCATCGTCGACGAGGAGCAGCATTTCGGCGTCGCCCATAAGGAGAAGCTGAAGGAGCTGCGCGCCGAGGTGCATATGCTGACGCTGTCGGCGACCCCCATTCCGCGCACGCTCCAACTCGCCATGACCGGCGTGCGCGAGCTCTCGATCATCGCGACGCCGCCGGTCGACCGCCTTGCCGTGCGTACCTTCGTTACACCCTTCGATCCGCTGATCGTGCGCGAGGCGCTGCTCCGTGAAAGATATCGCGGCGGGCGTTCCTTCTATGTCGTGCCGCGTATCGAGGACATTGCCGAGGTCAAGGACTTCCTCGACAAGCAGGTGCCGGAGTGCAAGGTCGGCATCGCCCATGGCCAGATGGCGGCCGGCACTCTGGAAGACGTGATGACCGCCTTCTATGACGGCCAGTACGACATCCTGCTCTCGACCACGATCGTCGAGTCGGGCCTCGATATCCCGACGGCGAACACGCTGATCGTCCACCGCGCCGACATGTTCGGCCTCGCCCAGCTCTACCAGCTCCGGGGTCGTGTCGGCCGCTCGAAGACGCGCGCCTATGCGCTCTTCACCGTGCCGGCCAACCGCAAGCTGACCGAGCAGGCCGAGAAGCGCCTCAAGGTGCTGCAATCGCTGGATACGCTCGGAGCGGGCTTCCAGCTCGCCAGCCACGATCTCGACATCCGCGGCGCCGGCAACCTGCTCGGCGACGAGCAGTCGGGCCATATCAAAGAAGTCGGCTACGAGCTCTATCAGCAGATGCTGGAAGAGGCGGTGGCGGCACTCAAGGCCGGCATCGAGTTCGAGACCGAGACGCAGTGGTCGCCGGCCATCCAGGTCGGCGCGCCGGTGATGATCCCCGAGCACTATGTCGCTGACCTCACGCTCAGGCTGACGCTCTACAAGCGCCTCTCGACCATGGACGACGATGCCGAGCTGCAATCCTTCGGCGCTGAGCTGGTCGATCGCTTCGGCCCGCTGCCGGAGGAGGTCAACCAGCTCCTCGAGATCGTCGCGATCAAGGCGCTGTGCAAGCGCGCCAATGTCGAGAAGGTCGAGGCCGGGCCGAAGGGCATCATCGTCGCCTTCCGCAACAACGAGTTCGCCAACCCGGAAGGGCTGGTCGGCTTCGTCGCCAAGCAGGGCACGCTGGCGAAGGTGCGCCCCGACATGCGCGTCGTCTTCATCGACGATTTCGAGACAGTCGAGCAGCGCCTGAAGGCCACGCGCCGGCTGCTGACCGATCTCGCGCGCATCGCCGAAAGGAAAAAGGCGGCCTGAGCAGCCGCCTTTTAAGGCCGTCATTCTCGGGCGGAGCAAAGCGCAGACCCGAGAATCTCTCGCAGGAAGGCGCCGGTACGTTCTCGTCCCGCTATGCTCGGGTCAAGCCCGAGCATAGCGGCCGGGCGAGCGCGCCGCGCTTCTACAGATCGAAGAAGACCGTCTCGTTCTCGCCGGCGAGGTTGATGTCGAGCCACCAGGTGCCGTCCGGCTTGCGCTGGGCGATCAGGGTGTGGCGACGCGCTTCGGGCACCAGATTGAGGATCGGGTCGGATTCGTTGCCCTCGCCGTCGGCGAAATAGAGTCGGGTCGGCAGCCGCTTCAGCAGGCCGCGGCCGAAGACCGAGAGCGCGATATGCGGCGCCTGCAGGCTGTTGCCGGGGCCGGGCACGCGGCCGGGGCGGATGGTGCGGAAGCGGAAGACGCCGCCCTTGTCGGTCGACGCCCGGCCGAAACCGACGAAATGCCGGTCGAGCGGCACCTCCTCACGAAGATCGTCCGGGCTGGCATAGCGGCCCGCCGCGTTGGCCTGCCAGATCTCGATCATCGCGTCCTCGATCGGCTTGCCGTCGGCATCGTAGACGCAGCCGGCCAGCGCGATGACCTCGCCCCCCGGCGTGCCCGAGACATTCGAGCCCGACAGCAGGAAATGCTCCGGCGGCATCAGGTCCGGCCGCGCGCCCATATCGGAGCGCTCGACAAGGTCGGCGCCGCCCTTCCACGGCAGGCCATAATGGAAATAGGGACCGACCGTCTGCCAGGGCGTCTGGCCGAAGAGCGCCGCGTCCTGATTGTCGTGCCGCGGGGCGGCGTTGCGGGTTTCCAGGTCCCCACTCGTCGAGTCAGTGGTCGTCGTCATGATCGTCCTCGAACGGTGTCTGGTCGCGGCCCTTGAGCACGATGTCGAAGACATAGCCCAGCGCCCAGTTCGGCACGGTGGTGCCGATGTCGAAGCGCGAGACCATGCGCTGGCGATAGGGCATCGGCACGGCGTTGGCGATCGGATCGATCTCGATCAGCGGATCGTCGGGGAAATACATCTGCGTGACTAGCCGGGTCGCGAAGGCCGGCCCCAGCAGTGAGAGATGGATATGGGCCGGGCGCCAGGCGTTCTTATGGTTGCCCCAGGGATAGGCGCCGGGCCGGATCGTGACATAGCGGTAGCGACCCTCACCGTCGGTGACGACGCGGCCGACGCCGGTGAAGTTCGGATCGAGCGGCGCCGGCCAGTCATCCTTGGCGTGGATATAGCGGCCAGCGGCATTGGCCTGCCAGATCTCGACGACAGTGTTCGGAACGGGCCGGCCGTCCTCATCGAGCACGCGGCCGGTCACGACGATGCGCTGACCTTGCGGCTCGCCCTTGTGCTGGGCGGTGAGGTCGGACATCGCCGGCCCCATCAGCCGGGACCAGTCGCTCGGGCCGGTCACCTCGGTCAGCGTCTGCGGGACCATGATCGGCGCCTGCCGTGGGCTGCGGGCCACGGTCGAGCGGTAATCCGGGAACAGCGAGGCCGGCTGGCCCTGGTCCGGTGCCGCATAGGGAAGGATGAGACGGGTCATGACATCGTGCCTCCGTCAGGCGACAGCGGGAAGGGACAAGAGCGCGCGCGCCTCCGCCACCGAGGCGGGATGGCGCGCATATTCGGGGCACAGCGCGACGATACGCCGGACCAGCGCCGCATTGGACGGCGCGAGCGTGTCGCGATCGAGGCGGACATTGTCCTCCAGCCCTGTCCGGCAATGGCCGCCGAGCTCCAGCGACCAGCGATTGAGCGTGATCTGGTCGCGCCCGATCCCGGCGCCGGTCCAGGTCGCGGCCGGGGCGAGCCGCTTCAGGGTCGCGATGTAGAATTCGAAGACGGCTCGATCGACCGGCATGGCGTTTTTGACGCCCATCACGAATTGAACATGCAGTGGCCCGGCGATCGCGCCCGCCTGCTCCATCTCGGCGGCCTTGAAGATCATCGACAGGTCGAAGGCCTCGATCTCCGGCTTGATACCGTGGCTCTTCATCTCGGCGGCCAGCCAGTCGACCAGCTCCGGACTGTTTTCATAGACCCGCGTCGGGAAGTTGCAGGAGCCCGTCGACAGCGAGGCCATGTCGGGCCGGAGCGGCAGCATGCCACCGCGCTCGCGGCCTGCGCCGGAGCGCCCCCCTGTCGAAAACTGCACGATCATGCCGGGGCAATGTCGGCGCAGCCCTTCGAGCAGCCGCCCGAAGCGTTCGGGATCGGAGCTTGGCGTGCCGTCATCGTTGCGGACATGGGCATGAACCAGCGTCGCGCCCGCCTCGAAGGCTTCCTGTGTCGACTCGACCTGTTCCGCGATCGTGATCGGGACCGCGGGGTTATCATTCTTCGTCGGCAGCGACCCCGTGATCGCGACGGTGATGATGCAAGGAGAGGTCATCGTCAGATCCTCAGCCATGGCTCGGGGCGGGAACGCTGATCGGGCGGGCGAGCCTGGATTGCGCGGTCAGGCGGATGCCGGCATTGGCAGCGCCATAGCCGGCATAGCCGTCGCGCTGGACGATCTCGAAGAACAGCCCGCCATCCAGAGTCTGCGTATAGGCCTGCCGGAAGATGCCCGAGGCATCGCTGTCGTAGAGGATGTTCAACGCCTTCATCGCATCGATTTCCTGTTCCGACAGGTCGGAGCGGGCCTCGAGGTCGTCATAGTAGTTCTCGGGGATGGGCAGCATGGCCACGCCGTTCGCAACCAGCCGCTCCACCGTCGCGGCGATGTCGTCGGTCGCAAAGGCGATGTGCTGCACCCCGGAGCCGAAGAAATCGGTGATGAAACGGGCCGAGAGCGTGCGGTGGCTCTGCGAGCCGTTGAGGATGAGCCGGAGCCCATGGCCCCTCTCGCCATCGAGTCCGCTCTCAATGACCTGGCTCTGGACGACGCCGCCGGGATCGAGCACGGCCTGGCTCGGCGCCTTCTTCGTCTCGAACAGCGACGAATAGAACAGCAGCCAGGTCAGCATCTCCTCGTACTGCATGCTCTGGGAGACATGGTCGACGCCGGTCAGCCCGGCATCGCGTCCGGTTTCCTCCGTCGCCTCGAAATCCACCTCGGCCCAGCGGCCGAGCGCCGAGGCGTGGTCGAGGAAATAGACGAGGCTGCCGCCGAGCCCGCGCACGGCCGGGATATCGAGCTCGGCCGGCCCGACCGCGCCGGCATGCGGCACGTCGAGCAGAGCCGTGGCGCGGGCGATTGCGGCCTGCGCATCCGGCACGCGCAGCGCCAGAGCGCAGACCGAGGTGCCATGGGTGATCTGGTAGCTATGGGCGAAGCCGTCCGCCTCGCTGTTCAGCACGATGCGGATATCGCCCTGGCTCCAGAGATCGACATCCTTGGAGCGATGCGCGCCGGAACGCGCAAACCCGAGCGCGCGCAGCAGCCGCTCGAAGCCCGGCCGCTCGGCTTCCGACACGGCGAACTCGATGAACTCCACCGCCTCGACGGGTGCCGGCGGCGGCATCGGCACCGCGCCAGGCAAAGGCTTGCCGATCTGGCGTGCCGTTTCGTCGAGCAGCCAGATCAGCGAGCGATGGCCGTCGAGCGCGACGGAACGGGCGGAGCCTGCCCGGAAGCGGTCGTTGAAGATCTCCAGTGACAGCACCCCGTCATAGCCGGTCGAGACCAGAGCGCGCATGAAGCCGGAAAGGTTGAGATCGCCCTGTCCGGGCAGGCAGCGCCAGTGCCGGCTCCATGACAGCGGGTCCATCTGCAGCAGCGGCGCGTCCGCCATCTGCACCATCGCGATCTTGTCGCGCGGGATGGTGCCGATGGCCGAAAGGTCGAGCCCCCGCGCCAGGATGTGGAAGGAATCCAGCACGATCCCGACTTCCGGCCGGTTCGCGCGGCGCACGATCTCCCAGGCGTCGCGATAGTCGAAGACATGCCGCCCCCAGGCCAGCGCCTCGTAGCCAACGCGCAGGCCCCGCCGGCCGGCCCGTTCGCCGAGCTCGATGAAATCGGCCGCGAGCCGGTCGATGCCGGAAAGTGCTTCAGGCGAGACGCTGGAGCAGACGAAAAGCAGATCTGTCCCCAGCTCCTGCAGCAGATCGAACTTGCGCTCCGCCCGGTCGAAGACGCGCTGGCGGCGCGCCTCCGGCATGCCCTCGAAATCGCGGAAGGGCTGGCAGGTCACGATCGTCAGGCCGAGATCGCCACAGATGCGCCGAACCTCGGCCGGAGAGCCCGGAAAGGCGATCAGGTCGTTCTCGAAGATCTCGACCGCCGTGAAGCCGGCGGCAGCGATGGCTTCGAGCTTTTCCTGGAGCGTGCCGGAGACGCAGACGGTGGCGATCGATGGAACCACGGGATTGCCTCCTCTCAGCCCAGCCGCGCCACGGCGCGCAGATCTTCGGCCGTGGTCGTGGGCAGGCCGAAGAACTCCAGATAGGCGGGGATCTGCTCGAACAGCATATCGGTGCCGACCTGCACCGCACAGCCGCGTGCGCGTGCCGCCGCCAGAAACGGCGTGATTTCCTGCGCCATCACGACCTCGCCGACCAGGGCGGAGGAGGGCAGGCGGGCGACATCGAGCGGCAAGGGATCGCCCGGCTTCATGCCGAGCGGCGTCGCATTGACGATGATGTCGAAGCCCTCTGGATCGTTCGAACCGGTCGTGACGCGCAGGGCAGGGTAGTGCGCGACAAGCCGCCGGCCCAGCTCCTCGGCCATCGCCCCGTGGGTATCGAACAGGCCGAGTTCACCGACACCGGCCTTCGCCAGCGATGCGGCGATCGCCGAGCCGACGCCTCCGGCGCCGACGACGAGCGCCCGGGCGCCAGCGAGCGTGCGCCCCTTGCGCAGGACACCGCGGACGAAACCTTCGCCATCGAACATGTCGCCGGCAAGCCGGCCGTCCGGCTCAAGGCGCACCGCATTGCAGGCGCCGGCAATCGCGGCGGTCGGGGAGAGCGTGTCGACGAGGCCGGTTGTGGTCACCTTGTGCGGCATGGTCACCAGCGCGCCATGCGCGTTGGACAGCCGGAAGAACAGCTTGAGAAAGTCGGGGTAATCCTCGCTGCGGCAGCCCATCGGCACGACGACGGCGTCGATCCCATCCCGCTCGAAATAGGGGTTGTAGATCATCGGCGCCTTGAAGCTCTCGGTCGGAAAGCCGAGATGGCCGATCAGCCGTGTCGTGCCCTTGATCATGTCGAAGCCCTCGCCGACACAGGTTCGGTCGCCACCTCGACAGGGCCGCCGGAGCGCGCCGCCTGTTTCACCGCCTCGATGACCGCGAGCGTCGCCAACCCCTCACGGCCGGAGACGAGGGGTTCCTCTTCGCCGCGGATCACCGCGCAGAAATGCCGGATCTGGGCCTGGAGCGGATCTTCTGGAACGAATGGGATGCGCTCGCGCTTCAGCGGCTCCCACCAGCCGCGCTTGTCGGTATGGCCCCACAGTTCGAGCGCCGGGATAGTCAGCGACCCGTGCGTGCCGCCGATCTGGTAGCAGGACTGGTCCTGGCGCGGATAGGCCGGATTCTCGCCGGTCGTCAGCTCCCAGCTCCAGGGCGAGACCACGGTGTCGGAGGCGCTGACCGTGCCAAGCGCGCCATTGGCGAAGCGCAGGATGGCGACGGCCGTCTCCTCGGCCGGGTTGCCGCGCACCGCATTCGAGCTTTGCGCCTGCACCCCGACGATCTCGCCGCAGAGATAGCGGAACAGGTCGATATCGTGGATCAGGTTGATCAGGATCGGCCCGGCGCCTTCCTGCCGGCGCCAGTCGACGTCGAAATATGCGTCCGGCTTCACCAGCCAGAACTGCCCGGTCAGCGTCAGGACGCGGCCGAGCCGGCCGGCGTCGATGGTCTCGCGCGCCTTGCGGATCATCGGATTATGGCGCCGGTGGTGGCCGACGAGCAGGGGCACACCCGCAGCCTCCGCCGCCTGAACCAGTTTGCGCGCGCCATCGACGCTATCCGCAATCGGCTTCTCGACCAGCATCGGGATGCCGGCCGCCGCCAGCTCCAGCCCATTGGCGACATGGAGCTGGTTCGGCGTCGCCACGATGACGCCGTCCGGCCTCGCGCCGGCGGGGACGGCGTCGAATGCCGGGTACCACGTGACGCCCATCTCCGCGGCGAAGGCCTTGCCGGCTGGCGCCGGGTCGATGATCGCCGACAGGAGCGCGCCCTCTTGGGCCCTGACATGGACAGCGTGGCGCTTGCCGATCAGGCCCGCACCCATCACCGCGATTTTGACCGGAGCCATAGGATCGATCCTCAAGCGGCCTTGTCGTCGATCAGCTTGGCGATGCGACGCAGCCCGAGCTGATAACCCTGCGTGCCGAAGCCGGCGATGACGCCGTCGGAACGCAGCGAGACATAGGAATGGTGGCGGAACGCCTCGCGCTTATGCACCTGCGAGATATGGCATTCGATCACCGGCCCCTCGAAGGTGTTGAGCGCATCGAGCAGCGCGACCGAGGTATGGGTGAAGGCCGCGGGGTTGATGACGATGCCCGCGCCGTCCTCGCGCGCCTCATGGATCCAGTCGATCAGTTCGTATTCGCGGTTGGATTGATGGAAGCGCAGTTCCAGCTTCAGCTCCTCGGCCAGCATCCGGCAATCGCGTTCGACATCGGCCAGGGTCTCGTGCCCGTAGATATGCGGCTGGCGTTTGCCGAGCAGGTTCAGGTTCGGGCCGTTCAGGACATAGACGAGGCGGGACATGGTTGCGTTCCGTTGCAGGCGTTTGGGTTCAGTGCTTGTGGAGGATTTCGCCGAGAAACTTCCGGGTCCGCTCCTGGCGCGGGTTATGGAAGAACTCCTCGGGCGGCGCCTCCTCGACGATGGCACCGTTTGCCATGAAGATGACGCGGTTCGCCACCTGCCGGGCGAAGCCCATCTCATGGGTGACACAGATCATGGTCATGCCTTCGTCGGCGAGCGCGATCATGGTGTCGAGCACCTCCTTGACCATCTCCGGGTCGAGGGCTGAAGTCGGCTCGTCGAACAGCATGACCTTGGGCTTCATGCAGAGCGCGCGTGCGATGGCGACGCGTTGCTGCTGGCCGCCCGAGAGCTGGGCAGGATACTTCTCTGCCTGTTCGAGAATCTTAACCCGGCCGAGCAGCTGGCGGGCGGTCGCTTCTGCCTCCGCCTTGCTCGCGCCGAGCGAGCGCATCGGCGCCAGCATGCAGTTCTGCAGCACGCTCATATGCGGGAACAGGTTGAAGTGCTGGAAGACCATGCCTACCTCGCGGCGAACCGCGTCGATGGTCTTCGCGTTGTCGTCGACCTTGGCGCCGCTGACCCTGATCTCACCCTTCTGGTAGGTCTCCAGATGGTTGATGCAGCGGATCAGCGTCGACTTGCCGGAGCCTGAAGGGCCGCACAGGACGATGCGCTCGCCTTTGCGGACTTCGAGGTTGATGTCGGTCAGGGCCAGAAAGTCGCCATACCATTTCTCGACATGCGCCATGGCGATCATGGCATCCGCCGCAGCGGCGCTCTTGAGGACTGGCTGGTTCATGGTCCGGGCTCCGGTCCCTAAAGCATTTTCGAGCGAAGTGGACGCCGGTTCGCGAGAGGAAATGCGATCAAACAAGGCGTCGGACCATCTCCGCGCTTCAGAGTAGCGCGGAGATGGTCCGGAGCGCTCAGCTCGCGGTGAAGGTGATGCCTTCGAGGCTGTCCGGGAACTTGTGCACCGGCACCTTCATCCACTTGTCGTAGACCTTCTGCAGCTCGCCATTCGCCTTGATCTTGTCGATGAAGGTGTTGAGCGCCGCGTTGATCTCCTTCTCGCCGAGGCGGGTGCAGGCGCCGTTGTAGAGGTTCTGGAACTCGAGCTTGTTCTCGAACTCGCCGGGGCGACCCTGCTCGACGCGCTGCATGTAGAAGATGTTGCCGCCGAGCGCCTGGACCTGGCCGGAGACCAGCGCCTGGATCGAGGGCGCGTCGCCGTCATAGCGACGGATCGTCGTGCCTGCCGGCGCGTTCTTGGTCACCTGCGTGTCCTGCGCCGCACCCTTGGCGACGCCGATCGTATAGCGCGCCATGTCCTCGTTGGTGGTGATCTTGTCCTTCTTGGGACCGATCAGCACGATGGTGTTGGCGACATAGGGCTTCGAGAACTGCACGGCCTTGGCGCGCTCCGGCAGCATCGCCATGGTCGCGAAGAGCACGTCGACGCGGCCGGTGGTCAGCGCCGGGATGCGGTTGTTGACCTCGAGCGGCACGAACTCGACCTGCACGCCCAGCTCCTTGGCGAAGAGCGTGGCGATGTCGGCGTCGAGGCCATCCTGCTTGCCGGCGCTGGTCACGAAACCCCATGGCGGGTTGTCGCCCTGGATGCCGACCACGATCTTGCCCTTGGCCTTGATCTCGGCCGGGGTGATCGCCTGCGCCGGGCTGCCGACCAGGGCGGGCAGGGCCAGCGCGGCTGCGCCGGCGATCAGCAGGCTGCGGCGGGTGGATTTCATCTTCGTCATGTTTCTCTCCCTTTATAGTTGGTGGTTGGTCTAGGCGTTGAACCGGGATGCTCAGCGCGCGGCGATGGCCATGCGCTTTTCCAGATGCGAGCCGTAGAGCGAGAGCGGCCAGCACAGCAGGAAGTAGAGGACGCCGACGATCCCGAAGACGAGGAGCGGCTGGAAGATCTGGTTGGAGACGATGTTGCCGGCCCGCGTCAGCTCGGTGAAGCCGACGATGGCGGCAAGCGAGGTGCCCTTGATCAACTGGACCAGGAAGCCGACCGTCGCGGGCAGCGAGATGCGGATCGCCTGCGGCAGGATCACGTCCCGCATCCGCGAGACATAGTGTAGGCTCAGCGCCTTGGCGGCCTCGGTCTGCCCTTTCGGGACCGCCTCGATCGAGCCGCGCCAGATCTCGCCGAGATAGGCGCTGGCATGCAGCGTGAAGCCGATCGCGACCGCGACCCAGGCATCGAGCTTCAGCCCGACCAGCGCCAGCCCGTAATAGACGACGAAGAGCTGCATCAGGAGCGGCGTACCCTGGAACAGGGCGATATAGCCGGCGGTGATCCGTTCCAGCAGCGAACGTCCGGACGTGCGCATCAGCGCGATCCCGAGCCCGGAGACCGAACCGAAGACGAAGCCGATCGCCGACAGCGCCACGGTCCATTTCAGGCCGGTGAGGAGGAAGAGGAATTCGTTCCAGCCCATCGCGCCCTCACTTCACCGGATAGCTGAAGTAGCGGGTCGAGATCGCCGAAAAGAAGCGCATCATCACCCAGGAGATCACGAGGTAGAACAGCGTGATCGTGCCGTAGACCTCGAAAGAGCGGAAACTGTCGGACTCGATCCGCTGCGCGACCGAGGTCAGCTCATAGGCGGAGATCGCCGAGGCGACCGAGGTGGTCAGCGTCAGCAGCACGAACTGGCTGGTCAGCGACGGGAAGATCGCGCGCAGCGCCGGCTTGAGCACGATCAGCCGGAAGACCTGCGCCTTGTGCAGGCCAAGCGCCAGACCGGCCTCGGTCTGGCCCTTGCTGATCGACTGGACGCCGCCGCGGATGATCTCGATGGCATAGGCGCCGCCATTGATGCCGAGCGCGATGATCGCCGTCGGCGTCGGGTCGAGGCGCAGGCCCGTCAGCGGCAGCGCGAAGTAGATGAAGAAGATCTGCACCAGGAAGGGCGTGTTGCGGATGATCTCGACGAAAGCCCGCACCAGAAAGCGCACGGGGGCAAAGCGTGAATCCCGCAGCACCACGCCGCCGATTCCGATCACGATGGCCAGCGCCATCCCGCTGAGCGCCAGCAGAAACGTGCCGAGGCAGCCCATCAGGAGGTCGGGCATGCCCTCGATCACGGGAGTGAAATCGAGCTTGTAATTCATGGCGCTTCCCAAAGCGGCCGACCTTCTCGAAAAAAGGGGTCGGTCCGGGTCCCGTCTGTCTTCGCAGCCCTTCTTGCGAGGGCCTTTTCAGTCGCTCACGCAGCTTGCATGAGGCCGATGGTATGTTAATTGTACCACTTAGTTCATTTGGTCAAGCGAAATTAACCGAGCTGTCCATTTGGGTGCCGCCGAAGGTCGGCGGGGCAGCAGGGCGCCGGGTAGAACATGAGCAAGGCAGCGATCAAACCGCGGGGAACGAGCCGGAAATCGGCGTCCTGGACCCAGGACCCGGAGGGCGTGCGCCGCAGTATCCTGGAGGCGGCGCGGCTGGAATTCGTCGAGAACGGCCTGAGCGGCGCCCGCGTCGACGAGATCGCAGCCCGAACCGCCACCAGCAAACGGATGATCTACTACTATTTCGACGACAAGGAGGGGCTCTATCGCGCTGTCCTTGAAGAGATGTATGAGCGCATCCGCAGCTTCGAGCGCGGGCTCGACCTTGCGAGCCTGGAGCCGGAAGAGGCGATCGCGCTGCTTACGGGATTCACCTTCGACTATCACGCCGAGAACCCGGATTTCGTTCGGATGGTGATGATCGAGAACATCCATCACGCCCGACACCTTGCGTCGTCCGACAGGATCTCCGCCCTCAACCTCTCGGTGATCGACATGATCCGCGAGGCCTATGAACGCGGCGTCGCGGGGGGCGTGTTCAGGCCGGGGATCGAAGCGATCGACATCCACCTGACGATCAGTGCGCTCGCCTTCTACAACGTCTCGAACCGCGCGAGCATCCGCCAGATTTTCGGCCACGACATGGGCGCGCCGGAGGCTCTGACGCGCCGCAGGGCCGCTGCGATCGATACCATGCTGCGCACGCTGCGCCGCTGAAGGCCGCCGCTCCGCATCGTCGATCCGGCTTGCGGCGATCAAAGCCATATTCAGGCCTCCACCAGCCCGGCCATCGCCTGGATGGCAAGCTCATAGCCGGCGGCGCCGAGCCCGATGATGATCCCGGTCGCCGTCCGCGAAACCAGCGAATTGTGATAGATGCTCTCGCGCGCATGAACGTTCGAGATGTGCAGCTCGATCTTCGGTCGCTCGAACATTTTCAGCGCATCGAGCAAGGCTACCGAGGTAAAGCTGTAGCCGGCCGGGTTGATGATGATGCCGCAGGCCTCCTGCCGCGCCTGCTGTACGCTTTCGACGAGCTCGCCCTCGAAATTCGTCTGGCGGAAGTCGACGGTGAAACCGAGCGTCTTCGCCTTGGCCGCGCAGCGCTCGCCGATCTCGGCCAGCGTCGTGCTGCCATAGATTGCCGGCTCGCGCTGCCCGAGCAGATTCAGGTTGGGGCCGTTCAGGATGTAGATGCAGCCGCGCCCGGCTGCCGGCTTCCCGCCTGCCGACATGATGACCTCCCGAGATCCTTCGCTGCGGAGTCCACGGCTCCGTCGGCTTCTTGTGCCGACGATCCTACTCGGTGCCCGATTCAAATCAACCGATAATTCGTAGATCGTCTGCTATTTCATGGATGGACAGCTTTAACGGTTGGCTCGCTCGGCCGAAGGGCTTAATCTGCGTCATGATCAGGAAAGGGGATGTCATGGCGGAAGCGGCAGCGGATAGCGGCGGCGAGGAGATCGCCGCTCTGTCCACGGGCGAGCAGGCTTATGAGCGAATCCGGCAGGATATCGTCTTCGGGCGCCTGCAGCCCGGCCAGCGGCTGACGCTCGACAAGCTGCGGCCGGTTTATGGCGTCGGCATCAGCACGCTTCGCGAAATCCTGAATCGCCTCGCGCCGGAGGGATTTGTCGTGGCGGAAGGGCAGCGCGGCTTCCAGGTCGCGCCCTGCACGGCCAGCGAACTCCGGGAGCTCGCCGACCTCAGGCTGTTGATCGAGAGCCACGCGCTCGCGCAATCTTTCGCAGCCGGCGACATGGAATGGGAAGGGCGCGTCGTCGCGGCCCATCACAAGCTCGCCCGCATGGAGGAGCGCCTGCTGACCGGCGACGATTCCGGCACGCAGCAGTGGAAGCGCTACGATTTCGAGTTTCATCAGGCGCTGGTCTCGGCCTGTGGCTCAAAGGCGCTGCTCGATCTCCATGCCGGGATCTATGAGCGCTATCTGCGCTACCAGATGGTGTTTTTCATCTTCTGGGGACCGACCTCGATCGGGGAGCACCGCGCGCTGCTCGATTGCGCGCTTCACCGCGACGCAGGCGAGGCGCAGCGGCTGTTGCACGGCCATATCCATGGCTGCATCGATGTGGCTCTGGAACGGGGTTTGTTGGATTAGCGGACCGGCCCCCCGAAGGGGCCGGTCCTGTTTGAAATGGCGGTGCGCTCAGGTCCGATACCAGGCTGCCAAATTCCAGGTCGTGACCTCCCAGCCGGAGATATCGGCCTCCAGGTTGTTGGCCGAGGCACCGACGACCGTGCGTGAGAGGATCGGCAGCAGGATATTGGCCTCGCAGAAGATCTCGTTGACCTTGATCAGCAGCGCGGCGCGCTTGACCGGGTCGAACTCCTTCTGGGCGGCCTTGTAGGCCTTGTCGGCTTCAGGGTCCGAGTAGCGTGAGACGTTGCGGCCCAGCCACTTGTTCTCCTTGTTGGCGATCTCCCAGGAGACGAGCTGGTTGAGGAAGCGCTCCGGATCGGGCTGCGGCTGCGTCGTGGTGTACATCTCCATGTCGCAATACAGCTTGGTGTAGGTATCGGGGTTGGCCACGTCGGAAGAGAAATAGACCGACGCCGTGACCGACTTGAGCTCGAGGTCGATGCCGACGCGCTGGCAGGCCTGCTTGATGATGGCCTGGGTCTTCTGGCGCGGGGCGTTGATCGAGGTCTGGAAGACGTATTTGAGCTTCTTGCCGTCCTTCTCGCGAATGCCGTCGGCGCCCTTCTTCCAGCCGGCGTCGTCGAGGATCTTGTTGGCCTTGTCGATGTTGAATTCGTATTTGAGCTTGGGCGATTTGAACTGCTTGGGCTCGTTGACGAAGCTCGCCGTCGCGGTGCCGCCCCGGCCATAGATGAACTTCTGGATCGAATCGCGGTCGATCAGCAGGTTGATCGCCTCGCGCACTTTCGGATCCGACAGCGTCGGATGCTTGGTCTTGACGCTGGAGCGCTCGCCATCGACCTCGGTCCACGGATCGGTCGTGTTCAGGATGATGAACTCGATGTCGCCGCCGGGAACCGCCACCACCTTGCCGCGACCGCCGGTCTCCATGCGCTTGAGGATCTCGTCCTCGACCTGCATGTTCCAGGCATAGTCGTATTCGCCGGTCTGGAGCACGGCACGCGCCGCCGAGACCGCGTCACCACCGCCCTTGGCTTCGAGCGTGTCGAAATGCGGCTGGTTCTTGACGTGGTAGTCCTCATTGCGGGTGCCGGTGAGAATGTCGCCGGGCTTGAAGTCGACGAATTTGTAGGGGCCCGTGCCGACCGGCTTCAGGTTGCCGGGCGCTTCGCGCGACTTCGCGCCCTTGTAGTCGCCGAAATGGTGCTTCGGGATGATCATGCCGGCGACGCCGACGAAGGGATCGGCCCAGAACGGCGTCGGGTCCTTGAAGATCACCTTGACGGTGTGATCGTTGATCTTCTCGACCTTGATGTTGGTGTAGGAGCCGGTGGTGTAGGCGGCGGTCGCCGGATCGGCGGCATATTCCCAGGTGAAGACGACGTCGTCGGCGGTGAACGGCTTGCCGTCATGCCACTTCACGCCCTGCTTCAGCTTCCAGATGACCTCCTTGCCGTCTGCCGAGAGGCCGCCATTGGCCTTGCTCGGAATCTCCGCGGCAAGCTGCGGGAAGAGGTTGCCTTCCTTGTCCCAGCCGGCGAGCGGCTCGAAGAAGATGCGCGAGGCGATCTGGTCCTTGGTGCCCGAGGCGAAATGCGGGTTGAGCAGGGTCGGCGCCTGCCAGAGCAGGATCTTCAGCGCCCCGCCGCCGCCGGCCTTGGTCGGCTTGTATTGCAGCGCGGCGTTTGCCATCGCCACATCGTTCCATGCCAGGATCTGGCTCGCGATCGGGGCCGTGATGCCCACTGCCGCCATCCTCTGGATGAAGGATCGTCGCGACAGCGCGCCACCCTTCACATCCGCGACGAGGCCGCGGATTTCCCGTTCGTCCATTCTCTCTCTCCCGATATCAGTTGGAATCCCCCGGCGTTGAATCGCCGTTCGTTGTTATGGGCGCCCCCAGAATGCATGGGAGGGGAAGGGCGTCCAGAAGTTCCGATGCTGCGATGCCGCAAGAAAACGCCGGGTTTCGCCGGTCGGCGGCCTCGCGGCGCTTGAGATGGTGACGACTTCATCGAACGAGTTGACCCGGGCGGCATCGCTCCGTATGTCAGCGCCTCGGTGAGGGCGGGTAGCTCAGTGGTAGAGCACGTGACTTTTAATCATGTGGTCGAGGGTTCGATCCCCTCCCCGCTCACCAACGAAATCAACAACTTAATTACAGATTGAAGCGCTGGCTATAAAATTTGTAGCCACACTGTAGCCAGCCAGCCTCGTTTGTAACCAGAATCTAGAAGCCCGCCCCCTTGCGCAGACGGGCCGTCGCGCCGCTGACACATCCGCCAGGTTGGCGCTTGCGTTCACTTCGGCTTCAGGAGCTTCGTCGGCTCGTCCGCCGTGATGCCCTTCGCGCGTGTCGCGTTCGATTATACTCGTAGCGGCGGAAACAAGATATGAGGCAAGCGTCACACACCAAATTGCGCTGTAAACAAAATTACAGCTTGATAGGAGGTCGTTAATTCGCAGATATCATTAGGGAAATACTTATATTTTTTTGAATTTGACCTATTAATATCGAGCTGCCCCTAGTGTTTTTTCAAGCGATTACCCATATCAAAGGACTGGTTCCGCTCACGCGCAACGATTTGATGGACGAAGCAGTCTGTCACCCCGGACGCGAGCGCGTCGCCACCCTCGCGTAGAAGGATCGAACCTATGGCCCGCTTGATCACGAAGACAGGACAACGTTCCGAGGTGGTTTGCGACATGTCGAACGATAGATCGGGTAAGCTGCTCTGCGACCCCAAAGTACTGGCGCTCGCAGACCTTCAAGGCGATCTAATGCTTGAGACAGACGACGGTGGACGGTGCCATATTAGGATTACGTCGGTCGGCGCGGATTATATGACTTTTGCCGGACGAGTGATCGAAAGCGTCTGATGACGGGCATCGCCGCATCGCCGCGACTGCCCGTCCCTTCGCTGACCGCGCTTCGTTAGGCCGCCTTTCGCCATTCGGTTGTTGGGCAGCCAGAGGCAGGCGGCCGCGGCGGTTCGCCATCCGCCTCAAACATGTACTGCTTGATGACGTTTTCGAGTTCGCCGGTGTCTTTGCGGGCCTTAATACCGATCTTCACGCCGAACGGCTTGAAGTGCAGGTCCGTACTGAAATTCGGGCTCAGCACGCCGGTTGCTCGACGAAGCCCAGCGAAGGCGCGCTGACCTGCCTCGTTTCGCTCGTCGCTCTGATGCTCAAGGCAGTAGTTCAGCCAATAGGGACGCCCCTCATACGAGCCGCTCACGACCTGAGCCTTGCACTTCAGCACCATGCCCAGTCCGTCGCAGGTGGGCACATACTCCGACTCGACAATCTCAAGGATGTAGGTCTCGAAGGGCAGTAGGTTGTTAACTGCGTTGCGGGTCATGGACTGGCTCCTTTGGGTCGATAAATTAACCGTAAGGGTTAGCTTGATAGCCGTCAACCACAAAAATAACCTTCAGAAACAATTTTCTTTCCCCTACGGTCATTATCACATACGGTACGAGCATGATCAGCGCCGCACAGATACGGGCCGCACGAGCCTTTTTGAACTGGAAGCAGACGGACCTGGCAGCCGCGTCGGGGGTCTCCGAGATGAGCATCAAGAACATCGAGCGCGGCTTAACGGATTCGCGGGTGAGCACGCTCACGGCCATTCGCAATGCTCTTCAATCCGCTGGCGTCGAGTTCATTGATGATTCACGCGGTGAGGGCGTTGTGAAACTGCACCTACCGGCCCGCCAAGCGGCCACAGAAGCAGAAATGCAGACCAGTGCGGACGAGGTGAGATCACATGCAGCGGATGCCGTGGACGAGGCTCTCAGGGGCTCGGATGCGACTGCGCAGCAAAAGGCGGATCGCCGCGGCGCGCTCACGGACGAATCCGAGATGATCGGACAGGCTCGCGGCAAGAGCAGCGGCAAGCCGATCTCTGACAAATCTTGAGGATAGATGGTCGTTACTTCGGCTTCCGGAGACGGTAGAACATCTCGGTAATCGGGTTGTGAGGACTGCGCGGTCGATCGGGCGAGTTCGGCGTGTCCGGCCAATAAATCTGCGCTCGCCGTTAACCATCTCCCGATCGCCCATGCCCTTTTCATCACTCACGGATCCAGGCGAACTGGCGCTCGCGCACGCGGCGTTTCAAGAAGCTTGGCGCCAGGTCGTCGCGGAAGGCATCGTTTCGGACGACGAGGCAGCCGAACGTTCGCGGCTCGCTCAGATCGTAACCGCCTTGCTTCCGGTTTGTCGTAATGAGGACGAGCTTGTCCTGTTGGCTATTAGCCAGTTCGCCCGAGGTCCGCGGGACGACGCTCCCTAGCTACAAATGCCAGCGACGCGATGCGAACCAGGCGATGGCGGCGACCGCCACCATTCCGGCTGCGACCAGCGCTTCATCCATATCGGTCGTTCCCGATGGTGGTCGTTCGCCCCGGTAGGAATTTTGTCATGGCATCCCTCCTTATTAATGCGGCAACAGACCTAGGACGTTGAAAGTTCCAGCCTATCCGGCCCGGCTTCGGAACAATAGGCCAGGCGGCTGGTTACCAGTGTGCCCAACACCACCTTGCCCCGCCTCCCCGCGGGGTTTTTTGTGGCTGGATGCTGCCCCTTGACCAGAAGCGGGCCGATCGGACTGGCTTGAAGGTTCAAGCCAGTGGCCCTGAGCACAATTTGGCGTTCACGTGTCGCCCCAGAGCCGGTTCGCGAGGAAGTTCTAGCGCCCGCCGAGAAGGCGGCGTCCGCGCGGGCTGCTGCTGAGCGGATCAGGGGGCGGATGTACCAAGCCATCATCGAAACTGGCGAAGACTTGATACAACAAAAAGAGGCGCTAGGACATGGCAATTTCTTGCCGTGGGTTCGCGGCGAATTCGGGATGAGCGAGGACACCGCTCAAAAGTTCATGCGGATAGCGCGTGAACTGGGCTCAAATGCCGAGAGTTCGCGGTATTTGTCCTTTGAGGCTCTGGCTAAGCTGGCCGCGCCGTCAACGCCGGAACCCGTCCGGCTCCACCTTGGCAGCACGCTGGGTAACAAGCTGGTCGTAGCAGGGATTGCTCACGGCGACTAATCTCAGGCCAGATCTCGCTCCAATCGAAGATTGTTGTCGTCCCACCCGGATTGATCTTATGACCAATCTCGTCCGGCCATTCACAGATGCGCGTCAGTCCGACACCGTCAGCGGTGACAATGGCGTGCGTAACGTACCCGCCCACGGCATGACGCAGAACCGGCTCGTCGCCCATGCCGTAGGTGATGTCCTCGGCCCGCTCTCGACCCCGCTGGAAAGCCGCAACGGCGCGTTCTTCCGACCAGTCATCGCCAAGGTCTAGCCGGTCGACGCCGAAGCCGGAGCGTTTGCCCATCACATAGACAACCCCCGGCTCGCAATCATCGCCGTCCCGGTCGTACGTCTTGCGATAGAGCACGCGTCCGACGCCGTCCTTGTCCGACCAGCCAGCGATGACGATCTCCCCAAGGAGTCCGCCCATCAACAAGTCGAACACCGCGAAGATGTCGTCCAGTTTCGAAACGAACCCGTCGAAGCCGTCGTATTCGATGCATTCACAAGCCATCTCGAAGGCGTCAAACGCCCAGCGGGATCCTCGGCTTGAGAACACTGCGCTCGCCCGCGGCACAGGCCGCACCTTCGGCTCGATCGCCGTCAGTGTGCCGGCTTCATCATAGAAACAGGCGTCAGCCAGCAGGTGCACGCGGTCGTGCTCGATAAACGTCGCAACAGCACTCACGCGAGCACCTCCATATGATCAGAATTCACGGCGCCCACGGGTCCGCCGTCGGCGAAACCGAACGCCTTTCCGATCACACCGAAGATATTTCCGCCGCCGCTGCTGCCGCCGAACATGCTGCCGATCAGTCCTTCAATGGCCTTGTTGGCCAGCGTGGACATGATACGCCTGAGCGCATTGTTGAAAGCGTCGGCTGCTTTGGTTCCGTTCATCAAGTCATCAACGAAACCCTTGGACACATCGGTTGTTAGATCCTTGGCGAAATCCAAGGATTCCTTTACGTTCTTGGTTTCTTCTTTCCATTTGGCCGTCGCTTCGGCGATTCCGAGAATTTTATCTTTCTCGCCTTGGGTCAGAACTGCCGTCTCGCGCAGACCTGACGTGACATCGCGTTGAGCGGCAGCCTGACCTTCGACCAAAGCCTTCGCCTTCGCACGCTCGACCGACGTCATGTTGACCGTCTGGCGCTCTGCCTCGGCCATGGACTGCGCTTTCATGAGCGCGTCCATATAGCGCTCGACCGATGTCACGCGGTCCTCATCCGACGAGCCGCTGCCTTTCGACCCGCTACTGAAGAGGCTCGCGGTCTTGGTCGGCTTCACTCATCATTCAATCCGATAGTTTGGCTGCCGCAGCGCGCGCAGCATCTTCAATGCGTTTGCGGATCGCCTTCCGCCTGACGCGATAGGTTGGGTAGAACCAGGCGCGTGCCGGCTGGTGTGCCGTTCCGTATTCGCTGGCAAAAATGTAGTCGTAGCTTGCTGATTCGCCTTCGCGCACTGGCTTCGTCGTCTTCGAGCCGCCGGCTTTGACGTAGAACTTGTCACCGTATTTGCCCTGTTCGAGCCGGATGCTGTCGCGGAGCGTGCCGTCGTCTTTTGGTGAGCTGCCGCGCAGGGCGACGACGAG
Organism: Allobosea sp. 10N428; assembly: GCF_056394545.1. Classification (NCBI taxonomy): domain Bacteria; kingdom Pseudomonadati; phylum Pseudomonadota; class Alphaproteobacteria; order Hyphomicrobiales; family Alloboseaceae; genus Allobosea; species Allobosea sp. 10N428. Next base: position 48,883 of record NZ_JBFTIC010000001.1, on the reverse strand, counting down.
ATTGTTGCCCTCGATCAGGGCCTGTGCCGCGGCCGCAGATCGAACTTCGATGGGGACGCGCGCCAGGCGCCTTTTAAGCCGCGCGATCGACGCGGCTGTTTTCGCGCTAGTGCCGGCCATGTCGAGGTAGAAGGAATAAACAAGTTTCCGAATATATAGGGTTTATTCTCATATTAGAATCCGATAGTTTGAGCTCTGGAAAGAAACAGATCGCTGAGTTTTCAGCGGACGGCAGGAGAATGGAATTGTCAGAAAACAACGAAGCGCTAGTCGACTTGGCCGCGCATATCGTTTCAGCGTTCGTTTCGAACAATAGTGTGCCAATGGCCGAACTTTCGGCATTGATTGCTAACACACACTCCGCTCTAGTCGGCCTTGGTAAGGAGCCTGAGCCGGTTCAGGAAGAGCGAGCGTCGCCCGCCATTCCAGTCAAGAAGTCGATCACGGCCGATTTCCTGATCTGCCTTGAGGACGGCAAGAAATTCAAATCTCTGAAGCGGCACCTTCGCACCGCCTACGACATGACCCCCGATCAGTATCGCGCGAAGTGGAACCTACCCCCGGATTATCCGATGGTCGCGCCGGCCTACGCGGAGGCGCGCTCTCAACTTGCGAAGAAAATGGGGTTGGGCCAGCAGCGTCGGAAGGCAATTCCCGCCCCCGTGGCACCGAAGCGCGCTCGCGCTAAAGCTTCGGCCTGATCAAGGCTAACCGGCGCGACGGTCAGGGTCGCGCCGGCTGTTTTAGCGGAAAAACTCCTCCGCGGGATCGTCAGCCGACACCTCCGGCATCGCAACCTTGTGCGCGGAAGCCGGCGTGGCGCCCATCGAATTCAGGGTGACGCGGAGCAATTGCAGGCCCGGAACGCCCAGTACGCCCTGCGCCATGCGGGCCTGTAGGACCGCAGCAATCACGGTGATGCCGGTGTGGCTCGCGTTTAGCCATGGAAGACGGGCGGTCAGGTCGCGAAACTGCTCCGCAATATCCGGAGCAAGCCATTCAGGCGGGTCGCCGATTGGATCAAGGCCAGACGGCTCAACGCGTGCACGATAGCGCTTTGGGTTCTTCGAATAGGCGCCGGTCAGGCGCGCATGAGCTAGTGATAGGCGCTGCCGCGCCATGGGTTACCCCCGTTGTTTCAATCGTGGCGCTCTGCGCGTTGGGAACCGACCGTTGCGGTTGGCGCGAGGTCGGCAGGGAATCGATATGCCCCCGGGGGGCTTGCCAGAAGTCGGGCAGCCGATCGGCACGCAACGGTGCTGGTCTGCAACGCGCGACGCCGCAGGTTTTGAGATTATTTTTCCAGTCAGACTGGCCAGCCATCAGCGCCGAACCGAACCACCGTCCGGCCGTGCTCCTCGGCTTGTTTATGGCGGCTATGGCATGAGGCGCATAGAGACTGGAGGTTGCCTGGATCCCAGAACAGTGCTTCCGATCCGCGATGCGGCTCCACATGATCCGCGATCATAGCCTCGGTCACATGCTCGCCGTCGAGACAGAAGCGACACAGCGGCTCGGCTGCCAACTGCGTTGCCCGCATCCTTTGCCACCGCGCCAGGCCGTACCATCTCAACCAAGGGCGCCTGCCGTCCGTCACCCGAGGCATCTGCGCGCCTCGACCTGCTCGACCGTCAGCACACGCACGTTGAGGGCAAGGTGCCGGCGATTGGGCGTCCGGTATGGTGTGAACTCGACAACAGCTCCGACCTCGGCCTTGCCCTGCACAAAGCAACTGTTGTGCGCGAAGTTGCCTCTGTTCGTCGTGAGCCCCTCTGGCCGGATCACGGCGCCATTGGGCGTGAGCCGGATAATCTCGCCGAAGATCGGCGAGTTGGTATGGGTCATAAGTAATCCTGTTGATTCAAGCTGGCTGAAGATCGATCGCCCATTCCTGGCGATCGACATCGCGTGTCGTGCTGAAGGTGACTGCGTCGCCTGGTCGGAACGGGGCGGCGCGATCTCGAACCGCAAAGGTCTCGTCACCGCCGTCACGCCTGACGAGCCCAGTAGCGCGATTCAAAACGACGACCGTGCCGTGCATCCGGTCCATCCAATGCACGCGGTCGCCCGGATCGGCTGGCTGCAGAAGGCGCTGGCCGGCTGCGTAGTAAGCGAAGTCGATAGGCTCCGCGGAAGCAATGGCGAGCAAGCCCGCCTTGCCAATCTGGATGTCGAAGAAGGGACGTCCGAACCGATTTGCATCGGGCGCAGCATTGATGGTTGAACCGCCCTCGGTCAGGATTTCCGTCCAAGCCACCTTGCCGAGCGGCCCGTTGCCGGGCGCTGGGACATATCCGCATGAAACGCTGACGATCATCCCGAGCGGATCTCCGCCCTGAGCCGCTCTAGCCTCTCAACGAGGCGAGATGCCCGAGCCGTCACATTCGCCACCGTCGCCTGGGCGGCGAAGTCCGGCGTCCGGCATGCCGCCCAGAGAAACGGATTCTCATCGTCCAGATCCACAATCGCGGCAAATGTATTCGAAACGGCTCCCTCTGGAACAAGTGAGATCTCGCGCAGGTCGACCTGAGCGCAATCGTCGAATTCGATATCTTTCGCCCAACGGACTTTCTTTTTGATAACATCGGCTCCGATCGATACGCAGGGGCGCTTATTTGACATCACGTTGTCAAAAATTGCTCGGCCAGCCTCGTCATCTCGGATTGGCATTCGAAACGCCAAGCCTTGCAAGCAACTTGCGAACTCTAGTCCGGAGTTGGTGTCGCCGTATTCCCGGCGAGCATCATGATCGAAGATCAGCGGCTTCCGTTTGCCGTCCTTCAGCGTATCCGAGAACGCGCCCAGCCGGAGGACGCGGAACCGGTCGTTGGCGAAAAACGCCTTGTCGTGAAGGCAGGCCCAGCCCTGGACTGCTGGTCGTGCTAATTCTCGCCCTTCCGACGAAAGAAATCGCCTGCGAGCTACAGCAGGGGCCGCCGGTGTCTGTCTGGATGGTCTGCGCCTCGTCGTTGCGGCATAGGGCGCATCGGCAACCGCCATTTTCTCGCGAAAAGCGGCGACGGCGCGCGGCACAGGCACGTTAATCGTCATTGCAGTTCCACTGGAATATCGCGCTTGTCGATCGCTCCGGCCTTTGCGGCCTCGGCGAAAAAGCGCGCGAGCGGCCCATCCTTGTCCTTTGGCGAGCCGATGCTGTTCGGTACGCGCAAATCTTCATGGTGCTGATTGCACCCAGCAGCTTCGACAGCGTCTTCCAGTTCCCGAAGCGACAAATTGGCCGCGTGAACGCCGGCAAGTGCGCGGCAGAAGACGCCCATACGTCGCAGAAACTCCGGTCGCACATGGGCGCGTTGCACACGCATGGCTTTCGACCGCTCGACGTAGATTTGCTGGTTCAACATTTCCAGCGCGCGCCGCAGGTCGGAAAGCTCCAGTGTGAGCTTGCCCAGCCGCTCGCGCTTTGACCCCGTCACAGGGGCGGGCGGCTTGCCCAGTAGCGCAGCCACGCGCGCTTCCGCGGGATCGACTGGGGGCGCATCATCTGGCTCGGCGCCGATGGCAAGCTGCTCGGCGAACTTTTTGTTGATCTGGTGACTGATCTCGGTCTGACGAGCTTCAAGCCCGGCAAGAATGTCAGAGCAATCTTTGATCTTCGGAATATCGATTGGTTTCATGGGATCTCAAATTAGGTGGGAGAATTTCGCAACGATCGGGAGCGGGATGATCGTCGCGTTGGAAATGCCGTCGGCGCCGGCGCCATAGCGCACGCAGGCGCGTTTTCCGGTCAGGGTCAGGCATTCGAGGACGATGCCCGTCGCGCCGAGGTGGAGAAACCCATCCTCGATGTCGAAGTCACCGAAGACTGGCGATGTCTTGCGAGCCACTAGCAGCGCTGCCAGCATGGCGCCCGCGGTCGGCGGCAGGCCGGTGGCCGATGTCTGCGGCAAGGTTGAAAGAGCCCGTGCGCGTTTCGGTGCCGTGGCGATCGTCTCGGCGGAAAGCGCCAAGACGATGTTTGCGATGTCTGCAGCGGTCGGCGCGTTTCCATGGCCAGGAACCAGGCCCGCTTCACGCAGGGCGCGAAGCAACTGCCGTGATGACGAGAAACCGCGGCCGGCGATTTCGGCTAGGCGCTGGCTGTAGGCGCGCTCCATGATTGCTCCATGATGAGGTGCCCGGCGGAGCCAAAGCTCGAACGCCGGGCGGCCACGCAGCGGGACGCTCTGCGCAGCGAGAGGTGCGGCACGCCGCATTGAATGGATGAAAGAAAACGACCCCGCCGAAGCGAGGTCGTTTGAAGTCGAAGGGGTCTACAGAGAGGATGTATTTCTACATCTCCTATTATGACCCGTCTCAGTGGCTGCGGAATCGACTCGGCTACGCTGCCTCCGAGCAAATTCCTTGATTATCGTTCGCGGCGACTCCCATGACGCGCTTAACCTCATCTACGGCGGCCAGCAGCGCCGGCTTACCATGACGGGCCGCAGTGCTGGCTGGAGCGCCCAAGTGCTTCCCAATGTCCTCAAGCGTGCCGCCGGATAATACGATCTCCAGAACAGCCACGGTCTGCGCTCCCAATTCCTCGCGCGGGTCGCGCTCTGGCATCGGCACCGGCTGGGACTTGTCCGCGCTGTGCGCTTGCGTCACGCCTCCAAATTCGGCACCGCGCGCAATGGCAGGCCTACCCTTCACCGCGATGCGTCGTGCTTGAAACCGCGCTATCTCGAACGGTACCGAGCCATCAACGCCAAGGCTCCGCAGAAGCGCACGTCCTTCCACCACGCCGAAGCGATTGTCGTGCTTGGGGCCAGAGCGAGACAGGCCATGCAAGCCACCCGTAACGGCGCCGAGGGGAACGCAAGGCCGCATCCAGCCGCCGGCCGTGGGAGTGCTAGCAGGAAGGCGTAGATACGCCCAGACAGCCGCCTGTGAGCGCTTCGGCTCTGCGGGTCCGCGGTCGCCGGTCATGCGGCAGGAAGGGCGCCTCGGCTTGTCCTTCGACGTCCGTCCGTATTCGACGATGAAGCCGGTATCTATCGGGTGCTCCTGTCCCGGTGTCAGGTCGAGGACAACCGTTCCGCAGCGGGCGATAACTGGATCGCGCCGGTCGGGGCGCTTGTCGAAGGTGACGGGCGAACCGGGAGGGGCCGCGGCCATTAACTCGTCGATGCTTGGGCGGGTGCGCAGGATGCTGTCCGTATCCATCACGATGCCCGCCGGCTTTGCGTGCACATCAGGATCGGCAAATCGGCCGCGCCGGTTGTCGTCGTTCTCGATCGTCAGGTCGAGGTTGTCATTGGCTGGCGCCGAAGTCGCGCGGTCGTACTGAATCAAGGCCAGCGCGCCGGCTGGGTCGGTTCCGACCATCCTTTTGACTAGGCGGGGAAGTTCGGCGCGATAACGCGAAGGGACGAAATCAACGTCCGGTGCGCCTGGATGGAGCATTGAGTTTGTAACAGTCATGTAGTCCCCATTGAATTAAGCGCACCGTTGCTCGGCGTCTACTTGTGGAATGCCGTTTCCCAGCCCAGAGCGGGCCGGTGGCGGCGGTGTTGAAGTATTTGATAGGTGGATAGCCAAACTAGGCAGGAGCCGCTGCGCGGCCTTCTCTACCCTAATGTCGCGGCGGGCCGAGTTGATGCCCTACGGACGTCCTACAAAATTTAGTCCCGAAGAGCGCAATTCGTCAAGGAATGGTGTCTGCCCCCGATCGCGGCACGACATCTGGTAGGTAGATGTGACCCGCGGGGAAAAGATTCAAGGCATCGGGTAACGCCTTGTTACTGCTTTGCTAATCGCCGCTTTGGGGTCGATCTGCTTCCCTAAAAAAATCAAAACCCGACTTTTAGTTGCGCATGGCTCCCCGGCAGGTCCGGCGGTTTGGCCGATCGCCAAGGAAGCCGACACGCCCGGGGCTCGACACTTTTTCTTTGTGGTTATGCACGCGCGGAAAAATGGCTACCCACGCCGGTCCCGCCCGGGGCATCGCCAGGGAAGTTGATGCCCCGGTCACAGGGGTATCCCGGTATATCTCGGTCCTACCTATATAACCCCCTGCAGGGGGTAGAGGGGGTTCTTGAAGTCGTAACGAGATACAGAGATACTATATATATTATCATATATCATTGATTTCATTACCCTTTCTCCCCTTGGTTTTCCGTTTTCGGTTATGCGGGGAACGGGTTTCCTGTGTGACGAGAAACCCGCCCGAAATCGCGGTTTGGCTAGGTTCGCCGCATCAGATTTACGGTTCCGCCCATCGGTATGTCGCTATCCCGCGAGACGCAGCCGCATAGTCGGCTTGCCCCCACGTGGCCCCGTCGGCTGCGTCACCTCGACTATTCGCCCGGCTACAGCCAGGTCTTGAACGATCTCGCGCCGCAACCGCTGGTCCAGCCCGCGCGTCCGATCCGTGAGCTTGCCAATCGTGAGTCCGGCCTCACCAGCATCGCGCACCAGCCGCAACACCTTGCCCACTGCAGCCTCGCGCTGACTGTCGGCAATATTGAACGAGGACTCCCGCATCAGGGCGCAGCACGAAAGCCAGGAAAGCTGCACCGCCCACGCCATGTTGACGCCTGTGACGGTCGGCGCCTCGGGCGTGGTGGCTACTGCGACGATCAGCGCGAGCTTCACCGCATGCTCGACGGCGCGGTTGAGGATCGCGTGGTGAGCGCTGTCCGCCTTCGCCAACTTGCGCTCGATGTCCGCCTTGAACTCCGCGCGACGCTGCTCGGCCTCGGGCGTCATGGGCACGTCGACAGTCGGACGAGGCATGTCGCCGCGGTCGCTCTGTGGGATATCGAGCCGCCCGCTTCGTCCTGCCATCGCCAACTGCTGCGCGCCGATGCGGATGGCGTCGGGGACGTGTTTGACGTCGTGCTTGGGGGTGGTCAGCTCAGGCTTCATGCCCTCCACATTGAACAGCAGCAGCCGCGCCAGGAAGCCGTCGCGCAGGGACAACCCCGATACGCTGTTCCAAAAGTCGTCGCCGGTGCTCGTGCCGTAGACACACAGGTTCGGCGCCTCGAGCTTCACCGCTTTCGCTTGCGCGTAGGCAGCGCCTTCGAAGTACGTCGACGCCGTGCTGAAATATTCCAGCAGGTCGCTTTTGAGCATCTGCTGATGGACGTTCGCCCGCGGGTCCAGCATCTCGCGGAAAGGGCCGGCGATCTCGTCGATCTGGCAGTTCATCGACGGCTTCTCCATCAGAGCATTGCGGAGCCCTGTAGCGGACATGATGCGAGCCGGCCCGCTGAAGCAGTGGAGGTTGGCCGAGGCGATCAAACGCTTAATTTGCTGCCTGGCGTGGTCCTTGCCGTAGCCGGACGGAGCCAGCGCTATGCCGTAGATGTTACTGCGAGCATCCCGATAGCCGGAGAAACGTCGTCCGATCAGCGCACCGACGAACGGCAGGACGGCGGATAGGGCCAACTCGCGCGAAGGGTGCTCTGCCGAGGACACGATCCAATCGACCAGCTCCTCGACGAAGCCGCCAGGGCGCGTCAGGTCCGACAGGCTGGCGTCCGATTTGAACTCGGCTTCGTCGCGGATCCAGTCGGCATCGTTGTCGTTGGCTGCGACGGGCAAGGTTCGTGGCGTCCACGGTTCAAGGCCGTGCATCGGATCGCGGTAGAACTTGGCCCACATGCGCCGGAAGTCAGCGAGCGCGTCACGGCCGGCGTATCTCGCAAACCAGTCCCCGGTTGCCGCCAGGAACAACGCGGCGGCTTCCTCCGCGTTGTGGCCGTCGAATGCCAGCTTCTCAACAACACGCGAGGCATGCGCGCTACGGTCGCCGACATCGTTTTGCGCGAGCAGCGCAGCGGCTTCGGTCGATACGGTGATGGCGCCAGCATCCGGCAGATCGCCGAGCGCAGGCAACGGAGCGGCCGCAGGAGCGCTATGGCTGCCCACGGCGACCAGCAAGGCCAGCGGGTCCGTCAGGCTGCCATCCCATGGCTGCGACACCGCAACCTCGAACGGTTCCGGAGAACGACCGCGCGCGAGCTTGACGGCATTCGGATGATTGAGCGTACCGGGGATGCGCCAGACATGTGCAATGTCCGCCGTGCCATGATCCGAGCCTGTCGCAGCCTTCAGGCCGCGCGCAATAGCCTTCGCTTCGGCTGGCGGCACCGGGCGGCTGAACAGCCAAAAGGGCTGCTGATTGCCCGGGCTTGTCTCGATCACATAGTTGGGCTCGGCGGGATACTCGCCGGCCCTGCCAGTGTCCACGTCCATATCGGCGACAAGGCCGAGCACGGCGACCACGTCAGCCTCGCCGCCACGCTGACCACGGGCCAGGCCGCGACGCATGACCTGCAGGCCGGCGTAGACGTTGGCGCCGAGCGTGTCCGCGTGCGCCTCTATGGCGTCCACCATGCCGGCAACGTCGCCGACACGGTGATGGGTGACGCTGCCGGGCCGGTCGTCGTGGAAGACGGACACGACCAGCACGCCGTCGATGCCTTCGGCAAGCTGGTGGATCATTGCGACGTGGTCGCGGATCGGGGATGAGGTCAGTTCAGTTGCAGGCAGCGACATTCGGCTTTTGTCCGTTCATGTGCGCGATGGCCGCGCGGGTAATTTTGGAAGCGATGGCGGGCGTGAACGTGGCAGCGCGACGGGTGCCTACCTTGGGAGCGCTGACACGGTATTGGCCATCGTCCTGCTGAAGCAGGCGCAGGCCGCAAAGGCGAAGGCCGTCTGATATCTGGATGTCGAAATAGCCAAGGGTCGGCCCGCCCGATGGGGCTGGCCAGAATGAGGTGATGTTCAAATGTGTCCTCCGAGGACGTGATGCCCATAAGCGGGCTAGGAATCCGGGGCCTATGTCCCGGGAATTGCCGCGCGAGGCGGCGGGTGAGTGCGGTTAAGCCGCAGTTTGGTGATGGATATCCGGCGCGGCACGAGGAGCCCGGATTGCGAGGATGAGGTGGCCGCGCCGGAATGGGTTAGGCGGCGAGGCGCTCAGGGATGTCGAATGCGACTTCCCTGACAACCCTGTGGCCGAGCATCGACGAGACATCCAAGGTTGCCTCTGGGGTCCGGCGGCTGTCGGCCTCGATGAGCTTGCGGGACAGTGCGACCAGCTTCGGCCAAAGGTCCCAGACCAGCAAGTCTTCAACCGCGTCTACAGCCGCAATCAGTGCGTCATCGGGCTCGCCGGGCTCACAGCCCGTGCCTTCCCAGTCTGTGGGAGACATGCAATCAGAATCGGAGAGGTTGTCCGGCCAACATACAAATGCTGGCCCGCGCGCCTCCCAGACGCGTTCCGCAACCATGCCGGCGACAGAAATCATACGCCAATGGTTCGGGTCCGAAGGCGGCTCGAACGTCGCTTGCCCGCGATACGTTTTTTCATTGCAGATGTCGTTGGTGTCGTTCGGGTAGATATGTACGCTCCAGACATCGACGCCGACATGCATTGCTATGGCAGCGTGGCCAGCCTCATGTACTGCTGCCATTCTTCGGTCGAGCGCCCGTATCCTGCCCACGGTCCTGAGAGAGCCCGCCATCACGCAGCCCTCATGGCGCGGGCGGCGATGCGGTTGTCGTTGGCGGGCTTGACGCCGTGCTCGGCAACCCAATCGTCAAGGTCACTCTTGCGATAGACCACGGCGCGACCCAGCTTGAAATAGACCGGCCCGGTGCCGTAGCAGCGCAGTTTGTCCAGCGTGGACTTCGACAGCCCTACGTAATCTGCTGCCTCTCGAACCCGAATGTTCATCCATTGCCCTCCAAGTCCGCGACCATTGCGGAAACTGAGGGCACTATGGTGAATCCTAACTTGGAAAGTCACATCACGGAATTCGGATTTTCTTGGGCTGAAGGCTAATCGCGGGCCTGCCGATAGGTTCTCAGGGCATTCTCCGCATGTGTCTCGGACACGTCGAACTGCGCCGCGGTCTCCTCTCTCGCGACTTCAAACGTCTTACCATTATCGATCGCGTCTTCGAATGCTGCGCCAATGTCGGGCCACTTGGTTGGTGGATGTGACGGGCGCCCTCGGCCCCGCTTTTCGCCCTTGAGCATCTGCGCTGCGATCCACTGCACCTGATCGTCGGCACGGCCCGACTCCAAATCCGCTATGACCATCTGTTTCGCCTCGGGTTTTCGACCGTCCTCATAACGCTCCCATATCTCCAGAGCGCGCAGTGTGGCGTACGGGGGAAGCTTAGCCACCGATCGCGCTCCCGATCTTGCCGGCAATCATATCCACGGCACGCCGCGACGCTTCATCCGCCGCGTGGGCGTAACGCTTCGTGGTCTGAGCACTGCTGTGGCCCAACAGGGCGCCGATCACCGGCAAGCCTAACCCCGACTCCGCGCCGATCGACGCGAAGCTGTGGCGAAGGTCATGCAGGCGAACGTCGTCCAACCCGGCGCGCTTCGTGATTGCCGCCCATGGTCGTTTCAGGTCGGCCCGCGGCTTCTCGTCTTTCGTGCCGGCGCTGTCGCTGGCGACCACGTAGGCCCCGATACGCGTCATCCCGTTCAGAATATCGATTGCCGGCTGAGGCAGGAACACGACCTTCCGTCCCGTTTTGCTATCGGGCAGCCGAAGCACGCCGCGGTCAAAATCCACTTCGCTCCAGCGCAGGTGCAGTATCTCGCGCAGCCGGCAGCCGGTCAGCATCAATAGCCGGATAGCGGCAGTGACATGAGGATGAAAAGCGACGCGCTGGCCCTTGGGGGCGTGCTTCGCGTCACCGGCGTTGACCGGAAAGCCGATCGTCTCGGCCTCGACCATGGATTCGCCTAGGCGCTGCATTTCCTCGACCGTAAGGAAGCGCTCGCGAGCCTCCTCCTTATAGCGGTCAACTCCTGACGCCGGGTTGAAGCCCGTGGGCACGTGGTCCTGCTTGCCGCCCCACGCGTACGCTGCCTTCAACACCGCTACGGCGCGGTTGGCTGCATACTTACCCCGGCCGGTACCGACCTTGCTGTGCATGGCCTGCACCTCGCGGCGTGTGAGCGCCGATGCCTTTATCGAGCCAATATGTGGCACGATGTTCACGCTGGCGATCAGGTCGTAGCCGTCAGCAGTCGACGCTTTTTTCTTGTCGCGGGTTCTCTCAACGTAGAGTTCCAGCAGGCGCTTGACGGTCACGCTCGCGCGCTCGTCCGCCCGACCCTGCGCCAAGTCTTTTCCGAGGGCCGCATTGGCGATGGCTTTGCGCGCTGCCTCTCGAGCCTCGTTTGCCTTCAGAATTCCGACGCGCCCGAGCTTAATTCGCTTCTTCGATCCGCCGGCCACCGGCCGGAATTCGGCGAAGAACGTCCCGGTATCGCCTGGAGTGCGGTAGAAGCCGAACCCCGCCAGATCGTCATCAAAATAGAAGGTCGTCTTGTTCGGACGCGCCGTCTTCATGACGTCCGAAACGTTCTCAGCAGTGATGCGGATTGTAGCCACGGCCCGTCCCTTATAGCCACATTGTAGCCAGCAATATGGATAGGCGCCCTAAAAAATCAAGCGGACATAGGTTTCTTTTTGTTTCTTTTTCAAGCCGTTGCGTGATTTTCGGAAACTCAGGAAATGGCTAGAAAACAGCCATAATCAGACTTTTAATCATGTGGTCGTGGGTTCGATCCCCACCCCGCTCACCACAACGGCAAAAATCCCAGGCCGCGCCTTCCGTTAACTCGCCGGAAACCAAGTTTTCCTAGCGTGGCGCCATGGTTATCCGCCGCGGCCTCCGCTCGATCTTCGTGACATTGGCGCTCTATCTCGTCTCGGGAGCAGCCGTGGCCTATTTCATGTTCCATGCGCAGCATGGCGCGCGCGGCCTCGAGGCACGCGGCGCCGTCCGTGAGTCGCTGCGCGATATGGAAGCGGAACTCGCCGGACTTGTCGCCGAGCGCAAATCCTGGGAACATCGTCTCTCGCTGGTGCGCGACGAAGCTGTCGATCGCGATCTGCTGGAAGAGAACGCGCGCGCCATTCTCGGTCGTACGCATAAGAATGACGTTGTCATCATGGGCCGCTGAGGGCTCTGACGGTACGGCATTTAGTCCCGGACGTATCGATTAACTGAAATCCGGTTACGAGAAGTCTATCTCGGTTTTTCAACAGCTTAGCTAATGTTGCATTGCGAGATAGCGTGCTCGCCAAGATTTTTGCGATCCTCTAAAACAAAAGTCGAAAGACCTTGGAGGACCGCCTGATGGCTGTTGCTGCGCGTAAGTCGAAAGCTCCCGCTCAACCGAAAGCCGCCGCGAAGGCGCGGGGCGCCAAGGAGGGGGCTGGTAAGACCTCCGCCGCGCTCAGCAACACGCCGAGCTTTACCAAGGAAGAAGATCTCCACGCCTATCATGAGATGCTGCTGATCCGGCGCTTCGAGGAGAAAGCCGGCCAGATGTACGGCATGGGCCTGATCGGCGGCTTCTGCCACCTCTATATCGGCCAGGAAGCCGTGGTCATCGGCATGCAGATGGCCTCCAAGGATGGCGATCAGGTTATCACCGGCTATCGCGACCACGGCCACATGCTGGCCTGCGGCATGGAATCGCGCGGCGTGATGGCTGAGCTGACCGGCCGGCGCGGCGGCTATTCGCGCGGCAAGGGCGGTTCCATGCACATGTTCAGCCGCGAGAAGAACTTCTATGGCGGCCACGGCATCGTCGGCGCGCAGGTATCGCTCGGCACGGGCCTGGCCTTCGCCGACTGGTACCGCGGCGACAACACGGTCTCGATGACCTATTTCGGCGACGGCGCCGCCAATCAGGGCCAGGTCTACGAGAGCTTCAACATGGCCGAGCTCTGGAAGCTGCCGGTCGTGTTCGTCATCGAGAACAACCGCTACGCCATGGGCACCGCGGTCAGCAGGGCTTCGGCGCAGACAGACTTCTCCCGCCGCGGTGTTTCGTTCAACATCCCCGGTGAACAGGTCGACGGTATGGATGTCCGCGCCGTCCGCGACGCCGGCTTGCGTGCGGTCGAGCACGCCCGCTCCGGCAAGGGGCCCTACATCTTGGAGATGCAGACCTACCGCTATCGTGGACACTCGATGTCCGACCCGGCGAAATACCGTTCCAAGGACGAAGTTCAGCGCATGCGCGAGGAGCACGATCCGATCGAGCAGGTGCGTGCCCGCCTGATCCGCGACTTCAAGATCGGCGAGGACGAGCTCAAGGCGATCGATGCCAAGGTGCGTGAGGTCGTCAACGACGCGGCCGAGTTCGCCACGCATGACCCCGAGCCCGATCCGTCCGAGCTCTACACCGACATCCTGCTGGAGCCGGCGCAGGGCTGAAAGCCCGGCGCCTCTGGCCCGCTCACCGTCTTTCCCCGCGTCTTAGATTCCGGGTGCGTTCATGCCGATCGACATTCTCATGCCTGCCCTTTCTCCCACCATGGAGGAAGGAAAACTGGCCAAGTGGCTGAAAAAAGAGGGCGATCAGGTCAAGGCCGGCGACATCATCGCCGAGATCGAGACCGACAAGGCGACCATGGAGGTCGAGGCGGTCGACGAGGGCATCCTCGCCAAGATCCTCGTCGGCGACGGCACCGAGAATGTCGCGGTCAACACGCGGATCGGCGTGATCGCGGCTGACGGCGAGGACGTCAGCGCCGCAGCGAGCGGCAGTGCCACGACGGCCACGCCCCAGCCCAAGGCCGAGGCAGTGCCTGTCGCGGCGAAGGCCGAAGAGGCGCCTGCCGCCAGTGCGCCGCAGAGCGTGCCGGCCCAGGCCAAGGCCTATGACGCCTCCTCCGAATTCCCGGCGGGCGCCGAGATCGTCAGCCAGACGGTCCGCGAGGCGCTGCGCGACGCCATGGCCGAGGAGATGCGCCGCGACGGCGATGTCTTCGTCATGGGCGAGGAGGTCGCGGAGTATCAGGGCGCCTACAAGGTCACGCAGGGCCTGCTGCAGGAGTTTGGCGCCAAGCGCGTCATCGACACCCCGATCACCGAGCACGGCTTTGCCGGCATCGGCGTCGGCGCGGCGCTCTCCGGCCTCAGGCCGATCGTCGAGTTCATGACCTTCAACTTCGCCATGCAGGCGATCGACCACATCATCAATTCCGCTGCCAAGACGCTCTACATGTCCGGCGGCCAGATGGGCTGCCCGATCGTCTTCCGCGGGCCGAACGGCGCGGCCGCCCGCGTCGGCGCCCAGCACAGCCATGACTACGCCGCCTGGTATTCGAACGTGCCCGGCCTCAAGGTTGTCGTGCCCTACAGCGCCTCCGACGCGAAGGGCCTGCTGAAGAGCGCGATCCGCGATCCGAACCCGGTGATCTTCCTCGAAAACGAGATCATGTACGGTAAGTCCTTCGATGTGCCGAAGGGCGACGATTTCCTGATCCCGATCGGCAAGGCCAAGGTCGTCCGCCCCGGCACGGACGTGACCATCGTCTCCTTCGGCATCGGCATGACCTATGCGCTCGGCGCGGCCGAGGCGCTGGCGAAGGAAGGCATCGAGGCCGAGGTCATCGACCTCAGGACCATCCGCCCGATGGACATCGAGACCGTCGTCGCCTCCGTGCAGAAGACCAATCGCTGCGTCGCGGTGGAAGAGGGATTCCCGCAGTCCGGCGTCACCGCCGAGATCGGCATGAAGATCATGGAGGCGGCGTTCGACTATCTCGACGCCCCCGTGGCCCGCGTCACCGGCAAGGACGTGCCGATGCCTTACGCGGCGAATCTCGAGAAGCTCGCCTTGCCGAATGTCGGCGACGTCATCGCGGCGGCCAAGGCCGTCTGCTATCGCTGAGAGGGGGCTGACCGATGCCGACAAACATCCTGATGCCCGCCCTCTCTCCGACGATGGAAAAGGGCAATCTCGCCAAGTGGCTGAAGAAGGAAGGCGATACGATCAAGTCCGGCGATATCATCGCCGAGATCGAGACCGACAAGGCGACCATGGAGGTCGAGGCGGTCGATGAGGGTATCCTCGCCAAGATCGTGGTGCCGGAAGGCACGGCCGATGTCGCCGTCAACGAAGTGATCGGCGTGATCGCCGGGGAAGGCGAGGATGCCAAGAGCATCTCCGCCCCCGCGGCCGGCGGCGCTGCGCCTGCCAAGGCCGAGGCTCCGAAGGCCGAAGCGCCGACGGCGGAGGCTCCGGCGGCAGCTTCGACCGCCCCGGCTGCTTCCGCTCCCGTCACAGCCTCGGCCAAGCCCAACGGCAGCCGGCCCTTCGCCTCGCCCTTGGCGCGGCGCATCGCCAAGGAAGCCGGGCTCGACCTCTCCGCCATCGCCGGCTCCGGCCCGCATGGCCGCATCGTCGAGAAGGACGTCGAGGCTGCCAAGAAGGGCGGCGGCGCCAAGGCTGTTAGCGCATCTGTCCCCCAGACAAGTGCGCCATCGGCCGCCAAGCCTGCCGCCGCGCCGCTCGCGGTCGGCCCCTCCGACGAACAGGTCAAGAAGCTGTTCGCGCCGGGCTCCTATGAGGAGATCCCGCATGACGGCATGCGCAAGACGATCGCGCGCCGCCTGACGGAGGCCAAGCAGACGGTCCCGCATTTCTACGTCACGGTCGATTGCGAACTCGACGCGCTGCTGAAGCTGCGGGCCGAGCTCAACGCAGCGGCGCCCGAGAAGGACGGCAAGCCGGCCTACAAGCTCTCGGTCAACGACATGGTGATCAAGGCGCTGGCGTTGGCGCTCAAGGCCGTTCCGGACGCGAACGTGTCCTGGACCGACAACACCATGCTCAAGCACAAGCACGCTGACGTCGGCGTCGCCGTCTCGATCCCGGGCGGCCTGATCACGCCGATCATTCGCGACGCCTGCCACAAGACGCTGTCGCAGATCTCCAACGAGATGAAGGACATGGCCGCGCGCGCCAAGGCCCGCAAGCTCAAGCCCGAGGAGTACCAGGGCGGCACGACGGCAGTCTCCAATCTCGGCATGTTCGGCGTCAAGGACTTCGCGGCGATCGTCAATCCGCCGCATGCGACGATCCTGGCGGTCGGCGCCGGCGAGCAGCGCGTCATCGTCAAGGGCGGCCAGCCGGCTGTCGCCACGGTGATGTCGGTGACGCTCTCGACCGACCACCGCGCCGTCGACGGCGCGCTCGGCGCCGAACTGCTGCAGGCGTTCAAGGGCTATATCGAGAAGCCCATGGCGATGCTGGTGTGAAGCTCCGGCAGGCGGGTCGCATGACGAGAACCGTTGGGCTTGGGCGTGCTGTTGCCCTGCTGCTGACGCTCGGGATAGCCGGGTGTGTCAGCGCCGAGCAGCAGGCGAATGTCGCCGCGGCGCGTACAGAATCCGGAGTGCGCGAACGGCGGCTGGACGGCATGTCCCTGTCTCAGGCGCGTGCGTTCTTTGCCGGAACCACGCGAGTGGTGACGGCCAACAATCTGGGCTCCCAAGTCTCCTATATGGCGCCTGGCGGCTCGATTTATCTTTGGTTCCCCGGCAACCGCGAAGTGCTGCGCGGGCGCTGGTCTCTGGAGGCCGCAGGTCGCTACGTGCCTGTCCTCGGGCGGCCGGTCGAAGATACCAGAATCTGCTTTGAATACGGGGCCGACACAGTCAACGCCTGGAGCCGTCAGCGCGGAGGCAAGCAATGCATCCCCGCGACTGTGGGGATGCGGATGACGCAGGATCAAGCTGCAGGCGACGTCTTCAAGCTGGCCCAACGCACGGCAGTGCCGTTCATTCTGCCGGCGGCGCGCACCACGATCGCCGCGCTGCAGGCGCAACTCCGTTAGAACCGATCATCGTCGTCGGAGACGCAAGGAAAACGCCCATGGCTGACTACGACATCATCGTCATCGGCTCCGGCCCCGGCGGCTATATCGCCGCCATCCGGGCCGCCCAGCTCGGCTTCAGGACCGCGATCGTCGAGCGCGAGCATCTCGCCGGCATCTGCTCGAACTGGGGCTGCATCCCGACCAAGGCGCTGCTGCGCTCGGCCGAGATCCTGCACTATGGCGAGCATGCCAAGGATTACGGGCTCGTCCTGGAAGGCTCGTTCAAGGCCGATCTCGACGCCGTGGTGAAGCGCTCGCGCGGCATCGCCGTCAGGATGAACAACGGCGTCCAGTTCCTGATGAAGAAGAACAAGGTCGACGTCATCTGGGGCGAGGCCAAGCTGACCAAGCCTGGCACGATCACCGTCGCGCCGACCAAGAAGCCGGCGATGCAACCGCAAGGGCCGGTGCCGAAGAACGCCAAGGGCGAGGGCACCTATACCGCCGACCACATCATCGTCGCGACCGGCGCCCGGCCGCGCGCGCTGCCCGGGCTCGAGCCGGACGGCAAGCTGATCTGGACCTATTTCGAGTCGATGGTGCCGGCGAAGATGCCGAAATCGCTGCTCGTCATGGGCTCCGGCGCCATCGGCATCGAATTCGCCTCCTTCTACCGGACGATGGGCGTCGAGGTGACCGTGGTCGAGGTGCTGCCGCAGGTGGTCCCGGTCGAGGATGCCGAGATCGGCGCCTTCGCCCGCAAGGCCTTCGAGAAGCAGGGCATGAAGATCATCACCAGCGCCAAGGTCACGAAGGTCGAGAAATCGGCCGACTCCGTCACCGCCCATATCGAGGACGAGAAGGGCGGCAAGCAGACGATCACGGCCGATCGCATGATCTCGGCCGTCGGCGTCGTCGGCAATATCGAGAATATCGGGCTGGAAGCGCTGGGCGTGAAGACCGATCGCGGCTGCATCGTCATCGACGATTTCTGCCGCACCAACGTCAAGGGCATCTACGCCATCGGCGACGTCGCCGGCCCGCCGATGCTGGCCCACAAGGCCGAGCATGAGGCGGTGATCTGCGTCGAGGCGATCAAGGGCTTGCATCCGCATCCGATGGACAAGTTGATGATCCCGGGCTGCACCTATTGCCACCCGCAGATCGCCAGCGTCGGCCTGACCGAGGCCAAGGCCAAGGACGCCGGCTACGAGATCAAGGTCGGCCGCTTCAACTTTGTCGCCAACGGCAAGGCCGTGGCGCTCGGCGAGGACAGCGGCCTTGCCAAGACGATCTTCGACGCCAAGACCGGCAAGCTGCTCGGCGCCCATCTGGTCGGTCCCGAGGTCACCGAGCTGATCCAGGGCTTCGTCGTCGCGATGAACCTCGAGACGACCGAGGAAGAGCTGATGCACACCATCTTCCCGCATCCGACCCTGTCGGAGGTGATGAAGGAGAGCGTGCTCGACGCCTACGGCAAGGTGCTGAACGCCTGAGCCGGGATCTCGTCATGCTCGGGCTCGACCCGAGCATCTCGGGATGGCCCGGGAGCCTCATCTTGCAAGCGTTTCTCGGGTCGCCGCTTCGCGCCGCCCGAGAATGACGCTTCGACTTGGCGGCGGCCTGCCTGCGCTCCATATTGGTGCCATGCCGCCACGCACCCGCAAACCGCCCAAACCCGACCGCGTCGTTCGCGACGAAGAGGTCGAGGTTCTGCCGCCGCGCCGGACGCTGCCGCTCGACTGGAGCGTCGTGTTGCCGACCGTGGCGTTCGGGACCGTCACGGGCTTCGTCGCCAGCCTCGTGGTTGGTGGTGGCGGGTTGATCCGTCACTCCGTGGTCGGCGTGCTCGGCATGCTGGTCGGGCAGGGCATCGTGCGGTTGACCGGGTGGCGGCTGAATACCGGCTATGGCTTTCTCGACGATGCCGGAATGGCGGTGCTGGGCGCGATCCTCGTCATCCTGCTGGCGCGCTTCATCGCCTGACAGGAACCGCGGGCCGTCATTGTTGTCTGGACGCGCATTTGCGCATGGCTAGGGGGACTTCTTCGATGGAAAGCTTTGCCGCCACCATGGCCCAGCCGGGCTACGGCTTTTTCATGACGCTGCTGATCGGCGTGCTCGCCGGCTGGATCGCCGAGCGCCTGACCTCGTCTGATCACGGCCTTTTCACCAACATGCTCGTCGGCGTCGCCGGGTCCTTCGTTGGCACGCGAGTGGCGGAACTGCTCGCGATCCCGGTCTTCGGCTTCTGGCGCACGCTGACCGCGGCCATCGCCGGCGCCGTCATCATCATCGCGATCTGGAATGCGGCGCGCAGCCGCAACTGACGCCCCCCGCGCGCGGCCCGGCAGTTGCGGGAGCGCGCTTTGGGGATTAGCTAGGAGGGAGCCGGCAGTGCCGGCTCCCGCTTTTGAAGCCCGGACCTCGATATGGCGCTTGTTCTCGACCTGCTGAACCGCGATCCGCGGCCCAACGCCGGCAATCCGAAGGCGCAGCCGGCCCAGCCCGCGGGCGAGGTGCGCCATCCCGAGAAGCAGAAGCGTCCGGAAAACCCGGTCCTGCGGAAGCCTGACTGGATCCGCGTCAAGGCGCCGGGCTCGCCCAAATGGGCCGAGACCAAGGCGATCGTTAAGGCCGAGAAGCTGGTCACGGTCTGCGAGGAGGCCGGCTGCCCCAATATCGGCGAGTGCTGGGAGAAGAAGCACGCCACCTTCATGATCATGGGCGACACCTGCACGCGCGCCTGTGCCTTCTGCAACGTCAAGACCGGCGTGCCGCAGCCGCTCGATCTGGAAGAGCCGCGCAAGGTGGCCGATGCCGTCGCCAAGCTCGGCCTCGAGCATGTCGTCATCACCTCGGTCGATCGCGACGATCTCAAGGATGGGGGCGCCGAGCACTTCGCCAACGTCATCCGCGCGATCCGCAAAGCGTCGCCCGGCACCACGATCGAGATCCTGACGCCCGATTTCCTGCGCAAGCCGGGCGCGCTTGAGGTGGTGGTCGCGGCCAGGCCCGATGTCTTCAACCACAATCTCGAGACGGTTCCGGGCAGATATCTCAAGGTGCGCCCCGGCGCGCGCTACTTCCATTCGCTGCGGCTGCTGCAGCGGGTGAAGGAGCTCGACCCCTCGATCTTCACCAAATCCGGCATCATGGTCGGCCTCGGCGAGGAGCGGAACGAGGTTCTCCAACTGATGGACGACCTGAGGTCCGCCGATGTCGACTTCATGACCATCGGCCAGTACCTCGCGCCGTCGCGCAAGCACCACGCCGTGATCCGCTTCGTCACCCCCGACGAGTTCAAGAGCTTCGAGACCATCGCCTATGCCAAGGGCTTCCTGATGGTGTCCTCGACGCCGCTGACCCGCTCCTCGCACCATGCCGGCGAGGATTTCGCGCGGCTGCGTGCGAACCGGGCGGCGCGGCAGGGCCAGTAGCGGCTTCCACCATGCCGATGTTCAACAGCACCCGCCGGGTGAAGCACTCACCCGAGCAGATGTTCGCGCTTGTTGCGGATATCGAGAAATATCCGCAGTTCCTGCCGCTCTGCGAGGGGCTGACGGTGCGCCGACGCACGCCGCGGGAGGGCGGCGGCGAGGTGCTTCTGGCCGACATGACTGTGGGCTACAAAGCGATCCACGAGACCTTCACCAGCCGCGTCACGCTCGATCCTGCCAACCTCAAGATCCTCGTCGAATATGTCGACGGTCCGTTTCGCCATCTGGAGAACCGCTGGAGCTTCAAGCCGCTCGATACGGGCTGCGAAATCGGCTTCTTCATCACCTATGAGTTCGCCAGCCGCATGCTCGGCCTGCTGATGGGCGCGATGTTCGACAAGGCCTTCCACAAATTCTCGGAGGCCTTCGCGCGCCGGGCGGATGTGGTCTATGGCGGAGCCGCGTCAAAGGCAGTGACAGGCAATTGATCGCGACGCGCGGCTGACGCTCGGCCAGCGATTGATGCCTCCCGGCGGTCTGGCGCCTCCTGTCCCGCTGAGGCAGCTCAGCGCGCAGCGTCCCGCAGCAATTCGAGAGCGACGATCACGGATAGCCGCCGGATCTCGTCGCGCGACAGGTTTCCGAAGCGCATTTCGCGGTGGACGGTTCCGGTGGCCGTCGCGCAGGCAAAATGCACGAGGCCGACCGGCTTGCGCTCGGTTCCTCCGCCGGGACCTGCGACGCCGGTGATCGCCACGGCCAGATCCGCCGACAGCCTGGCGCGCCCGCCTTTGGCCATGGCGCAGGCGACCTGCTCGCTGACCGCGCCATGGGCCGCGAGCAGTTCGGTCGCCACATCGGCAAGCGCTGTCTTGGCTGCGTTCGAATAAGTCACCAGACCGCCGTTCACGACGTCGGAGGAGCCGGCAATCGCCGTGAGCGCTCCCGCGACAAGGCCACCCGTGCAGGATTCGACGGTGGCGACCCTGAGACCGGCCTCGCGGCACAGGGCCAAAACGGTCTCGGACAGTGTCGTGACTTCGGCATCGAACATCGCGCTACTCCGCTTCGGGCAGCCGGATCGTCGCTGTTCCCAGCGCGACGAGCCCCTCGCGCCGGCCCGTGAAGCCCATGCGCTCGGAGGTCGTCGCCTTGATCGCGACCTTCTCGACGGGAATGCCGGCGGCCGCTGCGATCGCGGCGCGGATGGCCTCGCGATGCGGCCCGACCTTCGGCGCCTCGCAAACGATCGTCAGATCGAGATGGTCGATGCGCCCGCCGCGCAGCCGCACCCGTTCGGCGGCGAAAGCCAGGAACTGCGCGGACGCCGCGCCGCGCCATTGCGGGTCGCTCGGCGGAAAATGCGTGCCGATATCGCCATCGGCCAGCGCACCGAGCAGGGCATCCGTCAAGGCATGGAGCGCCACGTCGCCATCCGAATGGGCTACGACGCCGCGTTCATGCGCGATCCTGACGCCACCGAGCCAGACATGATCGCCCGGACCGAAGGCGTGGACGTCATAGCCGGTGCCGACTCGCGTCACGAGCGTCTGCCCGGCGCGTGCATCCATGCGGCGGAAATCCTCGGCACGGGTCAGTTTGATGTTGGCGATCTCGCCCTTGAACGTCGCGACGGGGTGGCCGGCCCATTCCATCAAGGCCGCATCGTCGGTGAAGCCGTGCAGCGCAACCGCCGCCGCAGCTTCATGCGCCGCCAGGAGCGGTTTGAAGCGGAAAGCCTGCGGAGTCTGGACGGTGACGAGCTGGTCGCGCGGCGGAGTCTCCGCGACATGGCCGGCGGCATCGATGCGCTTGACCGTGTCCGTGACCGGCAGGGCGGGGATCGCGGCCAATCCGCTGTCGCCGAGCGCGCCGATCGCCGCGCCGATCAGCGCCTGCGAGACGAAGGGGCGGGCGGCGTCATGGACCAAAACGATGCCGTCGAAACCCTCGCGTGCAAGCGCGAGCAATCCGCGTCGCACCGAATCCTGCCGGGTCGCGCCGCCCGGCGTCGGAGCCGCGAGGCGGTCGTCGTCAATCCCGGCGACCGCATTGGCGTAGCGGGCCTCATCGTCCTCGCCGATGACGACCACCACACGGCCGATGGCGGGCTCCACCAGGAAGGGCGCGAGCGCGCGGGCGAGGACCGGCACACCATCGACCAGCCGGTACTGCTTCGGCTCGCCTGCGCCCGCGCGCAAGCCACGTCCGGCAGCGACGAGCAGCGCCGCCACCGGAGCGCCGGTATCGGCATGGTCAGAAGACGACAGGGGGTCCGCGGAATGGCTGTTCATGCGGCAGCCATAGCTAATTCCGGCGGCGCTGGGCAGGGGGTGACTCTGCTGCAATGCAGCATCAACCTCTAAGCTCTTGCGCTCCCGCAGCATTGTCCAATAAATATGCATATCAAGAGTTGCCTTAAAAGCAGGCTGGGCCGTTTGAACATCGCAGGAATATCCATCGAAACCCGGGCCTTTCTTGCACCGATGTCCGGCGTGACCGATATCGTCATGCGTCGGCTCGCGGCGCGGCGCCATGCCGGGATCGTCGTTTCGGAAATGGTGGCCTCGGACGAATTTGTCCGCGGCAGCGAGGAAGCGCGCATCCGCGCGGAAGGCGAGGGCGTCTCGCCCCATGTCGTCCAGCTCGCCGGCTGCGATCCTTATTGGATGGGCGAGGCCGCGCGGCTGGCCGAGGCCAATGGCGCAGCCATCGTCGACATCAATATGGGCTGCCCCGCGAAGAAAGTGACCGGCGGCTGGGCCGGCTCCGCGCTGATGCGCGATCTCGATCACGCCGTGGCACTGGTCGAGGCGGCGGTCGCCGCCACCACCTTGCCGGTGACGGTCAAGATGCGGCTGGGCTGGGACGACGCCTCCCGCAATGCGCCGGAGCTCGCGCGCCGCGCTGTCGCCGCAGGAGCGCGGATGATCACCGTGCATGGCCGGACCCGCCAGCAATTCTACAAGGGCAAGGCAGACTGGCGCGCCATCGCCGCGGTGCGGGCGGCCGGAGATTTTCCGCTGGTGGCGAACGGCGACATTCACGATGTCGCCGATGCCGAAGCCTGTCTCGCCGAGTCGGGAGCCGACTTCGTCATGATTGGACGGGCGGCTCTCGGGCGGCCCTGGCTGGTCGGCGAGATCGGTGCCGCGCTCGACGGTCGCAAGCTGGCGCCCTTGACGCTGGCCGAAAAGCTCGGCGTCGCGCGGGAGCATTACGAAGGCCTGCTGACTTTGATGGGGGCAGCCCATGGCGTGCGCCACGCCCGCAAGCACCTCGCCGCCTATGCCGACGAGGCTGTGGCGGAGGGCTGCGAGCCGAATCCCGAACTGCGTCGGACACTGCTCACGTCGGAAGAGCCTCGCCAGGTGCTGACGGCGCTTGCGGGGCTGTTTTCGACCGAACGAAGCCGCGAAGCGGCCTGAGACGGAAAGGAAGGGCCGATGACGGCGCTATTTGCCGACAAGGGGCTCGCGAGCGAGCGTACCTATCTGCTCGACGCTATTGAAATACAGACGCTGAACGTCCTGCCGATGCCTGTCCTGGTCATCGGCGAAGGGCATGTGGTCATCTACGCGAATACGGCGGCGGAAGATTTCTTCCAGTCGAGCGCCTCCATGCTCAAGCGCCAGCGCATCGACGATCTCGTCGCCTTCGGCTCCCCGGTCCTGGGGCTGATCGAGGAGGTGCAGCGCCGCGGCGCGAGCGTCAGCGAATACCGCCTCGACTTCGGCTCGCCGCGCCTCGGCAGTGATCGCACCGTCGATGTTTTTGCCTCTCCCTTGCCCAGCCAGGGCGACGCGGTCGTCCTGATGCTGCAGGAACGGACAATTGCTGAAAAAATGGACAGACAATTGACGCATCGAGGGGCAGCTCGGTCGATCACCGCACTCGGTGCCATGCTCGCCCACGAGATCAAGAACCCGCTCTCCGGCATCCGCGGGGCGGCGCAATTGCTGGAAGGTTCGATCTCGGATGCGGATCGCATGCTGACCCAGCTCATCTGCGACGAGACGGACCGGATCGTGAAGCTGGTCGAGCGCGTCGAGCTGTTCGGTGACGAACGGCCGAGCGAGCGCGACGCCGTCAATGTCCATGACGTGCTCGACCATGTGAAACGGCTGGCGCAGTCGGGCTTCGCCCGCCACATCCGCTTCTCCGAAGTCTACGATCCCTCCCTGCCGCCCGTCGCGGGCAATCGCGACCAGCTCGTCCAGGTCCTGCTGAATCTAGTCAAGAACGCCGCAGAAGCCATTGGCGAACATGCGATAGATGGCGAGGTCACGCTGACGACGGCCTATCGCCCGGGCATCCGCATGCAGGTTCCCGGGTCGTCCGAGCGGATCGCCCTGCCGCTCGAAATCGTCATCCGCGACAACGGCCCGGGCGTGCCGCATGACCTCGTCCAGCACCTGTTCGATCCCTTCGTCACCACCAAGGCGCAGGGAAGTGGCCTTGGACTTGCACTTGTCGCCAAGGTGATCGGCGATCACGGCGGAATCGTCGAATGCGAGTCCGTTCCCCGCCGCACGCAATTCAGGATCCTTCTGCCGCTGCACCAGCTTGGTCAGGGCAGTCAACGCAAGGCCTAAGCGAACACATGCCGACCGGTCATATCCTCGTTGCCGACGACGACGCCGCGATCCGCACCGTCCTCAATCAGGCGCTCGCCCGGGCCGGTTACGAAGTCCGTACCACCGGCCAGGCCGCGACGTTGTGGACCTGGGCCGCCCAGGGCCTCGGCGACCTGATCATCACCGACGTCGTGATGCCGGACGGGAATGCCTTCGACCTGCTGCCGCGCATCAAGCGCGTGCGGCCCGAGCTGCCGATCATCGTGATGAGCGCGCAGAATACCTTCATGACGGCGATCAAGGCGTCCGAGCGGGGTGCCTACGAATATCTGCCCAAGCCCTTCGACCTGAAGGAGCTCGTCGCCATCGTCGGCCGCGCCATGTCGCGCCCCCGCGGCGAGGCCGCACGCAGCCACGCCGCCGAGCCGGAGGACATCCCGCTCATCGGCCGCTCTCCCGCGATGCAGGACGTCTACCGCGCGCTGGCCCGCCTGATGCCGATCGACCTGACCGTGATGATCAACGGCGAGTCGGGCACCGGCAAGGAGCTCGTGGCGCGCGCGCTGCACGACTACGGCAAGCGCAAGAACGGCCCCTTCGTCGCCATCAACATGGCGGCGATCCCGAAGGATCTGATCGAATCTGAATTGTTCGGTCATGAGAAGGGCGCCTTCACCGGGGCCCTGACCCGCTCCTCCGGCCGTTTCGAGCAGGCGGAAGGCGGCACGCTCTTCCTCGACGAGATCGGCGACATGCCGATGGAGGCGCAGACCCGCCTCCTGCGCGTGCTCCAGCAGGGCGAATATACGACCGTCGGCGGGCGCACCCCGATCAAGACCAATGTCCGGATCATCGCCGCGACCAACAAGGATCTGCGGATCTCGATCGCGCAGGGCCTCTTCCGCGAGGACCTGTTCTTCCGGCTGAACGTCGTGCCAATCCGGCTGCCGCCCCTGCGCGAGCGCGTCGAGGACATCCCGGATCTCGTGCGCCACTTCTTCTCGCTGGTCGAGAAGGAGGGGCTGCCGCGCAAGCAGGTCGATTCGGAAGCGATGGACGTGATGCGTCGCTACCGGTGGCCCGGCAATGTCCGCGAACTCGAGAATCTGGTGCGCCGGCTGGCGGCGCTTTATCCACAGGAGACGATCACCGCCCCGATCGTCGAGGCCGAATTGCAGCCTGCTGCGGCGGGGCCGGGCTATTCCGGCAGCTCGGCTGCCCCGGAACGCGCCGAGACCTTGTCCGGCTCGGTCGAGCGCCATCTCAACCAGTATTTTGGTGGTTTCGGCGACAACATTCCCCCGCCGGGCCTCTATCACCGCATTCTGCGCGAGATCGAGCCGCCGCTGATAGCTGCCGCGCTGGCGGCCACGCGCGGCAACCAGATCCGTGCCGCCGAGTTGCTCGGCCTCAATCGCAACACGCTGCGCAAGAAGATCCGCGAGCTCGACATGCAGGTTGTCCGCTCGCCGCGTTGAGGGCGCGCGAGCTCGCCTTGTCTATGTCATATTTTGACAACACCGTTGCGGCGGCGCATCAGTGGCGCCGTTAGGCGGCGCCATGCTTCGGCGGTGCCGCATCGGAGTTGTCAGCACACGTGTCCGCTTCCGCAACTGAAGCCAGAATGATGCCGCGCGGCGAGGAGAAATCCCGCCGCGTTTCCGGCTGGATCGGTGGGATCATCGTCTTTCTGGCGCTGGTCTCGGCGCTGCTCACCTTCCTCGTCCTGTCGGGCGCGACGCCGATCGCCCCGGTGCATGAGGTCGTGATTGGCGTCTTCGTTCTCAATGCACTTCTGATTCTGGCTCTGCTCGTCGTCGTCGCCATCGAGGCGGCCGTGCTGATCCGCGCCCGCAAGGCGGGAGCTGCAGCGGCCGGGCTGCATGTGCGGATCGTCGGCCTTTTCAGCATCGTGGCAGCGCTGCCGGCCGTTCTCGTCGCGGTGATCGCAACCGTCACCATCGAGCGGGGCCTGGAGCCCTGGTTCTCGGACCGGATGCGGGATGCGATCTTCAAATCGGTCGAGGTGGCGGATGCCTATGCGGCGAGCCAGTGCCGCTCGCTGGGCCGCGAAATCCGTGTGCTCGCAGACGATCTCACGCGCGCCAAACCTGCCTATGACGCCGACCGCAAATGGTTCGAAAACTTCCTGACCTCGCGCGCGACAGCGCTCGGCGTCCCCGTCGCCGCGATCATGCAACCGCCGGACAAGGTTCTGGTGCGCGCCAATATCGACGTGTTGAAGGACGCTCCCAAGCCTGATCAGGCCGCTTTCGACGACGCCCAGTCGGCACCGGAGCCGATCTGCGTCATCCCGCGCACCGGCCGGGTCTTCGGGGCGGTGGTGAAACTGCCCGCCTACGGCAACAGCTTCCTGCACATCGCGCGGGAGGTCGACCCGCTGGCGGTCGAGTTCCCGGCGGTCGCGCGTGGCGCGGCTGTCGAATACCTGTCGATCGACGCCCGCCGCAAAGGCGTCCAGGTCGCCTTCGCTTCGATGTACGGTCTGATCGCGCTGATCCTGCTGCTCTCGGCGATCTGGCTTGGCCTCAGCTTCGCCAACGGCCTGGTCGCTCCGATCCGGCGGATGATTCATGCGACCGATCAGGTCTCCAGCGGCAATTTCTACGTCCAGGTGCCGATCCGAAGATCGGAAGGCGACCTGGCCCATCTCGGAGAGACCTTCAACAAGATGACGGCGGAGCTGCGCCGCCAGCGCGACAGCCTGGTAACGGCGAGCGAGGTCATCGACAGGCGACGGCGCTTCACCGAGACCGTGCTCTCGGGCGTCTCTTCGGGCGTGCTGAGCCTCGATGGCGATGGCCACATCACGACGATCAATCGCTCGGCCGAGGCGCTCCTGGGTACTGGCGGCCGCCTGCTGGGCAGGCCGATCGCTGAGATCGCCCCCGAGGTCGCGGGCCTGGTCGCCGACGCGCTGCAGGGCCGGCAGCGGCAGATCTCGGGGCAGGCGACGCTGACGCGGGCCGGGCAGGACCGCATGGTCAATATTCGCGCAGTGCGCGAAGGCGAGGGGCTCAGCGCCGGTCTCGTGGTGACGCTGGACGACATCACCGATCTCGTCTCCGCCCAACGCACCGCCGCCTGGGCCGATGTCGCCCGGCGCATCGCTCACGAGATCAAGAATCCGCTGACGCCGATCCAGCTTTCGGCCGAGCGGATCAAGCGCCGTTTCGGCCGCGTCATCATCGAAGGCAAGGATGTCTTCGACCAATGCACCGACACGATCGTGCGGCAGGTCGAGGATATCCGGCGCATGGTCGACGAGTTCTCCTCCTTCGCTCGCATGCCGAAGCCGTCGCTGGCGCGCGAGGATATCGTCGAAACGGTTCGTCAGACTGTCTTCCTCTGGCGGGTCGGCAACCCGGAGACGACGATCGAGGAAAGCCTGCCGGCGGAAGCCGTCTTTGCCCGCTTCGACCGCCGCCTGATTTCCCAGGCTCTGACCAATGTCATCAAGAACGCGACGGAAGCGGTCGAGGCGGTTCCGGCCGACGAGCGCGGCCAGGGTCGCATCGACGTCCGCCTGGAGCGGCGCGACGACGGGCGCGTCGTCATCGAGATCATCGACAACGGCAAGGGGCTGCCGGCCGACCAGCGCCAAAAGCTGCTGGAGCCCTATATGACGACGCGCGAAGGGGGCACCGGTCTCGGCCTCGCCATCGTCGGCAAGATCCTGGAGGATCATGGCGGCGGCATCGAGCTGCTCGACCGCCCGGACGCCTCCAGCGGTGCCAGAGGCGCCCGCATCCGCCTCTGGTTCCCTGAAACCGGCCCTTCCGAGGCCAATGGCGGCGATGATGCCGCCCGGCCGGGTTCCGGCCCGGTCACTCACGATTCGCAGAATGGGATAGGTTGATGAGCGCTGACATCCTGGTGGTGGACGACGAAGTCGATATCCGCGATCTGGTCGCCGGCCTTCTCGAGGACGAAGGCTACCGGACCCGCAAGGCGGGCTCCGCCGACGAGGCGCTGGCCGCGATCGCGGCGCGGCGGCCGAACCTCGTCTTCCTCGACATCTGGCTGCAGGGCAGCCGCCTCGACGGCCTGCAGGTCCTCGAGCTGATCAAGGAGAGTCACCCGGATCTCGCCGTGGTGATGATCTCCGGCCACGGCAACATCGAGACGGCGGTGTCCGCGATCAAGAGCGGTGCCTACGACTTCATCGAGAAGCCGTTCAAGGCGGACAGGCTCGTCCTCGTCGCCGAGCGTGCGCTGGAAGCGTCGCGGCTGCGCCGCGAGGTGCGGGAGCTCAAGACCCGTTCGGTCCAGGCCAACCGCATCGTCGGCCGCACGACCGTCGTCAACCAGCTCCGCCAGACGATCGAGCGGGTCGCGCCGACCAATGCGCGCGTCCTGATCACGGGCGAGCCGGGCTGCGGCAAGGAGCTCGCGGCGCGGACGCTGCACGAGGCATCCACCCGCTCGCACAGCCCCTTCGTCGTCATCAATGCGGCGACGATCACGCCCGAGACGATGGAAGAGGAGCTCTTCGGCGTCGAGGGCGGGGACGGGCGCTCGCGTCGCGTCGGCGCGCTTGAGGAGGCGCATGGCGGCTCGCTCTATATCGACGAGATCGGCGACATGCCGCGCGAGACGCAGAACCGCATCCTGCGCGTGCTGGTCGACCAGAACTTCCAGCGCGTCGGCGGCGCGACGCGGGTCCATGTCGACGTCCGCATCATCTCCTCCTCGAGCCGCGATCTCGCGCAACTGATCGCCGAGGGGCATTTCCGCGAGGACCTCTATCACCGCCTCAGCGTCGTGCCGATCCGCGTGCCCGCGCTCTCCGAACGGCGCGAGGACGTGCCGGAGCTGATCGAGTTCTTCATGGACCAGATCTCGGTGGCGAGCGGTCTGCCCAAGCGGCGGATCGGCTCCGATGCGATGGCCGTTCTGCAGTCGCATGAGTGGCCGGGCAATGTCCGCGAGCTGCGCAACAATGTCGAGCGGCTGATGATCCTGACCAAGGGCGATCCGACCGCGGAGGTCACGATCGAGATGCTGCCGGCCGAGGTCGGCGCGATGGTGCCGACAACGCCATCGGGCTCGGGCGGCGAGCGGCTGATGAGCCTGGCGCTGCGCGATGCGCGCGAAATCTTCGAGCGCGAGTATCTGATCGCACAAATAGCGCGCTTCTCGGGCAACATCTCGCGTACCGCCGAATTCATCGGCATGGAGCGCTCCGCCCTGCACCGGAAGCTCAAGTCACTCGGTGTCGGCTAGCCTTTCGTAGGGTGCATCTGCACGCCACGCAGATGCACCTGCGAAAAAACGCGGCATTGCTGCACTTGCGTTGAAGACGAACTCGACGATCTAATGGAGCGTCGGTGTTCCGAGGCTGGCGGAATGCGCCGCCGACCCGAACGGAACGAACTGGATCGCGGGCGTAAACCGATCGCCGATCCCAACAACAGGGACTACCCATGGCCGCAGAGCGGGCTCAGAACCTCCAGGACACTTTCCTCAATCACGTTCGCAAGCAGAAGATTCCGCTGACGATTTTCCTTGTCAACGGCGTGAAGCTGCAGGGCGTCGTCACCTGGTTCGACAATTTCTGCGTGCTGCTGCGCCGCGACGGCCATTCGCAGCTCGTCTACAAGCATGCGATCTCGACCATCATGCCCGGCCACCCGGTGCAGCTGTTCGAGCCCGAGGAAACGGACAAGAACTGAGTTGGCGACAAGCCACAAGGACGACAAGGATCGGGCGGCCACGCGTGTCACAGGCGCGAAGCCGCTCGACGAGATCGAACGCGACATCGCGGCGAATACGCGCGCCTTCGTCGTGGGACCCTATCTGCAGAAGCGCGGCGTTTCCGTCGACGCCAACCAGCGTTCCTTCGCGGCGCGGCTGGACGAGGCCGTCGGCCTCGCGGCTGCGATCGACCTGACCGTCGTCGAGCCGGTACAGGTGCTGCTGACCGCATTGCGGCCCGCGACCTATCTCGGCAAAGGCAAGGTCGAGGAGCTGGCGGAGCGCATCAAGATCGAGGAAATCGGCCTCGTCGTGATGGACTGCGCGCTGTCGCCGGTTCAGCAACGCAACCTCGAAAAGGCCTTCGGCTGCAAGGTCATCGATCGCACGGGCCTGATCCTCGAGATCTTCGGCCGGCGGGCGCGCACCAAAGAGGGCGCGCTCCAGGTCGAGCTTGCGCATCTCAACTACCAGAAGAGCCGGCTGGTGCGGTCCTGGACCCACCTTGAACGCCAGCGCGGCGGCTTCGGCTTCCTCGGCGGCCCCGGCGAGACGCAGATCGAGGCCGACCGGCGCATCATCCAGGAGCGCATGACCAAGATCGAGCGCGATCTGGAGAGCGTGAAGCGAACCCGTTCTTTGCACCGCGCGAGCCGGAAACGCGTGCCTTATCCGATCGTTGCGCTGGTTGGTTACACCAACGCCGGCAAGTCCACGCTGTTCAACCGGCTGACTTCGGCTGAGGTGCTGGCGCAGGACATGCTCTTCGCTACGCTCGATCCGACCGCCCGGGCGATCAAGCTGCCGCATGGCGCCCGGATCATGCTCTCCGACACAGTCGGCTTCATCTCCGACCTGCCGACGCAGCTCATTGCCGCGTTCCGTGCCACGCTGGAGGATGCGATCGAGGCCGATGTCCTGCTGCATGTCCGCGACGTCTCGCATGAGGACACGCAGGCGCAGGCCGCGGATGTCCAGGCGATCCTGCGCGATCTCGGCATCAACCCGGATGATGGCCAGCGCGTCGTCGAAGTCTGGAACAAGGCGGATCTGCTCGATGCGGCCGAGCGCGAACGCCAGCTCGGCGTCGCGTCGCTGCGTCCCGCCGAAACGCGGCCGGTTCTCGTCTCGGCGCTGACCGGCGAGGGCATCGATCGCCTGACCCGCGCCATCGAGACCCGGATCGCCTTGAGCCGCCCAGTCTACGCGCTCGAACTCGCGCCCGGCGATGGCAAGTCGCTGGCCTGGCTCCACGCCAACGGCGAAATCCTGGAGCGCGCGGACGCCGAGGACGGCCGGCTCAAGCTCGTCGTTCGCCTGCCGCCGGAGCGGGAAGGGGCCTTCACGGCCCGATTCCCGCAGGCTGAACGCCACGGGTGAAGGCCGGCGACGTCAGGTGCCGTTTTGGGTCGGATATGATCGAATTCTGCCGGTTTTTCATGGAGCTGCGGTCATCCCGGGCTTGACCCGGGATCTATGCTAGAACGTTTCCGAGCACGATTCAGCCATGGATACCGGCTCGGTGCTTCGCTCCGGCCGGGATGACCTGCACTTGCACGAAAGCCCGCGTGATCCGGCCCCGGAGGTCGTCTGCTCCTGACGGCGACTATCGTGATCAGATCGCCTTCTCGGCCTTCTTCACCGCCTGCCAGAGCGCTTCCATCTCGTCGAGGCTCGCCTCCTTTGCGGTTCGCCCCTCCGCTTCAAGCGCTGTCTCGATACCCTTGAAACGTCGCTCGAATTTCGCATTCGCGGCGTTGAGGCAGGCCTCCGGATCGGCATCGACATGGCGGGCGAGATTGGCGATCACGAAGAGCAGATCGCCGATCTCCTCCTGGATGGCGGCCTTGTCGCCGCCAGCGAGCGCCTCGTCGATCTCTTCAGTCTCCTCGCGGATCTTGTCGAGCACGAGCCGGGCGTTGTTCCAGTCGAAGCCGACGGTCGAGGCTCGGGCCTGCAGCTTCCAGGCGCGGGTGAGGGCGGGCAGGTTGTGCGGCACGCCGGCGAGGACGCTCCTGTCCTCCTGCAGCGGCGGCAGGCCAGCTGCTTCGCGCGCCGCGGCCTTGGCCGCCTTCTCCTCGGCCTTGATCCGGTGCCACAGCACTTTCACTTCGGCCGGCGAGAGATCCCGCGCGTCGCCGAAAACATGCGGATGCCGGCGGATCAGCTTGCTGGTGATCGCTTCCACCACATCCGGGAAGGCGAAGGACCCTTCCTCCTCGGCCATACGGGCATGAAAAACCACCTGCAACAGGAGGTCGCCCAGCTCGTCCTTCAGGTCGAGCTTGTCGCCGCGCGCGATCGCATCGGCAACCTCATAGGCCTCTTCGACGGTGTAGGGAGCGATCGACGCGAAATCCTGCTCCAGATCCCAGGGACATCCGGTTCCGGGCGCACGCAGCGCCGCCATGATCTCGATCAGCCGTTCGATGTCGCGAGAGGGCTTCAACGCTGCCTGTCCCCATGATCTGCGGTCAAGCATTGCTGCGCGAAAAAGTGGGAACCGGTTTTTCGCTGAAGCAATGCTCTAAACTTTCAGAATCGATCACGTTTTTCGCATTCGGATGTTTCAATCCGAATGCGACGTGATCTAGCTTCCTCCCATGATTCAAGTCACCCCGTCCATCGCCATCGACGAGAGCGAGATCGAGGAGAGCTTCGTGCGCGCCTCGGGTCCCGGCGGCCAGCACGTCAACAAGGTCTCGAGCGCCGTGCAGATCCGCTTCGACGTGCGCCGTTCGCCGTCGCTGCCGAACGAGGTCGCCATCCGCCTGATGAAGCTCGCCGGCAGCAAGCTGACGCAGGATGGCGTCATCGTCATCGTCGCCCAGACGCATCGCAGCCAGAAGCGCAATCGCGAAGAGGCCGTCGAGCGGCTGGTGGAGATGATCCGCGCCGCCGCGGTCCGCCCGACCGTTCGACGCGCGACGAAGCCGACCAAGGCGTCGAAGGAGCGCCGGCTCGCCTCGAAGGATCGCCGCTCCGGCGTCAAGGCGGGCCGATCGAAGCCTGCGGCCGACTAGCATGTCCGACAGCAAACGCCAGCCGGGGCAGGGGGCTCGCCCTGCCCGCGCCCCGCGGCGCATCACCGCCGACTATCTCCAGCGTGCGGCGATGCACTATCTCGAACGCTATTCGGCCCCCGCCGCGCAGCTGCGCCGCGTGCTGGCGCGCAAGATCGCCGTGAGCTGTCGGCATCACGGCGACGATCCCGCGCATCACGCCGCCGCACTGGACGATGTGATCGCCCGCTGCCTGTCCAGCGGATTGATCGACGATCGCCGCTTCGCCGAGGCGCGGGCGGCGACGCTGCGGCGCAAGGGGCAGTCTAGCCGCAGCGTTATGGTCAAGCTGGCCGCCAAGGGGATAGCGCGCGATCTTGCGGGCGAATTCGCGAACACCGATGCGGGCGACGAGATCGCCGCCGCCCGCATTGCCGCGAAGCGCCGCCGGCTTGGCCCCTGGCGCAGGCCGGACGAGCGGGCCGCCTGCCGTCAGAAGGATCTCGCCGCCCTGGCGCGGCTCGGCTTCGGCTACGCGACGGCCCACAGCGTCATCGATGGCGATGCCGATAGCGCGTCCTGAACGTCAGGCTTCACTGAGTCGGCCTCACTCCAGCTTGACCTGAGCGTCCTTGACCACCTTGCCCCAGCGCTCGACCTCCGCCGTAACGAAGCGCCCGAAGGCGTCGCCGCTCAGGCTCGGGATCGGGGAGCCGTTCTTCTTCCAGGCCGCATCGATGGCCGGGGACTTCAGCGCTTTCTCGACCTCCGTCCGCATTCGTGCGACGATCTCGGGCGGCGTTCCTTTGGGAGCCCAGAGCGCATACCAGGTCGAGACCTCGTAGCCGTCGAGGCCCGCCTCCTTGGCCGTCGGAACATCGGGCACAGCCTCCGAGCGCGTCGGCGAGGCAACGGCCAGAGCCCGCAAGGCGCCGCTCTGGATCTGGGCTGCCGAGGAACCGAGCCCGTCGAACAGGATATCGACCTGCCCGGCGACAGTATCCTGCAAAGCTGGGCCGGCGCCGCGATAGGGCACATGGGTCAGCTTTGTCCCTGTCGAGAGCTGGAACAGTTCGCCGGCGAGATGATGCGTCGTGCCGTTTCCGGCCGAGGCGTAATTGAGCTTTTCCGGGTTCTTCTTGGCGAAATCGACCAGCTCGGCCACGGTCTTCGCCTGGACCTTGCCGGGATGGACGACGATGACCTGCGGCGGCTGGGCAACGACGGCGATCGGGATGAAATCGGTCTCGATGCTGTAGTCGAGCTTTGGATATAGCGCGGGCGCGATGGCGTGGTGGGCGGCTCCGACGAAGAAGCTATACCCGTCCGGCTTTGCCTTTGATGCTGCGGAGGCCCCGACTGTCCCGCCGGCACCGCCGCGGTTTTCGATGATGATGCGCTGGCCCAATTGCTGATCGAGCTGCGCGGCGAGCGGCCGCGCAAACGCGTCCGTACCGCCGCCGGCAGGGAAGGGCACGATGAAGGTGATCGGCCGCGCCGGCCAGGCTTCCGCCCACGCCGGAGCATGCAAGGCCAGAACGGATGCGGCGGCGGTCGCCGCGATGAAGTATCGCTTCGTGATCATCGGCTCTCTCCCAGGGCGAGGCTCTTGCCGGCCTTCGCTGCGTGTCCGACAATGCGGACCGTCTTGGGGATTAGGCCATCGGGCCCATCCGTTTGGCAAGCGCGTGGCCGAGATGCGTACCGGTTCCGCAATCTCGATTTGCGGCATCAAGCAGAGATTGGCAGGCGAAGATCATGAGCCGGCTCGACAGTTTCATCCGCCGTCTGAAGGCCCAGCGCAGCGTGCTGAACTGGGCAGCCGATTTCGCCGCGGACAAGGACGGCCTGATCCTTGAGCTCGGCCTCGGCAATGGCCGGACATACGACCATCTGCGCGAGAGATTGCCCGGCCGCGACATCCATGTCTTCGAGCGCTCGCCCAGCCCGAATCCCCGATCGATGCCCCCGCAGCACCTCCTCATCATCGGGGAGATGGAGCAGACATTGCCGGCCTTCGCGGCCCGGCATGGCGCCGCGGCGATTCTGATCCATGTCGATGTCACGACGGGCGTGCCCATGCGCGACCGGGTGGCCTTCGCATGGCTGCCAGGACAAGTGGCGGCATTGGTGCAGCCCGGCGGGCTGATCGTCAGCGGCTGGCCGCTCGACGATCCCGCCTTCGAGGCCGTGCCGCTTCCGGCCGAGATACCCGAGGAGCGCTATTTCGCCTATCGGCGCCGCGACGCCGGCTGAACCCATCGTGGAGGGACGCGGCAAATCCGAAAGCCGACAAGGTCGGCTTAGGGGTGCGGCCGGCTCTGTTGAAGCTCGATATCGAAGCTTCGTTCGAGAACCTCGTTCTTGTCGTTGAGCACCGTGTATCTCGCGCGATAGGTGCCGCTTGCCCACCCGGCCGGTGGTTTCCTCAGCCCCGTGAAGATCAGCGTCTGCGCCTGATTTCGCTCGAGCGGCGAGGCTTCATGCCTGGCGATCACTTGGCCGGACGGATTGCTCACGACGATCGATTGCACGTCGCCGATCTTGAGGCCGATGCCGCGGACATAGGCGACGAGCGCGGGGGCTTCGATGCCCGGGGGCGGTTCGGCGTCACCCGCCTCCAGTGTCGCCATCGTCAACGAGGCGGCGGCAAAGCCTACATTCAAGACCCAGCGCGGCCTGTAGGCGAGCAGGGGCGCCGATGCGGGCTCCCAAAGCATGCGACCGCCGCCACATGAATGAGGCGGCGCCTCGTAGGCGAAGGGGTCAGCGATCTTGCCGCGATAACGGACGATGAAATGAAGATGCGGATATTCGGTCAGGCCGGACAGGCCGATCTGCCCGATCGCCTGACGCGCTTCGACCCGGTCGCCGACCTCGACGCGCAGGCTGCCGTGAGCCATGTGGCAGTATTGGGTCTGCCAGCCGGCCGAATGCTCGATCACGACGGCATTGCCGCATTCGGTGCCCTTCACGGCCGCCGCGCCGCTGTCGCGAACGGACATATCGGCCATGCCGTCGCGTCGCCGGACGACGCGGCCGGCGGCGGCAGCCAGGACCTCGACCCCTGCTCGCTGGGCAGCCTTGGTCGGCAGGCGGAAATCCGTCCCGTTATGGCCGTCATAGGAGAGGGTGCCGCACTGAAAATCCCGCGCCGAGGATGTGGGGTCGGCGTCGACATAGTTTTGGATGAAGCAGTTGCGGCCGGGCTCGCAGGCGACCGGCAGGGCAAAGATCGGCGCCTCCCCGGCAAGGGCCACCGGGACAACGAGGACGGCGACGGCCCCGGCGGCCACGCGAAGACAAGGGCCGCCGCCCGTCACATCAAGCCTCCTCATGCCGAAACAGGTGCGGCCCGCTGCATGAATTGGGAGGATGTATCTCGTCGGGAAAGAGCTGATCGCGACATCCCTCGACGAAGGGTGACAACGTCAAAATATAGAGCAGGAAAAACTCGATCTGCCGATTGATGCCGAGCTTGAGCATGATGCGTTTGATATAGGTCCTGACCGTCGCTTCCGTGAGATCGAGCGTCTGGCCGATCTTGCATGGCGGCTCCCCACCCAGGATGCGCATCACGATTCTTTCCTCGGCCCAGGGCAGGCCGAAGGCCGTCGCAATCCGCTTGGCCCCCGCCGCCGGATCGATCTGCGGGATGACGACGAGCAGCCGGTCCATGTGCCGCTCGGTCGGCGCCGCGCCGATCCATGCGAAGGCAAAGGCGCGATGGTCTGTCGACAGGGGAATGATCGTGTTCGTCCAGCCTCGCCCTGAGCGGGATGCCATCGTGTCGCGCAGCGCGTGGCGCAGGAGATTGTTGACGAGGGAGTTGGGGCCGGCGAGGGCGCCATGGTCGAGGCGAACCGGGTTCTTCGCCTGAAGCATCTGCCGGCCGGCATCGTTGGTTTCGAGGAGGCGTAGCTGGTGGTCGACGGCGAAGGCCGGAAAGGCCAGCTCCTGCAGCAGGGTGTCCAGACTCAGGTTTTCGTGTCGACGTTGCGTGAAGCCCTGGGTCGTCGCCCAGATCACGCTCGCGGCGCGCGAGATGCAGACCATCTCCGCGGCCGAGAGGGAATGCGGCCGCCAGCCTGCCAGGAAAACCAGATCATTTCCATCGCTCGCAGGCAGGCGCCCTGCAAGCGCGTATCCGGCCTCGCCCGCCTCCCGCCCGAGCAATTCCGCTATGAGCGTATCGGTCGCTTCGACCGCGAACAGCCCGGCGCTCTGCCAGTCCGGCCGATGCACCAGATGCGTGATCGCATCCGCCGAGGGCTGCACGTCACTGTCAAAGCCGACACGAACGGCGGCTGCCGCGAAGCCGTTCGGCGGGGCTAGTGTCAGGACAAAGCATCGCTTGCATTCGAGCAGCCCGAGCATCGCCCGTCCGAAAGCTTCCAGGGCGAGAAGCGTCGCGGCTCTGCCAGGCGGCGTCGGCATGATGGAATCGTCCCGCAACATCGAGGCCTCCTCCGTCGCATTGATCCCCCGCCGTGTTGTTCAACTCTCCTTGAAGGCGCGCTGCACGCGTAGCATCAACGGCTGCAGCAGGTATTCCGCGAAAGTCCTGCGCCCGGTCTCAATGAAGATCTCGACGGGCATGCCCGGCTGAAGCGAGGCGAAATAGGGAGTGAGCTCCGGCGCTTGCTGTAGGTCAACCTCGGCCTTGTAGAACGACCTGCCAGATCTCGGGTCGATGAG
Organism: Allobosea sp. 10N428; assembly: GCF_056394545.1. Taxonomy (NCBI): domain Bacteria; kingdom Pseudomonadati; phylum Pseudomonadota; class Alphaproteobacteria; order Hyphomicrobiales; family Alloboseaceae; genus Allobosea; species Allobosea sp. 10N428. The sequence continues at coordinate 10,836 of NZ_JBFTIC010000001.1, read as the reverse complement.
TGCATCGGCCGTGACCATCGTGACGGCCCCGGCGAACAGGGGCGTGCGTCTCGAGTTGAGCGCGAGAACCCGCACGCGCGCGGGCTGCCCGACCCTTACCTCGTTGCGATCGCTCGGCTTTACCTCGCCCTCGACGATCAAGCGATCCTGCATCGGAACGATGTCGAGCAGGGTTTCACGCGGATTGAGGACCGCGTTCAGGCTCCGCGTGTTGAGGCCGACGACGAGACCTGCTTCCGGTGCGCGGATCTCGCTCCGAACCAGCATGTCGCGTGCCGCCGCTATCCGGTGCCGCGCATCGGCGATCCGTTCGCGCGCGGCGTGGCTCTGCTTGGCGATGTCCTCGAGCCAGGCGTAGACGGTTTGTCGACGCCTGTCCTCCAGCTCGGCGATCTTGCCTCTCGATTGGGCTACCGACGATGCATTTGTCGCAATCTGGGCTTCGACATCGGCTTCGGCTCGTTTGAGCGCAAGAACCTTCGGTCGCCGGGCCAGTCCCTTAGCCAGCAGAAAGTCTGTATCCTTGATTTCCTCCTGGAGGTAGGCGAGCTGCCGCACGAGGCCGCCAGAGCCGCTTTGAAGCCCTCGGATCGCTTCCTCGAGCTGCAATATCTGCTGATCGATGAGCTTGCGCTCCCCTTGGAGCGAGGTGGCCCTTGCCGCGAATTCGGAAAGCTGCGTCGCCATTGCCGACCGCGCCTCCCTGTTCGTCGTATTGGTTTGCAGTTCGTCGGGGAACGAAACCTCGGCTGCGCCTGCCTGTTCCGCCTCAAGACGCGCCTCCATCGCAAGATCGGCGAATAGCTTGGTTTCGAGAACCCCGATATTGGCCTCGATCTGCGTCGTGTCGAGCCGAGCGAGGAGCTGGCCGCGTTCGGCCTGCTCGCCTTCGCGGACGAGAATGGCTTTGACGATCCCGCCTTCGAGATGCTGCACCGCGCGGTGCTGCGACAAAACCTTCACTACGCCAGGTGCGATGACCGCGCTCGCGAGCGGCACGGCTGCAGCCCAGGTGCCGAAGATGCCGAAGAGAAGGATCAGGAGCAGGGCGCCCCAGCGCACGAGGGAGGTGGTCTCCGACCGTGGAAGATCCGCTAGCTGGGCCAGGTCGGGGCCGACGGCGCGGATGAGTGTGGCGGCCCGGCCGTCCTGCACGACGCTGAGCCCGCGCGACGGGGAGGGGGTGGCGACGGCAGGCATCAGCGCCTCCTGTCGATGATGTCGGACCTGGCCTTCTCATTCGGGGCAGGGCGTGAATGACGCATCGGCGTCGCGCCTGCCATGGTCTGCGGGAGCACTTCGCAGGGAGGACCAAACGCCACCTGGACGCCGTCCCGCAGGAAGAGAATGAGGTCCGCCACAGTGAAGAGGCGCGGGCGATGCGTGACGATGACCAGCGTGGTTCCCCGCGCCTTCGCCTCCCGGATCGCTGCGCACAGCGCCTCCTCGCCCTCCGGGTCGAGATTGGAGTTGGGCTCATCGAGCAGGATCAGCCTGCGCTTGCCGAAGAGCGCGCGGGCAAGCCCGATGCGCTGGCGCTGCCCGCCGGAGAGCTTGCTGCCATCCCGGCCGATATCGGTCTCGTAGCCGTTCGGTAGCGCCAGGATCATCTGATGCGCGTTGGCTTGCCTGGCGGCCCCGATCACGTCGGCATCGGTCGCCGTTTCATCGAAGCCGGCGATCGCCTCGGCGACGGTGCCACCCAATAATTCGACATCCTGGGGCAGGTAGCCGACATAGCGGCCGAGTTGATCCGGGTCCCAGTGCTCGAGCGAGGCGCCGTCCAGCCGAATCGTGCCCGTCGTCGGCTTTTCGAGCGCCGCGATCATCCGCAGCAGTGTCGATTTGCCCGCACCTGTCGGGCCGATGACGACGATGACGCTGGCCGGTGGACAACGGAAGCTGATGCCCGCCAGGGCCGACCGCCTCGCATTCGGATTGCGAAACGCGACAGCGTTGATGTCGAGCGCGCCGAGGGGAGGCGGGAGGAGGGTCCGGCCCTGGCAGATCAGGGCGGAGGCGGCGGCGCCGCGCACGTGAACCCAGGCATCGCGCGCCGAGGTCAGCGTGCGCAGCCCGGCGACGAGCTGCTCCATCGGCGCCAAAGTGCGGCTGATGAGGATCGAGCTGGCCATCATGCTGCCGCTGAGCACTTCGTTCTGCAGCACCAGCCAGGCGCCGGTCCCGATCGCCGCGACCTGGAGCATGATCCGGACCGCGCGCGCGAGCGAGGCGATCAGGGCCACCCGCTCATTCGCCTTGACCACGGGCGCCAGCGCCGCGTCGTTGAGCCGGAGGAATTCGCGGATCGCTCCATGCGTCCACCCCATCGCCCGGACGAGGCTGGCATGGCCGACGATGCCGTCCAGGGCGCGTTGCGCGCGCAGGGCCGTCCCGGACGCCTCCGCCAGCTCGGCACGCGCCACGCGCCCGCTCACGAACGCCAGCAGGAGCAGGAGCAGGGAGCCCATCAACGCAATCGTGCCGTACCACGGGTGAATCAGGTAAAGCACGACTACGAAGGCCGGCAGGAAAGGCGCGTCGATCAAGGTCGAGGCGGTCCCGCTCGACAGGATGTTCCGGAGTTCGCGCACCCGGACCATGTCGTGAGTGCCGGCCTCGTTCCGCTTCGTCGAGTCCGTGATCGCCGCCTTGAGCACGAGCGGCGCGAGCAATCGCTCGAAGCTGACGGCGAAGCGCCCGAGCAGGCGATTGCGCAGGATGTCGAAGCAGGCGCTGAAGCCGAGCGCCACCACGGCGAGGCCAGTCAGCCCGACGAGCGTGTCGATATTGCCGCTCGTGATCACTCGGTCGAAGACCTGGATCGAATAGAAGGGCAGGATCAGCAGGAGCAGATTGATCGCGACGCTGAAGACGACGACCCAGAGCAACGCCCGCCATCCCGGGATCGCCATGAGAAGCCTGCTGCCCCTCAATAGGGCGGCGTCGGCGGTGACCCTGGTGCGGAACCCAGGGTTCCTGCGGCTTGCAGACGCGTCGGACATGTGTCCTCGGACTGAAAGAAGCGCTTGCGCGATGTTGCGGGAGGATGAAGCCGCCCCGAAAAGCCGATCGGACGAGATCATGCTCCGGCGCATTGGAGCGTGATGGGAGGCTGGCTTCAGATCGCGCCGTATGGCGGACGCGTCCGAAGCTGCGAAGTTCCGATCCGGGGAGGGGAGCCCCTGTTGCCCAGCCATGTTGCTATCGGGAAATTCTCTAGCGCCCACGCCACCGCAGCCATGATCTCGCCTCCCTTGATCCAGCACGCCCCTTCGTGGATTTGCGCAACCACCGGACTTGGCCGGTGCCGCTTTGCAGCCATGGAAGGGCGGCCCGAAAGCGGAGAGGCGACGCTAGGGAAGCTTATCCTCCGGCATAATCCCCATTTGGTGACAGAAACGGTTTGAGGCGATGACCACCTGCAAGTGTCAGCGATCCGGCGATGCCGGACTTACCGGCGGCGTCGGTGCGCTTGCCTCGATAGCTAGGCGGAATCCATTCGTCGAATATTTCAATTGATTGCCGTATAAATCGCAGCGTTGAGCGCTCGAATTCCCATAGATTAAGCCAGTTAGACTTGGGAAGTGAGATAGGAATAGCGTCGGCCTCGACGGATTTTGTCTCCAAATGGGGATTGCGCCGCCCCCCTGCATCTTCCTAGCTTTCGCCACCTTCGCAAATTTCTCGATCCGTGACGATCGATACCCTGCGCAAGACCGCGCATGGGCGGGCGCATGCCTATGCGAGGGGCTCTGCAGCAGGGAGAACTGCCATGGCGATTATCAATGGTACACCCGGCGACGACATCATCCCCCCTCCGGATACGAGCGGTGACGACATTATCCACGGCTTCGCCGGCAATGACTCGATCGACGCGGACGGCGGCAACGATTTCGTCAGCGGCGGAGCTGGCGACGACGATATTCTCGGCGGCGTCGGCACCGATACGCTCGATGGCGATGCCGGCAACGACACGATCAGCGGTGGGGACGGTGACGACGTCGTCAACGGCAATGCCGGCAACGACATCCTGGCCGGCGATGCCGGGGACGACACCGTCAGCGGCGGCGCCGGCGACGACAATATTCTCGGCGGCGAGGGCAACGACACCCTGTCCGGCGATGCCGGAAACGACACGATCGGCGGCGGCGATGGCGACGACGTCATCAACGGCAACGCCGGGGACGATACCCTGTCCGGGGATGCCGGGAACGATACCCTCAATGGCGGCGCCGGCAACGATACCGTCGATGGCGGCGATGGCGACGATATCCTCAACGGGGCGGCAGGTGCCGACACGCTGAACGGCGGGGCCGGCGTCGACACGATGGACGGCGGCGCCGGCAACGACACCTTGAACGGCGATGCCGGTGACGACGTCATGAACGGCGGTATCGGGAACGATACGCTGAATGGCGGCGACGGCAACGACACCATGAATGGCAATGCCGGCAACGATACGATGAGCGGCGATGCGGGCAACGATATCATGGAGGGCAACGCCGGCGACGACGTCATGGACGGCGGTGACGGCGACGACACCATGGGCGGTGGCGCCGGTGACGACACCCTGGAGGGTGGAGCCGGTCTGGATACGCTCAATGGAGGCGACGGTGATGACACGCTGAGCGGCGGAGCGGATGCGGATACGTTGAATGGCGACGCCGGCGACGATGAGTTGAGTGGCGGGGACGGCAACGACACGGGCCATGGCGGTGACGGCAACGACGCCCTGACTGGCGGGGCCGGAAACGACACCCTCTGGGGCGACGCCGGAGACGACGAGATCAAAGGTGACGCCGGCAGCGACGAACTCCATGGCGGCGAGGGCAACGACGAGCTCGACGGCGGAAACGGCGCCGATAACCTATACGGCGACGCTGGCGATGATCTGCTGACGGGCGGCGCAGGCACCGACACCTTCCATTTCGGTGACGGTGCCGACACTCCGTTTGGCGATGACGAAGTCACCGACCTCAATGCGGGGGACGAGGACGTCATCGAGGTCGATGTTGCCGATCCGACGACTGTCGAGGTGACGGTGGACGATTCCGGCCCCAGCGTCGTTCTCGATTTCGGCTTCGGCACCATCCAGATCGACGGTGTTTCGGGCGGCGGCACGTTCACGTCGATCGACGACATCAACAACGCGCTGGGATACGATGCCATCACGCTCGTGTGACATCGCCTTGTCGAGGGCGGCGCCATTTTGAGCACGCGAGCCGCCAAGCCGTACAGCCACACCGAATGCACGTCGTCGGCGTCGAGGACGCCAATGCGTCGCCGGCGACAACGTCGTTGGGAGCCCGGTTCGCCCCTTTTAGATGCTCAACGATCGGCGTGAATGCCCCCTCTGATCATTTGGCGACGCTCGGCACATGTGCCAGCCTCGTTTTGAATGAAGAGCCGGAAAAGCGCTCAGGTTGAGGCAGGTGCGAACAAATGACGGAAGCAAGGGCCTCCCGACTGACAGAGCGCATCCGTCAACTGTCCAAGCTCTGACCGGCACGAGCATCGCCTGTTGCGCTGCCGATCGCTCCAGGACCTAACGTCATCTCTTCTGGTAAGGATGGAAGATGTAGTCCTTGGCCTTCACCTTCACATGACAAACGTGGCCGCAGTCTGAGGGACTGGAATCGGCTGTGAAAGTGTCCGATGCGGCCTCGTAGTTGAACAAGGCGTACCCCCAGCCGCCGCTGTCCGGAAAGCGCTTGCTGTCCTTCTCGATGACGAAAGCCTGAGAAAAGGTATCGGGCACATCGACGATGAACGGCGCCTCTGTGCTCCTCTTCGGCTTCCATTGGAGTTTCACGATCTTGGAGCCATCAGGGAACGGCTGTCCATTGCCTGGAATCCCTGCCTTGTAGGCGTCGATCATGATCGGGTTGGCGACGATGACCTTCAGCACCTCGTCGGTGCGAGCCGAGGAAACGACCGACCAATCCTCGTAACCCCTGAAGTCGGAGAAGGCGATTCCGCTCGGCGACTGCAAAGAATACTTATCCTGTGCGGATAGGGCGACGCCTCCGAGAATGATCATCGCGGCCGAGCCCGCAGCAAGCGTCAGCTGACTCTGGAGCTTCATGATTGATCCTCCCTGATGTCGATGACCTGCGTGAGGATTTAGGGTGCGCGCGGCAGCCCTGCCTGTCGGCAGCGCGGCGGACCAAGGAACAGTCTCCGCCGGCCTTCTTGTTCGGTCGCCTAGCCCGCCTCCTTCAGCAAGTTGCTATCTGCCGGCATCTTGCGGAGCCGCTTGCCCGTGGCGGCAAATATAGCGTTGGCGATGGCGGGAACGATTGCGGACGTGCCATTTTCGCCGATGCCACCCGGCAGTTCGGCGTTCTTGACGATATGGACTTCGACGACCGGCGCTTCGTTGATCCGCATGATCTGATAGGTGTCGAAGTTGGCTTGTTCGACGCGGCCCTGCTTCAGTGTGATTTCTCCGTAGAGCGCCGCCGTCGCGCCGAAAATCGCTCCGCCCTGGAGCTGTGCCTCGACCGTGTCCGGGTTGACGACGATTCCGCAGTCGATCGCGCAGACGACCCGGCGAACGCGCACGGCGCCATCCGAAGCGACCTGAACCTCAGCTACGGTCGCCAGGTAGCTGCCGAAGGCGTGCTGCAACGCGATGCCTCGACCAGTGCGCTGGGGCAGGGCTTGGCCCCAGCCCGCCTTCTCTGCGGCTAGGTCAAGGACAGCCATTGCCCGCGGCGACTTGCCGAGGAGCGAGCGACGGAACGCGACTGCGTCCTGTTTGGCTGCCACGGCCATCTCGTCAACAAAGCTCTCGGTGACGAAGACATTGTGCGAGGGGCCGACGCTGCGCCAGAAGGCCGTTGGAATGCCCGGCGGTTCCCGCCGGACGAACTCGACATGGAAATTCGGCAGGTCGTAAGGCAGGTCGATTGCGGCCTCCGTCGAATCGGGATCGAGCCCGTTCTGGAAAGCCGGCGGCAGCCAGCGGGCGATGACGGAGGGGCCCGCGAACCGGTTGATCCAGGCGACCGGCCGACCTTTGTCATCAAGGCCAGCGGAAATCCTGTCGAGCCAGTACGGTCGATACATGTCGTGCTGGATGTCTTCCTCGCGCGTCCACACGACCTTGACCGGGCCGTTGACCTGTTTGGCGATCTCGACGGCGCGAACCGCTCCATCGGCCTCCAGCCGTCGTCCGAAGCCACCGCCGATCAGGTGATTATGGACAATCACCCGATCCAAAGGCAGACCCGCAGCCTTCGCAGCCATCGCCTGAACCCGCGCCACTGCCTGGGTGCCGAGCCAGATCTCGCATGTATCCTTGCGCAGATAGACCGTGCAGTTCATCGGCTCCATCGTGGCGTGAGCCAGGAACGGAAGTTGATAGATCGCGTCGATCCTCGTGGCGGCCTGCGCCATGGCGCTATCGGCATCACCGATGTTTTGCGCCACCGTGCCGGGGGCGCGGACCGCCTCTTCGAGGTCCTTCGCGATCGCTTCCGTGGTGAGCGACGCGTTCGGACCGTCGTCCCATTCGATCTTGAGGGCGGCCAAGCCCTTTTTCGCGGCGCCCATATGGTCTGCGACAACCGCCACCGCGTCGTCGAGCCGGACGATCTGACGGACGCCCTTGACGGCCTTGGCTGCGGTATCATCGACGCGCTTCAGGCGACCTCCGAACACCGGCGATTGTGCGAGGGTCGCGAACTTGACCCCCGACGGGCGCGCATCGATGCCGTAGAGGGCCGTGCCATTGACCTTCGCCGGCGTATCAAGCCGATTGGCGCGCGTGCCGATCAGCTTGAACGCATCCGGTGATTTGAGAGCGACGCTGGTGGGAATTGGGAGTTTCGCGGCTTCCGCAGCCAATTCGCCGTATTTGAGGCGGCGCTGGCTGGGCTGATGGATCACTTCGCTATTCTCGGCTCGGCATGACGTCGCCTCGACGCCCCAACGCTTCGCCGCCGCTGCAACCAGCATCAGCCGGGCTGCAGCTCCTGCCTCGCGTAACGGCTTCCATGCGCCTCGCACAGCGTTGGAATTACCGGTCGCCTGCACGCCGAGCAGAGGGTTGGCGTAGAGCTTTTCATTCGGGGGCGCGTGCTCGAGGCTGACGTCCTTGAGGCTCACCTCAAGTTCTTCGGCAATCAGCATCGGGATCGCGGTGTAGGTACCCTGGCCCATCTCGACATAGGGCATGGTCAGGACAACGCGCCCGTCATTGCCGATCCGCACGAAGGCGTTGGGTGTGAACGAAGTAGGGCTGGCGGCCTCGCTGCGGCCAGTTGGGAGGTTGAGACCCAAGATCAAGCCGCCTCCAACCGCGGCACTTGCCGCGAGGAAGCCTCGCCGCGACGGGGCGCGGTCGCATGTGGTGGTTGGGTTGCGATCGCGGATCATCATCATCGCCCCCCTAGCCGCCAATGCCGGCTGCGAGCTTGATCGCCTCGCGGATGCGCGGATATGTGCCGCAACGGCAGATATTGCCGCTCATGGCGTCATCGATGTCGGCATCGCTCGGGTGAGGGTTCTGCGTCAGCAGCGCTGTGGCCGACATGATCTGTCCGGATTGGCAGTAGCCACATTGCACAACTTCTCGGTCGAGCCAGGCCTTCTGGATCTTCGCGCCGACCGGTGTCATGCCGATGGCCTCGATCGTCGTCACCTGCGACTGACCGATGCTGTCGATCGGGGTGATGCAGGAGCGCGTGGCGACGCCGTCAATATGAACGGTGCAGGCGCCGCATAATGCGGCTCCGCAACCGAACTTCGTTCCAGTCATGCCGAGAACGTCCCGCAAGACCCATAGAAGCGGCGTGTCGTCATCAACATCGACGCGATGAGTCTTGCCGTTGATCTTGAGCGTGAAGGGCATGGATTTCTCCCTGTCAATCGGCTCGTCCTGGAACAGTGAACCGGAGAGCGCGCCGCATCGAACGCAGTTGTCGGCTTCGACGGACGGCGTCCGCGAAGGCCTGTGGCGCCGCTTGAGGGAAGTTGTGACCGATACCGCCAGGGATGTCCCGATGCGAATACTTACCCGGGAACATCTCGGCGCAGGCGCAAAGATCCGGGTGGAGAGCGCCGTTGGCATCGTCTTCAGGCGAAATTGGCACGACAGATTGCAGTGCCGATCTTGGAGAGACTGGCTGCGGCTCCTCTATCGGCTAGGGCCGGTGTGGGCGAAGAGCTCTCTTCTCAAGCTGCGAGGCCGCCGCACCGGTAAGCACGGGGAATTGAGGATACGTCGATGCCTACGCCTGCACTGCATTTTTGCCTGACTGGCAAGAGGAATGAAATTGTCGTTCGAACTGGCCGATGCGGCCACAGCCCTTCTCTCCGGAGTTGCACTGCTAACCTCGCTCGCCGCCAGTCCGACTTTGGCAGGCGGCGGCGCCGGCGGCACAGGAGCTGCCGGAACAGGTGGCACTGGTGGCGTCGACAGTGCGACCGGAAACGGAACCGCGGGCCGTGGCAACGGTCAGTGGTGCGTCAGGATGGTGCCCGTTTCCGAGTCGACATCATCTTTCATCGAATTGGCAAGGAGGAGGGCGGTGTCACCACGCCGAAGGCCTAAGCGGAGCATCTGCAAGATACGAGCAGATTGCGACAGCGAAGCCGCTCGGTCTCAAAGGGATTGCGCGTCGAGACAGGGTCGAAGATGGCATAGAGGCCTTCGATTATGGCTGGTGGCAAAGCGCGAACGGGCGGGGAGGCCGAACCAGTTCGGCGCCAGTTGGCCGTACAGCCGATCCAGCCTGAACAGTCTGTTCTCGACATCCGTTGTTCGAGCCCCAGCGGAGCCGCTATTAAATCGCTGGATGTCTCGAACGAAGGTTGGCACAGAAACCCAAGCTGCTGATCGATCTTCCGCCGCAAGCGCTGCTTCATTTCTGAGACGGACCAAAAGGCCTGCCAAGACGTCCTCGATCGCGTCTCAATCGGCGTCGGCAAGGAACCGGTCGAGGCAATCCGTTCCATGGCGACGATGCGCAGCTTCGTACAGTCGGTCGATTGCTGACAAATGGGAGCATGGAGCCAAATCAACGCCCGGAATCTCGGGGCACCGCAGTGTCGCACGCCGACGGCGCCTCTAAGGCTTGGTGGAATGATCGCCGATCTCAGGGTCGCAGCCGGCATATCGGCAATCCCGATGCCTTCGCCATTTCTGCTGAGACTGTCAGGCCGATTGGCCCCGGAATGCAACACAGTCCAAACCGCTTGTTAGTTCCATAATATGTCTTATGCGAATCACTCTTGTAGGCGCAAAGTTAGAATGTCTCACCGTGGCAAACTAGGAATGTCACACTCCTCCGCCGTGACGTGCGTTGGAGTCTGGCATGGGCTGGGTGGAGATGAGCGAACGGGAGCTTCGCCGCGCTGAGGTGCTGGCATCGGTCTTTGCGGGCCGATTGACGATGACCGCGGCAGCCGACCTCATGGACGTGACGCGGCGCCAGGCGCATCGTCTGGCGCGACAGTTTGCGGATCACGGTGCGGCGGGCCTGCGCCATCGCGCTCGCGGGCGACCCTCCAACCGTTTGCTGGGACCGCATGTTCGCCAGATGGCCATGGCCTATGTCACCGAGAGCTATCGGGATTTTGGGCCGACCTTTGCCAGCCAGATGCTTCTTGAACGCCACGGCTTGAGCGTTTCCCGGGAGACGCTGCGCAAGTGGATGAGCGAGGAAGGTCTCTGGCTTTCGCGCAAGCAGCGGCGTCAGTTTCATCAGCCACGGCTTCGTCGCGACCATTTTGGCGAGCTGGTTCAGATCGACGGCAGCGAGCATCGCTGGTTCGAGGATCGTGGCCCGCGCTGCACGCTGATCGTATTCATCGACGATGCGACGG